>JAEZLH010000018.1 GCA_023435895.1 Bacillota bacterium
GAGTGGTCGTGGTCGGACAGTGAGTGGTCGTAGTCGGACAGTGAGTGGTCGTGGTCGGACAGTGAGTGGTCGTGGTCGGACAATGTGTGGTAGTTGTAGTCGGACAATGAGTGGTCGTAGTCGGACATTGATTCTTAGGTAAATTACCATTAAATAAAAAGTTATGGACTTCCGTATGGTTATCCTTAATTAGTTTTGGTACATATTTATTCACAATAACACCTCCTTCAATACTTCCTGCAAGTGTGTACACGGTTGCAGAGGGCGCAAATAAGGTTCCCTGAAAGTTCATTTTCGATGTTGAAATAGAGTTTGCATTATGGAAATTCCAGAATAATAATCTCTTTTCCTCTTCCGTTGGTATATTTCCCGGAGTAAGCTCCTTACAGGATTGTTCTGATGGTGTGGGAAGAATTCTTGGTATTTTAGTACTTCTGGTGATAGAATAATTACCAAAGTTGACAGTATTGCCGGATACATTGATTAGTATGGTGGATTTTTCAGGAGCAATGATGGTTATGCCATATATATCTAGAAGCGAGTTTCCACCAAAACCAACAATGTTCTTTGGTGGAGCGATTCTGGAAACACTGATATTAAATATATTGATATCCTTATTTAATCCAATCATATATATATTGCCATAGCAATTTAGCACTTCTGTAGTTCCTTGCTCACTTTCTGTATCAGCCCACTTGTTTGCTGCACTCTTAAAATATAAAAAGAGTTCTTCAAAATTAATAGGTAATTTGTTGACTCGAATTGGCTGTTTATTGGAGTTTGCATTCGCATAGGTAACTTTTTTTACATCATAATTACCAGAAGGAGTCATTACGGTATTTCCACCGTAGTTACTTCCTTGATTCCAGAAAAGGTTTCCACCTACGACTAAGGTGGGGTCAGTTCCGTAGGGAGGATTTGGCTTATTGTGCGGGTCACCGATGGCTGCTCCGACTCCGAAGCTTTCAAATTTGGCATTTTGACCAACAGCAACTCTACCTTCCACATGACTCTTTTGTTGTGATGCTTCTGACTGGACGATCAAATTATACTTTTTGATTACTTCCAAGGGGGTGCTGTCAGAAAAGGGTTTCGTAGTAGAATATATATCCATATTGTTCGCTCCTATTATCAGACTATATTTAATTGCCATATTTTAATGTGTAATATTTTTTTGATTATTAGTTAACTCCCTAACACATTATATGAATCTTTTGACGAAATGTGTCGCAAAAAATGAAAATACGAATCAGAATATAGATAGATTAAGATATCAACTATGATTAATGGAGCAAAAGTTCTGTTTATATTGTGGTAATTGCTATCTACACAAGGTCTATTGCTTTGTGTTTTTTTAATGCAAATAAACTATTTTGAAAGATCTCTTGGCTTCTTGAACAACCTTGGAAGAAATTTTTGGTGGTAGAAGATGTTATAATGAAATATTAATCGTAAAGAAAGTCCTTTTGGCATAGTTTTATAGTAAGAAAGAACATGAGAATCTTACAAAATAAAATCCGAAAAGAATGTCGGGACGACATTATATGGAACGGATTCTATTTTGTAATGTCCTTAATGGAAAGGCATGGTCAATATTATGAAAGTTGGAATACTGACAATGTTCAACGGCTTAGCCAGCATCTATTCTCTGGTCAATGTTGTGGCGGATCATATTAGGATGCTACTGGATGGGGGAGAAGAGGTAAGTCTTTTTGTATGTGAAGATTTACCGGAGAAGGAGAAGTCGGGGATCTATTTGGACCCCAGAATAAAATGGGTAAAGGTATGTAATCGATACAATGGAAAACAAATTCATTGGAGGGATTATAGTTCTCCGGAAATGGATATTCATAAGAATTTTATGGAGGAAGCCGAGGCTATTGGGAAAGATTTGACTGTAAAACTTAAAGAAATTGATGTTTGCATTATGCATGACATTCATTATCAGGGTTGGCATCTGGTTCACAATGTGGCGGTCCGTTATGCGGCAATAAGGCTGCCCCGTTTAAGATTTATTGCAGTCACCCATTCCCTGCCGGATGAAAGTCAGGTGAACAATCAAGTATCCTGGCCTCATTCGGCAAGATATACGCCAATGAAAAATACAATTTATGCTTATCCCACGGAATGCGGCTTGCCCTCCCTCTCCAGACAATATCAAGTGAATCAAAGTGCTTGCAGAGTACTGAATAATTCGTTGGACTTAATTGGTAATATGAGTGACCAGGTGGTAGATTTACATAATAAAGTAGATTTGCTCTCTCCCGATATATTAATTGTGTATCCGGGAAGATTTACAAAAGGAAAAAAATTTGAGAAGGTGGCAATGCTTGCGGGTGCAATTGAAACGGTAAGCTCTCTGTCTGTAAAGGTGGTTTTTAGTGAATTCTCAGCACTTGATACCAATTCTGTTCATTATAAAGCGGAAATATGGAAGGCGGGAAAATCCTGTGGAATAGATCCGGAACATTTGATTTTTGTCAGCGATTATGGATATCCGATGGGGCTACGGAGAGATTCCATATTAGATTTGTTCACACTTTCTAATCTTTTTATTTGCCCATCTACTTCTGAATCCTTCGGGCTAATTGCTTTGGAGGCAGCAGCAATGGGGAACTTCCTGGTGTTAAACGAGGCGGTTCCGGCGCTAAAAGAACTGGGGGATACGCTAGGAGCCTATTTTTTAAGATGGGATGCCAGAAACTTTGGGTATAGCACGCAAGAGAGCTATTATCCGAGTGAAAAGGCTTATTATGAGGAACATGGAAAAATCATAGTAGAAGCAATGACCAAGAATCAAGTGATTCAGGCAAAAAGAAAGGTAAGACAACGATACAGCCCTAAGTGGGTTTATGAAAATCAATTGAAGAAAATGTTATATGAAGGGTGAGAGGGATAAATTCAATTATCTCATAAATATTAATTGTGTTACTATTCATAAATATGACAGTTGTGTTAAAGAGTAATTTCGGTAGGAAGCCTAGAGATGAGCTTAAGAACAAGTATGGATTATTATAGCTCAGCAATAGGATAATATAAATCACACTCACAATATTTCTTATTGCATTTGGCATAATTCACATATTCAAAATGAAAGTTCTCCTTTAAGTCAAACTGTATGGTAGGAGCCCAAACATGGTTAGCATAATTCCAAATTGATTCCAAGGATTTGGAGGAGAGCTCTTCCGGACGATGGGAGCCCATATAGGTGAAGACTCCATATTTATGAGCCTTGATATGTTTGATTTTCATATTAGGGGCAAGGATGCTGTTATGGTCGACCTGCACGGAGGGCTGATAGAGGGTTGTTTTGCTGTGGCTATTCAAAATGGTAGTCAACCCGATATAGACATCCTTTGATAAAGGGTTAATGACCAGGGGGCGATGATGATAAAAGAAGTCCACCCCATATCGATTAGCAGTTTGGTTCTTTTGGTTATCTTCCCTATCGATCTCATATTCTATTCCGGCAAGAGAAAAGCCGGGTAATACCGTCACCGAACGAAAGAAAATTAACCCATCTCCTGCAAGATTGATAAAATCGGCATTGAACCGATCCAAAATCTTAAGGGGGGTGGGATTTTTTCGCCATTTTGAGGGGGTTGTATTATATTCTTCCTTAAACACCCGATTATAGGTGCGTTCACTACCAAAGGAGTATTTACAGGATATGTACTCAATATTATAGTTTTCGTTGATTAAATCACTAAGCGAAGATGCAATCCTACGTCTTCTTACATATTCCATCAATCCGGTAGAAGTAGCTCCCTTCCATATGCGCAGCAAATGGAATTTGGAAACATTGACATTCTCTGAGATACTATCCAGGTTAATATTCTCCAGTAAATGAGCTTCCATATACTCTGTAGTATTCTTTATAATCTCCAATAAATTATTATCCATAAACCACCCATAATCCCAAAATTCAATCGTGATTCGATTGTCAATTACCTTGCCACTGTTGTTATAGAACGCTGATGTATGTTGTGTGTGGCGGTTGTTGACAATCGAAACATAGCTATAATAAGTGACTGTTGTCAGTGAGAAATTACCCTGATGTTCTTATATTATAGCATAGCGTAGTTTTTAGGAACAATATATGGAAGGCACAAAAGAGAAGTCCGCAATTTTTGTCTTGTTTTTAAAGGGATGGAGCAATTTTTGTCATAAAATCCTTGAGGAAAATCGCTATAATGAATGTAATAGATGTAATGGATAAAGAACAGATGGAAGGCATCGTAGAAGTAATCCTAATAGGTAATAACATTGAGGGCAGGAACTGACAAAATCAAGACTATAATAGAGTTGGTATGGAGCTGACTATCTGATGAGTATGAAGAATAATTTATTTGTTATGAAATGCGATAATCTATTATACAATGCCAGCACTTATTTCGTAATTACCTAATAAATAATTGATTTGGAGGTAGAAATGGAGAAGTATAACCAGGAGGAAATAACACTACGCTATCAAGAAGCAGCAAATAGCTTTATTAATAAAATTAAATGCGATCCAAATGTGATTGCTGTAATTATCAGCGGAAGTCTGGCCTATGATCAGGTATGGGAGAAAAGTGATATCGATATGACGCTGGTGGTAAGGGATCAGGTTTTAAAGCAGGAATCCTTTTGTATTGTTGAAGATGACATTACAATAAATGTATATTTAATCACTCGAAGCAGCTTTAAGAGATTTTTGGAGAGCTTAAGTGGGGGCTCCGTTATGCATTCGTATTTTTCAAAAGGACATATTGTTTATAGTACCGATGAAAGCCTTTACGAGTACTTTGAAGAATATAAAACCATTGGTCAGGATGATATTGCAATGACTGTGTTTTACGATGCCTGTGAATTGGTTCATATTTATGAAAAATGTCAAAAGTGGATTAAGGTAAAAAGAGATCCGCTCTATGCACAGCTCTATTTAATTAAGGCAGCAGAGATTATTGCCCGCATGGAATTATGCTTACACGGGGAACTGCCTACAAGAGAAGCAATAAAAAGAGCCTATGAAATCAACCCGGAATTAATTTCGGTTTATTATAATCATGCCATGTCTCATCACTACAGCGAGGAAGAGATAATGATCGCCATAGAGAGGATGGATCATTATATGGAGAGTCATTTGGATATCATTCGAAAACCAGCCCTTGATTATATGTCGGACGGTGAAATGAAGACGGTAACCATGATAACAAAATATTTTCATAAGGACAGCCCTTTTATCATTAGTATTTTCGATTATCTTGCAGACAAAGGGGTAATTGCCAAGGTATCTCAGACAATTAAGATTACCCCCAAAAGCAGGATGGCGGTGGATGAAATAGCTTATCAGTATATTGATTTTATGAGATAAAGGATGGGAGGAAGAACGATGTCAGTTCGCACTACAATAGAGATATCAGGAGCAAAACAGAATAATTTAAAAAATATATCCGTGGAGATTCCAAGAGATAAGCTTACGGTTATCACTGGGGTGTCCGGTTCCGGAAAGTCTTCTCTGGCATTTGATGTAATCTACGGTGAGGGACAGAGAAGATTTTTGGACTCCGTCTCTAATTTTGCCAAAAGCCGCATCAGCCAACTGAAAAAAGCAAAGGTGGATTACGTGAGGGGACTTTCACCGGTGATCGCAATCGAACAGAAAAAAAGCAATAACAATCCCAGGTCAACAGTCGGAACAGTGACGGATATCAATGATTATCTGAGGTTACTCTTTGCCACAGCAGGGGAGGGGAGATGTCCGGAATGTGGACATCCTTTAAAGCAATTGTCGGCGGCACAGTTAGCAGAGCATATCTCGACTTTACCTGTGGGTACGGTGGTAGAACTTCGTGCACCGGTTTATAGAATATACGGGGAGGATTACAATTATACCTTTCAAAAGCTGAGAGAAAAAGGCTTCAAGAACCTTTTGGTTAACGGCCAGCCATTTAAGCTATCCGAGAAAAAGGAATTGGAAGAGCATAAAGAATATCATATGGAGCTGGTCATTGACCGCTTCACTCTGAAGAGAGATAGCTATATTCAGCTTGCAAAATCAATCGAAGCCTCCATGCTGGCACTGGATGAAGATATTATGATAAAGGTTGAAATAATCGGAGGGGAAAGTAAGGGGTTTTATGATGGTTTTGGATGCCCGGGGCATCATATTTTTCTCTATGATATGCAACCCTTTCACTTTTCTTTTAATTCTCCTGCAAGTGCCTGCCATACCTGTTTGGGTGTAGGAATGTCCTATGTGGTGGAGCCGCGTTTCTTAGTGGTTGCACCGGATAAAAGCTTAAATCGGGGGGCACTGAAAAATACCATATATAATATAAACAGCAAGGATAGCTATAAAAGTGTTATGATGTACAGCTTATCCCAAAAATATGATTTTAGCCTGGATACACCATTCAATGAGCTGCCCAACGAGATTCATGATCTATTGTTTTATGGCAATGGAGGAGAACCGATTCTTATGATTCAACCTCCTGAAGCCAAGAAACGAAACTGGATTGTAGGAAGAGAGATGGTTTTTAAAGGGTATGTTCATGAAATGGAGCATTGGTACCGGGAGTACATTCGCAGAAGTTCAACTGCGGAGGCTTTTGAGCCAGAGTTCATCAAGGATTGTATGATTGAAAAAATTTGCCCGGAATGTAATGGGGCAAGACTAAAAAGACAGCGTCTCCAGGTAAGCGTGGGTGGAAAGAATATTGATGAGTTAAATCATATGCAATTGCCGGAACTGCTTTCCTATCTCTCAGGATTGACCTTTGAAGATACCATTCAAGAGGTGGCAAATACCATCATTCGTGAAATTATTAACCGATTAAGGCTTTTGATTGATATCGGTCTTCATTATATTAGTCTGAGCAGACGCAGTGACAGCATCTCCGGCGGTGAGATGCAGCGTATCAAGATGTCTACACAAATCAGCAGTGAATTAATGGGCATGCTCTATGTGATGGATGAACCAAGTATCGGTCTTCATCCAAGAGATTCCGATAAGGTAATCGATACCATGAAGAAGCTTCGGGATATTGGCAATACGGTTATCGTGGTGGAGCATGACTTGGAAACCATAAAAAATGCAGATCATATTGTTGAAATTGGGCCAGGACCCGGTATTCACGGGGGAAATGTTGTGGCCTGCGGTACCATGGAGGATATTATCAGGGAGGAAAGTTCTGCTACGGGGCAGTATTTGTCGGGTAGAGCAAAGATTGAAGTTCCAAGTAATAGGAAGGCACTGGGGGATTTCTTTCTTACGGTACAAGGGGCCAGGGAGAATAACTTAAAGGACGTGGATCTGGATATTCCGCTGGGAGTATTCCTATGTGTAACAGGGGTATCAGGTTCCGGAAAGAGCTCGCTGATTAATGAGATTTTATATAAACAGTTAAAAATCGATAAGACAGGCGCACGTATTGTAGCAGGTAAGCATGATTTTCTTTTTGGTTCGGATTTGATAAATAATGTAATTAATATTGATCAAACCCCTATAGGCAGAAACAGCAAATCCAACCCGGCAACCTATATTGGAATCTTTGATAAAATCAGAGATTTGTTCGCTTCACAGCCGGATGCGGTAGAGAGGGGATATAAAGCACTGGATTTTAGCCTGACACATGCAAACGGTACAAGATGTGAACACTGTGCCGGTGACGGAGTTCTTGTAACGAATCTGCAGTTTATGTCCGATATTGAAACAATATGTCCAATCTGTAAGGGAATGCGATACTCAGAGGAAGGCTTGGAGGTCAAGTATCAAGGTAAGAGCATTGCTGAGGTACTTGGTATGACGGTGGAAGAGGCACTTGAATTCTTTGGGAATCATAATTACTTAAGACATAAGCTTACCATAATGCAGGAACTGGGTCTGGGATATCTTTGTTTAGGGCAAAGCTCTACTACTTTGTCAGGAGGGGAGGCACAGAGGGTGAAGCTGGCTTACGAACTGGCAAAGATAAAAAGGGGCTCTCATAATTTGTATATTCTGGATGAACCCACGACAGGGCTTCATCTATCTGACATTGCAAAGCTCCTGGTTTGTCTTAACCGATTGGTGGAGCAGGGGCACTCTGTGATTGTAATTGAGCATCATTTGGACGTTATCAAATCCGCCGATTATATTATTGATATGGGTCCGGAGGGCGGCAGTGAGGGAGGCTATGTGGTTGCGGAGGGAACCCCTGAGCAGGTTTCAAGAGTGAAGGAGTCCTATACCGGAAGATATTTGAGGGAAGTGCTGGAATAAGATTAATTAAGTATATTTAGGGAGGGAATTGAGTTTCCCTCCCTTTCTTAAAACTGGTGAAAGATACATAGCTCATTGTTTTTCATATGGTTGTTTCAACTCCTATGTCTCTAAAAGAATTATTAATATGTAGTACCTGCATAAAATCAATCTATATCCTTAACCTCTTTGAATGGAAAATGAGAGGTTATTAATCATAGATAATAAATTTTTAATTACAAGCCAGACTTAGAGTAAATGCTTGTTGACTTGACTAAAAAGAACCTATAAATATAGGATTTGTTGCCATCATCCAATTTTACCAACGATATATCAGGATAATTATTTACTTGCAATATCATATCCGTAGGCTTAAAATATGGGGAAAGACACAATTTGATGATGACATAGGAGGAAAGCCCATGGATCAGATCGATAAGCAGTTATTACTTATGCTACAGGAAAATGCAAGAGTACCGCTCAAACAATTGGCGGATAAGGTATATCTGTCATCACCTGCCGCTGCAGCGAGAATTGCTCGCTTGGAGAAACAAGGGATTATTAAAGGTTATCATACGGAGATAGATTGGCTTAAGCTTGGTTATCATATTACGGCTTTCATCAATCTAGAAGTGGCACCGGAGCAGAAGAAAGAGTTCTATCCCTTTATTCAGGCATGCCCCAATGTAATGGAGTGCAATTGTGTGACTGGTAATTATTCCATGTTAATTAAGGTGGGATTTCAAAGTACTATGGATTTGGATGCTTTTATTGGCGATGTTCAAAAGTTTGGTAAAACCAGTACCCAGATTGTGTTTTCCACAGCAGTGGAGCATAGGGGAATACAGATATTGAATCAGGATGTGGAAGAATAATGTGACACGAATGATAATAGATTCTGAATAATATGGGTAAAAAACAAAAAGCTAGTTTGGTATTTCCGTTATTGCAAATAAGCAAATATAGGATATATGCAAGGATTACAAAGAAGTAATGTCGGAATGAATTCTCCGGAGGATTGTATGATACAAACAATAAAAATGAATTTGGATGATATGGAGCAGCTTGCTAATATCACTAAGGCATTATCGTCCGAAACAAGAATAGAGATATTAAGGCAGCTTCGCTTTAGTGATCGGAATGTTAATGAAATTGCGGAGCTTTTAAATATTCCCGCCTCATCTTCGGCTGCACACGTAAAGGTATTGGAGGAGGCTGGTTTAATTAAAACTACACTGCTTCCGGGTATCAGAGGGTCAGCGAAGGTATGCAAGATTACGTTAGATCATATTTATGTGGAATTAAACACGGCTAGGAATTTAAAGCAAGAGGAAGTAATCATTAAGATGCCCATTGGGGATTTTGTTGATTATCAGATTAATCCCACCTGCGGTATTGTTAGTATGAAAGGACCCATCGGGGCAGAGGATGAACCTCGTTGCTTTTACTTGCCGGAGCGTACGGATGCGCAACTAATCTGGTTTGGAGATGGTTATATTGAATATCGTTTTCCTAATAATGCAATGGCAGATAAGGAAGTTGATCGGCTTGAGATATCCATGGAGTTATGCTCGGAAGATCATGAATACAATATGGAATACCCATCTGATATTACGCTTTGGATTAATGGGTTTGAAGCGGGAACCTGGACTTGCCAGAGCGATTATGGTGGTAGAAGAGGAAAACTTAACCCGGATTGGTGGCCGGATAAAAATACACAGTATGGCGTATTAAAGAGCTGGGAGTTAACGGAACAGGGCTGTTATCTGGATCAGGAAAGGTCAGAACCAAGAACCTTGAGCGAATTTGAATTATTAAATCGGGATTATATCTCAGTACGAATCGGAATTAAGGAAGACGCCAAGAATAAGGGCGGAGTAAATCTATTTGGCGAGGGCTTTGGAGATTTTGCACAAAATATCGTAATGAAAATTGTATTTAAATAGGCATAAAAAGATTAGGAATCCTCTTTACAAGAAAGGTAAAGAGGAGTATTATTTAATCAAAAGAACAAAAAATATGTTTTATAACAAAATATATGTAATAATGATTTGTAGAGGTAACTTGGTAAGGATGATAAAGGACTGTAAAGATAGATAGCTGTAGGGATAAAAGATGGTAAAGATATACGATCGTAAGAATATTAACTTGGGCTGTAAGATATAGTGCTTTAAGATAGGATGTAAGGATAATGATTATGCGGATATAAGGATGAACAGGTTAAAGTCTGAAAAGGTATAGAATAGTGAAAGATCTATGTCATTAAAGATAAAAAATATTAAGTTCAAAAGCAGCAATAATTAGACAGTAAACATAAAGGAGAGTAAGTATGAAGAGGGAATTACTTGAAAAATTTGAAGAGGTCTTCGGAAATAGTGGAGAATATAAGGGGTATTTTGCTCCTGGACGAGTGAATTTAATCGGAGAATATACCGACTTTAATGGTGGTCATGTATTTCCCTGCGCACTTACAATCGGAACTTATGCAGTAGCGAGAAAAAGAGCTGATAAACAGTTACGTTTCTATTCCATGAATTTTGACCATCTTGGCGTCATTGAATCAAGTATTGAGAACCTTATAAAGAAGAAAGAGGATGACTGGGCAAATTACCCCAAAGGTGTAATTTGGACACTGCAAGAAAAGGGATTTTCGATTGATTGCGGTATGGATGTATTATACTTTGGTAACATTCCCAACGGTTCTGGGTTATCTTCCTCCGCTTCCATTGAAGTGCTGACAGCATTTGTTATGAATGACCTATTTGATTTTGGGATTAATATGACAGACATTGCTTTATTCGGACAATATGCGGAAAATCATTTTGTGGGTGTGAACTGCGGCATTATGGATCAGTTTGCTATTGCCATGGGTAAGAAGGATCATGCAACCTTCTTAGATACAGCGGATTTATCCTTTGAATATGCACCACTTAATCTTGGGGATGCCAAGATTGTAATTATGAATACTAATAAGAAGCGCGGGCTTGGAGATTCCAAGTACAACGAGAGACGATTTGAATGTGAAAGCGCCCTTGCAGATCTACAGAAATTTGTAGATATTAAGTCACTTGGAGAACTCAATGAGGAACAGTTTGAGGCTTACAAATCAAGTATACAAGATCCGGTTCATGCAAAGAGAGCAAAGCATGCTGTTTATGAGAATCAGAGAACCATCAAAGCTGTAGAGGCATTGAAGAATAATGATATTAAGTTGTTTGGAACACTGATGAATGCTTCCCATACCTCCCTGCAATATGACTTTGAGGTTACCGGTAAGGAACTGGATACCATTGTGGAAGCTGCTTGGAAGCAGGAAGGTGTAATCGGCGCAAGAATGACCGGAGCCGGCTTTGGTGGATGTGCAGTAAGCATTGTAAAAGAGGACGGTGTTGAGCGCTTTATTGAAAATGTAGGCAAGGAGTATGCGGCTGCAATCGGTTATGATGCTTCTTTCTATGTAGTGGAGATTGGTAATGGTCCCATGGTGATATAATTTTGACACTTTAATTGATTGATATTATAATGAAGTTATTTAGCCGATTGCGGGGATACATAAGTGTTATTGCCCAAGCGACCGGACAATATTGAGTCAAGGAAAGGAAGTATATTATGACAATTTTAGTTTTAGGCGGAGCCGGTTATATTGGTTCCCATACGGTTTATGAGTTGATTGACCGCGGGGAGGATGTAGTAATCGTTGATAATTTGGAGACTGGATATAAGGAAGCAGTGCATCCAAAGGCACGCTTTTATCAGGGAGATATCCGTAACCGTGAATTCATCGATAGTGTGTTTGACAACGAAAAGATTGATGCGGTAATCCATTTTGCAGCCAACTCCTTAGTTGGAGAGAGCATGGAGAACCCTCTGAAATATTATGATAATAACGTAAATGGCACTAAGGTTCTTTTGGAATCCATGGTGGCTCACAAGATTGACAAGATTGTATTTTCTTCTACCGCAGCTACTTATGGTGAGCCGGAACGAGTTCCGATTTTAGAAGGCGATCGTACCGCACCTACTAATACCTATGGTGAGACAAAGCTTTCCATGGAGAAAATGTTCTATTGGACAGAGAAGGCACATGGTCTTCGATATGTTTCCCTTCGTTATTTTAATGCCTGTGGTGCGCATAAGAGCGGAGTAATCGGTGAGGCACATAAACCGGAAACACATTTGATTCCGTTGATTTTGCAGGTTCCGAACCACCAAAGAGATGCAATTAAGATATTCGGAGATGATTATGATACCAAGGATGGTACTTGTATCAGGGATTATATCCATGTTACCGACCTTGCACAGGCACATATTCTTGCTGTTGATTATTTGTCAAAAGGCAATCCCAGCAATATCTTTAATCTGGGTAATGGAATCGGCTTTACAGTGAAGGAAGTTATTGAGAGTGCTCGTAAAGTAACCGGCGACCCCATTAAAGCGGAATTATCACCAAGACGTGCAGGTGATCCGGCTATATTAATCGCATCCAGTGAGAAAGCAAAGTCCGTACTTGGCTGGAAGCCGGAGCATGCTGATTTAGAAGAAATCATTGAATCAGCATGGAATTGGCACAAACATCATCCCAACGGATATCAATAAACCTTAAGGACTTGAATGTCAAAAGTCCTTATGTACTGTGGCGGTGGCGATTTGTACTAAGCCAAAAGAAGTATGCTTCGCTGAAAATGAATAAGATGTTCTAATTATCTTATCCTTTGAGTTAGACATATCATAAAACAGACAACTCGCTACGCTCAAACAATCTGTTTTATGATATAACACAAACGATAAGATAAAAGAACATCTAATGCATTTTCAAAGGCGCATTCATTCTTTTGCTTAGTACAAATCGCCGGTAAACTCTGTAGAAAGGACTTTAGACATTCAACTCCTTAATACGACTTCAAAAAGTGATTCATCATGGAGGTAAGCATGATTTACGAACAGATAAGAAAATTGGTTGCATATGCAGAAGCAAATGGGCTTGTGAAAAAGTCCGATGAGGATTATACCATCAATCGATTGTTGGAATTGCTCCAATTGGAGGAGTACCAAGAGCCTGAGGCTCATGGGGATAACATTGATGAGATGGTATCGGAAGGAAAGTTCGACTTGGAGGCTATCCTAGGAACCCTACTTGATTTTGCATACGATAAAGGAATTCTAAAGGAGAATGGCATTGGTGGGAGAGATTTATTTGACACCAAAATCATGGGACTATTGACCCCGAACCCCAGTGTGGTGATTGATGGATTTCAAACGCGCTATGAGGCGTCACCAAAGGAAGCAACCGACTATTATTATCAGTTCAGTCAAGCCTCAGATTATATTAGAAGCTATCGAATTAAGAAGGATATCAAATGGTCAACGAATACAGAGTATGGCGATATCGATATTACCATTAATCTCTCTAAGCCGGAGAAGGATCCAAAGGCGATTGCTGCTGCAAAGCTGGCAAAGCAGAGTGGCTATCCCAAATGCCTTCTATGTAAGGAAAATGTGGGATATGCAGGCAGAGCGGATTATCCCGCAAGGCAAAATCACCGTATTATACCCCTATCCATAAATGAGCAGGAATGGAGCTTTCAGTATTCTCCATATGTTTATTATAATGAGCATTGCATTATCTTTAATAATAAACATACTCCCATGAAGATAGAGAAGGCCACCTTTCATAAGTTACTAGACTTTGTTAAGCTGTTTCCTCATTACTTTGTGGGCTCCAATGCGGATTTGCCTATTGTAGGAGGATCAATCTTAAGCCATGATCACTTTCAGGGCGGGAATTATGAATTTGCAATGGCGAAGGCTCCGGTGGAAAAAAGTTATGTAATCAAGGGCTTTGAGAATGTAGAGCTTAGTATTGTAGCTTGGCCAATGTCCGTAATCAGGTTATCCTCACAATATGAATATAGCCTGGTGGAACTGGCAGATCATATCTTGACCACCTGGAGGGGTTACAGCGATCCTTCTGTTAATATCTATGCATATACGGAAGGTGAACCACATAATACCATAACTCCAATTGCAAGAAAACGTGGAGAAAATTATGAACTGGATTTGGTGCTTCGTAATAATTTGACTACGAAGGAGCATCCAGATGGATTATATCATCCCCACTCAGAACTCCATCATATTAAAAAGGAAAACATCGGACTAATCGAAGTAATGGGCCTTGCCATACTTCCGCCCAGACTAAAGGAAGAAATGGAAGTCTTGAAGAAATACATATTAGAGGGTAGTTATCTTCAAACCAATGAGATGATTATGAAGCATGCTCGTTGGGTGGAAGAATTCTTGCCAAAATATGATGCCATAACCATAGAGAATATCGATAAAATCATTCAGGATGAAATCAGTAAGGTATTCTTAAAAGTGTTGGAGCATGCAGGAGTTTATAAAAGAACCCCAGAGGGCAAAGCTGCTTTCGAACGCTTTATACATAAGCTGTAATTATCTCCGGAAGAGCTGAAACTACCTGTATAAGCCTTTAATTCTCCACAGGGATTTACAGCACTTCCAATTTTGAGTTGCTCATAGAAAGTTCCAACGAAGAGGGTGTTACAAAATAGAATTCTATTAGGAAAATGAGATTATATCTCGAGTTTCCAGGGTTTTATTTTGCAACACCCTCTTTGTTATCTGATAAATGCTCCGACCATACTAAGTAGCTTTCCACCCAATCATCACTATTGCTGCTTAAAACAGACCATACCAGCTTGTCAAAGGTTAAAAGAGGATTTTTAACCAAATAGTAATTGCGAGACATAATATCTGAGTTTGGATAGTGACCTGACACTTGAATTAAATAAGGATAGTGATACGTTCTGAAAGAATCTGAAAAGGAGGTTAAGGTATACCCTTGATCCGGTGTATAGGTTATTTTTTGGATGTAGATAACAGATTGACTATCTTCTTTAGTATTGGTACTTTCGAAATATTGAACCATAATTAAAGAGGCAGACTGATTTTTTAAGGATTTTGAATAGAATTCATTCCAATATTTTCTACCGCTGATGACATCAAAGCCATTTTGTACAAACATCCGTTGGTGAAGCGTATCTCCTAACGAAAAGCCTTCCGGAATCGGTACAGCACTATATACACTTACGGGACCATTCTTGTTCTGGCTGAGGGTGTAATAGCCGCCGTTTTTCATTGGAACCATGGGCCCAGATAGCTTTGTGTCCTGATTTTTTACAGTGCAGGAGACAGTACTTAATAATAGAATTATTATCATCAAAAGCGAAACTTTTTTCATGATTACCTCCATTTTTAGTGGTGCTATTAACACCAATAACGACTTGCATATGTCAATAAATATTGTTTGGAAGAACGTTTGACGCACAATTTTCTTGTATAAATTGGGACTTGCGTGGTAGTTGAAAGAAACTTCAATAGACTACTTCTATAGTCTGTATAAATGAAAATACTAATCCCCCAGCTATGCTGGGGAGAATGGAATAGTCGGAGACGGTAAGGATTTCAATAGAAAACCTCCTGTGATATATTAAGAATGGTGTCGCAAGCCAAACTTAATCACAGGAG
>JAEZLH010000014.1 GCA_023435895.1 Bacillota bacterium
TTTTATAAGCTTTGTTCCATCGGTGATTATGTATGGAATGATCTTAATGCCAACGGAATTCAGGATGCAGGAGAGCAAGGTATCTCTGGTGTGGCAGTGAAGTTATTAAATCAACTGGGTGTGGAGCTTACTTCCACTACAACCAACTCCACTGGTTATTACAGCTTTAACAGTCTGGTACCCGGAACTTATTATATTAAAATCGTAAAACCTGCAAGCTTTGATATACTTTCTAAGAAAACACAGGGCATTGATAATACAAAAGATAGTAACCTGAATACAAGCTTTATCAGTGATGCAGTGGTATTGATCTCCGGCACACAGAACTCCACCATAGACGGCGGCTTCTATCAACTGGCTTCCATCGGTGATTATGTGTGGGAGGATCTCAACATCAACGGCATTCAGGATAGTAATGAAAGGGGCATCCAAGGCGCAGGCGTAACCTTACTGGACGGCTCCGGTACTAGGTTAGCTACTACAACCACGGACGCTTCCGGTCATTATCTCTTTGACGGATTAACCCCTGGTGAATATCAGGTAAGCTTCCAATTGCCGGCTGGTTATGATAAGACGGTAGCGAAGGCACAGGGCAGTGATCCCACCAAGGATAGCGACATTGATCCAACTACAAGAACCAGTGATATCTTAACCGTAATATCGGGAGAAGATAACCTTACCCTGGATGCTGGCTTCTATCAGTATTCCTCCATCGGTGATTTGGTTTGGAATGATAAGAATGCCAATGGAATTCAGGATGCGGGAGAGCTTGGTATCCCCAATGTAACCGTTAATCTTTACAATAATACTGGTACAAAAATAAACGGCACCACAACCAATGAGAATGGACTTTATAAGTTTGAAGGGTTAACACCGGGCAGTTATACCATAGAGCTTATGAAACCTACTGGATATCTGAATTCTCCTAAAAACCAGGGAAGTTCACAAGAAAATGATAGTAACATTGATCCTACTACCTCAAAGAGTGATTTGATTAATGTAGTATCCGGTGAGAAGAACATGACCATTGATGCAGGACTTTATAAACTCGCTACCTTAGGCAACTACGTATGGGATGATAATAATGCAGATGGATATCAAGATAAAGGTGAACATGGAATTCCCGGTGCATCGGTTAATTTAATTAACAGCAATAATCAAAAAGTTCAATCAGTTACAACAAATCCAGATGGAATCTACCAATTTAATTCCATCACTCCAGGTACTTATAAAGTAGAGTTCGTAATGCCTGAAGGATATAGTCAAGTTTCACCTAAAAATCAGGGTAATGATATTGCTCTAGATAGCGATATCGATACCAAAACATTGAGGAGCCAATCCGTTACCTTAATATCCGGTGAAACAAATTCAACAATCGATGGAGGCTTTTATAAATTAGCTTCCCTTGGAAACTACGTATGGGAAGATCAGAATTTAGATGGTATTCAATCAGAAACAGAACACGGTATTCCATTCGTGAAGGTCAACTTATACGATGGTAAAGGGAATGCGATTGCAACTACGGTCACCAACTCCCAAGGATTCTATTTATTTGATTCCTTAACTCCGGGCAGCTACCAGATTGAAATGATCAAGCCAAATAATTTTGGTGGTTTTTCACAGAAGCAAAAGGGAAACAACAATACAGTGGATAGTGATATTGACAGCAAGACCTCAAAGAGTGCAATTATTAAACTCTCATCTGGCGATTCAAATGATACCATCGATGCTGGTTTATATAAGTATTCATCAATCGGTGATTTCATATGGATGGACAACAATGCAAACGGCATACAGGACAATGGTGAAGCACCCCTTAAATCAGTCAAAGTATCTTTACTGAATGGTTCAGGTCAAACGCTTGCTACGACATTCACCAACAGCAATGGAGAATACCTATTTGATAAACTAATTCCCGGAAACTATATCATCGCAGTCTCCCTTCCCAAAGGCTATGATGGGCTGTCTGTGAAAGCTCAGGGCAATGACCAAACCAAAGATTGTGATTTTAATGCCAACCTTCAAAGTGATCTCATTACTTTGGACTATAATCAAAATAATACTTCAATCGATGCTGGTTTCTACAAAACAGCCACGATCGGTGACTTGGTATGGTATGATGATAACAGCAACGGAATCCAAGATGAATCAAATCGAGGAGTAAATGGCATCAAGGTAACATTGCTAGATAAGGATGGGAATTCAATTAAAGATACTTTTACTGCAAACAATAGTAAAGGCCAAGCTGGACATTATAAGTTTGACAAATTAATACCAGGAGAATACTACATTCAATTCTCCCAAATTTCGTCCAGATATTTGCCCAGTAAACAGGCTGCCACTTCAAATGGTAAGATTGATTCTGATGGTGAGATAACCACCCTAATAACAAAACGCATCCTATTGGGTTCGGGTCAAACAGATCTAAGCTGGGATCAGGGAATACAATTTGATTCCAATCCAATTAAGCTGATTGGTGCAATAGGATCGACAAAAAGTACCGACACTCTTTTAACCAATGGGGATAATGTTTCATTCCAATATGCCATAGAATTTGACGTCCCTGATAATTGTGTCAAGTTAAGGATTACAGATGATTTGGAGGATGTATTAAAGCTTGCGAATGAATCCAACGGAATAAAGATATTCACAAACAATAAGGATGTTTCCAATCAATTTAAAATCATTTATAATGCCAACACCGGTATGATTGTAGTTGAAGCAAACAATCCATCACAGCTACAGCCAGGACGGTATCGAATTAACCTTACTTGCAAAATAAAAGAGAACTCTGATTTGTCCCGTTATACTGATCATATGATTCCGAATTTAGCGAAGGTTGAAGTAAATGACACAATTACTATAACCAATACAGTCTACATAATGCCCATCTACTCTACCATTGGAAATTATGTATGGATTGATAAGAACAGGGATGGTATTCAAAATGAAAGCTTTGATCTTGGAATCAACGGTATTACGGTTAAGTTATTTAGCAAAAACGGTAAATTGATTGCGACCACTATTACTAAGAATGATGCAAAAGGACATCCAGGCTTTTATGTGTTTGATCAATTAAACCCAGGTGAATACTATGTAGAATTCTCCAATTTACCAAAGAATTTCATTGTCACAAGGCAAGGTGTGGGAAATGATTCAAAGAATTCTGACGTTAATCCTCAAACACTTACAACAAAGGTATTTACCCTAAATTCAGGAGAAAGCCAGCCGATTTGGAGTATGGGAGTGTATGAAGAAGATAAGACGAATAACATTCCTAAAACAGGGGATCACAGCACTATACCAATCTATGTGATAGGCATTTTAATATCCGCTTTCTTATTCTTTATCACTAAGGGAAAACGAAGATATAATGGTAAGAATTCATAAAAACTGGGACAATAATAATGTAAGAAACATCTATAATGAATGCTTCATTCGTAGGAAACAATGAAACTAATGAAGCATTCATAGCAAAGGAAGCAGAAATAGTAAAGAAGTAACCATACAATGAGTTAACCACACAAAGAAGTAACTATAAGAAAGTGCCTATAAAAATTACTTAGCTAAGATAACTCAAAAAGCTGAAGCGCCTTAATAAAAAATCAGGCACTTCAGCTTTTTGGTTTAATAATGAATATATGCGAAATTTACAACTTAATACTTAAGTTCTTAAAATCTCATAGGGATTAAATTAATGTAATCCTCCAGCGGAGCATCACGCAGTAAGCATTCGATAATCTGCTTACCAAGTGGATGTAACTCTTCTGTATTGAATTTTGAAGCTTCTTTTTTGAAGAAATCAAGTAGGATAGCAGCACCAGCATCATAACCGTCCGTGCCTACTTCCTGCTGTCTTTCCGGTTGTAAGAACGCCTTACGAATTACTTGTCCATCCACCTTTAAGGAGTCGAGACAGTAGCCTAAAATGGTACAACGAGCTTCCTTCAAATGATCCTGCTTGAATTTTGCACTTCCTCGTCTTGCAATATATTCTCTTGCAACCCATTGAGGATTGAAGCTTACTTTATATATACCAATATGCTGATTCGGAATCAATACGTAACGAGTACTGGAAGAATTAACAATCTGATCAAGTAGAAGATTAGCCTGCTTTACCATCTTGCCTGTTGCAAATGGCCAGTAGGAACCAACGCCTTCACTAATCATTCCTTTTCCACCTACGATACTGGGGTTATTGTAACCACGAGGTGCCACAAGTCTCCAAAGCCATGCAAGAGCCGGAGGGAGTATATGGAACATTCCTAAGATACCATAGGAAGGGTTCTGTCTGGAGCAGGGTGGTGTTCTTACACCAAAGCTTCGAACATCTACCTCAACTGGATCTGATACAATATCTGGTACTAACTTTCTTGGTAAGATTGCTCTAGGATTCGGGCAGGGCTTTCCGTCTGAATCTAAAGTGTGCTCCCAAACCAAACAGGTTGCATTCGGTACCGCTTGAATATTAAAGAATACCAAGGGCTCCTTAGGCTGTGTAAAAATCTTCTCATATTGAGGAGAAGTACCATATTCGGTAACATGGTCTAGACGAAGGAACCATCCGTTCTCTGCATCCTGAACCACTAATTTCTTGCTATTATTTTGCATTTTAGGATGGCAGAGTGCCATATCATCCGTAACAGGACGAAGCTCACAGGATTCCGATAAATCAAGATAGTACTTTTCACCGGTTTCAAGGTTTTCTCCAAGAATTAATCTGCCGTCCTCCGCGCGGTGTGCAGGCTCAATCATTTCACTCTTACCACCACCGGACGCACCCTCATGCATAATAACAATTTCATTATCATAGGGGGTGATTACCTTAACTGTAGAAGCATGAGCGGTTACCCAATCTTCCTGCTCTCCAATATTTAATAGTACACCGTAAATGCCTTTTTTCGCACTAGGGCCTGGATATAGGTTATAGGAAAAGATTTCATGCACGTCATCCAAACGATTATGCACAACAATCTGCTTTCCGTTAAAATGAGTATGACGGAATGGCGGTGCGAGATAAACAATCGCTTTAGGAGTAAAATCATCTGAAATCTCATTAATACTTAAAAAGCCCTGAAGATTCGCTAACCCGCATGCAAAGAAGGCAGCGTTTGCCGGTGCAATCAAGAGAGCATCATAACCATACTCATATCCGCCTGCCTTAAAGGGCAGTACAATCAATTCCTGTTCCGATAGCCATGTGAAAGTGTCCTTGCGCAGAGGCTCAAATTCAGAGTTGTAAACATCTTTATATCTGGGTTTATCCGTATCTTTATTATCACCGATAATAAGGCTGTCAGGATCACGGCGTCTCATATAATCTTCCGTATAGTTAATTGCCACACCATTCTTACAGCGTGTCACATTGGCCTCAATCACAAATCCTTTTTGGCTTACCTCATACCCGACTTCAAAATAATCAGATGTTTCATTACCGAAGCTAAGATTGATTATTTCTTCTCTTGTTTCGGGGAAAATCAGTTTTTTCGCATTTGTTAATATGCTTTTCACATCACTGCTTAAACACAGTTTCTGCAAATACTCATTTGATTTCAACATCAGTTCACGTCTCCTTTATAATATTAATATTATTAAATGAAATAACATTCTTAGGATCTTGATAATCTCTTAGAATTGCGATCAGCATTTCCAAAGATATCATGGGTGGTGTACATAAAATAAAAGCCGATACCCTGCATAATACAAAGATATCGGCTTACTATCAACTTAACTATTTGAAAAAATATGTTAATTTATTCGTCATCCGTATTATTTTGCTGATATATAGTCATCTAAATTGCGGTCAGTGGTTATTACAATTATTTTTTCGCCGGTTTTCGTACTAATGTCAGCGTGAGTGCTGATTATGGCTACATCAATTATCTCCTTAATCAATGCTTCCAGGTATCCGCGCCCACCTTCGAATAACGAAGACCGTACCTTTTTTAATAACTCAATTCCTTGTTGATTATCTGTGAGTTTCTGCTCAGAAGGGCTTAAAACGCCGGTTAATCTGATAAGAATCATATCATTTATGACGTATGTGCGGATTAATTTAGGACCACGTCCCATATATTCCATCTCGAATTTGCAAATCGCTTCACTAAGCTTTGCTTCTAATTGACCTTTTGTCATAAATATCACCTCAATTTTTATTAATATAACTTATTTGACAAGCTATGTCAATAAAAAACGACATAATGATGATTATATTTCGTAATATTTCGTCGAATATTAATGTATTTTTATTCAGAAAAATAAATAATGATTAAAATTCCAACTGAAGTTTCTGATCCTTTGCTACAACCTCAGCTTCCATATCCTGTTTCATCTTTTCTAGTTTTTGCATCAATTCCACATCATATACACCAAGAATCTGAGCTGCTAAAATTGCTGCGTTGTCAGAACCATCAATCGCTACCGTAGCTACCGGAATACCCTTTGGCATTTGAACGGTAGAAAGAAGAGAATCCAAACCATCCATAGTGGAAGATTTAATCGGGATACCGATTACTGGAAGTGTGGTGTGAGCCGCAACAACTCCTGCAAGATGGGCTGCCTTACCCGCCGCACAGATAATCACTCCAAAATCATTTTCTCTTGCGGAAGAAGCAAAGTTACAGGCCTGCTTTGGAGTACGATGGGCACTCATTACATGCACTTCTGTTGTTATTCCAAAACTTTTTAATGTATTAATCGTTCCTTTTAAAACGGGAAGGTCACTATCGCTGCCCATAAGAATCGCTACTTTTTTACTCATAAAATTAACTCCTTTTGAGGTTCATTTTTGATTTGAATATATCTTATTTTATAGGCTATGTCAATCGTTTCGCTTATTACAAACTCTAATGAAATTAATAAGTGAGTACGAAGCAGCCACGAATGTTCTTAATAATGAATTCCATTGATGAATAATTAAACAAAACATATGAAGTAATCAAGTTTAATAGGTTTTAAACATAGCGCTGACATCTAATTTATCAAGAACAGTATGTTCTTTCGATGCAATTAACTATTCTTTGGGTATTAATTATAACTATTTACAGCTTAAAACAATAAATACCAAAAAAAACTTGACAATGTGATTTGTCCATTGCTATAATTCGAATAAATAAAGAAACCGTTGAGCAAGAGAAGTAAGTTTTATTATTTGTATCCAGAGAGCCGCTGTTGGTGTGAATGCGGTTACAACGATTTAACTGAATGGACTTGTGAGGGAAGTCCCGAAATCATAGAAGAGTAGGCGCTTACGGGAACCCTGTCCGTTATCAGTAGGGTGCATATGATGGTATGCAAGATGAGAGGGTGTATTATAACACCAAACCGGGTGGTACCGCAGAAGCATAAGCTTTTGTCCCTGTAAATGATGGGGATGGAGGCTTTTTTTATTTATCTAAATGCATTAGTACATTAATGCAAGAAAGTAAATATATGATATTTTAACTCATCTAATTTCAGGACTTCAATCCTAACAAAACATTATTTAGCTCATAAAAAACATTATTTAGCTCCTAACAAACTATTACTAAGAAAGGAATTTTTCATCCATCAGTGAAAAACAAGGTGATAATATGATAACACCAAACAGTTCGGAAATTGAAGCTTTATCAAAGTCCTACAGTATCATTCCAATCTGCAAAGAAATTTATGCTGACATTATTACACCCATCACGTTGCTTCGTAAAATATCAGAAATCAGCAAACGATATTACCTTCTGGAAAGTGTGGAAGGGGGAGAAAAATGGGGAAGATATTCCTTCTTAGGGTTTAACCCCATCATCCATGTAACCTGTAAGGATAAGTTGGTAAGAATCGATGACAATAAAGAAATAACGGAATATAAAACTGATGCACCCTTTGAAGTATTGAAAGATTTATTAAAGCAATATCATGCACCAAAATTAAAAGAGCTTCCCCCATTTACCGGAGGATTGGTAGGTTATTTCTCTTATGCGATGATTGGATATGCGGAACCCATTTTGAAGCTTCAAAGCAGCGAATTCAATGATTTTGACTTAATGCTCTTTGATAAGGTAATAGCTTATGATCATTTAAGACAAAAGATCAGTATTGTTGTAAATATGAAGACAGATCACGTTCTTGAAAACTACGGGAAAGCAGTATCCGATATTGAAGCTCTACACCGCTTTATTCTAGAACATACTAATTTCTCTAAACAATACAATTTTGAAAAACCTTCCTTCCAATGCAATGTAAGTAAGGAAGCATATTGTAAGATGGTGGAACGAACCAAGGAATACATTGTAAACGGTGATATCTTTCAAGCGGTTATCTCAAGAAGATTTGAGAGTGAGTATTCCGATCACCTTTTAAATGCTTACCGGGTGCTGCGTACCACCAATCCTTCTCCCTATATGGTATTTATGCAAAACGATGATGTACAGCTAATCAGCACCTCCCCTGAAACCATGGTTCGACTTAAAGATGATAAATTGACCACCTTCCCAATTGCCGGTTCCAGACCAAGAGGAAAAGACGTAGAAGAGGATAATGCACTGGAAAAGGAACTATTGTTGGATGAGAAAGAATTGTCCGAACATAATATGTTGGTCGATCTGGGACGAAATGATATCGGTAAAATTTCAGAGTTTGGCGGAGTGAACGTAATCGATTATATGAGAATCCAAAAATATTCAAGAATTATGCATATTACCTCAGAAGTGGAAGGTGTAAAGAGAAAGGATAAAGATGCACTGGATGCTATCGAAGCAATTCTTCCTGCAGGAACCTTATCCGGGGCACCAAAGATTAGAGCCTGTGAGATCATTGAAGAGCAGGAGAAGACTCCCAGAGGAATTTATGGTGGTGCAATCGGATACATAGATTTCACCGGTAATATGGATACCTGTATTGCCATACGAATGGCAGTCAAGAAAGATAACCGTGTCTATGTTCAGGCTGGGGCGGGTATCGTAGCTGACAGTGTCCCTGAGACAGAATATGAAGAGTCTGAAAATAAAGCCAAAGCAGTAATGGAAGCAATTATAAAGGCAAGCGAGGTGAATGAATAATGATATTATTAATCGATAATTATGATAGCTTTTCTTATAATTTAGTTCAGCTGGCTGGAAGCATCAATCCTGATATTAAAGTAATTCGCAATGATGAAATGAATGTGGAAGAAATACGTACATTAAATCCCTCCCACATTATTCTTTCTCCTGGTCCTGGATATCCAAAGGATGCCGGAGTATGCGAAGAGGTTGTAAAAGAATTAAAAGAAGAGTTTCCGATTCTTGGAGTGTGCCTGGGCCATCAGGGAATCTGTGAGGTATTTGGAGCTCAAATCACTTTGGCAAGACAATTGATGCATGGAAAGCAGAGCAATATTCATGTGGCGAACGGAAGCCGTTTATTTCATGGATTACCACCGGTGATAAAAGCCGCAAGATATCACTCTTTGATTGCCAATAAAGATAGCCTTCCGGATGAATTACTAGTAATCGCAGAGGATGATATGGGTGAAATCATGGCGGTACAGCATCGAATCTACGAGGTGTACGGTGTACAGTTTCATCCGGAGTCTATCCTGACTCCATTAGGTGAAACCATTATGAGAAACTTCCTAAATTTGAAAAAGGCAGCATTGATTTAATAGGATTACTCTTTCCTATGTTTTATTGGTAATCGAACAAAGAATTTCTGCACCGCATAAGCGGTAGATCGGGGGATAACATGATTCAACAGGCAATTCGAAACGTACTTAATAAAGAAGATTTATCATTTGACATGACCAGAGAGGTCATGGATGAAATAATGAGTGGCAACGCAACCAACGCACAGATTGCATCCTTTATTACTGCAATCCGTATGAAAGGGGAAACCATTGAGGAGATAACCGCTTGTGCAATGAGCATGAGAGGCATCGGCTTAAAGTTAAGAAGAGAAGGAGATGTTCTTGACATTGTGGGAACCGGAGGAGATGAAGCCTTTACCTTCAATATCTCTACAGTATCCGCCCTTGTGATCTCCGCGGCTGGTATTCCGGTAGCCAAACACGGAAACCGCAGTGTATCCAGTAAATGCGGAAGCGCCGATGTTCTTGAGGCATTGGGTATAAAAATTGATATTCCGGTAGAAAAGAGTGAGCAAATATTAAAGGAAATCGGCATCTGCTTCTTATTTGCACCCATTTATCATTCCTCTATGAAGTATGCAGCTCCTGTCAGAAGGGAAATCGGTGCAAGAACCATATTTAATATCTTAGGTCCTCTGTCCAGTCCTGCTAATGCCAATTTGCAACTGTTAGGAGTATACGATGAAAACCTGGTAGAACCCATGGCTAGAGTACTTGCTAATCTGGGTGTAAAACGTGCCATGGTGGTACATGGACATGATGGACTTGATGAGGTATCCCTATGCTCCAAGACTACAGTTTGTGAAGTAAATGATGGCAAAATCAATAGCTTCTTCTTAGATCCTCATCAATTTGGTTTTGAATATTGTAAGCCCGAAGATTTGGTAGGAGGTGACCCTATCCTTAATGCAGATATTGCAAGAAGAATATTAAGTGGAGAAAAAGGACCAAAACGGGATATTGTGCTCTTAAATTCTGCCATTTGCCTTTATATGAGCTATAACAATATTACCTTGAGAGAATGTGTGAAGATGGCAGCTGATATTATTGATAGTGGCAAGGCGATGGAACAGCTCAATAAATTTATTCAGCTTTCCAATGAGTAATTGGCGTATAATCGCAAAGATCAATTAAAAATACTCTTTGGCTCAATATTTAGTTTACTTAAAACGCTGACAACTTTACAAATTACCGTAATTAAGAATGCGGATTATTAAATTTATCTTTTACCGCAGTTCAGGTGAACGATAGCAGATATGGAGTGAGGACAAAATATGATATTAGATACCATTGCAAAATCAACCTATAATAGAGTTGAACAGTCAAAAAAGTTAATTTCTCAAGATGAATTAAAAGCAAGTATTTATATGGGAAGCACTATAAAACACTTTCATAGTCGTGAAAATTTCGCATTTGAGAAGGCTTTAAAACAAGATATTGTAAAATGTGATTATTGTACGGATAAAGAAGTGAGATTAGAGAGTGATACTCTAAGAAATATCATCTCCTTTATCTGTGAGGTGAAAAAGGCTTCGCCCTCCAAAGGCATCATTGCCAAAGAATTTCCCTATCTTGACATTGCCCTGGAATATGAAGCGGCTGGTGCAAGTGCCATATCGGTATTGACAGAACCGGAATTCTTTCAAGGAGATAATCATTATCTATCTGAAATCAGCAGTAAGGTTACTATTCCAGTGCTGCGAAAGGATTTTACCATTGATGAATATCAAATCTATGAAGCTAAGGTAATCGGAGCCGACGCAGTACTATTAATCTGTTCGCTACTAGACACGCAAACTCTTAAGCAATACATTAAGCTCTGTGACGAGCTTGGATTGTCAGCACTAGTGGAAGCCCATACGGAGGAAGAGGTTTACTCCGCAATACTGGCAGGTGCAAGGGTGATTGGTGTGAATAATCGCAATCTTCAGACCTTTGAAGTAGATTTAAATAATAGCGTAACTCTTCGAAGGTTAGTGCCTGAGAATATTATATTTGTAGCCGAAAGCGGTATTCAAACTCCTGATGATATAAAAAAACTAAATGCCGCAGGAGTGAATGCGGTTCTGATCGGTGAAACCTTTATGAGAAGTCCCAACAAAAAGGAACAACTTGATAAGCTGAGGGCCGGTATATGACAAAAATAAAGATATGCGGACTAAGCAGAACGGAAGACATAGAATTTGTAAATGAAGCACTTCCCGACTACATTGGCTTTGTATTTGCAAAAAGTAAAAGGCAGTTAACTTTTGAAAAAGCAAAACAACTCAAAGCAATGTTAAATCCAAAAATCAAGGCGGTCGGTGTGTTTGTTAACGAACCAATAGACAACATAATAATATTATGTAAACTAAATGTTATTGATATTATTCAACTGCATGGAGAAGAGGATGCGGAATATATCAAAAAACTTAGCATCTCCCTTCAAAATCCTATTATAAAAGCTGCCAGAGTCAAAAGTGAAAACGATATTGTGCGAGCAGAGGAATATAACACCGATTATATTCTTCTGGATGCTTATAAAGAAGGAGAATACGGTGGTAGCGGCAATTCCTTTGACTGGGAGATGATTCATCATGTACAAAAGCCTTTTTTCTTGGCTGGAGGGGTTAATCCACAGAATGTAATTGAGGCAATCAAAGCAGCCAAACCTTATGGCATTGATGTGAGCAGCGGGGTTGAGACGGATGGAATTAAGGACAGAAATAAAATAATGGATATTATAACAAAAGTGAGGAGCGTGTAAGCATGTCAAAGGGCAGATACGGTGTCCATGGCGGACAATATATACCGGAAACATTAATGAATGCGGTCAAGGAGTTGGAACAGGCCTATGAATTTTATAAATCAGATGAGGATTTCATCAAGGAACTGGAGGATTTATTAAAGAATTATGCCGGAAGACCCTCCAATCTGTATTTTGCAAAGAAAATGACGGAGGATCTTGGTGGTGCGAAAATCTATTTAAAAAGAGAAGATTTAAATCATACAGGTTCGCATAAGATCAACAATGTACTGGGTCAAGTGTTATTGGCTAAGAAGATGGGTAAAACCAGAGTGATTGCAGAAACCGGAGCAGGGCAGCACGGTGTAGCTACCGCTACAGCCGCTGCACTTATGGGGATGGAATGTGAAATCTTCATGGGAAAAGAAGATACGGACAGGCAGGCACTCAATGTATTTCGAATGGAGCTTCTTGGAGCAAAGGTGCATGCGGTAACCTCCGGTACTCAGACACTGAAGGATGCCGTTAATGAGACCATGAGAGAATGGACGAAACGAGTGGAGGATACCCACTATGTTTTAGGTTCCGTAATGGGTCCCCATCCCTTTCCGATGATTGTAAGAGACTTTCAAAGCGTAATTGGAAAGGAAGTGAAACAGCAGATGTTAGAACGAGAGGGCAGGCTGCCGGATGCACTAATTGCCTGTGTTGGTGGAGGCAGTAACGCTATGGGATTATTCTATGATTTCATTCAAGAGGAATCCGTACAACTAATCGGCTGTGAAGCAGCTGGGCTTGGTGCGGACACAGATAAAACAGCTGCAACCATCGCAACCGGCTCTCTTGGAATATTCCATGGTATGAAATCCTATTTCTGTCAGGATGAATATGGTCAGATCGCTCCTGTGCATTCTATCTCCGCCGGTTTGGATTACCCGGGTATTGGTCCAGAGCATGCTAACCTTTATGATACCCATAGAGCTCTATATGTACCGGTTACGGACCAAGAAGCGGTAGATGCCTTTGAATACCTTTCAAGGACGGAAGGAATTATTCCCGCAATTGAAAGCGCCCATGCAGTGGCCTATGCCAGAAAGCTCGCTCCTTCCATGAATAAGGATCAGATTATTGTAATTAATCTGTCTGGAAGAGGAGATAAGGATGTGGCTGCAATCGCCAGATATAGGGGGGTACAGATCTATGAGTAGAATTAAGGAAGTATTTCATAATAAGAAAGCATTTATTCCATTTATTACCGCTGGTGACCCAAGTCTTACTATTACAGAGCAATTGGTTCTAAAGATGGTTGCTGCCGGTGCAGACTTGATTGAACTTGGAATACCTTTCTCCGATCCGGTAGCAGAAGGTCCTGTCATACAGCAGGCAGATTACAGAGCTTTGGAAGCAGGAACAACTACGGACAAAATCTTTGATATGGTTGAAAGAATTCGAGAAAACACTTCCATTCCTATGGCATTTATGACTTATGCAAATCCTATCTTTACTTATGGAGTGGATCGCTTTATGAGTCGATGCAACGATGTAAATATCGATGCAGTTATAGTACCCGACATTCCCTTTGAGGAACGAGAAGAACTGCAACCTTATTGTGATAAACATGGTATTACTTTTATTTATATGGTTGCCCCAACCTCCAGTGATCGTGTAAAAATGATTGCGAAAGAAGCCCAAGGCTTTTTATACTGTGTGTCATCTATGGGTGTTACCGGAGAACGTACCAATATCAGTTCTTCTGTAGGGGATTTAATTAAGCTGGTAAAAGAAGTGAATGAAATCCCCTGCGCCATTGGGTTTGGTATATCAACTCCTGAGCAGGCAGCCAACATGGCAGCAATATCGGATGGGGTTATTGTGGGGAGCGCCATTGTACGTTTGGTAGGGGAGCATGGAGTTGATTGCATTCCTTATGTAGAAGAGTATGTGCGAAGTATGAAAGAAGCTATTTTATTATAAAAGTCTCTATATTCCCAGGATAATATCCTGCTATCTATTTTTCGTCATACAATACATGATTGATAGAAACAGAAAACACCGGATTTATTTCTGATGACCGTAAAGTGTATGAAAAACATTGGAGACTATGTTTATTCGATTGGTGTAGCAACTTCCTTATCGTTTTACTTATTGCTTTGTATCCGTACTTCATCAGGATAAATGCTCTATTACATACATTTATTAATGATAAGCTTTACCCTAGTTTCTTCCTATACTTTTATTAAATTTCACGAAGTATTTACGAAAGCATGGACGTAACCCCGTTTAATTCTTGATATGATTAAGAAAAATGATAGATGCAAACGAGGATAGAACATGAGTGAAGCAACAAAAGAAGCAATGGAATATATTATTGAACACAAGCAGATAAAAACGGTCTTTCAACCGATTATTTCACTGAAAGATGGTAAAACGCTCGGACATGAAGCTCTTAGCAGGATTACCTGTGACAGTGATATAACGAATACTGAGATGTTATTTGGAGTAGCAGGAGAATGCAACAGGTTATGGGATTTGGAACAGCTTTGCAGATATACTGCTCTCCAGGCTGCTTATAAATATATGATCCCGCCCTATAGTAAGATGTTATTTTTAAATGTGAACCCGAATATATTACATGACCTAAACTTCAAAAAGGGTTTTACCATTGATTTTTTAAAACAATTTCATATAGCCCCAGAAAATATTATCTTTGAAATAACAGAACGCAATGTAATCGATGATATGAACGGCTTCTTATCAACGATTGATCATTACAGGAGCCAGGACTATAAAATTGCCATTGACGATGCCGGTGCCGGATACTCCGGTCTCAATCTCATTAGCGATATTCACCCTAATTTTATAAAATTGGATATGAAGCTAATTCGAGGAATCGATAAGGATAAACTAAAGTATACTCTGGTCAAAGGGATGACGGAGCTCTCAGAAGCTTGCAATATTACACTCATTGCAGAAGGAATTGAAACCAGAGAAGAGCTGGAAACTCTGATTGCAATCGGTATTCAATATGGGCAGGGCTATTATATCCAAAGACCCAGTGAGGTTATTGATAAAGTGAACCCAGAATTAAAGGACCTCATCCTAAGGCTAAATCATTTGAAGGAAACCAGAAATGTAATCAACCATTCGTATTACGGTCTTCCCATGCTGGAATATGATGTATCGATTTCATTTTTAATGAATAAGAAAATCATGATTGCTGAATATGATACTCCGATACAAAGCCTTTATCAAAGATTAACTTCTTCAGAAATTGACCAAAACTATGATTTCATTATTTTGACTGAACAAGGAAGAGTTTGGGGAATAATAAAAACTGAAGAGTTGATAAAGAGCATAAAACAGAATGGCATGATGCGGCTTAACTATTCATAGAAGTGTAAATGTCAATTAACTATCAGAATATAACGATTTTGCATCATATAATTAGCACTATAGTGATTGTGATAAGTTGACTGCTTGTGATAAAGTATAAAGCTCTGCTAGAAAATTAGATTACTTTCCCACATATTTGAAGGAGGATGTCATCCTCCTTCTTGTTATATAATTTAAACATATAATGGAACATTCTCTAAGAAATGCTTCGCTACCTTTGCTATATTAACACCATATTCAATCATTTCATTCCATGTATCATCACGGTGTAATGAAATAGTGAAATATTTACCCGATAAAACAACAAATAACTGACTATCGCTAAAAGCATGAATATACCAGGTGGGTTTTATCTCTTCTTTTAGGTAATCCAAAAGTTCTCTAATTTTTTCATCTTGCACATGGTACTCATTTGTATGCCAAATTGAGGGATACTCAGTTTCTTGTACATTTTCAATTCTTTGTGAAAAGAAATAAGGTTTTACAAATTCTAAAGTTGTTTCATGTTGCAAACTTTCTTCTATTATTCCTAATCTAAACATATTTCTACCCCCTTGGTCTATTTTGCGAAAGAATGTTTCTGATCTATATATTCTTTCACCCTATATCAATAATAGTAGCACTTTCTAATATTACAATCCTCATTCTAAAATAGCTTTATCATGTTTTTCTATTCAAGTCAATTTAAAAGCAACACTAATAGTTTGTTTCTACCATAAACTTTACCATGCTTAATTCCATGGAGTGAACCCCTTAGTGAAATGTTTTTCCTTGCAATCTTTAAATTCTGTTCCTTAGAACTAAATATAATAAGGTGCTTGATATATTCAAATAGTTCTGTTATTTGAATATCCTTTAATACAAGTGCAGACCCTCTGTACATTGGTTAATTATACCACAGAAAGAACATATGTTCAACAGCTGTAGAAATAATTTACAGAATGTTTTAAGAAAGAATTAAATTATAGTTTAAATTTTAGTTCAAATTATATGTTTAAATTATATTTTGGTCAAATGAAAAAGTGAATTCCTGATTCGGTGAAACAAGAATTTAACTATACATTTTAGTTTAAATTATATTTTTCTACTTGACATTGACGTTACGTAAAGATATACACTTTGCATGTAAGGAGGTGAACCAATGGAATATACCATTCAGAAACTAGCTGCTTTAGCTGGAATTACCACCAGAACATTGCGCTATTATGATGAAATTGAAATTCTTAAGCCGGCAAGAATCAATTCCTCAGGATATCGAATTTATGGTAAAACAGAAGTCGACCGATTGCAGCAAATCATGTTATACCGGGAAATGGGGGTAAACCTTGATATGATACGGGATATCATTATGGGAAAAACATTTGATGAAGTAGATGCACTTACAAGCCATCTCGACAATCTCCTTACGCAGAGGGAACAAATAAACAGACTTATCGATAATGTGCAGAAAACAATCGATTATAAGAAAGGAATAACTCAAATGAATGATAAAGAAAAATTTGAAGGCTTTAAAAAGAAATTAGTAGAAGAGAATGAGCAAAAATATGGTAAGGAAATCCGTGAAAAATACGGTGAAGAGCAAGTATCAAAATCTAATCAGAAGATGCTCAATATGACCAAAGAAGAGTATGATGAATTTGAAAAACTTGGACAGGAGGTTCTAGATACTCTTGCAGCAGCTTTTACGACCGGTGATCCCTCCGGTGAATTAGGTCAAAAAGCAGCAGAACTACATCGCAAATGGCTGTCCTTTAGCTGGCCAACCTATAGCAAGGAAGCTCATGCAGGATTGGCACTGATGTATGTGGATGATGAACGATTTACCCAGTATTATGATAAGGAACAACCTGGTTTGGCTGCTTTTTTAAGAGATGCTGTTTTTATTTACACCGGGACCACGAAGTAAAAAAAGTGTTAAGATAATTTACCCAAGTAGCTGTAATATAAAGAAATTGTTAAGATATATATGAAAAAATCCAATGAAATTCACAAGGCATTAAGGTTTTGTTAAGAATTGCCAAATGCTATTGTCACCTAAAATAATGTATGCTATTATGTCGATGTTACATTAATTCATTTGATTTTCATTTATTCAATTTCCCTTATAAAACATGCGACAAAGAGGTCAAAACAATACGTTTTGACCTCTTTTTTTATTCAAAAAGACATAGTTGCAACTATTTGGAATATGAGTTTACCAAAAATCTCTTCAATGGCATTACGAACAAAATATGGAGAAATCATAGTTTAGACGCTATAGCGCACAAACTTACAATCAATAAAACAATTTAGACGATGGAGTCAGGGTTATCCCTGGCTCCATTTTTTATCATCGCCTAAAGAACTTATTTATAAATGTTATGTTCTTACTTAACATAATGCATTTGCAAATTCAATACGGAAATCAATTAGCAGGGGAGGTGTGAATATGAATCGTCAAAGTTTTGGTTTATCGGTTACTCGCCAAAAGAAGATTATTGTGAATTTATTGTATCTCGGAACTTTAGTCATTGTATTTCTCGGAGCATTTTTTAGTGCTTATAGTGTGTTGTTCCATATTAAGATTAAAGTTCTTAGCGCAGATATGCCCGGTATCGTATTTGGAATCTTGGTCGCATATTTGGGGTTACGCTATTACTTTCAGGTAGAAAAATTCAAAACGGAGCTATATAAAAGTAATGTCAAATTTTCATGGAGTAATTTCAAAAGAAGAAAAAAGAAAAATTAATAATTGCTATCGAAATGTTCTTTTACGACTGCAAACAAGCAACAAAATTAAAATAGGAAGATTAGTACAACAAAAATATAAAACTAATCAGGGAGGTAATGATTATGAAAAAATCAGTAAAAGTTATCGCATTATTAGCAGTTATTATTGCGTTAGCGGTTGGTCTGGCAGTGACCTTTTATAAGGCGGCGCCGGGAGCATCCGATCCAACCGGAGCGTCCTATGTGGCAGCAACCGGAGCAGAGAAATTAACCGATGTAGCTACTCAGGCAAATAAGGCTTATTACGGTGCAAATTTCACATGGGTTATGATTACCGGCTTTATGGTTTTCTTCTTTCAATGCGGATTTGCTATGGTAGAAACAGGCTTTTGCCGTGGTAAAAATGCAGCCCATACAATGACGATGAATTTCATGGTATTCTTAGTTGGTGCAGTGGGATATTTCTTAACCGGTTTTGCATTCCAGTTCGGTGGGTCAGGAGGTGCAGCCGGCCTGGGTACCGGAGGTGCAGCACTTGATGCAATGCTAAAAATACCGGGTATCGGAGGTATTATCGGTTACAAGGGATTTATGTTATCCGGCTCCGGCATTTATGATCCCGGTATCTATGCGTTATTTTTCTTCCAAATGGTGTTTATGGATACCACTGTTACAATCCCTACCGGTGCTATGGCGGAACGTGTAAAATATTCGGCAGTTGTAATTACATCCTTCTTCATCTCCATGTTCCTATATCCACTCTTTGGTAACTGGGTGTGGGGTTGCGGTTGGTTATCCCAGCTAGGCGCAAACTTTGGTTTAGGCCATGGAGTAGTCGACTTTGCAGGTTCAGCAGTAGTTCATTCCATGGGTGGTATGCTTGCTCTGGCCGGTGCAATTGTAATTGGTCCCAGAATCGGTAAGTTTAAAAAGGATGGTTCCACCAGAGCGTTCCCCGGTCATGATATTCCTATGGCGATTATTGGTACCATTGTATTATTCTTCTGTTGGTTTTCCTTTAATGCAGGTTCCACTTTAAACTCATCTGACTTTAGATTATCCGTTGTTGCTACAAATACAATGATTGCAGGTGCAATCGGTGGTTTAGCTGCTATGTTTTATATGTGGGCAAGATACGGTAAACCAGATCCTTCCATGACTGCCAATGGCGCCCTTGCCGGTTTGGTTGCTATCACAGCTCCCTGTGCTTTTGTAAACGCCGCTGCTGCATTTGTAATCGGTTTAATCGCCGGAATCCTTGTATGTTTATCCGTAGCATTTGTTGAAAATAAAATGAAGTTGGATGATCCGGTCGGTGCAATCTCAGTACACTGTGTAAATGGTATCTGGGGTGTATTAGCACTTGGATTATTTGCAGACGGCTCTTACGGAGCAGGATTAAACGGTGTGGACGGTGGTGTTACCGGTTTATTCTTTGGAGATGCAAGTCAGTTTGTAGCACAGTTAATTGCAGTAGTGGTATTGTTTGTTTGGGGCTTTGGTGTATCCTTTATCTTCTTTAAGGTTTTAGATAAAGTATGGGGTCTTCGTGTTGCACCGGAAGTAGAATTAGACGGTCTTGATATTCCTGAAATGGGTGTTCTTGGATATCCTGATGTTCAGATGTTAAAATGCGAATTGGATTATGACTCCGAAGACAACGCTCCTATAAAGCAATTGGCAAGATTTAAGAAATAATCATTCCTATTAATCGATGTGAACTTAAATCAATGCCGCAAGGCAGAAAATGGAGGGTAAGATGAAAAAATTAGAAATTATCATTAAACCGGAACGATTGGAAGAATTAAAAAGAATATTAAATGATAACCAGGCAAACGGTCTTATGATTAGCAATGTCATGGGTTATGGCAAGCAGAAGGGTTATGTACAGATTTATCGCGGAACTGAGACACAGGTTAATTTGCTGCCGAAAGTAAAAGTGGAAACTGTAGTGCCAGCCGATATTGCAGAAAAAATCGTTGAGAGCGTTACAAAAGAAATTAAAACCGGAAATTACGGTGATGGAAAGATTTTTATCTATGAGGTTGAAGATGCAGTACGTATTAGAACCGGTGAACGCGGCTCCGATGCATTATAAGAGCAGTTTTGCGAAACAAGTTCTATAAGATGTATTAGACAAAACAAGTTCTATAACATGTAATTAGGCAAAACAAATTATAAGATTTATTAGGCAGACATGTTATATAAGAAGTATTAGGAAAGCATTCTATAAGAAGTATTGGAAAAACTTGCTCCAAGTTCTAGCTTCCTATACCAAGTAATATTAAGAGACAAAAATATTTACATCCCCCACAAAAGGCAGTTACAAGATAAATTGTAGCTGCCTTTTAGTTTACCCAATGTTACTGGAGATAGTATTTATTCTTTGAGCGAATATGCTCCTTCCACTTACAACAGTCATTTATATGAAGCATCATATGCCTGGAAGGCGGCATAAGTAAGATGCCAGCCACATCCTTATGACCCCAAAAATCCAAAAGCCAAATAGATTCATTCTGAGGTGTAACTCCGCCTTCTTCAAGGATTTTCACCAAATCTTCTTCAGATATTTTTCTTTTCATATCCTCAGCAGAAAGTTCGGATATGATTTCTCTTGTTCTCTTCCCAACGATTGAACGATATTCCAATAGTTGATCTTTATTAAGATTTTTGCTTAATTCAATAATTTGTTCATCAGTCAGAGCATTCCCGGTATCCTGAATAGTAGCCTGCAATAAGACCTTCCATTCATCATTAAATATTTGATCTTTCCTGGCAACCAAAATATTCATTGTCAAATCCTCAATCCTTGCCATATGCCATAATGCCCAAGCAATCGTTTCATCCTTAGATGTGGGCATAATGGCGTATTCGGAATCCTTTAAATCGGATATCAATTCATCGTATTCGTTTTTTTCACCGTTTGAAATCGAGGAAGAATGTAAAAAGCTATGTAGCTCTAGGAAAAGTTCCTTTGCTTTTTCAACATGCTCCCGTTTACGAATAATCGCATTTAAATCCTTATGTAATTCACTTAAGCCGTCACCAAAGTATTTCATTTTATTTCCTCCATAATATTTTATTCAATTCAGCCTAACGAAAAATGTAATGAAGTCATGCATCTTATATTCTGCAACAGTAATAGGTATTACATTTGCAGAACCATATCTTAATGTGATAATGTCAAGCAAAATCGCCTGTGCTTGATGTAGCACTTTCCTTTCTGATTATACTATATTTGGTACAAAATGGATATGCCTTTTATAAAATCTAAGAAAAACCTGTTTGCGCTCCATTTAAAAAACTGTTATAATGCTCATTAATTTATGAATGTACTGTCGTGATTTTTATTAAGGAGGAATAGTATTATGATAAAGATATTATACGTAGGAATTGGGGGCTTTCTGGGGGCTTCCTTAAGATATATTATTTCTTATCATGCTCCAAAACTTTTCGGGAATCATTTTCCTTATGGAACTCTGATTGTAAATGTTATTGGTGGGATATTAATTGGATTGATTATGGAGTTGAGCTTAACAACCAATGGGATATCACCGAACCTGCGGTTATTCTTAACTACAGGTATTATGGGAGGACTCACAACCTTTTCGACATTCAGTTTTGAGACAGTTACACTTCTGAGCGAAGGGAAATACTTTCTTGGTACCGCCAATATTGCTTTGAATTTATTTCTAAGCTTAGTTGGAGTGGTAATTGGAAAAGGGATTATTCATATGTTTTAATTACAACTATATTTCGTAATCGAGTGCATGATTATATAGTTGCTTATAAATCACCTAATATTTTTACTCTCTTAATACCTTATCTTAACTAATTTTTTACTCTCTTAATACCTTATCTTAACTAATTTTTAACTCTATTAAACAGGAACAGGGTGTTATATCACTTATTTCATAACCATTCGTAAAGTTATTCTTTGAGCATAGATGGTATATCAATGCTTCCATTACAATTTTTACATACTGGAATATCTGAAGGTAATTCCCCTGTCTTTCTTGACAATCAATATTTTCTTGATGATCTAAAATAACTTCATCAAAGTCTAGTATTCGTTCTCTATTACTTCATCAATGGCAATATTCTACCATCCAAATTCTTTTATAGTTGACATTAAGAAAGCATTAAAATTTTGGGTACGTCTTGACATGAACTGTTCCATGTTTTATTATGACTATATAATATATTTTAGTCAAATAGACACAAAGGGGTGAAAAGATGCCAAAGAAATTTACAGAGAAAGAGAAAGAAGTGATCAGGCAACGATTAAAGGAAGAAGCAATGAATTTACTAAATACCTATGGACTAAAAAAGAGTTCAGTCGATGAATTAGTAAAAAGAGTCAATATTCCAAAAGGAACCTTTTATTTGTTTTACGAATCCAAGGAATTGCTTTTTTTTGAGGCGATTAATGAGTTACACCAAGATATTCAAAAAAGACTGGTAATAGAGTTAAGTAATATCTCTGATAAAATTAGCGTTGATACATTAACAGATATTCTTATGATGCTTTATCAGGAAGTAAATCAATCCGGGCTGCTTCAAATTTTAATGAGCTCGGATATTGAATTAATTACCAGAAAGCTTCCTGAGGAGGTTGTGAAAGAACATCTGGCACAAGATGATTTTCATGTGGGTAAGCTGTTCCAAATGCTTGGCACCAAGGAGCCTAAGAATACGGAAGCCTTTAGCGGGGCATTACGTGCAATTTTTATGACCATGCTGCACAAGCGTGAAATTGGAGAAGATGTATTTGATGAATCCCTGCGATTAATGTTACGTGGGGTAATCATTCAGATGATGGGGGTAAAAGAATCATGATTCAAGTAAACGCATTATCGTTTAGCTATACAAAGCATCCATTTTTGGAGGATATTAATTTTGAAGTAAAGAAGGGCGAAATCTTTGGCTTTCTAGGTCCATCCGGGGCAGGGAAAAGTACTCTGCAAAAGATACTAACCGGGCTTATTACAACTTATCAAGGTAGTGCTGTGGTAAACGGAATTGAGAGTAAGTTGCATAAGGATGATTTCTATGAATCTATTGGAGTGGATTTTGAATTTCCCTCACTATTTGAAAAGTTAACGGCAATTCAAAATCTTAACTTCTTTGGTTCTTTATATGCAAAGGAACTGAGAGATAAGGAGCAATTACTGAATATGGTGGGGTTATCTCAAGATAAAAACAAGAAGGTATCAGAATACTCGAAAGGTATGAAATCCAGATTAAATTTTATTAAAGCTTTATTACATGATCCAGAGCTATTATTTTTAGATGAACCCACCAGTGGTCTTGATCCTTCCAATAGTCGCGACATGAAAGATATTATCTTACAAGAGAAAGAAAAAGGTAAAACCATTATTTTAACGACCCATAATATGTTGGATGCCACTGAGCTTTGCGACAGAGTTGCATTTATCGTTGATGGCAAGATAAAAGCGATGGATACTCCCCATAATTTAATTATGTCAAAGGGAGCAACAAAGTTAGTTTATCATTACCATGATAATACTACCAACCGGGAAGCCCAAAAAGAATGCCTCTTAAGCAGAACGGGAGAGGAGAAAGAACTTCAAAGATTACTATCAAACAATCAGCTATTATCCATTCACAGCAGTGAACCAACTTTAAATGACATATTTATGGAAGTAACGGGGAGAGTGCTACAATGAGAATAAAAATGCTTATAAAGGGTGATATGGCTTTTCAGCTGAAATACGGCTTTTACTTTGTCTATGCCATATTTACATTATTTTATGTACTTTTATTATTGGTCATCCCAAAAGAGATTCGCAACCAGATTGGTATTATCTTAATCTATACAGACCCGGCTGCCATCGGACTCTTTTTTATGGGAGCCATCGTTTTGCTTGAGAAGAGTCAGAATATATTAAATTCTATCGCTGTCTCCCCTGTCAAGGTAAGTGAATATATTTTATCAAAATTAATTTCCTTAGGGTTAATAGCTGCAATTGTGGCAGGTATTATATCCTTACTATGCGGCATCGGGACACCAATCCTTGTTATGTTTAGCACATTCTTCGGGTCCTTTCTCTTCTCCATGATTGGGTTGATGGTTGCGGCCAAAACCAATAGCTTAAATCAATTTATCATAATGACAGTTCCCTTCGAACTGATCTGCTTTGTTCCGCCGATGCTATATATGTTTCTCTATAAACACAAGCTAATGTTACTTCATCCTGGATGTGCTATCATCCATTTGTTGAACAAGGAACAGGGTTTTGAAATTTTACCTGTCATCATATTATTCCTATGGATTCTTATTATTTATAAACTTACTGAGATAATTGTACGTCGTATGTTTTTGAGTGTAGGAGGTGGAAAGCTATGAATTATAGACCAAAGGTTTTGTACATCGCATTTCAACAATTCCTTGTTCAAATCTATAAAGACGCCATGCTGATTATTCTCTGCCTGGCGCCGGTACTATGCGGAATTCTGTTCAAATATGTACTTCCCATTATTGAGAAAATTGTAAATACTTACCTTCCCCTTAGTTCAATTCTACAGCCGTATTATTTGCTGTTTGACCTGTTATTGGCTATGGTGACCCCATTAATGTATTGCTTTGCAGCTGCTTATGTCATACTTTCTGAAATTGATGATGGAATATCGAGATATCTAGCTGTCACGCCAGTGGGCAAAAAGGGTTATCTGATCTCGCGTATTGGAATACCAGCTTTTATATCTTTCCTTGTTTCAATCATCACATTATATTGTTTTAAACTCACAGACTGTTCCTTTCCTAATATTATTGGAGTCTGCGTAATAACAACATTACTTGGAGTTGTGACTGCGCTGCTGATTGTCTCATTATCAGCGAATAAAGTAGAAGGAATGGCAGTATCAAAGATGACTGGCTTATTATCCTTAGGGCTGCCCGCACCCTTTTTTATGAACGGCACAGTACAATATGCCCTTTTCTTCCTACCATCCTTTTGGTTATCTAAATTTGCCAAGGAAGCAAACATCATATACTTTCTAATCGGCTGCCTGGAATCGTTGCTTTGGATTTATCTGCTGTATAGTCGATTTGATAAAAAGATAAAATAGATTGAAACAGAAAAAAGTACTAAAAAATGTTGAGATGATAATTCACCTCAACATTTTTTATCATTCACTGTTACTTACTTTGGAAGTATAATCTCCATGTTTCTAATGCCTCCAACATTTTCACAGCACATTTCATATGGAATATGATATTAACAGTTCGTGAAGCAATATCTTATGCTTTCTTTCTCGAAAAAAGCTTTATAATCTCATTCACAATCAATGGTATCAAACAGAATGCAATTACCAGAACCACGTCTGCAAAACTGATACTTTGTACCCCGAATGCAGTTGCTAAGAACGGAACATAGATTACCACTAACTGTAAAACAATGCCTACAACAATGGCACCTATTAATAACATATTCGAGAACAAACCGATTTTTATGATTGACTTATTAAAGTTTCTCATGGATAAGGAATAGAAGAGTTGTGATACTGATAATACAATGAACGCCATGGTTCTTGCATAGGTGAGTGCACTCTCCGGAACCTTATCTGTTTCTAAATGGTATCCATGCTCATATAGTCCATAATAGAAGGCAATTAAGGTAAATACACCGATTAGCAATCCGCCAACCACTGCGCGGAAGCTGGCTCCCTGAGCAAAGAAGCTCTCTTTCGGGTTACGTGGCTTTTGCTTCATAACATCTTTATCACCCGGGTCCATACCAAGTGCAATCGCCGGCAGTGAGTCTGTTATCAGATTCACCCACAGAATCTGTGTTGCAATTAACGGTACGGGCCAGTTTAACAAAATAGAAACTAAAATTGCAATTACTTCACCTAAATTACAGGAGAGTAGGAAGATAACTGATTTCTTAATATTATTGTAAATATTTCTGCCTTCTTCAATGGCATGTACAATCGTAGTAAAATTATCATCGGTCAGAATCATATCACTGGCACCTTTTGCCACGTCAGTTCCCGTGATTCCCATTGCCACACCAATATCCGCAAATTTTAAGGAAGGAGCATCATTCACACCATCACCGGTCATGGATACGATATTGCCCTGTGCTTTAAAGGCACGAACTATCTTAACCTTATGCTCAGGAGATACTCTTGCAAATACACGATAGTTGTTGATGTTCTTAGCGAATTCATCATCGGATAAATCATCGATTTCCGCACCGGTAATACTTTGTTCGATTCCTTCTGCAATTCCCAGTTCCTTCGCGATTGCTACGGCAGTATTCTTATGATCACCAGTAATCATAATCGGCCTGATTCCTGCCATCTTCGCTTCATGAATGGAGTCCTTTACTTCCATTCTAGGCGGATCTATCATTCCTACCATACCAATCACTGTAAGATCTTTTTCCATTTCCTCCGGTGCAAGTACTTGATCGCAATTTTTAAATGCCACACCCAGAACACGAAGAGCAGCATCGGACATATCCTCTGCAATTTTTAGGTAATCCTTCTTTAATTCATCCGTTAATGGAACAATTTCTCCGTTTACTAATGCACTGGAAGATACCTTAAGGATATTGTCGATGGCTCCCTTTGTATGAACACGATATCCGCTATTTTCGGAATTCAAGGTTGACATCAGCTTTCGGTCTGAATCAAATGGAAATTCTGAAACTCGTTTATTCTTGCTATTAAGATCATTCTTAGTCATATTAAATTTATTACCTAGAATGATGAGTGCAACTTCTGTCGGATCACCGGTTCCCTGACCATCTTCATAGGTTGCGTCAGAACAGAGAACAAAGGAACGGATTAACTCTTTCTCATCGGGGGTACCGGTGAGATTCGTTGCAGTTCCTTCAATATCGGTATAATGATTAAGGGTATATTGCTTTACCACTGTCATTTTATTCTGAGTCAGCGTGCCTGTTTTATCGGAGCAAATGATATTGACCGAGCCTAGGGTTTCTACAGCGGGAAGCTTCTTCACAATTGCATTAATCTTTGACATTTTGGTAACTCCAATGGCAAGTACAATTGCAACAATTGCGGCAAGTCCTTCCGGTATTGCAGCTACAGCGAGGCTGATTGCGGTTAAAAACATCTCAAATAAATCCCTGCCCTGAATTAACGCTACAATAAAGATAAATGCACATATTCCGATAGCTAGAAAGCCAAGAATTCTTCCTAGTTCATCCAATCTTCTTTGGAGAGGAGTCATTTCATCATTCTCGGTATCAAGGATTTTGGCAATCATACCGATTTCGGTCTCCATTGCCGTACTGACTACAACACCTTCTCCACGTCCATAAGTTACTAATGTAGATAAAAATGCCATATTCCCTTTGTCACCTACCGGAGTTTTCGGGTCACTAAGTACTAAAGAAGCATCCTTCGTGGAAGGCACCGATTCACCGGTCAGAGCTGATTCTTCAATTTGGAGGTTGGCACTTTCCAACAACCTGATATCTGCCGGTACATATCTACCAGCATCAAGAATTACGATGTCGCCAGGGACTACTTCTTCGGAATTAACCTCTACAGCAATACCATTACGCTTTACTAAGGCTTTGGGCGTAGTCATTTTCTGAAGAGCCTCAACTGCCTTTTCCGCCTTCGCTTCCTGAACTACACCGATAATAGCATTTAATAATACGACCAAAATAATAATTGCTGAATCTGCATATTCCCTTATGGCAAACGTTATCACCGCAGACGCCAGTAATACATAGATTAACATATCATTCAATTGGGAAAAGAAGAGTGCAACTAAGCTTTTCTTAGGCTTACCTTTCAGCTTATTGTAGCCATACTTCTCCAATCTTTCCTTTGCCTGAGCAGTGGTCAATCCCATTGACTGATCAACCTCTAATTCCTTTAACACCTCTTGCTGTGATTTTGAAAACCACATAATCCGCACCTCATTTCTCATACTAACTTAGCATGCCTTCCCTTTGTGTTGATTTTTGACAAGTAACTCGCAGTCAGATAAACTTTGAAGTATGAAAATAATAATTTTTTCATACGATACCTATCATTAGAATACCTAATATCACGGTGTTTATACGAACAAATCCGATTCACCGCCATAGTATAAGGAATATTATACCAGACAATCTCTGCATAATCATTAGAAAATAATTAAAACAAAGGAAAATGAAATTTATGAACTAGAAGTTTGACATCATGAATATACAATAGTAAAATTAATGTGCTGGAAAAAATGAATGATTGAAAGGTTTTGCAAAATAATGAATTATATTAACGATCTGCTAAAGAGCAATAACGTAAATGAAACGCTCACAGGATACTTATCCTATATTATATTGGTTCTATTGATTGTAATTATCTGTGTTGTAGTAAACTTTATTGCTAAGAACATTGTCTTAAAGATTTTTTCAAAAATCATCTTAAAGAATCGATATACTTGGGATGATATTTTACTAAGAAGAAAGGTATTTTCAAGACTTGGGAACATCCTTCCGGGTATTATTGTATATGTATCCGGTGCTGCATTCCAAAACAAATTAATGACCGATTTGGTTCATCGCGGTGCTGTGATTTATATTATGATTGTCAGCCTATTTATTATTAATTCGTTTTTGGACGGAGTTAATGACATTTATAGCACTTATCCGATTTCAAAAATAAGACCAATGAAGGGGCTTCTTCAAGTTGTTAAAATAGTACTTTATACGGTTATCTCAATTGTAATTGTGGGAACTTTAATGGATCAGAACCCGTTAGTATTGCTAAGCGGAATTGGTGCATTGGCAGCAGTATTTTCTTTTGTGTTTAAGGATACCATCTTAGGTTTTATCGCCGGAATCCAGTTAACCTCCAATGATATGCTTCGAATTGGAGATTGGATTGAAATTCCCAAATACGGTGCAGACGGTGATGTAATTGATATCACTCTGAATACGGTTAAGGTTCAAAACTTTGATAAAACCATTGTTTCCCTTCCTGCTTATGCTTTGGTGACGGATTCCTTTAAGAACTGGAGGGGTATGGCAGAATTTGGTGGAAGGCGAATTAAGCGTTCCATCAGTATCGATGTAAATAGCATTCTGTTTTGTACACCGGAAATGATTGAGAAGTATAAAAAAATAGAGTATCTAAAAGATTATATTATTGAAATGGAAACAGAAATCATCCTACAAAATCAGGTGATGGAAATCAATCTTGATAACCGCGTAAATGGAAGACATATGACCAATATTGGCACCTTCCGTATGTATATCCAAAAATATCTTACTCACCAACCAAACCTTATGAAGGATATGCCATTAATGGTGAGACAGCTGTCTCCTACAGAACACGGAATACCGCTAGAGGTATATGCCTTTACTGATGTCACCGACTGGTCCACCTATGAGCGAATTCAAGCGGATATATTTGATCATATTGTATCCATCGCAGAAGAGTTCGATATCAGAATCTTCCAAAATCCCACTGGACATGACTTTCGAAACAACCATATATAAGCATATGAAAAAGGCAGGAATAAACCAGTATCCCTGCCTTTTTCTTGTCTCTTTTTAAGCAATATTCAATTTGGATAGTGAGAATACTACTTTCTTCAATTCACTTTTGTTATCTTTCAAACCGAGGATATACCAAAGTTTTCAATAGAACTAAATAAACTGTCCAAAAGCAACCATCTCCCAATCTTTCAAGAAATTGCAGTTTGTAATTGAGACTTATTACAAACTATCTATTCTTTTTTTACAAGAGAATTCTTTTGAATATCTCTTGTTTCGATACGATAGATACTTAAAAAGTCGAGTATATGATATTCAAGTAGTTAAGTCATACATCGTATCTGATATTTATTATGGCTAATAACCTAAATTATATTCACCATAAAACAAATAATTCTCAGTTGCTTTATATATTGCAGAATTATAATGATAATAAGAAGTATAAATATGTAGTTATCGATACTAGATAAAATAGAAAAATATACTATACCATATTGACAACAAACCTCTGTTTGCTATATAATAAAACCATCCGATGGAAGCATCGGAAAAATTTTAAAAAAATAGTTTGATTATCAAAATAAATTAATGTTTCATTCAACTTCGCGTATCAAGCGATGATTTCAATTCAATTTATCAAATATCATTTATAAAAAATAGGAGATGTTAATATGACAATGAAACCACTGATTATCGGAGACTTAATTGCTAGAATTCCCATTGTACAAGGTGGAATGGGTGTTGGCGTCAGTCGCTCTAAACTAGCCGGAGCAGTAGCAAAAGAAGGCGGCATCGGAATTTTATCAACTGCTCAAATTGGATATGATGAACCGGATTTTAATAAGCATCAGATTGAAAGCAATTTGTTCGCTATCAAAAAGCATTTGGCAAAGGCGAAAGAAATTGCCATGGGTGGCATAGTAGGCGTGAATATTATGGTTGCAACAAAACAATACGATCGTTATGTGAAAGCTGCTTGTGAAGGCGGCGCTGATGTGATTATATCGGGTGCGGGTCTTCCAATAACACTTCCAGAGTTAGTGAAAGGCTTTAAAACCAAAATCGCTCCCATTGTATCCAGTGTAAAGGCAACCTCTGTTATATTGAAGATGTGGGATAAAAAGTACAAAACTACCGCTGACTTTCTTGTGATTGAAGGACCAAGAGCAGGAGGTCACCTGGGCTTTTCAAAGGAACAGCTTGATCATATTAATGAACTGAATTATGATGAAGAAATTAAAGGAATTATTGAATGCAAGAAAGAATTTGAAGAGAAGTACAATAAACAGATTCCTGTTGTGGTAGCAGGCGGAATATTTGATCAAGAGGATATTAAACATACCTTTGAGCTGGGTGCAGACGGAGTTCAGATTGCAACTCGATTTGTTGTAACAGAAGAGTGTGATGCCAGTCAGGAATATAAGAATGCTTATCTAAATGCAAAGGAAGAGGAGATTAAGATTGTTATCAGCCCAGTGGGAATGCCCGGACGTGCCCTTGCTAATCCTTTCCTTAAAACGGTTGATAAAGGCAGAGTAGCAATCAACAAATGTTATAACTGTCTCGAGCACTGCAATCCAAAGGATACACCCTATTGCATAACGAAGGCTTTGACCAATGCGGTAGAAGGAAATATCGATGAAGGATTGATTTTTTGCGGAGATAATGTGCATCGTTTGAATAAAATGACAACGGTGAAAGAAATATTTGAAGAGTTGACTTTCTAACCTATTTGATTGCAATACTCCAAAGGAATTCGCCGTGTTTTAAGAATGAAACTTATTACATTGTAACAAAGCTTATAGCGTAGTAATAACTGAATTATTAGCGTAGTGATATCTGCGTTCATAGCGTAATAATAGCTGAATTAACAGATTAATAGTATCAGAATTAACAGCGTAGTAATATCTCAGCTATTAGCGTAGTAATCGCTGAATTAATTAACATCTGAATGACTAAAGGATGTATTCATAACATCTCTTATAGAACCTACATTAACATGACGCAATGTTGAGTAGGTTCTTCTTTTGTCCTTTCTTCATAATAGATCTAAGCAGGAGCTTAAAAATTTTATTATTTAAAACCAATTTGCCCTTATAACAGTACGGAAAGATAGAATCACATTAATTGTAAAGAAAGAGATCAAAACTAAAGAATAAAAAATCAGTTACATATAGCAGGCATAAAGTGATTCATACTACTATCATATTCTAATTCCAAGCTGGCAATTTCAGTGATTGTTTATACAAGTAGAGCATTCATGTTACTGTTCCCTGCCCATCCATAACTTGCTAAATGATTTCGTGTCGTCCTCGGGAACATTTGTTGAAATTAAATCTCAACTTTGACTTGGCTGGAACAGTAACACATTAATACTTTTCCGATTAAAAGCATTAAAGTTTTAATTGCATAAATCGACTTTATCATATAGAATAGTACCATATGATATGCAATATATTGTATAAATGGTACTATATATTAACAATTTGTAGTGTTTTTAGTAAAAACTGCAAAATTATTTATAGTAGCCAATCATTTCACCGTGAAAACGGTCTACGGAGGTCTTTATGGAAAAAAGAAGATATGGTTTATTGACAGCAATAACCATGATTACCGGTATTGTTATCGGATCCGGTATATTTTTTAAGGCAGATGATGTTTTAGGTTACACCAACGGCAACGTATTATTAGGTGTTATTGTATTTGTAGTTGCTGCTTTTGCAATTGTGTTCGGTTGCTTGGCGATTTCTTCGCTGGCTAATTTAACGGACAAGCCAGGCGGAATGATCGCATATATGGAAGAGTTCGTAGGAATCGGTTCCTCCTGTTCCTTTGGATGGTTCCAAACCTTTTTGTACTATCCAACACTTTGTGCTATTTTGGCTTGGGTATCCGGAATCTATATCTGTATGTTATTCGGAATTAATAATATTTTAGAGACTCAGATTCTGATTGGATTTATTTGCTTAATTGTATTCTTTGTATTCAATGTGTTGTCCGCAAAACTTGGAGGATACTTCCAAAATGCAGCAATGTTCATTAAGTTGATTCCATTGGTGTTAATTGCACTCGCTGGTTTGATATTTGGTGATACATCAAATATGACCGCTGAAAGTATAAAAACCTTTGGTCATGCAGCATCAACTGCTGGTTGGGTTGCAGCCTTTGCACCGATTGCCTTTTCCTTAGATGGTTGGATTGTATCCACAAGCATCAGTAACGAGATAAAGAACAGTAAAAGGAATCTTCCCCTTGCACTAACTATATCTCCCCTGGTTATACTGATTGCTTATATTGCTTACTTTGTGGGAATTTCTTCTTTCCTTGGTCCTGATAAGGTAATGGAATTAGGCGACAAATCCGTATATACCGCATCCACTATGATTTTTGGTAATATAGGTGCAAAACTAATCTTGACCTTTGTCGTAATTTCAATTCTTGGTACTGTGAACGGCTTGGTTCTAGGTTTTATTCGTATGCCTTATTCCTTAGCAGTTCGTAACATGATACCCGGAAGTTCATCCTTAAAGAAAATTAATCCAAAGTTAGGTGACATGCCAGTTAATTCTGCTATTTTTGCATTTATTCTTTCTGTGTTATGGCTTGGGGTACATTACATCACACAGAGATCTCATATGAAGGGTGATATCTCAGAAATCGCTATTGGAGTAAGTTATTTGGGATATATTGTACTTTATATTGCAGTTGTCCTATTGGCTATACAGGGTAAGATTAAAGGAATTTTCAGAGGGTACGTTATTCCGGTACTTGCTATCTTTGGCTCAGGGGTTATTATTATGGGTAGTACGAAGTTTCCACTTTTCCCTTACTACTTAGTAATCTGCTTAATCATTATTTTGGGTGGATTTGTATATTACCTAAAGAACAAAAAGAATGTAATTTAGTATTTTTTAAATATACATGCGCCGTCGGGTGCATCAAAAAACGCAAGTCCATCTATTGGGGCTTGCGTTTTTTTGGTCTCTAAATAACAATTTGGGGTCAAATGAATGATTAGGTGATCAAAAATATACAAAACAATCAATCAATTTTTAAAACCCTCCTAAAACAGTAATAGGATAATAAGAAATCGGAAACAATGTAACAGAATGATTTATTTTTATCTTATCCTTACAAAAGATATCGATGTAATTATGAAATTTATAATTATAAATAAGTAAATTCCTTTCCATACTTATTTATTAAAAGGAGGTATTACAATGATTATCCACAAAAAACACAAAAAAGAATCACCAAAGGCAAATAGCCAGCCAAGGGAACGAGAACATCTAGATGGTAGTGATAACCAAAGATTGAATGCACACAGACCCACAAATAATGAGGGCACTGCTGCCTGGCAGAATTCTGCCACCAGATATCAAGAAGATAATGTGAACAAACCATCCCCGGAACGTGTAATTGATGCGAAGGACTGGGTTGATAACGGAAGTAAATTATGATTAGGAGGAGACTATGGGCAAGATTCAAATGACGATAGACGGAAATACCACAGCGGCTTATACAGCCTATGCTTTTACAGAAGTTGCAGCGATTTACCCCATTACTCCCTCCTCCGGTATGGCTGAATCTACCGATGAGTGGGCAGCAAACGGACGTAAGAATATCTTCGGACAGGAAGTGAATGTTGTGGAAATGCAATCCGAGGCAGGAGCCTCCGGCGCATTCCATGGTTCCCTGCAGGCAGGAGCATTAACCACCACCTTTACCGCATCCCAGGGGTTATTATTAATGATACCCAATATGTATAAAACCGCCGGTGAATTATTACCCGGTGTAATTCATGTGAGTGCAAGAGCAATTGCGGCACATGCACTTAATATCTTCGGTGACCATCAAGATGTTATGGCTACAAGACAAACCGGTTTTGCAATGCTTGCCTCCGGTTCCGTGCAGGAGATTGCTGATATTGCACCGGTGGCTCATCTTGCGGCTATCAAAGGAAGAGTTCCTTTTTTACATTTCTTTGACGGATTTCGAAGTTCCCATGAGGTTCAAAAGATTGAAGTATTGGAATACGGCGATTATGCCTCGTTAGTGGATATGGAAGCCGTGAAAGAATTCCGAAACAGAGCCCTGTCACCGAACCATCCGGTAACCCGCGGTACTGCGCAGAACTCAGATATTTATTTTCAGGGAAGAGAAGCTTCGAATCCGTTCTATACAGATATCATTCCTGTGGTGGAAGAATATTTTAAGAAAATGAAAGAAAAAACCGGCAGAAGCTATGGTTTATTCGATTATTACGGTGCAGAAGATGCCGAATATGTGATTATCGCCATGGGCTCTGTTACCCAAGCCATAGAGCAAACCATTGATTACTTTAATAAGAGCGGCGAAAAATTCGGCTTAGTAAAAGTACACCTTTATCGTCCTTTTTCCATGGAGCATTTTTTATCCTCCATGCCAAAAACAGTGAAAAAGATAGCAGTACTAGATCGTACCAAAGAGCCCGGAGCCATAGGGGAACCTCTCTATCTGGATGTTTGCTCCTGTTATCGAGATTGTGATAATCCTCCCGAAATCATTGGAGGACGCTATGGTCTTGGATCTAAGGACACCAATCCAACTCACATTGCAGCTGTTTTTCATAACCTCAAGCAAAATATATCAAAGAATGGCTTTACCATCGGTATTGATGATGATGTAACAAAGACCTCATTAATTCCAGTCAAGGGAGTATTAGCTGAACCGGAAGGAATGATTGCTTGTCAAATTTGGGGACTTGGCTCTGATGGAACGGTAGGTGCTAACAAACAGGCGATTAAGATTATCGGGGATAACTCCGATTTAAATGTTCAGGCTTATTTTGATTATGACTCCAAAAAATCAGGTGGCTTAACCGTCTCCCATCTTCGCTTTGGGAAAGATCCCATTCGTTCTACCTATTTGGTATCCCATGCAGATTATGTTGCCTGCCATAATCAATCCTATGTGAATAAATATGATTTGCTCCAAAGCATAAAACAGGGTGGAGTATTTGTATTAAATACCCTATGGAGCGAAGAGGAGCTGGATAAAAACCTACCTTGCAATCTAAAGAAACAAATCGCAGATAAGAATATTAAATTCTATACCATTAATGCCATTAAGATCGCCCAGGACATTGGTCTTGGCAATCGTATCAACATGGTCATGCAAGGAGCCTTTTTTAAATTGACCAAAGTGCTACCTGAAGATGTCTATATTAAAGAACTAAAATACGGTATCAACAAACTTTACGGTAAAAAAGGCGAAAAAATCGTTAAGATGAATGAAGAAGCGGTGGATCAAGGAATTAAGTCCATTCATGAGGTAAACGTTCCGAAGGATTGGGCAAATCTCCAGATTGATTCCCCTGTAAATCAGGAAGAACCAAAATTCATTCGTGAGATTATGCGTCCCATGTCCGAAATGAAGGGCGGTGATCTTCCAGTCAGTGCATTTACAGGAATTGAAGATGGTACCTTCCCGGCTGGAACTACCGCATACGAAAAAAGAGGAATTGCGGTTAACGTTCCCGAATGGATTGAAGAGCGCTGCATTCAATGTAATCAATGTTCATATATCTGTCCGCATGCAGTAATCAGACCTTTCCTTTTAGATGAAGAAGAGGTAAATAACGCTCCTGAAAGCTTTGTGACTAAAAAAGCTACCGGTAAGAATTTTGAAGGACTTCAATATAAAATTCAAATTACACCGATGGATTGTACCGGCTGTGGTAACTGTGCCGATATTTGTCCGGCAAAGGGAAAAGCATTAATTATGCAACCCATTGAAACACAATTAGAGAAAGAACTTGTGAATTGGAAGTATGCCATCGAAAACATTTCCTTTAAAAAGGATGTGGCTTATGGTCAAGTTTATAAGGACAGTCAATTCAAGATACCTTTGATCGAGTTTAGTGGTGCCTGTGCAGGCTGTGGAGAAACCCCTTATATTAAGCTACTGACTCAGTTATACGGAGATCGCATGATGATTGCCAATGCCACCGGTTGTTCCTCCATTTGGGGTGGCTCAGCTCCAAGCACCGCTTATACGGTCAATCATGAGGGAAAAGGTCCTTCTTGGGCAAACTCTTTATTTGAAGATAATGCGGAATTTGGCTACGGGATGTATCTTGCCGTAAAGCAGCTTCGCAATAAGTTAGAAGATAATATGCGAAAGCTCAATGGCATGAATGTGGAGGAACGCATTAAAGAAGCCTTCCATGATTGGCTTCATTATAAGGAAGATGGCAAGAGTTCCGAAGAGGCCAGTAAGAAGGTAATCGATGTTCTTGAGAACTTTGTATCCACAGATATGGAAATCGAACAATTAGTAAATGAAATTAAAGAAAAACAAGATTATCTGACGAAGCGCTCCGTTTGGATTCTGGGCGGTGATGGCTGGGCATATGATATCGGCTATGGTGGTCTTGACCACGTAATGGCATCTGGTGAAGATATCAATGTTTTGGTATTTGATACGGAAGTTTACTCCAATACCGGTGGTCAGGCATCAAAATCTACCCCGACTGCAGCCATCGCAAAATTTGCTGCGTCCGGCAAGAAATCCGGCAAGAAAGATTTGTCCCGTATGATGATGACCTATGGCAATGTTTATGTGGCACAGGTAGGTATCAATGCGGATAACGGTCAGCTGATTAAAGCCTTCCGTGAAGCAGAGGAACATCATGGTCCCTCCATTGTAATTGCCTATGCTCCCTGTATCAATCATGGTATTAAGGAAGGTATGGGCAGAAGCATGGCAACAGTTAAAAAGGCGGTTGCTTCTGGTTATTGGCATCTTTTCCGCTATAATCCTGCCTTAAAGGACGAAGGGAAGAATCCGTTTGTACTTGACTCTAAAGAGCCTACGGAAAGCTTTCGAGAGTTCATTCTAGGTCAAGTCCGCTACAGTTCACTAGAAAAAGCCTTCCCGGATCAAGCGAAGCTCTTATTTGATCAAGCCGAACAATATGCAAAAGAAAAATATGAGATTTATAAACAGATGGCGGAGGCAGCTCCGATTGCAATAAAATAAGCAGGAAAGAATATCATTAGTTAAAACACAGTTTTCATAAGAATTTGAAGGTATTAAAATACTTGATTGTGATGATAGGAAAACCCGTGCAGTGAAAAAGCAGGAAGAGTGTATTAATTTCTTCCTGTTTTTTCATAATATCTACTATGGTATTGTTTATAGGAATACGAAATGTTGCATTATTTTTATAAGTTTTGTTTTTTATGAGCTTTCAGCTTAACAGCACATAAACTTGTTTTTTATATAATTTTTATATTAGGAGCATTTTTAATGAATTTATTTAACCTGTAACTTAAGAGTGATTTCCATATATTCCATATTGCTTAAAAGTAAAAATTATGCTATTTTTAAAGTAAATATTGCCCATTTTATCCTTAATAAGTTAATAGACTAACTTTCCTTCCTTATTATCGATAATTTGGTAAAATCTCTAGAAGGTTCATCTAATCAAGGAAATACTAACCACCTGTACCATCATATACATAGGGAAATATCGTGTTTAGTACTCGTAATTATTTTTTTAGCTGTTATAATGGAAGTGCAATCATTGCATTCAAGGGCAGTCGATTCTCCAAAGATAAAGAAGGGCGGAACTATATGGAAGAACAATCATTCAAATCAAAAGTAATAAAGACAAATACACAGGATAAAGAAGTAACCTATCATTTAATTTTTCAAAATGCTTATTATAGCTTAGAAAGCTATATCGAGGGAAGCACAGAGAAAATCCACCATAGTTACCTCGAAAACCTTACCGATGATGAAGGGGAAGCAGAATTCTTTCTCAAACTGTTAGCAAAGGGGAAAGTACACCCAGTACATATAAAAGATATCGCAGAAGATTATTTTGGAAAATAAAATCCAGTCATTATGAGCGTAATCACGATGATCCTTTGAATGTATCAAAAAGGCTGTCTCAATAACGGAACCATTAGCGGTGGGAGTAGTACCGTGTTTTCCGTATATGGGGGCCTTTTTTATTTTGATACTCGAATAATTATTGTTTCAAATTCCTTCTTCTGGTCCTCATCATTATTATATACCACTTCCCCCAGCTCGGTCAGAAGATCATAGCTAATGGAGGGATAAGCTTCCAGCTCCATTTTTCCTATATAAATATAGGAGATATTATATTTTTTGATTAATTCTTTTGTCTGCGTAATATCGGTGCCGCTATAAATATTCTCAATATCCTTTCTACGAAGTTCAACCATATCATAATTTGATTTCCATAACCACTCATGGATATTCCATCCAAGTACGGTGGGTAACCCTGATATGACGGAAACCCGCTCATAATCCGTATAACTTTCACCGGGTGCCTCCAGTATTACAGGGGTACCACTAATATGTTGATTCATCCACTCAATCGCCAGACTATCATCCCTCATAGTTGAGTTCATAAACGTGGTAGCGTCAAGACCTTTATATCCTTTTAGGTGCAGGATATTCCCGTACCAGGAATGAACCGCATTTTGCGTATAACAAACGGATAAGGCTAAGAGAATAAGTGCTAATAGCCCGTATTTCCTTTGTTTCATGGTCTTCCCAAAGCAAAGAATCCTTGGGATTATATATCCTAAACTGATTCCAAACATGATAAAGGCCTGATAGGTTAATTTAAACATGGTATTCGCTCTTTTATAATCTCCATTATAGATATCTTGAATATAAATAACCTCAGGTATCAAGACCAAACCCATGGCACATAATCCAATGGTCATAATGAATAAATCTGAGGAGTTGGTAAATCTAAAGAAGCGAGAGAGAAATGGAATCTTTGATTCATCAATGTTTAAGTACTTATTGTCTTTTTGATCTGCTTGTTCTTTTTGTTCTTGTTCTTCTCTTGCTTCTCGTTGTTCTTGTTCTGATTGTTCTTCTCTTTCTTCTCGTTGTTCTTGTTGTTCTTGTTCTGCTTGTTCTTGTCCTGCTTGTTCTACTTGTTCTTCTTGTTCTCTTTTATTCTTAAGGTAATCAGAAAGCTGAAAGCATATAAATGCAATCACAATCATAAAGGGCAATCCCCAAAGAATTATGAATTTGTTGATAGGAGTATGAGCAACACAAAGCATTGGTAGGCCTGCGATTTTATCAAAATTCATGGTAAAGGGCAGACAGATAATTTGTGATAAAGCCATGATCAGTACACCCTGCAATCCGGTTAGTATTAATGTCTTTTTGGTAAACCCATAGACGATGGAATTCGTAAAGAGGATAATTGCTCCCGCTACCACATAATAAATTGGATAATCCCAATAATTCGTAGTATGGAAAAACCCGATAAAGAAGGAAAGTAATAAGAGGGATGGACTGAACAATTCCTCTGATAAGGTTTTTTCTTTCTCCTTCTCATCAATTCGTTTGCACATCCAGGCAAAAAGAATTGCAAGTACGGTAATCACAAATATAATATTAATAACATGTGCGTGAAGATCTCCTAACACAAAGGAATAGGCAGGAAACTCATGAATAGTTTTATCATGTGTCTCTGGATGATAGCCGATAAATCTTGTGGCATCGGGGAACCAATATTTCACTTTGGTAACCTCAAGACCAAAGAATTTTTGAAACAACGGCTGAAAGTACTTGAAGGTAGGGTAGTGCATGTTTCCTGCAATGCAAACAGCAATTCCGCCAAGTAATCCGCTAATCGTTGATATCACCGTGGATGCATAAGCGTTGCGAAGTTTATGATAACGGTAAGAGATATGAAAAACCAATGAATAGGCGAGTACAAAGGCTAGGGCACCGACCATTGTAAGCATAAGATTATATCCTAAGGAGACTTTCACCCCTGATAACCTGGTTAGAAAAACAGCTATAAACTGTCCCACATAATAATAGTTCAATTTGGTTCCTGCAAACCAAAAGTCTTGGGGAGCCATATAATCTTGACGCATCATTGAGGTCATAAAGCCATAATCCATGAACTTTTCTGTGCCATGTGCCTCCGGCTTAAAGCCTCTGATATAGACAAATAGTAAGAAAAGTGCGAGGAACAATAATTCTTCCCCTATTATCGTATTGATTAATTTATTCAGAGAATTCAAATTAATCTGTTTAAAATTAGGAAGGGCTAATATAACTTTGCCTTTCACTCTTTTTATAGTAATCAGGAGTACGTTCAGAACAATGGAAATCAAAAGACAGAGCACGCAGGATAGGGTTGAAAATTTTAGAATACGCAAGGATGAGAAGAGCCACATTAAATACCCTGTGATCGCTATACCAATTGCTTTAGAAAAGAGATAACCCTTATCATGAAATCCTGAAAAGATCAATAGGGTAGTAGGCATAAAAGTCAAACCAATTATTAGAATGATAAGCCACCAGTGAAGGAACGGAATAAAATCAGAACTCAAAAAAATATTACTACTTATCAATAGAAAGACGGCAATGATGGCATAGAAAATTTTCTTCATATGTATTCTCCAATCACATTTATTAATTGAGATATTATTTGATTCGTAATTAAGTTATTAAAGTGGTTTTTCACATTAATGAGGACTAATCTGTGAGAACTGCCTTAATTACCATTTTCGATGCAGTATGTAAATATTATACATTGCCTTTTCCTTTATGGCAACGAAAAATATTTTCACCAAACTAGCAGAACCCCGTGCATAAATCTCTTTTCAATCAGAAAGAATACTGAGTAATAAACAAAGTTTGGAAAGCAGGGTGAACTATGGAACAAGTAATCAATTCACAGCAGATTAAAGAGCTGTTCAAACAGAGTGCAGACGTATTGGTTCGTCCAATTAAAATCAATCAAAACAACATTACCTTCCATGTCTTTTGTGTAGACGGATTAATTAATTCGGAAATAGCGGATATAGCAATTTTTCAATCGATGCTGATGGATGATAATCTAAAGCACTGTTTGACCGAGCGAGCAGTGATGGATTATATGTTAAGCGGAGGGGCTTATCATGTATTCACCAGTGAGGAGAGTGATTATGAGAAGGTAATGAAATTAGTAATGAGCGGCAATGTTGCCTTTCTCTTTGATGGGGAAAAAAAAGCCATCATTTATGATGTCAGAACCTTTGACAAACGCTCCATATCGGAGCCCACCGAAGAAGGAGTTATTAAGGGTGCTAAGGATGCTTTTGTAGAAGTGCTTCGTACCAATACCGCTTTAATTCGTAGGCGAATTCGTTCTGAGTATCTTGTAATGGAGCATATGAGTGCAGGCAAGGTGTCCAAAACTGACTTTTGCCTTTGTTATGTCAGCAATATTGCAAATATGGATACAGTTAATCAAATCAGACAAAAGCTTCAAGCAATTGATATTGATAATCTGCCTACTCCTGCATTTTTTGAGGAGTATTTAGTTGAGAATAAACATAGTCTCTTCCCACAGATTATGTATACACAACGCCCGGATCGTGTTTCTTCCAATCTTTCCGATGGTCGAATTGCCTTAGTAGTAGATGGAATTCCTTTTGTCTATCTACTTCCCTGTCAGTTAGTAATGTTAATGCAGTCTCCGGAGGATTATGCTAATCATTTTATTGTGGGTTCCTCTCTTCGAATGATTCGTTATCTTGCGATGATTGTAACCTTATTCCTTCCGGCTTTTTATATTGCTGCTACCACCTATCAAAATCAAATGTTACCGGTACAGTTGGCTCTTTCTACTCAGGCAGCAAAGCAAAATGTTCCATTTTCCTCCTCCACAGAAGTTATGGGGTTATTATTAGCCTTTGAAATCTTGATAGAGGCAGGCTTGCGATTACCAAAAACAGTTGGAACAGCCATGTCCATTCTTGGAGGTCTTGTAGTAGGGCAGGCAGCAGTAACCGCAAATATCGTATCCCCTCTTGTGGTTGTAATCGTAGCGCTTGCAGGAATCGCAGGCTTTATTGTGCCAAATCAAGATTTGAGCAGTGGGATTCGTGTAGTTCGGTTTGCCTTTGCTATCTTAGCTGCAATTGGTGGTTTTCTTGGATTGGCAGCAGGATTAATTCTTCTGTTAACCCACCTTTGCAGTTTGGATAATTACGGGGTAGCCTACATGTCACCTTTTGTAGATGTGGATCGTAGCAATCATAAAGATACTTTCTTCCGCTTCCCGATCAAGTACTTCACTAAGCGTCCACAGAAGATTGTACCGGAGAACAGAATTAAGCAAAAATGATAGGGAGTCATTTGAGGATGAAAAAATCAATTATATTTTTAATATTTTTAGTACTGATCATATTCCTGTTCGGAGGGTGTACTCACGATTTTAGCAGAAAAGAGATCGATGAAATCGATATGGCTTTAATCGTAAGTATCGATTATGAAAAGGGTGAGTACACAATGAACGCTCTCTACAGTACCGGGGGTGGTGCTGACCCAGAGAAGGGTTCTTCTGACGAAAAGGTTGCACAGGGAAAAGGAAAAACTGCCTTTGCAGCACTGGAGGATCTTAAGCGTAAGAATAAGAAATCCATAACCATTGCTCAAACCGGTACTTTTCTAATTGGTGAAGGAGCCGCTAAAAATGGTCTTCGTGAATCTCTGGACTTTCTCACCAGAGAAGAAACCATCAAAATGGAAGGTCTGATCTATGTTATTAAAGGAATGAGTGCAGAGGACTTTATTAAAGCCGGCCAGAAAAATAAGCAGACCATCCATGAGGATCTGGAAGCAATTAAACAAAAGCAAATGGAATTCTTGACCAGGATGGATAATTCCGTAGTAAATATTTTAAATGATATGAAGCAGAGTTATTCCTGCGTGATGATTCCCTACCTTCTTGCGGATAAATCGGGGTATCAAATCGAAGGATATACGGTATTTGACCAGCTGAAAGAAAAGGATTATTTAGACCGGGAAACCTCAGACGGTGTCAATTTCATTAAGAATATTATGAGGAGCTATCCGATTTATCTGGATAAGGAAAAAGTCAACCTTTTAGAAACCTATACAAAGACCGATTTAAAATCCCGAGTCAATAATAATGAAATCACTGTTCACATTAAATTGGACTTTGAAACCATGGTAAAAGAAATTCTTACCGAGGATAATATATTCACCACTGATAAATTAAAATCCTTAACCATAGCACAGAACGACTACCTAAAAAAAATATTGCAAAAACCGGTAGACTACTCAAAAAAGAACGGACTGGATATTTTAAACTTAGCCAGAATAGTAGAAAATCAAAATTTCTCAAAATGGGAAGGAATGAAAGGTAATTGGTCTTCTCAAATATCAAATATTAATTATGATTTTGATATCCATTCCAGAATAACAAAGTCATTTATTCTGGGAGAGAAGTAAGAGACTTATGAGAAAGGTTGGGTATTCTTTATGATTTATGTATTCTCCATATCAATTATTTACACATTTATCCACCAAAAGGATAAGTTATTAAAAGAAAAAAGGAATTTGCTATTATTCTTTCTGCTATCTGTTATAGGGCTGTCGCTGGGCGTGTTTTATCTTATCAATCCCTATTTACCGAGTTTGTCTTCGGTGATGGAAAAATATATGAAATGAGGTGGGAGTAATTGAATAGAGAAGTTACACTCAGACAAATATCCTTTTTGTTTTTGTTTGTCTCAATCTCATCCATTCTGAGACAGATTCCGGAGGCGTTGGCAGCAGAAGCGGGGAGAAGTGGATACTTGAGCCCTCTATGGTCTGTGGTTGCGACGGTGCCTTTGACTGCAATCGTGATCCTATTAATAAAATCCTTTCCAGGGCTTAACTTTTATGAAATTATGGAGCAGCTGATTGGCACCTTTCTTTCAAAGATTGTTATTCTGGCGTATTTGTTATGGATATTAATCGGTATTGTTGCAAAGGTAAGCATATATAGCCTTACTTTACAATTCACATTAATGCCTAATACCAGATCAGACTTTTTTATGGTAATTATGGCAATTTTGATATTTTATGCACTGATACGTGGGATTAAGACCATTTTTCGGTTTTCAGAGATTGCTTTAGGAACCGTAGTAGTGTTATTGGTTATCTTGTTTGTATGTGCCATTTCAAGAATACGATCAGATTATCTCTACCCACTTTCTACAATACATTTAAAAAACACCGTTTATGCTTCTAAGCATGTAATTGCTGTTGGAGGCAATATTATTATTGCATTGTTCTTTGCCGATAAACTTGGAATAACCGTGACCAAGGAACAACTTCGCAAATTATGGTATAGTATTGGCGTTTTTACCGTGCTGGTCTTTATTATCACCCTGCTCACCTTTGGTATTTCAGGTACCAGCCTGACTGCAAGCCTGCCTTTTCCGTTCTATATTACAGTTAAAAGTATCTCTTTCTTTAATATCTTCGAACGATTTGAGGTGTTGGTGACGCTGATATGTATCCTGTCTGACTTTATCGCAATTTGTGTGTTTACCATTGTTTTGGTTCGATGCTTTGAGTGGTTGTTCCATCTGAAGGAATATAAATACCTTTATATCCCTTTAACGGTTATCATTTATTATCTAACCTATTATTTAAGCAGTACCCAGTTTGAGTTTAACTATCTGTACCGTTATTTGATTGTGAATCTAAACTTAATCTTCGAATTTATCATTCCGGCTATTCTTGCACTTATATGCTTTATGAAACGAAAGAATATTAAAAAGCAATATTAATTCCATGGAAAGCGAAGAAATCCTTTCACAAACCATTGAAACAATGAATGTGAAAGGATTTCTTTTTATGATAGAATGGAAAATCTAACTTTACCGTATATCGATATAACATCTTATACCTTTTCATCAAAACATAAATCTTTAAATATGTGCAAATTGACATAGCCACGGTATAAATAAGGTTATTCAACCCCATACATCCTAATATATCTTAATATTAAATTCATCATCTTCGTATTTGTACATGCTATGATTAATATAATGCTCTGCAACCGGGTCAATATATTGGTACACCCTATGATATTCCTTGGTATCGGTTCCTTTCGCCGTTTCACTTCGGTTATTACTCAAAAACTGGATCAAATCATAGCAGTCAACCCATATCTCGTTATTGCTTTCCTTCTGTGATTCATCAAAGATTAGCTGTAATCCAAAATGTAAATGGGGGGTCGTAATATTGTTAACATTCTCATTGCTACTATAACCGGAGCGTCCCAGATAACCAATTACATCACCGGCCTGGACGATACTTCCTACTTTCAATTCCGTATTATAAGGGTAATTCTTTCTAAGATGTGCGTAATAGTAGTAGCGCTTATGATCAAAGCTTCGTATGCCGATTCTCCAACCACCGTATTGATTCCAGCCCAAGGCTTCAATGGTACCGGATTCCACCGCAATTACCGGAGTACCTACCTGACCCATCATATCATGTCCCAGGTGCTTTCTTCGAAAGCCATAGCTTCTAGACACTCCAAAGTCGTCAAAATGACTATAGGGATAATACTTGGCTAAAGGAAGAAATGCCTTTAATCCGTATTTGCTTTCCCAGCGTTTGCCACCCGGCGCGCTGTCATCCTTCACCTCAACCTTATATTCACCCACTAATCCCCCTAGTACCGCTTCATAGGCTTCATAATAATAATTATAATATTTCATCCCATCCGTAAGGGACTTCATACTTTCCTTCCCTTGCTGCAGCTTACAGATAAGATCATCCATATTTTTTTTCTTATAGGAACCAAAGTCACCACCGTATTTACAGCCCAAATAGGACAAGACTTCAATCCAGTTTATTTTAACTGGCTCAGACTGTGATTTTACATCATATTTATAAGCATCCTCCATCGCACTTGAGGATACATCAAAGCTGACCCACTTTATAAATTTTTTGTCCGTATCATACATGGAGGCATAGATGGCTTTCTCCCTCTCCATACCTGTTCTGATTGAAATAATTGCTATTATAACCAGCACAATTAATTCGCTGACAATGATTATGATTCCTTTCGGCTTTGAATGCATTTTCGAATCATCCTTATAAATTTAGAACTTGTAACATTTTATGATTTTAAGTACTCAACTATAACCGAAATAAAGGGCGGGGAATAAATTTATACCAATGGTGGGGGGGGTTGTGGGCGAAACGGGGAGGTAGTGAGTTAAAGCAGAAATGAATACGAATTTTATTGCTTCCGTTGCCCTTCGGTCAAGAGTCAGCTATAAAATTGTATTCATTTCTGCTTTAACAATATAGGTTGTGAAGTTTTCGCATCTATACATTGAGTAGATGGGTTGATGATAGGGGTTCGTTGTAAATTCTAATGCAATTTATTCAAAGATATCACGCATCTGTTTTTTATTATATTTGCGGTATACGTTTAGTTTGTTCTTGTTAGAATCATAGGTTGCGAGGATTACTTCCTTCATATTGGTTATGCCATTTGATTGAAGCTGTTTCTCCACCCACTTTTCATTTTTTCCGGTGCTTTTTAAATTGTCATCGAGAATTCTTCCGTCGATGATTACATTGGCTAGGGGTACACTTTGCTGAGGTTGGAGGTTCATATCCTCAGGTGTTACAGGTCGATTCAAAGTAATTGGAAGGATGCTGATTTTACCGTTTGATTCCAAATACACAGTGTGTACTTCCTCAAGATCATAATAGCCAGCGATTCTGCAAGCAGAAAGGAACTCATCGATATCCATTTTTGCTTTGAGCAGATTTTTTTCAAATACTTGGCCGTTTTGGTATAAAAGCATACACTGACCTTCAAAAAACCTTCGTAAATAGATTGATTTACAGGTAATATATGATATAAGTACTGTAAATACTGTAAATATCAGCATTGCAACAAATGGCTCCAGTATGCTGTCTGTTGACATAACCGCCATTTCTCCTGCGATAGATCCTAGTGCAATACTACTGATGTAGTCGAACATGCTGAGCTGGGACATTTCCCGATTTCCCATGATCTTCGTAAATAGAAATAGTGATACTAAAGATGCTAAGGATGAAAAGATAATCTTATAAATATGCATAAGTACCTCCTGAATGTGTTACTAATATATTTGGTAGGAAACCTTGTATTAGAAACGATTTTAATGATAGCATTTACAATTTATATAAAATTATCACATTGAGAGGCTGGAAAGAATTTGGAAGGTTATGTTGAAAAAATGAAGTCGATTTTATCTGTGAGACATTGCATGCATCATGAAATCAGAATAAAATAAGGTTAATAGATGAAGTAAGATTGAGCGAAAGGGAAGAGTATGGATAGTTTTATAAAACTTGAGCAGGTAAGAAAAACATATCGTATGGGTGAAGTAGAAATACATGCCTTGGATGGAGCAGAATTCTCCATTGAAGAAGGAGAATTTGTTATTGTGGTGGGACCAAGCGGCGCCGGTAAAACTACAGTATTAAATATTTTAGGTGGCATGGATACTTGCTCAGAAGGTCATGTCTACGTGGCAGGTGCGGATATCACCGATTATAATGAAAGACAACTGACAAAGTATCGAAGAGAAGAGATTGGTTTTGTATTTCAATTCTATAATTTGGTTCAGAATCTTACCGCAAAGGAAAATGTGGATTTAGCCTCCCAAATCTGTAAATCCCCTCTGAATTCGGAGGAGGTTCTAAAGGATGTTGGGCTGGAGGAGCGGATGAATAATTTTCCCGCGCAACTGTCCGGAGGGGAACAACAACGAGTTGCAATCGCTAGAGCCTTGGCTAAAAACCCGAAGCTTTTATTATGTGATGAACCTACTGGCGCACTTGATTACCAGACCGGCAAGTCCATCTTAAAATTACTCCAAGATACCTGTAGGCAAAAAAAGATGACCGTTATCGTAATCACACATAATTCTGCCTTGGTACCCATGGCAGATCGAGTGATTCGTGTGAAGAACGGAAGAGTACAGGATATCGCATTAAATCAAGAACCCGTTTCCATAGATCAGATAGAATGGTAGGATGATATGAAAAGGAAAGCATTGTGGAAGGATTTCCTGATGGAAATCAGAAAAAGTTTAAATCGGTTCATTTCTATCTTTTTAATCGTCGCACTTGGAGTTGCTTTTTTTGCAGGCATTCGTGCCACTGACCCGGATATGAGATTGACCGCTGATTATTGCTTTGATCAGAATAATATGATGGATATTCAAATTTTTAGCACGCTGGGTCTTACCGAACAAGATGTTTCAGCCATTTCTGAGGTAAAAGGAGTAGCACAAGTGGAACCAACTTATTCGATGGATGCACTTTGCGATGCAGGAGGCAGCGAACTGGTTCTGAAAGTAATGTCTTTAACAAAAACAGTGAATCGTTTCACCGTGGAGAAGGGCAGATTACCGGAGAAGAATAATGAAATATTAGTGGATACTTACTTTATTCACAATACGGGCTATAAAATTGGAGATCATATCTCGTTATCCTCCGGCACAGATAAAGATTTGTCCGACTCCCTTAGTCAGAAGGAATATACTATCGTTGGAATTGGCTCTAATCCCTACTATTTATCCTTTCAAAGGGGAACCTCTGATATAGGAAATGGCAAAATCAACAGCTTCGTAGTTGTTTTACCGGAGGTATTCAAAGCGGAAGTTTATACTTCCATATATGCCACCGCAACGGGTGTCAAAGAGCTTACTGCATATACAGATCAATATAACGATCAGGTGAAAACTGTATTAAACCGAGTGAAAGATATAGAAGACCTTCAGTGCCAAAAAAGATATGATGATCTTTATCAACCTGCCTTGGATAAAATCAATCATTCCCAACAAGAACTGGACAAAAAGAAAGATTTCGCAAAACAGGAGAGCGACAAGGCATTATCACAGCTTCAAAACTCGGGATTATCGGGAGAACAGCTTCAAGCATCTCTACAAGCGATTGAAACAAAAAATAAAGAAGCTCAAATACAATTTACTGATGCACAAAACCAGATTAATCAGGGTAAAATAGATTTGCAAAGTCTGAAGATGCCACAGTGGTATGTGTTAGATCGTAATAGTATTGAAGCTTATGTGGAATTTGAGCAGAATGCGGATCGAATCGGTGCCATCGGCAAAGTATTTCCTGTTATATTTTTTCTGGTTGCTGCATTAATTAGTCTTACCACGATGACACGTATGGTAGAGGAGGAACGTACACAAATTGGAATTCTTAAAGCTTTGGGGTATTCAAAAGGCTCCATCGCTATGAAATATATCTTATATGCCTTGCTCGCCACCCTGGGAGGAAGTATTTTTGGTGCAATGGTTGGACTAAAGGTTCTTCCAACCATCATCATTATCGCATATAAGATTCTTTATACTGGAATCGCTAAAGTAGTTACGCCCTTTAACTTTTATTACGCTGCTTTGGCAACTTTGCTATCCGTTTTTTGTGTCGGCTTTGCCACATTCTTTGCCTGCTACAAGGAATTATTATCAAAACCAGCTCAGTTGATGAGACCGGAAGTACCAAAAATCGGTAAACGTGTATTGTTGGAACGATTGCCGCTTGTATGGAACATGCTTGGCTTCACATGGAAAGCCACCGTCCGGAATTTGTTTCGCTATAAAAAACGTTTTATTATGACGATTATTGGTATCGGAGGCTGTATGGCCCTTCTGCTGGTAGGTTATGGACTTAGAGACTCCATTTTTGTCATTTATACCAGACAGTTTGATCAAATTATGGTATATGACGCTTCGCTCTCTATCGACAATAAAGTTACCGTTTCTCAAAAAGAAAAACTAGAACAAGAGTTAAACCAAAATCCTAACATTAAGGATTGGATGAGAATCGCCAACGAATCACTTGATATCTCAGCTCATGGAATAACTAAGTCCGTTTCCATGTATGTGCCGGAAACCCCCTCCGATTTTGAACAATATATCGTCCTTCGGAACCGAGTGGGACATCAAAATCACGCACTTGATAGTTCCGGTATTATATTAACTGAACAGATCTCAAAAAAACTGGGCGTAAAAGCAGGAGATAAAATTACGATTAAAAAGGGAGCGATCCAAAGTGAGGTTAAGGTAACCGCCATCACCGAAAATTATATGACACACTATCTTTACATGACTCCAGAGCTTTATCGTTCTGCTTTTCATAGTGATGTCAAGTATAATGAGTATTTTTTATTAATGCCTAGTACAAATGAAACGAGTGAGTTAGAGGTAGGTAATCATCTATTGCAATATGAGGCTGCCAATGGAATGTTCTACACCAGTTATTATCAAAACCTTTTATCCCATGTGTTAGAAAGCCTAAATATTGTGGTATGGGTATTAATTATCTCCGCCGGAGCCTTGGCATTTGTAGTAGTTTACAATCTGAATAATATTAATATTAATGAGCGAAGAAGAGAACTGGCTACGATTAAAGTGCTGGGATTTTATAATAATGAAATGGCAGCCTATGTGTACCGTGAGAATATTATCTTGACATTGATCGGAGCCATTCTTGGAATATTCCTTGGGATTGCACTGCATCATTATGTAATAATTACTGTCGAAATTGATATGATGATGTTTGGCAGAAATATTAATCCTACCAGCTATCTTTACTGCTTTTTGTTAACGCTTTTGTTCTCAGCATTGGTGAACTTTGCTATGTACTTTAAGCTAAAAAAGATTAATATGATAGAATCCTTAAAGAGTGTAGAATGATAATTTTTATAACTATTTCACAAAGAAATATGTATAATATATGCTGTTTTTATGATTTAATGCCGAGTTCAGGTTTACATTCTCTCCTAAATATGGTATACTAGAAACCGAATCATATTGGGAGGAATAGAAAAATGCTGAAGATATATATTTGCCCAAATTGTTTTAACTTTCGAATGGTATCCAGAAAACCGGATGCCATATGCTTGCATTGTGGTACGATTTTAGAACAATGTAGTTTAGATTATCCAACTTACATGAGTATGACAGACTTAGAACGCAACGATTATAAGAATAGTTTGAAGGCTAGTACAACGGCTTTAAATTAGCCGGACTTTTAAGCTTGTCTGAATTTCTTTATGCAACATTCAAAAAATCTCGTTTGTACCTCTACACCTATATTTTTTGAACGTCATTATCGAAAAACCATCCTGCTTTCTCTATCCGTTATTAGAAAGTGCTGCACTGGTTCTGACAAGAACAAAGCAAACAAACATTACTTTTATTAAATGAATAAATATGTCCGCTTAGCCGTATTTTTGGCTTAGCTCTTATAATAAATTATTTCTTTATGCACACATAGAATCTCATAGCTTAAATATTCAATCTCCTGCATATTTAATCGAAATGTTATTGATTTATTTACACCGTTATGGTAATATGATAAAGTAATACAGCAACCTATTCTTACAAACTTTAAGGATGGCAGATTTAGAATATAACTCATAATATTGTCTACAAGAAGAATTTTTTCGCCCAAAATAAGCAAAGCCCTTGAATGCATACGCAATCGAGGGCTTTGTTATATTACAGCTTTCGATTTAGGATATATAATGTTCTCATATCGAATAATATGACAGCTCATAGCATATCTATTCTGCCGATCCTATGGCGAATTGAATCATCCCGTAGGGACTATTATCTGAAGACTTTTTATAAACCGATAAACCGAATAAATTGTTGTAGTAGTATTTTACCGAATAATACTCATCACTTCTTAATTGATTTCCATTAAATAAATGAAGATAAGTCTCATAGGTCTGTAATACTTTCAGTGTACTGAGCTCATTAATATTAACTTCTTCACTAAATGATGTAATAGTAGCAGTCCAAATCTGACCTGTTTGAGCATTTATTATAAGGTCAATCATCACTTTTTTATTGGCGAGACTTACTGACCAAAAACTATACAGTGGCCTAGGTGCAGGAGAAATACTTTCCCGAGTGGAGGGATTACCTTTAATATCATATAAAAATGCTTTTGTTTGAGCATATTCACTTTCTGAGATTAGGCTTGGAAGAACACCCTTTTCGCAAAAATAGGATAATCCGGATATTGCAGCTTTGATTGCTTCCTCCATCGTCAGCTGACCATCCACCGGGTCATGATAATATCCGACTTGTTTTCTATTCCAGATATTAAGAATATCCACGATTTCTTTATCACTTAATGGAACTCTTTCTTGTTCGTCCTCCAAACCGGTACTCAAGGATTCCTTCACTTCGATGGAGTGAACGGTATCCATTAGTTTGTCCTGCTGACGATCCATTAATTCATTTGTTAAAAGCCATCCACCATACACAAATAACATTGTAATAGCTGCTCCGACGACAGTAAGTATTCGTTGCTTAATCATTGTAATCACCCTCTTTCAATAGCAGTGGGAGAGGAATCAATACTTTAGTCCCTTGTGAGGGAATGCTTTCAAATTCCAAACAACAGCCATGTATTTGAGCAATTTGGGATGCTAATGCTAGACCTAAGCCAGCGCCATGTTGCTTTCTGGATCTGGACTTGTCCACCATATAAAATGCTTCTGTAATACGGCTCAATTCTTCTGATGCAATTCCACACCCATTATCACTCACACTAACCAGGTAGCAATTATTCACAATCTCACCCGAAAGTTTAATTTGTGTACTGCCTGCTTTAATCGCATTATCAATTAGATTGATTAAAAGGGTTTTAAACAAATCATAATCTACTTTTATATATTCATTGGCTGCCTCAATCGTAAACTGGACATGATGATTGGAAAATAAAGGCTTTAAGGTATCCCCTATATTTTGAAGTAATTCGTCTGCCGGAAGTTCCTCCAGAATAAAATCCTGCCGATTTAAAACTATTAAATCCATCAACTTCAGTGAAAGTGCTTCCAGACGCAGTCCTTCATCCAGTATATAGGCTGCTGCATTCTTGGTGTCTTCCCTGGATAACTCCTTCTGATAAATCATATCTGCATATCCAATCACTGAAGTAAGAGGGGTCTTTAATTCGTGCGCAAAATTTGCCACAAAGTCTTCTTTCTGTTTGGCTGCCGAGGAAAGCTCTACAATCCTTTCTTCAATTGTTTCTGCCATACTGTTAAATCTTTTTGAAAGCTCACCGATTTCATCACCAGAATATATCGCTAAACGTTCCTTATAGTTTCCATCAGCAATTCTTGCTGCAGCCGCAGACATTTTCCTAAGTGGCCCGGTTAGAAAAGAAGAGAAGAGGATTACAAGAATTACGCCAATCCCAATGGTCACAAAATAAACCGTTCCATAATTTTTTATCATTTCTTCCTTTTGATCAATGACAGCCTGTATGTTAGTGGATGTCAGAAGATATACCGTTTGATCTTTTTGAGTAATCTTGCCAAGCACCATAATATGTGTGATACCCTTATATTGAACAACCTTATTAATAATCTTCTGATTTACATCATAGTCCGAAATCTTAAAGTCCATTCCTTCTGGAAAAGAGCTATAAATAGAAGAAAAATCTCCCCGAAATACATTAATGTAATTACCACCACTGGAAAATCCAGGTAAATTCTGGTTAGTTAGTTTCGATACACTGGAATAAATTGCATCCGAGAATTTGATTTTATCAAGCTTATCCTTCTGTTGGATGAGATCCGCCTGTATAAGAAACTTAATATATTGATATTGATCTACGGATCGTTGGATTTCCTGATTCATTGCATTTTTATAAGAAGAAGTTATAATCAAATAACTGGAGAGCGACAATGCAATGCTTAACATAACCAACGAACACAGAAAAATTTTAGAAAATAACTTCATTCTCTACACCTCAAGCCGATAGCCGATTCGAAAGACTGTCTTAATATGATCTTCCCATTCTAACTTTCTTCTCAAACGTTGAATATGAGTATCAAGAGTTCGTGTCTCACCGGTAAATTCATTTTCCCATACACGTTCATATAACCAGCTTCTACGAAGTGCTACATTTTTGTTGTGTATCAACTGAATTAGTAACTCGAATTCTTTCACGGTCAAATCAATTAACTGGCCATTCTTTCTGACTTCACGTGAATTCAGATCTATCGTGACACCATATAACTCGATTTTTCGTTCACTTTTCCCGAACCGCCTTAGAACTGCCTCCACCCTGGCAAGCAATTCTCCCACCTGAAATGGTTTTGAGATGTAATCATCCGCTCCCAGTTTTAATCCCCGAATCCGTTCGTTGATATCGTTTTTAGCGGTAATAAAGATAACAGGCATCCCAAGGGGCAGGATATAATCAAGCAACTCATAACCATCTATTTTCGGTAGCATAATATCCAGTAATATCAAGTCATAAACATTATCCTCTATCAAATCTGCAGCTTCCTGACCATCAAAGGCTCGCGTGCAGCTATATCCATTATCTCTTAAATTAACATAGATTAATTCATTGATTGCTTTTTCATCCTCTACGATTAAAATATTCAGCAAGCAATTCACCTTCCTCTCCACCGAATTATTTGTGAACTCACTACCAAAAAAGTACATTGTATAATGAATAAATTTATCATTCATTTGTGTCTTAGATGTATCATAGCAAATGAGTAGAACTCCTTCTAGTATATCAAAATCACCCTTTCATTATCAATCCCCAATCAAAAGGTCTCTGACGAATGGATCTGAATTGTGAGAGAAATTCCGCCATAGAAACAGTTCTATTGAAAGAATACATAACAATAAAGAGGACTTTGACACTGTAAATAACCTTAACAACTTTAATAAAGTACAACTTAGACACAATTTTTATACAAGCAGGTTACAACTGGCTGTTACGATTTAGGGGCAATTTATTCCAGTAGCATTTGCCATAATTTATCAGGGCATTGGGTACACGAAGCCCTTACTAACAATAATCAGAAAAGGAGGAACTTACAATAAAGAATGAAAGGATCAATTTTTTGCGTTACGCTACGCTGTTTCTATCGATTACATTGCTCATAATAGGAATTATGAATGAAGAGTATAAAGCTGTACTTTCAAAAGCAATCAATATATGTCTGGAGTGTATCGGAATTGGGTAACCCTATGAAATTATTAATAAGGAATTATATACGCAGCATCATTCAGTGCTTCTCTACCGTAATCATAAATGGTAATCTATCAGGATTCTGGAAAGGTAAAATCTATACCGGCAAGAGTAAAAACCTCTGTGTGCCAGTTTTAAACTGTTATTCCTGCCCAGGTGCACTCGGTGCCTGTCCCATCGGTGCGCTTCAAGTATCAGCAGGTTGTTCGTTGTATGGAATCTCTTTTTATGTACTAGGGTTTTTATCCTTGATGGGCGTATTGTTCGGCAGGGTTATCTGCGGATTTCTTTGTCCCTTTGGTTTGATACAAGAGCTCTTACACAAAATACCAAATCATAAACTAAGGATTAATAAAAAGTTTGATCGTCCCTTACGGTTGATTAAATATTTTATTTTGGTAATCTTAGTAATATTGTTACCATTCCTTGCAGCGGATTCTTATGGCTCCACAATTCCCTTCTTTTGCAAATATTTATGTCCTGCGGGTACATTGGAGGGTGGAATCCCGTTAATTTCAATGAACAAGCCGTTACAGTCTACCATTGGCTGGCTATTTTCTTGGAAATTATTTGTATTAGCCATTATTTTAATGTTATCCATATTGATTTATCGAGGTTTTTGTAAATATCTATGTCCCTTAGGAGCATTTTACGCATTGTTTAATCGGTTTAGCTTCTATCGTTATATTATCAATCAAAACAAATGTACAAATTGCGGTGCCTGTTCCAATGTGTGCAAGATGAATGTGGAACCGGTAAAAACACCGAATCATAGTGAATGCATAAGGTGTGGTTCCTGTAAACGCAACTGTCCACAAAAAGCAATTCATTTAGAGCCAATAAAACTATTTCAATCGGAGGAAAAAAATGAAGCAACAAATACTATATAAACTATTACGTGTGCTGTTATTCTTAAGTATTTTCACCATAACCTTGATGGGATGTTCAAAACCCACCAAAGATGATACAACGAAACAAAGTTCTGAAAACAAGAATGGAAAATACGATTACACAGGCTATACTGATTATACAGAAGAGGGGTTGGGCACCACCGTAAAGTTACCCACAAAATACATGGATGATTCAACGATTGTTCCCGGACGATACGAAATCATGTTTGGGGATCTGGATGATTTAGACAAAGATAAAGCAGAAAGCGATCCGGATGCGCATTTGGATATCTACTTTATGCCTGAGAAAGGTGAGTATGCATTATTTAAAATCTTCGAATATCCAGAGAGCAAATGGGATGGATGGATGAATTCCGGAAAGAAGCCCTCCGAAATCACAAAGGGAAGTACTACAGAAGAATTGGGTCGAAAAGATGGAACCATATATATTTACTCAGAATATCCCGTTGATACCAGTTCCTTTGACGATGGTATGAAAGCAAGCTATAACGATATCGTTGCAATGCTTCCAGCTATAAAAGCAAGCATCAATGTCAAGACTGTTACAATGGACAATCTAAGCTCCTTCTCAACAAAGGATACCAATAATAAAGCGGTAGATAACACCATATTCTCGGGACACAAACTGACCATGATAAATATATGGGCAACATTTTGTAAACCATGCATTAAGGAATTACCCGATCTTCAGGAAATGAGTAAAAACATGCCCGAAGGAACGCAAATGATATCTTTAGTAGGAGATGTCATCGATAGCGATTCTTTAAAACTTGCGCAGGATATTATGAAAGGCAAAGGTTTTACCATTACAAGTCTCGTACCGGACGAATCAATAAAAAGCTATATGGATAAAAACCTTCTAGCTTACCCAACTACCATATTTGTGGACTCCGAAGGAAAAATAGTTGGGGAACCTATTGTAGGAGAGCGTAGTGTAACCGTGTATAAACAAGTTTTAAATGAACGTTTAGCTAAGTTAAGCTCTTGATTCACTATATTTCATACACATAAAGCTGTAAATAAAGAAAGCATAGAGACCCATAAATGGTTTCTATGCTTTTCGTAGTTAAGAGTTTATTTGGCATTGAACTAGTATAACTCCCGAAAAATATTGTTCTCATACTGACTAATTTCAACTTAAAATATACCGTTTTTAAGAGATTAATCATTTATTTTAGAGCCAATTATTTGTTCGTCCAACAATATAAGCTTGCCTATCTGATAATACTATGCAAGAGTAGTATTCGGTTTAAGCTTTCTAACTTCAATGATTATTAAAATAGCACATACTATGGATGAACCGATATCTGAAATGGGTCCAGCGTACCAAATACCGTTTAGATCAAAGAAATTTGGTAAAATCATAACCAATGGAATTAAAATTACAACCTGTCGTAATAAGCTAAGTATCATGGATAAGAGTGCTTTTCGAACCGATTGAAAATAATTAATGCAAGCCGATTGTGCTCCAACAATAAGAATTGCAAACAGATAGATACGAAGACCATTCGATGCAATATGTATTAATTCAAGATCATCTTTATTAAACACCTTTATAATCTGGGTTGAGAATAATTCTATCGCCAGCCATCCAAGGAAGGAAATGCATGTATTTACAATAATGGAATATAATAAAGTCTTTTTCACACGGTGAATATTCTCTGCACCATAATTATAACCAATGATCGGCTGCGCACCTTGATTAACACCAAAACTAGGCATTAAGATCAGCATGGCGATACTCATAATCAACGAATACGCACCTACGGCAAGATCTCCTCCATATTTCTTAAGGCTGAGATTGAATATCATCGTAACAACACTTGCTGCCACCTGCATGATAAAGGGTGAGATACCAATAGAAGATATCTCAAAAAATATGTGACTGCTTAGCTTTAAATTACATTTCTTTAGCTTAACAAGACTCTTTCTTGTTAGATATAAGATAACCCAAATGGAACAGACTGCTTGTGATATCAAGGTAGCATACGCTGAACCTGCAACACCTAACTTACAAATAAAAATAAAGATTGGATTTAAAATTGTGTTCAGAACCGCTCCGATTAGCATGGTATACATGGCCGTTCTTGCATCACCCTGTGATCTGATAATCGAATTAAGACCAAAGCCGATATTTTGAAGAACTGCTCCTGAGAGTAGAATCCTTGCAAAGGTTTTTGCATAGGGCATTGTTTCTGCACTTGCACCAAGTAACATCAAGATTGGATCTAAAAATATTAATCCGATTATGGTTACAAGAATTGTCAGCATGATCGTTAAAAGAAATGCATTACCGACTATCTTTTCCGCCTCTTCATATTTTTTTTGTCCTAATTTAATGGAAACAATCGTCGATGAACCGATACCGATTAACATACCCACGCCCATAATGATATTCGTGATAGGAAATGTTACTGCAACACCTGATAGAGCCAGTGAACCCACGCCTCTGCCGATAAAAATTCGATCAACAACGCTATATAAGGCATTTACGAGCATTCCTATCACTGCCGGTACAGAAAACATTAACAGTAATCTGCCTATACTTTTTGATTCTAGATCATTTGTAGTATTCAAGATTATTTTCCTTTCTTTCTGAATTTTCAATGTTGGAATTGAGAAGATTTGCATTGCTGTTCGCTATTCGCTTATAAACAGTGCAACTATTTTTATAGCCTTATGTGATGAAAAAAGATGTACAGAGATTGTACATCGATAATTTGTATGTCTGATATATTCCCAATATTTACTGTGATTTGTTTAATATAGAAAAGTATGCCACAACATATAGATGCATCACCTTTAATATTCTATATTATTTTATTGATAAACGCAATGTATACTTATTTATTATGTAAAGGATAGGGAGGATATATATGAGAAAAAGATGATGTCCTTCACGCTCATATTTATATGAGTTCCAAATAGAATACGCAAACCGATGAAATAGAGCTAAAAAAGGCAATTACAATAGAATTGCTGGTATCATATTACTCCTTCTGTGATTTAGACTTAAATACACCACATAAGTTACCCTATTTTATCTCCACACAACGATGAAACTGCTTCTATAACAAATGAAAAATTTTTATTTTATAGTTGCATATTACAACTGTTGTATGGTAAAATATTCTTGGAGGTGAAAGAAATGATTGACCAAGGAAGTGGAACACTTCGAGAATTAATCCGTGTTCTGGTAAGAAACTTAGGCATACTGGAGAAAAGCGATGCTTCCTGTTGCGGTGTTACTATAACTCAATGTCACGCAATTGTGGAGATAGGACGGCTTGGAAAGGTTTCTTTAGTTGATCTGGCAGATTTATTAGATGTAGATAAAAGTACCATGAGCAGGACAGTGAATAATCTTGTGGATACAGGGTTGGCACTCAGAGAGCTGGATACGGATAACAGAAGGTATGTTGTAATCCAATTAACCGATGAAGGCAGGAAAGTATTCCTTAGCATCGAAAAGAGTATGGAAACTTATTACAAAGACATCTTTTGTTCAATTCCGGAAGAGAAGAGAGGGCAGGTATTAGAAAGTTTAACCCTCCTAACAGATGCAGCGAAAAAGAATAAGTGTGTTGTTGATTAATAATTCAAGTTATACTTACCTTATTAATTGGAGGAAAAGAAGAATGGATTTTACTATTGAGAAAATGCAACCAATGGATTGGCCTCAGGTATCCGATATCTATTTGGCAGGAATAAAGACTGAGATAGCAACCTTCCAAAGTGATGTACCAAATTGGGACGAATGGAACAGAGAACATAGTGCGTCCTGCCGTCTTGTAGGGCACACCGGAGATACCATCATCGGATGGACTGCACTGACCCCGGTTTCCAGTAGATGCGTATATGTCGGTGTAGCCGAAGTAAGTATCTATATTCGTGATGAATATAAACATCAGGGGGTTGGAACGAAATTACTATCAGGGCTTATTCAGCAGTCTGAGGAAGCAGGATACTGGACCTTACAGGCAGCCATCATCAAAGAAAACATCTCAAGCAGAGAACTTTTCAAAAAATGCAACTTCCGCGAAATTGGAATACGAGAAAAATTAGGCAAGACAACCAATGGGAAATGGCACGATGTTGTTCTGGTTGAAAAAAGAAGCTCCATGGTAGGATGTGCTTGCTGATTATTGAATTGATATAGACATTAATTTTAATCTCAGCGATAGGAATGAAAAAGAAATATTGGTCTGAACGTATTTAGCTTAATAATACTCAAGAAGGAAGATAATAAATATGATACTGATAATTTTATTAATAATAGCATTTCTAATAGTGATTGCCAAATCCAAACCAAATGATTCCTATGATGAATATTGTAAATTAGAGTGCTGGAGCGTAAGAAAGCCTTGCTGTAAAACACAATGATTAGGAAAGGGTTCGAAAGGGTTTCTATTAATATGGGAGATTGGGTATAAGGCGTTGCTGTTTACTCCCACTCAAAGTTAAGGATATGATTTCGACAAATGCAAATACTCCTCCTTTATCGGAAATTATTTATCGAAATTATTACTAAGTTCTGAGCTGGGATTAAACCGTGACTATAAGGCTGCTTTGTAACCAATGTCAATAAGTTAAGACTAACGAAGGAAGCGATTGCTAAATTTCATAATTAAAAATTGGGTAACTGGCGGGTTTTCTTGTACCGCTAGTTGCCTTTTTCTCATTTTGGGCATGCTGATAAA
>JAEZLH010000033.1 GCA_023435895.1 Bacillota bacterium
AAGAGGCCGCATATTTGAGGATATATGTCAACTGTTTTTTTGAATAATACCTTTTATTTTTGTTACACCGTATAGAAAGATATAGCATGTAATACTTAACTAAATGACATTGGGAGTGAACAGTAACTTTATGTTTAATTCAGAAGACTTCCAGGTTTTATTATCGATAGGGACTAAACAAATCAAACTATCCTTTGCTTTGTTAAATTCCTTTCGCTACTCTTCATTCGTTTTTATTTGTAATTCCATCAAAGCTATATTATTACGAAACTTTCTTGCCATCTCTCTTGTTATCTTATCCTGCTCGAACATGGACTGAATACAGTCCCTTTCAATTTGAAAGCCAATCGATATCAAGTCAACCATATCAGTTGCACCTTCATCTCTTAAATCTTTCTTTCTATCGGAAGGCGAAATGGGTTCTATGGAGTTCTCCTTTCGCTTTGCGTTGTGATCTCCAGGCAAAACCATTCGTTCCAGAAGTAGTAGTTTCATCTGCTCTTGTTCCGCAATCCTACGTTCAATCATAATAGAATCTTCTTTATCCCTTTTCTCATATAATTTCTGTAATACATATTCATTGTTCTTTCTTTTCATTTCCATAAATCTTCGTCTTTCATTTTCAAATTCTTCTCTCTGCTTAGGATTCTCCCTCCAGTGTTTAAGAAATAAATAGATTCGCTTGATCATACTTTTCTTCATGTTTCCATTTTTGCCTCGATTATTCATTTGTTTTAATCTTAACAAATAACGCTCTGCTGCTTCTTTTGGTATCTCTCCCTGCTCTGCTAGAAGGATAGTACTTTCCTCTTCCCATTGAGCCACCAGCTGCTTTAGCAATCGATCCTCTTCCTCCAAATGGTTTTGAGTTATTTCATTTTTCCTAAGCTGTTCGGCGCGTAATAAATAATTCATTCTAATAACACTTAAATCATGATGATTCTCCTCTGTAATCATATGATCCAGCTGCTTTAAAACAGATTCCATAATTTCAAGATACGCTTCATTTTCAGTTTCATCCCAGCTTGTTACATCCTCCCTCCTAATCAACAGAGGTAAAAGAAAGTTGGCAGATAACAAGGATAAAAGAATGACACCGCTTGCCAAAAAGATAATAAGATCTCTTTGTATAAAATCACTGCCATTTGCAAGCACGATTGGGAGGGAAAGACAGGTAGCCAAAGTAACACTTCCTCTTACTCCTGCCATGCTTATAATTAGGCTTTCCGTTAACTTCTCACTGCGATTTGCAGAAAATACCTTTTTATTTCGATCCAAAACGAAGTAGGTCCACAGAAATCGAACGATTATCATTGATATTGTAATTGCAACGATATATCCAATAAGCTTATAGATATAGAAAGAATCGTCAAGCCAGATTGTCTTAATAATGAGTGGAAATTGCATACCAAGGATTAAAAACACCAAACCATTAAGAATAAAAGCTATGGTGGACCATATGCTTTTTGAAGATATTTTTAAAGTTGCAATCTCCGGGTCAATTCTTCTGCTCTCTACGGAGTGGATTACTCCGGAGATTACAACTGCGAGAATTCCACTTACACCTGCTTCCTCTGCAATCATATAAATCAGAAACGGGGTTAGAAGGCCAATTAACAGGTGAAAAGTCACTCCCTCCATGCCGAACTTACGCACCCATTTTACAATCAGATATTTTACACCGGTTAAAATTGCACCTAGCACCACTCCGCCAATTGCCACGAATAAAAATTTCATACTGGCATGAAACAATGAAAAACTACCTGTGAGCAAAGCCATTACCGCAAACTGAAAGCTTACAATACCTGATGCGTCATTGATGAGTGCTTCTCCTCCCAATAAACCATTAATCGTATTTGGAATTTTAATTCGTTTACCGATGGAATTGACCGCTACTGCATCAGTGGGAGCAAGTGCCGCTGCAAGTGCAAAGGATGCAGCCAAAGGAATTGTTGGGATCATGCGATGAATTAGAAAGCCCAGAATAACCACTGAGAATACCACAAGTCCAAGACCCAAGAAAATAATCGGTTGTTTTAATTGCCATAAGTTTTTCTTATCACATTGCATACTGTCATAGAACAATAAAGGCGCCAGAAATAAAATCAGGAACAACTCCGGTTCCATACTAAAGTGATACATCCATGGAATCAAGGAAAGGATGACTCCTAGAAAGATCTGAATGATTGGGACAGAAAAAGTCGGTAATAGACGATTAATAACATTCGATAACAGGATTGCTCCAAGCATAATAAGTACACCATAAAAAATTTCCATCGTTTTATCTCCTTGTAAGTTTTATTGAAAGTTAGATAATTTCGAAACAATATTATTGCTAATATTGTATACACAACAAATACGAATTCCTTCGCTCTAACGTTCCTTCAGGCTAGCTTCCTCTACGGAATTATATCTGTTACGCATACACTAATTATAGTTTTCACGCTTCATAATTACCTATTTGTTAAAAGTTACAACTTTATGAAGCGAGTTTATTTTATGAATATAGATTATCAAGAATATTACTGATACATTTTCATAGGGTTTTCATTTTGCTTTAATAATCGCTAATGTGTTCTGTAGGAAAGCTCGTGACACGCAAATTTCAAAGGGAATTATGATTAATTATTTGAATTATAGGATTATCCTACTCTACTTTTTTAAACTGAATTTAAATATCGGTACTTTTCCTAAAAATTTTTGGTAAAAAAACTCAGCCTGCAATCCTATAATGGAATGCAGGCTGTAACATCATAAAACATGCTATTTTTGGAACGCTTCATCAAGCTTTTTGATGAGGAAATCAATATCATCCTCATTAATGACCAGAGGAGGCTGAAACGCTAATACATTACGATATAACCCGTTCTTGCCCAGTATAATTCCCTCATCCTTCAAATACTCCAGTATAAGATCAGTTCGTTCCGGTAACGGTTGATTCTCAGCGTCCACCAGTTCCATTCCCAGCATTAATCCTTTTCCACGAACCTCTTTAATAACCGGGTATTTATCTTTTAGAGCTAATAACTTCTCAAACAGTATATCTCCAAGCATTTTTGCTCGTTCCTCAAGGGCGAGTCCATTAATAAAATCAAGAACCGCAAGTGCAGCACTGCATGCTACCGGATTTCCACCAAGGGTGGATGCGGAAGGAGCGGTAAACTTTGAGGCAATTTCCTTTGTTGTGGAAAAAGCAGCTACCGGGATTCCATTACCCAGTGCTTTAGACATGGTAAGTATGTCTGGTACCACATCATAGTGTTCAATGGCAAACATTTTACCGGTGCGGGCAAACCCTGTTTGTACCTCATCGCAGATAAACAATACACCATATTGTTTTAGAAGCTCTGTAATTCCTTTAAAATAATTGTCGGGCGGGGTAATGATTCCGCCGTTTCCCTGAATGGGCTCACAGATAAACGCAGCGATAGCAGAATCCTTTTTAAGTATTTCTTCCAACTCCTGCAATGTTTCATCCGGATGGTTGGATATAGTATAAATCTCCTCCGGTAAGAACGGGTCAGCTCTCCACATAGGAATGTTGGTTGCAGCCATGGTCAGATTCGTTCTACCATGTAAACTGTTTTTTAAGGTAATGAATTTCTTCTTGCCTGTATAAATCCTAGCTAGGAGCATGGCTCCTTCATTTGCTTCCGAGCCTGACATACAAAAAAAGGAATTATGCAGTTCCCCGGGTAACACCTCCGCCAATCTCTTTGCCAGCTCTACTACCGGTTCCGTTAGGTATACATTTGTCACATGCTGAAGCGTTTTTAACTGCTGTACTACTTTATCAATGATAGCGGGATTGCTGTGTCCGCAATTCATTACGGATACCCCTGCAAAGAAATCCAGATATTTCTTGCCATTGCTGTCATATAAATACTGCATTTCACCCTTTATAAATACCGGTGGTTCCTTATAAAAGTAGCCAAGACATGGCATTAGATATTCTTTACGCATTTGTAATACTTCTTCCGATCGGTTCATTGTCCTATCCACTGCCACACGACAGCCCTTTCTATTCCTAATATTAAAATATTGCTCTTCTTCCGTTGTTTAACACTGATTGTTGTTCTTCATCTGCCATTAAACCTTGTCATAGCTTATGCTTGTCCCTCTGACTATAGATTATTAAGCGCAAATGAGCCCAGTGTCCAACCTTCTCTTACCGGCTGAAGGGTTTTATATAAATCCCTGCACTTGCCAGGTGACTTTAATGCTTCCTGATATACTAGGATTAATTTCTCCAAATCCTGTGTATCTAAATACTGCGCTTCGATTCTAAAATTTCTAAGTCCTGCAGCCAAAAGTCCATCGATAATTGGTAGATAGCAGATATCCTTATAAAGCAGCATATGATTTCTGCCGAATTGATCTTTGTATACCGGATGCTTATATCCTTCCCCATCAACAAGATATAGTAATCCTGGTTCCTGGACCTTCCCGTTTTCATAAAGATCATATTCCATATACATCATCGTTGGGGAGCCATGCACAATCAGTTCTGCTTGATTTCCAAGTCCATTCAATAAAGAAACCGTCTCACTTAGCGTTGCCTCCGGAGTAATCGTAATTGACCCCACCCCATGTTTAAGAAAGAACTCCGCGGATTTTTGGTTTAATATATTCATCGGGTAATCTCCAATCAATGGATATCCGTTTAACCGATGTACTCCCCCAAGATTTGTTGCAAGCAGACCATCAATAGGTAATTTAAAGTCTGCGAATTTTTTGTATTCATCCAGCTGCTGATCAAAAGTCATATGTGGCATTCCAAGATAAATCTTTGTTGTGCCTTTCTTCTTTACCAATTCTTCTATCTCATTCCTGGTAAAAGGCTTGTCCGGTTGAAATACATCACCGGATAGATAGATTGCAGCAACCCCGAGTTTTAAACACAGGTTTGCCTGATCAAAATTGTTCACCTTCACATTGAGCTTCGGGGTCTCATTAACCTTGGTCTTATGTTCCAATAGGTATTGGTTAATCTTTTCTACTTTATCTAAAGTGGTTTCTCTTTCCTGTGTAGCCGTACTGAATACCTTTCCACTACTAAAAAGTTTACCTGTACCTTCGTATCGCTCATTAATGTTGGTAAGCCCCGGCTTGCCGAAGGCATAAGCCGTAGAGGTGTCCCTTTTTCGGTTCTCGAATAAGATATCGGAATCTTTCTTATTGTCATAACCGATGGGGTCGTTTAAATAACGATCAATGCTGTCAGAATATGCATTGATAATCATTGTCAAATAATTAATATCCCTCATTCTTCCTTCAATCTTAAAGGATGTAATGCCACCGTCAATCAATTCCGGAATATGCTCATACATGAACATATCTTTCACCGCCAAAGGAAAACTTGTAGCATAATGCTCTCCACCTTGCTCGATGGAATATTCCCATCTGCAAGGCTTCAAACATCTTCCCCGGTTGGAACTCTGTCCGAAAAGTACTCCGCTATACAGACATCTCCCACCATGGGCGACACACATATCACCATGTACAAAGTACTCAAGTTCCATATCACTCTTTGCACTTAGATATTTACTATAAGCTAACGAAGCTTCTCTTGAGAGAACTACTCTGGTTACACCAAGTTCTCTTAATGCTTTGATACTGTCCAAATTATGAACATTCATCATTACGGAGGAATGAACGGGAAGGGAAAGTCCCATTTCCTGAATTAGTACTATCGTAGCAAAATCCTGTACAATCAATGCATCCGGCTGAATTTCTTCCAGCTTAAGCAAGAACTCCTTTAGCTGGTCAAGCTCCTGGTCAGCATATATATTATTGACTGTAATATAAGCCTTCTTTCCTAAAGAATGAGCAAGTTCAACCGCTTCCTGAAGTTCCTCGTCTGTAAAATTATAATCCTTACGATGAAGGCGCATATTTAAATTCTTCCCACCAAAATAAACCGCGTCACAACCCAATTGAATTACCTGTTTAAAAATCTCAAAGTTCCCCGCCGGAGCCAGCAGTTCCACTTGTTTCTCGTTAAAATATCTAGCCATACAATCCTCTTTTCCATCTGTCCAAGCCATACTTTGTTTTTAAATGCAAAGACGGAAACATTCTTTAAGGCTTTACACCTTTCCAAATGCTTCCGAGCATATTCAACTTTTTCAATTCCTATTAATACTAACACTTTACTTGGATTTTTACAATAATGATTCCTGGGACAAAATGCTTTCTGTTAAAAAACGTTGCTGTTCGCTCTCCACTCAGAATTTGGCATAATGATTTTGATAAACAATTTCCGAAAAGAAGTATTTGTAATATTCAAAATCATATCCTCAATTTTTGACGGGGAGGAAGCTGTAACAAAAAAGCTGTAGGAGCCACCCTACAGCTTTTCATTTAAAAGAACCATATGAATATGATCTTCCCAAATCCCGTTAATGTTTAAATACTTTGGTGAAATGCCTTCCTTTTGAAAGCCTAATTTTTCGGTCACTCGCAAAGAGCGTGTATTTCTAGGTATTATATTCGCTTCAATCCGGTGTAAACCATATTCTTCGAACATGATTTCAATTCCTTTATTTAAGGCTTCGGTCATGTATCCTTGATTGATTTCTTCCTGATCCAGCTTGTATCCAAGATAGCAGGATAGAAAGCTTCCCCAAACGATGTTTGTAAATCCTATGGAACCTATTACCTTATCCTCTTCCCCCTTTTTAAGAATCCACAATCTTAATTGATTCTGTTTCTGATTCAGGGTCATATCATTCTCTAATTGCTCCTCATGATACTTCTTAGTATAAAATTCTTCGTTTCTAACCGGTTCCCATTCCTCCAAAAATATTTGGTTTCTTTGATAATATTCCAAAACCATCTTTGCAAGACTCTTGTCAGGAGCTCTTAATATCAATCGATCTGTCTCATATATTGTGTTATTCATAAAGCCTCCGTGTGTCATCTATTCTATTAATGCTATGCATCTTAGGATTTCATTTATCTTATTTAACCTTAACCGATACTACATTGGAATATGCACTATAAAGCTTTTTACCTCCAGATACGGTATAGGTCCTCACTTTAAAATAATATTTTTTCTTTGATATCAGTTTGGTTTTCTTATAACTTAATGTGCTTTTCCCTAGCGAACTAACACGTGAAAAGTTCTTATTCTGAGAATTGGAAAGATAAATTTCATATCCACTTACTCCAGTTACCTTTCCCCATTGTAAAGAGGCTGCTTTCGTTAATGACCGTGCCGAAAGTTTTGGTGCCGAAGGATATATCACAAAGGTCTTTGAGATGGTTCCGCTGTAATTTCCCTTGCCTGTCACTTTAACGGATGCATTTCCCGGATTTGTATTGGCAGAATAGCAAATGGTATAATTACTATTATTAATAATTGATTTTCCATCCTTCAAAACAACCGAGGGTTTTCTTGCTTTTCCATTGTAGGAATACTGATTCGCTGATAGCGATACAGTCATTTTGCTAATTGACTTAGGCGTTATCTTCAAGGTTATAGAGCCTGATATAAGTTTATAGTTTGGCTTCGTAACCTTATAATAAACCTTATAAGTACCTGCATTAACATAGCATGGCTTAGTGGATGAATACGTTTTACCATTTGTACTATAGGTGATTGACGCCCCTTGCGGTAGTGTCACGATAGGAGCATACGCTTTCCCATCATAGGTAATACTGTTTCCCTTAACACTAACCCCTTTTAAATCTCCTGCTTTTATGGAAAAGGTTCTTTTAACTTCCCCAGAATAATTTCCTGCCCCGGTAACAGTCACGATAGATGAACCAACATTAATATTATTTTGATAATTCAAAGTATAGTCCTTACCAGCCAACAAATCAATTCCTTGATATGTAACAAAAAGCTGTGGTTTGATTTCCTTGCCGGTAAAGTTAAATTCCTGCTGTTTCAATACAACAGAGGCTGATGAAAGATCAATATAATTCCCTTTGTCTCCATTTAAGCTACCATGGTTAGAAAAAAACATTGCTAAATCAAAGGAAGTATATTGGCTTAGTTCATCTTTCGTTTGCTTATAAAACATACCATTATAATTGGGCGAACTTGTTCTGAATTCGTTAATACCGGTTGTATAAAAATGATGCAAAAGCTCCTTAGAGCCAAGTTCCTTCAAATCTTCATTGTGCTCCAAATAGTAATTTCCATCATAAATATTGGAACTGCTTCGATATTCATTAATTCCGTTATTTAAAAATTGTTTTAAAAGTTCCACAGAACTATAGTTTTTTAAGTCCAAATTCATCGATTTGTAAAATGCGGCATTATATACCGGTGAGCTTGCTCTATTTTGAAAGGCTCCATACGTGGTAAAATGCTTATATATCGCTTCAAAATCCGTCCCATACGTTTCTTTCAAGTCGGGATTGGCATCCAGATAAAATTGGGGCTGATATACATAGGAGGGAGTTCTTCCTTCCTTCATACCTATACTAATCCAATGATTATAGAGTGCTGTTTCATTATATCCAAACTCCTGTTTTAGCTCCGGATATAAATCCGCATATAAAATAGGATCAAAAATCAATTCCGAGATATTCTCAAGTGTCACCTTTGGACTTACAACATACCAATATTTTGATGTACTTTCTATGGTTACCTGCTTCGATTTGGATATGGGTATTCGTTTCGCCGAAATGGCAGGATCCGCACAGTAAAATTCACCATTTGTATAATCTGTAAGTAAAATTGTATGGCTTTTATTATAGATTGCAATTCCTTCCGGATGTTTTTGTAGTTGTTCTATGTAGAATTCCTTCTGATTACTGCTTATTGTTCCAAACCCAACCGTTAAACCCTTAAACTTAAAGCTATGATATAACCCAACTCCTTCCATCCATGCAGTGGGTTTAAGCGTTTCTTCTGTAATATGATCCCATTCGGTATCCCCACTTAACATAGCTGCTCTTCTTAACATCATCGTGGCTGATGCCAACGTACAGGTACCTCTCATTTGCTGCATTACAAAAACATTATCCTGATTGATATCATCAAAACTGGCAGCTTGTGCCTTATGATCCGAATACAACAATAATTCACATAGAAAGAATGAACTGATTAATAAGCAAAGCATTACTCTTTTTATAATTTGTTTATTCATGGTTCCTCCCGTACTTTGTACACTTTATCTGATTTCTTGTATCCAATCTGATGATTCATTTGGCACCTAATTTCATTATAACATTAAAAAGGCGGTTGAGTTATGTCTTTTTCTAGTATTTTATTCATATGAAACCATTCATTCTATTATTTCGTAGTACAATATATTTCTTCTTTCTTGCAATAATAGTCAACAATTAGAGGTGCATTATTCCAATTAGAGTTATCAAAAATTCAGGAATTAAGGTCAGTATAGTTTGCTCAGGAATTGGAAAATGAGTATAATTTTTGAAATACTAGACTGAATAAATAGCTGTTATTATAATTGTAATTTTTTTAGTTACGGAGGGTGAGCGCTTCATTTAATCAATCCGTATATCATTCTTGTCTTTTTAGTGCTATACTGATACACTCAGAATATGCTATCGATTTTCATTTTGGTAATAGATAAAACAAAACACATGAAGCACAAGTACTTTTATTACGCTTTATACTTTAGCTACTCGAAAGGAATATAAGTTTACATGAGATATGAGAACATAAAAGAAGCAAAATTTATCAGCCGCCCTAATCGATTTATTGCACATATTGAAATAAACGGTAAAATAGAAGTATGCCATGTTAAAAATACCGGTAGATGTAAAGAACTTCTTATCCCTAATGCCACGATTTTCGTCCAAGAATTTGACAATCCCAACCGTAAGACAAAATATGATTTAATTGCTGTGTATAAAGGGGATCGATTAATCAATATGGACAGTCAAATACCAAATAAAGTTTTTCACGAGTGGGTTTGTCAAAGTAATTTATTTAGCGAAAATGCTATAATAAAGCCCGAAACCAAATATGGCAATTCACGATTTGATTTTTATATAGAGGACGGAGACCGAAAAGCTTTTATTGAGGTCAAAGGCGTCACACTTGAAGAAAGCGGGATTGCCCTCTTCCCCGATGCTCCTACGGAACGAGGCGTTAAACATATTAATGAACTATGCTCCTGTCTCAATGATGGCTACGAAGCATATATTGTGTTTATTGTTCAAATGAACAAGATTATGAGTTTTACGCCAAATAATAGAACTCATAAGGCATTTGGCGATGCTCTTTGCTATGCCAAGAAATGTGGAGTAAATATTCTAGCACTGGATTGCAGTGTCACAACGGATAGCATCTCGGCTGGTGAAAAGGTAAACGTTCAGCTAGATTTACAGGATTATTGACAACTAAATCCTATCTAAATAAAAAGGTCGGTTTATTTAATCGATAGGCACTTCCAAATGAAAGTTTCTAAAACATAAATAAATCGACCTTGAATATATTTTTTGATTTTATTCAACCACAATATCCAGATTCCCTGCTACTTCTTGTTTAAAATCATCAATTGCTTGTTCTTTTGTCTTTTTACCGTCAGCATATTGTCTCACTTGTTCCAACCAATAACCATTAATCAAATCATCAAAATTCGTAACATTCCTGCTGGTTGCATTATTTGCTGCTGATAAAAATACATTAAATATATTCTGTCCACCCAGAAAATCCACCTTACCATCTGAGTTCTTCATCACGGAAGCAGAAGTAACCGTATCTTTTATACCAAGATCAAGCTTATCATTAGCCCATAAATACTGAAGTCCTGATTCTGAAGTATCAAGCGTCATCCATTGAATAATCTTGCCTACATCCTCTTTATCACTCGTGTCTTTGTTAGCTAGCACCAACGTTCCTCCCCAGAAAAACGGAGCCGGAGGCTCACAAATCGCCCAGTCACCAAAGGTTCCCTTTCCTTTTTCTCCACCAGCATAAGATGTCATCGTATATCCAATTAACCATGAGGGACCAAAGTAACCAAATACTTTCCTTTTTCCTTTATCGTTCATATCATTATACCATTCATCGGTCCAAGAGATGGTATTGTTAATAAATCCACTATCCTTAAGTTTCTTGGCCATATCCAAGAAATCTTCCCTTTTTGAGTCAATTACCAGTTTGCCATTCATGACCCATTTTAAGTCTGCACTACCAAACACAGGTTTCCAAACATCATCCAAACTGGAACAAATTGCATAATTTTTTTGTTTTAATGTTGTGGCTGCTTCAAAAAATTTGTCCCAACCGGGTCCAATAATATCTTTGATTTTAGTCGGATCGTCCGTTCCCCATACGGCTTTCGCTATGGAGCGACGGTAGATGAATGCGCCACCTGTGGACTGATAGCCCAGTCCCACCAGCTTACCATCAGGATTCGTTCCCAAATCCGTAAAGCAATTAACGATAGCTGCTTCTTTTAATAGAGGATCCACATTTATCCCTAAGTCTGCATAAGGAGCAGCATGCTGATAAGCTTCACCCTGTGTATACTTAGATGCAAAAGAAACCTCAACACCATAGATATCCGGTGCCTCATCTCCCCCTGCCGCAAGAGCCTGATCCAGCAAGGTTTGATAATCTACTTCCATTGTGGACGCGTCCCTTATTTCAATTTTATCTTTATACTCAGGATGTAATTCCTGAAATTTCTTTACTAATTTAGGTAACTCGTTTGTGTAATTCCATATTCTTATAATTCCATCACTCGGAACTTGCGTCGGCACCTCATTATATTGATCCGGAACAACCGTTACATCATTCACCGGAGCATCCATCGAAGATTCTGATTTCTTACCGCAACCTGATAATACCATTGATGACAATAAAAATAGAACGAATGACGTAGCGATAAAACGTTTCATATGTTTCTCCTTATATTTTATTTGACTGCGATAAATAAAACATCTGAGATTTATTATATGCTCTTTTATCACTATTTTCAACCATAAATTTACATGGTATGCACGCTAATCGTTGCAAAATGACCGGTTGTAATAGGAATCTACATATTACAATCGGTCATCTTTGTATTTTTGTTTTAATTAATAATACTATAATAATTCCAGAGTGATTATCTCATTTGCTCCAACCACGATCGTTTGTGTTTTTGCAATCTGATTGCTTAACTGTTCCATCCTATCTTCATTTAAATTACATCGATATAATGAATGAATATTTTCGGGAAGAGTCAATTCTGTCTTTAACGATGCTATCGTCGGATTATACAGACGCAGGATAACACTATCCCTATCTTCTGCTTTCTTTAGGGCGGACAGAATGATATTGGGATTTGAAGACTCTAATAGACTATATTTCTCCGGCAGTGTACCGCTCGGATTACCAGCTATTTGATAAGCACTCAGGGCTACATTTAGATTCTCTGCTTCTCTATACACATTTCCCTCAACCCAGTTCCCTTTGTGAGGATAAATACTGTAGTGATATTCCATCTCCCTTAAGCATTGACTGCCTGATTGATCAGGAAATTCTCCCACTGCTTCCCACCAGGTAACAATCATATTACCCATCGCACGAAATAAGGTAAGGTACAGAGTCTTGTCATCATTATCCGCCATTTCATATTCACACATACTGTCATTTAATATGGCAAGTCCATGCTCTTTATTGCTAACATCCACAAAATTCTGCATGGGAAGTGTCTGCATCTCCGGCCAGTATTCATTATTTCTATCCATTATCGGCTTTGATGAACGTTCATCCACCGTAAAATGTCCTGCTCCTGATACTGTATCAGTTTGAATGCCTGTGGGGAATGCCACTCTCAGACGATGATTTTTAACATTATTATTTACTTTGGTTCTAATATCTAGCTTCTTTGATCCTTTCTTTAGAGTCAGGTAGGTATTAATAATAAAAGGTACACTCTCTTCGCTTCTAGCACCCTCACCACGGATTCCAAACTTGGATTCGTAACCGGTTTGTGGCAGCTGCATTGTATATTTAATGCCTATCGTAGCGGATAATGGTCCGTTATCCTCACACCAAGAATGTGCCTCTCCCGTTAATGTGGTGAATATCTTATTATGGTAGGGAGGATAATACGCCCAATAATTCCCCACATCCCCTGCATCTTCAAAATAATGCAGCTTCTTATACCAGCTTTCCTCTATTTTATCATACAAATCAATGGTTCCGTTGGAATTAACCATAACCTTTAAATACTCATTCTCCAACACGTTATCTGTCTTACAGATATCCTGTCCAATGGAGGTTCTCATAGGAATCCAGTAATAATGGGTTCGGTTGAACCTACTCTTAGGAAGGATATGGATCACCTTATATCCCATTGACGGAACCTCGCCGGTATTCAGAAAAAGGTGATGACGATCGGTTGCATAAGGCCAGGGTCTGGCTTCCAGGTCATGAACTGGAAAGTTTTTTTCATCCCTGGCGATTGCTTGAAGTTCCAGCTGGTTTCCTTCACTGTCAAAGGCCTCCACATCCCATACATTGTCAGACTGAGGGGTATTGACACATACTTTAATAATATCCGTAACCGGATATAGATGAGGGTTGAATACTACGATCAGATTCTCCTCTTCCTTGGCGCTCACACCGATTTTACGAATGATCTGTGCAGCTGCTTGATCCTGTGATACTCTGCTCATTTCAAGCGCTTGATTCAATCGATATTCCACATCATCCGCTGTTTTATCCTGAGTCACACCATTAATAGAGTCATGGGGATGCGCCTCTAACAGATATCTCCAGGCACGATCGAGATACCCTTTTTCATACGTTCCATTAAGCAGATAAGCAGCAGTAAACAACGGCTCTGTGCTGTGAATCATGGTATTTTGTACTTTTTTGTTTAATATTTTTAAATAAGCCCGGGATGCCAATGCATTTCCTGAACAGTCACAGGAAGGTCCGTCCCTTAGTTCCCCTTTGATAACCCTCAGATCCTTATCTATCGCGGAAGATAATAAAGCCCGAGCATACTCCTCAAGATTGCAGTTGATAAACTGTGTATCCTCACTGATCTGATTCAACTCTTCAATCATAGCAGAAAGCTCCGGATGGGGTGTGGAAAAGTCCGTACCGTCAAGTAGCAGGCGATGCTCCGGGAAAGCGGTCGCATCGGTAGCGGAAAGAGCTTCCTTAATTCCATCCTTTAACTGCTCCGGATCATAGTCATATTTTGATTCAAGCATAAAATAATCTTCTTCACAACGGCTGTCATCGGCATTATGAATTGCTGTTCCCGAAAGCTTCGGGCTGTATTTGAATTCACTGCTGAGGCAATCCATTCCGTATTTTGCTTTCAGATAGGCATTAAAATAAAAATTCGCTCTTGCATGTTTCCCCAGTCTGCTGGTCAATACCTTCGTTCCGTCAGGAGCTTCCCACCAGAATTCACTTTGCGGTGCACGTTCTTCCGATACCTTCTTTGCACAAACAATAAAATCAATCCCAAAGCCTGCATAAATTTGGGGAAGCTGAGCAGTTTGCCCCCACCCAAAGGAATTATAGCCAACCTTTAAATGACTGCCGTATTTTTTACTAACTCGGATACCGGTTAATAGATTTCGAACTAGGCACTCTCCTTCTAGCGGATAGAGATCGGGAAGTGTATACCAGGGTCCAATACCGATTCGTCCTTCTTTGATATAATGGAGTAATTTTTCTCGGTTTTCAGGCTTCACTTGAAGATAATCATCAATTGGTACAACCTGTCCGTCAAAAAGAAAATAACGATACTCCTTATCCTGTTCCAGAGTATTGAGAAGTTCATCCATGAATTCGATTAAGAGCATTCTATTCTTCCAAATCGGATATCTCCATTCCCTGTCCCAATGAGTATGCGGAATTATATAACCTTTATTTTTTTTCATAATAATCCATGCCTTTCTATATTGAGTCTAAAAAATCGGCTCAACCTTTGTCACTCTTTCTATCATTATCATTAAGACAAAACACTATCTCTGTATAATTAATTCCTTAATCTGCTCAAAGGTTTCATGGTAGCTGTTGCACATCCCCCTGGTACCGCTTTCCAGGATATTGCCTCCGCCAATACCAACGGTGTAATACCCCGCTAATCTGACCGAACACACACCCGCTCCACTGTCCTCAATTCCCATTACATGGCTTCTTTCTTCAAACGGAATGCCTAGTCCAACACGACACACCTCATTATACAGCCAAGGATGGGGCTTTGCCTCCAGCTCGCCCAGCGTCCCGGTGCTCCCTTTTCGCAGCGGAAAGCCTGCTGTAATGATGCTGTCGTAGAATTCCTTCGGATCTCCCATTTTTAAGGTCTGGAAAGCGGAAAGTATCTCAGGGTAGGCTTTGTCGTACAACCCCGAGGTTACCAAACCGATTTTCACCTTTCTATCTTTTAGAAACAGAAGAAAATCCTTGATTCCTTCCTTGGGGATGAAAGCTTCTTCTCTTCCTCTTCCTTCCAAAATTTTTTTCATTTCCTCGTTTGTATGTTGAAAGTAAAATATCTTTGCCTCTTCCACTGTCTTTTCCGGTATGTATTTCTCGATGCAGTATTTTAAATGTTCCGAAACGCTATGTCCTGATACAAAGGGAATATCTGCATTTTCAAGCTCAAACCTCGGATTCCCCATTAAACTCTGTACTGATCTCTCTATAATCCAAATCCAAAATTCCTCGCTCTGTACCGTTGTTCCGTCCAGGTCCATCAAAACTGCGGAGGGCTTGTCAAGCTTAGTAGGCAACACGGGATAATAAGCCGGATAACCCAGTGAGGATTTCACATATGCTAACGCTCTGTCTTGAAATCCAATCAGTTCTACCTTCCTGTCACCGGTGGACACGATATGTTCCACACCCTCTTTGTACTGTTCAAAATGCCCGTCGCTGCAATGGTTAAGTTCAACAAAACCGCTCTCATCCGTAATATGTCCAAATCCCTGTAGTGTAATATTCATATTCCATATCCTTTACTTAAGTATTCTATCAGCCCTTCACTGCACCGCCGGTCAGACCCTGAATCAGATTTTTCTGACTAAACAGATAAATAATCAAAATCGGAATCAAAGCAATCAATCCGGTTGCGTTAATCTGTCCCCATTTGATACCAGCCTTTGTAATGGAAGCACTGACTCCCGCCATAAGCGGTCTTAACGTATCGACACTTGTAAAATTCATTGCCAGCATGAACTCCTGCCATATGGATATCAATACACTAATAGACACCGCCATGATACCGGGCTTTGATAAAGGCATGATCATTTTCATAAGAATCTGGAACTTGGAGCAGCCATCAATGGTTGCCGCTTCGTCAATTTCTCTTGGGATGGAATTAAAATATCCAAGGAGCAGCCATAAAGCGATGGGAATCTGAATGGCAGAATATACCGCAATTATGGCAAGACGGTTATTCATCCAGCCGAATTGACCGAAAATGATGTAAAGTGGAACAATTAATGTGGTTAATGGCATTAACTGAGTTAATAATACAACCATTAGATAGGGTGCCTTCCCCTTAAACTTAAATCTGCTCATGCTATATGCTGCCAGACTTGCACACACAATAACCACCAACAGAGTTCCCCCTGCATAGATGATGGAATTCAGAAAATAGATCGGTATCTTGGTCTGATGAAGTGCATAATCATAGTTTTCCAACGTTAACTTAATCGGGAATACACTCGGTGGTATTCTATATATCTCTGATTCTGTTTTAAGGGAAGTCACTACCAGCCAATAGATCGGGAAAAGCACCACTACAGAAGTCAATGCTATAATCAGAAAGGAAAAGGCTTTATTTAAATTTCTTTTACCTTGAAAACTCTTCTGTTTTTTATTCATTATAAAACCCCCTCATCCTTTAAATTAGAAAACATCTTTTTCACATATGGAATACATACCAAAGATACTAAAATCAATGAAATAACCGCCATTGCACCTGATCTCCCGAAATCATTCATTTCAAAGGCTAAGCGGTATGTATATACAGGAAGGGTTGAGGTAGCATCCATAGGACCTCCCTTTGTTACAAGCCATATTAAATCAAAATAATTCAATGTCCAGATTGTTGTGAGAACACCGGTTGATGCTATCGCAGGAGAGAGGTGCGGTAAAATGATATAACGCAGAACATGAAAGTATCTTGCTCCGTCCACTGTAGCTGATTCAATCTGATCCATCGGCTTATCCTGCAGTTTTGCTGTAATCATAAGAAACCAGAACGGCGTTGCCTTCCATACATTAATCAAGATCAAAGTCAACAAAGCCATCTTTGGATCTGAAATAAACAATATATTTTTATCTGTCAAACCGATTGTTTTTAGGATGTAATTGATGATACCGATATCGGCTAACAAAATCCATTTCCACATTAATGCCGTTACCACACCGGGTATGATCCAGGGTATCAGCAGTATGGTTCTCATAAAGGTCTTTCCCTTTTTCAGACGGTCGACAAACAATGCCAGACCAATTCCAATAAGCATTTGAAGTACTACACCAAATACTGTCCAGATGACAGTGGTACTGATAATGTGTATAAATTTGCTGTCAGTAATTACACTGATATAATTTTGTAGTTTTATAAACGTTTTGTGTTCATCATATAAAGAACCGTTAAAAAAGCTCATCCCGATATTATAGGCGATAGGAAAACCAAGCATCAGCACCATAATGATTGTGGACGGCATTAAGTATAAATACGGAGTTAATTTTTTTAGCTTATTTTTTTTAGGTTTCATTCACTTACCTCCACATACATTCTCATTGAAATAGCTATGCCTTCTTAAAGTAAGAAGGTAACGCTAATTGTTAGGTTACCCTCTTACACAAGCACATTTTTAGGCAGTAATTTCTATCCCGCTTAAGAATTACGCTTTCATCTTATTTCGAAATAATCTTATTAATACTTTCTTCCAATTTCGTCACAGAAGCATCAATATCCTTGCCGCCTACAACTACTTCTGTTACCGTATCATATACTGCTTTATCGATCGCTGCATAAAATAGAGTCTTCGGCTGAGCCTGTCTAGCATATTTAATTTGATCCATGTATACACCAAACTTTGGATCTTTGGCAAAGGAGCATTCTCCAAGTGATGCATTATTTGCAGGAATATCTGAAATCAACTTTGCATTGTATGCCTTTGAGCATAGCATCTGAGCGAATTTTACAGCCTGTTCCGGTGCCTTGGTTTTGGCACTCACACAAATACCGAAACCGCCGCCGAAGGAGCCATTGGGTGCAGATGCATTCATCTTAGGAACAAGCGCCTGTCCATACCAATCCTTGTCATAGATATCTGTTTCTACTAAGGTGTTTCCGATAATCATACCGAACTGCCCTTGAGCAAATTGACCTGATACATCCAATTGGTTCAAGGTTGTATAGTCAGGTTCAAAGGTAGGTTTTAACCCTGCAAGAGTCTTTAGGTAAGTCTTAAATTCCTCGGTGTTGACATTAGGAGTGATCTTTCCACTATTATCAACATTGAGGATTGATCCGTTGCTTGCACAAAATAAGCCCTGTGTCGGGAATTCCTGAAGGCCAAGATCCATACCAAAACCATATTTACCTGTTTTTTCGGTTATTGTGTTTGCAGCCTTAACTAACTCCTCCCAAGTTGCAGGCGGTGTATTCGGATCCAGTCCTGCTTCTTCAAACAGCTTCTTGTTATACCATAAGATTCTGGTGTCCGTTGTAAACGGAATTGCCATAGTCTGTCCCTTCCACTTGTACATGGATAAAACGCCTGGGAAGAAATCATCAAAATATCCTGCTTGCACATAGCTATCAAGGTTCAATAAGGAATTGCTGTTCGCAAAGGTAGGGAAATCAGGATTATTGACAAAAGAGATATCAGCTTGTTGACCTGCTGCAAACTTTGTCTTGATCTTTGTTGCCCAGTCACCCCATGGGTCGGATTGAAGTTCGATTACATAACCGGGATTTTCTTTTTCAAACTGTGCCTTTGCTGCCTGATAAACTTCTTTATAAGGATCTGCATCCACCCAATCAGAAAATCCATAGAATGTTAATGTTACTGTTTCTTTTAGAGTATCAGTTGCACCGGGTGTAGTGGTACCCTGTGTGTCCGTGCCGGTTGTGGTCGGATCGCTGTTTTTAGAACTGCATCCGGTAAATGTTGCACTTAAAACTAAGACAAGTGCTAATACTAACGATAATGCTTTAAATCTTTTCATTGAATTACCTCCTCCTTTTGATGTTTCCATTATGGCATACGAACTTTTAAATTATAAGATGACTGGTTTTATATTTTTTGTATCTATATTAACAAAACGGAAACCAATTCAAAATATTTTGTATATCTTTATGCTTTTATGTACATTGATACGGTTCTTGTCACTGTGTATGTAAATACTTTTTTGTGTATGATATAATCAATAGGCAAGAAAGAATAGCATAAATAGCCTTCTTTGCTTACCTACATTGAACCCTCGACAGAATACGAACCCGGTTCAGTACAATCTACGTCATATCGAATAAATGTATAATACGGAGGTACTCCATGATAATAAAGAAAATACCGCGAAAAAGCATGATCATTAATTTCATAATGCTAAATATTACCTTTTTAATTTTACCCTTCTCTATTCTCCTGCTGTATACGCTAGACAAAACCTCCGACTTTGAAGCCAAAAGTGCAAATCAATTTTTGTCAAGCAATCTTCGAACTATCTCTACAACGATTGACCAGGTTCTATTCCATGTGGAGAAAACTCAACTCTCCCTTATATTAAATAATAGCTTCACCACCACACTCCAACATTTGAGCTCATATGATACAAAGGATGAGTATCAGGACTTTATGGATTACAAAGAGATTCGGGACAATATTCTTAGCACCGCCTCCTATAATGATTACATTTATTCCATATATGCCTATTCCATTACCGCTCAGCGTTTCTTTTCCTCCACCGTAAATTGGAACCCGAAGTTTAATCATTTCCGTTTAGAGGATATTGACTGGTATCCGAACAGTTCCGTGAATTCCACGGAACGTCCTTGGGTGATTATTCATGGAGTAGAGGATAACCGAACCCTCCTTTCCAATATCCGAGAACTAAGAGATTCCTATCAGTCAAAGGCCTTTGGAGTGCTGTCTGTGAATGTAGATTCCTCCGTAATCTCCGAATTACTGAATGAAGTTAAGATGAATAAATACAGCTTCTCCTTTATGAGCGACGGTGCAGGCAATATGATAACCGATGATTCCGATAAGAATAAGAATATTTACAAAAGTATTTATGATAAAATCCCCATGACTTCCGAAAAAGGATTTTTTAAGACCTCTTTTCATGGAGGGAATTATTTTGTATCGTATTTTACTTCCGATTACAGCAAGTTCAAATATGTTGTCATTGTCCCCTTGGAGCATATTGAGACCACCAACTCCATCATAACTGTATTGTTGATTGTTTTTATCTTCTGTACACTTTTTACGATTGCCATCAGCATTCTCTTAGCTTATAATTATTTATTCAAGCCGGTACGCAAACTGTTTAAAGCAATGCACCATGTGGAACAGGGTAATTTTAAAGTACGGCTGTCCACCGGTCATTCCTATGAGATTGAATATATTAATCATAATTTTAATAATATGGTCACGAATATAGAGAAATTGATTGAAGAAAACTATATTGCCCGCCTGATCAGCAAGGAGGCACAGCTAGAGACCATACAAAATCAATTGAATGAGCATTTTCTGTACAATACACTGGATGTTATTCACTGGATGGCCAAGAAGGAAAATGCACTGGATGCCTGCGATATGATCTACTCCCTGGCTAATTTCTACCGTGTGAGCCTTTCCTCCGGCAAAGAGTATATTACTCTACAGCAGGTAATCGATATGCTGGAGAGCTATCTTCACATCCAGAAGATAAGAATGGGGGAAGCCTTTGAGTATGAGATTGAATATGACAAAAATATTCTTGAGGATATTGTGATTAAATATCCTTTCCAACCTCTGGTTGAAAATGCATTTACTCATGGGATCAGAAACCTGGATAGACAGGGAAGAATTCATATATCCTTTCAAATAATCGATGATCGAATCCATTTTTCAGTAAAAGATAACGGAATTGGGCTGGATGAAAAGCAGCTGGAACAACTGATACAGGATATCAGTTCAGATTTTTCGGATGATAACAATTTTGCTCTTAAAACAATTAATTATCAATTGCAGAACTTATATGGCAAAACCAGCTGTCTAAAGATTCTGTCCGTATTAAACGAAGGGTTTGAAATCAGTTTTGAAATACCGCGAGATGTCCAAGGAGGGATATGAAATGCTACGAATGGTAATAGTTGATGATGAAAACATAATACGTGAGAGTTTAGTGCATTTTATTGATTGGGAATCCATCAATATCGAAGTGGTCGGTACTGCCGATAACGGATCAAAAGCTCTTAATATCATAATGGAACAGGTGCCGGATATCATATTAACTGACATCTCTATGCCTATGTTAAGCGGTATTGAAATGATTCAGATGCTTCGAGATAAGAATATAAGATCAGAAGTAATTTTTATCAGTGCCTATAATAATTTCGATTACGCTAAGAAAGCAATTGAGTTCGGAGCGTTTGACTATATATTAAAACCCATTAATGAACTACAATTGATCGATACGGTCAAACGATGCTCCGATAAGATTATCCACGAAAAGGAAGTCACCCATCTTCTGTCAAATATCACCAATGACAAAAAACAGTTATTAAGTGATTCTCTGGAGAAACTCTTTTTTCATCATACGCAGTTAAAACCCTCCGAACAAAAGGTTCTGGAGGCGAACGGCATTACAGAGGACGCCTTTCCTATGGTCATTGCAGCGGGGATAACCCTGAGCGATGAGGAAACCCTGCAATTAGGGCAATTCGAACTTCTCTTAAAGGGAAACCATTTAATTCATACACTTCGGATCAAGAATAACTTTTTGATTTATCTGTTATTCTCTGAAGAAGTTGACCCGTCCTACTTACAAAAGACATTTGTAGACTTTTTTATGAATAAAAAAGAATTCTATATGGAACAGGGAATTCATGATATCAGTATGAGTAATCCATATGCATTTTCGAAAGCTTTTCCGAGAATAGCCACAGAAGTACTATTGCTACATGCCTGTGGTTTTAATGCTTCCACTTGTTTTAAGATACAAATCATGAACGATTTGGCAGAAGTACAACAAAGGATTCCTTCGGGGCATATCCTTAGCCAAACGAAAGAAGCAATTGAAAATCATGACAGTGACAAACTATATAAACTGACCACTGCCTACTTTCTTCATTGTGTCGAAGACCAGACCATCTATGATCTGGATATTATGAAGTTAAAATGCATTGATTTCATTGATACGGTTTTTAATGATTTAAACACATATCAAATTGCAAATTATTTTGGTGAAAAACATATGACTGCGAAAAAAAGTATTACTTCCCAGATCAGTATAGATCAAATCTATGAGGTCACCAAAAATATATTCACCAATCTGTCAACCCTGATCCAAGAAAACAAACTAAAGAGCTCCCACCATCTTGTAAAGCTTACGATGGACTATATCCATCAGAATTACAATAAGAACATCTCGCTGGCGGATATCTCCTCAAAACTCTATGTCTCTCCCGCATACCTAAGTATGCTTTTTAGCCGGGACGTGGGTGAACCTTTTTCCAGATATGTATTGAATTACCGGATTCAGATGGCAAAGACCATGCTGCAGAACCCCAAATACAAGGTATATGAAATTGCTGCCATGACAGGGTTTACCGATGTTGCTCATTTTAGCAAGGCCTTTAAACAAATTGAGAAAAAATCGCCAAAGCAGTTCATGAACAGTTAAAACCAATGCATGCTTGGAATGGACGGATTATTAGCAATTATTTTTCCTGAAATTATTGTAAAAGTTTCACTAAGTAACGCTTACAGCTATTTCACCGAGTAAATCTTGCAATTTTTCTCTGAGTAAGTCTTGTAGCTGTTTCACTGCGTAATCTTGTAGCTGTTTCACTGAGTAATCTTGTAGCCGTTGCACTAAGTAATCTTGTAGCCGTTGCACTAAGTAATCTTGTAACTAGAAAGGCCAACGTGATATATTACCTTTCAGAATACAAAGATTAGGTACGTTAATATATCACGTTGGCTTATTTGTTCTTTGAATTTCAAATACTCTATTTATTCTTAATTAATTTAAAACACGGATTTTCTTATAATGCCATCTATTACTGTCACTCTATTCCGAAATCAATATTCTTGGGTCCACTCTCTTAATTCTACCTGACAGCAGATATGAGAAAGCAAAAAATACAATTCCCATAAAGATAACCGGTGTAAGTAATGCGATCAAAGTAATGTGTCCGTTGAATTTACTAATCCCCATAAAAGAGAGCATAAATTCCAAACATTGGTTCATTGACATAATGCTTAATATGGCTCCGATCAATCCGCTTATAATAGAAACAAAGAAGAATCTCAATGCAAATTGAATCCGCAGATTGGAAGAGGTGAACCCAAGTGACTTATAAATACCATAATCCTTTCGTTCCTTTGCAAAAATCTTATCACATTGCAAAAAGATTACGATAACCACGAATACAACAGATATGCCGTAAACTAGTAACATAAGACCGTTAATGGCCGCTACGATAGAATCAATTCCCCCCAGTTCATCTGCAGGATTCTGAACCATAATAAGATTGCCATATTTTAGCTTTAGCTTCTCTACGATATCCTTCGCTTTTGTGCTATCTAATAATTTATATTCATTATAATAGGGTTCCTCCGGTTCCACTATTTTACCAAATCCTTCTTCGTTAAGTGCAATATTCTTTCCCATATCAGAACCAGATTGATAAATACCTGAAACCATGTAATTCGCTTTTTTACCTAAGCCCGAGAGTATAACCGTATCACCAATGTTAAGGTTAAGCTCCTTTGCAATAAATTGCGTTATAAGGATTTCATTGTCATATCTGCATGTTCTTCCTTCAAGTACTGTATTATAATTCTCAGCATCTGTGCACATAAAACTGAGTACTTTACAACCGTTGATTAGTAAATAGGAGGAATAGGTTTGATAATTCCCTGTAATCTTGTTTTCAGATTCAATCATTCCCTCTACTTCCCTCTGCAAACCACTGTTCTTATAATTTATCTCAATGTCGCTGTCGAAACAGGTAAATAGGTGAACTAACCCATTCCCGTCTTTACCGACCCAGCTGCTAAGATTACTTACCATAACCAAAAAGAATACCAACAATGCAGTTATAATTCCGGCACTCAGATATTGTCTGTAATTCGAGGTAAGTTGTCGGAATGCCAAGAAGATATTCATCCCCTTCTTACGAATTTTAATCTCCAATCGATTGGCAAAATAAATATCCTCATGCCCGTTACGTATTGCTTGTATTGGAGTTATTCCTGTTATTTTTCGAAGCTTTACACTTACAAATATAACAATCAATAAAAGGATTCCCACCGTCGCCCCCATAATAGGATAAATTGGCAATTGATCAGACACCAAAAAACCGGTTACCGGAGTCGTGGTCTTACCGAGATAGCTGATAATGGGTAATGCAATAGGAATTCCAAGAATAACCCCTAGTAATGCTGCTGACAGATATTGCAAAGCAAGAATAATTTTTATCTTACCTTGTGAAAAACCAACAGCTTTCAAAATTCCCAGATTAATATATTCCAGATCAATACTGCTACTAATACTATGATTGATTACGATTAGAGCGACGATTAGCAAAAGTATGACAAAGGAAACCAAGACTCCGCAGAAGATATTCGTGGTAATCAACATATATCCCTTAGACTCCTCAATGCCTAATGTTCCTCTTGCATATCCGCCTACATCAGTAGTTTCGTTAATGGATCGTTCAAATTCCATAAAATGAATTGAAGTATTTTTATTCTTAAACACATTGAGTAACATACCCTGAGAGATTTTCTTTGAATCCTTAGCTAGGTCATATAATTGCTTAAGGTCCGAGTTATTCATTAATAAGTTTTTAACTCCCATCATTGAACTACCGCAAAAGGGATCTTCTAGAAAGGATTTTACTGTAAACTGTTTAATCTGTCCTTCTGATTCAAAAATAATATTGTCTCCAATTTTACAATCATAGAGAGATTGATAGGATATCGGAACTGATACCTCTCCCGGTTTTAGTTCTTTTTGATTTTTTATAATATGGGTTCCCTGATTATTGAATATTTGGAAGTTAAAACAATCTTGCTTCTCTGGCTGTAAGATAACGGTTCCTGATTTCTTTCCATTCAAATCTGCAATCTGGGCATAGACAACGGGAATTGTTTTAACAGAATCCACATATTGATTCTTTTTGATATTCTCAATCAATGCATTCAAATCTCCTCCGGGTGCCTTATCGCTGTATAGTTCAATCACCATTTCCCCATATCCATCTTCCTTTAATGCCTGTGTAACCCTTGAACTGGAATTAATGTAAACGGTCAGAACGGAGGTAAGCGCAAGGGAGACCAAAAACATTAGAATCAGAATTCCCAGGAAACTACTTTTTTGGTGACGGATGTTTGCTTTTAATAATAGAAATAGTTCCATTCTTCGCCACCTACCATTCCATCGAAGAAAGCCAGGAATTGACCTGTATCTCTCTGCTCTTACTATCTTCTTCTTTATAAGGTGGAAGAGTCATTTCACCAATAATTCTTCCGTCCTCAAGATACAAAAGTCTGGTACCATGGATTGCTGCTCTTAAATCATGCGTTACCAATAAAATACTCTGACCGCCTTCATTAAGTTCTGATAAAAGATTTAAAACCTCCTGAGTATTTCTACGATTCAATGCACCCGTTGGCTCATCCGCAAATAAAATATCAGGCTCACTGATAATGGAACGTACAATCGCGGCTCTTTGCGCTTCCCCACCCGATACCTGTGAGGGCAGTCGATCCTTTGCCTCCGATATATTTACGGTTTCAAACAATTTCATTGCACGATCCTTCACCATTTGGGCTGTTTTTTGTTTGTTTAGGTATCCTGGAACTGTAACATTTTCCAATAAGGTCAGATTGCTGACTAAATGAATTTGCTGAAATACAAAGCCGAAGTTCCTTGACCGTAGCTTCGCCATTTCCTTTTCCTTATAACGACTGATGCAAGCTTTTCGAAAACTCACTTCGCCTGAAGTTATTTTATCCATACCGCTTAAACAGTACAACAAGGTGGACTTCCCTGAGCCTGAGGCTCCCATAATAACCGTAAAATCTCTTTCATAAATCTCTAAATTCACATTGTCAAGAATATGATTTTGACCACCATTATTGGCAAAGCTTTTACATAAATCTTTCGTACTCAATATAATTTCTTTCATTTCTTAATAACCATGCCTCTCCTTATCAATTGATGTGATAAAAATTCAATTCACACCTGCTTTCTGAATACTATCTTATCAGACCAATTATTAAGAAATCTTTAAGACTTTAAGAAAATGATAACTTCCAGTCCTTTTTCTGTATTATTTAAGAGAACCTCACCGTTCATTTGCTTCATAATATAGTCCACGATATAAAGCCCTAAACCAGAACCCGGTTTTCCTTCTGCATTCTTCCCTCGGTAAAATTTATGAAACACAAAGGGCATATCCTCCGATGAAATCCCTTTCCCGTAATCCATGATATGTATCTCATAACCAAAATCAGTAACCTTTGTCCATACCGATATGGGAGGTGAGCCATACTTTCTTGCATTATTTATTACGTTCTCAATTACTTGAACCAACCGCTTAGAATCAACGTCCATTCTCATTCTATCGATGTTCTTAATCTGAATATCGCCTTGATCCCCTAGCATCTCATCCACTGTACTATGAATCAGATTACTAAGTTCGACCGGTTCAGATCTAACCTGCAGCTTGTCAAGGTCTGACAAGGAGTGTAAGAATAAATCATTCGTTAAGTTCGTTACCTCATCACATTTTTTCATGAGTACCCTTAGATATCTGGCACGACGCTCCGGCGATGAGTCCATATTGGCTTCCAGTCCTTCGGCATATGCACGAATGGATGCAATTGGTGTCTTAATATCATGGGAAAGTGTTGCGATGACCGTCTTATTATTCTCAATGGCCTCTTTCTCACAAGCTCTTGCCTTGACTATTTCTTTTCTCATATGATCAAAGCTCCAAGTAAAGGCTCCAAAAAAATTATTTCTTTCATAGTTAAGTGATATGTTCATATTTCCCTTCGCAATTTCTCCCGCATATTGCTCAAGCTTTCGAAACGGATGAAGCATAACTCGATATAAATAGGCAAATAAAGTCAGTACAAAACCTACACAGCACGCATAAAGAAACACAATCCAATCAAGATAAGGCGTTTCGGAATTTTGATCACCCTTAAGTAAAGTGTTGGATAGCTTATCAATTTGTTCTTTCACAGGGCTTATTCCATCCTTCTCCGTCAGTTTTTCAATTTCATTCAGTGCCAGCACCATTTCTCGGTTCTTATTCTCCACAGGCTGCTGCTTCATGGATAAAAAAAAGAAAGCAGCAACTATGGTAATTACAGTTAAGAAAGCAATTACCATCTTTACAACTTTCGAAATGATCGAGTATTTCATAGTTCACTACCTCCATCCAACATATAGCCAATTCCCCATATGGTTTTAATGATAACCGGCTTGGAAGGGTCGTCCTCCAGCTTTTCTCTTAACCAGCGGATATGTACTGTTACCGTTGACAGTTCCACCTCACTGAAGGTTCCCCATATTTCCCTCAACAAAACCTCCTTTTTCAAGGTTTCATTCTGATGTGCTGCCATATATGCTAAAAGATCAAACTCTTTTAGGGATAGATCAATTGTCTTACCATTCTTAAATAATTGACGGTTTTTTATAGAAATTCTAATTTCATTATTTATTCCAAACTCGTAACATAAATCCTTATCTTCAAAGCCATAGGTTCTGCGTATTAATGAATTAATTCTGGACAAAAGCTCTTTTAAGGAATAAGGCTTTGCAAGATAATCATCCCCGCCCATATCCAGACCTTTTACCTTATCGTTCTCACTGGTTCTTGCGCTAGCGAAGATGATTGGGATTGTTGAGAGCTTTCTAAGTTCCTTACAGATCTCAAATCCGGTTATTTGAGGAAGATTGATATCTAATAAAATCAAATGATATATGGTATTCTTCAAGCTCTCATAAGCCACTTCGGCAGAGATTGCCAAATTCACCTGATAGCCTTGATCCTCTAACATATCACATACAATACCGGACAAATCTTCATCATCATCTATAATTAAGATATTTCGTTTTAATGTGATTGGCTGCATACATTATTCTCCTCGTATAATATTTTCTAGATACATAAATGTACCTTGATAACTCAATAGATTTTGTTCAAAAGGCTTAGTTAAGCCCATGATATAATTGTCCTAGTGTCAATCAGGTAATAGTTCTTTATTCTCCTGTTGAACCAGTTTTGGTTGCTTCATAATAAGTCTGTTCCCCTGACATGGAAGTTAGCTTCAAACCGGCTGGCTGTTTGCTTAAGTTCATGGACAACCATCTAGCAGTATGGTTTCGCATCTGTCCATCTTAAGCCGGATTCTTATATGCGAGGGTGTCGATGCTCCATGATCATGGGTTTTACCAAGCCGATTGAACACTGAAATCTTACTACGAAAGAAGGTGATTTTATGAACCCGCTTTACGTCGGAATTGATGTAAGTAGCAAATCCAATGTCGTTTTTTTTATGCTGCCTAATGGCAACAAACACAGTAACTTCTCAGTTGCCAACTCACAGGATGGTTCTACTCAGTTGGTAAAAAGAATCTGTTCTGCTTTAAATTCCTGGTCCCTTGACACTGTCCTCATAGGTCTCGAATCAACATCCGTTTATGGTGACAATCTCGTGTATTTTCTAAGGGAAGATGCATCTCTTGCATTCTTTGACAAAAAGATTCATGTCCTCAATCCTAAGCAGGTTAAAAAATTTAAAGATGCTTATAATGACCTGCCAAAGAATGATTATGTGGACTCTTTTGTCATTGCTGACTGTCTGCGTTTTGGAAGAATCAACAAAGAGGTATACATAGGAGATTATCACTACAAAGCGCTCCAAAACCTCACACGAGCACGTTATTTTGCCGTCTGCAGCCTCACCAAGGAAAAGCAACGGTTTATAAATGTACTGTTCAAGAAGTATTCAACCATGACACAGGAGAAGGTATTTTCAGATACCTTCAGCACTACTGCCCTTGCTGTCTACGATGAATTTGAATCCGCAGAAGCATTAGCATATATGGACTTACAAGAACTAACCGCTTTTATCATGGAAAAAGGAAAGAACCGCTTTCCAAATCCCGATACGGTAGCCAAAGCCATTCAGAAAGCAGCTCGAAGTTCCTACCGTTTACCTAAGACGGTAAATGACTCTGTAAACCAGGTGCTCTCTATATCCATAACCTCAATAAGGGCATTGGAATCTCAAATCAAAGAGTTCGATAAAGCAATCTCTGCTCAGATGGAACTCTTGCCAAACGTATTGATATCTATACCTGGAATAGGTCCCGTTTATTCTGCTGGTATCATGGCAGAGATTGGAGATATCAACCGTTTTGTAAATCAGGCTCAGCTTGCAAAGTACGCAGGTCTTGCTTGGACTCAGTATCAATCCGGTAACTTTGAAGCCGAAAATACAAGACTTATTAAATCCGGTAACCGATTTTTAAAGTATTATCTGTGTGAAGCTGCATTCTCTCTTGTAAGATGCGACAAGGAGTACAAAGCTTTCTATCACCAAAAGTATAAAGAGGTGAACAGATATCAACACAAACGTGCACTCGCATTAACTGCTCGTAAATTTGTGCGGTTAGTCTTTAAGCTGCTTAAAGACAATCGCCTATATCGTCCAGCAGAATAGAAACATCTATCTGCTGATAAGCTGCCCTGCTCATTTTTTAAAACTTGGCCGACAGGGCTTAGGTGGTCGTTTTTTGTTTTTTGAGAAATAGTATAAAAATATATGTTCTTTATTTCATTTCTCACTTGACATCACACCGCTGGACTTATATGGGCAACAATAATTACATTATCCCTTTTATTTTATGGTAATCCCATGATTTTGTAAACTACTTCTTTCATCGCTATCAAATGAGTTGGTTCCTATACCGTTCTGATTTTTATAAAATCACATAAAAAATAAGGCAGAAATGCTTTTCAGAGTGAGCAATATCAGCTCATCTTGAAAAGCATTTTCTCCCTTATCTATTTCACGTCATGAAAGGCCAAACTATGCCTCACTTCCTTACAGCTTTATAAAAACCCAGAGATTTTTGATTTGAGATTCCAAAGTGTCATAATCCCAAAGTTTATTACTTCTTTCTTTGCAATTTGGATCATTGACCCTGATTTTCCCATCATGAATTCCCACTAATACAATAAAATGTCCTGCTGTCGTAAAATCTCCCGGTCTCAGGCTGCAAATGATGGGATGTCCATTTTGCAACTCTGACATGACTGAAGCTCTATCCAATTTTAATTCTTTAGCTTTGATTCCAAAATGACTACTGCCCTGCGTCATTAAAGTCCATTTTGTACCGGTACCTTCCAGATAGTAACCGTTATTCATTGCAAAATCAGCCACCTTATCCGGCGTTATCTCCTCATTTCTCGTCAATCCGATTGCCACCATGGATAAACAGGTTGGTGCACAACCTGCTAAGGCTATATTACTACCTCCGTAGGAGGCGTAACCCCAGCGCTTATCCCACTGTAATAAAAGCGGAAAATCTTTAGAACGCTCCTTCTTCGTCAAACCTCCGGTAACAGAACCATCCGAGTTAAGATATCCCTTTACAAAATCAATCATCTCAGGGTTATTGCACAAGGACGCTATCAGATCTTGCGGATAAGCATTCCTATTCTCATAGATGTCTAGAAATTCAGGGTATTGTTGTGAAAGACTTTTTAAACGATTCGCTATTTCATTCGCTTCCCTAACAATGGGTGTACCGACGGAGTACTGCATAACTTCGTTGGTTTCCTGTTCCTGAGAACTAACGTCCCCGTTCTTTCCTTCCTTTGCTTTCCCATCATCCGTATCAAAGAATGTTCCCTGAATGAAGTTCCAGGATAGAGCACCTATCACAAGTACAAATGCCAATATAAGAGTATTCCTAAGGAGAGCACGGATCAATCGGACTCTGCGTCTTCTTGCTCTTTTTCTCTTGATTTGCTCTGCTCTCTGCCTTTCTGCCCTCATATTTCTTTTACTAATAGTAGCCACCTGTCTGTCCATGCTCCACCCTTCCTGAGGAATTATAACTCCTCACTTTGATAACAGTATCATATCAAAATGTGACAGGTTTTTCCCTTGTTTTCTCTATAAGCATTCTTAAATTTTTCTGTATAAAATCTTACGATTTTCCTATTTTCTCACACCATTTCTTAAATTCCATAACCACTTGATTGGTAAATTTCTCAACCATTTCAGGCGGAAATACAATGGAACGTATGGGTTCTGTATCCATATAACGATTATGATGCTTTGCTATGAAAGCAACCAATTCATCTCTTCGAATCTCACAGATTGTTTCTTCCATTGGTAAACGATATTCGCGCATACTGTTCCAGACCATCTGGCTCCATGGCTCATTATGATAATGCCAAACTGCAATAATTCCAATATCTTTACGATAGTCCAAAAACCAATTCTCTCCGGTATATTGTTCCCTATGTTTCTGGATCGGTCCAATATCCCAATGATAGTCTAGGAACAGATGAAACAGGACACCCAACTCAAATTCGTCTTCCCAATTAATCCGGTCAGCCAGTTCCTTAAGTGCTTCCATCCTGTCCGAACGATCACGAAAATGAGTACGATTTTTACGTTGGTGCTCCTCAATTACATCGGGTGCAACATTTCCGACAAAAAAGGCCGGTTTGCCGTCCGGTTTATATTTATATGCGGCAAGCACATGAACCATAAGCGTTGACATAATTCCCTCCAATATCTATGTTTACTGATTTAATTGAAAATTTTCGATTACCTCTTTTAGTAAAATTGACTTATCATTAATTTCAATTACTGCATCATTAATAGTAAGCATTGACGCTAGTACTTCTTGTGTAGTAGCCGCTGTCTCTTGAGTACTTGCTGCATTCTCTTGGGCAATTGCAGCAAGGGATGTTATCACATCCATTACTACCGTTTGGCCTTTTACAATTTCATCACCAATCTCTTCCAATATTATGATTTCATTATTCATATTATCTAATGTCGTAACAATTCTTTTATATCTTTTTGCCGTTTCTTTTACACTACCCGCCTGGAGGTTAACTGCCTCCCTTACAACATTTTTCTGTTCATTTGCGTCGTTAATTTGTTTCAACAAAGATACTAAAATATCATGGATGGAATTAGTGGATTGAGCAGATTGATCTGCTAATTTCTTTATCTCCTCCGCAACAACGGAAAACCCTTTTCCAGCATCACCAGCTCTGGCAGCTTCAATTGAAGCATTAAGCGCAAGAAGATTAGTTTGCTTGGCAATATTTGCAATAGTAGCAATTACTTCACTGATTTTTTCGGCACTTTTATTTGTGCTTTCAATCGTATCAAATATTAATTCAAAGGATTTAATATTATCTTCCGTTACTTTTGCGAGGTCTGTAATTATATTTAAACCTTGATTACTTACTTCTTTCAGTTCTTCACTGGCATTTCCTATGTTTTTCGTACTTTGGTTACTCTTCGTTAGTGATTTTTCTAGATGGTCAAATTCTTTTGCGGCATGTTCTGCCTCTTCTGCTTGCTGTGTCGCACAACCTGATATTTCTCCTATTGTATCTGCTATTTGATTCATGGATGCTGTAATTTCATCAGAATTTATTTTCATGGCAGAAGAAGAGCGTGAAAGATCAATGGATGTGACACTTAATATCTTTACGATATCCCTCAATGAATAAACTAACGTCTTAACTGATGAAGTAAGGCCTCCCAACTCATCCTTGGAAGATAGTTCATAAGAGTCAAATGTTAAATCCTTATTGGATAATAACTCCATATCACGAGTGGTTTTTATAATTCCAGTCTTAAGATAATTCGAAATATAGCTTGCCAGGAGGGCTATGATTAATATTATTATCGCCGCTCCCATTACTAAAACAAGTATTCTATTTTGGATACTATGCGTGATATTCCTAGATTCATCCAAGGTATATTGCTCCAGAATTTCAGTCATCACATTAATCGGTTCTCTCGCTTCATCAAACTCCGTTAGATGTGCATTATAATCTCCTTTTAATGTCTCCGCATGATAGGTGTTTTTCCACTTTTCTATATGTAACTTAAAATCAGCATACATTTTCTCTAGAGTGTTGTCCGATTTTGATTGCTTAAATTCTTTATATAAATATTGATTATCTTTTATATTATCTATCGCTTGGGTGATACGGTCATTCGCTTGAGTTATATTTTCTGTAATACTATCTAACAGCTCCTTCTTTTTGTCCGAATCAAGCTCTTTTGTCAGTACCAATTCCTTTTCAGCAACAGCTGCTTGATAAAAGTCTCTATCCGCGTTCAATATCAAAGAAGTACTTACAAATGCTTCATCATAATATGTTTTCTTTGTAAGCTTGCTCACATGAGTCATATCTATTATAAAAATTGATATAACTACAAGAATTGCTGCAAGTGGCGGAATAAATAGTAATAATAGCTTTTTTGAAATATTCAAGTTTTTAATCAGTTTCATGAGGGCCTCCCATATACGTTTCTTTATCCAAGTATTTTTACTCCTCTTAATTTTCCTTTCATCACTCAGTAGGATGCAAGCATTTGATTTTGTGAAATATTTAACCAAATCCATTCACAAGACCTTGCAGGTTGTTAATTAAATATGGAAATAAAAATGCATTCTTTGTATCTACAGTGTACTCTCATTATTGAATATTGACAAGAATAATCGGCACCTTTCGACAAGTAGTAACAACCAATTATAAATTTAAATATATCTAAAACCGACATATTTTCCAACATAGTATACCCTTCTGTTAGCTAACTCCTTTTGTACTCTTATATAAAACCGGAATAGACACTCCTATTAAAATCATACCCATAAAAACAGGTGCAGTATGACCAAGTAATACATACATTTGACCTCCAATGATAGGTCCGATAATTCTTGCTAAAGCTTGTATAGACTGACTACCTCCTTGTATCCTTCCTTGTTCAGTAGAGCCTACTGATTTGGATAACATACCATTAAAAGAGGGACCAAAGATAGAATCACCGAAACCAAATATGAACATTCCTATAATAATAAACGGATAATAAGAAAATAATGCTGAAGCACCAATAAAACAATAACCTATCACCTCTGAACTCATACCTATGATTGCTATCTGAGAGTCCTTTCGCTTCATTAAAAGCTTAGGCATAATCAACCCTTGAGAAAGGATATCCTGTAACCCGATAATCGAAAACATTAGTCCGATTGTTGCAGGCTTCCAATGAAAGGTATCGATTGAAAATTGGGAGAAAATAGCCTGTAGCGATCCATTGGGTATCCATATCAGAAAGGCGGAAAATAAAATCTTACCTACTTTTTTCATGGAAAATACATTTATAAGTTGAGTCAACGGGTTTAATCTCATCAATGGGATTTCACTCAACCGATTATCTTTGTGAAGACTTTCCGGTATAAAGAAAAATCCAAATATTGTGTTTGCCAATGTTATCACTGCAGCAAAAAACATAGGTGCAGAATAACCAAAGCGGGCGGCGATCAATCCTCCTATGGTAGGTCCAAGAACGGTTCCTATCCCTGTAATTGCGCTCACCCACCCAAAGACCTTGGTACGTTGTTCTCTAGGAGTGATGTCCGCAAAATATGCAAAGATCGTACTAATATCTCCTCCTGTTATACCTTCAATGATGCGTCCTACAAATAGTACCCATATAGCACCCCCGATTCCAAAGATTATGTACCCAATGGCTGAACCCAGAAATGATAATAAAAGTACCGGACGTCGTCCATATCGATCACTTAGCGCCCCAAGTCCGGGAGCTGCAAAAAACACACAGAATGCATATACAGCCGTCAACAGGGTAACAAAAATCGCTTGATTCCCCGAATTTGTATACGGTTGAACCAGAAATGGTATAACAGGAATAACAATTGTAAAACCTATTCCAACAAGAAATACCGATATAAGACCGAATAGGAAAGCCTTCTTATCTATGATTTGCTCTTTGGACTGATTTTTATTTGATTTGAACTGAAACATGACAATATCCTCCAATGAATTATTTTGCTTCCTAGGAAGCAAAATAAACGTATCATGTTTTTCCTTCCTTGTCAACAAAAACAACTATATAATTTCGGACCTCACGAAAAAGGACAGCTTTTCTCTATTGAGATTGGCTGCCCTTTGGATATTTTATTATATAAAATTACTCTTTCACATCAATGCCCAGTTTCTTTATTTCCAAATCCAAATGTTCACGGTAAAGGTCTATAAAGCGAAGCATATCATCAAATTGTTCCTTTGGTATCTGTTCAAATATCACTTTATCCCTTCCGCGAAACTCCTCGTGAAGTTTATCATGGGTCATAAATATTTTTTTACCTTGCTCAGTAAGCCTAAAATATATCTCTTTCTTATTTTCCGGCTTTTGGTAACTTTCGATGGCTCCTTTTTTTATGAGCTTCTTTGTCAGTTTACTTATAGCGCCACTGGTCATGTAAAAAGACTCTGCAAGTTTCGTTACATTGACATCTTGATTCTTTCCTATATACTCAATGCAATGGACCTCAGAAGACTTATAATCTTCAAAACTGCCTTTCATTTTAAAATTATTCAACCAAACCAGCTTATTATATAAGTCCCTAAAACCATATATTACTTGCTCATCCTTATTCATAGGCACCTCCATCTTTCATATGCAGTTCTATTATATTAAATAATTGATCTAAATTCAATAAAATATAACAGACTCAATACTTTAGACGGATTAATCTGTTTCATCATAATAAGACCTATGACTTATCCTAAATGCATGCAAGAAATATAGTAATTACGAATGTAATGTTTAGTCTTATGTCAGAAATGAATTACGAATGATATCTACAAGGATTTTTGAAGTGCCCTCTATCCCAAAACGGCTACTGTCTATCATGATATCATAGCCATCGTAGATACTATCCACTCCCTCACAATAACGGTTCCTATAATTTTCTCTAGCCTTATCAATGTCCTTAATCATCTTCTTCGCCGTCTTTAAATCCATTTTTAAAACATCGGTACAGTTCTTCAATCTTGCTTCATAGGGCGAATAGATATATACATTCAAACATCGCTTGTGATCCTTCAACACATTTCCGGCACATCGACCCACAATAATGCAGGATTCCTTTTGTGCAATGTCTCGAATTATATTGGTTTGTACTTCAAAAATCTCATCCTGCAAATTTGAAACGCCCATTCCAAGAGGATATTTTCTTCTAAAAAATATCGAACCTGTATTCTCTTCTTCGTTACTTATGGTTGGGATTGATTCACCCATTCGCTTTGCAGTTGCTTCTACGATATCTCTGTCATAAAATTCAATTTGTAATTCCTCAGACATCTTTTGTGCAATGGAACGTCCAAAGCTGGCAAATTGCCTTGAAATTGTCACAACGTAATTTTCCATAACAGTCCTCCAGTCTCTGTCTATTCAATATTATATGTTTCCTTAGTTTAATCCTTGTGCTTCTTTTGGAATTCGTGGATGCGCTTGAATATATCGCACCAAAGAGGACAAGGTAAAGTTAATAATGAAATAGATGATAGCCGCAAATCCTAAAAGTACAAATACGTCTGAAACATTAACAGAACCTGTACCGTTGTATCGGTTTGCCGCACTCAATAAGGTCTTCACTCTTGACATCAGTTCAATTACCGCTATATTTGCCAGATAGGAGGAGTCTTTAATCGTAGTAATTACTTGACTTAGTAATGTTGGTACGATATTCCTGAATGCCTGCGGTAATATAATGTATAGCATGATCTGTACCGTATTAAAGCCTTGGGAATGTCCGGCTTCGAACTGACCCTGTGCAACTGAATTTAGTCCTCCTCTAACAATCTCCGCAATTACGGAGGAGGTAAAGAGAATTAATGCCATGGTACCCTTGAACAAAAGCTTGACTTCCACGGAAGTTAATCCAAACATTTTCCTGGATAAAGCTTCTGGAAAAGGAAAAAACACCAAGCAAATAAAAATCCATAACAGTAAGGGGGTATTTCGAAATATCTCAATATAAGCCGTTGCTAACCATTTAAACACTCTTGTCTTTCCTGTTACACAATAATTACGAACCAATGCAAGAACCGAACCCAGAACAACTCCAAATCCAACTGCAAGTACGGATATAATAACAGTAAATGCAACTCCTTTAAAAACATAGATAAGGACTGCTTGATTTTTTAAAATGGATAAACTATTCTCTAAAGTACTCATTTCTTTATCACCAACCCTTCAGAATAGATTTTTTCCGGTAGTTTGTTTTTTGTTCCTGCTTTTTGAGCGATGTTTCCCAGATACTTGCTAAGGTGGATAGCGGGAAACAAATCGCGAAGAACAATACACCACTTACTAGGTAAGCCGGAGCATATGCACCGCCTGTTGTAGCTCCTGTTACAAAACTATAGGTCAGTGAAATCAAATCTGCTCCTCCTATAATATAAAGGCATGAGGTGTTTTTAATCAGATTTACTACCTGATTTACCATGGGAGGGAGTATAATCTTTATGCTTTGAGGTAAGATGATATAATACATTTTTTTAATATAATGAAAGCCTTGGGAATCAGCTGCCTCAAATTGTCCCTTTGAAATTGCTCCAATTCCTGCCCTAACTACTTCTGCCATATAAGCGCCATGGTATACTCCAAGTGATATAATTCCGGTTACAAGTATACCAAGACCTTTTCCTGAAAATGCCAATGCATAATACAGAAAGCATAATTGCAGTATTAACGGAGTGTTTTGGATCAGTTCCACATAGACACGGCTAATGAATTCCAGAACTTTTTTGCCGCTGGTAGCCATTAATCCGAATAAAATACCTAAAATCAATGACAGTATCAGTGCAAACAATGCCATTCTTGCTGAATTGAACAGTCCTAACAAAAAGGTGGAACGGTAAGTCCATACCTTTTCCCAGGCTGTAATCGAAAACAAAGTCTCCACTCTATTTCCTCCTGTCTTATTTAATGAATGAAAGGCTAATAACAAATAGCGAGAGGCATTCTTGATCAGAACCCTCAAGCTATTAAGCAGCGCTACTGTTCACTCCCAGTCAAAGTTGAGAATATGATTTCGACGAATGCAAACACTCCTTTTCGCAATCATTTATCAAAATCATTATGCCAAGTTCTGAACTGGGAGTGAACAGTAGCTATGCAGCAGCCTCTGTGATTCAAGGCAGAAGCCTCAATTGATTTGAATTATTGTAATCCGTTATCCTTAATCAAACCATCAATTGTTCCATCTGACAGCCAAGCAGTAATCTCCTTTTCGATAATCGGAGTAAGTCCTGATCCCTTCTTTGTTGCCACACCATAATTTTGGGGTGAGAACTTGTCGTCAATATAGGAACGCTTGTCCGTATGATAAGCTGCAAGAATTGATTTATCTACACAAAATGCATTAATTTCTCCTGCACTTAAAGCAGTGGAAATAGTAGGATAGTCATCATATTGATTAAAAGTAACTGCTTCTTTCCAAGTAGCAGGATCAAAGGTTTCTTCATTGAATTTATCTTTGGCAATTACACCGCCTTCCACTAATGCTTTCACTAAAGCCTTAGCAGAGGTTGAGCCAGAGGAAACACCAACTTTCTTTCCAACTAATCCTTTCAGATCTTTAATACCTGATGAATTTTCAACTAGAACTGTAACATAATCTGTAAAATAAGGAGTGGAGAAATCCCAGCTCTGCTTTCTTTCATCTGTGATAGTGAATGTTGCAAGTACGCAATCAATATCGCCTGAATCCAAAAGTTCAGTACGGGTAGCAGCAGTAACTGCTGTAAACTCAACCTTTACGCCAAGTTTTTCCGCAATTTTTTTTGCTAAAGATATTTCTAAACCGGTATATTCCTGTGTTACCGGATCCTGATATCCAAATCCAACTACTGCATTCTTAACACCAACTCTTAAAACACCACGATCAACAATAGCCTTCACATCTGCGGGGTAATCTGTGCCAGGTGTTGTTACATCAGCGCCCTTAGTAGGAGTCGGTGCTGAACTCTCTCCATTTTTCTCACCGCAAGCTGTCAACAAGGAAGTCAGCATAAGTACAGTTACTAAAAGTCCAATCATTTTTCTAAATTTCTTCATTTTATTTCCTCCTTTAACAATTTAAAATCACTTGTTACCTCCGTTTAACGGATAATCTTGCCCAAAAATTGTTTCACTCTATCATTTTCAGGATTTGTAAAAAAGTGTTCTGGTACGCCTTCTTCCAGGATTTGTCCGTCTGACATGAATACAATTCGATCTGCTACCTGGCGCGCAAAACCCATCTCATGAGTAACAACAACCATCGTGATATTTTCTTTTGCCAATTTGATCATAACATCCAGTACTTCCTGAATTGTTTCAGGATCTAGTGCAGATGTAGGTTCATCAAATAAAATAATTTTTGTCTGTGCACATAAAGCACGTGCTATCGCGATACGCTGCTGTTGTCCCCCTGATAGAGTGGTCGGATAAACATGTGCCTTTTCCCTGAGACCGACAACATCAAGATAATGATATGCCAGTTCTTCCGCTTCTTTTTTGCTCTTATGATACAGCTTCAACGGTGCCAAAGTAAGGTTCTTTAGGACGGTCATATGAGGATAAAGGTTGAATTGCTGAAAAACCATGGAGGTTGTGTCTCTAACAACTCTGGTTTTATTTCTTGAAGTCAACTCTTCTCCGTTAATATAAACATGTCCGCTTGTTGGTGCTTCCAAAAAATTCATGCAGCGAATCGCTGTTGACTTTCCGGAACCGGATGGTCCAATGATAACTAATTTTTCCCCCTCTGCTACTTCAAGGTTAATATCTTTTAGTACATGCAGGTCTCCGAAAAACTTATTAACATTCTCCATTTTTATCATAGTTTCACCTCCCTCACCTCGACTCTGTTTCGAGGTTAAAATAAAATTAGGATATCTGAGCAATTATGTTCAGACATCCTAGTCCTATAGAAGTATACTAAAAATTCTATTATTTGTCAAGGCATAAATTATATTACATGTAAAGTTGTAAAGCATTAAAGTATTAACCAATTAATCTACTACTTGGATTTTTCCTTATTTTGCAGTATATAGTCTGCATTCATATGGTTGTAATAGGGTGGATTTTATGTTTGTATCCTTATAATTTCCAATTACTAATTCACAATGGGATAAATCTATACTGATTTCTAAACTACTTTCCACATCCGACATATTACAAGCAATCAAATAGCATTCTCCTTCATATTCTCTGGTATAAGCGTAAATACTATCACTTTCTTCCATGAGCAATGTATAGATTCCATATAGCAAGGTTGGAGTATTCTTTCTGATGCGAATGAGCTCCTTGTAAAAGTTTAGTACCGAATCTTCCTCCTGAAGCTGAGCCTGAACGTTCAGCCAGCTATAGTTATGATTCACCTTCATCCAAGGGGTTCCAAGACTGAAGCCTCCATTGTCAGAACCATCCCATTGCATGGGAGTTCTGGAATTATCCCTGGTGGTATTCTTAAGAATCTCAAAGGATTCTTCTTCGCTCATTCCCTGTTCAATTCTTCCCTGATATCCAGCCAAAGGCGGTTCATCTTTAAAATCAGCCGGAGAATTATAATCTGCATTCATCATACCGATTTCCTGCCCCTGATAGAGAAAAGGCACACCTTTTTGCATAAAATACATAAGCGCAAGGCATTTGGCACTCTCTTTAAAATATTCATTCGGAGAACCGAACCTGGAAAGGCTTCGAACCAGATCATGATTTTCCATTACAAGCCCTACACTTCCTGACTCGTTTGTTGACTGTTGCCATCTGGTTAATGCCTTCTTTAACTTGATTAAGGATATCTTCCCGTCCTCATTTTCCAAATTCCATAAATTTAAATGATCAAATTGGAATAGAGAATGAAAGATACCATTTTCTTTCGATATCCAGTCACCGATTTCTTCAATTCGTACTCCGTTGGCTTCTGCCACGGTAAAGATATCAAATTTAGAGAAGGTATGTTCCTTTAAGTCTTTTAATACTTCCAAAATTCCCGGCTGATTCATATGCTTGTCAAAGGAAGAAACGTATTTTACTCCCTTTGGATTCGGCATATCTGTTAAATCCGGCTTATGAATATGGGTAATGGCATCCACTCGAAAGCCATCGATTCCTTTCTCCAGCCACCAACATATCATATCATAAACTGCTTTCCGAACCTCACTGTTCTCCCAGTTAATATCCGGCATTGTCTTACCGAAGGTGTGCAAAAAATACTGCTTGGTATTCTCATCATATTCCCAAGCCGAACCTCCAAAGATGCTTTCCCAGTTATTAGGCTCCTCTCCATCCCTGGGATCTCTCCAAATGTACCAATCTCTCTTGGGATTATCTTTTGAACTCCTTGATTCTATAAACCAGGAGTGTAGGGAGGAGGTATGGTTTACCACCAGATCCATAATCACTCGAATATCGAGAGTATGTGCTTTCTCAAGCAGTTCATCAAAATCCTCCATCGTACCATATTCTTTTTGAATTCCCTGATAATCACTGATATCATATCCATTATCATCATTGGGTGAGGGGTAGATGGGACAAATCCAGATCAAATCGATTCCCAGTTCTGCCAGATAGGGTAATCGTTTGATAATTCCTCTAAGATCGCCCACTCCATCCCCGTTGGTATCTTGAAAGCTTCTGGGGTAAATCTGATAGGCCACCGCCTTTTCCCACCATGCATACGTTTCTGTTATATTTTTCATAGTTGCTCCATTCTACCTTATAATCATGTGTATTTATCATTATGTGACTATATAATCGAGTAGCTATAGCTAGGTTTTTCTCTATTTTAACCGATACATAATTGCTTCATAAGGTCTTAATAAATTCTTTTTACAATCCTTGTAGTTAGATAATACCCATGCTGTTTCTCCATATAGCTCCTTGGGAAGTTCATAAGGAACTTCATTTCCATAAAAGTTACATATGACCACCAACTTTTGATCTCCCAGTATTCTGGTATAGGCAAATATATTCTCATCCTCTGCTAGCAACAGCTGAAAATCACCATATACGATAACTTCGTTTTCTTTTCTTAGTTGAATAAGCTTTTTATAGTGAGAAAATATGGAGTCTTCATCCCTAATCTGGTTCTCTGCATTAATCACGGTATAATTAGGATTTAAAGCAATCCAGGGAGTTCCTGTACTAAACCCACCGTTTTCCTCCTTTGACCACTGCATTGGAGTTCTTGCATTATCCCTGCCTTTCACATGGATGGAGTTCATAATATCCTCATGGGAATATCCCTTATTTATTCTTTCTTTGTACATATTGATCGTTTCAATATCCTGATAATCAGAGAGTTCCGTAAAATTCACATTGGTCATACCAAGTTCTTCACCCTGATAAATATAAGGTGTTCCCTTCAACCCATGTAACAAAGTTGCTAACATCTTGGCACTTTCTACCCTGTAATCCCTATCAGCTCCCCATCTGGACACAATTCTTGGTAAGTCATGATTGTTCCAAAATAAGCTGTTCCAACCATCGTTGTCAAAGCAGGTTTGCCACTTATTTAACACCCTCTTTAAATCAAGTAAATCCAATTTCTTTAGATCCCATTTATCTTTACCGGGAATCTGATCCAGAACAATATGTTCAAATTGGAATACCATACTGAGCTCGCTGCCGTTCGGATTGGAGTATTGCTTTGCTATCTCCGGTGTGGCACCCCAACACTCCCCAACTGTCAGTAGATCCATAGACCCAAAGGTCCTTTGATTCATTTCCTGAATATAAGGGTGAAGCATTGGTCCATTATTTGTAATCATTTTGTCCACATCCTTACCAATCAGCTCGATTACATCCATTCGAAAGCCGCCAATCCCCTTTTCAATCCAAAAATTCATAAAATCATAAACCTCGTCCCTAACCTTAGGATTCTCCCAATTAAGGTCGGGTTGTTTCTTACTGAACAGATGGAGGTAATATTGTTTGCTCTCTTCCTCCCATTCCCAGGCACTGCCGGAGAAGGCGGAACCCAACTCATTGGGTACCTTGCTGTCAACCGCATCTCTCCAGATATAATAATCCCGGTAAGGATTTTCTTTGGATTTTCTAGCTTCAACAAACCATGGATGCTCATCCGAGGTATGGTTTGCTACAAGATCCATCAGAATTTTTATCCCTTTTTGATTCGCCCTGTCTAATAATTCCTCCATATCTCCAAGGGTACCGAATTCCTCCATGATATCTTTATAGTCACTGATATCATATCCATTATCATCATTAGGGGAGCGAAATACCGGACTTAGCCAAACAACATCAATGCCCAGCTCCACCAGATAATCCAGCTTCTCTATAATTCCTCTCAAGTCACCGATACCATCCCCGTTGGAATCATAAAAGCTTCTGGGGTATATCTGATATACCACTGAACTATGCCACCATTTTTTAATCATGTTTATCACCTGTCCTTTTCACTTATTCTGCAAACTTAAAATGATATAAAAGCGTTATAAAAGATGGAAGAATATATTATTATCAACGATAGGAACTTCCTGATACTTAGCCCAACTTCTGTGATCTTGTGTAGTAATACAAACTTCATTAAGATAACCGTGTTAGAGCAGAATAACAAAAGCTTTTCATCTGGTATTATCCTCAACTCTGCAAAAGCATATTTTATAATCATCTCATTAGGATTAATTAATTCGTATTTTCTTCCAGCTTTGCAAATACTCGAAGCAGCTCGCTCACACTCCAAGCCTGTGCAAAGCATCCCTGTGAAATTGTTGGATTATCCCCATCATAGATTTCAGCAATCTGTCCGATGCATCCTTCTCTCATACAAGCCTCTAACACAGATAGCTGTTCTCTAACTTTATTACAAGCCGCTTCCTCATATCCATGAACCTTTAGATAGGCAAGGTAATAACCGCCTAGTGGAAATGTCCAAACTGTTCCCTGATGGTATGCCATATCCCTGTTAAAAAGTGAACCTCCGTAATATGGTTTATAGTCTTTATCCTGTTTCCATAAGCTTCTTAATCCATAGGGGGTATATAAGGTTTCATATACTTTATTCACCACTTTTATTTCCTTCTCAGCCTCAAGGATGGAAAAGGGCTGTGAAACCGCCCAAATCTGGTTGCAGCGAATTTGTTCATCAGCCGGCTCGCCGGATACAAGATCCTTTAAACAGTTCTCCTTATCATTCCAAAATTGCTCCACAAAACTCTTTTTCACCAGTTCGGAAAGCTCCTCATAATAGGTTTTTGGTTTTTCTAGAAGGGTGGTAAAGTGAGCCATAATCCGTAAAGCATTATACCAGTAAGCATTGATTTCAACCGGTTTTCCATGTCTTGGAGTAGGAAGAATATCTCCAAATCTTACATCCATCCAGGTAACCTGCTCTAAGCCACTGCCTGCTACAATTAAGCCATCCTGATCCATCTTAGTATGAAAATCAGTACCCTTTTTGTACCATTCCAGGATATGTTCCATAACCGGATATGCTTCTTTTATGAACTCCAAATCATGACTAGATTGATAATATTCATAAACTGCCACAATAAATAATAAGGATGCATCCACCGTATTGTATAAGGGGTCATGTCCCCCTTCTGGAAACATATTTGGCATGAGTCCTTTATTCTCATATCGCATAAAGGTTCGAAAGATGCTTTTCGCTTCTTCAAATCGTCTGGTCGAGATACAACAGCCAATCATCGAAATCATGGTATCCCTTCCCCAATCTGCAAAGAAGGGATATCCGGCCATTAAGGTTAACCCCTTCGTGGAAGCACGTTCCACCAAATATTGATCCGCACTTTTCACTAACTGCTTCGCCAGATTTTCACTTAATCCAGATTGCTCGATCAGTTTCTTTTGTCTTGTTTCCTCCCATTGAAAATAATCACATGGCTCATGCTTTACCAGTATCGGTTCTGTACTATAGATAATCTCCAGTACTTCGTTTGACTCCGAAGGAACGGAGATGGAAATATTGTGATTATTTGCACTAACACCAATTGCTTCCCTACCATCTCTGGCATCATAGCCATAGTACAGGTCCCTCGTATAGATGGTATCATAATTGGCTAATGTACCATTTGTTTTATAATATAAATTCAATCCATTGCTTTCTATCCGATTACCTTTGATGATGAATTCCTGTTTTTGATTGAGCACTTCTCCCTTGGGTACGAACTGCAAATGAGGAGTAATCGTAAAATGCACGTCTGTGTTCATACGATTTGCTAATTCATATCTCATCACAAGAGTATTTTCTCCCTGAATCAAAACCAATTGTTTTTTGATTTCAATTCCTTCTACCTGATAAATCCAGGTCGGATAATATTCAAAGCTGAATTGATTAAGATATAGATACCCATACTTATTTTTGGTATGATTTACAAACTCCTGACTGGAGAGATTATGTGTTTGATTAAGTATTTTAATTTCTTCCTCTACATTCGTAATCATGTGATATCTATGATTTGGTGCAACCTTACAAGCCATTAATAAAGCATGATCATTTCTTGAATTGGAACCGATCGCTGTTAAAGAGGAATAACCACCTAGACTGTTAGTGAGTAAATAACAGTTCTCCTGTCCCCGGTCCATGCTTTTCCAATCATGTTTTCCATATATAAATTTCATTTCTTCCTCCGATTATTTTAAGATTGCAATAACGTATTTGAGCATTATTTTAAAATTGCAATTGCATATTTAGGCAAGGTAACTACTCCGTCCTTTAAGGTGACTTCACTGCCATCCACGGTTAGGTAACCCCTGATTGAAAGAGTTTTTAAGTCAGAGGTTAAATTCACAAGATTGGTTTCCGCTCCAAAATTATAGAGTATCACTATTTTACTGCCCTGATAATCCTTTGATAGAGCACCTATATCCTTGCTGGAGAGCTCCTCCAGTGCTGTTTGTGTACCTCTTGCGATTTCTGGATTCTCATTGCGAATTCTGATTGCCCTCTTATAATAATTATAGATGGATAACGGATTTTTCATTTGGTCTTCTACTGTTCCAAATTTCTGCTCCACTTTGTCCGCATTGGGAGCAGGTAAACTCATCCCCGTTTGCTCCTTGCCCGACCATTGCATTGGCAATCTCTTATTCTCATCCTTTGTTCCCATACTATTCATACCGATTTCTTCCCCGTAATACACATAGGGGCTTCCATTCATGGTTAGAAGCACTCCGGCTGAGAGTTTCATCTGATCTTCGTTATTTAAACACTGTGCGGAGATTCTGGTTGTGTCATGATTGCTGATGAAAGGTGCATCAATAAAGTTTTGATTTCCCTTTTGATACTGATCATGCAAGCTTATAACAGAATTAACAAAACTTTTTCCGGTCATGGTTCCAAGCTTTCTCACTGCAGAAGTAATTAATCCATTGTGCTGGGATAATGGAAAATTAAAAAGACTTTGAATTCCACTTTTATAATAATTCGTAATAGCCGCTTCCTCATCCCATACTTCCGCCACCAGATAAGCGTCTTTTTTTACACTTTTCACATATTCTGAGAACCATTTTAGCACCTCAATATTACGCTCTTGCTCTCCCGAATAATATTCCTTGGCAGCATCCAATCGAAAACCATCCACTCCCATATCCAACCAGAATTTTGAGGCTTTTTCAATCTCCTTACGTACAGCCTTATTGCCCAGATTCAAATCAGGCATTTGATCCCAAAAAGCACCTTCATAATACCATTCTGTTGTTCCTACACGATGATATCCCTTATCACCATTATAGTCATTTGTATAATGATAATATGCCACATAAGGACACTTTTTCAAATCAGGTTTTTCTCCCTCCTTCAAACTTTCCAGGTAATCTTTCGCCTGTATAAACCAGGGATGCTTCGCTGAGGTATGATTAAATACATAGTCAAGAATCACTTTAATACCGCGCTTATGACACTCCAAAAGTAATGTTTTAAAATCATCCAGCGTACCGTACTGAGGATCAATATTATAATAATTTATAACATCATATTTATGATAGGTTGTAGAAGGCATAATGGGCATCAGCCAGATTGCATCAAAGCCAAGATCACTATCCGTATTTGGATTACCATCATTAATATAATCAAGCTTTGAAGTAATACCTTTCAGATCTCCAATGCCATCCCCATTACTATCATAGAAGGAATACGGAAATATCTCATATACATTGCGATAATTATCGTTGATTGTGTTCAGCTTCTGCGTATACTGATAAGGAATTACATCCTTATTGGTATCCTGATTACCCTCTGAATTATTACTATCTATTTTTTCCCCGTCTGCTTGACTACCACTCGGTTGATCTTTGGTGCCTTCCTGAACCGATGGTGTAATCCCCTTACTTTTATCTTGTTCTGTTTTCGCACAACCGCCTGCCAATATCACAATCAAAACCAGGCAGATCAGAAAAAGCCTATTCTTGTTCTTCATGTTCGTCTCCTTATATCATTATTTAAGTAATTGCGAAACAAATAACTGTAATTATTGTAGGTATAACAGATACAATTCCAGAGCGGAAGCTAAGCCCGAAGGAGCGTTGGAGCGGAGGAATTCGTATCTGTTGTACATACAATGCCTATACTGTTAGTGTTTCGCAATTACATAACATGATTCGGATGTCATAAGCCCTTTCAACACAGTTCATCGGTAATTTGCATAAAGCAAAAGAATGAATGCGCCTATGGAAATGTCTTTTGATTTCCATCGAAGCATGAATCTTTTGGCTTTGTGCAAATTTCCACTGCCACTATATAAACAGGGCTTCTGACATTCGAATTATAACATAAATGAAGACTCTCATTATAAAGGTTCTCAAAGCCTAAGTTATCTGTAAGCCTTTGAAATACCTATAATGAGAGCCTTCCAATCTAAGTGTATCGCAATATTCTTGAACCCTTGTTAAGTATTTCTATTTTGCAACAGCTCTTCTTAATTTCAAAGAAGATGGAATGTACTTATGACAAGTTCTTATCTCAAACTGTATTAGCCTTTCACAGCACCCGATACACCTTCCACATAGAACCGTTGTGAAATCAAGAAGATGATCGCAATCGGAATAGAAATCAAAACACAACCTGCAAAGAACTGGGTGTAATAATACTCTACGAACTCTTTTTCAAGCATTGTCCATAAACCGATAGCAATGGTGTAGTACTGTCTGTCCTGCCCAAGTATAACCTTAGCAAAGATATAATCCACCCAAGGTCCCATAAAGGAGGTTAACAGGGTTGTAACAATGATCGGCTTTGACAAGGGAATAGTAATTTTACGAAATACATCCCATTTGGTTGCACCATCTATGAAAGCCGCTTCATCAATGGTTTTTGGAATGGTATCAAAGAAGCCCTTAGCTACCAAATATCCCAGCCCTGCACCACCGGAATATACCATGACCAGTGCGACCAGTTTCAGAGGACCTGCTTCTAAGAATCCAAAACCCTTTAATATATAATAAACTGCATACATTGACATAAACCCAGGGAACATTCCGAGGATTAAGGCAATATTCATCATTTTTTTACGCATTTTAAATCTTAACCTGGAGGTTACATAAGCAACACATAATACAAAGAATGCGGATAAAAGACAGGAACAAATTGCCACAATCAACGTATTGAAGAACCATCGTTCAAAGGTTAAGCTGCTACTTGGGTCAAATAATTTTGCATAGTTCTTTAGTGTGTATCCTCTTGGAAGGACATAACTTTTATAAGCGCCGCCCTCTGCACGAAATGAGGTCAGTATAACAAAGAAAATCGGCAGCACCCATATGAATCCAAGAACACTTAATACAATATGAACAATGGAATTCGTGATCATTTTTCTGGTTTTTAATGATTTCGTGTTTTTCTTCATTATTGGAACGCCTCCTCATCTTTATAAGAACCTGTACGACGATAGGTTAATAAGGATAGAGTTGCCAGTATTACAAATACGATAATACCGATAACGGCACCTAAATTATAATCTTTATTCGTTATGGTTAATTTATATAGCCAAGTTACTAATAGATCGGTCTTTCCAGCATAATAGTATTCCAGTGATTCTGGACCACCGCCGGACAATAGGAAAATAACATTAAAGTTATTGATGTTTCCTACAAAGGATGTAATCAAAAATGGTGTTGTAATAAATAACATATAAGGCAAGGTTATCTTAAAGAAGGAAACCACAGCATTGGCTCCATCCACCTTGGCAGCCTCATACAAATCCTTGGGGATATTCTGTAAAATACCTGTAGTTGTCAGCATTGTAAACGGTACACCAATCCAAACATTAATAAAAATTATTGTGATTTTTGCCAAGGTTGGATCTGTAAAAAACGGGATTCCCTGGGTTGGTCCAAGGATACCAATATCTCGCAAGATTGCATTTACGGGGCCGTTCGCATTAAAAATTGTTCTCATGGTAAGTAAGGATACAAATTGAGGAACTGCAATGGACATTACAAATATAAATCTCCAAAAGCTCTTATATCTGGTTCCGTCCCGATTAATCATAATTGCTAAGAGCATTCCTAATATATAACAGGAAAAGGTTGCAAATACCGCCCAAATGAGAGTCCAGGTAAGAACCGGCCAAAAGGTATGAGATAACTGACCATTTTGGGCAAACATTGCTGTAAAGTTTTTAAAGCCCACCCAGTCAAATAAATTACCGGGGGTTTGATGATTTTTATCATAGTTGGTAAATGCGATTAAAATCATGAAGAAAAGTGGAACAATGGTAAAACACAAAACTCCTGTTACGGGTAAAAACAAAAGAGATTTATGTAAGTTTTGTTCCAACAAAGAACTTAAATCTTCCTTAAAGGAAGTGATTGGCTTACCAAGCTCAGCTCTTTTTTGTGTTACGTAAGCACTCTTTATGGATGTCATTGCAAAGATTATAAAACCAAGAGTTAGAAATATAGTGATTACACCATAGAGCAGGCATAACATGGAATTATCTCCGGGTACATACTCGTAAATCTGCTTTGCCTCATTAAAAACTTCCTCCTGAACTTTGGTTCCCAATGTTAAAAAATTAATGATGGTATTGAAACCAGTTGTTATCATGTAATAAATATACGCGATTTCTATGAAGAGCATAAGCAAGCCGCGAATAATCTGTTTATGCAAAAGATTACCCAGACCAAATACCAGGGCTGATAATTTTGTTATTCCATTTCCTTGATTAAAAGCAGTAATTACCCCCACATCACGAAGCGGTGTGTTGATTTTTGACTTCTTTTCCTTTCTGCGGACCATAATCCAACTCCTTTTCTTAAGATAGAATGAGAGCTGTAACAAATCACAGCTTCTTAATTACTTCCTTCTATTCCTCATTTCAAACCCTTTGACTTTTAAAGCATTTGACATTATTAGAGTAATTATACCATGCAAATGCATACTTCATAATACATTTGCATGGATATCAATTACTTAATATGAGCAACGAATGTTGGTAAGTAATTTAATCAATTCTATCTATCTATGAATTTTGTGATAAACTTTGTTATTCTACCTTGAGAGTACCTACAAATGTATCTAATTTCTTCTGAACATTATCTTTATTCAGCTCACCGCTCTTGATTTCGGTTGCAATACCAGCTGCATTTGACCAGTATTTTGAACTAAATTCTGCGGAAGTCGGCTGCATTACGGAAGCTGTGTTTGCTTCAGCAACAATAACCTTAGCAACTTCATCAGCTTGAACTTTCTCGGATTCTCCAACTTTAAGATTGGTAGGAACCTGACCACTCTTCTCAAAACGCTCTAACTGCATCTCTTCGCTTCCAAGATATGCTGCAAATGCTACAGCAACTGCAGGGAATTTTGCCTGAGCGTTAACACCAATTGCTTTAGAACCGTAGAAACCTTTTAACTGATAATCCTTGCCATCAGGATTGAAGGTAGGGATTACTGCCAAGCCTAAATCATCACCTAATGCATCTTTGTAAAGCTTATAATTCCAAGAACCATCAAACCATGCACCAACTCTATGATCTGCTGTTAATTCGGATAAGGATACATCATCTGCAAAAGCAGTCTTCTTGTTATTGATTAAGTCAATTAAGTAATTTGTTACTGCTACACCGGTAGGATTGTTCCAGTTTGCACCTGCTGCAAAATCTGTCTGGCTGTCACCATAGATGGTTAAGCCTGCGCCGTAGTACCAAGCACCTAATTTCCAGCCACCTGCAGAGTCAAAGCAGAAATTGTACACTTTATCGCCTGTTTTCTTAGCCATAATTCCTTCAACAGATTTCACATCATTCTCTCCCAAAAGAGTTTTATCATAATACATGAAGAAGGTATTGTGTGTGAAAGGAATACCGTAGATTGCGCCTTCCTTTGTTACAGTGTTCACTACTTCCGGTGCCATGGTTGTTTTAACCATTTCTTCTGTGCTTCCGCCAAGTCTTGCAATTGCACCTGCATTAATCAATTCATTTAACTGATCATTTGCATAAAAGAATACATCGCCGGCTGCAGTTACGTCTTTTAATATTTCATCTTTTAACGTATCTTCACCCTGTGTTTCAACTGTGAAGGTAATGTCCCATTCCGGGTGTAATGCCTGGAAGGATTTTGTCATGGAATCCATAAGACCTGTTTGAATCTGATTCTCAGGTGCCCAAACCTTTAATGTAACAGGCTCTGCTTTCGCAGGTTTTGTTGTTGCTGTTGCTTTTGTAGGTTCCGGAGTTGTACCACCGGTGGGTGTTTCATTTTTCTTGCCGCATGCAACTAAAGATACTAATAATACGGCAACCATAAGTAAGGACAAAAATTTCTTTTTCATAAATTACCTCTCCTTAATAATAAGTTTTTGACTTTCGTCATGATTAGTTTCTATCATAAAATGCAGTTACGCACTTTATTTCATTAATAAATATTTTCTCTCTTGAAGATTTCACATTATAATGACTGATATATCATATAATCGTGTGCAAGCCTTCAACCTGTGTGAGTTAGCTATTTGTATAAGCAATGAATTATAAATATTCTTAGAGCTTCCATATGTCTTGGTTGTAGCCCTGAATGGTTCGATCCGAGGAAAAATATCCTGCATGACTGATATTCTCAAGCATCATTTTTGACCATTTCTCTCTATCTTCATAGTCCTCAAAGATTTCTTCTTTCTTGTTGATATACTCTTTGATGTCTAGTAAGGTCATGAACCAATCCTTTGAGATTAACTCATGATGCAATCGCTCCAAGTTTTCCTGCTTTCCGACTTCCATTAATGTGTCGCTTACAATAAAGTCCACCAGTTCATGGATTAACGTATCGTTTTCATAAAAATCTTTCGAGATATAATCGCGGTTTTTATAGTGTTCTATCACTTCTTCACTGGACTTTCCGAAGATATAAATATTGTCTTCTCCCACCAGCTCGGCGATTTCTACATTTGCACCATCCATAGTTCCCAGGGTGATTGCACCGTTTAGCATAAACTTCATATTACCGGTACCGCTGGCTTCCTTGGAGGCAAGTGATATCTGTTCGGATATTTCACAAGCCGGTATTAGCTTTTCTGCTAAAGTGACATTATAATTCTCAACCATTACAACGTTAAGATAAGGATTTACTTCTTTATCCTTTTGTATAATGTCCTGTAAGCAGAGAATTAAATGAATGATGTCCTTTGCAATTACATAAGCAGGAGCTGCTTTTGCACCAAAGATAATTGTAATTGGCGTCTTGGGTTTATTGCCTTTTTTGATCTCCAAATACTTATAAATGATGTAAAGTGCATTCATCTGCTGTCTTTTGTATTCATGTAAACGCTTAATCTGAATATCAAAGATTGAATCTTCATTCATCTCAATTCCCTGAGTCTGCTTTAAATAATCCTTAAGCATTTTTTTATTCTCTATTTTTATCTTTAGCAGATTATTTAATACTTCTTTGTCTTCTTTGAAGGCTAGCAGCTTTTCCAGTTGATCTGCATCCTTTTTAAAGCCATCACCGATTAACCCCGTAATATAAGTTGCCAGTGAATAATTACAATGCATCAACCAACGTCGGAAGGTAATGCCATTGGTTTTGTTATTAAATTTATCCGGGTAGATTTTATAAAAAGGATGGAGTTCATTTTGTTTTAATATTTCCGTATGAAGTGCCGCAACACCATTTACGCTAAAACCATAATGAATATCAATATGAGCCATATGTACACGCTCGGTACTGTCAATGATGTAAACGGAAGGATCATCATATTGTTCTTTAACCTTATCATCCAAAATCTTGATAATTGGAAGAAGTTGAGGAACCACCTTCTCCAGATAGCTAACCGGCCACTTTTCCAATGCTTCCGCTAAGATAGTGTGATTGGTATAGGCACAGGTCTTAGAAACAATTTCAATTGCTTCTTCCATGGCAATTCCCTTTTGAATCAATAATCGAAGCAGTTCTGGGATGATCATAGTGGGATGGGTATCATTAATCTGAATGACTGCATATTCATTCAAATCATGTAAATTACTGCCCTTTTTCTCGCATTCTTCAAGGATTAATTGAGCCGCATTGCTGACCATGAAGTACTGCTGATAAATTCGTAACAGCTCGCCCTGTTCATCACTGTCATCAGGATATAGGAATAAAGTCAGGTTCCTTTTTATATCCTCTTTATCAAAGCTAATTCCCTCACCTACAATCGTTTCATCCACAGTCTCGATATCAAATAAATGAAGTTGATTGGTGCGATTATTATATCCTGTTACTGCAATATCATATAATTTTGAAGTTACCGTAAAATCTTTAAACATAACCGAGTAGGAATTCTCTTTCTTAGTTAACCAACTCTGCTCATTAATCCAGGAATTAATGGTTTCCTTTTGAAGATTTTCATCAAATACCTGTCGGAACAATCCCAAATGATAATTCAGACCAATTCCGGCTCCGTTTAATCCAAGACTTGCAATAGAGTCTAGAAAACATGCAGCTAATCTTCCCAGCCCGCCATTCCCAAGGGAGGGTTCCGGTTCCACATTTTCGATATCCACAAGTGATTTATTGCTTCTTGCAAGTTCTTCCCTAACCTCATCATATATTCCCAGATTAATTAGATTGTTGGATAACAGCTTTCCAATTAAAAACTCTGCTGATATGTAGTAAACTTTTTTCTTATTTTCTTTGCCTTTCTTACCTTGAGCCATATCCTTCGTCAGTTCTAACAACGCTAGGAATATATCTTCATTGGTACATTCACAAAGTGCTTTCCCGTATTTTTCTTGTACAATTTTTTCTAACATTACTCTTCTGCCTTTCCTTTAACCTACAACTTCAACCCGGTCACCTAATTGAATTATTCGTCGCTTTCTTGTTTCCTTTAGCGATTACTGAGGTTAATTAATTCCTTGATTCGATCAAGCTCTCTTTTAAAGGGTTCAAAGCTTTGCAGCTTCCATTCCCAGTTAGGGGAACCCAGAGTACCCGGGGTATTTATTCTTCCCTCATCCCCAAGATTAATCAAATCCTGCATGGGAACAATGGCCATCTTGGCAATGCTGTCAAATGTCAATCTTAAAAAACGCTGTGAGATTATTTCATCCTGATAACCAAGCTTTTCCAGTGCTTTTCGAATCAATCCCTGCGTTTCTTCCCTCTGTGATGAATACCAGCCCTGAATCGTCTGATTATCATGACTTCCGGTGTAGATAACCATATTTTCAACATCTTCAAAATTATTGTTATTTTCATTGGGATCGAAGGTAAATTGAACTATTTTCATACCTTTTAAACCATAGTGATTTTTCAGTACATGAACCTCTTCCCTCAAATCTCCCAAATCCTCTGCAATAATTTCAAGTTGTGGGAATTTCTCCTTGATAAGATCAAAAACTTCATATCCCGGTGCTTCAAGCCAAGCACCTTCTACTGCTGTAGGACAGCTTGCAGGAATCTTCCAATAAGTATCAAATGCGCGAAAGTGATCAATCCGAATATAGTCAAATAACTTGCTACTATATGCAATTCGTTCCAGCCAGAAACTATACTTTGTTTCCTTTAAATAGTCCCAGTCATAAATCGGATTACCCCATCTTTGTCCGGTTTCACTAAAGTAATCCGGGGGAACTCCTGCAATAAAGGTCGGTCTTCCCTCCTTATCCAGCAGAAAGCATTTTTGATTCATCCATACATCTAAGGAATCAATTCCTACATAGAAAGGAATATCTCCCATGATTTTAATGCCCTGATCGTTTGCATAGGTTTTCAACTTCATCCATTGTTTATAAAATATATACTGAACAAACATTTCATATTGGATTTCTTTCTGATAGGGAGCAAGGTCCAGATCCCTGTTTTGTATCCACTCTTTTTGACCTAAATTCCATTCATTCCAACACATTAGCTGATTTTTCTTCTTGAAGGTAAGATATACCCCATATAAATGAACCCATTCCTGTGCAGCGAACTCTTCATAATCGGTATTACTTTTAAAATTTTCAAAGGCTACTTTCAAATAAAATTCTTTATAGGCTCTCACCTTCTCATAATCCACTGCCTTGCTATCTTCCATAAATTTTGGAGGAAGCTCCTTCAATAACCCTTCTTGATAAAGTTCTTCAAGACTAATATAAATCTCATCTCCTGCAAAGGAGGAATAGGGCTGATAGGGCGAATTGCCATAACCCAAGGGATTAAGAGGCAGTATCTGCCAGATGTGAAAGCCGCTCTTCTCCAATAAATCGATTAATTCATAACTATACTTTCCCATATCCCCAATTCCATAATCGGAAGGTAATGAAGATAATGGTAATAGCATTCCTGCTTCTCTCATATAACAGCATCTCCTTGTTCTAGTTAATTTCCTGCATATAGATGCCCTTTGGCTGTAAAATGAAATTTTCCTCTAGGAAGCCAAATAGTTTCTCTCCCTTATTCTCAATCAAAACCGGTTCTGTTGAACAATTAAGTATTATTTCCACTCGTTTGCCTTCCTCATCAATTTTGATGTAACGAAGAACTCTTTTGTTTTGTTCGTCCTCTATAAAGTGAAAATGTTTGCTTTTAAAGGCCTGATTACTTTTTCTTAACTGGATCAATGTTTTCACAATCTCCATTCTTGTTAAGAAAGATCCTTTGTCTATCTGATCCCAAGGCATACATCTGCGACAATCCGGGTCAAAGCTACCTTCCATACCGATTTCGGTTCCATAATAAATACAGGGACTTCCCGGCATAGTAAAAAGTACTGCTAACTGCTGATAAAAAATACGGATGTCCTTCGTTTTATCAATCAACCGGTTCGTGTCATGTGAGTCCAAAAGATTAAACAAACAATCATTTGACTGTTGCATATACATTGTAAAATTACGATTAATTGCACATTCAAAGTCAAAACTACTTTGTTCTGAATTAATCCAAAAATCTGAAATAGCACTCGCCAAGGGATAATTCATAACTCCATCAAACTCATCCCCATTTAGCCACCTAATAGCATCGTGCCAAATCTCTCCTAACAGGTAAAAATCAGGCTTCAACACCTTTGTGGTTTTCCTTAGCTCTCGTAAGAACTGGTGGGAAACTTCGTTAGCAACATCTAATCTTAATCCGTCTATATCAAACTCTTTAATCCAGTGCTCCACAACTTCGTTAAAATACTTAATTACATCAGGATGATTCGTATTTAGCTTCGGCATTCTGGACGTAAAGGCAAAGGAATAAAAAGAACCATCCTTTGTATTATGATCTTCATTCTTAATTGGCCAATTATTCACCATAAACCAGTGGAAGTAAGGAGACTTCGGTCCCTTTTGCAATACATCCTGCCAAGGTTTAAAATATTTACCACAATGATTGAATACTCCGTCCAACATAACTCGTATACCTTTTTGATGTGCCTGCTTTACTAAAATCTTTAATGTCTCTTTATCTCCAAAATCAGGGTCAATATTTAAATAATCCGTGGTGTCGTATTTGTGAGTGGAGGGTGCTTCAAAAATCGGTGTCAAATATATTCCGTTGATACCAAGGTCATTTAGATAATCCATCCGGTTGATGATTCCCTGCAAATCTCCACCGTAATAATCCTCATTCCTTACTTCATGATACCCCCAGGGTTTTACCGTTGGTGGATCATTACTTTTATCTCCGTTCTCAAAGCGTTCCGGAAAGATTTGATACCATATGGTGTCATTCACCCAATTCGGTGTCTGGTTTATATCTGCCGGATTCATCCAGGGAAAAGTAAAATAAACCAACCCTTTTCTGGGATAATTCATCTCTTCTTCGGTATAAAACCCATTTTCAAAATAATAAAAACAGGAATCTCCCGAGAGTAATCGAAAATAATATTTGCATCTTTTATACTTTGGCTTCACAGTCGTCGTCCACCAAATATGATGGGTGAGATTCTTCTTATAAATAATCTCTTCCTCAACACCGCTCCACCTCCAGTTACCGCCCAGTATTCCGCTTTCAAAGGGATCACCATAACATAGAAATACTTGTTCCACATCGCGACCTGTTTTTATATTTATAATTAAGTCCTCTTCATTATAGGGATAACAATAATTATCAGAGGTTCTGTGATAAACTGCTTCAAATTTCATAAAAGCTCCAATCTTTCAAACTTCTCGCATCTTCTACCTCATTGTACCCATTTGAGTTGTTTGTAAATAGAAGTCGAATAAAATAGAAACACTACGGAAAACGGTTTCCGTTTTCTGAAAAAAAATTATATTGACATTACCCTTATTTTTGAATAACATCCATATAATTAATTTTACATACCTCATAAGGTATTTGAACGTGTCTTCCGCTCTCCCCGTCCAGCAAATTCTTTAACTCATCAAATGCTTGTCTGGATTTTTGATTAAAGTTCTGCTTTACTGTATTCATAGCAATTTGGGTGTAACCCATTAATCTTATACCGTCAAATCCGCATACCGGCCTGAAGATATCCATTTCGGTCAATGCAAATACCGCGCCAATTGCCATCAAATCAGAAGCACATACAATGATGTTAATCTTCTTGCCGTATTTTTGAGTGATTTCTCTGGCTTTGTATTCATTAAAATCCCCATACTTAACAATAAGCTCATAATTGTATTCTTCCTGTAGCTTCTTCATTGCATCAAGTCTTTGGGTTGTAATATATCCGCCTGCACCCCCTGCTATATAGAGTACCTTCTTAATATATTCATTCTCCTCAAAGGTTTTCTTCGCCACTTCATATTGTGCCTGGTAATGATCAATGGATACAGAAGAGGTTCTTGCATTGGTAATTGGGGAATCTACCAAAACCGAGTAAAATTCTTGCTTTTCTATTATTTTATAAATGTTCTTATTCTCAATCGATAAATTGTAGACAATCAAACAATTTATCCGTTGTGATTTCAGAAAGTTAGAAACTTCCTTGTAACTCATCTCATCAAACTGAGAACTGAAAAATGTTACAACCTCAATTCGATACTCTTTGGCTTTTTCAAACGCCCCTGTCAGGTGTTGCATACTGATTTCATCGACAAACTGACTATTGTGACGGATGTCAACAATCAAACCAACCCGGTTAAATTCCTTTTTCGAAAGTGAAATTGCAACGGAATTCGGTACATAACCCAACTCCTCCACTGCCTTTTCAACCTTTAATCTGGTTTCTTCACTTACCAAGGAATAATTATTTAAAACCTTAGATACCGTTGATTTTGCTACACCAGCCTTTTTTGCTACATCGTTTATCGATACCATCAAATTGCCTCCTAAAGAAAACGGTTTCCGTACTCTTAATATACAATCTAATTCATCACTTGTCAACGGGTTTTTATAATTTTTATTAATTCCCTTCCGTTTTGTGATTCCCTTTTAGTAAAAATAGATAATACCGCTATTGCTAATATCGTTTCCATATTTAAAACACCGACACAATTTCTCGATAATCAGAAATTGTGTCGGTGTTTTTTCATTCTAACTAATGATTAAGATGACAAAATGGGATTCACAAGTGATCATCGGCAATTTTGCACAAAGCAAAAGAGCGAATGCGCCATTGAGAATGTATTATTTATATCTGATCATTTGTGTTATCTCATAAAAAGATTTACACTCCTTCAAACTAGCACTACTGAGCAACAAGCTGCCACTGCTGGTTCGTTCCGCCATTACTGCTCCACTGCAATACATTTCCACCATCCGCAGTAGAACTGTGATCTACATCCAGTAGTTTCCCGCTATTGACATTTACCAAATTGTAATAACCATTGCCCAGATCAACAAAATTCCACCTTTGATTGTTCTGTCCGTTATCCGTCCATTGAATCACGTCACCGCCATCCGCAGTGGAACTATTATTGACATCCAATGCTTTCCCGCTATTAACATTGATTAACTTATAGCCGTTACTCATATTTGTAACAACCCATTTCTGGTTATTGCCGGTGCCGGAGGTCCACTGTACTACATCTCCACCATTGGCAGTAGAGCTATTGGTAACATCAAGAGCTTTTCCGCTGTTACGATTAATTAATTTATAGGTTCCGCCTGATACGATTCCAGTATTTGCTGTTCCCGGAGTGATATAGATACGATAGCCGGAATTATTATTACAACCAGATAAGCTTACTGAAATCTGTCCGTTTACCACATTGTAATTAGCTGTTGATATAGTTGTAGGACCATTTGATACGGTGTCCTTGCTAACCCAATCAATTTTCTCCACTTTTACGGTAGCTGTTGAGCCGATAAAGGATGGAATGTTGCTGAAGTTTGCATTAATTGTACCGTCATTATGCCCTCCAAAGATGAAACTAATATATTTTGAGTTCGAATCCACACATGCTGCGCCGTCCACAAGATTACTGGCATCATTGGGAGGTGTTACACTAACCATATTGCCGGTCATGTCGCCATACCATTTGTACAAATACCAACCTGCACCTTTTTGGGTATCCGTTGCAAGAAGGCTTCCCAATCTGCCGGGATATGGAACAAACCACCAGGAAATACAAGCACTTTCTACTTTGTTACGCTCAAATTTGCCGATAAATTGTGCACAGGAACCTGGCTGTCCTTCCAGACTGTGGTCACTATCACAATATTCGTTGATACTTAGTGGTAAAGCATTAATTCCAAGTGATGTTTCAAGAGATCTATAACTTGTAATATCCGATGTAACACGACTAATTCCGCTTAACTCATGCCAGCTCATAATATCCGGCATGCAATTATTGGTTTTGCAAAAACTTAAGAAATTACTTGCAGTAGTCAGGTTTAAATAACTCCAACAAGGTCCGATAATTTTAGCTGTAGGATCATTGGCACGAATTACATCATAGGTTTGTTTCCAGAAATCATTGAAAGAACCATTTGAAGTATTCCAGGTTCCATCCGGCTCATTCCAGATTTCATATCCATAATAATTGGAGCGCCCTGATGCCTTCTTATCTGTAATAAATGATCTTACCTGATTTAACCAGCTTGTCATTCCTGGGAATTGATATGGCCACCCCGGAAGCATGTCCGCCAAATCAATGGAAACCATTGCACTGGGAACAGATGCAAGTCTTGCAGAAACTGCGATTGCATCTCCAAACGGATGCTGATTACCACTTGCTCCCCTTGCCGGATTCCTCATAACATACGGCTTTAGCGGAGCCACAAGCCCGTTAATATCCGCAGGCTTTGATTCTGTGATACCATACAAGGAACCGCTTGCACAATGTGTAACACCCCTTAACACATTAGAACAATTGACTGAGATGGAGTTCGCTGCCAACGTTGGCACCGATGGAACTGAAACAAGTCCTACCATAAGACATAGTAATATTGCTATTACCTTTTTCATTACTCACTACCTCCTTTTTAATTTTGATTCCTAAAACTTGCTTGTTACCTGTAAATAATCAATATTATATTGACATGCTCAAATTACCATATTTATTAATATATGGAAATGTATCTATGTAACTTATATATGTATAAATGTGTGTATTTCTTACATTTATAAACTATCCTACCCTCTACCATTCTTTATCTTCGCATAGAACCGCTCATCCATTGAAATACCTTCTACTTAATCTATTTCAGAACAAGAAATCCCTATGGAATATCTTAAAATATAAATACAATAAATACCTGTGGAATATCACAAAATATTAATACAATAAATACCTATGGAATATCACAAAATATTAATACAATAAATACCTAATCTCCATAAAAATTACAATTCTCATTGTAATTTACTTACCAATTTGATATAATAAAATTTCCTCGCATGAGGACAACTTAATATTTTTACCTTCGGTATTTGACTGGCATAAACCAGCAAACCCAGGCCGACTTGGAAAGATATGAAAATATAACTACCAGGAGGAAGCAAAATGATTACGATGGAAAACGTATGCAAATCGTATAAGATTGCAAAACGAAACGCAGGTTTTAAAGAAGCCTGCAAAGCACTTTTTCAACGAGAATACGATGAAATCCATGCACTCAAGGACGTAAGCTTTACGATCAACGACGGAGAAATGGTAGGTTACATCGGTCCGAACGGAGCCGGAAAAAGCTCCACAATCAAAATTCTAAGTGGAATCTTAACACCTGATGGCGGTCGCTGCCTTGTAGACGGGCGTGTCCCGTGGAAGAACCGAATTGACCATGTGCGGGATATCGGCGTGGTATTCGGACAGCGCTCACAGCTATGGTGGGATGTTCCAATCCTAGACTCCTTTGAATTATTAAAGGATATCTATTCTATTTCAAAACAAGTATATCAATCCAACCTTGATGAATTAACTGAACTTCTTAACTTAGGAGAGCTACTGCGCTCACCCACCCGTCAGCTCTCACTGGGACAACGTATGCGTTGTGAGATTGCGGCTTCTTTGCTGCACAGTCCTAGGATACTATTCCTGGATGAACCCACCATTGGACTGGATGCAGTGTCAAAGCTCGCCGTTAGAGACTTTATTCTGAAACGGAATAAAACGCATCATACAACAGTGATTTTAACGACTCACGATATGCAGGATATTGAAGCCTTAACAAAAAGAATTATTTTGATAGGGAAAGGCCAGATTTTGATGGATGGTACGCTAGAGGATATCCATCAAGGGAAGAATAAAAACATAGATGAAACGGTGGCTGAATTATATCGCACCTATGATATATAGGGGGTATACCATGCAGAAATATACCGCATTCTTTCGTCTTAGATTTTCGATGGGTCTTCAATACCGTACCGCTGCATTTGCCGGTATTATTACTCAATTTACTTGGGGCATTATGGAAATTCTTACCTTTCGGGCGTTTTATCAAGCAGATCCCTCCTCCTTTCCAATGACCTTTTATTCCACTGCCTCCTATATCTGGCTGCAGCAAGCCTTTTTGGCCTTTTTTGCCGTATGGTTGATGGAAAATGAAATATTTGATTCCATTATGAATGGAAATATTGCATATGAGTTATGCCGTCCGGTAAGTATTTATCATATGTGGTTTACAAGAAGCATTGCAAATCGGCTGTCAAAGGCTGTCCTTCGATGTTTTCCTATTTTAATCGTTGCCATATTTTTACCTGCCCCCTACGGACTATGTATACCACCAAGCTTTTTACATTTCATACTCTTTCTGCTGACTCTTATACTTGGACTAGGAGTAACAGTGGCTTTCTGTATGCTGATCTATGTGCTTACCTTTTTTACCATATCCCCCAGCGGGCTTCGAATGTTATTTATCTGTATGGGAGATTTTTTTGCCGGTGCCGTAATTCCATTGCCCTTTTTTCCTCCAAAAATACAAATGGTTATGGAACTATTACCCTTTGCTGCCATGCAAAATGTTGCACTTCGAGTTTATAGCGGAAGCATGACTGACTTACAGATGACGAAAGCAATCGCTTTGCAGTTCTTTTGGTTCCTGGTGCTTGTAGCATCCGGCAAGAAACTTTGTGGTAAGGCGGAAAAACGTGTTACGGTGCAAGGAGGATAAAGTGAGAACAAGCACTTGCTATGGTTGTTTTAAGACTTTCAAACAGTGTAACTACTATTGTATAAAGGGGTCTTTAATCATCCGAAACATACCATTATCTTTAGAATTTGAACTTGCACCATACTAGCTACAATATTGGTTTTGTATGATGTTTACACCGGAATGGAGGTTAATAATGTTTTTAATAAACAAAAAAGGATTTCATAAAATATTTAAACTATACATGCATTATGTATCCATTAATATCCGCAGTATGATGCAGTATAAGACTTCCTTTTTGCTTACTGCTATCGGACAGTTTCTGGTATCCTTTAATGTATTTCTAGGCGTATTCTTTATGTTTCAACGCTTTTCACAGGTAAAGGGTTTCACTTATAGCGAGGTATTACTTTGCTTCTCTATTATGTTATTGGAATTTTCGATTGCTGAAATGTATGCTAGAGGGTTTGATATGTTCCCCGGTATGGTCAGAGACGGAAGCTTTGACAGAGTCCTTGTGAGACCGCAGAATGAAATACTACAGGTTCTTGGCAGTAAATTCGAGCTGACAAGAATTGGACGAATGTTGCAGGCAATTGTTATGTTTGTATACGGTGTCTCAAAAAGCGATGTTGTATGGACGCCGTCAAGAATATTGACAGTAATATTTATGCTGATGGGCGGAACCGCTCTCTTTACGGGGATATTTCTAATTTACGCTACTCTATGCTTTTTTACGTTGGATGGGCTAGAATTCATGAATGTTTTAACAGACGGTGCCAGGGAATATGGCAAGTATCCGCTTAGCGTATACGGAAAGCGGATGCTGCAGTTTACCACCTTTTTAGTTCCCTACAGCTTAGTTCAGTATTATCCACTTTTGTATTTACTGGGGAGAACGAGCAATGTCCTATGTATGTATCTTCCATTGCTCGCCATCCTGTTTTTGGCTCCTTGTTATTTGCTTTGGAGATTCGGAGTAAGTCGTTATAAATCAAGTGGCTCTTAATGTGAAGTCCGAAAAGGAACTCCGGTCAATTCTTCACTTAATGACCACAAACGGGTAGCTTGATCCTGGTCAATTGCCCATGGCAGTACTATCTGCTGCTTCTTTTTCGATAACATATCCTTCATCTTCATCTCCTTCCTTTGTTCAACCTTATTGTAAATTATAGTGTCTGATTATGCATTAACATATGATAATTATTAATAAATTTTTAAGCAATATTGATATGCATCGGGAATGGGTGCGGTTAACGTAGCTTTAACTAAAGAAAGACTGATATACAGTGGCTTCTATGACTTTGCCATTGCATATCAGTCTTTGCACGTCAACTATTGAAAATGCCGTGTACCGAAAAAACTACAGGGAGTTTCTTATAGTCGTCAATATTTCATCTGCAGCCATTTCCTTTGACATCAAGGGAAGATACACTTCATTATCCTTCGTGATTATCGTAATAATATTGGTATCTGTACCAAAACCCGCCCCTTCTTCGTTTAAATTATTGGCTACTATCATATCAATCTCTTTTCTCATAAGCTTTTCCCTCGAATTCTTAATCAAATTTTGAGTTTCCATAGAAAAGCCGCAAATAAACTGATGAGGCTTCTTAACAGAGCCCAAATAAGCAAGTATATCTTGCGTTCGATTAAGAGCTATCACCATATCCTCATCTTTTTTCTTGATTTTTTCTGTACTGACGTTCTTTGGTCTATAATCAGCCACAGCTGCTGATTTTATAACAATATCCTGCTCATCAAATAACTCAGTTACCGCTTCATACATATCATTAGCGCTAATTACCGGAATTACCTTTAAAAACGGAGGGGTCTCAAGTGAGGTCGGACCAGTTACCAGAGTAACCTCTGCTCCTCTTAGCATTGCTCTTTTTGCTAATGCATATCCCATCTTACCGGTTGAGTGATTTGAGATAAACCTTACCGGATCAATCTCCTCCCTGGTTGGACCTGCAGTAATTAGTATCTTTTTACCGATTAAATCTTTTTTACATGCAATTTCTCTAATGATATAATCGAACAGAACACTTTCACTTGGCATCTTACCAACTCCCTCTTCCCGACAAGCCAGCATACCTGACACAGGGTCGATTATGGTAAAGCCAAACTGCTGCAGCTTTTTTAAATTGTCCTGAACAATCTGATTCTGATACATGTGTACATTCATTGCAGGAGAGAGGATAATTGGACTTGAACATGCCAAACTCAGGGTACTTAGCATGTCATCAGCGATACCGTGGGCGAGCTTTGCAATTATATTAGCAGAGGCGGGCGCAATCATCATTACATCAGCCTTCTGCGCCAGAGAAACATGTGCGACATGAAATTGAAAATTGCGATCAAAAGTGTCCACGAGACATTTATTTTTTGTCAAGGTCTCAAATGTGATTGGATTAATGAAATTTGTTGCATTTTCAGTCATAGCAACATGAACATCACAATGCTGTTTCACTAACATACTTGCTAAATTTGCAATCTTATATGCCGCTATACTTCCGGTTACTCCAAGAACTACTGTTTTTCCTTGTAACATGATTACGCCGCCTTTCTATCTATTATTAATTTTCTATATCACACATATCCTTCAATAAACCATGTTTTTCATAATTAGTTTCTCGAGCTACATGATTATCATCATCCACAAATACTACCTTTGGCTTATGTTTCTTTACTTCCTCCGGTAACAGCTCGGCATATGCCATAATAATAATTTTATCATTTACCTGTACACATCTTGCTGCAGCTCCATTCAGGCAAATCAAACCGGATCCACGCTCACCGGCTATTGTATATGTTTCAAAACGCTGACCGTTATTTATATCTACAATAGACACCCTTTCATACTCAAAGATACCTGCTGCATCCAACAAATCTTCATCGACGGTAATACTTCCCACATAATCCAGCTCTGCCTGCACCACTGTTGCACGATGAATTTTTCCTTTTAACATTGTAATCATCATAATGAATTAATTCCCTCTTTTCTTAACTCCACTCTCTTTTATTCAGTTATTCCCTTATCTGGATGAAATGTAAAATTATCAATCAGCCTGGTTTTCCCGATGAATACCGCCATAGCGATCAGAACCGTCCTGTCCAGTTTCTCTACCGGGCTCATGGATAGTCCATCTACCGCCTTTAAATAATCAATTCTTGCCAGCGGTTCTTTTTCGATTACACCCTTCATTGCTTTTATTAAAACAACTGCATCCCTTTCCCCATCCGCAATCAATTTTCTTCCGATCAGGATGCTGTTATACAAAACCAATGCTGCCTTTCTTTCCTTTGTGTCTAAATATGTGTTACGTGAGCTCATGGCAAGCCCATCCTCCTCACGAATAATCGGACAGTTTATTATTTCCACATCAACATTTAAATCCCTGACCATACGCTTAATAATAGCAAGCTGTTGTGCATCCTTCTCTCCAAAATAAGCTCTGTCCGGAGTAACAATATTGAATAGTTTCATAACAACCGTACATACACCTCTGAAATGAACCGGCCTGCTTAAACCGCATAGCTCTTGTGTCAGTACGGACATGTCAACATAGGAGCAAAAGTCCGGTTCATAGATTTCTTCCGGTTCCGGGTAAAATATTACATCTACTCCACTTTCTCTGCACAAATCTGCATCCCGCTCCAAATCCCTCGGATAGCTTGCCAAATCTTCTTTCGGCCCAAATTGCATCGGATTGACAAAAATACTTACGATTACTCTATCATTTTCAGCTGCCCTTTTCATTAAGCTTTGATGTCCTTTATGAAGATAACCCATTGTTGGTACGAACCCAACGCTCAAACCTTCTCTTCTCCATTCCTTTACACATCCTCGAACTTCTTCTATTGTCTTAACAATCTTCATATCATCCTACCCTCTCTTAATACAATTTCTCTATGATTTCATCCGCTATATTAAAGACATGTTCTTCTCCAGGAAAAATTCCTGACTTTGTTTCTTCAATATATCTCTTAAATGCTGCAGTCATCATATCTCCCACGTTAGCAAAACTTTTTACGAACTTTGGTTTTAGAACGCTATACATGGAAAGCATATCCTGATAAACCAAAACCTGTCCATCACAACCAGAACCGGCTCCAATTCCGATTGTCGGAATATGAATTGATTCTGTAATTAATGCGGCTAGCTTTTCAGGCACACATTCCAGTACTACTGCAAAAGCACCGGCATCTTCCACAGCTTTTGCATCCCGAATTAATTGTCTTGCAGTTTCTTCATCCTTTCCCTGAACTTTATATCCGCCAAATGCATTAACTGACTGCGGTGTTAACCCAATATGTGCTACCACAGGGATAGAAGCCTCTACGATTGCTTTTATCTGAGGACACATTTTTTCACCGCCCTCCAGCTTGATCGCATGAGCTCTTCCCTCCTTCATCAGACGTCCCGCATTACATACCGCATCATAAACAGAAGTCTGATATGACATAAACGGCATGTCTGCCACAATAAGTGCGTTTTTATTACCTCGTGCTACCGCAGCTGTATGATGGATCATATCCTCCATGGTTACTGATAATGTATCTACGTATCCCAGTACAACCATTCCCAGCGAATCTCCAACCAATATGGAATTCACACCAGCTTCATCCATTAATTTTGCTGTAGAATAATCATATGCCGTCAGCATTGTTATTTTATCTTTTCTATTCTTTTGTTCCAGTATTGTGGATACTGTATTCTTCATAATTTCACATACTCCTTTAATATCATTCACTCTTATTAGCATGCTGCATCAGGCCGCCTATAATATACCTACATAAATTGCACAAAAGAGCGCCCGTTTACATGCAAAACCCATTGCATAGCAAACAAGCGCTCATTACGAACCAAATTATAGTTTATCCGATATTCCTACATATAATGTAAAATGGAATAATTTTTAGTTCCTGCCGCTTCTGCCTGCATGGTCAAGACTACACAATTTTTATATTCCTTTCATGACTTCTATTCGAAGTTCCATACCTGTACTATAACCGATATTTTTCCGTTTCTCTTCCATCTGCCTTTCGCAGTATAGTGATAATAGATAAAATTCAGCAGTTTTCTAGTACTTTCACTTACGAAGTATAACTTATCTTATATTGTAAATCAAGATTATATTTTATCCAAAACAAAATTACGCAGACTTTCCATATTGCAGCTTCTGCGTTCTCCTTGTCCGCAAAGAAGTTTAGGATAGGCTACATTTCAACCTTTCTATGACAAAGACCAAGCAGAAATGCCCTCAAAATAATGAAATTAATCATCACTTGCGGGCACTCTATTGCACATCTTTTCTTTGATTCATTCAATGATTCATAGCCACATAACAATAACCTTTAATTACCTTTTTGATAATACCTTTTCTTCATAATCAACAACTTCATCGAACCACTTCATATCATCTGATACATTACACTGTCTACAATATTCCGCCCATACATCTCCAAATGGATATGTTTTGATTTCCTCCTGCATTACCATAAGCTTTGTCAATTGGCTCTCATCCTGGAGGGCTTTTAAAGTTTCATAAGGAGTGCAGAGTGCATTCAGCAGTGCCTTCTGCCAGCTGCGGAAGCCTACAACCCACGCAGATACACGGTTAATGCTGGCGTCAAAATAATCAAGAGCCATATATACACGGTCAAGAGCCTCACAACGTACAATCTCTTTGGCCATTTCTTTCGTCTCATCATCGAATAATAGCACATGATCACTATCCCAACGAACCGGTCTTGTAATATGGAGCGCAATCTCCGGGTAATAGCAAAGTAATGCCGGAATTTTATCGGATACTACTTCTGTAGGATGATAATGACCATTATCCATTAAAGGAAGGCAGCCGTCATGGGTAGCGGCAAAGCTTAAGGTAAATTCTGCTGATCCTACTGTATAGGATTCTACGCCGATTCCAAATACTTTCGATTCTACGCAGGGTTTCACAAGGTTTTTATCAAAGGGTTCTGATAAAATCTGTTCAATGGAGTCTTTATATCTCATACGGGGTCCCATTCGATCAGCGGGAATATCCTTATAACCATCTCCTGTCCAGATATTCATAACACAGGGAACACCTGTTTCTTTTGCAAAATATTCTGAGATGCGAATACATGCCTTTCCATGCTCGATCCAAAAATCTCTGATATCCTTGTCCGGGCTTGAAAGGGTAAGTCCGTCCTTTACTTTCTCATGGGAGAAGAAGGTAGGATTAAAATCAATGCCGATGTTCTTCTCTTTTGCGTATTCTACCCATTGTTCAAAATGCTTTGGCACTAACTTATCCCTATCTACGAATTCTCCTTCGTTAAAGATTGCATAGCAAGCATGGAGATTGAGCTTAACTTTACCTGGCATTAAACTGATTGCTTTGTCCATATCGCCGATTAACTCCTCCGGAGTTCTTGCCTTCCCAGGATAATTACCGGTAGTCTGAATCCCTCCTGTCAGAGGCCCGTCATGGTCAAAACCGGTTACATCATCTCCCTGCCAGCAGTGAAGGGATACCGGAATCTCCTTGAGTTTTGCTATAGCTACATCCGTGTCCACGCCTATACTTTTATATATCTCTTTTGCTGATTCATATCGTTCCATCTTAGTCATAATCTTATCACCTTTCTTATCATCGTTTATGCCTCATATTCCGCAATCGGAAAGGAAGCAAATATACAATTTCTCGCTTCCATCAACCCGTCAAACTCTGCACCGGCAATCATCTGCGCTGTAATATTACCAATCGCAGTAGCTTCAATGGGTCCTGCATATACCTTTCGTCCAGTAGCCTTTGCTGTGAGCCTGTTCAAATAATCCGCATTGGCACCGCCACCTACAATATGAATTCGATCATACTGCTTTCCTGTAATGTCCTCTATTTCCTGAATGGTTTTAGCATAACATATAGCCAAGCTATTATAGATTACCGCCGCAACCTCAGGAAGTTCCTTTGGCTCCTGCTGTCCTGACTCCCTACATGCCATACGAACTTCCTCAGTCATATTCTTAGGGGCAAGAAATCTCTCATCATTACAATCCACAATGGATGGGATGGTGCATTTTGAGGCTTCTTCACAGATTTCTCCGTAGTTTTTCTCCCCACCGATTTCTTTTTTTACAGACTGTATCATCCATAACCCCATTATGTTCTTTAGAAAACGGAAACGGAAATCATATCCTCCCTCATTGGTGAGATTATGCTTTCTACTCTTATCCGAACAGTTTGCACTCATTAACTCCGTACCCATTAATGACCAGGTTCCGGAACTGATATAGATAATGTCCTCCCGATTGGTGGGAACCGCCATAACCGCTGATGCGGTATCATGGGTAGCAGGAATAACTACCTTACAGTCATATCCGACTTCCTGTTTGATCTCATCCCTTAGATTTCCTAAGAGACTGCCGGGCTTTTGAATTTTCATAAAAAGTTCCTCAGGATATCCCAGCTTTCTGATTAAATCCATATTCCAATCCTTTGTATCCGGGCTGATTAATTGAGTAGTGGTTGCATTGGTATACTCAGTTACAGCCTTTCCGGTCAATAGATAATGCAGATAATCCGGAACCATTAATAATTTATTTGCCCCTTGCAAATACTCGGGTCTTTTCTTTTTTAAAGCCATAAGCTGATAGATGGTATTAAACGGAAGCTTTTGAATTCCTGTTTCTTTATATAAGTCCTCCTCCGATAACAGGTTATATACCTCTTCATCCATACCCTTCGTTCTACTATCACGATATGCCACCACATTACCGATTTTCTGATCCAGTTCATCCAGTAATACAAAGTCCACCGCCCAGGTATCAATGCCGACACTAACCGGTATCTTACCAAGCTCTTTGCACTTTTTCATCCCTATTTTGATCTCTTCAAATAGCCCATCAATGTTCCAGAAAAGTTCTCCATTTAATTCATCCATACCATTGTCGAAACGATGAATTTCCTCCAAAACCATCTTTCCGCCTTCCAGATGTGCCAGAATATGCCGCCCGCTTGATGCTCCAATATCCACAGCAAGGTAATATTTTGTATTCACTCCAAAGCCCCCTTTGTTCCATTAAATCGTAAATTTTAATTCTAGAATTAATCTCTTTCCAACATACTTTATTGTAAATATGTACATTAGATAAGACGTATGCTATTTCACTTAACTGACTGTTTGACTCTTAAATCATATTATTATCATACCAATTTTTGAGACAAAAAAAAGAACACCTTTTGTTTAAAAAAGTGTCCTTATTTGCCTTCTATACCAATCCGGTACGCCCTAGGAGTAACACCGAACTTTTTATAGAATATTTTATGAAAATAACTAATATTATCATATCCTACTGCCAGAGCAATATCCATTACTGACATGGAAGTAGTATGAAGCAAGTATCCCGCCTGACTCAACCGTTTCGCTTGAATTAGATCCGTATAAGTCCTGCCAGTTCTCTTCTTTATCTCTTTGGAAAGCCAATACAAATCATAGTGTAGATGCTCTGCCAACTCAGACAATTCCCCATCCCTATAGTGCTCTTCTATATAACTTAACACCATAGCGATAAATTTCTGTTGGGTGCCCTTCTCATCCGTTTCCATCTTATCCATATGATTCATAAGTTGAAGAAATAGTAACCCCATTGTAGCCTGATTAATACTTCGTTTATTGGTCTGATTATTAATAATTGTCCAAATTAAATTCTCTATCAAATGCTGTATAGGAAGGATATCCGCCACTTTAAAATGAAGATAGCCGGAGGCTTCGTTATCACCTTTCAGACAGTCTATGATAAAATCACGAAGGTGATTTTCCTCACTTTCCATCATTTTAAGCCCATAGTGAAAGAATTCCGGTAGTATGATAAAATTCACTCCGATATCGTCTTCTCCTGCTGGAAAGATCTCCTGTGTTGCCTTCTGGTTCAAAAACAACAGTTCCCCTTGCCTAAGTACAACCTCCTCGTCATTAATCATATGACGGGTGCTGCCAGAACACATATAAATTACTTCAATATAATTATGGGTATGCTTAGGAAAATGCACAAAACGAGTATGGGTCCTTACCTGAATCAGCTTCCCTCTCTCCAGTAGTTTCTTCGCATCGATGATATTACTTTCTTCTGACATATACAATTCTTTTTCAATATTTACTTCTCCGGACAGAATTCTTTGTTCTTCCGGAGTAATTTTTTTTAATTCCATTAATATACTATTCGTCATAAGCATTTACCTTAATGTAAATTTTACATCTATCATAGAAAATCAATAAATAGAAAACTTCAAAAATAGATATCTCTTAAAACAGTTTAAGTTATTAAATCTATCTTAAGATTACTCTAACTTTTTATTCTTCTTTCTTATATCATGCTTATTAGAGTATATATCTTTCCATTAAGAAAGTACAGTATAGAAAGTATATCCTTCCGGTATTTCCGATATATGATTTTATTCGTACTGTTGTAATGTATAAAACTGAAGGAATCCTGCATTGTTATTGATTAATTCCTCAAGACTCCCTACTTCTTCAATCCTTCCATCTTCCATATAAATGATGTAATCATAAAGTTTTAAAAGCTCATCACTTAATTTATGTGTAATCGTAATTAATGTTAAGTCTCCCATATCAAGTAATCGATGCTCAATATCATAGGCAGTCTGCATATCCACTGCTGAGGTTCCCTCATCCAGTACCAACATTCTCTTTTTACGAATAAGAGCTCTTGCAACTGCAATCCTTTGACGCTGTCCCCCAGAAAGGGAGGCACCGTTCTCTCCAGCAAGCGAAAGCATCCCTTCTGGTATTTTTTCCAAAAACTGATCAGCCCCACTCATTTGCAAGGCTTCCTCCAATTCCTGCTGTTCATAGGATTGATAAAGAGTTATATTATGTTGTATGGTACTATCAAAAATATATACATTTTGTTGAATTACCGAAATCATATTCTGCAACTCTTCCATATCCAGTTCATGAAGCTCGTTATTATCATACCGAATTATCCCTGAGTATTCTGATAAATTCCCTGTAAGCAGCTTTACAAACGTTGTTTTTCCGCATCCACTTTTTCCAACGATTGCGTATTTTTTTCCTTGTTCTATTTGTAGAGTTACATCTCTAATTACCGGTTTCTCCTGGTCGTAAGAAAAGTTTAACTCCTTTACCTCTATCCCCTTTTGCAAGGAAGGGTTGTTCCTACCTTGAAAAGATTGATCGGTAAAGTTCTCCAAATTACTCATTCTGGCTATCACAGGTTTGATGCCTTGAAGCAATGGAATATTTTGCAGAATTATCATAACCGGGCTAATAAAGGTTCCAGAAAGTTGAACAACCGCCACCAAAGTACCCAAGGACATTTTTCCTTGAATAATCATATATGCCCCAAGAAACAGACCTGATAACTGGGTTAGATATGCAAAGATTCCTGATATGCCTTCATTCAATGCAAGAAGTTTGTCTGCCCGGTATTTCGCTTCAGTAAGAATATGATTTTTCTCATTAAACTCTTTTTTTATAGGAAGTTCCATTCTATAAGATTTAATCACTTCAAATCCCGAAAAAAAATCTTTTAGCTTTGATGTAAACATGGATAATTGTTTTGATAATTCATCTTGCCTTGCTTGCATGCGATTTCCAATTAATCCAGGTAACACAAGCATTAGTATCATACAAAAAAATAGACAAGCTGTAATAAATGGACTTATTTGAAAAAGCATAATACAGGTAACAAGGAAAATGACTATGTATTGAAGTGTCACTAAAGCAGGTGCAAAATAATTTTCCTCAATCAGCTTTATATCATTCGTAAGTGCTGAAATATAATCCGCCGAATTATCCCTTCCAAAATTTTGCATATTCCTTTGCACAATACCATAAAAAACTCGTTCCCTCAGTGTTTTTGTCAATTTACAAATTAATTTCTTGCCTATTAGTGAGCTCCAATAAGTTAGTAGTCCAAGTATGATAATATATAATACTGTTATTACTAAAATTCTTTGGAAAGAAATCATATCCCCTGTTATTGCCAAGTCGATGATTTTCTGCAGTAGCTTGGCTATAAAAACAGAAGCTACAGCTGTTATCACATTTAGTAGCATTGCAAATATGAGCAAACCCTTATTCCTCTTTATACTATAATTCATTGTCCATCCTCCAATTTGATTATCATATAATTAGTTCGATATTTATCTTATCATATAATTTTATTTGCGTCAATTATATTAGACTTATATCATATTGTAGATTTTAATCATGGAGAAATTGTGACAAGTAGAAACTCAGCTAAGTAGAAGCTCTGACAAGTAGAAATATGCATAAATAATTTTTCTGTACAAATAATGAAACATTTTCTTCAATAATATCCAACGTAATACAAAAAACAATATAGTACCTATCTTTTCTGCAATAAAAAATTCCCAATATTCATTAGGAATTTTAAAGATTCTTATAAAAATAGTTTTTCTAATTCTTTTATAAAGGCCTTCAGATTTTCTTCCTGAATACAATAATATACTTTACCATCCTTCTTTTCTACATAAACAAATTCACAGTATAATAATACATTCATATGGTGGGACATGGTTGCCGCGGATAATCCCAGCTGTTTTGCAATTTCGAGATTGTACATAGGTTTATCTTTCAATGCCAGGATTATTTCCAGTTTACTGCTATCACTTAAAGCTTTTAGTTTTGATAAAATAGACTCCTTTGATTGACTATACCCTTTCTCATTAGGAGTGAGTTTATCAATCAGTAATCCATAATAACTATTTTTTTCATCTAATAATAGTGTTGCAGGGAAAACCATCGCGGGATATGTTTTTGCATCCTTGGCAAACTTATTTTTATATTCGATAAAAATATCGTTTTTCGGTTCATTCATAAGGATTTGATATTGTTTTAATAATTTGTCCAATGGACTTTTTATACTTTTAACCGCTTTCTTATAAGCCTCCATATCGCTCTCTACGATATTAATCAACTGCAATAAATGCATTTGGGGTTGCTGCATAATCTGTAGTAATTTCCATTTTGATTTATCAGCTAAATTGCATTTATTCAAAAATAAAACAATCTCTTCCAGGGTAGTAATTGATTTTTTGTCAGAGTCAAGGTTAAAAACCTCGTCACATATTTGAATAATTTGTTTATTAATCATTTCATTTGTCAAGTGGTCAATGGAACTGAACTCTTCCTTATATTCAATTATTAACATCAAAAGAACTAAGAAAAAATCATAATCATTCTCACCAAAATAATATGTTTTATCGGGATTTGAGAGCATATACTTTTGATATGTCCGTGTATACTCCTCAAACACTTGAAAATTTTGCGTATAGAACAACTCTCCATCATAGCCTAAGGCGGTTAAACTTTCCTTTGTTTCTTGCTTTATTTCCTCCATATGAATGCAAACATAGTTTAAACCCATAATTTCAAATATAGGATCTAATTCCTTTATAATTTCATTAACCATGTTATTTTCCTCTTGTCTTGTATTCTATTTGATATACTTCTAATTTATTGTATTACAATATAATTATCAATACAAGAGGCATCACATGGTTAATTATCAATATGTACCAAAACTCATAAGTTCTTTATGATACTTGAAACCTACTTATATTATTTTAAATAAAACACTTCCTTCAAGAATTTGATTGGTTCTTCCTCCTTAAAATCAAAGGAGCCTTCTACCATCTTTGAAGTAATGGCATTCCATCGATTGCAAGCTTTGCTTTTTGCAATATAGTCATTCGCCGCCTTTACATCATCACATTCAAAGCAATAAAAGAATTGTGTTCCGTTTTGAAAAATAGAATAATCTCGATATCCCGCTTTAGTGTGCTCTTCCATAATCTCCGGCCAGGGCTCAAGATGCAGTCTTACATACTCCTCTAAATACTCTTCTTTTATTTGCCACGTCCAGGCATATTTTTTACTGTGTTCCATGTTAATTTACAATCCTTTCTTAATCAAGTTAAAAACGAGTGTCATAAACTATTTAAATCGACTTTACCAACGCATCAAAGTATGATCTTTTGGTATCCTAAGATTGCCACCACTACAATATGGATAATGTATTTGACATTAGAAGATTTGATTTGTTATTACAAAACCGGGGTAATGCATGAAATAAAATTTCCACCATGCAATACACCCGGTTCCATATCGATTATTTAAATGCTGAATTTCTTAGCTGATTACAGCTTCTTGATCCAATCTTTCATATTGCCTTTGTAGAATACATAAGGTGTTCCTGCCAGTACAGCGGTACCGCCATCACCATTATCATATGCTTCAAATACTGTTTCAGGATATTCACGGAAGGCTGCCATAGTAAACTTGGAGCCTGCTTTACCATCAAAGGAACCATCAATGGTTGCAAGAGTGGATGCTGCGGATACAGCACCAAGATGGATTACATCCCAAAGCATCATGTAAGGGCATACGGATGCAAAAGCATCATCGGTAGGCTCCTTTGGCATAAAGGACTGCATTTCGGAAGGTAAGCCAAGTCCGGTTAATTTAATCTTGCTGTTGGAGCTCTTTAAAGTCTGACCAGCTGCTGCAATACCTACTGTAGTAGGAGAAATGATACAGTCAACTTTGTTTTCTGCCACAAAAGCCTGTGCCTGTGTTGTAGACTCAGTTAAGTCATCATTACCATATTTCTTGTCAATTGCAGGATTTACTTTACCAGTATAAACACTATCTTTTAATTCGGTTTCCATTGCTGCAATCCAGCTATTTTGTACCGGTGTGTCGATGGAAGCGGAAAGAACGCCAAGGTTGATTACATCTCCTGTGTAGGAAGATAACGCGCTGGTAACTGCTTTCTTCATATCTCCATCTTCCGGATAATCAACACCAAGGGTAATTAATACAGCGCCTTGTACCAAATATGCACCGATGTCATTTGTATTGGCCTGATTTACATGAGTGGTACGATAGTCAGGATTCGCTGCGGAGTCAATTGATGTAATTTTGATTCCTGCATCCTTAGCTTTTTTAAATACCTGATCGTATCCAGCATCTCCGTTCGTGGAGATTGTGATGGAAGCAACCTTTTGAGTAATTAACTCATCTAATAACTGTACCTGTGCTGCAACAGTTGTTTCAGCCGGACTCTTGTAAACTGCTTTTTTACCCTTTGCTGACATATACTCATTGAAGCCTTCAAACATTAAATCACCAAAGGTATTACCTGTGGACTTAAACATAAATACGTGTGCACCCTCTAAAGAATCCCCGCCTTTTGAACCACCGCTAGTGGGTTTACCTCCGGTTGGTGTAGACTGTGTTGTAGAACAGCCTGCCATTGCACTTACTACCAACATGATTGATAAACATAGTGCTGCTAATCTTTTAAAATTTTTCATAACTACATCCTCCCATAAAATATTTTCATTGATAATTCGGGTATCCCGCATTATCTATTTATAGAAACAGCTTGGTATTCATTAACTACCGAACGATACATCAGCTGTCTATAACACAAGAAGCATTCTTCTCCACTTAATTTGGAACATATTCCTTCATTAACTAATCGCTTTTACCTTCCCATATCTAAACTTAGCGGCAATCTGATTGATATTCGGTATCAGTACCGCAATAATAAGAATAAAACCAATCATGATCTTTCTTGAGTTAGCATCTACGCCCATTAAACCTAATGAGTAGGATAAAAACGCCATAATTAAGGTGGCTACAATCGGACCGTATACTTTACCTTTACCGCCATTGGTTGAAATTCCGCCTAATACACAGATTGCTATTGCATCCAGTTCGTATCCGGTACCCATGGTAGAGCTTACCCCTCCGCCCATACGTCCTACGAAGAAAATGGAGGTGATTCCTGCCATAACTCCCATCAATATGAATACAATGAGTTTGGTTCTTGCCACATTGATACCAGAATAACTAGCACAGGTGGCATTATTGCCTACGATGTAAAGCTTACGGCCAAAAGTTGATTTATGTAGGATTAACACAAATATCACAGCCATTAATAAAAAGCATATAAACGCTACCGGTATACCAAGTATATTCGTCCATGCCAACTGTACATAGAATTCTGGAAAGTGCTTTAATACATTGACATCAAGAATTATTTTCACGATTCCTCGAAATAACATGGCGGTTGAAATTGTTACTATTACCGAAGGCATTTTTAAATAAGCAATTAAAAAGCCGTTGAATGCGCCACATAGGCCACCCACTAGAAGACTTAATAACACACATACTACTACCGGAAGTCCTGCGTCCATCGTCAAACCGGTTACCATAGATGCCATAATCATGATCGATGCTACAGATACATCAATATCACCAAGCATCAACACAAACATCATTCCAAGAACCAGAGGCGATAAATCCATTCCCGATTGAATAATTGACTGAATAGTTCCCTGTGCAAAGTAAAGATTACTTTTTGTAAAAATCAGCATTACATTAATAAGGATTAGGATATAGACCAACATCATTTCCCATTGGACAAGGAATTTCTTCAGGTCAAATTTATCTTTTAACGTTAGATTATGGGCTGGGGTTTTATTTACACTTGACATTAGATTAATGCTCCCCTTTCTTTTAGTACACGTTTTTTCGTTTGATAATTGGTAAAGAGGTTAATTCCTACGGCAACAATGATAATACTTCCTTGAATTGCATTCTGCCATACGCTTAATCCCGGAAGCAGACTGATAAAATAGGTAATAACACTCATCATTAAAGCGCCAATAATAACACCATCAATTCTACCTTTTCCACCGGTTATGCTAACACCGCCCAGGATGCAGATAGCAATCGCAAGCATCTCATATCCTTCGCCCATACCGTAGTTGGCAATGGCATAATTCGCGGTATAAAGCATTCCTGACAATCCTGCAAGAGCGCCGCATAAGGTGAAAGCTAAAAAGGTAACTCTTGCTTCATTAATTCCTGCCACCTTTGAGGATTCCTTATTGGTTCCAATTGCATAAATTCTTCTTCCCTTAGAGGTGTAGCCAAGGAAGATGCCCGCCGCAATAAATACAACAACGGTAATCCACAAAATACTGTATATACCAAAAATCTTACCGGTTGCAAATTTCAGATATCCTTCGGTGAACTGATGAGGAAACCACCACTCTCCTCCAGAGGCCAGAAATGCAAAACCACGATAAATGTACATGGTACCTAAGGTTGCAATCATTGGAACCATTTTAAAATACCCAACAATGATTCCGTTAAAGGCTCCGCATAATACACCCACTAAAATTCCAAGCAATACCCATACAATAGATGGCAAATTAGGGTTTTTACTCATTAACGAGGAACAGATAACACCGGACAATCCAAGGGTCGATGCCACCGATAAATCAATACCTCCGGTAATAATTACCATCATCATGCCAACTGCCAGTAACATATAAACTGCATTATTTTGAAGCATATTCATGATCGAATTGGCAGAATACATGGAAGGAGTAATAATTGCAGCGATAATCAACAATACAGCAAATGCGATTAAGAGCCCTGTATTCCTTCCGCCTAAAATATAATTAATAACTGTTTGATTGCGTTTTTTCACAGCTTATGCCTCCGTTCCATTTCGATTTAATGATGCTTCCAGAATCTTCTCCTGGGTTGCTTCCTTCGTGGAGAGGTTGCCCGTCATTCGTCCGGATCTCATAACCACAATCTGGTCTGCCATACCAAGTACCTCTGGCATTTCGGAAGAAACCATAATAATTGCATATCCTTTGCAGGCCAATTCATTCATAATTTCATAAATGGAATATTTTGCACCTACATCGATTCCCTTAGTGGGTTCATCCATAATCAGAACCTTGAGATCACAGGATAATAGTTTTGCAAATACCACCTTCTGCTGATTACCACCGGATAAGGAGGAAGGGGGAGCCGCAATATCTTTGGCTTTCAGATTGATTTTCTGACACAGATCAATGGCATTCTCAATCTCCTTTTCCACCTGAATCAAATTCTTATTCTGAAATTTCTTCATTGCCGCAGAGGAAACATTCTGGTAAATAGGAAGCTCATTTACAAGTCCCTGCGTTTGTCTGTCTTCAGGCAAAAGCCCAATGCCACAATTTAACGCATCAATGGGGCTCTTAATATTAACTACTTTATTATTCAGCTTCACCTGTCCGCTTTCAATCTTCATGATACCGAAAAGGCTCTGACACACTTCTGTTCGTCCTGCACCTACAAGTCCGGTTAATGCTAGAATTTCACCGCTTCTTACGTTGAAGGAAATATCCTTAAAATATCCTTCCTTTGATATGTGGCTTACTTCAAGAACAACCTCACCGATTTTAGCTGTCTTATGGGGATACATCTGATCCAGTTCTCTGTTAACCATCTCAGTAATCAGCTGTTGATTCGATATCTTATCCACATCCCAGGTCCCTATGTATTGGGAGTCACGAAATACCGTAACTCTGGTTGCCAGTCGGTACATATCTTCAAATTTGTGGGTGATAAAAATAATGGATACTCCGTTGTCTCTCAAGCGTTCTGCAATCAGATACAGTTCCTCGCACTCTGTTTTAGTCAACGACGCAGTAGGCTCATCCATAATTAATATTCTTGCATCTCTGGACAATGCCTTTGCAATCTCTACCAACTGCTGCTGTGCAACACTTAAGCTCCCCATGGGTTTAGTGACATCAATTTCCTTGGAGAGAGGCTCAATCAACTCCTTAGCCCGCTGATTCATAAGCTTCCATTGATATAGTCCCGTTTTATTTTTTAACTCCTGACCCATAAAGATATTTTCTGTTACCGTTAGATCAGGAAATGCAGTAACATGCTGATAGATCGCTGCTATTCCAAGCTTTGCTGAATCCGAGGTGGATCGCAGCGCTATTTTTTCACCCTCCAAAAACATCACACCGCTGTCAGGTTGATGTACACCCGTTATCACTTTAATGAAGGTTGATTTTCCTGCTCCGTTCTCTCCCATCAGAGCATGAATCTCACCTTTTTTTAACTGAAAGTGGACACCATTTAACGCGGTTACACCGCCAAAGGTCTTTACCACATCTTTCAGCTCCAAGACATAATTACTCATCTTGATAATCTCCTTCCCATCTTGCCGTTCCCTCTATTGCATAAAGTTCATCCCGAAGATATTTGAAATTCAGTATGCCTTACGGTCAACTCATTCATTTCTTATACTATAATCATACTGTTTATGGAGGGAATTCCAATGGTAATATATTTTGATAGCGGGTAAAATCGTTCCTTCCTTTATTATGATCCTGGATTCCAAGATTCAATAAACCTTTCTTTGATTCGGGTGATAAAAGCCTTTTCTATACTTTGGTATAAGAAATTTGCACGATAAAAACCGGCTAATCAAGTTCCCCTAATTAGCCGGTTCATTCTATCTTTATTAAAAAAGTTCTTTCCATTCATTGATATTGTCTGCGTCAAACTTTATGGGAGGTGCTACAATCACCTCTGTTCCACCTTCTTCTCTAGGGGTTATCTCAAATCTTCCAAGCTCTCCCGCTTCGAATTGCTCCCCTACTTTACCGCTTATCTTTTTATCCACCAAAGCAATGGACACATAAGCGGACAGCCTCCCCATATTAAGCGGGTTCCACATATAGATGTAAGGGCATACAGGATTCTTACCGGTGATGTAGGGGGCCATAGCGGAGGGAAGACCAAGCCCTGTGACCTTTACCTTAGTATTGGAACCACTTTCTCGTAATACTTCTGCCACTGCTTCTATCCCTACTGAGGTTGGAGCGCAGATTACCTTTAAATCCGGATATTCTGCCAATAGCTTTCTGGTTTTTTCTTTGGATATCTCATAGTCATCCTGACCATATACAATATCTACCAGGGAAAGTTCGGAATACTTTTTATCCTCCATCACGGTTTGCATCTGTCTGATCCAGGAATTTTGATTGGTTGCCTGACTGGTTGCCGATAAGATTGCCCATTGACCCTTGCCACCTCCAATATCATAAACTCCATCCATTAGTACCTGACCTATTTTTGCAGTACTGGCCTGATTTACAAAGGTCATACGGCTTGCGGCATTGGTATCAGAATCCATTGTAGATATTTTAATTCCTTTATTAATTGCCATAGTTAAAATGGACTGAAGCGCATCCGTATCGTTTGCTGCAATGGTAATGGAATTAACCTGACGGTCAATCATGGATTTAACCAAAGCAATTTGATCCTCTGCTCTGGCTTTCTCCGGACTGGCTATAATACAGATTCCTCCGTTTTTCTCAATCACTTCTTGAAACCCCCTAGCTGCAAGATCATTATAAGGATTTCCTTGGGACTTCGTTATCAATGCATAAATCTTCTTGCCCCTATCTTCTTTCTGTGCGGGTTTGGTCATATTGCATCCCGCACAAAATAATAGAACAATCAGTAGCGGCAATAAAATTTTCATATATTTCATTGGTGCTATCCTCCTTCACATACCTATACCTGGATACTCTTTTCACTGTCTGGTTGCATCTTCTGTCAAAGGTTATTTTGCTTTGTAACAGCCGGTATTCTTATCTCAACCTCTGTACCCTCTCCAGGCATACTCTGATAGGTGAGTCCATAACTTTCACCGTATAACAATTTTAATCTGCTGTTCGTATTATCCACACCAATATTGGTTCCGGATTTCTTTTTATGTTTCCCTGTAAGAATATCTCTTATTGCCATTTCATCCATGCCTACACCATCATCATAAATTAGCAGTATGATATCTTCTTGCTCTCTCCATCCGGTAATCGTAATATTCCCTTTTTTATCTTCCTTTTCCATAATTCCATGAAGAATACTATTTTCAATAATTGGCTGTAAGGTTAGTCTTGGTATTTCAAGCTCCATCATTTCCTCCGGAACATCCACCAGAAAATCGATTCGATTCTCATAACGCATATTCTGCAGCTTGCAATATAAGGTCACATGTTCCAGTTCCTCTCCGACGGTCGCATTCGTATTTCTTTTGCTTAAAGTTAATTTATAAAATCTCGCCAAGGACTGTACCGCTCCTGTTACTTCCTCTTGCTTGCCTGTTTGGGACATCCAATTAATCATATCCAGACTATTGTATAAAAAGTGAGGGTTAATCTGTGACTGCAGTGCTTTGAATTCTGATATTCTCAATTGCTCCGCTGCTTTTGCCTGCCCCTCCAACAGATGATTAATTTCGTCGGACATATAATTATAGGTATCGATCAGAGAGCCGATTTCATCCTTTGAACTTTCCTCTGTTTTAATCGGAACCGGCACCCCGTATTTTGCTGACTTCATATGCTCAATTACATGGCTAATGCGTTTTATGATAGAATTGGATAATAGCATGGAGATAGAGAACGCAATCAAGGAGAAGATAATATAAAAGCCAAAGAATAGATAGACAATCATCTTCCCCTTCTCCACCAGATCATCCACCGGGAGGATGGAAACCAAACGCCAATCCGTATGACCGATATTATTATAGCTCACATAAAAACTCTCTCCAAGATAGGTCTTGGTAGAATATTTACTGGCATTTCCAATTGTTTTCTCTAAGTTTTCATTGGTCATAAAATATGCTCCCGACAAAGCCTTATCAGAAGTGGATACTAACGTATCTCTTTCATTGATGATATAGGATGCTCCCTTTGAAATGCTGATATTCTTTCTTAACATTTCATCGAATTTATTCTGAGAGAAATACACCGCTACATAGACCACATAATCCTTCTCTTCATCCTTTAAACTGATCCTGCTGATATAAGCCATATCCCCGGATTCTTTGTTCTCTGTTGGAGACAAATATAGCTTGGGACATAATAAGGATGTAATGTCCTTTGATCCGAATATGCCATACCAATAGGTACCATAGACCTCAGATATAGGTTGCAATACATGGATTCCCTTCTCTCTGGCAGAACGGAGCAATCCCTCGTAACTACCATCAAGATAAATTCGGATTGATGTGACCAGAGAATGATCCACCAACGTTGATATATATTGATTTAGCTCATACATTCTTTCCTTGGGAATTAAGTAATTTGAAAGATTGCCTTCTTGTACGTTAACCATATCCTGAATCAAGGTATTCTCTGCAATCGAATGAGAGGCATTGGTAATCTGAGCTAACGTTGCCTCAATGGTATCCGTGGTTTGATCGGTCAAGGCCTGTTCGGACAGTACGGAATCCGTTACAATAATATCATACAGCTTGTTGTAGAGAGCAAAGGTCAAAACCAGGGTTGGAATAATGATCAGCGTCATATGTGATATAAGCAGCTTCGATCTTAATCTCATATTTAACCGAAAGCCCATAATAATTCGTTTTAAAAATTTTGTCATATCATCATCTTCTCTCTATATTCGGAAGGGGACAGCCCTACACGTTTTTTAAAGCTTTTCGTAAAATAGTTCCCGTCCGTATATCCCACTTTTGCAGATATGTCACTAATTTTATTCCGTGGATCAATGAGCTGCTGCTTAGCCTTTTCCAGTCTATAATCCGTTAAGTATTGGTTCATCGTTTGATCTGTTTCACTCTTAAACAGGGTACATGCATATGCTGTTGACAGATGTACATATTCACTAATATCCTTAACCGATAAGTAATCCCGGCTATAATTCTTGTGAATATAATCCTTCATCATAAAGATGATTGGATTTTCAGGCTGACGATTTAGGTTTGCAAGATTAAGTTCCTGTAGCTTTTCCATAAATAGTGAATGGAGTTCATCTATGTTCTGACTATCAAAGATACAATCCCATATGGCCTGTGAGCCTTCTTTCTGAGGAAGCAATAAGGATACATAGGCATTTTCAATTGCACTGAACCACTTAAAATAGATGTCCTTTACCCTACTTGGTAATAAGGTATTTCCCTTTTTCAAATGCTCATAAACCTCACCCGCAATCTCCCCAGCCTGGTCGAAATCCTGCTGTGATATTATCTGCAGAAACTGTTCTGACTGCTCCTCGATCAATTGGGTATCATGTTCTGATCGATCTTTTTTCATAATGATACTATTATAGGGATAGAAAAAACTTCCCTGCATTAGGAGTACCGCATTATTATAAGACTCAAAGCTTCGTTCGGGACCGCTTACCACATTCCCTACCGCAACAAAGAAGGGACATACTTTCTCAAGGCATTCTTTCATATACCTAACGTAGTCTAATATCGCAGATTCCATTATTTTTGATTCGGAATATAGATGTAACACAATAAAATTCTCATTTTTTATGTCGTATAGCAGCGAGAACTTTTTAAGTTTAGCTAGATTTTTAAATTTATCAAATATCTCTTCCATGGTTTCTTTTCCAATGGCTGATACCATATAAGATAACTTTACTAAAATCGTCACAAAGTAGGTAGAAGCCTGCAGTTCAATCCTCAATTCATGAACCAAATCCTGAAACAGCTCCGTCTCTTGATTCAGTGGTCGCGTCAGCATAAGGGCAAGCTGGTTTTTCTTGGTGTTATGCTGAACGGTCTTGGTATATTTGTTTTGTTCTAAAAGCATATGGGTTTTAATTGCTTCCTCAATAGCATTTTCTACTTCTTTATTATTAATCGGCTTTTCTACATAACTTGTTGCTTTTAACTTAATTGCAGCCATTAGGTATTCTTTATCCGAATACCCACTCATAAAAATAATGCTGGTATTTGGTAATACTGTACGCAGTTTGCCAGCCAAGGTAACGCCATCCATCCTAGGCATTCTGATATCGGTCAGTACAATTTCCGGTTGAAATTTTTTTGCCATTTCAAATGCGGTCTGACCATCATCCGCTTGCAGTATTTCATTAATCTGCAGTGATGCCCAGTCGATATTAGCTTGTAAACCCTGTCTCGTTAATACTTCATCATCTACGATTAAAATTCTCATCTTCTCCTCCAAGTTCAAAAGTTATGTCCTTCCCCTTATAAGTCTCGCCTTTGATTATTATTAATTTCATTATGACATAAGTTCCTAATGCTTCTATTAGTAATTTTTTTAGATTTTAGGGAATATCTTTCGATTTACTTTGTAGAAATCACCAATGACAATCTTTCTTTTTTCAACAATTGATAGAATTATTATAACACAAATCAGATAATTAGACAGAATAATCTATTCATTTTGAACATATCCAACCTTTCCACACAAAAAAGCATCGATATTCAACCACTACATTGCATAGGTTCGAATATTGATGCTTATTAAGGCAGTAATATAGCTTTAATGTCTGTAATAATATAGCTTTAATCAAATTATATTCCCTCAATAAAATGTCTATGTTCCAGAAATCGAAGGATACAATCTTTATATTTTAGAAACTCTACATCCCGGATAGTATGACCACTTTCATAAAAATGAATTAGTTCTACATTTTTCCTCTGAGAAATCTCATTTGCTTGTTCCGTACTTAATACGTCAGAATGTTCCCCATGTAATAACATAATATCGCACTGAACCTTCTCCCAATCCTGCGTCCAATCACCATTTAATTTCTTTTGAGATTTAATTAATCCGGTTCGATCAAATTGGAACCTCCAGCCGTCAGCGGTCTGTGTAAGGCTCTCCAAAAAATAAATGTAATTATCAATGTCTTCGCCTATAAGAAATTCAATCGCATCCCTAATTGTCAGGAATGAGACCGGCCAGTTTTTAATGAAGCCTAAATCATCTTGAATCATCGTTCCAATATCTTCTATGATTATCCCTGCTACTTTCTCCGGATAACTTGCAGCAAATTGATATGCATTCACTCCACCTAAAGAATGTCCCAATAAAATTGCTTGTTCTATTTTAATCTCGTTCATGAAGTTAGCAATATCCTGGATATATCCTTCTCTCGAATACTCCTCCTCATGATCACTAAAGCCATGCCCCTGTTGATCAAGTGCAACTATACGATAGCTAGGATTCAACTCCTTAGCTAGTCTCCCAAACATTGTTGCACACCCAAAGTGACCATGCAGTGCTATAATCGGATAACCACAATCTCCAAACTCTATATAGGATAGCTGTTTTCCTCTACTTTCAAATTGTTTTCTCATGCAATTCCCCCTGGCTCATCATCATAATTGAATCATCATTTTTTCATTAAATCTGCAGGTTTTATGTATGGATTATGATATCTTTTTTTACCTTCCGTCAGCTTCATATATTCGATGGCATTTCCCGGGCAACTATTAATACAAGCAAAACATTGCTGGCAGTGATGATGCCACTTAGGAACTCCGTTTTTCAGTGTTATATTATCTACGGGGCATACTCTTGAACATAAATTACAACTGGAACATGCGTCTGTTGAGTGAAAGGTAATATCCATAATAGGGATTAATGGGGATAGGCATCTGTTTATAATTTCTGTTTTAATAAAGCTTTCCTTTGGGGTTCCACAATCTATATTATTCGATTCCTTCAATTTAATAAGTGATGCAATTTCATCAACTCTCTTTTTCGAATGATCAAATATACGATGGACTTCTTCATCCTCCACAACAAATTCTACAATAAAATTGGAAGGTGTAATAACTGAAAATCCAGAGGATAAATGTAACCCTTTTGATTTAAGCTTCCTTTTTAGAGATAATAAAGTACCTGCTACTGTCCCGCCGTTAATTGCAAGAGCAACAATATGTTTACCTCGCATTTGCTTCGATAGCTTCTTAATAAAGGTTCTTACAATACGTGGTAATCCGAACATATAAATCGGAAATACCAATGCTATTATATCCGAATCCACTATATTACCTGTCCGGATAGCAGTTGTCATCGGAATTAATTTAGCGTCCTCAAATTTGGAAGCCAGCTCTCTTGAAATTATTAAAGAATTACCTGTACCTGTAAAATAATAAATACCAATACTCATAGTTTCTTCCTTCCTATTATTTATAATTCGTTAGATTTACTCACAATTGTAGTGATTAGCTTGATTAGCATCTCCCTATCCTTATCATTATCTAATTTTGATAATAATTTAATCCAAACCTGTCTTTCGGCCAGGTCATGCTCAGAACTTAGCTTTAATCCTTCTTCAGTAAGCTTTAATCCAAAGGAGTGCCTTCTTTTTTTGCTTACGGTGCGTATGATTAAGTTCTTTTGCTCCAATCGGTCAATGGCACTGGTCAATGTACTACCCGGTATTGTCAGGGATTCGCTCACCTCCTTAATTACATTATCAGGATTTGAACGTACAAACTGTATAATGGAAAGTTCATTACTGGTAATGCCCTGTGGATATAATGAGGTCATGTTTATCTGATATTCTTTATAGTTCTTTAAAATCTCATGTACCAGATCCACAAGCTGATCGATATACTCTTCTTTAATTACACACATCTTAATCTCCTTAAACATCTATATAGAATTAATTCGATATCGAATTATTTCTATATTAACACATTACAAAATATTGTCAATCTAAATTATTCTGCTGTCAGCTTATGAATTATTACCCTCTCGTAGGTATTCGTATTCATACATGCCGAAGAACCCCCAAAAACATATACTGCTGTTTTGGGGGTTCTGATTTGCATAGAATATGCTATCAAATAATAGCATATTTTTGTATTAGTTAACTGAATGCCGCATGTGGATTCCTTATGATTACTCAACCGTAAACATCCAGTTAACTCCAAACTTATCCTGTAAGTGACCATGAAGCTTTGCAAAAAAGGTTGGGCTAAGTTCTAAATAGATTTTTCCGCCTTCCTTTAAATGATTCCAAGCCTGTTCGACCAGCTTTAAATCACCGGTTGTTAACGTGATAAACATATTACTACCGGATTTCGGTGCTTGCCCGCTATCAGCACACATAACCTCTGTTCCATCAATCACAAGTCTTGAATGCAAGATCAAATTCATATCCTGTTCCGGAATTGGAAAATTCGGGTTAGAAGGCATATCCTTATACTTTTGCACCATAGTTGTTTTTGTATGAAATGCCTCTTCATATACTTTCAATGCTTCTTCACAGTTTCGATTAAACATCAGATAATGACCTAACATAAACACACCTCTCAACATTTATTATTTGATTTGAATATAATAGGCTTTACTAATTGACAATTAACTAAACATAAGTATTATGACTTTCTTCCATAGAATAGAGGGATCTTTCGACCCTCTATTCTTAATTAAGTATAAACCTTCTATACTTTATACACTTTTACCATCTCCAAAAAACAGCCCAACTATTCGAAGATACTAATACGGCAAAGAATAATAATCTCATCCTACCGCTTTACGGCTTTTATTAGCAACATCATTGGGCGGCGCATTTCCTCCGACATATTGTTTTTCTCTGTTATGTCGCCTATGGGCATTGCTTCATTCACCTCTTCGATACGGAAGCCGGCATTAATAAGTCCCATAAGAATCTGAGTTAATGTGTGATGCTGTTTTTTTACCTTCTCGCCGAGGAAATTAGTAAGTCTTTCCCCTGGATAAAAATAATCATCTACCGGCCAATACAATGGTTTTTGATCTTCCCCATATATCCATTCCTGATTTACACCAGCTGTAAAAACAGGATGCTCTATATTAATAAGCAAAACTCCTGATTCCTTCAAAGTTCTGTGTATCTTTTTATAAATCATATCAATATCAGCTACATAATGAAGCACCAGGTTTGAAATAACACAGTCAAAAGAATCCACAGGGTACTCATACTCTTCCAAACCACAAACTTGATAAGTGATTTGCTGTGCCGGATTTCTGACTTTAGCTTCTTCAATCATCTTTTCACTCAAATCAATACCTAACACCATCCTTGCCCCACACTCAAGGGCATATTTACAATGCCATCCATAACCACATCCAAGATCAAGCACCTGCTTCTCACTTAAATTTGGAAACATTGCTTTGAATTGATTCCATTCGACTGCACCTTCCAACCCTTTTTTACTACGCGTCATCTTTGCATATTGATCAAAAAATTGTTTATCATCGTAAATATTATTCATATTGATTAACGTTCTCCTTGTATTTTTCTTCATACTATGATGGTGTTTGCAAAACATATTATTGCTGATATATAGGATAACAGTATATTATTTACAAAAGAGTAAACACCTATTTATGTAAGAACTAATTTAACTGCAACACAATTCATATCCTACAATATGTTTCTGATATCCCTCTAAAAAATGTTACAATAGTACCGAAAATATTACAACCCATAAAAACTATTCGATTGGAATATCCTGTACAGGTTCCGATGCTCCTCCATCCTTTTTACCACCTCTAACGATGATAAATAAGAGAGTATAAGCAACTAAAAGAATTCCAGCCATTCTCCATATTCCGCTGATATGTATTCGACCTACCAACATACTACATAGTATTGAGGAACATAAAACACCTATCTGTGTAATGAAAGATTCTAAGGAAAGTATACTGGCTCTCATGTTGTTTGGTGTAGCTTCGTTAATCAAAGTATTCTCAGCCACATTTCCAGTTCCCAATATCAAATATACTCCTGCATATCCCAGTATAAAACCAATAACACTTCTTTGAAAGGATAAGGCGATGATGGCAATTCCAAGTACGATTCGACTGATCTGATAAACTTTCCAATGGGGATGTTTCAATTTATGAAGTGTTTTATTTGAAATAATATTTCCGATCGTTACAGCCATAAAACCCAAGAAAGTAATGATTCCAAATATCCATGTACTATCTGAAAAAAAAGATATCTTAAGAAATGCCGACTGCCAGTAGGTTTCCATCGTTAACAACAAGAACCCCACAAAAAAAACACTTATAAATATCATCCGAAATCCAGGTGTAGAAAATATTACTTCCTTACTGTTCTTCAAGTGCACCACGAGAGGAACTCTTTCCTTTGCATCTGATTGACTGTTTCCCTCTTTAACGAAAAAGAAACACAGAAGCGCTATAATTATAGTAAACGTGATGCGAAGTAACAGGATTGCACTAAAGGAACCGAATGCATAGGATATCAGACCACCGCTGATCCCACCTACTGCCAGCCCAACCGCTTCCAATACAGCCAGTCTTGATGTAGTTTTTGATAAATTATCCATCCCATTGTTCTCAATTGCCTGGTCAATAATTAATGCATCCAAACTCCCTGATGAAAAGGAACGGCTTAATCCGGCGAAAATTATTACAAATATCAGCCATAATAAATTGTTAGCAATTAGAAGCAATAAAAAAGATAATAACAAAAATCCGCAGGATACTAAAAATACTTTTTTCCGTCCAAACAAATCGGCACAGATCCCGCTGGGCAGCTCGAAGCATAATACCGTAATGGCATAGAGCGCCATCAGGATTGGAAGGGTACTTAAGCCCGCACCTTTCTCAAGTAAAATCAAATTCAATACGGGAAAGATAATCCCTATGGATAAATTATTGATTAGCATAATGAGTTGCTGTATTTTAGTCATCTATTTCCTCCTTTGCATTGTATAATATTAATGCAAATTCCCATGGATTTCGCTCATCAGATGGTTTCGAATGACTGTTGATATACTCTGTAATTAGATTCATCAGTTCATCTGACTCTTGCTCAGAAAGGTGAAGAACACCATTCATAATATCACCCCACCGCTGGGGCGTAACCAAGTCAGGAGTAAAATTACAATTCAATATTTTCTTTTTCTGAGCCATAAACCCTTCAAAGGTCTGAGATAATTGCTGCTGTAGCAATATGTCTCTCTGGGGAGCACTATCATCGTTATGTTCCAACCCTATCTGTACTGTCACATAAGTCGGTTTGTAGAAGCTTGCAGTAATTCCGTTAATAAGCTCTGTATGATCCAACTCAATTAATCCAAGTGAACTAAGTTTCTTAATATGATGTTGCACGCCGGATGCTGAGATTCCAAGTTTATCCGCCAGCATTTTTGGAGTCATGGGTAATTTAGAAATTTCCAGTAGACGGATTAGTTGCTGTCTTACGGGATTCATGTAAATTTCCAGCTCTTTTTTTGTAGATAATTTTATTTTATTCATGGTATATACCTCTTTTCTATACTACATCATTACGCACATTATAACATTACGCATCGTGTAATGTAAAGAGTTTTTCAATAAAAAAGCTTTCGCAAATATTATCCTGTTTGGATACCTATTTACAAAAGCCTTTATTAACTGTTAAAGAAGCGAAACTACAAACTTTATTAGCAGGTAAATTCCAATTAATCCAAATACAATTAGTGTTCCCATTGCTTTTCCCACAAAAAATCTTCTCATTCTATCTTCTCCTTTCAAATTCAAGCGAGCCATGAATCTCCATACTATGACAATAGATAAAATACCAATGGCCAAGGTAATGATTATCGATATTATGTTTGAAGATATATTTTTGTTCGATAGAACACCAATTAACACTCCTATTATTAATAATACGAATGGAATCAAAAAAACTTTTTGTCTGATTGCCCTTAATATTTTTTTATCATTAATATCATTTATATTTTGAAGTTCGAAACTCTCAAATTCAGACTTACAACCATCACAGTTCTTAATATGTTCCATGACCACTCTTTTACTTTCATCACTTGCTACATCGTCTTTTACTAGGGGTATCAGGTCTAATATGATATCACAGGGTATATTCAAATAAATCCCTCCTTTTCTAGTACCGCTTTAATCCACTTTTTTGTCCTAAAATCAATTACTCTTGCTGAGTTTTCCGAAATACCTACTTTTTCTGAAATTTCACAGTAGCTTATCCCATTAATTCTCATTCCAACAACCTTTTTAGTTCTTTCGTCCTTTAACTGAAGTAACTCATTTATTCTTTTAGCAATCTGCTCCGTAATAATTTGATCCATCGTTTGATCCAATACATATAACTCCAATAAATCATTATATTCCACTGTACTTCTTTCTTTTCGTAAATGTTGCAGCCAGAGATGACGAGCTATTCCAAAGAGCCACGTTTTAACTGTTGATTCACCCTTAAAACTACCAATCGAAAAAATTACTTTTACAAAAGTTTCAGAGAGCAAGTCTTCTGAAAGAGCGGAGTCATGAGTAAGACTTAATAAATAATAATAGATATCCTTTTTATATTCCATATATAATTCTTCGATAATCTTCAATCATTGTCCCCCTTTCAAAGAATAAGTCGCAAAAAAAACAATAATATTACAACCAAGGATATAAATATTTTTCACCAATCGTTTAACTCTATATTTTTATCTTCTATTTTATCCTTATTTTTTTATAATATTTGAATAAAGGTCAAAAGGTCTTTCAACAGAGTTCGTCAGCAATCGGCATAAAGTTAATGAATGATTCCACCTTTGGAAATGTGTTAGATGTTATTGATGTTAAAACTGGTGCAAAAATACTTTCTACTATTCTTTAATTTCTATTCTATATTTTCTATTCAGCAATTACTATTCCGCAATTACTATTCCGCAATTACTATTCAACAGGATTTTTCTATTTCTATTAAGAAAGAACACAAAATAAAAAAAGCTTTTGCTACTTGATCCCTCTTTAATCGGTATCTAGTAGCAAAAGCCTTGATTATGGTTTATTCCTTCCATTTATGAATTACTTCAAATGAAATATACCTCCATTGCCAAACTCAAACGTTCCGTGTGCCTCAATATCAAAATGCTTCTTTGCTATTCCAAGGTCAATTAAATCCAACGCATAATCATCTGCAATATGTGCGCTTAAGACACCATTTTCATATTTGAACATAGGTTTTTGTGTGTTTTTTGCAGTAGGTGCAAGCAATACTGCCTGCATTCCATCAAATGCCCATTGCGGCAAAGCTTGATCACTGGTGATTCTTTGTTCCAGGCTTTTTACCTTTCTGTGTATGGCAGAATGTAATAACTTCTCCCCCATATTAGGAGCTTCCACCTTCCCAACGACAATTACACAGATTAATTCTTCATTATGTTCAATCGTGAATTCGTCCTTATCAAAGGTTCCCCCAACCCAACAGGTTCCAAGTCCCATATCTGTTATCGTTAGAATTAAATCCTCTCCGTAATAACCAACCATCTCTTTCAGATGATTAAGCTCCTTCTTGCCCTTCATTAAAATTACGGAACGCACATTTGAAAACAATCCATAGGTCTTCCTTAGTTTTTGGAAAGCACTGCTTCCATCCTCCACAAGCATAATTCCCAAACCGGAGGCCTCATTTAAACTGTTAATAGCAGCTTTAATTTTTTCCACTTCCTGTTTGGAAAGTGGCTCCTTACTAAACTTTCTTCTTGACATTCTTTCTTCAATTGCAGTACGCATTCAACTACCTCCATTTTAATCTCAAAAGCATGTTTTATATTTTATTAAATTCCCTTCTATCAATCTGCCACTCTTATTATTCTTTACAAAACTCTTTCAGTAAATCATCTAAATGTGTCACCAGACTTTTTAATAATTCAAATTTATCAGAGGAAACATTAATATAATAAAAATTTTTGGTACCTTCTTCACGCATTTCAATAATTTCGGCATCTCTTAAAATTTTTAGGTGATGAGAAACGGCAGGACGAGAAAGGTGAACTTTCTCTGTAATTTCACCAACTCGAAGTCCTGTAGTACAGGGATTTTCCATTAATACAATCATAATAGCCTGTCTTGTACTATCACCAATTGCCAAAAGGAGTTTTTGACATCCTATAAAATCTTTCTTGATTTGATGCAGTTGTTCTACTTTATCCATGTTGATCTGTCACCTCTCGTGTTTGGTTGATTGGTTCAATCCAATGAACCAATCTTACTATATACGATTTGATAATGCAACATTGGGAAAGAAAATCAAGACATAATATATTACCAATAATTTGCTTAATAATTACTTGCTGTATTTCATTTTATTCAATGGGTTTGGTTTCTAGAAAGTGCTTCCATTTTTCCCTTCTTACATTTTGGATTTGACAAAGGGCATCTTCTCCCACATCCGTGACAATGATCGTCCTCTTGCTGATTATTTTTTTTCATTTCTTTACTTTTATTTGAGAATAACTTAAACATATGTATTACCTCCTCATTCATATTTGCTTCTACATTTAATCGATTATTAACGAAAACTAAAATACAAAAATTCATGCTACAATGATAATGTCCAAGTAAAGATATCATTATTATGTTTCCGTGTAAACAATTAGATTTTAACTTAGATATGTTTCCATGTCAACATTTATTTATAAACTCTTTGCCTTATTACAGATAATAGTGTAAAATACTATTGTTTCCACAAAAAGCGTAGGGGGGAGAATATCAATGGATGAAATTGATGTTATTAACCAAATTCAGAGATTGGTTCATCAAAAACATTTAGATGAACATCATAATCTGGACCATTATATACATGCTCAGTTAAAGAGTGCAGGAATCAAGTCATTGCCGGAGTTATCCATTCTTGAATGTCATGTATTAGCCTGTATCGGTGACGCACATATCTCTAACGCTATAACGATATCAAAAAAAATGGGGGTTACCCGTGGAGGAATCTCTAAAATAACTACACGTCTTATAGCTAAAGGATTAATCATATCTAATCAAATCGAGGGAAATAAGCGAGAAATATTTTATCAGTTGACACCTTTAGGCACCAAGATTTATGAAATTCATGACCGCTTACACAAAGAAATAAATGATAAGTTCATTAATCTGTTATCAAAATATTCCAAGGATGATCAAAAGGTGATCAGCCAATTTCTAAATGACTTATTGAATTCTATATAGTTAAACTTTTTAATAAAATTCTGCAAAAAATAAAGGCATAGATAATCTCTTTTCATTTGAGATTTCTTCTACGCCTTTTTTATATGTATTGATCCATTGTTAAACAGGTTGGTTTTCGCCTATCGATAAGAGGAACTAGCCTTATAAACCCGAATTGCATTTCTAATCTCTTTTGCTTCATATAATGCCTGATCTGCACTAATAAAAATTCGAGCAGCATTGCATTGATCATCGTACTGTGCAAGACCGAAGCTTACGGATAAATTAAGTGTCGGATACTTTTCACTATATATCTCACTTAATTTTGATTGAATTTTTTCACAAGTGGATACCGCTTCGTTCATATGAATATTTTCAAATATTAAGCAGAATTCATCACCACCATAACGAAAAATCGATGCCTTGTCACAATATTGTTTCAGTACCGATGTAAAGGTAATCAAGCAATCGTCACCTATATGATGTCCTAATTGATCATTCACTCTTTTAAAATTATCTATGTCAGAAATCACAAAGATATTATTTACTGCACTTGTTTTTAACTCCATATCTCTCATAGTATCATGTAAAGCCTTGCGGTTTTGCACTCCGGTTAATTCATCCGTATTGAGCCTTTGTTCAAGCATTACTCGTTCCAGTTCCTGTTGAATACTTGCTTCATTTTTTTTACGAATAAAACTTATTTTTACCATACAGACAATAGAAGTTGCGCCAATTATAAATAATGCGATAAGAAATTCCGCAAGTCGTTGCGTGCTTTCGAATACGCTGGGCTTATCCACATCCCATTTTATAAGTAATTCAGAGAAAACTAACAGGGACATGCTCATCAAGACTGTAATACCTGTCACTCGATAACTTGCATAAATGGTAGTCAGGATAATTGCAAAGATAAAAAGATAATAAGTTACAGTGAATGCATTATGTGCCGTAAACAAAATAAAACAAATGAATACCAGAATAAACGAAACACCATATATTTTTTGATCCTGTGAAAGTCTTTTTGCTCTTATAATAAGAGTATCCATAATAATACAAACAAAGTTTACTGAACTTGGTACAACAATAAATTTCAGAACAAATCGATGTACTGTTGTGGTCAGCATTTCGGAATTTACTAGTATTACTGCCATAAAACATTCCACCAGTAGCGCGAAAAAAAACAAACCAATTGATATTTTATACTGGAACAGAAGCCATTCATTATCAATTCTTTTATACTCTTTTCTTATTTCATCAATATGTATTTCATCGAGGTTGATTTTATTCATGCATGTATTTTCCGGTAAACCCCGGCTCCTTTGTATACTTAATATGAATAATTATAAAACTAGTGGACTTATTCTGCAAGCAAATTATGGATTTATAACTATTTTGGTAACATATCAAATTTCACCACTCTGAAAGTTGCTCTTCCGAACCAATTCACCTTCCGACTTATACATCCGTTATATTCAAGTCAAAAATGTAACAATTAATTGATGGATGAATGAATTTTATTGACTATAAAATGATACCCTATGTTATAATAAAAACTACTAAACCGCAAAGTTTATATGCTTTTTTAATTTTATAATTGATACTCGCAACTATAATTCCTAACAGAAGGGATACATAATGAAACAAATTAAAACAATTATTTTTATGATTTTAGGTTCAATATTTTTATTACTAGGAGTAATCGGTCTCCTTCTACCCATTCTACCCACCACTCCCTTCTTACTTTTGTCACTTTCTTGTTATTTAAGAAGCTCAAAAACAGCATATCGGTTTGTCATGACGAATCGTATTCTTGGAAAATACATTTATCAATATAAGATTGTTAAAGCGCTGCCGATAAAATCAAAAATCACGGCATTTTGTGGTCTTTGGATTGCAATTCTTGGTTCCATCCTCTTTGTTCCGATATTCTGGGTAAAGATACTTCTATTCATTATTGCCCTCTGTGTAACTATTCATATTGCTTCCATCAAAACTATGACAAAGGAAGAAGAACAACATTTTGAAAAGGATTATGATGATTTTATAAATGAAAGAGGTTCGTATAATTAATAAAAAATTATATAATTAATCTTGACACTGTAAAGTTTATGCGTTATAATCTTTACAGTGTCAAGATTGGATTTTATTACTATCTTTACAGTGTCAAGATTTTGGTATTTTTACAACGTAAAGATACAACAGGAGAACAATATATGAATGAAAAAAAATATCATCATGGGAATTTAAGACAACAATTAATTGAATCTGGTATTGAACTACTTAATGAAGAGGGACTAAATGGTTTTTCTCTTCGCAAAGTCGCCACCAAATGTAATGTAAGCCATACCGCTCCCTACAGTCATTTTAAGGATGTCAATGAGTTAATTCACGCAATGGGGGAACATGTAACTGACCGTTTTATGGAACAACTAAATGCATCCATTCAGGGTAAGGAAGACAATCCCGAAGCAATTCGATTGCTTGGTCAAGCGTACATTGATTTCTTCCATGATAATCCTCAATACTTTCCATTCCTTTTCCATCATGCTCATATCACTATTAATTTGGATATGGAAAGCGATGATGATTATCCTCCCTTTGTTTTATTTCGTACCACCGCCTTTCGACTATTTCGTGTGAAAGGAATGAAAGAAGAAGCCTATTCTCCAACATTAATTTACCTATGGTCGGTTGTACATGGCATCTCCTCCCTACTTACCAATAGTTCTGTTCACTATTCTGGTAATTGGCAGGATATCTTTACAAATTTTATTCATCACAAGGAGGAAACTTTATGAAAATGATCATTCATGATCTAGACCAAACAGAATTTGAAGCACTTCACTTGAAAGAAGACCTTGATACCTACATCATAGCTGATAACGGAACCATAAAGAATTGTATTGGTTGTTTCGGTTGCTGGGTTAAGACTCCCGGAATATGTGTTTTGAAGGATAACTATCAGAATATGGGAAAACTTATGTCCGAAAGCGATGAGCTTATTATCATAAGCAATTGTGTATATGGAAGCTATAGTCCCTTTGTCCGCAATGTGCTTGATAGAAGTATCCCTTACCTGTTACCTTATTTTGCAGCGGTTAATGGTGAGACACATCACCGTAATCGATATGACCATAAGTTTAAGTTAACGGTGCATTTTTACGGTAATGATATATCCGACTCAGAGAAAGCAACAGCCGAGGCATTAGTGGCAGCAAACAGTGTAAACTTCTACTCGACTGGTAATAAAGTTTTATTTTATCCGAATCTTCAAACAATTATGGAGGTAGTACAATGAAAATCGCAATGATTAATGGAAGTCCAAAGCTTAGTAAAAGTAACTCATCCTTTCTGCTAGATGCAATGGAACCCTACTTACGAGATAAAAATGATATAATAAGATATGATATTAATAAAAAACCACTTACCAAAGAGCAATACATAACGCTATGTCACATGGATATCCTAATCCTTGCATTTCCATTGTATATTGATGCTTTGCCCTCCCACTTATTCCGAATGATAATTGATTTGGAAGCCTATCTTAAATTGGAACCAAATAAGGATTTATACGTATATGCGTTAGTGAACAATGGTTTTTATGAAGGTCATCAAAGCCAAATCGCCTTTGATATTCTTCAGAATTGGTGTGTTCGATGTGGTATCCATTTTGGTCAAGGAATAGGTCAAGGTGCCGGAGAAATGCTTGATTCTCTGGAAAAAGTACCCCTTGGTCATGGTCCTTTGAAAAATCTTGGCACTCATATGAATCATTTAGCAGAAAACATACAGACAAAACACACGGAACCAGCGATTTTATTCAGTCCTAATTTTCCTCGCTTTGCATGGAAGTTCATGGCAACCCATTTCTTTTGGAACACAACAGCCAAAAAGAATGGGCTTTCGAAAAAGGATATTGTGAGACAATTATAGGGCTATTTAACCCTAGTATCAAGTTGATTCGAGTGTCAAACATCCTATCTTATGGCAATTGCAAAAGAGGACATTTGGCACTCGACCTTGTTTAGAAATATCTTAGTGTATTAATCTCTTGAATAATTATGTTACCTAATGAAGCCTATACTCATAAGAGACTACTCCCTCTACCTGGGTAAATCCTTCTTTCAAATATAAATCCTTTGCTCTCTCATTCTCAGCATTCACACATAAAACAATTTTCTTATAAAATTTCTTATATGCAAAATCCACAGTCGCTCGGAGCAGCTCTCTTCCCAAACCTTTTCCCTGATACTCCGGCAGAATAGCCAACGGGCCAATATTCATAGCCGATTCCCCTTCATAATCATCCTCCGATGCTCTGATGATACCGATCGGCTCATTATCATAAGTTAAAATCATCATTCCACCCTCTAGATAATCCGGCAAGGTCCGTTGTTTATAAATCATTTCTGGCGTAACCGGTGTGGTATGTCCTTTCAAAGTTGAAAATGCAATATTACGAATTTTACACCAAACTTCTTCATCCATTCCTGGCTGAAACTCTCTTATCGAATACCCTTGAGGTAAATATATGGTCATTGGTTCAGAGACTTCACGCACCAATAGATACACATAACGATCAATCTCAAATTTTAGATTAATTAACTCATCCTGTAGTTCTTGATTGGTTAAGGGTGCAAATAGAAATACTTTATCAATTTCCTGTAACTGTTTTAATATTTCTTCTAAAAGAACAGTGTAAAGTTGTAACTCATTCTTTTCACTATAAAAAATACGAAAGCGTCCTGACTTTCCTCTTTTATGATAGTCATCCAGAATTAGGGAAGCGGCTGCGATAATCCTATCCTCCTGATTCACAACAAAGGTAGGGTTTTCCTCATTCAAAATAAATTGATTTAATTCGTCTTCGTCTAAATAGGAATCATCCACTTTATCGCGATTTCTTAAACAAAAAGCGATAAAATCCTTCCTATCTTTTTCCTGCATTTTCTCTGCTTTCATACTTCCTCGTTTCTGTATCCTATGTATCATAAGGAATACTTTTAGAATGATTTTGTATTTCTAATGTATCTTACAAATCACCTTTCTTCAACTGTTTCTTTGAACATTTTGATATAGCAGAGAATTTTATAAAATACCCATGCTTACATTCCATTTAAAGTGGTATTCTGACCAATATTATCTGTCTTGATCTACAAATACTATTTCGAGTTTTATTACTTTGTTATTTTGAACTGTAAAATAATAATCAAAGTACAGTGGATTTGGCAGCCCGGTCTTGTCAAAATCACCGTCAACGTCAGCCGTTACGACTACCAAATCATCATTTTCTATTACTTTCACCACATTCATTTGAATATTTGAATCAAAAATATTCTGTTTCGCCCAATTAACAATCTCATCTAATCCATTATGTTCCTGCCCGTCATCAATAACCCTTGCATCCTTAGAAAAGGCTTTCATAAATTCCGCTAAATCGTGATTATTTGTACCTTCAAAAATTTTTACAATTGATTCATTTAAACTAAACTCCATGATATCGCTCCTTTAATGTAATGAATTACTTAAATTTTTGCTTTATAAGCTTTTATAGTATAGCTCACTTAACTTGACAATATCATGTCATATTATTATCTAAAATATATTTATTGTACTTTAATTGCGCATTATGCTTAAGTAATTGTTTTCTTTTTGACAAAACAGTTCTTATTGAGAAAGAACTAGATGAAATCTTGGAGCGTATTGCTTATTACGTTTCATGCGTAAAGTAATTATTTTCTTATGTTATAGCTTACGATTTATTGCTTGTTTAGGGGGATATAACACTATTCTACATATTTTTTTACAAGCTCTCCAATGCGCCTCTTTAAGGTATTGCGAAGTTCCGATGGTGAAATCACTTCAAGATCAATTCCATAGGAGAGGAAGTAATTAATAAGCCATTCCCCACCCGGCATTGAGGTTTTTACAGTAAAGGAACCATCCTTGTTTCTTGTGATATCCTTTTGACGAAACTCATCATATACCCGAAAAGCACCGTGGGGAAGAATTTTTAGTACAAGATCAATATTACCTTCCGTATTCCAGTTTGATGTGGTTTCATTAATTTTAACCAGCTCTCTAGGTTCGAATAACTGATTGGTGTCGATGATCTGAAGCATTCTGGAAAGTCTGAAGATTCGTGATCCATTCTTCGTCAAACAATACCCTTGTAAGTACCAATTTCTCTCTTTGAATAAAAGCTTCTGTGGTTCCACTCTTCTAATTGTTCTTTCCGAGCTATTATTAATGTATTGAAATTCTACGATATGGCGATTTAAAATTGCCTCTTTGAGAACCAGAAACTCACTGGTTTCTTCCTGACCTCCCCACGGGGTGAGATCAACTTCCAGCCAGTTTGCAGGCTCCTTTTTAAATAAATTACTTAATTTTGACAAAACTTTATCTGAGTCGAAATTTTGCACCTTATTTAAACTCTGCAAAGCAAAAATAATTTCATCCTGTTCCTTCTCCGTAAGTACTGTTTTATCAAGTACATAATCGCTCATCAGAGTAATTCCACCACCCTTACCCTGGATGGTATAAATCGGAATTCCAGCACCGGATAATACATCAATATCCCGATATATGGTTCTCTCTGAAACTTCAAACCGTTCGGCTAATTCTCTTGCCGTTGTCGTTCCTTTATTCAATAAAATATAAATAATTTCAAACAACCGATTATCTCTGATTAAAAGCACCTCCCTCATATAACTTTCCTATAATAAATATTCTTACCTATAAGATATCATATATAACCTGACACATACTGTCAAGTTATAAAAAATGTAATGAATTTGGAACCAAATAACCCTCTCAACTAGATTCTTAAGAATTCATCAAAACAAAAGACTGAACGACCTATAGAAATGTATTTGATATTCTTCAATCCAATATTTTGTGTTATTTTTACCCCAATATCCTGTAATAAGAAAACAAATAATCAAAACACTACTTACAGTAATATCCATTCACATTATCCAGTGAACTTGACATTACGCTGTCATGTTCACATCGGTATACTAAGACAGTAATCACATACAATTGGAGGTAAGCATGGATTTTTTAACGGATATGAGCAAGGAATTTGAGGGCAAGCGTGTGCTTGTAACCGGTGGTACGAAAGGAATTGGAAATGCTATTGTTATGCGCCTCTTTCAATCAGGTGCTAAAATCATAACAACTGCTAGGTCAATACCGGAAGGTTTACCTGATGCAATTGGATTTATTCAGGCAGATGTTACCACCGTGGAAGGTAGTGAAAAAATCATCCACGATACGCTGAATTATTTTGGAGGATTAGATATCTTAGTGAATAATGTGGGTGGCTCCTCTACTTCGACAACTGGGGCTTTGGCATTAGGTGATGAAGATTGGATGAATACGTTTCAAGCGAATCTCTTTTCTTCCGTACGGTTGGATCGAGGCTTTTTACCTTCTATGATAAAGCAGCAGAAAGGAGTAATCATACACATCTCCTCTATTCAACGCAAACTGCCCGGCAATATGACAATGCCATATTCTGCTGCAAAGGCAGCACTTACTAATTACAGCAAAAACCTGGCAACGCAGTTTGCACCGGATGGAATTCGTATTAATACAGTAGCTCCCGGCGCCACTGAGACAGCGGCGGCTCAGCGCCTTATTGAACGAATGGCGCATAATTCTGGCAAGGATTATCAAGGTGCCATGCAGGATTTAATGAATGCTCTTGGAGGAATCCCCTTAGGACGTCCTGCAAAACCCGAGGAAATTGCGGAGCTTGTTGCTTTCCTTGCGTCTGACCGTGCATCTTATATCACAGGTTGTGAGCACATTATAGACGGGGGCACCCTTCGTACTATTTGATAGCTTCTATGTAAAACATATTTGTTTATCTATACTAAGCTACCAAAGTAAGCAATCTATTTATAATTGTTAAAGAAAAAGAATAAGAAATTTAGATTAATGCATTACAATAAAGTAATAGTTTAAGACTATGTAAATTGCTATTATAAAGTGGGTGGCATTAACAGAACATTAAGTTGTTATAGAATCAAGAGTGATTTATTATATAAATGCAATTGTCACAAAATATGCTGCACTCTTGATATTTAAAATCCTATTAAAAACAGTGGAGGTTTAAGATGATAGTTAATAATGTATTGTTAAGATTAAAAGATCGTAACGAGGAAATCATCAAGAATACACAGAAAGTTTTACTTAACATGAACGGGAAAATTGAAGTTCTTATTGATGTACAAGCAGAACTGAATATAAGACCCGGCCAATCAGCCTATGATATTCTTCTGATTACTAAATTTGCATCCCTTGATGATATGAACACCTACCTATCTCACCCAGTACACCTGGAAGTTGCACAGTATATTGGTGGAGTTCTGGACACACAGGCTACCTTATGTTATGAGCTTTGAAATCAGAAATTACTTAGATCAGGAGATAACTATTTATTAGAACTTGCCGCCAATACCATTCAATTATAAAGGAAGGTATTGGCGGTAAGTTTTTACAGGTTTTTGATGGCATCTTAATACACTGGCAACTCTAGTAGGTCTATCTTTACCTCTCATTTGCATATGCAAAAGACAAACAAGAAGACAAGAAGTCTATGATTCTTTTTGCATATCATTTAGCAATCCTTCATACCACTGGATATTTACCAAATGATGAGCCCGAGAGTTTTCCAGCATTTTTGAATAATTTACTGGTAGGGTTTTATCCTCCTTCAGTGAATGATCCAATAATGTGATTTTATTTTTAGATTGCTCAATCTGCATGTGAATTAACTTCTTAAGTTCTTCACTGCCATATTCATCGGAAAATAACATTGCTGCATAAAACGAAAGATTAACATAATCTGTCCTTGATCCATATTTAAACATCAAGTTTTGAAATTCTTTTTCGCCCAGTTCCGTAATGATATAATTGTGTGTCTCTCTACTTTGACTCTTTTGATCAACCTTTTTAATCAGATTTTTTTCTTCTAATTGCTGAAGGTTATAATAAAAAGATCCTTTGGTAAAATTCACAATATATTTATAATGTTTCTCTTCCATTAACATTAATAATTCATAGCCGTGGGACCCAGGATTTTGCTTTATTAAACCTAAAATCAGTAGTGGTATCAAGAGAACACTCCTTTCTATTAAAAATTCATATTGGATCGGGTTGTAAAAGTCCTGTTTATACTGCGACGATAGTAATTTGCACAAGAGACTCTTGCTTCAATTGAATGCATTCGTTTTTAATTTGAGAAAGTCACTGTTGAGATTTGTTTGAAAGGTCCTTTGTCACCCGAATATTGAATTACCGACTACTAATCTCCATAAACTGAGTTTCAAATTCTGCATAAGAAATTTTCCCAAGAGCTAAATCCGTACTTAATATATATATCTTCTCAGATTTGGTATATGTTCTTGCTTTGCTTTCCTCTCTCCACTGGTTTTCATTCATTAAAGGCTCCAGAACATGGTGATTGTTTAAAAGCGCGTCAAAATACCGTAATCCAAACTTTCTCTGAGAAATAGCATCAATATGAATTCCATCTGGATTTGAAGTCAATTCTTTTGCTGTAACAAAATAGCAAGCTTTATGCTCAAAGGCAAACTTCTCTAATTCCTGATTAATTAATTGATACTCTGTACAATTCTTTCCAAAGCCTTCTTTCCCCAAAAAGTCTCCGAGCCCTCCTATAATAAGAGGAATATCATAGGCATTTAATTCTTTTCTTAGTTGCTCCATGATAATTTCCAACTTTTTATAGTATGTTTTATAATTACCATTAAAACTGTCACTCTCTCCTTGGTGCCATAAAATTCCAGATAATTCACTGGTTTGCAGAGCAAATCTTGCTTCACTGATTGCATGCTGAAAGAGTATTCCATCCACAGACCATTCATCCAGTGAACTTCCTCCTTCTGCACATGGAATTAACCCTATTTTATCTTCCTCGTTCTTTCTACTCCATGCCTCTGCAAAGGAACTTGCCAAACTTATTCCTGAAACAGGGCGATCATAATTGATGGGTTCCGTCATCATTTGCCATCTGCCGTTACGCAACATCTGTATCCTCTCATTATATATGGGCGTGACATCATGAACAAATCCCCTTCCAGCCATATTTGATTGTCCAATCATCAAAAATGATTTTATCATACTATCTTCCTTCCTTTTGTAAAAATATTTTGCTCTTAACTGTAATGGTTCGGATGCCAAAAGCCCTGTCATACTATGTTCATAGCAATTCGTACAAGGCAAGGTCTTATGCATATATAAAAATCACTAATGAACTCTGTTTGAAACGAGCTCTTGCTTCCGAACTCTGTAGAAATATTCAAATTAAATTTTATTTTTAATTATTATTTTCAATCTTCCTTTACAGTATGATACATAATACAAATAGTCTAATTAGACTACAGAAGCATATTATACTCTAATTAGACTATTTGTCAAATCCTTTTTATAAATTTCTTTTACGAGCCTTATTCTTACAAACTGTTCATTAAATTAATGGCTCTGTCACAACATATTGTTGATATTCATTATAAATTTGAGCAGAGCGTAATTTTTGCTCTGCTCGACTGAAGTATTCATTTAGTTCGCAGAAGACAAATATTGTATAGGTAGTTTACTGTAGGTTATGCTGATTACCTATGTAGAATGAATTTCTGATGAGGATAATTATGTTCCATTAATAACTCATCTTCAATAAATCCAAATGTCTTATATAATGCTCTTGGTGCATATCCTTTTTCATCGTTGTCTCTAAAAGTAATAACCCATACATCTTTTTCAACAGATAATACTGACAGCATTTTTTCAATCATCGCAGAAGCGATTCCCATTCTTCTATGCATTGGGCTTACTGCCATACAGGATAAGCAATTTTGATTATATGAGAATATCATTACTCCAACAACAATATCTGTTTGCGTAACACAAATTGCAGATTTGCGGTTAATATTTTTTATAACTGTTTGTCTATATTTTTCAAGTTCTTCGTCAGATTCAAGTAGCGGAAAATTGTAACGTACAGATGTCACCAATTCCATCCATGAATCCAAGTTATTCATTTTAGCAAAATTAATCTTGTAACCACCTTTCATAATTGACCTCCCTCTCGTATAATCTGTAGTTCGCTATAATAAACAAACACGAATCACTTTCTTAAATACATACTACAGCAAATATCATAATTTATTAGTGTAGGAAAGGAGTTTATAAAATACTCTCCCTTCCTCCCTATTGTTTCTTTTACTATAATTCCGGGAACAATCTTTCCTTATAGTAAGAATCCGCCATATAGATTGCACCAAGCGGATTATGTGCCAGCACACGATCCTTAACAGCAAGAACGGTAACCGGAGCTTGAGAATATTTTATAAATAAAGAATCATGTCCGATGCAAAGCCCCAGCATTACATTCAAATCCGTCTTCATATCATTCAAATATTGTGCCTGCCCAATGGGATTGCACATAGGAACGGATGAGTTATGTACCCCTATCATATCACGGGGCAATGCACCGTTCTTACAAATAATCGTCTCTGTATGAAATCCATGATGCACAAGAACTTTTTCAAATATTTTAGCTTCCTTCGCCAAACCGATGCAAAATGCCAAGCCAATGGATTGGTAATTACAGCGTTTTGCGAACTCAATGATTTCCTCCACTCTTGTTTTTTCGCCATATCCTTGGCTTACAATCATTGCTGCAGCTTCTGCAATTAACAAATTCTGCTCATCCTGATATATTTCCTCCGATAACTGTGTATCTACGTTTAGGCTAGGACATCCTATCGGCGCCTGATCCAGTGCTTTACGATTGCATGCATGGTTGGAACACTTTGCACATGTGATCATTCTATTACCCCCTATCAATATTTTTCAATATTGTAACACATCTGTGAACATAAGAAAATCAACTTATGCTAACTTGATATTATTAAAGGGGACAGCTTTCCTGTATAGGACACCTCTAACTTATGCATTGCTCTGGTGGTGGCTACATACAACAAGTTTCTATCTAGTTCCGTGTGGTAATTCTCTTCATTGACAAACGGGATAAAGACCTGATCAAATTCAAGTCCTTTCGCCATTTGAATAGAAGTGATAATAATTCCAGACTTAAACTTTTCTTCCCTGGTACCTAGCAGATGCACTATATCTGTGACTTTCTTTAGCTCTGCATATAATCTCATAGCTTGTTTCTGACTTTTGCAAAGTATGGCAAAGGAATGGTAGTTCTCCTGATGGTATTCCTTAATCGCGTTCAATATTTGCTCTATTTCATCATCCTCCCCACTACTTTCATATAATATTACTTCCTTACCATGCCGCTTCACCGGAATAATATTGATAGACGGTGATATTTTTCTTGAGAATTCAGTTATTTCATAGGTAGATCGATAGCTTCGATTTAATTCTAAACATAACGCTTCTGGAAATATGGTCTGTATCTTCTCCGAAGAGGATGTGCTGTGGGGATTTAGATTTTGATTTCTATCACCCATAATGGTAATTTTACATTGAAAAAGCTTCTTAATAATTGCATACTGAATTGGTGAATAATCCTGCATTTCATCGATTAGTAGATGGCGAACATGGCTTAAATCAACTTTACTGCCTTCAAAATATAGCTTGATATAAATGTAAGGAAAAACATCAGCGTACTCCATCTTCTTTTTCTCCTGATAAAGTTCCTCACATTGAAAATGCTGAAAGAAATTTCGATATACCTCCATTGAACTTTTGAATAATAGCATCTGTGAAAGTTGCTTTTTAATGCTTGTAGCTATTTTTGCAGAATATTTCATTTCGTTTTCTATATAAAGATCTTTTAATCGATAGATTAAGTCCTTTCCCATAAGCTGAATTCGAGTCAGTACAGAGTGATTTTGATAGGATTGAAAGCGTTTTAAAAGCTCGTCCTTAGATATAATGAAGCCATCAATTTCGATATCGTTAGGAGTAAATATTATGTTGTCTAGCAACCGTTCATACTCCTCTAATTGCTTCCAAAATTGAAGGCTGGACTTTTCTCTAATACGATTTTCATATGCATCCTCTTCATGGAGTAGTAATTCCTCCATTTGCTCGGAGTGCGTTTCAAACTTTATTTTCCCATCCATTAATTCATCTGCAATCTCCTCAAATAATAGTTCAGGAATATTTTCTTCTCCTAGTTCAGGCAATACATTTGAGATATAATCCGTAAAAACTTTATTCGGAGATATAATCAGTATATCCTCGGCAGATATTTCACCTCGAAAGCGATATAGTAGAAAAGCAATTCGATGCATGGCGATGGAACTTTTCCCCGATCCAGCGCATCCCTGAATGATTAATATTCTTGTATCCTCATCCCTAATAATAGCATTTTGCTCCCGCTGAATGGAGCCGACGATATTTTTCATCTTTTCATCTGTCGTTTGACTTAATTCCTTTTGTAAGATGTCATCACCGATGCTCAAAGAACTCTCTAGCATATATTCCATCCTACTGTCTATGATTTTGTACTGTCTCTTTCTTGTTATCTCACCCTCAATTTTGCCCATTGGAGCCTGATAAAAAGCCTTTCCTTTCTCGAAATCATAATACATCGAAGATAAAGGCGCTCTCCAATCATAGATTAAATTTTTCCTAGTTCTGTTTTCAGAGAATGAGTGAATGCCGATATAGTATTCTTTTTCTTCTCCCTCACCAAATGCCTTAAAATCAATTCGACCAAAATAGGGAGATTGAATCATTTTCGTAATTCTTGCCTTTTTTATTTTGGCTTTTTCTCCGAAGTCAATGGCTTCTCCTACTGCCATACGGTTAGCTGCTTTTTCTGCCAAATCAAGCTGATCGATATTATTCCAGATGTATTTCTTAGTCTCGAGAATTTCTTTGGATGCCTCATCAATTTGAATATCGACCTCCTTATAAGCTTGCTTCAGCTTTTGGATTACTTCATCCAAATACACTCTTTCTTCTTTTTCCGATCGGTACATATAGAAAAACCCCTTTCCTAAAACAATGTAGTAAATGTTTAAAGTACGATATTGTTCTGTCTTCCATCCTATTTGATAGCCGAATAGCAAGCCTGAGCAATAACAAACTACTAATGATTCTAGAGGGAAATTAAAAAATTACTAGACTTTTTATATTCTGAATGTTACTATATTGTAATAGTGCGCCCCTAAGCGCACTATCGTTTTGTAAATTATTGGTTATTCCCTATGTTAATTCCACTATAATCAGCTACCAAATATTTCGTCAGTTCATAAAGACGTTTGGCGTTGTTAACATCAAATATTTCGTCAGTTAACTCTACTAATTTAGAACGATTCCAAGCAATAAGAGGTTGATTTGGTGGGGTATCAATTAATTCAATAATTGGTTTTATACTCTTCTCGACTGACTGTGCAAAAAGCGTTGCCAATACTTTCATTATACTTCTTATTGGTTGTTTCATATGTCCTAATCCACTGTTGGTATATCCGGGATGGTTGAGCACAAATTTTATCTTTCCACCTTTATGATTTTCTGCATAACCTACCCCTTGTAAGTCATTCGCGCAATTAGCTTGTTTCATTGCAGTCAATAAGCTATATTTCTTAATAAGCGTCATATCTTCCCAATGCATCTTTCCTTTTATTACACCGGTCCCTCCTAGACTAACTATAATCGGGTCTTCTCCCTTTTCCAATAATTCCGTTAATCCATAACTTAATATAAATCGACTTACATAATATAAGGATAAGGTACCTTCAAAACCATCTTCTGTCTCTACACGCATTGGAAAAGGTTTCATTGCTGTAAGTATCAATGCATCCAGCCTTTTATGCGTTGCTTTAATTTCTTTGACTACCCGGTAATTCTCACTAACCGACATTAAATCTGCTTGAATAAAGCGCAATCGATTGGCGGCTCCAAGTTTCTCAGCCTCCTTCCTAAGTTCCATTCCTCTGGCTGATGTACTCCCAATTACTGTAACATTACAGCCCAAGCTTAAATAATGCATTGCAATTCCTTTGCCCATTCCAGTTGTTCCACCTGCAACAACAATATCTGTTATCCTAGTATTCATCTTGACTCCTCCTATTTCATTCATGCTAATCAATAATTGTTGACTAAACTACATCTGTATATTAAGATAATACTTAACTATTAATATCAAAGCAATAATCAGATTCATCAAACTGTAGGATAGACGACAAAATACGAAAAATGATGTTTTGAGTCATTTTTGAATAATTCAATATAATTGGATTATGTTGATGCTTCCTATTTATAAGGAGATAAAATGGCCGAACTGATTAATCCAAATGATCCACGCGCAAAAAGAACACGTAAATTCCTCCAGCAAGCTTTTTTAGATTTACTTAATCAAAAAGATTTTGAGAACATCTCTGTTCAAGACATCGCTGACAGAGCTGAAATGAATCGAACGACCTTCTACAGCCACTTTCAGGATAAATATGAATTACTAGATATGACCCTAAGTATGATTTTTTCTGAAATCTTAACAAAATGGTTTCCTGGTAACAAGGAATTTGATGAGAATACTCTTATTCGAAATCTGATCCTTGCATTGTGCGAATGGCATACTGAATTAGGGGAACGCATCAGCCGCAAATCTTCTCTTTCGCCCTATATTGATGGGAGCACGAAAAACCAGCTTTATAACGTAATATTATCTTGCTTACAGCAACTATCCGACGATGCTCAAAATGAACGACGACTAGAAATTATTTCAATCATGCTAAGTTCCTCTATTTGTGACCTTGTGCTTCATTGGAAAAGGAGTCGAACATCAGAAACACCTGAGGAGTTAATTACACATGTATTGCCATATATCATCCCTGTTCTTCATGCTATTAATTTGGATGTAGAGTAAAAGACCCCTAATATAGACTCAAAAGTCCTTATTATAAAAAAGTCCTTGCTAATACGAATTATGTATTAACAAGGACTTCTGACTTCCATATGAAGTTCTAAAATCTTTTTTCAACAAATCTTTTTATAACTTACAATAAATTATCCTAATTCATAGAAAGAACAAGTTTCTCTTACTGATAAATAACTACTGCTTCTACATCTGGCATACTTTATGAGGATTTAAGATATTCTTCGGATCAAAGGCTCTTTTAATTCCTCTCATAATTTCTACCGTTGCAGGATCCATGGATTCCATAAGGTAGGATTTCTTAGCATAGCCGATACCGTGCTCACCGGATACCTGACCGCTTAATTCCCTGGCCTTACCATAAATCTTATCCATAGCCGCTTTCATCTTGGTTTCCCATTCCTCATGGCTTAAGTCATCCTTAAGAATGTAGGCATGAAGATTACCGTCTCCTGCATGTCCAAAGCTCTTAATTCTGATGTCTACTTCTTCATATAAGCCATGGATATATTCCACCATTTCATTGACAGAGCCTCTCGGAACTACGACGTCAACCTCATCCATATAGGTGGTAGATCCTTTGATTGCCTCAAGGAATGCTCCTCTTGCCTTCCATATAGAATCTTCTCTTTCATTGGTATCGGAGATCAGAATATCGATTGCTCCCTGATCTAAGCAGATCTGAGCTACATTAGCATAATCCTTTTCAATCTCTTCTGTGGAATTACCATCAAATTTTAATAAAAGGTACGCATCTGCACTGTTATCCGGAAATTTCTTGCCCAAATATTTTTCCGCATCCAAAATTACTTCTCTCTGCATAAATTCTATGGCTGTGGGAATGGATTTGGACTTAATAATAAAAGGTACGGTACGAATTGCTTGTTCTAAAGAGGGGAAAGGAATCAGGAGACTGATTGCTTTCTTTGGTAATGGAAGAAGCTTTAAGGTTGCTTTTGTTATAATACCCAAGGTTCCCTCCGAGCCTACCATCAGGTCCTTCATGGCATATCCGGTACTATTCTTAACAACTTTTCCACCAAATTCTACAATTTTACCATCCGGCAGAACCACTTCAAGTCCTCTTACGTAATCTCTGGTTACTCCGTATTTTACTGCTCTCATGCCGCCTGCGTTGGTACTGATATTACCTCCGATGGTTGCAGATTTTTCACCGGGATCCGGAGGGTAGAACAGATCTCTGTCCTGTACGTAAGCGGAAAGTTCCATAAGTAAAACGCCGGGTTCAACGGTTATGGTAAGATTGTTTTCATCCAGTTCTAAGAACTTATTCATCAGACTGGTATCCAGCATAATTCCATGCTCAATTGCTACCGAAGCACCAACCAGACCGGTACCGGAACCACGGGGAGTGACCGGAATATTGTTCTCATAAGCGTATTTCATTATTGAAGATACTTCTTCTGTAGATAATACCTTTACTACAACATCGGGAAAACTAACAGTATCACTTAATTCATCATGGCTGTATTCCTCATTGATATCCTCTCCGTAGAGAATTCTCTCTGTATCCTTTATAATTGCCACAATTTCATTTAAATCGTTCTTGTCTATTCTCTTATAGCTCATAATATCCTCCATTTTCTTCAGACCTGACTCCTTGCCGGATTATGCTCTTAACTTTTTATTTTCTTTTATCTGAGAAATCAAACTTGGAATGATTTCATATAAATCACCAACCATGCAATAATGTGCTGTTTTAAAGATTGGTGCATTCTCATCCTTATTAATCGCAATAATCTGTTCGGAGTTATTCATGCCGGCTGTAAACTGTACCGAGCCGGATACACCGCAAGTAATGATCAACTTCGGTCTTACTGTACGTCCGCTTAAGCCCACCTGGCATTTTGATCCAAGCCATCCAGCTTCCATAACCGGTCTGGTACATGCAAGTTGTCCGCCAAGTAAATCAGCTAGCTCTTGCAACATGTTAAGATCTTCTTCCTTCTTAACACCTCTTCCGGCTACGATCAGGACTTCGGAAGCTTCAATGAACTGCTCTTTTTCTTTTGCAATAATGTCAAGTACGGATACCTTACTGGTTAATTCTGTGGAGTCGATGTCACAAGAAACGATTTCTCCACGTGCTACATCCTGTCTCTCCGGTGCATTCATAACCTTATAACGTACAGTCGCCATCTGAGGTCTGTTATTAGGTGTTAATATCTGTGCCATAATATTTCCGCCAAATGCAGGTCTAATCTGAACCAAATCTGTATTCTCTTTGATATCAAGAATAGTACAATCTGCAGTTAATCCTGTTTTTAGTTTTGCAGCTACTCTAGGAGCCAGCTGTCTGCCCACTGTGGTAGCACCCATTAATATAGCAGTAGGTTTGATATTTTCTACAAAGTCTGCAAACACTTTGGTATAAGGCTCCATTTTGAAGCGATCAAGTTCTTCCTTATCGTATACAAATACCTTGTCTACTTCATAATGAAGCAGTTCTTCACATTGTGATCCGATATTATGACCCATCATTAAAGCATATACCGGGTGACCTACTTTATTCGCTAGCTCTTTTGCTTTCCCAATCAATTCATACGTAACCGGATGGATTACACCATCAATGTGATCTACATAAACAGCAATTCCCTTCCACTGTTCCTTATCGATTGCTTCCACTCTTTCTTCTACGTATTCTATAGCACCCTGAGGGCCTTTCTTCACACATAACTTACACATTTTACAAGCCGCATTGATTACCAATTGATTATCCTTTTCTTCAATTGCACCAAAGGGACATATTTTAATCAGCTCCTGGATATTGCCGACTTTCTCCTGATTTACGATTAACTTAGCCATTATTCATCCTCCTTAAGCAAATTTCAATTCTTTCAGCTTATTCAACAATTGTTCGGTCAGTTCTGTACTATCTCCGTTCCATACTTCCCTATGGTTATTCACCTGAGGAGGGAAGATACGTTCTACCTGTGTAGGAGAACCATTTAGTCCGTAGTGCTTCTCTTCCTGATCCTCTAGATCTGCCAAAGAGATTATCTTGATCTCTCTGTTCTTTGTTTCCTGCTTCTTAATGAAGGAAGGAAGTCGTGGAATGAAAATATCTTTATCAACCGCTAATAAGCAAGGATATTGAATTTCAGCAATTTCTACTTCGTCGGTCAAATCCATCTCAACTACCATAGAGCCTTCTTTTAACTCAACTACTTTAGAAACATTGGATAAGCTGGGAATATCAAGCCACTGTGCAACCTCGGGTCCTACTTGAGCAGTATCTCCATCGGTTGTTTGTTTTCCGCAAAGGATTAAGTCATATTCACCTGACTTTTTGATACCCTGGAATATGGTATAGCTGGTTGCTAATACATCTGCACCGCCGAATTTTCGATCGGATAACAGAATGCCTTCGTCCACACCCATGGCAAATGCCTCTTTGATTACACTTAAAGCCTGATTGGGTCCCATACTTAATGCGGTAATGGTACCTCCCAATTGCTCTTTTATTCTGAGTGCAGTCTCGATTGCATATAAATCATAAGGATTCATCTTGGATTCTACACCATTTCTTTTTAATACTCCGGTAACCGGATCCACCTCAACCTTATTACTGTCAGGTACCTGCTTAATACATACTAAAATATTCATCTCATTACTCCTTTACAAATGATGGCTAGTTTTTCAGTAAATCATTTCTATCAGGCAATATGCCATTTCATACTGTAACTATTAAATAAAATTTTTTATGAGTTAACCTATATTACATTAACAACTTAGATCCAATAAAGCTGATAATTCCAACACAAAGAACAAAAATTATAAAGTATTTTATGGTTCCTTTTAGCAGTTCGTTTTCTTTTCCTTCCAGCTTTACTGCCGCAACTGCAACTGCGATACTTTGTGGTGAAATCATTTTTGCCATAACCGCACCGGCTGTATTAGATGCAGAAACCCATGCTTGGTTCAAGCCAAGAGCAGTTGAGGTTTCAGCCTGTAATCCACCAAATAATACGCTGGCGGAGGTACCGCTACCAGTTACAAAGGTTCCGATAGATCCAAGGAACGGTGCAAACAATGGATAAAACGGACCGGTATATGTTACAAATACCAAGGAAATCGAAGCAATCATTCCGCTATAGCCCATTAACTTCGCAGTAGCCATGATTGCGATAATGGTAATAGCAGTTTTGGACATCTGAACAAAGGTATTTTTTAAGATAGCTAACATCTTTAAAATGCTAAGTCCCTGTATCTTACCACCAATAAAGGCGGAAAGGATAATCCACAAACCTGGTGTAGCTAACCAAGAAAAGGTATAAGGAGCGCCACCTTTGCCAGTATAAATACTAACCGGTGTTTTAATTGTGGAAAGGAATTCATTTACCGGTGCTACTAATTTTGAAGTTCCTAGTAAGAAGAAGAAAATCAGGATAAATGGACTCCAAGCAACTAATGCATCCTTAAAACTGGTTTTTTGTTCTTCATTCTTTCCTTCCAGAAGATATGCATCCTCAACTTTTCCCTTATACAGAAGCTTTGTTGCTAAAATCGTTGCTGCCATAGAGCAAACAGAACCGATTACAACAGGAAGCTCTGCACCAAGGTATTTTGCTACCAAATATTCCGGGATTAAAAATGCAAGACCGGATATTAAGGTGATAAGACCAATGCCTTTTAATGCTTTGATTGATTTTCCTGTTAATGCTACTAGAACAAACGGTGTTGCAATAATAAATATGGATAACAGAATTACCGTATTGGTAGATAAATCAATAACACTCAAACCGGTAATTTTAGCAAGTGTCGTGGTCGGAATACCGATAGATCCGAAAGCGGTTGGTGTTGCATTGGCAATAAGACAAACAATCGCTGCGAATACCGGATTAAAACCTAATCCCCATAACATACTGGCAGGTATGGCTACTGCTGTACCAAATCCAGCCATTCCCTCCATAAATCCACCAAAGCCCCATGCAATGATTAATACTAAAACTCTTTTATCCTTTGTTACACTGGCAAGCAGCTTCTTGATAATTTCCATCTTGCCGCTGGCAACACAAACATTGTAAGTAAAGATAGCTGCGATAATAACAATAATAATCGGCCATAGTGCAAGGGCAGCCCCTTCTGCAACTGCACGTAAGCTATCGGTAAACGGCATTTGCCATTTGAAAACAGCAAGTGCATAAGAAATCACCAACGCAATTATACAAGCTTTAAACCCCGGAATTTTTAATACCGTCAATGCAATAATCAGCCAAAGAATCGGCAATAGTGCTAAAATAAAATCTAAAATCATATTCATACCTTCTCCATTCTGTAGTCACTATGATTGCCAAAAGGATTCTCGAGTTTCCTGATGGATATGAAATAAACCGGTTTAAATTGGTTCTACCAATTTTTTTGGTGATAAAAAATGGTGCTGTAAAACTTTTGTCTTACTACACCATATGCGCTACCATGCAAGCTGAATTGGTAGAACCACTTTGTAATTTTATTATACGTACCATTGTTATATATGTCAACGAAAGTTATTTTTTTAACATTGAATTTGTGCAAAATAGCATTAGCATGTAATACTACACAGTTTTAATCTGATTTTCTTTGAGCTTTTCGTCTATTACGCCGAAATGTTTATTAATTGCCTCATACGCTAGACTCTTATTTCTTGTTACCAAACTTTCCACCATTCCATTATGAGCCTCCATAAGAACCGCTCTGCTGTCTTCTTGAATTAAAATTTCTCTTCTCAAATCAACAATAAATTTATCCAGTACTTCCGAAAGTGCTTCCAGAATATTAATAATCAGTGTATTTTTTGAGGCGAGGGCAATATTATAGTGCATTCTCTTATCAAGAATGACATTATTTTCTTCCGTCTCCTTCTCCAGTTGCGCGATAATCTGTTTTAAAACTTGAATCTCATCATCCGTAATATTATCAATTGCTAGCATCAAGGCTTCCATCTCCAGAGCCCGTCTCAGTTGGCTGATTTGTTGATAGTCAAGTTGATCCAACAAAAACATCATGGATAGGGACTCAACCAAATTTTTTTCAAAATTACCTGTTAAAAAATTACCAGCTCCCTGGTGACTTGTGATAACTCCCATATTCTCTAAGGTACGAAGTGCCTCCCGAACAGAGTTACGACTAATTCCGAGTATTTCCGAAAGATCTCGTTCTGCGGGCAGTTTACAGCCCATGGTCAGCTCACCGATCTTTATCTGATTCTTTATGTAATTAATTACTTTCTTATATGATTTTTCCTGATTTCCTTGTTGTTCCATAGTTGCCTCCTCTGGCATAAAGTTGATGATTTCGTCCGTTACATCACCCAGTATGCCCTTCCACTTTTTACTTGTAATTATTATCACATTATTGAATTATTAATTCAAGCTTGTATGGGTTATTATATCATTTTCAATCGATTTTGTTAAGTATTTAACATAAATATAGCTCCGAAGTTTTAATTGGCTTTTTAAGATGCTTCATTCATTACGTAATTAATTTCATCACAGCGATTAAATCATAAAATGCCTGTTTTTTTACCCTGTTTTTTACCCTCTTTTTTATGCTTTCACTGTTACTGACACAAAGAACTACCCGATACGGGTAGTATTCATAAAATCAATGCGATGTTATACTAACAGTAAAATTAATACATTACATATTCATATTATTAAACAGCCTTATATCTATGGTTTGAACTATTGAGGAAGAGTATTATATGCGTTAGTTCCATTTTAGAAAAAAATAATTCCCCTTGGTTGTCATTAGTTATTGACACTTTTTAAGGAGGAATTAAATCAATTAGGTAACTTTTTTTAATATAAAATTACAAGGAGGAACGTTATGAAAAAATTTTTAGTTTTTATGTTAAGTATCATGATGATACTGGTATCCATTCCTTTATCACCGGTTTCAGCTACAACCTCATTTGTTGTAGACTGTAATAGCGTGTTAAGAGGGGTAACTCATTGTGCAAGTGGGTCGCTTTATGGACTTACTGAGACGAAACCTGCAGATATTAATGGACTGGTAAAACCGCTCAATCCTGGTGTATTCACAAACCCTGCAAGAGCCGGCTCAGGCTATCAACAACCCATCGGTGCAGCAATACCCTCAGCGGGAAGAATTACAGGAACTACAGGTAAGGTGATGATTCGTCTTGCCGACATCTTTCCTGGCTGGCCATATCAGTTTACAAACATGACAGATTGGCTCAATAAGGTAAAAGCAGTTATTACAGATAAGAAAAATTCCGGATATTCTAATTTTTATGGTTATGAGATTTGGAATGAGCCAGACGGAACTTGGAATACTGCCAATGGAACATTCAATAATCTTTGGTTGCAGACCTATAATACCATTAAGGCAAACGATCCCAGTGCGAAAATTATTGGTCCTTCCTATGCGGTATATGATAGTACTAAAATTAGAGATTTCTTAAGCTTCTGTAAAACAAATAACTGTCTTCCTGATATATTCTGCTGGCATGAGCTTGGAGCCGGAAATGGTGTAAGTGGTATGGCAGGACGTTTTAATGACTATAAATCCATAGAATCTTCACTGGGAATCAGCCCAAGACTGATTAGTATTAATGAATATTGTGATGCGACTAAGAGTTTGGAAGGACAACCCGGATCATCCGCACGGTTTATCGGTAAATTTGAGCGTTATAAGATTGACAGCGCATGTATTTCATGGTGGTTCACTGCTTATCCGGGTAGATTGGGTAGCCTCCTAGCAACAGATACCTCAAAGGGTGCAGGGTGGTATTTCTATAAATGGTATGGAGACATGACAGGAAACATGGTAAGTGTTACACCTCCAAATGAGGCAAGCAATAATGCGGATGGTGCAGCTTGTGTAGACTCATCTGCTAAATATGTTAGCTTTATTTTTGGCGGCCCAAATGACGGAACCATCAGTACGGTAATTAAGAATCTTCCGTCCTTTATTGGCTCCAATGCAACCGTCAAGATTGAGAAAGTTGACTGGACGAGTAAAGATACTGTTAGTAATGGACCAACTACGGTATCAACCTCCAATTATGCCGTAACTAACGGACAGATTACTGTAACATTATCAGGCTGCAACAGTAGTTCCGGATACCGTATCTATGTTACTCCTGCTTCAACGAGCACAACAACAAGATATGAGGCAGAGAGTGGAACCCTTAGTAATTGTGCAGTTTACTCTGCTTCACAGTGTTCTGGTGGTAAATTTGTTGGTACTATCGATCCTACGGGAGCTTATGTACAATTTGCAGTAAATGCACCTTCTGCAAAAGCTTATACAATGACTGTACATTACGCTAACGGAGGTTCAGCAGCATCCACGCATACGGTTAGCGTTAATGGAGGAAGTGGCACTACCATTAATTATAATACAACGGGAGCATGGTTTGCAGCTGGTAATGCGGGGGCATATGCGACAATGACTGTAAACTTAAATTCAGGTAATAATACTATACGGTTTACAAAGGCGACAAATTATGGAGAGATAGACTATATTGAAATCCAATAATTTTGAAGTGTTAAAGAATATACCCGAAGGCTATTCTTATAAACGAATGAAATGAACGTCATATAATTAACCAATAAGAAGAGGTTAGATTTAAAAATAAGTTGCATTACTTATTATGCCATATTTGCGGATTCTTCGGAATCCGCATTTTTGATTCAAGGTACACCAAAGGAGCGCTCCTCGACTAACAAGCCAGCTTATCGCTGCTTGTAATCCCTACAGTCATCATTTTTTCTTCAATATTAGATATAACTAGGGCGTTGCATTTAAAAAATTATTTCTCTTATTGGGCTTAAATTATAAGGATTAATGGATCTTCATCTTATACTCCGTATTTGGAGAAATCAATGTAACCATCTTCGGATACTTCTACTCCTTCTGATTGAAGAAGCTCTTTTTGATTCTTTGCAAGTCCACCTGCAATAGATATTCTACCTTCGGAATTAATAATTCGGTGCCAGGGGAGATTATATTTTTGCGTCATAGAATGAAGTATTCTAGCTACTTGTCTTGCACCTCTTGCATTGCCCGCAAGCTTGGCGACTTGCCCATAACTCATCACTCTTCCTCGAGGTATTCTTTGAATTATAACTAATACTTCCTCGGTAAATTGTGTCATATTTTCCTCATTCCCCTTTACCTTATTTAAATTATATACTTCTATAATCATTATACTATAATATCTCTTTAGATTTAAAAATCAGCCATCCTTGCAGAACTGGATGGCTGATAATATAAGGTTACTAATCGCCTAAATTATTTCTTAATACGTATATGCATAATCTAAAACAATCTTATAGCTATCCGGAATAATAACTTGATCGTTTTTATCATAAGGGAGATAAAACTCTGCATATTCTGTTGTTCCACCAGCTTCAAAAAAAACATATTCAATATCATAATCAATAATCTGACCATCCTTATAGTATATGATGCTCAGCTTTGCCATAGGATCCAACTTACCGTTATTTGTAACCTCAGCAACAACAGAGTCTGCCCCAATATTTGATTTAAAACTTATATCCTTATAGCAGCTATTTACATAAGTAACAGGCTTGATAACATATTTTATCTCATATCTGCTATAGCTTACATCATTATATTGAGTATCATATGGTCCATCGAAATATAAATTACAAGTTGCACCATTTTCAAAATCATAGTTGTAGTCTTCTGAAGTCTCTAACATTTTTCCGTCTTTATCATAGAATATAGCCGTTGCTTCAACGCTGATCGGAAAGTTATAGGTATTGTTCAAGGTTAATAACACCCCATTGCCAAAGTCAAATGAAGTAACTTTCATCGCCGCTAAAGCCTTCTTAGCATCGAAGACATCGCTTATCGTTACCGTGCAATTGAACTTTTTGCCTAATACCGTAGCAGTTATCGTAGCTTTACCAGCTTTAATTCCCTTTACCACGCCTTTGGAAGTTACTGTAGCAATTGCTGTATTACTGCTTGACCATGTTACTGCTTTTGAAGAGCCTGATATATTCAGATTACTTGTTTTTCCTACTCCGATTGATACCTCAGTCTTATTAAGTTTAATAACAGGAACAGTAATCTTACAGGTATATTTTTTATTTGAAACCTTTGCAGTAATTGTTACGGTTCCACCTTTTATACCCTTAACCACTCCCTTTGAGGTTACTGTGGCTATTGCTTTATTACTTGTGCTCCAAGTAATTGCTTTGGAAGTCCCTAACACCTTCAAAGTATAAGTATTACTTTCTTCCACAGTAAGTGATGTTGCATTAAGCTTAATTGTTGGAACTGTTACCTTACAGGTATACTTTTTGTTCGCTACCGTTGCAGTAATCGTAGTAGAACCAGTTTTTACTGCTTTTACCACTCCTTTAGTAGATACAGTAGCAACTGCTTTATTACTACTCGTCCATTTTACGCTTTTCGTTGTTCCTGATATCTTCAAAGTATAAGAATCATCTGTGTTCAACGTTAATGTTGTTTTGTTAAGTTTTACTGCTGCCGCATTCGCTTTAACCGGAGTTATTAATAATAAGCATAAAACCATTAAAAATGAAATAGATAAAATTTTTTTCATTATTGCCCTCCCAATTTGTTTTCAATATAGTGGTTCCATTTACCTGAAATCCTGTATATTTCAAAGATACTACAAAAGAAACATATGTAAGGATTATTTATAACAATTACTACTTAAATAGTATAAATTGTTAACCAATTTGTGTCAATAGCTCTATATGGCTGAAAAAATTTATTTTATAGTTTGGGCTTATGGTTCCTCTAACGAACTTCAAATAATGGTTACTTTTACTATATATTTAATACCTTTTTAGCATTCAAATAATAAATATGATCCTTTATCGAAGCTGACAACTTCAGTTGTTCAATTCTTAATATCTGCTCATCAATATTTGCATAAGGTGTGTCCGTGCCAAATACAATTTTTTCATATCCAAACCAATCAATTGCCTGCTTTATATCAGTACTTTGAATTCTCTTAGAACTTGAGGTATCAAAATAAACATTCTTCAGATTTATGCCACTTCCATGAAATATATCACAGCCTGTTAAATGTCCAATTATAAAAACTGCATTTTGATTATCCCCTATAAATTTTACAAGCTTATGAACTTCCTTTTTGGAATACAAATGAATAAATACCGGAAGTTTATGATAAGCTGAAATATCAATCAGTTTTTTAAATTCAGGACCGTCAATTTTAAAAGAGTTCCATGCTTGGTGAAGTTTAATTCCTTTCGGCTGATAGATGTCAATACTATGTTCAAGCTGTTCCATACAGCTGGTATCAAGTGGATTTACCCACAGGAACTGGATCACCAACTCAGGAAGCTGCTTCTTCAAATCACAAACCACTTGATTACCGTCACCATTATCTTTAAGAAAATGATTGTAAGCAAACCGATTCATCCGATTCATCGAATAAATACTATCCGGTTTTTGCTTAAATGGCATACTCGGTGGCAGCTGAAGATTTTGAATGTTCTTCGGGCTTGTGCATAAAACAATTTTTTCAATATGATATTGTTCAGCCATATTTTTTATAGAATCTACGGTTCCGTAATCACCTGTCGCATGAGCGTGTATATCAATTAACATAAACCTCTCCTTCTTTTTGTGGTATTTCGCTTCCAACAAAAGATAACTGTTCACTTATTCATTGTAATGTAAGAAGTTCCGTATGAATTTTGGGCTATCATGGAACCCCTCTCCCATTATATACCATCAACTGATTTTCTACAAACCCGATTTATGGACTTTTCTTATTTGGCTTTTCTTATACTCATAAAAAATAAAACCCTATCACTAATAGCCTTACACAAAATAGGCTGTTTAGAAATTGAGTTTTATTTATGATACCTGAAATCTATATTAACTAATATTAATTATTTTAAAATAAGTGTAGTTGTTCATAACGGTTATTATCCGGAAATTCATTCAGATATGCAAAGACATCGTTCATATTGCTTACAATCCCTTGTGCTCTACAGGTGCTATGTAACAGTTCCATTAATTCTTCATTACGATCACTATTTACTTGATAGGCATATCCGTATTTCTTATGATATTGTTCTTTCATCCCGGGGAAATGTCGATCAAGTGCTTGATAAAAATACTCTCTATCACCCTCTCTTAAGGTTACCCCCATACCAAAATTAATAATTCCATATACCTTTGCTTCCACACAATAGTTCAAAATCCCTTCAAGATTCTCTTTTGTGTCATTTATAAAGGGTAAAATTGGTGTCAGCCACACCACAGTGGGAATATTATTCTCCTGAAGTTCCTGCAAAACTTCAAATCTTCTCATCGTAGTACTGACATTTGGTTCTAATATCTTGCACAAATCCTCATCATAGGTGGTAAGTGTGATTTGCACCACACACTTTGATTTTTGATTAATACTTTTTAGAAGGTCAAGATCTCTTAAAATACGGTCCGATTTTGTATGGATTGCCAACCCGAATCCATATTCATCAATAATCTCCAAGCATCTTCTTGTCATCAACAACTTTTCTTCATAATGGATATAGGGATCGCTCATAGAACCCGTTCGAATCATACATTTTTTCCTTTTTGAACGCAAACGACTCTCCAACAATTCCGGAGCGTTTTGCTTTATTTCAATGTCTTCAAAATCATGAGTAAAGCCATAGCATTTACTGCGGCTATCACAATAAATGCAGCCATGAGTGCAGCCCCGATAAATATTCATTCCATTCTGGTCTGACAAAATTCCTTTCACCTTCACATAATGCATCGGAACCCCTCCTCCTTTCTATCCGTTCTGTATCAATCTCTATAGCCGTCTCTCACAATTGTTGCTCTTTTATTATTTCGCCCTACTTTGGTATTAATGAATCATTTCAACCTTTTTAATCGGATGTCTAATCAAGGTTTTACATTTTTCCTTCGCTGTTTTTCTCGGATCAGATAAATATATTTCGTGATGCATTCTCTTGGAGGAAAAATCATTTTGATATCCTTTATCTTGTAGAAATTGATCCATCTTCGCAACTGTAGCAGGTTCCTCATCATAGGCTCCAACATGCATAATTTGAACACATAATCCTTCTTCGATAGAGAGAAATTCTACATTCGTGTAATCTTGTTTCATTTTTTTGGAAGCCTCTTGTATCGCCCATTCAACATTTTCAGGTGTAATAAAATCGGGAAGCCTGATCAATGAAACCCACTGAAAGGTGTTTTTTCTGGTGTAATCCACTCCCTTGATTCCATCCTGCCACCAAAATCCTTCCAAAGGTGGAACTACATAATCGAAGAAGCCATCAATGCTATAATTTCCTTTATAGCTCATTTTTAATGTATATGCAATCCCATATAACGCTTCCACCGCTTTTTTGTAATCTCCGTTCTCCTCATTGGGATCACCACTACCGCGCACAGCAATATAATTCATTGGTGGGATTTCAATGATCTGTGGAGTGGATTTTGACGTATAGTATTGTTTATACTCCTTTTTAAAATCAAATGCCATATTAATTCCTCCCCAATTGTTGCTCCAAATTGCTTAAAAATACATCCAATGAATCCACAATATTAATATCCATTCGTTTTGAAAGTATAAGTAGCCACCAGATGCATTCGCTAATTTTATGTTCTAACTCTGATTTAGGATCACTACCGTTTGGCCAACGTCCCTGTTGAGCCATGGTCAACCTTCCAACCAAGCCTGCATCAGTCAAAAACGCTAGTGCATCTTCTTCTATTGTCCACTCCTTCTTATGAAGCTGCCTTTCTAATTTATGATAAGCCTCTCTAATCAATACGGAACGTTCCACAATACTATCTAAACTCCTATCTTCCATCGTAATTCCCCTTTCTTGCTTCTTAAGTTATAATTTCATCATACCATTTTTAACATGACAATATCATGTCATATTCAAGCTACATTTTTATTAGTTATAGGAATTTTGTCCTAATCCTTAGCAATTTTATATAATATTCGACATTCTAAGGATGATTTCTATTACATATTATGATATACTTTTAACAAAATATTTTCTATATAATTACAAAAGATACTTGTATTAAAGGAGGAAACTGCGTGGACAAACAAATGGACACAAATCTATTCAATTTAAAGAAAATGCACCGAGTAAATTGGATTATTACCGTTGCTCTGGTATGCTTAATAGTTGGACAAATTTTAGTTTTTCGAGGTTTTGCCGAGAATATTAGATTCTTGTATATCGGCTTTGCTATAATAGGGATAGGTACCTTAAATTATTTCTTGAAAATTAACGATTATGTAAAGGGATTCATCTTTGCCTTTCTTCCCGCTCTTATTATGTTTGCCTTATTCTTTTTGGATCATTATGCACTTAATAAACATTACATTCTTCTCATAACCGTATTGATGTGTGCAATCTATTTTAATCAAAAACTATTTGCCATCTTTTGTATCTTTATTAATATCGGTTTAATTTTATCCTATCTTTTTCATCCTGATATCCTGATGGGCGATGATACCAAAATTCCCACCTTTGTCATTATTTTGACTGCTATGAATGGTATTTTAGTTTTAATCTATCTTTTAACAAAATGGGGTCGTAATTTAATTATTGCTTCTGTACAAAAGGAAGCAGATGCAATTGCTTTATTAAAGGAACTGGAAAACACCTTTTTAGCTTTAGAGAAAGGAATTGCAACCCTAGACGAAAATTTGAATAGATTTTCCAATCGAACAGATACCATACATACTTCTAGTGCCACAATTGTTGAGACGGTCAAACACATGTCCCAATCTATCAAAGATGAAACGCTAAGTGTTGGCAACATGAAGAATACCATTGATGCATCTCTTTTTGAAATTGAAAAAGCACTGACTGGATCAAAAGACATTGTATCAAAAACCGACGAAATGAATGAAAAAGTAAATGATAATTATCAGAGCATTAATGAAGTATCTGACTATGCTGTTACGGTGAACGAAGTAATTGGAGCAACCGGTGAAACCGTATCCGATCTATGGAATAATCTTAGTATTGTTAATTCTTTGCTAGACGGCATTAAGAAGATCTCAAAGCAAACCAATTTGTTAGCATTAAATGCTTCCATTGAGTCCGCTCGCGCTGGGGAACAAGGACGAGGATTTGCAGTGGTTGCTGATGAAATCAGGAAGCTGGCAGAGCAAAGTGCCTCCATTGCAGATAGTATCTCTAACGTAACCGTATCCTTATCCGATAAGGTAAAAAGTGCTGATGAAAAAGCATTAGAAGGAGGCAAGGCAGTAAACAAAATACAAACACTTTTACAGGAAGTCAACCTCAGTTACAAAGAATTTATGGATGATTATCTCAGTGCGAATCAAGTTCTTGGTAACAATATGGAGAAAATCACACAGGCTGCTGACGACTTTATGAATATACAAACGGAGATAGATTCCATTGTGAGACAAGCTGATCAAAACACCTCCTCTGCTGATGAGATTTTATCCACACTAGAAAGTCAAGACAGTTTAATCGGAGAAATCAATCATTCTGTGATTGAACTGAATACCTTAAGCAGTGATTTAAAACAGCTGGTTCATCGATAATATAAGTTTATATGACTAGGCGATGATTCTTTGTCTCCAATTTGTGAAAATAATCAAAGCCCTTTTCCGCACAACAATCCAGCACAATGTGACACATACATATAATAAATTCTTTATTATATATCTATCACTTTTATAAATCATAAAGGCGCAAACATTCGTAACTTGTATGATTGCGCCTTTATGAATAGAAGCCAATATAATCGTTTACTTTCTCTGTTATCTTTAAGTATCTTTAATAGGTTATATCATAAAAATGCCCTTTTCATCCGAGTTCAAAAGCAATTTACGACCTCCCTCTACTAAGCCCGAAAATAATGCCCCTCCAAAAGATCCTCCAACAATCCATCCTGGGATGGCTGCCAACCAAGCTTCTCCCTCGTCAAACGATTGGATGCAGGTATATCCAGTTTAGCAAAATTGGAGAACCAACCAAAATGTTCTGTTGCTTTCTCCGCTGTGATGCTCACTACCGGTACATTTAAGCCTCGTCCTATTGCATATGCGATTTCTTTAAACGGAATACCCTCTTCACCAACTGCATGAAATCTTTCGCCATTATAATCGTTTTCAAGAATTAAACGGTAAAGCTTTGCGGCATCCAATCGATGAACCGCAGGCCAACGATTTTCTCCTTCACCAATATAAGCAGAGACACCTTTTTCCCTTGCTATCTTAATTAAGGTTGGGATAAAATTATGATCTCCTTCTCCATGAACCGTTGGAGCGAGCCGGATAACTGATACCCTTCCGCCATTTTTACGAACTAATTCCGCGGCCTCTTCCGTTGCAGCACGAAAATGTGCCGATAATCCAAAATCAGGCATATTTTCTTCCGTTACAAGCTTCCCTTGGGGAAGGACACCAATAGCTGATGTAATAAGAAATGGATGATTTGAGCCTTTAATCATAGTCCCTATTGCCTCAATCACTCTTCTATCCATTTCACAATTATTCTTGAAATTAGAAAAATCATGATTAAATGCAGTATGTATCACCCCATCTGCCAGCTCTATCCCTTTCCTTAGACTCTCTGGCTCCTCCAAATTCCCAAAATAAACCTGTACACCTTCATCTCTTAAAAGATTGGCTGCGGCTTCTGAACGTGCCAGTGCAATTATCTCATAGCCAGCATCAATTAATTCTTTCATTACTGCTGAACCTACAAACCCAGTTCCTCCGGTTAAAAATATACGCATATTAATACCTCTTTTCCTCATAGTTATCTAGAAAGGATTATTTTTATCCGAGCACGGAAATCCTTTAACTCCTCACAAGACAACAGATTTCATTCATTTTCTGTCAATGCATGAAGCATATGGTTGGATTCTCTATCATAATCACTTCCTTGTACCATAAGATTACCAAAAAGTATCGTTTCAATCATGGATAATCCCTTCAAAAACTAGCACTATCTTATCATATATACTATGCGTTACATGCTGTTGAGATCAAATAACTCTTTTAACGGAATTCATAGGCAATTGAGGCAGGCATTTTATTCATATAAAGCAAAAGAGTAAATGCACTATGCAAACAATATTAAATGTCCTTTATCTTTGTGCAAATCCCATTGCCACAGTATAAACCGATCTTTTAACACTTTCATAAAACTATTCTCTGACATACTTTTCTCTGAACTCACTTGGTGATAAATTCCGATACTTTTTAAAGATTCTGCTAAAATAATTGCTATCTGTAAAGCCAATCTCCATTGCCACTTCAATCATTGTTTTATCGGTATTTAGAAGTAGCTTAACGGCCTTTTGAATTCTCAAATGATTTAAATAATCCATTGGTGAATATCCTGATATGGTTTTAAATACCCTAGAAAATTGGATCGTGCTTAAATGTGCCTCTTCTGCCAGTTGGGTTAGCAATATTTTATCTGCCATATGAGCTTCCATATATATGATTGCAGGTTTAATTTGTGATAACCTCCGGTAATGAAATTCTAATTCCGATTGACTTAGCCCGCTTTTTATAAAGTGTCTCATTAATATACTTAATAGTTGATAGGCAAAACCTTTGATTGCAAGTTGATATCCCTCTTCTCTACGTTCAAACTCTTCGACTAGGTGTTTCACTATCCCAAGGATTACTTGATCTTGTCTGGGTTCATTTTCGAATCTTATCTGATTCTTTAATAGCCTTTCCGTATATTCGAATTGATTAAACTCTGCATTTGTACCAATCAACTTCAGTAGATCCATTTTGATAATATAATACTCCAGCTTGGCATCTGTCTTTCTACCAGAATGTAACTCGTTCGGATTGATAATTGCGACGGAATCCGACTGCATATTGATTCCTCTCCCGTTACATTCCAAAAGAAGCATTCCGCTTTTAACATAAATTAAAATGAGCTCTTCATGCCAATGTGGTGGGAAAATCATTCCCTCCTCCATAGGACAGCTATATTCTACCCAAACAGCATTCGTTGCTTCATTTTTTTTATCATATCCAAATAAATTGTCATCCACAAATAGATTTTGTCCCATTTGTACTCCCTTTTCATATTCAAAAAATTTCGACTTTCAAAAAGCCTCGCTTAAACTATTGCAAAGTCAATATATAAAATCAAAAATTTATGCATCCACGATAAAATATCATTTATGCATACACGATAAAATATAAGGGTACTCTTCTTTTTCTTTAAGCAAATGGTCAGTGACCTTTATTTTGTGATCCATTTTCCTCTGAACATTGATTCCAAATTCAACACTCTATATAGAAACCACATTTTTTTATTTTGGTTCTTCCTGGTCATCATATATCTTAATTATGTCCATAAGATGTTTTCTGAATTTCTGTCTTATCTGAACCGGCTCTATTATCTCACATTTACCCCCAAATGAAAGAAGTATATTATACCCCTCTTCATTATCTGCGATTGGAAATCTTGCCAGATAATAGTCACCCTGACGATCGGCAATGTACTTTTCTCCAAAACGCTCTATGACTCGCTCGATCAAAGATTTATGAATTCGAATGATCAGTGGTATTATCTCTTTATTCATCCACTCTGTTTCATTCATTGATAATGGGGTAAAGTTTCTAGGATGAAAGCTTTCTTCTGACAGCATTACCTTACTCATTCTTGATAATTTGAATATTCGCTCAGAGTTTCGATGGGTACAAAACGCTTGTAAATACCATTTGCTCTCTTTAAATACCACTTGATAAGGTTCCACTTTACGAATGCTCTCGTCTCCCTTTTTATCCGTATAATGAAAAAGTAAATAACGATAATTGCTCATCGCTGATTCTATCACCTGTAATACTGTTCTTAAGGATTTATTCCCTTCACTTAATTCTAAATCAATAGAAATTCTTCCTTCCTTTGAAGGGTGCTTTAACGAATTATCCTCTTTCGTCAAACTTTGAAGTTTCACCAAAATACCAGAGAGTTCTTTATTCTCCAACAACTGATTATAGCTTTGCAAGCCTGTAATTAAGCTTTGTACATCCCTTGGTGTAAATAATTTTTTATCCACTTTATAGGAATTCATTAAACTAACGCCTCCCATGGCTCCTCTGGTCACCATGATTGGCATTCCTGCTATGCATAACGTGTCAATATCCCTAAAAATAGTTCTTCTGCTTACCTCCAGCTTTTCTGCGAGTTCACTGGTGGCGATTGAATCTCTTTCTAAAAGCAACATGATAATTGCAATTAATCGCTCCATTTTCATAAAAATTTCACCTCATGATTAATTATGTCATACTGGTGTCATAATTGCTATGGTAAAGTAACAACATGTTAATAATGATTAAAGAGTCAAATATCTTTCACCAGAATTCATTGGCGAATTTTATAAAGAAATAAAATGGATGCGCCTCTGGAAATGTGTTAGATATTCTTTTGTCTTACTTCACACCCTATTAAACAATTGTATTTAAGGAGGACTTTACAATGAGTAATTTTAGAATTGAAGAGAAAAATGCATTTCGTCTTGTGGGATATAAGACACAATTAAGTGAAATTGATAAAATTTATAATCCCCAGTATTCCGAACCAAAAACAGAATTCTTTAAAGGACTTCTGCAAAATGGTCAGATGGCTAGCTTAAGACCACTTGCGGAAAGTAAATATGGATATGCTGCTGTTACTTTAGAAGATAATAAAACTTTCTATTATGCCGGTGTTAACACAAAACAGCCTCTTATTGATGGAACAAACGAAGTTTTATTTCCAAAAGGTGAGTATTTAGTTCTTACCAAGTCAGGAGGTCTTTCGCGTCTTTCTTTTGATCAGTTGGAAGAGCAAGCCTTTCTAGAAATCCTTACCGAAGATAGTGAATTCGAATATTGTGGAACACCAATTGCGGAGATACTTTTAAACGGGAATCCAATGGATTGCGAAGTGGAAGTTTGGATACCAGTAAAACACAAATAGTGGTGATATAACCATAAATATTAATGAATTTCATAGTAACTAATGATTTATACATCTATTCATTGAGAACTGAAGCAAAGAAGTACTTTACATTATCTTTGGATTTTATAAAGTACTTCTTCTTTTCTGCCCTGACATCCATGACTAACAAGCTTTAAAGGTACAGGGTAGACCAACCACACATTTTCCACAGACATCCGCATGGTCATATTTCTTCTTATTTTCTAAGCACATTGTATAACATAAGAATCGGTCAAATCCATTCTCAGTTAACGCTCCTGTTGGGCATTTTTTTACACATGCCTTGCATGTTCCGGTTCGTTTATAGAGACAGCGTTCCTCTTTTATGATTGAGTCCAATTCCACTGGCAAAGTAGTAACGATAGAAAAATATCTTCCCGCGCAACCTTTCTCCGATATGAGCATATTATTAAGTCCAAAGGTACCATGCCCTGCAAGATAGGCAATATGACGCTGTGACCACCTGCTCATTAATTCTTCTTTTGAAAACCCAATATTAGTTGGAATTGCAGCAAGATAACCCAGTTGATGAATCATCTTAGTTAAATGTTCATTCAGATGAATTGCCAGTTTATTAGTGATCAAGTAAGCATTCGCCCAAAGGGCAGAACTCTCTTTTCCTCCAACATTACTTTTAGCTACTTCATCCTGAAAAGGTAAGAAATAAGATAATACATTCGTTGCACCTGGCAGGAAATCCTCCGGTATGTAATGATGTTCTGTTACTATTTGATTAAATTGTTGAAACATTGGATTTTTCGCATCCGCATACTTTATAATTGGCTCCTTCCAGATATTCTCCAATCCATTTTCTTCACAATAGTGTTGAATAAATGAACTAACTTCTGATTCCATTCTGTTCTTTATTTCAGTCATATCGGCCACCTCCACCTTACTATCTTCCTATCATACCGGACAATTTCTTACCTATCTTCCATGAAATCGTACAGTAAATTACTGGCTACTATTTGTTTAATTTATCATTTTCTATCTTCTCATGCAAGTAGTAGAAGGTCATAATTTTCTGATTTTTGAGGTAAATTTTTAGAAGGTGAACCAACCATGACATGTTTCTTGTGAACTAGCCTTCTCACCTCTTATATTTGAACATTTTGGTGAATTATGGCATATTATGTACTATTCCATTGAAAGGATATATTTCTATGCAAGAAAATTATTGTACTTATCCTATAGAACAGAATCAGATTGTATTTCGTACCCCGGTGGGTTCTAGACCAATTCCTGCTGGTGAGCAAGTTCGTTTAAATGACGGCCTACCTAACGGTATTCCGGTAGCCAAATATAAAACCATCCGAATTTATGCCAGAGGTCGCCTTGATGGCACGGTAAATGTTTCGTTTTCAATCTTTGTACTGGATGTTAAGAATGATGAACTAATTTTTCTACTTGACCGGTTTACTGTGAGTCCAAAAGGAGCTACCATAACCAAAACCTATGATGTTCCAGGCAGGGCACTAGTTGTGTTTGCCACCGGTGATCCGGGTACAGGCAGTACGGGCATTGACTTTGGAGTAATTGGCTTTGGACCTTATCCTCCATATGGCAATTGTTCTAAATGAAATTAATGACCCAAGTTTAAAAAGGGAACCTCAATGTAATCAGGTGTTATATGTTATTGAAGCAAGTTGGAATAGATTGAACAAAGCCATCCAGAGCTGTAATCTCTTGATGGCTTTCTCTTTTAATATGATTTTACTTGGTTTCTCAAATACTCCTTTTCTCACTTATCTTTCACCAGTGAATCTAATGCTCCTGCCACCTTCTGGAATGAGTCAATCTTACTTGAAGCATATTCCAGTTCCTCCAAACCGCCATATCCATAAGCACAACCAATAGAAGATAGGTTGTGTTTTATACCAATTTCAATATCCTGATAACGGTCACCAATTACTATAAAATCACCCGAATATTTAGATTTAATTTCATCAAAAATCTGCCATTTTGGAGCGAAGCCATAATCCTCGGTGCAGTAAAATCCAGAAAAGTATTGCTCCAATCCCCAATATTCCTGATGAGCCTTCATATAACTATGTTTGCAATTACTTAAAAAGATTAGATGATACCCAACATTCTTTAGCTCCATCAGGGTTGTTAAGGCACCTGGATAGAGTATTGATCTTCCTGCTTGAGTTAACCGAACCATCTCTTCTCCAATTAATTTGCTGCAATGCTCTTTTTCTATCTCCGCTAAATCCGGCATAAACCTTGACCACATCTCTTTTGCTGATATACCCAGCCAACGGCTTATCTCTCTGTCCGTCCATTCTCTCGGAGCCGCTAACTTTCTATCTACAAGATATTCATAGGACAATCGAAAGGCAGGAGCATAAATACAAAGGCTTTCATGAATCGTACCATCATAATCAAAGATTAAGTTCGTCATATTAAGCTTCAAGTTCTCGAATCAGATTAACCATTTCGATAGCACCAACCGCACTGTCAAAGCCCTTATTCCCTGCCTTTGTACCTGCACGTTCAATCGCCTGCTCGATATTTTCTGTAGTCAGTACTCCGAACATAACGGGAATATCACTATTTAACGATACATGTGCAATCCCCTTAGATACTTCACTGCATACATAATCATAGTGAGAAGTGGTTCCCCTGATGACAGCTCCCAAACAAATTACTGCATCATATTTTCCGCTTTTCGCCATCTTAGAAGCAATAAGCGGAATTTCAAAGGCTCCTGGAACCCATGCAACATCTATCATATCCTCACTAACTTCATGACGTTTTAACCCATCCATTGCGCCGCCTAAGAGTTTTCCCGTAATAAATTCATTAAATCGTGCTGCAACAATTCCTATCCTAATATCCTTCGCTACAAGATTTCCTTCAAATGTTTTCATTGTTCTTCTCCTTTAATTTTAAATTCTGGTTTATTCTTATTCTATATGAGAGCATAATTTCGTTAATCTAAATAACGAACTTTACTTTCACTGATACCTTTTTAACACCTACCATTTGATTCGAGTACAAAAGCCCTTTCATCATAGTTCATTGAAAATTTGCATAAAGATAAAAAGAATATCTTATACATTAACATCGAAGCATGAATCCTTTCGCTTTGCGCAAATTACGCCATTGACATAGTATAAACAGGACATTTGACACTCTTATCAAGCTTTAATAGTGAAAAATATGACCCATTTTCTCCTGCTTCGTCTTCAAATAGAAAAGGTCATGTGCGGTTGCATCCATTTGAATGGGAACACGCTCTGTAATCTCAATACCAAAATCGGAAAGCTGATAGACTTTATCTGGATTATTGGTCAAAAGTCGTAACGTTTTTGCACCTAAATCCTTTAAAATCTGAGCGCCAATATAGTATTCTCTTAAGTCACCGGGAAATCCCAACGCAATATTTGCTTCTAGGGTATCCATTCCCTGATCTTGAAGGGCATAGGCGCGTAGCTTATTAATCAATCCAATTCCTCTGCCTTCCTGCCGCATATAAAGTAGAACCCCTCTGCCTTCCTTCTCAATTTGAGTCATAGCCGCTGCAAACTGCTGTCCGCAATCACAGCGCTGGGAACCAAAAGCATCTCCGGTAAGGCACTCGGAGTGAACCCGGCATAAAAGATCCTTGCCATCCCCAATCTCTCCTTTCACTAGAGCCACATGATGTTCTCCATTTAATTTGCTAACATATCCATATATTTTAAAATCACCGTACACAGAAGGAAGATTGGTATTTACCACCTGATCCACTAATTTGTCATGTCTTTTTCGATACTCCTGGAGAGCTTTGACGGTTATCATTTTAAGTCCCCATTGCTGTGCCAACTGTATCAGTTCGGGAGTTCTCATCATAGTTCCATCTTCCCTCATAATCTCACAGCATAATCCGCATTCCTTCAAACCGGCAAGTTTCATTAGATCAACGGTAGCTTCCGTATGTCCTGGTCGTTCCAAAACTCCATTCTTCTTTGAGAGCAATGGAAACATATGTCCCGGACGGCGAAAATCCTCTGGTTTTGCATCTTCTTCAGTGCATTTTATTGCTGTAATACTACGTTCCGCCGCGGATATGCCGGTAGTGGTATCAACATGATCCACAGAAACTGTAAAAGCCGTTTCATGATTATCTCCATTCTCACTAACCATCTGAGGAAACTTTAGCTTATCGCAAAGAGCAGCACTCATAGGCATACAGATTAAACCCTTTCCATGCACCGCCATAAAGTTCACATTTTCCGTGGTTGCAAATTGAGCGGCACAAATAAAATCCCCTTCATTTTCCCGGTCTTCATCATCGGTAACCAAAATAAGTTTGCCCTGCTTTAATTCTTCTAAAGCTTCTTCTACTGAGTTAAACTCAAACATATCTTTTCCTCCTTAAAATCCATATTTTTCAAGAAATTCAGTTGTTATTTTACTTTCCTTTTGCTGGGAGCCCATAAATTTCTCAATGTATTTGCCAATGCAATCATTCTCCAGATTAACCATATCCCCCAGTTTCTTTGTGGATAATATCGTCTGAGCTATGGTATGGGGAATGATTGATACACCGAATTTATCCTTTTCAACCATTGCCACTGTTAAACTGATTCCATCAATTGCAATAGAACCCTTCGTTACAATATATCTTAATATTTGAGGCGTTGTTTTAATGATATACCATACTGCATTATCATCTTTTTTGATTTCACTAATTGTCCCGGTTCCATCAATATGACCAGATACAATATGTCCGCCAAACCTGCCATTTGCAGCCATTGCACGTTCCAAATTAACCGGACTCCCTATTTTCAACTGCCCAAGGGAAGAACGATTTAATGTCTCGTGCATCACATCTGCCATAAAACCACTTTGAGAAAAAGAGGTTACAGTAAGACAGATTCCGTTGACTGCAATACTATCCCCTAGGTGAATATCCTTAAGAATAATATTTGCTTGAACCGTAATAACAGCAGAATCCCGATTCTTTTGAATTGCTTGTATGTTTCCTATTTCCTCTATAATTCCTGTGAACAATCAATCACCTCACTTTCTATTAATATATCTTCTCCGATTACCGAAATTGTGGGTGTTCTAAGTCCAAATGCCTCCTCCGGCGAATCCACACCAATTCCCCCAACCGGGCTATACCCTGTTCCACCAAATAATTTCGGAGCGATATAGGCCTGTATTTTGTTAACAATTCCTTCTCTTAATGCTGACCAGTTTAGGGAAGAGCCACCCTCTAATAAAATGCTGTCAATCCCTTTCTTTCCAAGTACTATCATCAGGCTCTTTAAATCGACCTGATTGTCTTTTAAAGGAAGCACCACTACTTCACAGCCTGCTTTCTGGTAAGGTCTGTGCAGGCTTGTGTCTGTTATAGCAGTTGCCAGTAATGTTGGGGAGCGATCCGTCGATGTAATTACATTTGACTGTAATGGCGTTCTCAGGTTGGTATCACATATTACTCGAAGCGGATTTCTGCCATTTTCTATCCGACAATCCAGCATAGGATTATCCGCCAGGACAGTTCCCACCCCCACCATAATTGCAGAATATCGGTGTCTGTCCTCATGAACTCTTTGTCTGGCCAATGCACCGGTTATCCATTTGGACTTGCCTAAGCTTGTAGCAATTTTTCCGTCCATGGTCATGGCATACTTCATAACCACATAAGGCAAACCGGTTTGAATATAATGAAAAAAGCTTTTATTCAGTGTGTCACATTCTTCTTTTAATATTCCTTCCACCACTTCAATCCCGTGGGAGCGTAATATGGAAATCCCTTTTCCCCCAACCTTCGGATTTGGATCAAAAGAACCGATTACCACCCTACGAATGCCGCTTTCAATGATTGCATCAGTACAGGGAGGTGTTTTTCCATAGTGACAGCAAGGTTCTAATGTAACATATATGGTAGCTCCCAAGGACGATTCAGAACAGTTTGCCAAAGCATTTCGTTCTGCATGGAGCCCTCCATATTTTTCATGAAATCCCTTGCCAATTACTCTGCCATCCTTCACAATTACAGCACCCACCATTGGATTAGGATTAACCCATCCACACCCTAGTTTCGCCAGTTCTAAGGCTTTTTTCATAAATTCCTCATCATTCATATCAATAACACCTCCAAAAAATGCCTTGAACAAAAAAGAGTTCAAGGCATTTTTTATATATATTATATGCGTACTGTAAATAAAAAACTCTGGAACAATAAATTATTCCAGAGCAAATATACTTCAATATTACATATCATATATTCATCTTCTTTCATCCAGACTATACTGTCGGCTTCGGAATCACACCGAATCATGCCTTGCGGCTCGTGGGCTTTACCACCGGTAGGGAATTTAACCCTGCCCTGAAGACTTTATTTAATTGATTTCATTATATCATCAGTTTTTCTCTTGTCAACCCCTAAAAGCAAACAATAAATTGGAATATATCACCTAACATTCTTATTATACATAAATCGAGCTAGTTAAGTATTACTTTCACTTAATCATTATAATCGATTACTTTATCGCAACAAGCTTATGACTGATTGACTACTGTCAGCAATTCTCCCGAAGTTTCATCAATTGATTTTACGTATACGGCAACGTTATTCATTGCTTTCAGCTGCTCCTCAGAGGATTGTAAAATACCCTTTAATTTATCCATATTATCGGTGGTCAGATTACTGATGTTCTCAACTGCCTTATGAAGATGCTTTCCATTTTCAGCCAAATTACCGGATAGCTCTGCTATGCTTCTTGCCATTTCATTTACAATTTCAACTGAGTGAGATACTTCTGCGGATGATTTGTCTGCCTTATTAATTAAGGTCTTGCCAAGTTCTACAAGCTTTGTGTTTTCATCCATGGATTCCACAGCTTCTTGGGTATCTCCAACTACATGCTGTATTAGTTTCGCAATATTTCCTGCCGCTAACTGTGTTTGGTCAGCTAACTTTCTGATTTCACTGGCTACTACGGCAAATCCCTTACCTTGTTCGCCAGCGCGGGCAGATTCGATGGAAGCATTCAAAGACAATAAGCTGGTACTCTCTGCAATCCCCTGAATTACCTGTGCAATATTCGCTACTTCATTGGATTTCTCACCAAGACGAAGTATAATGTCGCGACTGCTCTTGGTTGAATTATGTATTTGAAGAATACCATTGGCTGCATCTTTCATATTTACAGAATTGCTGTCCGACAGACTTTTTGCCTCATGTGAAAGGGAGGAAATGCTTAAATTCTCTCTTGCAATCGTTTGTAAATCCGTTGCCACACCAGAAACGGTGCCAGTTGCTTCCCCCACATATTGAATAGTCTGCTGGGAGCCTTGTACAATATCCCCGGTCATTTTTGTGATTGCCTCATTGGAAGCCAGTGCATGTGAGGTTGCAGATGACAATTCCTTTACTGAATCAGCCAATACATTAGTGACCTCATAGGATTTATCCGTAAGAGCCATTATTCGCTCCAAATTCTCTTTCTGTTCTTCCGCCCCCACAACATTCTCAAGTAATAACTTAGTACGATGGGATAGCCTGATAAAAATAAAGGAAAGCGCCAGAAGTTCTATACTTCTTGGTGCAACACCATAAAGAATAACCTCGTAAGCATCTTTAAGGTTACGGTCAGATACCCCGCCTGCATAAAGTGAACCATACTGACTGGCACCAAACATAATTAGGGATAGGATGACCGCATACCAGCTTAGTTTTCTGGAAAAATAAAGACTTGCGATAGCTACAGGATATACGAAAAGTAACACCACATGCCACGATAAAAGTAAAGATAATACAGCCACCATTAAGATACATACCGTGACGATGACATACCTGACCCAGCCCTTATCCTGTTTCAATACAAATACCAAAAATGCCGGTATTACCATCATAACTGTTGAGAAGACCATAGCAATGGTCATGGGTCCCTGTGGTGCTATAAAAATCCGAAGCACATTCAAGGTATAAACTAATGCGAGAAATAGTATTGTTATCAAAGTAATCTGGGCAGCCAGCCGGTTGGCTTCTTGTTCGTTCTTTACTAAGATCGGGTTCTTCATGGATGCTCACATGCTCCTATTCCATTTGTAATTTTTGTTAATATTATATCAATAAAGTATCACGTTCGTCAAAAGAATTCTTCCATTTTAGAGATATATTTACAATATCAGACATGGCATGTGTTGGCTTCGTTCGCTGAAGAATGTTTCATTACCTTCTATTCATATTTTACAGATGCCTTTTTTCTTGGTGCCGTTCTTTGATATGTGACATCGGAATACCCCAGCACCAAGGTTGTTACTACCTTCTGACCTCTTTTTAAATTCAAAAGTTTGCGGAGCTTGGAGCTAATATTTACTGCCGCAGAAAAGAATCCGCTATAAAACGTTCCTAAACCCAGTGCTTCTGCCATTAGTTCCATATTGGATGCTGCCAGTGCTCCATCTACCTTATTCCTGGAGAGAATAACAATTACGGCCGGAGCCTTCTTAAAGAAAAAGTTATCATCCACGGTAACTGTTCTTACGATGGGTATAATCATACCAAGCGGTTTTTGTAAATTTCTCATAAGCTTTACCGCCTCTTGTTCTAGTTCTTTATTCTTTTTTGTTATTACTACATAGGATACATCCTGTGAATTGCTGGCAGTCGCGGTATAGCGTCCAGCCTCAATAATTTGCTTGATTTTTTCTATCTCTATAGGTTTATCCTTAAAGCTTCGAATCGATCTTCCTGCTTGAATTACCTTTAACAAACGATCCGGGTCTAGTTTATCTTCCTTCGTTACGGGAATAATTTCATCTGCGTCGTACTCCGGTATGCTTACTGCATTTTGTGGACATATTGCTACACAGTGACCACATTTTAAGCATACTGCTTTTTTTATTCTGGCTTTTTTCTTCTCAAGGTATATGTTTTTTTCGGGACAATCCTCCACGCACTTATTGCAGCCGATACACTGTTTTAAGTCTATTTCTACATCAGGCTTTCCATTCATTCTAATTACCTCCAACTATATTTTTCCGAGCTTTACTACTATGTTTTTTCCGAGTTTCTTAAATTAATTTCTTACCATTAATACAATAAGTTTCCTATAATAGATTTTTATAATAGGTTTCTTTTAATAGGTTTTTTATAGTAGGTTTTCTTTTCTGTTTTGAGTTACTTATTCTAAATTCTTATAGTAACTTTCTTAAATTAATTTTTCTCGGAGTTTTCTCTGTCATTATATCATAGAATAATTCTAATAGTTAATTGGTAAAGAAAATAAAGATGTATTCACATTGTACGTGGAATAAATTATGTTGCATTCTTACTCTACTCATTATTTATCGAATCTGGTCGAATCCTATTTGAGATTCCTTTAATAAATTCCTCCGTTGTAGGCACCTCTCCTTTGCTGGGAACACTGGACTGTAACATTTTTTCACTAATTAATTTATTACGCTTTCCATAAGCATGGTCTATAGCAGTTTGCATCTCTTTTTTTACCTCTTCAACGGATACACCATGTTCTCTGGCAATCTTGCGATAAATGTTTCTCATACTCATTTTATTTCACCTCCATCTAATTTATTTCTAATTTCTTTCATTATAGACGATATTATCGTATATTTCAACGATATAAGACGAATTATTCGTCTGTAATCTGAGATACTATCTATTAATATTAAATAGAGGTGAACTTATAAATGGATGAACAATTTATTCGTAATCGAATTAGTGAATTACGTATTTTGAAAAATGTATCAGAAAGAAGCATGAGCATTGACCTAGGACATAGCCCCAGTTACATTCATAGCATCGTTTCCGGCAAAGCATTGCCATCAATGTCAGAGTTTCTATATATCTGTGAATATTTTAAAATTACCCCAAAAGAGTTTTTTGATGAGGGTTCCGAACATCCCTTCTTGATTAAAGAAACTGTAGAGGATTTAAAGTCCCTCGATCAAAAGCAGATTACAAATATTCATGAAATCATTAAAGGACTAAAAAAATGAAGCCAGTGCCAAAAGCACCAGCTTCATTTTTTTAGTTATTCCTATGATTAGGGTGGTCTGTTTATACTGTGTCAATGGTAATTTATATAAATTCAATATTGCCACAATATATTCAGACATTTTGTTATAAAATCTTAATCATGACTCACAGAATATATCAATCCATCTTACAACAATGTTTTACATGTCCCAGCTGATTTCATATCCACAATACCCTGTATACCGCATTGCACCATATTACGTACAGCCAGGTCCGTATAAAACGCCATATGCTGTGTCATTACCACATTACGAAACTGTCTTAAATATGCCATATTCTGATTGGAAAGAATGTTAATTCTATGATCCACATGAGTGATTCCTGTCTCATCTTCAATTACATCCAGCCCCAAAGCCCCAATCTTCGTACTTTCTATCCCTTTAATTAGTGCCTGATTCTCCGCCAGCTCTCCTCTTGCACAATTGATAATTATTACTCCATCTTTCATCTTTTCAATCGAACTATCATTAATCATATGATAGGTACTCTCAGTTAAAGGAACATGGAGTGTAATGAGATCCGACTGTTTATACAGCGTATCCAGATCCACATAGGTTGCGTATGCCTTTACCTCTTCATTTTCATGATCACTATATGCAAGAATACGACATCCAAAAGAGGACAACAGTTTAATTACGGCCGCTCCAATCTTTCCTGTTCCCATTACGCCTACCGTCAATTCACCAAGTTCCTTCCCTTGTAGTCCGTTCAGTGAAAAATCATTCACTTGCCCTCTCCATAAGGCTTGCTTATAATTACGCAAACACATGAGCATTAGCATAATAGTAAATTCTGCCACTCCCGAAGGGGGATAGGAGGCGTTGCATACCTTCATTCCAATACTCTTTGCATACTCTAGATCAATATGATTATATCCGATGGTTCTTGTTGATACGTATTTAACTCCGTATGTGTTCCAAATATCTAAAAGTTCTCTATGAATAGTTCCCTGTCCAAGAATCGTTACTCCTTCACAGCCTTTTACAAATTCGGCATTTTTTATATCAGGTACTTCTTTATGTATTTCTAGGGTGAGCGAATTTCTTTCACCAACTCTTAACAGCTCTTCTTTTTCATCCTCTCGTGCTTCATAGACGCAGATTCTCATAGTAGTCCCTCCATTTAAGGTATAGTTAGATAAATGTGATACTTGATATTTATAATTATTGAGCAAAACACTGTAAAACAATTACAAAGCGAAAGTTAAGCCACAAGGAGCATAGCTATGCTGATCCTTTTCAGGCAAAAAAATAGAACAATGGTACACATCCTTGTGACCGTTGTCTATCCAATTTAATTCGTATATACAATCTTTTTATTGGCTCTCTCTTAGCTCCATGATTCTTTAATGTAATTATATTAAAATAATTATCAGATTGCCAATAGGAATACATAATAATATAATAACTTTATCTTATAGTTGATATTGTTCACTCCAGGTTCAGAACATGGCATAATGATTACGATAAATAATTTCCGAAAAGGAGTATTTGCATATGTCGTAATCATATTCCCAACTTTGACTGGGAGTGAACAGTTACATATAGTTAGGGAGGCAACCCATGAATCTTAACCAATTAAAATATTTTATAACCGTTGCTGAATGCAAGAATTTTACAAGGGCAGCCAGTCAGCATTTTATCTCCCAAACGGCAATCACCCAACAAATACAGTCTTTAGAAGAATACCTTGGAATACAATTATTTAATCGTTCCTCCCGTCCGATTTCATTAACTCCAGCGGGTCAGGTATTTCTTACAGAAGCAAAGGCAATTTGTGAACGAATGAGTGTTGCTGTAAGCAAAACAAAGGATGCTTCAACCGGACAAACCGGTACCCTTCGAATTGGATACACAAAGGGTTATGAACGAAGCAATCTGTCCAATCTACTGAGAAAATTTCACCAAGAGAACCCTGGTATTCTAATCACCTGTTATCGGCATGATAGTGATGTCTTAAGTTCAGGACTCCTTACTATGGATTTTGACTTGATTTTCACCTGGGACAGCACCAATATCGTACAAGAAAAGAAGGTAGACTACTTCCTCTATGAACAGGTACCCTTGGTCGTCGCCATGCCCGGCAACCATCCTTTTGTCCACCGTTCCACCCTGCATCGTGAGGATTTAAAATACGAAAGGATATTATATATGTCTCCCTCTGCCTCCGGTAATTCTTTTGGAGATAAACACTTTATGGAGTTGTATAGTAAGGCGGGATATCAGCCAGATATTATTTTTCGTTCCAATGATGTGGAAAGTATACTGATGATGGTGGCTGCAGAGGAAGGTATCTCTATCTTACCCTCCTACACAACCAACAAACTTATGAATGCTGAGAATATTGTTTTTTCTCCCTTGGTAGGTAGGGAGGAGTTTGAGAACATCATATGTGCTTGGAGAAGCGATTCAATGAGTCAGGTGTTAAAACAATTTATTTTAAATCTGAAAGAGCATCCTTCGTAAAAGACTTCTCATTTTTTTGCCACATTAGCAAAAATACAAAGATTAGGAAAAGTGGATTCAGCCAAACAGCCTTAATATCCATTTCTTTAACCATGATATAACCAAAGGTCGCACCCATAATAAATACTCCAATAATTTCGTAATACATCAAGCTTTCCTGTAGTAATTTTTTATCTTTGGTGTACCAATATCTGCAAAAACTATCCGTTGCAGAACGGATATTACCAATACACATGGTTGTCGCGGTATTATATCCATGAACGGAACGGAAGCTCTGCACCTGAATGCCACAGGTTAAGGACACCATGCTATTCGCTAATAAATTCAAATTTCGAGTGAGAAAACCAACCAAAAAAAGAACAATAATTTCAAAAATCACTGCAATCTGTCGCCAATGAATCAATTTGCTATACTTATAGTGTGAGCTTAGCAAATGAGAAATGACTATGCCAAGTACAAAGAACATAACAGGACATAGATACTCCAGGGAAAGCCTCCAATTTCCTTCACTTAAATTAATGCCGAATAGTATCATATTGCCTGTTTGGGCATTCGCAAATACTTTATCCCTGCAAAGATAGGTATAGGCATCCATATATCCACCGGAAAAAGCCAGAATACTGCCTACGAGAATTGATTCTGACATTTGTGTTTGAGAACTTCTTATCTTAATTTGCATATTATCTTACCTGTTTTCTTTATACTTTTATCTTTGGAACTATCACATCAGTATCTTAACATAAACGAATATACTGTCAAGAAATTTATCTCATTTTATGATGTTATGGCCAATTAGCCCTGTATATACTGTAACAATGACAATTGGCACAAATCCAAAGCACAAATTCAAAAGCTTCATACTTCGACAAATATCACTAAATAACTCCGTTGGCTATTAGAATCTACAGAGTTATATTTATCACATGATATCCCAGGAATATATATGTGCATTTTCTGCTCCCCAAGTGCACTCTGGAATCACTCGAATTGCTTTTGCCTTAACCTTCAATTGGATTTTAACAAGTCTCTGATAGTTTTCTTTCTTTCGATAAACGACTACCCACTCATCCTGCACTAAAATCTCAATTCTGAAATCCTTTACCATTGTGAGTGGTATGTGATAATCGTTCTGGACAAGAGGATAATTACAGGGCATATTATGGATTCTTCGGTTTAACTCACTATCAAAAATGAATCTTAATTCTGAAATCTCTTCTTCCTGTTCAAATCGGTACTCAGTCCACTCTCCTATGGACGCAATCCAACCGTTATCTTCTTCACCAATCGGACGATCATATCCATTTCGAAGCTTCTGTGGTTCTCCTGAACTAGAAGTTAATTCACCCTTTTGGGACAGAGTTGAGATTATTCGTTTATGCCAGGGAAGATAGCAATCATCCTCCATAAGCATTTGCTGTAAGGAAGAAATCTCTTGATCATATATCTCCCTAGGGGTTAGGTGCTTTGCCGCAGCAATGGACACTGCCGTACCTATGGCTTGACCGAGAATTGAGCACGTGCCCATTACTCTGGTTGCACTTAGTGCCGCATGGGTTGTGCTGATATTTCTTCCTGCAAGGAATAGGTTGTTAATGTTTTTAGAATATAAACAGCGATAGGGAATTCCAAAGGGTGAGGGTGCTTCATGAAATATTGTAGGATATCCTTTCTTATAACGAAAACCTTCCGGAAAATGATCATCCATGCTCCATCCACCATACCCAACCAAATCCTCAAATTTACCTTCTGCCTTCACATCGTTCTGATTTAGGATATAATCTCCGATGCATCTTCTGCTTTCTCTCTTTCCAGGCAGAAAACCAATCCAGTCAATTACCCAATTCTCCACACCGTGATCACCATAGTTCTTCATGTGATCCCATACACCGAATACAATTTTCAGTAGTTGGTCACGAAGTTCTTCTGTATCATGAATTGAGTCATCTTCTCCTCCCAGTTCAATCCACCAAAAATTTGTCACCTTATCGTGCTCCCTATGAGGCAAATCCTCATCTGTGGGATATTTTTCAGCCCATACTGGTGCAATAAATGGCTGCGGACGATCCGTCTCCCTGATTTGGAAAAGACAGCTCATACCCATGGTCTTCTGATCTTGTACCTCCGGTTCAATAGATTCGTTAAATTCCTCTCTGGACTCCCTCCCAATCCGGTATTCTGCTCCGGATAGCATGCCCAAAATACTATCCCCGGAACAGTCTCCAAAATAATCAGCTTCTACCGTATGCCAGGTTTCTGTGGTTAACTGCCATCCTTTTACTGACTTAATGATACTGTTCTCCACTCTTGCTTCCATACAGCTACAATTTAACAGTAATATAATATTTTTCTCAGCCCTGACTTTTTCATATAAAATACTGTCCCATATAGAATAGCTCGCTGATGGGTTACGATATAGATTTTCTAACTGTATTTCTTCCAATATGCCAGTTTCACGGTTATTCTCCCCATGTGCTCCACAGATCCACATTCTTATCTCAGAGGAAGCATTTCCGCCCAGCACCGGTCTGTCATGCATTAACGCTACGCGCACTCCATGTCTTGCTGCAGCGATAGCAGCACAGAGCCCTGCCATTCCCCCTCCTACAATACAAAAATCCACTTTGTGATTTATTTTTCTCATAACTACACTCTCCTTTTATACCTTTCGCTTTGTTTAAATAGCTAATCCCCCTGTAAAATAAGGTGTTATTACATTCATTTTGGACGATGAATGTGGGCTATTATCAGGCAACTCCTCCTATTATAAGATTGTTAACTCTGTTCTTCCTTAATCATTCTGCTATATTTCTGGACTTTTCTGCATTAATATTTTATAATATATAAAAAGATTCGAGAGGTGAAACCATGGGAATCAGCAATCATGACTCTTTATCTGAATATATGGCCTATTTGAAAGACGAACTTAATATACAAATCTGCATCAATGATTTTACTGGTTTTATCCCTTTGGACAAGAATTTAGACCATGTGCTACAACCTTATATGGCTCATACCAATCCCTATTGTATGTACATTAAATCTGACAAAAAAATGATGCAGAAATGTCAGTCTATGAAACGAAAGATTATCACAAAATGCCACAAAGAGGGAACGTATTTTAAAGGAGTCTGCCATGGGGGTGCTACAGAATTGGTTTACCCAATCTTTTATGACAAACAACTTCTTGGGGTTATCAATGTGGGAATGTTTCATGATCCCTCCGATATCAGCAGTTATTTAATCAAAAGAGTATGCAGAAATTCCACCCTAAAGGAAGAATTGTGCAGAGAGTTTTTTGATAAGAGCACCAAACAAATTCCATACTATGATTTGGAACACCAACTTTCTGTTCATTTCAAATTTATTGCGGATTATCTATCGAATCTCTATGGGAAATTATCATCACACTACCATGCTGCAGATTTATTAAAAAAGAAACATAACTATAATGAAGATCTGGTATTATCCCAATGCATACAGCATATTAAAGACAACTATCTGAGTATGATTGAAGTTTCTATGCTTCAAACACTTTGCCATTGTAGTGAGTCCTATATTAACCATATATTTAAAAAAAGAACTGGATATAGTGTGAGAGGATATGTCAATAGGCTTCGAATTACAGACGCGAAAGAGCTGTTAATTCACTCCTATTTCAATATATCAGAAATTTCTTTGAAAACAGGCTTTTCTGACCCTGACTATTTTTCAAGAGTATTTTCAAAGATTACGGGGATATCTCCAAAGAAGTACCGGGAACGTTTCAAAGAAACGAAATAAATGGAACTAACGTTACATGAAATAATCGATAATTTAAGAGATGGATGTGATCAAGATGCCACTAGTTAAAATATTAAAAATAGCCCTCGGTAGTGCTCTAGCTATCAGTATCGCGAATGTTTTGGGGCTGAATTATGCCGCTGCTGCCGGTATTATTACTTTATTAACCCTACAAAATACCAAGAAGGAAACACTTTTTGTGGCTTTGAAGAGAATCATTGCATTTTTCGCAGCCTTTGCTCTTGCATACTTTATCTTTGGGCTGTTTTCCTTTTCCGCCTTCAGCTTTGGTTTATTCCTACTTTTTTTCACCGGGTTTTGCTTTTATTTCAAGATGGAGGAGGCAATCCCTTTAAATGCCGTATTAGTAACGCATTATCTGACGGAGCAGAGCTTATCTTTGCAAATGTTTCTCAATGAAGGGCTATTACTTCTCATCGGTGCCGGAATTGGCGTCGTCCTTAATTTGTATATTCCAAATAACATCAAACAAATTCGAGAGAAACAAGCAAGTATTGAAACAATTCTAAAACAAGTATTACTACAAATGTCGGAGGGTTTACAAAAGGAAAACCAAGAGGATAATAGCACTTATTTGTCTGAGTTAAAGTCCCATATTGATTATGGTTTGGAACAAGCTTATCAGAATATGAAGAATACCTTCTTTCAAGATTCCAAGTACTATATCACTTATATGGAAATGAGAAGCAATCAATATATTCTGTTGAGAGAGATTCAGGAACGAATTCGTAGCTTAACCATGGTTCCACCTCAGTCCAAAGCAATATCAGATTTTTTCCGTCAAATATCAGCCAGACTTTCGGAAAGTCAGAATACAAAGGAGCTCTTTGTATTATTAAATGAATTATGGCTTGAAATGGAGAGAAGCCCACTCCCCTCAACCAGAGAAGAATTTGAAAATCGCGCTATTTTATATATCGTTCTAATGGATATTCGCATGTTCTTACAGCTAAAGAAAGATTTTGTTGATGGCTTAAGTGAACAACAAAAATCACAATACTGGGATCAAGCTACAACTAAATAATAACGATGATAATGTAGACCCCAAAATCACTGATACAAATCTGCGGACAGTTCCTGTAATACCTTCTCGTCTATAACATAATAGGAACTGTCTGTCTTTTTTATTATCTTCCTGATACAAAGTTCTGACAATGTACGAAGAAGATGTCGATAGCTTGTTCCTAATAACTCTGCTATTTCCGTTAGATTTTCATTGAATTGTATAACTGTCTTGTTTGTGTGATTTTTTTCTGAATCTGCTAGAATAATACGCTCTCCTGTCGTATAGATATAGCTTGCCAAGCGGTTTTCCAACGGATAAAGCAAATTAATGGAGCTGTTTTTCGAACATCTATTTAACTTTCCACCAAGGGAAGAACACACATACCTTAAAAACTTTGCATCCTCTAGAAGATACTTCCTTACATTACGGTAAGAGATTCCGATACAGTAGGTATCCTCAATTGCCTGTACATTCGTCACTGCTTTTACGCTATCCACTGCCTCCAAATCCCCTAATACTTTAAAACTCTGGTAGAAACATAAAAGCAATGACTTTCCATTACTAAGGGAGGTAAATACTTTCGCCTTTCCTTCCGTTAAAAACAAAAGGTATGGAATCTCCTCCCCTTCCTTTACCATAAACTCACTCTTTCGAAATAATAACAGCTCCATCCATGGGGTCATATCTGTTGAAAATATGTCATTCACCTTATATCGCTTGATGTATTCTATCATCTTCACCTGATTATTTATTTTTATCATAAAATCTCTCCTTCTTGCCATATATCAGTTTGATAATCCATTTATCAAAACAAATTATTTCTAATACTGTGTTTTCTTTATGACTTGGCGAAAACATTGTATGGATTTCATTGGTGTCATTCTAGAATCAAGGTTTTGCGGTTCTACAACACGTCTTTATGATATTCCTTATGGAATTTCAGAATATTTCATCATCCGCTAAATCATAAAACATAGTCTAGTCTCTACATGTTATATTAATCTTTTTCTATAGTATGACATATGTCATACTTCCTAGCAATTTATTTATGATATAGTTTTTTCAAGAAAAGAGTTAACTCTTATAAAAACTCTAATATGGAGGTTGTATGAATTATATTATATCGTTGCTTGTTGGAGCTATCACATCCATTATGATTTTCTTTAATGGCAGCCTGTCAAACAGTTATGGAAATCCTATGTCAACTGTACTGATTCACCTAGTAGGTTTGATTGCTATTTTAATTATGATGGTTGTGACGAAATCATGGATTAAATTCCCTAAAAGACTCCCTATCTATCTATACAGTGCCGGCTTTGTTGGGATAGGAACTGTAATGTTAACGAATTTGGCATACTTAAAATTAGGTGTCTCACTTTCACTGGCACTGGGTCTTCTGGGTCAAACCCTTTTTTCATTGACAATTGATCATTTCGGGATGCTAGGTATGAAACGATTAAAAATGAATCCCAAAAAGTTAATTGGACTTGGAATTATCGGTGTTGGGATCTGGATTATGGCAATTTATTAAATAATTGAAAGGAGTTCTATATGTTGTTTCTTTATTGTCTTTTATCCATTATTGCAGGGGTTACCGTAGTACTTGGGCGAATTCTTAATGCAAATCTTGCACAAAAGATTGGTACCTTGCAGGCTACTGTAATCAATTATGTAGTTGGAATATTTTTTTCCTTTATATTTTTATTATTACTAAACAGAGGCTTTTCCTTACCCTCTCCTTCCACCACTGTTCCCATATGGGCATACTTTGGCGGACTACTAGGAATCGCAATCATTATGATTTCTAACTACACAACTCACCGGGTACCTGCCTTTTATCTTACCTTATTGGTGTTTTTAGGGCAGCTCTGTGTTGGTATATTAATCGATTGGCTGATTACGAATGATTTTTCTTACGGTAAATTAATCGGGAGTCTTTTTGTGGTAACGGGCTTTACCTATAATTTATTGCTGGATAAAAAATCAGAAAAGCCTCAAAAACAAGAGGGCGCCAACTAAGGAAGTATTTTTACTCCAAAACAATTTATTGAATATACTCCCACTTACACTTAACAGGATACGTAAACAAGTAATTACTTTAATTTCTTATTTATTCTTTATAGTGGAGCAAAAATTGCGAAAGCCCGAATGACCATAAACTTTGGTCTTTCGGGCTTTCGTAATCATATCACCTATGTTCTATTTCTTTTCACTCATTTTTGTGATTAGTTTATCCAAATAAATGGATTTAAATTGTTTACTGGCCATAACCTGTTTTATCGGAGGTAATTTCAAAATCACGCCAAGAACTGCTGCCATAGCACGATGATTGGCAAAGGCTTGGTTGTCAAATATAAGATTTTGAAGAGTTCCCTTTTCAATTGCCTGTAGTACAAATCGGTGGGTACTATTAACTGGTGTAATAACTTGTACCTTTCTACGCTCCAATTGAATGGCATCTTTCGGACAACTTCTCACACAAACACCGCAACCCAGACAAACTTCCTTATCCACCTGTGCAACAGCCTTGCCATCCTTGTTCTTACTCATAGATATTGCCAATACCGGACAGACCTTAACGCATTTACCACAGCCGATGCATTCCTTTGAAATATTAGGGATGTAGTTGGTGGTGGCTACCGGTTGCATGGGGCTAAATTTTCTTGCTGCCTGCAGGGCTTCACAACAACATCCGCAGCAGTTACAGATAAATGCAGGATCTTCTCTGACATTTTCACCAATCTGCACCAAATTCGCTGCGTAGGAACGTTCTAATACATCCATCGCTTCCTTCTTATCAATTAATCTTGCATGCTGTCCATGCTCTGAAAGAGAACGGGCTACATTGCCAAAGGTTAGACAGACATCAAGGGGAGCATCGATTTCACAGGGATGACCCGCATGTAACATCTTATGTCTGCAATAACAGGTTCCAAGTCCAATATGGGAAGCTTCCTCAATAATATGGCTTGCTCTTTCATAGTCTAAAATATGAATGGTATTCTCTGTTGTCAAAACCGGCTCCTGTACATAAACTCGTCCAAGAAAAGTCTCCGTAGCATAGAACAGATCTTTCACAAAATCTTCTTCCACATTCATGTATTGATAATACAACTCACTTAAATACTTCTGATCAATATCGCCCCTGGTACGCATTAATGCAAATTCTATAAAGCCTGCCATCGGCGGGGGCATAACGAATTGGCGCTCTCCTTTATAATAGGAATCCACAAGCAATGCTCGTTCGCAAAGACGCTCTAAGTAAGCTTCCGCTTTCGCCTCCGTAGTATTCCAGATCTTTGCTGCTTTTGCTGCACTAAATGGACGAATTGGCAATAATGCTACCCTTTTTGCATCCTTTTCCGTGTATAAAACCTGCAAAATTTTATATAGGCTTTCGGTGGGGGGAGCCCCTTGTGTAAACCGATTGATTCTTTCTTCTAAATTCTTATAGGCATCTTTACTTGTAATATGTCCCATGGATTCACCTTCCTAACACTTATTTTGGATAGAATTATATTTTATCAAATTGTGCTTGAAATGGAAATATAGCATGAAAAATATTTTTTTGACTATCTCATTATTCTGCAATTACTTGATTAATTCTTGAATAATATTGATATGAAGTTTATAATAACGGTACCACTTAGAGTTTTATCGAAGTCAAGGTGTTCTTTATTAAATTTCAAAGGAGAATTATTGATGTATACGATTAATGAAGTTGCTAATATCTGTAATATTTCACCCTATACCCTTCGCTTCTACGACAAAGAAGGATTACTTCCTTTTGTCTCAAGAAATCAATCCGGTAACCGTCAGTTCAGTGATGGTGATCTTAATGTTATTAAACTTATTTGTTGCCTGAAAAACACAGGTATGCCAGTGAAAAACATCCGAAAATACATTGATTTAGTTATGCAGGGAAGTCCTACAAATGCGGAGCGAAAACAGATTATGGTTGATCACCGGAAAGAGGTTATCAATCAAATTGATAATTTAAAAAAGAATTTAAATATTATTGATTTGAAAATTGCACTCTATGATAAGGAAGATGAACAATCCTTTGCTAAAATCTTTATGAATCAAGAAGAAAATAATACTCTTGTTTAAAGTTAATTTTAAAGTTCATTAGCCTATAGAATACTGATAACACTTAGAGTGATATCTAAGTGTTATCCGCATTTTAATCTATTTATTTAATTCGTACTTCATTCTGAATGGTTACTGAGGATCAAGACTTATTAAAGCGATATCCGCCTCCCCAAACAGTATCTACATATTGGGGATTGCTGCTATTATTCTCTATTTTTGTCCGAATTAAAAAGTGGTATTTACATAAATTCATTATCATATAAACCATTGGTATCCAGATAAATCTATGCTATAATTGCTGAAGTTACAAAATCAAGAAAGCTGGTAGCAAATGATGAAATTAAGAACAAATTTTCATGCTGAACGTGACTTTAATTTATTTTTGGCCGCAGGATTATTCGCCGGAATCGGAGCAGGAATTAACACCTCCATTTTTAACAATTATTTAAGTGATGTATTCAAACTATCGGAGGATGTGAGAGGATTTTTGGAAGTGCCTCGTGAAATGCCGGGGTTCTTTATAATGGTAATTCTGGCTGCACTGAACTTTATTGGGGATGTAAGGATTGCAATGATTGGAATGGCTGCTGCAGGGCTTGGTATGCTAGGACTTGGTATGCTCTCACCCACCTTTGCAATTATGATTATCTGGATGATGATGTACAGTCTTGGTACTCATATGGTTATGCCTGTTACCCCTTCCATCGGAATGTCCCTGTCCAAACAGCAATCCTTTGGTGCAAGACTTGGAACAGTGAGTGCCTTTGGTCTTTCAGGAAGCATTCTTGCTTATGTTTATATCTTTCTAGGATTTAATTACTTACATATGACCTATCAGATGGCATTTGTTACAGGAACTGTTTTTTACTTGTTTGCTGCTTTTTCCATTGGAATGATGAAGAAAGGAAAAAGAGAATCCAGAAAAATAAAATTTGTATTCAGAAAGCGTTACTCTCTCTTTTATGTTCTAGCTGTTATTAGCGGAGCAAGAAATCAAATCTTTCTTACCTTTGCACCTTGGGTATTGATTAAAGTATTTAATGTAAAGCCACAGATGTTTGCGGTTCTTGGTATGGTTGTTGCTCTGATTAGCATTGGCTCCAGAAAGCTGATCGGCAAGTTGATTGACCATCGCGGTGAACGCTTCGTCCTTACTGCGGAAGCGATTCTGTTATTCATAATTTGCCTTGGATATGCATTCTCGGATAAACTTTTCACTACCAATGTGGCTGTAGTAATTATTGCTGGATGTTATGTCATTGACAACTCCATGTCAGCGGTAGAAATGGCTCGTTCCACTTATGTACGTAAGATTGCTGTTGATGTAGCCGATGTGACTCCAACCTTGTCAACAGGCGTTAGCTTACAGCATATTGCCTCCATGGTAATTCCTATTTTTGGTGGTCTTTTATGGATGAGTATCGGTTATGAAGCAGTATTTATGGCTGCTGCTGTTATCGCATTCCTTAACTTGATTCTTTCCAGAAGGATAAGAATAGCCTTCTAACTATTGTTAAGGCTCTTCTCTGTTCCGATAAATATCATACCGCTAATTACAAATAAGCCACCCATCCATTGCTTGTAATCGATATGTTCACCTAATACAAACACCGATAGCAACAGGGAAGTAAGAGGCATGATGCCAGAAAAGGCTGCGGCAGTAAAGGCACCGCTTTTCATAATTCCGTAGTACCAACAAATAAATGCCATTCCTGTTACAAATATACCATACCAAAGAAGAGCCACCCATTGTGTGAGATTGATATGGGAAAGCCTATCTATGGGATGTTCTAGTAAGGCAGGTATTAGGCACAGAATAAAAGCAATTAGTGACACCATAATAGTCTGTGTTATTGGGCTTATTTCTTCTTCCCTATCCTTAACAACAAATGCGCGTGACAATATGTTAAAAGAAGACTCACTTGCAGCAGCGCACAGCACGAGTATATTTCCACCAATATGTTTCAAAGATAAGCCATTTCCAAGTGTAAAAAAACCTTGCATAATTAGAATCCCTACCATTGTACATAATATACCACCAAGTTTTCTATTATTTGCCTTCTCTTTAAGTACAGCAACAGCCAAAAGTGCTGTTATGGCTGGAGTTGCACCCGTTAGGATTCCTGCCTCTCCTGCACTGGTAAAGTTCAGTCCCGTAATTAATAAAAATCGGAATAAAAATATACCGCATATGGCCTGCAAGGTTAAGAATAAAAATCTTTTGTATGACATCTGTTTCCAGTACCTAATAAGCTGTTTTCTAACAAGAAGACTCAAAAAAATTATTGCAAAAAATAAGCTTACCGCTGTAATCGTAAAAACACCCAACACATCTGTAACAAATCTGGCGGAAATAACGCTGGTTCCCGCCAAGGCAAATGCACCGATTAAATATAATCTTCCTTTATATTGATTCATTTGTTTCCTCCAGTTTTTGTTGCATTTTTAGTATTATCTTACTCAAAACACTGGTCCTATTAAAGTACCAGTGTGGCTATGATTTCGCAGAACCAGTTGGAGGTATTATGTTAGGAATTCATTTAGACCGAATCAACGATTTGCCACTATGGCGCCAAATTTATCAGCACATAAAAGAGCTAATCCATTCTGGACAATTAATGGCAGGGGATGCACTACCATCTACAAGAGAGTTAGCTCGCGAATTAATGGTTTCCCGTAATACCGTATGCGAGGCCTATGATCAGTTAATTTCTGAAGGTTACATTATAAATAGGCTTGGAGCTCCCTCACGAGTAAGGGAAGGCTTATGTATGGAACCCGCAGAAGCTGGAGTATTACTTAAAGAAAAAATTTTTATACCAAATCCAATTTCAATAAGCTTTCAGACAGGGCGACCCGATTTACTGCAATTCCCTATTTTCCTTTGGCAGCAGTTAATGCGACGGGCTTTCGACCTGGTTCCTCTTGAGGCATATGGCTATAATGGGCCGGAAGGTTTACTTGATTTGCGTCAAGAAATTGCAGCTTGGTTATTCAGAAGTCGGGGACTTAAGGTGTTATGGTCAGATATTTTTATTACTGATGGTGCGACACATGGACTGCATCTGCTCGCTAATATGCTATGCAGCCAGGGGCAAGAGATATTGATTGAAGATCCCTGTCATAACGGTATGCTTACTACATTCCAAAATAAAGGCTGTAACATTACTCACATACCGGTTGATTCCGAGGGAATACAAACCGCTTTTCTTCCAGTTAGTCAGAATATTGGCGCAGTCTATGTTACTCCCTCCCATCAGTTCCCGCTTGGTGGAATTCTTTCCGCAGCACGCCGTACATCTCTAATTCGTTACGCCAGAGAAAATAATCTTTATATTATTGAAGACGATTATGACAGTGAATTCCGATATAACAAAGAGTCCATTGCTCCGCTTTACTCAATGGACTCTTTACATGTAATATATGTGGGTACTTTCAGCAAATCTATTTTTCCAGCTTTGAGGATAGGTTTTGTCATCCTGCCCCATCATCTTCATAAGAAATGGTGTAATCTGCGTACCCATACAGATGTACAAAATCCTATCTTTGAGCAGGTGGCGTTGTCTGAGTTTCTAAAATCTCGCAAGTTTGACCGACATGTGAAAAGAATGCGCAAAATCTATGGCCAGCGTCGTCAAGTACTGCTGGAAACACTGGAAGAAATCTTTGGAAATGAGTGGGTTCCTTATGGGGATTCTGCCGGATTACATGTGGTAATCGAGTTTCCCGGTAAGCATTTTGATAAAGCCTTCCAACGGCATTGCCTTCAAGCAGGGCTATATATTACTCCTGTTGAACATCATTGTATTGAAAAGGGTCATCACCATAGTAAGCTTCTAATCGGATATGGTCATCTTGAACCTGATGAAATCCGTAAAGGCATTTTACTTTTATCTAAGTGTATGCAACAATTTGATTTGTGATTCTTATTACAAACTACTGCTTAAATAACCTAGATTTTCTTCACCGGTACCCAAATCTCACTTCTGTACTTGGGGTTGCTCGTATCCTTACTTTCATTCCAAAGAATCTCCGGTCCCATGGCCAACTCATATCCTGAGGAAGGAAACCATTCCGAATATATCCTTCCCCAAATATCCTGAAGAGTATCTGGAAATGGTCCAACAGCTTCGAACACCGCCCAAGTACCTTCTTCCACAATTAACTCGTCAAACCCTGTGGTATCAGCCCATGTAGTTGCCACCCCGATGTAATGATCCAACTCGCCCTTTTCTTCCATTCTTCCATCGGAAAAATTAGTTGAAGCACTGATTATTCCCATCGGCTCAACGTTTGATAATTCTTTTAACTGCTTAATCACCTCAGGTGTTAGGAGTTCGTACATTTTGGCTATCTCCGGATTTACACCATTAAATACAATTGGAACTCTTTTCTTAAAACCTACTAATTTAAATGACTCTTTCTCAACAATTCGATAATTCATTTCGCATCCTCCATTAATTGATAATCGAAAGGTCATCTTGGGATATGCTTTTAATCTAGCATTCTCACTTCTAGCTTCAGAAGGCAGAATACCATGCATGATTTGAAAGGCACGAGCGAAAGCATCGGCGGAATTATATCCATATTTCACGGCAACATCAAGAATACGATTCTCTTTATCCTTTAATTCTATTGCTGCAAGTGTCAGCCTTCTTCTTCGTACATATTCCGATAAACTGATCCCTGCCAAAAAGGAAAACATTCGCTTAAAATGATATTCGGAGCAAAGTGCGATCTTTGCTACTTCTCCATAATCAATCTCTTCTGTTAAATGGTCTTCCATATATGCCAATGCTTGATTCATACTGTTTATCGAGTCCATATAATGACCTCCCTTCCTTCATCATATTATCAAAGGATGATAATTTACATCCGATAATCCGTGCACAGTAAAGTCGTATTAACCCTCCAAAAAGCTAGTTGTTGTTCTTTGCTCCTAACGTATTTTTATTCATCTTAGAAAGAAAGCTGGAATAATTAAAAGTACTACAAATAAGATCGTCCACCAAAAGGCGTCATTTAAATTATTATCAATCCTAATTCATTACTCAAACTTTACCCTCGTCAACTTTTCCGATTCATCCCAAAGTCTTTTCGCCACTTGAATATCTTCTGCCTGAGGGGGGACTTTCGCAAAAGTAGGATAGCCTCTAACTTCATTCATTCGTGAGGGCCCATAATAAGTTCCACCCGTTGCCTCAAGAGCGGTTGCGGCATACAGGGATGGCCATGCACCATGTGCTGCAGGTTGGAATAGGACTGGTCCAAGGAAACGGCGCAAAATACCGGCAGGACTATTCTTTCCCTGTCCATTGGGAATTAAATCCGTCCTTGAAATGCCAGGGTGTGCTCCCATACTGCGAATTCCCCAACCGGCTTCATCACTTTTGCGCTGCAATTCAAAGGCAAACATCAAACAAGCAAGCTTTGTCTGAGAATAGGCTTCCATTGGCTTGTAATGGTGCTCAGACTGAAGATTATCAAAATTAATAGCGCCGTCACGATTCGCTACACTACCTAACGTGACTACCCTAGGCTTATTCCCTTTCTTTAGGAGTGGAAGTAAATGTGCTGTTAATGCAAAATGTCCAAGATAATTAGTACCCATTTGCATCTCAAATCCATCCTTTGTAACCAATCGATTCGGTGGATTCATAACTGCCGCATTGTTTACCAATATATCAAGACTCTTCCGTTCTGCCTTCATCTTATTTCCAAATGCTTCAATGGATGCAAGATCTGCAAGGTCAAGAATTTCTAAATGTATATTACCTGACGGAACTATCGCCTTAATTTTGCTGATGGCTTCTTCTCCTTTTGCTCTATTCCTTCCTGCCATAATTACCTCTGCTCCTGCTCTTGTCATCTCCAGTGCTGTTTCATATCCTATTCCACCTGTTCCTGTAATCACCACGGAACGACCCTTTTGTGATGGGATATCCGCTGAGGTCCAATTTCGTTTCATATTTTCTGCCATAGTAACTACTCCTTATCTTACAATTAATTCGAACTGTTTGTATAACCCTTTACTTATTCTTTAATAACTTAATGAAAAACACTATTATTAACGTCTGTATAACACATGTAAAATTGATTATGTTATATTTTGTGTATTTCTCAGCTATGTTTTGTGTTTATACAAATGGTAGCACTTAGAGTTTTATCTATGTCAAGTATTTTTTATGATATTTTTAGGTTGCTATTTACGAACGCTCAAGATGATTTACATATTTATTATTTTTAATACATATCGTATAATATTTTTTTAGTTTTGCTTAATTCCTTATTGATATTTGCTTATACAAGATTCATTTTTCTTTCTTAGTGATACTTTCGTACCATTTTCAAAATATATCTTCCTCCTCTTAAATTAATAAAAATTATGAAAAGCAATATAATATAGCAGCAAATCACTTAAAGTTACCTCTAAGTAATTTGCTGCTATTCATGATATCAGTCAACCTATTATTGTATGATTATTTAATTATAAAAGTTTGCTGTATAACTCCTGTATAATTACCCTTTCCTGTGATTATTATTGTAGCTATACCTTTTTTTACATTATTTTTATATTGTAAGGTATAATCAACACTATTTTTTAGTCCATTAATAGTAACAGAAGGTGTCCTAGCTTTTCCATTAAAGGAAAAGCTTAATGAACTGAATGTTACTTTCATCCCCACGATTGATTTAGGCTTAATTGTAAAGTTCGTGTTTAGAGTTCCAGAATAATTTCCTCTTCCCGTAATGATTATTGTAGCTGTGCCTGCCTTAATATTATTCTTATAAGTCACAATATAGTCAGTACCATATTTTAATCCTTTTATATTCACATTAGGAGTTTTTGCGACCCCATCATAATAATAACTTGTTGTCCCTAATTCTACTTTTATGCCTGTGATTGACTTTGCTTTGATTGTAAAGGTTTTAATGATACTTCCCGTATAGTTTCCTTTTCCAGTGATAACTACTGATGCAGCTCCCGCGTTGATATTATTAATGTATGTTAAAGTATAATCCATATTGTTCTTTAGTCCTGCTACTATAACAGCTGGTGTCTTTGCAGTTCCGTCGTAGCTATAATTTATATCTTTAAGCGTTGCTGACGCCCCAACGATGGATTTGGCTTTAATTGTAAAGTTCTTAATAATGCTTCCTGTATAATTACCTTTTCCTATGATAATTACCGTAGCTGTTCCTACGTTAATATTATTGATAAACTCCTGTGTATAATCTATACCCTTCTTTAGTCCAGCTAAAACCACATTAGGTGTTTTCACCTCTCCATTATAGGTAAATATTTCTGTATCAAGTTTAGCAGTCATCGAATCAATTGATTTTGCCATGATGGTAAAACTCTTAGAAATATTTCCTGCATAATTACCTTTACCAGTAATCGTTACGGTCGCTGTCCCAACATTTATATTGTTAGAATATGCTACACTATAATCTGTTCCAATCGTTAAACCAACAATCGTGACCACAGGAATCTTTGGGCTTCCGTCATAGTATTGACTTTCTGAACTTAGTACCACCTTCATACCATTAATGAATTTTGCCGAAATCACAAAACTCTTTACAATGCTCCCTGTATAATTACCCTTACCCGTAATCGTCACGGTCGCGGTTCCCACGTTAATATTATTAGTATAAGTAACACGATAATCCGTTCCATTTGTCAATCCGCTTATCGTAATCGTAGGAATTTTTGAGTTTCCATCATAGAGATAACTTCCCGAACTTAGTATTGCTGACATTCCTGTTATTGATTTTGCTGTAATCGTAAAATTCTTTGTAATACTTCCTGTATAATTACCCTCACCCGTAATCGTCACGGTCGCGGTTCCCACGTTAATATTATTAGTATAAGTAACACGATAATCCGTTCTATTTGTCAATCCGCTTATCGTAACCGTAGGAATTTTTGAGTTTCCATCATAGGGATAACTTCCCGAACTTAGTATTGCTGACATTCCTATTATTGATTTTGCTGTAATCGTAAAATTCTTTGTAATACTTCCTGTATAATTACCCTCACCCGTAATCGTCACGGTCGCGGTTCCCACATTGACATTATTGGTATATGTTACATTATAATCTATTCCTTCACCTAAAGTTTTACCGTTTATAGTAATCGTTATCGATGGTATCTGCTCATTTGAGTTAAATATGTATATATCAGACAACCCAGAAACTGTTGCATCATTGATGGATATTTTAGGTGTAGGATCAATGACATTTCCAGAAGTATCACAAATATACCACTTCTGAGAGGGTGCATTATTAATATAGCGTTGTAATATCAGTGGACAATTTTCTGTAATATCGGTTGCCCCTATAACATAATTAGGCTTTGAAGCCAGCATAAAGGTATAGGTTCCATCACTTAAAGGGACAATATAATAAAGTTGCGCCTCACTGTCATTTGCATCCCAAATATCCATGCACGAATTTTGCGTAATAGGGGAGTTATATGAAACGCTATTACTTAGAGATGTACTTCTAAAAGTATCCAGTACTTTATTCCCATTGGCACACTCTGGATATAATAATACTTTCCCTCCCCCTTGATTGACAACCTTAATTTTCTGAGCTGAACTTGCATTAAAAGAATGCATCCATACCGGATTTTTATTTTCTTTGCCTGCATTGATTACATCAAAACAATAATTTTTATTGAAAGTATTGCGTATTATATAAACTCCATCTTCTACTGTTACTGAGGATGGTTGATTAAGATTCTCAGCCTTTAAATCGATTTGTTGTGCATAAACAGCATAATTACCTGCTGCATCATAAGCATAAACATGAGTATTATAAATCCCTGTTTCAAAATTATGTTGGGAGGTATTAACATAAAATTGATAAGTATTATTCCCAATAGAATAACCATCAATCCATTTAACATCATCTTGACCATTATTTTGAGTCCAAGATGGAAAGGCAACACGGGTTACACCAGTATTATCAGTCACTTCTACATTAACATAATAACCTGAAGAAGACACCCACTGTGGAAGTGTATACACTGATTTAATAGTAGGAGCCTGATTATCTGTAATTAAAGACTTGACAGTATTATTAGGTTGATGCTGTATATAACCATAACCACCTCTTTTCTTATTACCGTCACGAAGAGGATAACGGTTTATTTTTTCAGCGATATCCTGCCTGGTAGTTTGACGCCATCCAACTTTGTTGCTTCCGGCAGATCCATTACAATCAACAAAAGAAATAGTATCACCAACTATATTAGTAATAATTATAGAATGATCATAATATGCTGTACTTTGATATCTGACATGATCTCCTATGCATAATTGGCTTGCATCTCCATGAACTGGCCAGGTTCTAACATCTTCTCCAAATAAATAATCGCCTACAATACATGCGAAGCCCATACACTGCCATGCTGAATTTTTGTAACTATCGTTCCAATAAGATTGATCAGGATATTTTACTTTTAATTCATTCAATTTGCGCGCCATATCATTAGCTGAAATAGCAGCAGCTTTTACAGTTAATCCACTCATTTCAAGTTCCAAGCAAAAAAGAATGGATAATACTGATAACAAAATTAATAATTTACGTTTCATCTTATTTTCCCCTTTATATTGTTTTAGTAAGTACCTAGCAAATAATTATTAAGAGAGATTGCTAGTAAAAGTAAATATTCATTTCTTTCGAATTAAATTACCATATATTTACCATCGAAACAATATATTTGCACAAACAACATAGATTTCGACATAAATGCTTTATTTACTCAAACTTTAGGGTAACTGTGCTAAGAAATTGTCCATTTTGATATTCAAACAACGTATCTCCACCATGTTTTTTTGCTATATTCCTAATAATATTCAATCCCAAACCATGCTCTAATTCATTCTCTTTTGTGGTTCGAAAAGACTCCTGTGGCTTATTACAAGAATTACACATATGAAATACCACAAAATTCGCCTTACGTCTTATCAGAAAATCCACATTTCTCTTTTCAGCCTTAATTGATAAACATCCTTCAATTGCATTTTGAAGCAAATTAGAGGCTATTGTGCATAAATCAAAATCAGGAATTTTAATCTCTTCTATGTTCTCGATAACAATATTTATTGGTATCTCATTTGCTTTTGCATGTTCGTATTTGTTATGTAATACTATATCTAATGTATAACGATCACAAAATGTTATTCCATCCAATTTGGTATGCACTTCACCAAACTCGTTTACAAACTTTTCAAGTTCTTGATATAACTTATTTTTAGTTAATCCGTCAATTATCTCCATATAACCTCGGTAATTATGCTTTAATTCCCTAACTAAGTTATATTGTTGTTTGATATCAGCCATATATTGATACTGCATTAATAAAATTTCTTCTGCATGCAAAGCACGTGCCTTACTATTTGCCTCATTTTTAGCGTTATTTATTATTAATAACGTATATATTCCAATAATAATTGTTGATATAACAATATATATAATAAATGTAGTCGCATTCGGACTATACTTTCTAATAAATGCAGTTAAGATAGCTACTGATATTATTTGCATGACACAATAGATGCTTATATAAAGTTCTCCTTCAATGCGAAATTTATTTTTACGAAACTTTTTAATCATTATTAAAACTGAAGATATTATGATAATGTATGCTATTAAAGATGCCTTTAAGAAATTCCAGGATATAATACCTTGCTGTATATCTGAATAGAGATCATTATTAAACATATTTATTATTACAATGGATAATAGTTCTCCGATTCCAGAGCAAATATAATAAGTAGCCACAACAAATATCTTCCACCAGACTTTATCGATGAAAAAGATTGATATAATAATCATCATGCATATAATCGCATAAAGTGCCTTCAACAACATATTCTTATAAAATATTACTCCTATTTCTGTCATTACTAGTAAACTAAGAAATAATCCTAATTGGCTTATTTTATTTTCGAACCTCAGTTTCATTAAATTAATATAGTAAAAGAATAAAATAATCGCATCAACCGGATAAATTAAAGCCATACCCATATAAATATTCATTTTACTCCCTCCAATGTCTTAAAATCTTTGAATTAACTTCCTGTATATATTTTCTTCCAATTGGAATACTTTGTGGCAATTTTGTCTTTATAATATTGTGATTATAATATTCTATCTTTGACATATTAATAATAAATCCCCTATGGCAACGAATTAGAAAAGTATTCATCAATCTCTCTTCTATTTCACTTATTACAAGATGAATTTGCATTACTTCTCCATCATCGAAATATATGATAGTATCATGCCCCTTAGCTTCCATATAGCATATCTTGTCCATCTTGATTTTTATTCTTTTTCCTTTACTTTCAACAATAAAATACAGACGAATAATTTTTTGTTGTGCTTTATTAAAAGCATTTTCAAAATTTTTGTAGAAAATAGGCTTCTTAAGAAAGAAAATATGCTCAGTGTTATATATTTCGCTAAAATATTCAGTTGATGTAGACTGATAGATAATAAGAGTCTCCGGAGCCTGCTGATTTATTTTCTTCACTATAACTGTACCCATACTTTCCTTTAGAATAATATCCATGATAACAATATCAACGGTATTCGTATTTAAGAATTGTATTAGGTTTTTCTCATTTGTAAATGTAAATATACGGTATTTAATGTCTTTAAAATACTGCTCGAGATATCGTAATATTATATTAATGTCTTCTACATTATCATCACATATTGCTATCGAAATCATAAGTATCGTTCCTCTCTTATCTTTAGATGTTTCGTTAAAATTTCATTTAATTATTATTTATAATCCTATAATATTCTACATTAATTTGCAATAAATTACTAAATTTTTCTATCGTCTTCATAATTGCATTATTTCCGTAAATAAAAAAGGAACCACTTAGTGTCATGCCTAAGTAATTCCCTCTTTATTTAATCATTAATCTGAATAAATACCTTTCTGACTATGGTAAAGCACATCATTTATTGCTTTTCATATATTATACAAAAGCATTCGGTAGGTGAATAATTATGTGTACAGCTATGACACTGCAATCGAATACGGATGAAACCTTTTTTGGAAGAACCATGGATTTTTCACATGATATTATTCCTCAACTCTATAAACTCCCTGCTTTCTATGAGTGGTCTTCCTGTTTAGACAATAGGAGCATGAAAAATAAATATCAAATTATTGGTCTAGGACAGGAATTGGACGGGATTTTTGGACTCTTTGATGGTGTTAATGAAAAAGGGGTTGCCGCTGCTGCGTTATATTTTGCTGGTTATGCCCAGTATGAAACCTTATCCAATCAATCAACAGCAAATTCCGTTTCTTCGATTGATTTTCTTCATTTCATTCTAGCCAGTTGTTCCTCTGTTGCAGAATTACCAGCCCTCCTTAAAAACATAAACATTGTTGGGGTAGCCGATCCGGTTACTCATACGGTCGCACCACTACACTGGATTGTCACAGACCGGAGTGGTGCTTGTGCCGTAATCGAGTCAACCACCAAAGGGGTAGAACTATACAATAACCCCATTGGCGTTATGGCAAACAGCCCTGATTTTAATTGGCACCTGACCAATCTAAGGAATTTTATGATGACTACACCAACACAACTTGAGGAAACAGCTTGGGCTAATATGCAGTTGACACCCTTCGGCCAGGCAGGGGGTACTACAACACTCCCAGGTGGTTTCACGTCCCCTGAACGCTTCGTAAGGGTATCCTATTTGAAATCTCATTTGCCAAAACCAATAGATAGCCAGGAAGCGCTTACTGCATGCTTTCATGTTCTTGAAAGTGTGTCCATTCCAAAAGGCGCAGTAATTACCAGCCGAAATACCTTTGATTATACGAAATATACCGCATTTATCAATACAAAGACCTGTGAATACTTTTATAAAACCTATGATGATCTAACTATTTATAGCGCCAGTCTTTGGTAATTAGAATGTTAGTATCTCTTGACCGTACTTCGTGAAACCAGTGCAATCATAAAATAAATGAGTTGATATAATAAGCAAATTGGAAGAATTGGAATGATACAAAATGCTATTCCAGTCCAAACAAAAACCCTGCAAAACGCATCCCAACCATATATTGTTCGAAGATACTGCGGTAATATTAAAGTGTACACATCATATCCGACAATTGCAAAATAAGCAGAATACCCCACCAAAAGAAGATATGGTACAAACGATAACCAAAACAGAATTCTTAAGAATTTCTTCTTTCTTGACATTATAATCCACCCCATTAATAAAATTTATTACCAATCCTTTACTAACTGTAAAAACCAATAGCGTAAGTCATTTTTTACATACAAGGAAAGCATCAACCGATGCTTTCCTTGTATTCCTATTCGGGTTGTGATTACTAGTCCTTAATCTGTTTTACATATGTCTTTTATTACTATTATTTACATTCAAATTAGTCTACCATAGAATAAATCAGAATGCTTTCGATTTTTTTATCTTTAATATGAAAACTCAATACATCTACATAATTTACCGGTTCATATCGGTAATCATCTTCTTCATCCGTCAACTCCCCACCGATCAAATATCCTTCCGGATAAGCCTCTTTCAGCTTATCAAAGCTATCTCCAACTTTAATATTCCGAACCGTAGGGTAGTTCGAGTTGGTAATTTCAATGTTGACGATTGGTGCTTTCTTATTTTCAGCCAAGGCGAGAGTTTTAATGGTAAGTCCCGGATACTGATACTTTTTCTCTGTCATTCCATTCAGCTGATCCATGTTTAGCCCATCATCTTTCGAATAAGTATGGGATGAAATCTTAACCGGTTTTCCTAACAAGCTTTCCATTTTTTTGTCATCTACTTTATCGGAAAGAGCTATTGTGTTCTTCTGATAAAGAAAAGCCAGCTGTTTTAATATAACATTGCCATCCTTTGTAATCGTTCCTTCCTTCACCACCTCTTCTGGACCTTTGGTTGTACTGTTATCCTTCGTGTCTGTCTGGGTTACACTTGGTGTTTTAACTGTTGTATCGTTAGATCCATTTTGGGGAGTTACAATATTTCTTTTCCCACATCCATAAACCATTAAAAGTATACTTACAATAATGAATACTCTAACTGCTTTCATAGTTATTCCTCCTTTAAATTATCTGAGTTTCTTTGTTGTTGGTAAGGTCATTATAAGATATTATTTTATTAGAGTAATAACAAAACCGTATCATTCTTGTAACATTATTCAGTAGGTAATGTAATAGTAACCGTGGTTCCTATCCCAATCTCGCTTTCCAGGGTTATTGTTCCATTAAATTTTTCTACAATCTCACTGCATAGAGATAATCCTAGCCCGGAGCCTTTTGCAATATTTGAATTTCCCCCTCGATAAAACCGCTCTTGAACCAGGGATAATTCGTTCTTATGAATTCCTATCCCCTGATCAGTAATCTTGATTATTGCTGAACTTTGATATTCAAAAACTTCTACTTTAATAATACCTCCATCCTTTGAGTATTTTATGGCATTGTCTAAAATATTTGCGATTGCATGCAACATCAACATTTTATTGACTTGAACAAAGATTCCTTTTTTTAAGTCTGTATCTATGGATATTCCCCTCGTACTGGCTGGGTACTCCATTTGTTGAATCACCTGATTCGCAAGATCCCCCAAATCCTCCTTATCCGTATTCAGCTCCGGTGCTGCTTTATCAAATTTTGAAAGTATCAACAGTTCATTGATAAGCTTTGTAAGTCGATCCGATTCATTGTATAGATGAAAATATATCTTTTTTAAGTCCTCATCCTCATTCTCCCCATCATATAAATACTGAGAAAAGCCCTGAATTGCTGCTAGTGGTGTCTTCAGTTCATGGGATACATTAGAAACAAATTGCTTTTGATACTGAATGTAGTCATTTAATTTTATTCCCATCTGATTTAATCCGGCTGCAAGCATACCAAGCTCATCTTTCCTCTTTAAATTAATCTGTTCAAATTGCTGTTTTGAGAACTTTTCTGTTGCTCCAAGAAGAAATTTAATCGGCTTCGTTGTCTTTCGGGAAATATAAAAGCCCGACACTGTAATCAGAAATACAAAGCCACAGGCACCAAGAAATAAGATATCTCTGACCTTTCCCATAACGATATAAAAATAGGAGATGTCTTCTACTATCTCAAATACATAAGCATTCTCATAATAACTGTCCTGAATTGGGATTGCAAAATAAATCAGACTTTTATTGGTAATGGTATAGGAATAATTCCCCTTCAAGGCATTTTTTATATTTTCATGAAAAATGGTTGGTGAGCCATCATAAATGATAATTCCGTTTTCAGCCATTCCTAACAATTTCTGATTTTTGTCATATATTCTAACTTCTCTTCCTGAGGCCTTTAAAACTTCAAGAACATCCTTTGCCATACTAGTTGGAGGAAGCTTACTTGTGGAATGTTCATATTTTGCGAGTATTTCTCGAAAGGACAACTCACATATATCAGCCTTTTCCATCATCTGTTTTTCGATTGTCACAAAACTGTAGTAATCAATAGCTTTGTCAACGGATAAAATAATGATGGAAAAAGATAGGATGGAGAAAAACAAAATACTTAAAAGAAGTCTGGTCGCATACTTCAAGGATTGTCACCTCCGAATTGGTAACCGAAGCCATAAATGGTCTTTACATATTTGGGATTCTCGGAGTCATCTTCCACTTTTTTTCTCAGTCTCATAATTGTCATATCAACACTTCGGCTATCTCCTAAATAGTCGTATCCCCATACGATGTCCAAAAGCTCTTCCCTTGTAAAAATTTTTTGTGATCGCTTTGAAAGTGTTTCAAGAATTTTAAACTCCTTCGCTGTTAAGGAAATTTGTTTATCACCCTTCATCACCCTTCTGGTTTCAAATTCAATACTCAAATCCCCACATACTATTTTATTATTACGGTCTGTACTATCGCTGGTATCATATCTTCTTAATACAACTTTAATTCTTGCAAGAAGCTCTCGATTATCAAAAGGTTTCGTCATATAATCCTCTGCACCAAGCTCCAAACCTAATACTTTATCAATTATTTCACTTTTTGCGGTTAACATGATAACAGGTATGCTTCCTTTTTTAACAATCTCCTTACACAAATCATATCCGGAATAGTCCGGCAACATCAAATCCAGTAAAATTAAATCCGGATGAAAAGTATTCATTTTTGCAAGCCCGGATGCGCCATTTTCAGCCGTTTCCACCTGATAATTCTCTCTCTTAAGAACCAATTCCAGCAAATCTCGTATTGCTATCTCATCGTCTATAACAAGAATTTTTTTCATTATGGGATTTCTCCTTTACGGTTACTATTTCTCAGTGAATGGTAAAATAAACTGTTATTATTTTATTATGTTCGAATGGCAAAATTTCCGCTCAAACTGTAGACTTTTACTTACACAAAACCTACGAGCTTGTTTCCTATTATTTATATACAATTTTGTAGTTGCATGAATGCATACATTTGCTCAGCCCAATCAACCAAATAATGCTTTATGAAAGAGTTTGTCCTTCGAGATTATTATTAATTGTAATTGCTCCATTCAGCCGTTTTGACCTTTATCTTCAACTTAATATTAACACTCATTTTTTACACATTCAACAGCTTGTTAGTATTCAACTAACCTATATTATGAATATTTTATAATCAATGTTTTCTATTCCAAAAATTTGAGTTGACAATATGATAGACTAGGATCTCTTATGCAAAGACAATTAGTTGAAATTGAAGAATTTATGAGTAGATGTTTCAACAATAGAATGGAAGCAATAAAACTCCATGTGCAAATTGAATAACTATCAAAGGGATTTCTGACAATATCTAATAGATGGTGTAGAGGTAGAACTTATTTAATGAATAGCTTGAGGGTTCATAATGAAAAACTGTCTACTGAAGTAGATTAATGTAAACATAATTAGCAAATGTAAATAGCTGGAAGGAGCGAAATAATAAAGGAGATTAATAGGTTAAAAAGATGCTTGAGGGAAAAAGGTTAGTTTGTTTTTGAAATATCCTAAAATCCACAATTGATGCTAATAAATGCCGTAGGCCTGATACATGTCTATTTGTTATTGATTGTGTAATTGAAAACTCCCGATAATAACTATACTTTTCTACTAAAGGATTGTTAGAAAATTTTTTATTTAAAAATGTAATTTTATAGCAATGAAATTTTAATATGTCATATAGTTGTCAAGTATTATATGATACAATAATATTCACCAGGATTTGGTATTATTAAGAATGGAGGATTAGTACATGAATACACCATTAGATTACACCCGTATGCTGGACAAGAACCACTGCCCAAGTGAGCAGGAGATTCAATTTTCACTTGGCTCAGACGCATATTTAGCGTGGATTGATTTAAAAAACTATCTGGATACATATTAAAAACATTACTGAAAGCAAAGAGAAAGCCAAAGAAAATATCTGATAAAAATGATGTATCTGAAAAAGGAGACTTAACAATGGATTGGAAGGTTAAAAAAATAATCAACTTTGATTCAGGGGGGACATGGAAGGATGGAAATGCACCTTTCGGATTCCACGACAGCAAGGGGAACTTATATGCTATGAGTTATTCCACACACTGGATTGGCTACTGTGGTCAAAATGGCAGATTAGAATGGTCAGCTGGTAATCATCCTGTTGAAAATAGTGACTGCCATATAACTATCGACTTGCAGTATCCACATTACATCACGGACACTCCAGATGGCATGTTGTTAGTATCAAGTGCTGGAAACAAAAAGATTTACAAGATTAACCCTAACAAAATGACCGCATTTGTATTAATAGATGGGAATGATATTGGACTCACTGATTTGGGTAATTGTGTATTTGACTATGAAGGTAATATTTGGATCAATGAAGTCCAAGGATGTAAGCTTTGGAAGTTCACTCCTGAAGGCATTCCTGTTCAAACATTAGGTAATGGTCAACCTGGTTTTCAGACAGAAACCACCCCCTTCAATGACGTTCAATTTAATTGGATTTATGATATTCGTACTGGGCCTGATGGCAATATATATGTATTAGACAGTAAGAATTATGCTGTGAGGATGATTGACATACAAAGAAAGTCTGTAATAACCATTGCAGGTACTGGTGTTGGGGGGTATTCTGGTGACGGCAAAAATGCTATAAATGCAACGTTTGGTAGCAATCCCGATGAATACTTTGATGGACCCTGGTCGTTGTCGCTTGATGAAGATGGTAATATTTACGTTGGTGACACCCAGAACCATGTTGTAAGAATGATTGAAAGGTCGACAAACATCATAACCACCATTGCTGGAAATCCAGATATTAAACAAGGTATCCGTAATATCCCTACTAATAAAGATCCATTGAGTCTTAACTTACCCAAGATTTGTAGTATGGATTACAATAACGATTGCCTTTTTATTCCTGAATGGGATGGTGATTTGATAATACTATCAAAATCGTAGATTAGACCTTAGTTACAGAGAATCTTTAATATATAACTTGCCTACTATAAGTAATGAACACTTTAAGTTTTAGTTACCTAATTCTAACATTAAAAACCTTACCACGATGAATAATGTGGGACAGAAACTTTTACATATATGGGATAATTTGATATTTGTTGACATCGTTACAAATACGTGGTATTTTATTGTTAACAAATTACAGAAAGGAAGGTGACGTCATGCAACAAATAATACAAAACATAAATACTAACACTAAACAATACCCGTATCATTCAAATCGGCATGGCGATAGTTAGCGCCTTTCTTTTATTAACCATTTAGCCGTTTTTGATGCCCGGGTAATTTACTCGGGCTTTTTTGCGCTCATTTTGAAAGGAAAATTATGATTGAATTAAAAGGAACATATAACACTGCAAAAGTATTTACTAATAACATGGAACAGGATGCGATTACTCAAATTATTAATCTCCTTAATCAGGAATTTATCAGTTCAAGTCAAATTCGTATTATGCCTGATGTGCATGCCGGAGCAGGTTGCACCATTGGCACTACCATGACCCTCACCGATAAAGTTGTCCCCAATCTAGTAGGAGTTGACATCGGCTGCGGTATGGAAACTGTACTACTCAAGGATTCCCATGTGGAATTGCAAAAGCTTGATGCGGTAATTCACAAATTTATTCCGGCAGGCTTTACGATCCGTGAGAATCCTCATTCCTATATGGAGGAAATTGATTTAACCCAGTTACGCTGCCGAGATCACGTAAATTTAAATCGTGCCTTGCTAAGTATGGGTACTTTAGGCGGGGGAAATCATTTTATCGAGCTTGATAAGGATGAACAGGGACGCTTCTACCTTGTGGTGCACTCCGGCAGCCGAAACCTTGGTAAGCAGGTTGCGGACTATTACCAAAAAGCAGCAGTCAACGAATTAGAAAGAAGAAAAAAGGATCACTCCCAGCTAATCAATGATCTAAAAGCACAGGGACGGGAGAGTGAAATTCAAACCGAACTGGATAAATTAACCACTTTAAAGACGGATAAAAACTTAGCCTATCTGGAGGGTTCTCTATTTGAAGATTATATTCACGATATGACAATCACCCAGCAATATGCTTTGCTCAATCGCAAGGCAATGGTTAAGGATATTGTGAAACAGATGAAGTTTAAGGTGGAGGACTCTTTTACCACCATTCATAACTATATTGATATGGAAAGCATGATTCTTCGAAAAGGGGCTATTTCTGCAAAATCCGGAGAACAAGTCCTAATCCCGATGAATATGAGAGACGGAAGCTTAATCTGTACCGGAAAGGGTAACCCGGACTGGAATATGTCAGCTCCTCATGGAGCCGGTCGTCTCATGAGCCGCACCGCTGCCAAGCAAAGCATTACCCTGTCACAATTTAAGAAATCCATGGAGGGGATTTATTCATCCACCGTGAACAAATCCACGGTAGATGAAGCACCCTTCGCCTACAAACCCATGGAAGAAATCCTTAGCAATATAACGGAAAGCGTAGATGTTGTTAAGGTAATCAAACCTGTTTACAACTTCAAGGCAGCGGAATAAGCAGAGAGAAAGGTATATTTATGAAAAAGAAAAAACCAAAATTAATGATTACCAAGGAAAGCCCAGAGGATCGAAAAAAACGAGTGTCCAACGGGATCAAATATCGACCTGCTGTTTTTGAAAGCAAGAAAAGGCAACAAAAATATAAAGAAAACTATAACGAAGAAAATTTGTAACAAAAAATATTAGGGTGTCATAGCACTTTCCAACCGTGTTGGTCTGCAATTTGTAAAATCTATAGAATACTTGCTAATCTTTCTCCGTGGCAATTGATACCTTTAGTTGCTTACCGCCAATCGCTGTATTTTTCATTGTCTCCAATACCAAGGTTCCTTTACCATTCAATATCTCAACAAAGGTAAGGGTATCTTGGATGGAGATAATACCGATATCCTCCGCACTAACCCCTTCAATATTTGATATTACCCCCACAAAATTAGCTGCCCTAAGTTTCTTTTTCTTTCCCCCATTAAATCGCAATTTTAAAATTTCCTTATTTAATTGATTACTCTTCACAGGTTTGAGAACAGGAATCTTATTTCTTTTTTGATCAAAAGCAGTTTTACATATGGCCACTTCTTCCTGAGAAGGCTTTTCTTTTTTCTCAATTTCAAATCCAATGTATTTTTCAATCTCATTTAAATATCTTAATTCGCCGGAGGTTACAAAGGTGATTGCGTTGCCATCAAGACCTGCCCGACCGGTTCTTCCGGTACGGTGAACGTAGACTTCCTTATCTAAGGGAATATCATAATTGATTACTAAGGAGATATTTTCAACATCAATTCCTCTTGCAATTACATCCGTAGCGATAAGATAAGTATACTCTCCCCTTTTAAAACGCTTCATTGCAGACAGGCGGTCATCCTGTTCCATACCGCCGTGAATTTTGTTGCAACGATACCCTCTGTTTAACAAATTGGCGCATACCATATCCACTCGTTCCTTCGTTCTGCAAAAAACAATGCAACTATCCGGATTTTCTACCACTGTAACATCCGCAAGCAAGGAAAGCTTCTCTTCCTCCTCACAGGAATAAAGGGAATGCTTGATGCCCCCGGTAGTTATCTCATCCTCGCTCACATCAACGTACATCGCATCCTTCATATAGTTCAAGGCAATCTTCTTGATTTCTTCTGGCATGGTAGCAGAGAACATCATGGTAACCCGTTCAATTGGTAACTTCTTCATGATGAATTCCATCTGTTCTGCAAATCCCATATCCATCATCCGGTCTGCCTCATCAATCACCAAATACTTAATTTTATCAAGAAATAAGGTTTCTCTCTGAATATGATCCATAACACGCCCAGGCGTACCAACTACAATATGGGTCATCTGTTTTAACTCATTTTTCTCCACGGAAAATGCATGTCTTCCATAAATTGCAGATGCTTTGATACGTTTGAATCTGCCAATATTGACAAAATCCTCTTTCACCTGTACTGCAAGTTCTCTGGTTGGCGTTAATACCAGCGCCTGTGGCTTATTCTCCAACCATTCAATTAACTCACATATCGGGATGGCATATGCACCGGTCTTGCCACTTCCGGTCTGTGCCTTTACGAAAAGATCTTTTTTCTCTAATGCAAAAGGAATGACCTGTTGTTGAACTTCTGTGGGGATTTCATATTCCAAACCCTTTAATGCTCTTTTTATCTCATCACTTAATAAAAAATCGTGAAATTTAACCTTACTCATCTCGAAACCTCCCAAATCATGAATTGGTACTTTATTAGGGTAACCAACTTTCTTCCCAATTCTACTTGAAAGACTGTGCTATGGCAATAGTATAGTGATAGATTTATCAGATATCGCTATTTCTGCTTCGTTCCGCCCCACTCAACAACAGTAAATCCCTCTCTTACAAACGGTTTTAATTCTTGGGGTTCGACTTTCGTATATTTATTTAGTGGTATTGATGGTACGGATACTTTTCTTATCTTCCTCTATATACTCTCTTGTTACTGTTCACTTTCTGTCAAAGTTGAGAATATGATTACGACAAGTTTTGAATTGGGAGCGAGCCGTAACACTATATTTTCTCCACTATATAATTTCCGACGAAATGATTGTAATCCTTCAAAAAAAATGTTATGCTACCAAGAGTAAACTCATAAAAACTTACATTTTATAATGATGAAAGGTAATGATTGAGTTCATAATATAGGGGAGCTTATTTTATAGGCTCTTTTTTAATGAGATAGAGAGGTAATAACATGATAAAAGTTGATAATTTATCCTACTCCTTTCCCAAAAAGGATTTGTATAATAATATTTCCTTCACCTTGGAAGATGGTCAGCATTGCGCATTTATCGGAACAAGTGGAAGTGGTAAAAGTACCTTAATTGATATGATAATGGCACCGGAACGATATCTGTTCGAAGGAACAATTGAAATCTCTCCAGAGAGCAGAATTGGATATGTAAGCCAGTTCTCGCAGCTGGATAAAACAAAGGACATTACTGTTTTTGAATATATTGGAGAAGAATTTATTAAACTCCAAGATGAAATAACTTCTCTTTGTACCGAAATGGGAATCGCTACCGAACTTGATCCTCTGTTAGAACAATATCAATTAGCTCTGGATGCGTTTCAGGCCATTGGAGGGGACGAATTCGAAAGCAACATGAACAAACAACTAACTCTGGCAAACCTAAGTAAGAAAGAGAACCTCCCGGTATCAAAACTCAGCGGTGGAGAATTTAAACTGATTCAGGTAATCAAGGAAATGCTTACTGCTCCTGACTTATTAATTATGGATGAACCGGATGTTTTTTTAGACTTTGAACATCTGAATGCGCTTAAGAATCTTATTAATTCTCATAAGGGAAGCCTGCTGATTATTACACATAATCGATATTTACTGAACCATTGCTTTAACAAAATCCTACACCTTGAAAATAAGCTGCTACAGGAATTTAACGGACGATATATTGATTACAATTTTTCTTTACTCCAAACCAAAATCGAGTTACAAGAGCTGGCTTTTGCAGATACGCAAGAGATTGAGCGAAATGAGGTTATCATTGAAAAACTCCGTTCTGCTGCAACTGTTTTTACAGAAGCTGCCAGAGGGAAATCCTTAAAGGCCAGAATTAAAATTCAGGAAAGACTGGAAGCACGCAGAATACAAGCACCCTTTGTTGAGATTAAAGAGCCAAAAATAAACTTCACGATAGATCATGAACCGGAAGAAGAAACTATTTTAAAAGTACAGGATTATACAGTTGCCTTTGATGAACTCTTAATTAAGGATGGCAACTTTGAGATGAAAGCAACGGATAAAGTAGCCCTAATCGGTGGGAACGGCACTGGAAAGACAACCTTACTCCGCGAAATCTTTCAGAATCATAAGGACTCTATTGAGTTGAAGGATTCCGTGAAAATGGCGTTTTTATCTCAGCTCCAAGGTGAAATGTTAAACGAAGACAATACAATCTATGATGAATTCTTTCAAGCTGGATTTAAAACCTATGATGAGATTTCATCTTATCTTTCAAATTATGGCTTTGATTCTGAAGTCCTTTCCCAAAAGATTGGCTCCCAATCCGGCGGCGAAAAAAACTTACTGCAACTAGGCAAAATCTCTGCCAGCCAGGCAGACCTGTTATTGCTTGATGAACCCACCAGTCATTTGGATACCTACTCCCAAATGTCACTGGAAAAAGCTATTGAAAACTATAAAGGCGCTATACTTATGATATCACATGACTTCTATACTATCAGTTGTATGGATTATGTACTAATTATTGAAGATAAAACCCTTCGAAAAATGAGTATGCGAAAGTTTAGAAAGATGATTTATGCGAGCCATTTTGATAAAGACTATTTAGAACTGGAACAAAAGAAAAAAGCATTGGAAACAAAAATAGAATTCGCTTTAATGGATAATAATTTTGGTACTGCAAAGGTATTATGTGAAGAATTAGAAGCCTTAATCAAGTTGCTATAAATGATTTCTTATCAGAACGATATTTATCATTCCTGTTTAAAACAATCAAGGACAACGTTTTGATATCCCTCCATTCACCCCAAATTCAATACAAAGGAACCTAAGTTCCTTTGTGAACTGACCTCCATATGTTAGATTTAAAAATTCTAATATAGCGGAGGTCAGTTTTTTATGACATATGTAATTTTGAAATGAAGATGGAAATGTTTATGACTCTCTCATTATCTGAAGTTATTTATTCATGCAAGCATAAACAAAAAGGATGACCTGCTGGGTCTAAAAGTGTTACCCATTGAGGACCTAGCTCTGGCTGCCAATATTGTATACTTGGCTTTGTAGCACCCAGGGATAATGCAAATCGAACAGCTCCTTCTATATCTGTGACCGCAAAATCAAGATGTTCCATTTTCATTTGATCCTTTCCAAAACCAGGCCAAACAGGAGGCATATAATCCTCCTCAAATTGGCAAGAGATACCTACGCTCTCACCGGGAATTGAGAGACATACGAAATTATCGATTTCATAGGTAATTGTTCCACCAAGTAAATTAACATAGAACTTAGCCAATAAGTCTGGCTTATCACAATCTAAAACTATACTCTGCAATTTGATGAAAGGTTTCATTTTCATTCTCCTTGGAATCCATGTCTGATTAATATTAATTTCAATTTATGCACTTCCATTATATTCCATATTGTCAAAATTTTCAAAGAAAAGTTTGACAATAAATTGTATAACTTTCACACTGTTTTATTAAGCCTCTATAAAATTCGAAAGAACTGAGGAATATCTTCTGTTTTTATCAATCAGAAAGTATGTGATGTAGGTTGATCAGTTGAAGGTAGAACAAATTACCACACGCTCTTATCACCAACCACCTTACAATCTTATCCCAACATATATCAAATTTTCACAAATGCTATCTTGGTATATTCGCTATATATCTTTTTATTATCAACAACTATGTAAGCTCTCACCTTATAATAATAATTTTTTCCCTTAACTAGAGATTTGTCCGTATATCTGCTTCCAGTGATAGTGCCTAACAATGTATATTTACCACTCTTTGATGTTGCACCATATACTTCGTATCCCTTTGCACCGCTTACTATATTCCAGCTGATTGATGCACTGGTTGATGATAATTTTGAGATGGATAACTGGACTGGAACCGAAGGATTTTTTGCCCATTTGGCATATAAGATAACCTCTTTTATAACCTTATCTTTATTGAAGTTCCAAATCACTTTATATTTTGAATCTTTATACCATCCCAAGAATGTATAATTTTTTCTTGTGGGTTGCGCAGGTGCTTGTATAGATGAATTGTAAACCGCGCTTGTATTCTTTACTTTACTGCCTCCTACGCTGTTGTAGCTTACCAGATATTGATTGATTGACCATTTTGCATACAAGGTTGTATTCTTTGTTACTTTATCAGATGCAAAATTCCAGGAAATTTTTCCTTCCGAATCTTTATACCAGCCTACAAAGGTATAACCAGTTTTAATTGGTGTTATTGGTTTTTTAATGATCGTATTATAGTTGGGACTTTGATTCTCAACCTTACTTGAACTATTCGTGATAAATGTTACTACTAATGCTGTTACATCAACCTGAAACCATGTGCCCTTTAAGTTATAAGTTATCGTGACTGTTTGTTTTCCCACTTTTTCCTTATTATAACCTGATATCATATCATTCGTTATATTAATTAACTTTGATGTATTATTTTCATATATAACTTGAAGTTTTGCCCCTGATAAATCAAGGGTTTGACCCTTTAAATAACTTACTTTCGTTGGTAGTTGTTTTACAACGATGGTTTTCGTAATTAAAGTCCACTTCGCATAGAGTGTAACATCACTAGTTACCAAACTACTAAAATCATACACCTTTGTACATTCTGGATTTATATACCACCCTTCAAAGTTATAATGCGCCTTCGTTGGAACATCAGGAAGTTCGGCAGTTGCACCGTCCTTTACTGTTTGTGCCGTTATTAGAGTTCCTCCGTTGGAATGAAAGACTACAGAGTGCTCTAAATGGTCTGATACATAGGCAATGACAACCTGCTTTGAAGATGTTGTCATAGAATTACTTTCTCCAGCAATACCATGTTCCTCTGTTACGTCAGAAACTGTCAACACTTCATCCTGAATCGGAGTCCAAACACCATTGACAGTTGCCTTTGCTTCATATCCTGAGACAGTTGGAACATAGATTGTTGCTCTTCCCCCCTTAATATAACTACTATCTCCTGTTTGCGCCAATAGTTCAGGATGATTTGAAGAGATCTTCATACTGGTATAATCCGCATCTGGTGTATCATAAAATGTAAGCGTATTACAATTCCCCATATCCTCCGGATAATTCTGTGATCCCATCTGCATGTAATATATTTTATTATTGTCATAATATATATTGTCTTCTACCCATCTACCCTTTATAACATATCCAAAGTTATAATTCAAATTACTATCATATGCGTAAATTATGGACTTTTGCGGTTGAAAGAAATCATTTGTCGCATAATCCACAACTCTTTTTTCATATTCCACCACAAACCCTTGATTATCCAAATTGGTGACATTGATACCACAAATTGTTGAATCTGCATAACCTAATGCAACACGTCGCAGTATTTTAAAATCTTTCGTCACGCGGGTTGCATATATGGTTTTCATATAGGTTGATGTAGCAGGGATATAATTCGTTAATGCCAGCTCGATTATATTAATGGTACCATCTGAATTCGCAACTACCGATAAAACATTTGCCTTTCCAGCATTATCAGAGACATCCATTGATTCAGGAGGACTATAGCTATCATTAATTACCTTATAGTCTTTATCCATAAGGCATACGGTTGGTAGTCCCTTTGAATAAGCCCCTTTATAAACGACCATTTCACCATTCTCAAGGGGAATAACCCCAGACATTCCTTGAACAAAATAGTTATTGGCATCATCATTTGGAAAGTTTAATAATTTTGAAGATAATGTTCCGTTCGCTTGATTAAAGGTATATTGATACCTGACCGGTTCACTATCAAACTGATTTTCCCATATATCATCTTTAAACTGTCTCGCATTATATATAATCAGATCAAAGTTACTTTCGCTCCTTGGAACTATTAAATAACTTCCGGTACCTTGCCCAACTGGTGCTCGTTCCGACTTAGCCTTCGCAAGAATAGTTCCATTATGATCAAGGAGGAGGAAATAAATAAATGCAGTGCCATCTGATTTGCGTGTCCTTTCATAAGCGACTACAAATCGATCTTCTGAAAGCTTATAACAATCCTTATTATAGGTCAAATCATAGTGGGCAGGATCAGATTCCTGTTTCAATACCTTTTTAATTATAGTTCCATCTTTTACTTTGAAAAAGGTTAATTTATTATTTGTGAGATCGGATATTACAATCCGGCTGCTATCAGAGGCTGTGATACACCCTGTACTACCTGGCATAAATATGCTGTTTGCATCATCTACGATGGTTTTTGATGAAACAGCTTTGTAATTATTAAGCGCTGAAAATTTCAAAGTAACCGATTTATTTCCATTCCCATAAGAGTTTTTAACTAATCCACCGGGTATTGTTAGGCTAAAATTAGTTCCCTCCTGTGCATTGATAGGTATAATTAAAGTATCGTCTTTCACCTTCAATTGCCCAGTTGTAACACTTCCGCTATTCATTGCTTTCACTACAACTTTAGTACTACTTGATAAGTATACCTTCGAAGAATATGTAATCATAACATTATCCTGGTTTGGAACTAGGTTTGCTGTATAAACCCCTGGTTGACTTTCCTTGGGAGAAATATATTTAATGCTAGGAATACTTGGATTTACCACATCCCTAACAACGGTAATGACTGCATTATCATTATCCGCGCTATTTATCTTCACATTGATACCGGTAAATACTCCATCATAATAATCTGTTGAAGGATTTGTATTCATATCAAAGCTATCATTCTCATCATAAAAGCCAGTTCCTGGATCATTTGCATAAATGACATTATATTGGTTATCTGCCCTTACTTGCATAATTAATCTATTTTTTGTAGTGGAATTATCATTAATAAAATTATATCCGCTTGAATCCAAGGCTGCATTCACATGCAATATCTTTACCGATCCATTTGATGGTGATGATGACGCATTATTATTCTTGTTATCGTAATATTCTAATAGAAAATACTCTTGAAATATGCCCTTTGATGCATCCCAATGATTCGCAACAATCGCTACTTTGGGGGATATTGCAGCATTAGACAAGGTAGCTTTTGTTGCAGTTGAATTTGGCGTGATAATTTGAACCTCCTCAGGAGTAATCCATCCAAGCAATAATTTTGAGAAAGCATTTTGATCTCCAATGTTATTCGCCATCATATCATCTCCGCAGATACCACCCGAATTACCGTTCTGACCCCAAAAATCATAATTGTAATAGTCTGGCAAACCAAGAAAATGTCCGGTTTCATGACAATATGTTTTGATATAATCGTCTTTCGATGCATTTACATGGATAAATGAATATTTTGTAACCATTTTGTTATTCACAGAATATTTTGACTGCATCGATGTTACATAGGACCACCATACAGACCCCCAACCGGTATCCGGCCCACTAAAGTTCAAAAACACCTCATCCATGACCCCATCGTTATTTCCATCAAACTGCGAAAAATCGATTCCTTGCTGGTTATAATAATTGATAACCTCTTTCATCAACGCATCACTGCCTGCGGTTTCATAATAACTTCTGGTATGTGCTGCAGTATACCATCCAAATACTTTCCCCTGGATATTTAGTTTCCCAAAGGACGAACGTTGATAATAGTTAGTCAAGCTCTCATATGGATAACCTTCCATATTATTTGTCCCGAACAGCATATTCTGAACCGATTCGGCGGTAACCATGCTGTCACTATTTATGTAATCTGGAAATTGCACTAAAAACACGGCAGCTTTTGCTGTACCTGTCCTTGGCATTCCGGATTGCCAGAGCCTTGGTCCTGCTAATGTATTATTTAAAGCAGTAGAACCTAAAAGCTTACTGCTAGAAGCTGACATAATTGACTGTGACAATGCACTTGTCGCTGATGCATTCTCCGACTTAGCACCCACTAGGTTTTTATAGAAGGAGAGTCTTTTATTACAGGTTCCATCCTCTTTATATTGATTAATTTCTGATTGAGAGGGTAGTTCAGAACTGCTTTCTGATGTATTTGATACTTCTGGGATAGTATTTTGAGTAATTGTTGGTGAAGCAGACTCTACCTTTCCCTGTTCTGCTGCATATACCACTCCATTCGTGATTGGCATAGAAAATGGAATAAAAGCCGAAAGCACTAAACAAACTGATAGAAATATTGAAAAATATCTTTTTAACCCCTTCATTGAGGCATCCTCCTTGGTTGTATGATTTCTAATAAATACATCACGTATTTCGATTTGATTTCCATCCACTCTTGAAGCCATCATAAAGAACCTTACACGTTGACTGTAATCCTTTTTGATAAATAGACGCTATAATTTCTCTAAATGCTATCTAATTTACCTTCCAATACCCAATAGAAAGGGAACGAAAAATGTATATAGTTAAAAACAGGTCTGTCTGAACTATTTGAAACTATTGCTGTCATCCTTATTGGACAGGTATAACTCTCTCCTGCCGCACATTCCTTTAATACATAAGCTATACTTCTATGTGCTCCAAACAACTTGTCCTTTGAGGTGCGATTTGACTTAAATAAATTATCCAACTCTCCTAAAGAACGTTGAATAAGTTCCTCTTCGTTCAATTGTTGTTTTAATGTACCAAAAAGCGTAACCCAAGTAATCTCACCAAAGTTAGTTACCATACTATTTTCTATTTCTAAAGAAAGATTTTTCATATCCCCTTCTGTAAAAAATTCTTTTATTTCTTTCATTCCTATGTACCAATGATTGTCTGGTCCAATTACATAGGACATATTCTTTCCTTTAAAATATTTACTTACTAATTGCTCTGAAATATCTTCACTCGCTGCAAATTCACTTTCAAAACTCTTGATAAATTTTTCTATGTCGTTTGATACCTTATGCTTATTATACTGATTAATCATTGACATTTGCTCATTATATTTATCTACAAATATTTTCGAATTTTCAAAACGTTCATCAGGAAAATTAGCTTCTGCCATGGAAAATTGAAGACCCCCAAATTTCCATTTATCATTAACTTTTATCAGAACTGCACTAAGGCACATTGGCCACAAATATTCCCGCCACTCATCTACACGTTGATGGTAATTCAAGGCTAAAACCCAATTGATAAACGTAATTTTCTGTTTTGGTGTGAAATCTGTGTTTTCAAGATTTTCTTTTATGTAATTAACGTACCTATCATATCTTTCAGGTGTGTCTTCAAACGTATAATTAACCGTCCCCTTCGATGAAATCCAAGCAACATCTTTGTCAATAGTTATATATGCGTTTTTATAGTCAATATTCAAATCTCCCCAATATAGCCAATCCTCTTTAAGCAATTGCTTTACGGCTTCTTTTCCTATAATAATTTCGCCTGTCGCTGTTCCTAAAATGGATATTTCCTCACTGTATAAAAAAAGTTCTTCCATAAAAGAATTAATTTCATCTATCTTTTTCTCAGAATAACCCTTCTGAAATTTTCTAAGAACATCTCTTATCTCCTCAATTTCACCTGCTGAATCATTGGAATCATTAATACACCTAATAGATAATGCTGTAATTGATTCACTGGAAAATTGTACTCCAAATTTATTCATTTTACTTATCCTCTTCCCTATCGTACTATTAACTCTGTCAATAATTTAATAGGCCTTTTTTCTTACTCTCCCTATCTGTAAGACTACCATAAAAAGTTAATTTTTTCAATACTGCTCCTATTTTCTTATATAGTGTCATGGGGTCCTGAATTCGCACAGTAACTACAGCTACTGACAATACAGGTCATTCATTCTTCAACAAATACAACATGGTTGGCATTATGATATCGCTATAGAAGACGAAGATTATTTTCGCTTCCAGAAATACATGCGGAGCATAGCAACTTATTAATGCCCCTTATTTTCTATACTCATTTTTAAATCAGAATGATAAATGCATTGATTTTAAGCAATTATGTAATGTATAATATTTACAAAGTATTGTTTGCAATTTTTATTTTGCGAGATAGTTAACTAGGTGTATAAGTAACGAAGTCTATACTGGCGATTTTGTTTTCCCAAAGAAATTACCAGAAATAGTGGAGGTAAGTTTTATGGTATTTGAAACATTGACAGGGCAATTGTCGGTTGTAATAACTCTTGCCATCGGAACATTATTAATTGTTCTATATCCAATCATACGTAAAGAAAACAAATATTTTGCTTGGTTTAGTTTAATAATGGGCATTATAGTTTTATTGTTATTATTATGGTTTACATTCGGAAATGAAGTTATTAGATACCAAATATTAAAATATGGACTTCAATAAAGCAAAAGACATTGCAAAATATGGCAGAGGGTAACTTTAACAAGTTATCTTTCGCTATTTTCCAGTATATTCACAATAAAGCTAGTAGGTCTGCTTAGGGAGTCAAGAGGCTGCTTATACTGTGGTAATTGCAATTTACTCAAAGTCAAATGATACATGCTTCGTGGATAATGTATAAGATTTTTAATTATCATTATTCTTATCTAACTAACAAAAATGCGAATTCCAAAGAATCCGCATTCTTATTATACTCAATTATGCAACTCATACGTTTGCACATTAATATCGATATTGATGACATTTGAAATGTTATCAACAAGTTTCGCCTTGAATCCAAGCATTTTAAACCTGTATAAAGATAACAACTGGTTTAACTCTCCCATTTATAAACTACTTTTTATTCCTTACATAATTCCACTAAATCCGAAAACTTCTTCAAGTCATAACTTGCTAAGTACTTAACTGCATCACCAACTGCAGCGCTATCCATACCGGCAGCCTGTGCAGCATCAACTCCAGCCTTTGCATCTTCTACCACTAAGCAAAAAGAAGGGTTAATCCCAAGTTGATCGGCTGCCTTTAAAAACACCTCCGGATGGGGCTTCGAATTGGAGATATGATTGCCATCCGATAGGGCATCAAAATACCCCCCAAGGCCAAGTCGTTCCAGTATAAAGCTGGCATTCTTGCTGGAGGAGCCGATTGCAAGCTTGATCCCCATTTTACGAAGTTGTTCTAAGGTATCCCATATCTCTGGCTGAAGATCCTTAGGGGACATTTGCTTCAACAACTCCTTATAACAATCATTTTTTTCCTCAACCAGTGCCTCTTTTTTCTCTATGGAAAGCGGTTCTTTGTTATAATTCTTAAGAATAATCTCCAGACTATCCATACGACTGACACCACGCAAACTATTATTGATGGTTTCATCAAACAGGATATCCATTTGATCAGCCAGCTGCTTCCATGCCAGATAATGATAATGGTCAGTGTGGCAAATCACACCGTCCAGATCGAAAATAACCGCTTTATATTTCATATATTTCCTTTCTTATTAGAGGATAATTTCTTCCTCCCTATCTCAATTGCTAATTCTTAATTTCTTCAATCTGCTATGACCTTAAGTTCATACAAAGGCTCCTTGTAGAAGCATGGTGAACTCAATTTCCCTTATGTATGAAGAGTATCATTTTCTATCCTTGCCATTCTTTTAAAGTGGCTTTCTCAAGGGAATACACAATGTATCACTTAAGCCATACTCCTCCCCATAAACAAAGAGCTTCTTATTACTTCCTTTAATCAGATGCACTGTAGCCTTTGATTGATTCACCTCAACCTGAAGTTGTGAATCTTCATAATTAATTCGAAACTGATACTCCTCCCATCCCCCAGGTATTACAGGTGCAAAGTGGAGTCCACTTTCTTTGATGCGAAGCCCCGCAAACCCATACACAATGGTCATGAAATTGCCACCCATATTGGCGGTATGTATTCCATCCTTTGTATTTTTATGGGTATTAAATAAGTCAAGCTTTGCAGAATCACCAAAGTACTCATAAGCTTTTTCCACCAGACCGAGCTTCGAGGCAATAATACTGAAAATACAGGTAGACAAGGAAGAATCATGTGTTGTGATCGTTTCATAATAAGCAAAGGATTTTCGAATGGTCTCCAAATCCTGGACATCTTCAAAGATAAAGTGTGCTAAAACAGTATCTGCCTGCTTGCATACCTGATGACGATAAAGATGTAAGGGATGATAATGAAGTAATAGAGGGAAGTCCTTTTGGGGGGTATTATTAAGATTCCATACCTTCTTCTCCAAAAAGGAATCATCCTGAGGATTAATACCGAGCTGTTCATCATAGGGCAGATACATGTGCTCTGCCGCTTTCCCAAATTCTTGGATTTCGTCCTCTGTTAAATTGATTTTAGCTGCAAGGGTGGCGAGTACCCCCTTTTCACTCAGTAAAGTATAAAGCTTTACTGCCCAATAAAGATTATACTGTGCTGCGGCGTTGGTATAGTAATTATTATTTACCATACAGGTGTACTCATCCGGACCAGTTACCTCATTGATGCGAAAGCTTCCCTGATAATAGTTTCCCACATCCATCCAAAGCCTTGCTGTTTCAAATACAATTTCCGCACCCTCTTTTTCAATGAAATCAAAATCCTTCGTTGCCAAATAATAGGCAATTACGGAATGTGCAATATCGCCGTTAATGTGATATGCAGCTGTGCCGGAAGGGAAGTACCCGGAGCACTCCACCCCCATAATAGTTCTCCAAGGATATAATACCCCTTGCTTATGTCCTAGAATTCTTGCATTTTCCCTTGCTTGTTCCAGGGTTCGGTAACGAAATCCAATCAGATTTTTTGTAATCGCTGGCGCTGTCAAATTAAAGAAAGGTTGAATATACATCTCCGTATCCCAGAAATAATGCCCTTCGTACCCTTCGCCGCTTAGACCTTTTGCTGCAATATTACAATATTCATCCTTTCCTACGGACTGGATCAGCTGATACATATTATAATTAACCGCCTCGGTCAGCTGGTTATCCCCTATGATCTCCAGAAAACAGTTATTCCAAAACTCCTTCAAATATTCTTTTTGCAAGTGATAATGTTCTTCTATGGGCACCGACAGTGCCTTGTTCATCTGGAATCTTGCTTCTTTAGAACAATTGTTGGATCGAATGGAATCACAAAATATGCTGTACTTAGTCAGTGTGAAACTCTCTTGCGCTTTTATTTCTACTGTTGCTATGTAGCTAGCATGATGCTCTATTAATTGGCAATCCATCTTACCTAGTTTTGACATACGATGAGCCACACCGGTGCAAACTGATAGCTTCGATCTGGACGTTATGCTGGTTAGATAAGAAATATCCCCTTCCAGCTTGGCTTTTAAAGGATATAAATAGTTGGACGCTTCTTGTGCAACTCTGGGGTCATGTGGATTACTGTAGTTCTTCACCTCACCAATATGATAAGATTGAAACTTTAATACTCCTTCAAAATTTAACGCTTTCACCCTATATTCAATGGTAAAGAGGGACAACTGAACAAAGGAAGTCATTCTTCGTATTTCAATCTCTACCTCTTTCCCTAAGGGTGATCTCCAATGAATGCTTCTTCCTGTGATTCCAGCTTCCATATCAAGCCATCGACTGCTCTTTAGGATAGTGCCATTGAACAAATCAAAGCGTTCCCCATCAATCCATAGTATAATGGTCTGAGTGTCAGCCACATTCAGCATTGCCTGTTTGTCTTCCGTCAAACCATACAATTTTTCCGCCTGTCTCATATCCGCTATATCGTAAAAACCATTGATGTAAGCCCCACGTATGGTGTCAAACTCTTCGGGATAACCCTCCTCATAATTAGAACGGATTCCGATATAGCCATTGGCATTATGGAACACACTCTCATGTACCATCAATTCTTCCTGGCTTGGATTCCGATTATCTATTTCATATTTTTTGTACCGTTGTTTCATTGTTTTCCTCATTTCTAGTAAATTCTGATTTGAAATGCAAGTATTCATCCTGTCAAATACGTACCTTTGTCTTGCAATATCAATCGCCTGTTAAAGCTTTACGGCTCCTGCTGCAACGCCTTTTACAATATATTTTTGTGCAGACAGATAGAACAGAATAACCGGTGTAATGGTTAACATCAGACCCGCCATTGCCATGTTCCATTCAATGGTAAACTGACCAAAGAAGGAGGCTGTGGATAAGGGTATTGTTCTGAGCGATTTACTGGAAAGTACCAGTGAGGGAAGCAAATAGTCATTCCAAATCCAGATTACATCCAAAATCATCACCGTTGCTGTGGTTGGCTTAAGCATAGGGAAAACAATTTTCCAAAACACTCCTAGTTTATTGCAGCCGTCAATGGTGGCCGCCTCTTCTAAAGATACCGGAATCGATTTCACAAAACCGTGATATAGAAAAACTGCCATACTGGTTCCAAATCCAACATTCATATAAATCAATCCACCGAGAGAATTCAGCATTGGAATATGTAGTGTATCCCTAACCCAACCCATTACCTGCATCAACGGCATCATAATCGTCTGGAAGGGAATAATCATCGTAGCGACAAAGGTCAGAAACAAAATTCTGCTCAAACGATTATCCGTTCTTACAAACATCCATGCAGTCATGGATGCAAGTACTACGATGATAATAATAGAAATCACGGTCACTAAAAGAGAATTACTTAAGGCACTTAAAAAGTTCATTTTGCTCATTGCCTTACTAAAGTACTCAAAGGAATATCCCTTCGGCAGAGCAAGCATATTTTCATATAACTCCTGTCTGTTCTTAAAGGCGTTGACTAAAACGATATAGATGGGAAATAGATATAACAAGCATACCAAAAGTACAAGAAGTTCAACAATTCCTTTCGCCAGCTTTTTCATTACATCTCCACCTCCCTTTTCTTTGTAATAGAAACCTGAATCAGGGTTATAACTGCCACTGCAATAAAGAAAAGGATTGCCTTGGCTTGACCATAACCATAATTACTTAGTGAAAAGATTTCATTGTAAATGTTCATTGCCATCATTTCTGTGGCGTTATTCGGTCCTCCTCCAGTAAGGGAAAAGTTAACATCAAACATCTTAAAGCAATTGGATAAGGTTAAAAAGAGACAGATCGTAAAGGAAGGCATTAACAAGGGAAATTTAATACTCTTTAAGGTCTGCCAAAACCCCGCACCATCCACCTTCGCCGCCTCAAGCACATCCTCCGGCATTGCTTGAATACCGTTAATATATATGATCATGATATAGCCTGCCATTTGCCAGGTTGTTACAATAATCATTCCAAACAGTGCATACTTCGGATCAAGGAGCCAGCTAAAAAAAATCTTTGTAAGTCCAGTCATTTCACCGATGGATTTAAATACATCGGTAAAAATAAACTTCCATATGTAACCAAGAATTAAACCACCAATCAGATATGGCATAAACAGCATAGTTCTGCCCACATTCTTCACTTTTAGCTTTCCTGTAAATGCCAGAGCAAAGGTTAAACCAAATGCATTAATCAATAAAACAGAAAATATAGTAAACAAGACCGTATGTAATGCGGAGCTTAAAAACCTGGTATCCCCAAACAGCCTTGCATAGTTTTCAAAGCCAACAAAGGTTTTTTCATTCAGTGGCATTCCATCCCATGATACAAAAGAATAGCCTATACCTATAATAAACGGAATAATTACTACAGTTGTAAATATAAACACCAAGGGTAATACAAATAGGGCATACCAACCCATATCCCTTCTTTTCTTCATTTCTACTCTCCTTCCAAAACCAGCTTCCCTCATGTCGTCATTCGTTATTTATTTTGAGTACTACCAAACTCAGCAATTTACTTTCTCATAGAAAAGCTGCTTTCCAAGAACTATTTCTTGACTTTATGTAATGAACAAACAATTTGTATTTATTACAACATCTGACCTGTATTATTACAACGCCTACGGGCAGCGCTGTACGCTGCCCTCTAAACGTTTAGATAAACCCTTTATTTTTTGCCTGCCTGTACAAATGCGTCTGTTAATTTTGTTAAGAACTGAGTACCTGTCATATCAGTTGTAAAGAATTCCTGTGCAATTGGTACCAAATATACATCTACGATACCTGCAGGCCATTTGCTCATTGGCCAGGAGATGGTCTTGCCTGAGGTTGCATACTCAGATACTGCCTGGGAGAGAGGATCTAACTTAGGACTCTTCATCGTAGTTAATACCGGGATGAATCCGAATTCTTCCATCAAATATTTCTTTCCAGTCTCACTGGTATAGAGCCAGTTCAAGAAATCTTTACCTGCCTGAACCTCTTCTGCTTTTGCCTGAGAATTTACATACCAGCAAGCAGGAACGCTTACTGCAAGCTTATCATTACCAGAAATCGGCAGCGGCATCATACCCATATCGAACTTCACATCATAATCTTTAAACATACCATAGCACCAGTTACCCTGATGGATGGAAGCACTCTTCCCTGTTGCAAAATCACCAGTCTCCGCATCATAATTTACTTCTAAAGGATTCTTTGTGTTCTCACGGATCGCTTCCATGAATTTTCCAAACTCAACAAATTCCGGAGTATCTTGTAAGGTTACCTCCCCTTTTACCAGCTTATCGATGAAACCGGTGGGGTCTGCCTGAAGTGCAAATGGTGTATTTAAAATATGTCCAATTAAGAAATAACTCTCTTGTGAAAGGCTGAAACCATTAATTCCTGCTGCTTTTTGATCCTTTAACATTTTTACAAAGGAATCATAATTTGTTACTTTGGAAGCATCGATTAAGTTCTTGTTATAAACCATTCCGAAGCCTTCCATGGTATAAGGAATACCAACCACCTTATTGTCAATTACATTTGCCATATTATCAGCAATGTCTTTCACAAAGGATAAATCACTCAGATCAGCCAAGTATGCTTTCAACTCTTCTGATTCTGCTCCGGGAACCAAGGAAAACAAAGTAGGTCCCTGATTATTGCCAAGTTTAATTTTTAATTGCTGTAAGTAATCGTCACCGGTAGTTCCCCAAACTTCAACCTCAACGCCTTTTTCTTTCTGATACTCTTTTGCACATGCTTCCAATTGATCAGAAATCTCAACCTTTGACTGGAAAATAATAATTTTCTTCGCTGCGGCAGGCTTATCGGTACTCGGTGTTGCGCTCACCCCTGTTGAGCTCTCCTTTGATCCCTCCTTAGAACTGCATCCGGTTAATACCATACCAAATACCAGAACCGTTACAAGTAAAATGCTAAATAGTTTTTTCATTTTCATAACTTCCTCTCCTTATAGATGAAATATTTAATAAAACGTTATACCAAAATAATAATTCATTTTAATTGCTTTGTCAATATTGTAGAATAAACTCCTTATTCCGTTATCTATATTTGTGTATATTGTATAGATAAGGCAATAAAAAAGACATGTGAAACATTCAATTATTGTTGAATATCACATGCCTTTACTAAATTTCTTTATCTTTTTACTAGTATTTTACCATATTTAAGTATATTTTTTACATTTTATATGATTTAGCCATTAAAATCCCTTTTCATAATGTTCCTTTGTAATTTACTCGCTCCATACGAAGAAATGTGACGTTGAATATTCTTAGGCGTCCTTCAATCTTACACATTTTCATCGAAGCATGAATCTTTTAGCTTTGTCCAAATCGACTTAGCAACAATATATCAGGGCTGTTTGGCTCTAACATCATCATAAATTAATTTTCATGCTTACGCTGTCCCGATAGATAATCTTTGCAGCAATCTTAAAGGTTTCTACATTTCTCTGTCCTCTGATATTTTCTATTAGATATCTGGCTGCTATATAGCCTCTTTCATAGTTAGGAATAGAAACTGTAGTAAGTCCCATGGCTTCCGCAAGATCACAATTGTCAAAACCGGTAATGGCAATGTCCTCTGGAACCCTGATTCCATTCTCTCGGAATGCTTTCATTGCACCAATTGCCATATTGTCATTGGCACAGACCAGGCAATCGGGCATCTCATGGCTAAGCATCAGTATTTTTGCGGTGGTATAGCCACTTTTTTCTCGGTAATTCCCTGCGAAATAACTCTTTTGCTGAAATTCAATATGATTGACTGCAAGCGCATCCCGGAATGCCCGGTATCGTTCCTTATTGTCTGCAGTCTCTTCGGGACCTCCGATAAAAGCAAAATTGCGATATCCACGCTTTACTACTTCCTGAATCATCTCAAACATAGGCTCATAATTATCCACCACAACGCTTTTAATATAGGGGCTGTTTAAAATACGATCCAGCACTACAATCGGATAGTTTTCCCCGGCTAAGCGATATAGGGTGTCATCCTTCATCTTTCGATCCAAGATAATGCTACCACTGGTTAGACTGTTATTCATATATTTTTCACAGGATTTATCCGTACAAATGATAAGATCAAACTCATTATCATTTACATAATCACTGATACCATTAATGATTTTCAAGTAAAAACTGCGATCAAAATCGCTGAAATTAAATAAAATCGTATTAGGTTTTCCGGATTTTAATCCTCTGCCCGCAAGATTCGGATGATAATTCAACTCTTCGCAAATCTTTAGAATCCGTTCTCTGGTCTCTTCACCCACATTTTTCTTATGGTTCAGCACATTGGATACCGTCGAAACCGAAACTCCTGCCTTCTTTGCCACTTCCTTGATTCCTACCATCCTTTATCTCCTTTTGATTTATTAAGTCACCACCTCTTTGTAAAATATTTTACTATAAACTAGTAAAACAATCAACTATTTTACATAAAATTATTATTTTAATAAGCCAGTATATGATTTTAATCATTTATAATGAGTCTTCATACACGATGGTTCTATTCCTACCCGCATTCTTCGCTTTATACATTGCCTTGTCCGCTAAGTTAAATAGCTCTCTGTGTTTAAAGTCCCTTTGCGAAGTCTCCGCAATCCCACAGCTAAAGGTAACATTTCCCTGAGCAACAAACTTAAATTGATGCTCTGCAAATATTCCCTGAATATCCTCTATAACCACTTTTGCTTCTTCCGATGTTTTATTCGGAAAAATAACCGCAAATTCTTCTCCACCATATCGGCATACATGCCCCATTGCCGAGCAATGCTCCTGCAAAAGACGTGATAAATAAATCAGAACAGCATTTCCGTTATCATGGCCATAGGTGTCGTTCACTTTTTTGAAATGATCCACATCAATTACCGCTACAGCCAGCGGGAACTCTTCTTTTGCAATTGATCCGGACAATAAATTAAAAAAGGTTTTCATATTATATAACTTTGTCAAAGGATCATATTTAAGCTGCTCCTCGAGCTGAGATTGCTTCTTAAAGCTTTCTTTTAAAAGAATATTCTTCTCAAATTCCAGCTTCAGTAGATATCTCGCAATAAAATAGGAACCTACTAATAAATCAACCGTTATGAATAAATTCACAAATAGTAATTTATCTCCCGCTCTTCCGTCATATGCTGCAAAAACAGCACTAATACACACCATAAAAAAAGAAATAATCGAGATATTTCTTGTCATTTTTCTATCTGAAAACATGATACTCACATAGATTGGGAAACAAAGACTGCAAGGAAGAACCGCATATACATTATGAGCACAGGACATAAAAAAGCTAATCCCTGTAAGAACCAGAACGGAGATATAATTCTTAGCCCGTTCCGTAAATCGATTAGAGGCCATTGCTATTTTGCCAAATATGGATATTCCAAAATTCAAAGTAGAAGGGATTATGATATACCATATCACGTAGGGGACAGGATCTAATTTTATCATTTCAGGATATTTTAGAATCAGAAAAACAGACATAACAATTTCTACAAACAATGTTCCGGCTGAAATCAAAAATGCAATTTTTATGTAAGATTTTCTCCATTTCATATATATCGAGCCAAAACTATCCATGGTAATTCTCCTTTGAATACAACTTATTGGAATTCTTCCCCTATTGCTATTCCTGTAAAATCCGAGCCAATGATTCATTCTGAACCCCAGGCACTTACTGACCTATTTTTACCAGTATGATAATATGTTTGGGATAATCCCCCATGAGCATATAATATGACTTTTTCCGACTTTATGCAAGTGTTTTCCATTCTTTCGAATAATGGTTTGCTTATGTAACCTACCCACCACGGGTAGGTTACTACCGCCCCATTATTTGGTATAAATTAAGTATAAGCTATAAAACAACAAAATATAAAGGAGGTATATTATGAAGAAATTTTTAGCAATTTTGTTATGTGCAGTAATGACCTTTATCAACCCATTATCTGTACCACCTGTGTATGCTGCATCAACTGTCTCCGTTGACTTGTCAAGCGTCATAAGACCCGTTACCCATTGTGCTACCGGGTCGTTATATGGCGTTCTTGAAACCACCCCCGATATGAGCATGGTATTACCATTAAGACCAAACTGCTTAACCAATCCAGCTGTTGCGGGCTCCGGTTACCAGCAGTCAGTCGGTGCTGCAATACCCGTATTGCAACGATTTGCCAATACTACCATAGGTACAAAAATGCAAATACGATTAGCAGATTGGTTCCCAGGTTGGTACAACTTTACCAATTTGACTGATTGGTTCAATAAAATGACCACAACAGTCAATGCTGTAAAGGCGGCTGGATTAACCGCTAGTATTTATGGCTATGAAATATTTAACGAGCCGGATGATACCTTTAATGCCACGAAGAACGGAATTAGCTTTAACGAGTTTTTCAGTCAGTCAGTAACAAAATTAAAGCAGTTAGATTCTACCGCTAAAACAATCGGTCCCTCTTTTGCAGGCTATGATCATGCTCAAATGCTGGATTTTATGACCTACCAAAAAAATCATAATACCTTACCGGATATTATTTGCTGGCATGATCTATTCACACCCCCACTTGCTTCGGAACTGAATGATTATAGAGCAATTGAAACCTCCTTAGGAATTACGCCAAGACCGATAACCATGAACGAATACAGTCAAAGCTGGGATGTTCCTGATGAAGGTGTACCCGGCTCTGTTGCTCCGCTTATTGCAAAGTTTGAGCGATTTAAATTCGATAATGCAACACAAACCTTCTGGCATAAGGCAGGAACTCTGGGAAGTCTGCTTACCTCCTCCGGTGCCAGAAACGGCGGATGGTGGTTTTATAAATGGTACGGCGATATGTCAGGAAACATGGTAAGCACTACCGGAGCAAACACAAATAACGCCAGAGCTGTTGATGCATTTGCTTGTGTTGATACTGCAAAGAAATATGCAAGCGTCCTCTTTGGCGGTACTGTTGACGGAGGAGCAACCAATGTAGTAATCAAGAATTTTCCTTCCGCTTTAGGAACAAATGGCGGCTTAGTACATGTACGCGTAGATTATGCACCCTTTACAACCACTGATACTGCTGTAAATTCAACCATAAAAGTAGCAGAAAGCGATTATACCATCACAAACAATCAGATTACCGTACCGGTCAGCGGAATGAACGCACTTAACGGATACCGTATTTATATCACCCCTTACGGCGCTGCAACAAATCGATACGAGGCAGAGGATTCCGCAATATATCACGCAAATATATCTACCGGCTCAAACGCCTCAAATGGCAAGTATATCGGACAAATTGATTATAACGACAGCTACTTGGATTTCTATGTCAATGTCTCTACTACAGGAAACTATACGCTTTCAATGGCATATGCAAATGGTACCGGAGCAAACTCAACTCAGCAATTATCTGTAAATGGAGGTACTGCCACAACGGTGACCTATCCTTCCACTTCCGGCTGGGGTCAGTTTGGTTCCGTGAATGTAAATGCAAGATTAAATGCCGGTGATAATATCATAAGAGTTACAAAGGGAAGCACAGGTTATGCTGAGCTTGATTACATAAATGTCAATTATGTAGGCGGCGGAACCGGAAGCGGTATACAAAGCGGGCATGTCTATAAGCTTCAAAACGTAAACAGCAGCAAAGTGCTTGGAGTATCAGGAATGTCAACTAGTGACGGTGTACAAATCCTCCAATGGAGTGACAACGGTACTGCCGATCATAACTGGACACTCACTCTTCTAAGCAATGGCTATTACAAGCTTACCAACGCAAACAGCAACAAAGTACTAGGTATATCTGGAGCAGCCACCAATGATGGTGCAAACGCAATCCAATTCTCAGATAACGGCGCAGCCGACCAGGAATGGCAACTGGTTAATTTGGTCGGAAATACCTACAAATTAATTAATAAAAATAGCGGCAAGGTACTGGGCATATCCGGAATGTCTACGAGTGACGGTGCGAATGCAATCCAGTGGAGCGACAATGGTACAGCTGATCATAATTGGAATTTGATATTCGTTCAGTAATTTCATATTTAATAAATTCCATAGCAAAAACAAGCCATAAAGTCGCCAATGCTGCCTTTATGGCTTGTTTTTGTTTACAAAACTATATTAATTATATCTCTTGGTCAGAAATGTTCACTACATTTCCATAACTCACCTTTTGCATTTAATTCGATAAACTCTCTCCTATCCCTTATATTTGTCTTAAACATTATGTTCTTTATGTGATATTTAACGGCATTTATCGTAATGTTAAGTTCTACTGCGATATCTTTATTCGTTTTTCCAAGCACCATTAATTCAAGTACCTGATACTCCCTGCGTGACAATTTTTTAGAATTACTATTCATATTATTCCTGTATGATGTACTAACCATACGCCTGCTACTCCTTTCTTTACTGTTCTGTTATAGAATTCGAGAAAGCCCTTTTAAACAGAAATCATCGAAAGCATTTCTGTTCTTTGGCATATATAATTATGTAACTATTCAGGATTATGTTAATAAAAAGTAGTCAAGCCCGTGTCCCTATTCATAATACAGTTTTATTCACAAATATAAAATCAGAAAAAACTAACATTAGTAGAATTTTCTAATCTTAAATTTTCTTGTTCTGTTCCTCTTCAGCTATTCTAGCTATATTTTTAATGGATTATGGTATTGCAACAGCCTTTAAAATACCTATGGCAAAGAAACTTTAGATAAATAGTATCATCGCTTGGAGTATCATTTCTCCGATTGTATAAAATGGCCTTCTATACTAATTTCAAAGCAAATTCAAAAATTGTAAGCAATATCCTCTCCTGGGAGAATCTTATGTTTTTACTTTCATTGAACTTTTTTGCAATTAGCGTAGAAGGCCATATTTTCTTAACAAATTATTGCTTCCGAAAAAAACTCAGGAAGATGAAAATTCGGCTGAGCATTTATTATGGGAGCGTAACTCGCATAATGCTCGAACCCAGCCGTTTCGCATATTTTATAAAAGTTGCAGGTAAATCTGTCCCCTTTTTGCAAAGGTTGTATTTGAAACAGCTCACTAATTAACTCCGCAGGAATTCCTAGTAAGATATCCCAAGATTCTTCCTTAACCTCTGCCTCACAACAAGCAGAATACTTTGAGCATTCCTTAATATAGGAACGGTCTTTTTTATCTCCAAAAGCACTCAACATAGCTCCATTTGAATTCATCTCAAAATTAAAATATCGCTTCATTTTCTGCGAAGAATCAAAGTCTAGAAACACCTCCATAGCACTGTCCATATAAACCGGATCATCCCTGTGGATATAAGTTCTCAAAGGGTCTTTCTCCTCTGCAGTCATTGATACAACAATTCCATATCCATCAATTAACCCCATTCTTCCATAGGTTTTCGGACTATACTTGTTCGTCCATTGAAAGTGCTCTACCCGGAATAACTCACAGCAATCAATTTGTGACACATTCTCAATTGTTCTTACATGATAGGGCATGCCATCCTCCTGCTTGTTATTGTCAATCTTCTATTCATATCCGCCAGGATTATTTTTCTGCCATCTCCAGGAGTCCTCACACATTTCTGTAATTCCTCTTTCGGCTTTCCATCCGAGTTCCTGCTCTGCGAGAGATGCATCCGCATAGCAGGTTGGGATATCTCCTGCTCGTCTCGGTTTCACTATATACGGGATATCCTTTCCACAGACCTTAGAAAAGGCTTTTATCATATCAAATACACTATAGCCTTTTCCTGTTCCAAGGTTATATACCCTCACCTCAGGCTTGTCATTTAACTTCATAATTGCTTTAACATGGCCGGCTGCAAGATCCATTACATGAATATAATCACGCACTCCGCTGCCGTCGGGTGTTTCATAATCATCTCCATACACGCCAAGTACTTCCAATTTCCCCACCGCCGTCTGAGTGATATACGGCACAAGGTTATTGGGAATCCCATTGGGGTTCTCACCAATTAATCCACTCTCATGTGCTCCAATTGGATTAAAGTAGCGCAAAAGAATGATATTCCATTGAGAATCGGATACATGAAAGTCTCTCAGAATTTCCTCCAACATAAGCTTCGTTCTTCCATAGGGATTGGTAGCAGACAGCGGGAAATCTTCCTTGATTGGAACTGTGGCAGGATTTCCATACACGGTTGCTGACGAACTAAAGACCAGTTTTTTTACCCCGAAGCGTTTCATGACCTCTAATAAAACCAATGTCCCACTGATATTATTTTGATAATATTCAAGGGGTTTCACAACGGATTCTCCAACTGCTTTCAACCCTGCAAAATGTATCACTGCATCAATTTTTTCCTTTTGAAACAAATCCATCAATCGTATCTCATCTCGGATATCCACTTTATAAAATTTAATCTCTTTTCCGGTGATTTTTCTTACCCTTCGAAGCGATTCCTCATTGGAGTTACTCAGGTTATCCAGAACCACCACTTCATAACCAGCTTCAATCAGCTCAATGCAAGTGTGACTTCCAATATAGCCTGCTCCTCCGGTGACTAAAATCGTCATATCTCTACCTCAATTCTGTATTTTTAATTTTATAAAATACATAGTGCCCACAACAACTTTTACATTTTATAGAAACAATTTTTCTACATATAGTTAGCATTATTACTTCCAAGCTGTCTTTCTTCTATCCCTCAGGTGCAATCTTATCGATATTTCTCAACAACACATTTCATATCTTCCCATTTGTTTTCCATATCTTGAACCAGCTTTAGTTGTGTTCTGCAACGATCCAAATTATGCTTTTCCCGATGAATTCTAAAATAATTATCCCCTTGCAAATAATCCGTTAAAAATCTCATCCCACATTCCATAGTCATTGTTTTAGCTCCCATAGGCAGCATCTCAATCTCTTTGTCCGTCAAACTACCTTTGCAACCCTCCAAAAATCCTTTGGTATACGCCTCAAACAGCTCCAGATCCAAGGTCACTTTCGACAAATCAACTTCATCTTCCGTTGCGGTATTCGCACCAAAACGAATGGAATCACCAAAATCAAAGATGGACAATCCAGGCATAATGGTATCTAAATCTATCACGCAAATCCCTTTTCCTGTTTCACGATCCATCATGATATTATTGAGTTTTGTATCATTATGAGTAACCTTAAGAGGCAACTCTCCCTTTTCCAAAAGCTCCATACAATTAGCCATCTCCTGCTTATGCGCTCTCAGGAAATCCATCTCCGCTTGCACTTCGCTGACCCTGTTGCAGATATCCTTTTTTATAGCCTCCTCAAATACCGTATAACGAACAGGTGTATTATGAAAATTCGGAATGGTTTCATACAGACTCTTCGCATCAAACTCCTCTAACAGCTTCTGAAAATGACCGAAGGCCAAAGCACTTTCATAAAAATCCTCAGGACTTTTCACCTGTTCATAGCAGACGGTATCTTCAATAAACAGATACGCTCTCCAATATGCTCCAATGCTGTCCTGATAATAGCTCTGTCCGTCTTTAGTATTGACTACATTCAATGTTTCTCTTAAAACATCGCCCCCTGCTTCGACAATTTTCATTTTTAAGAAGGTGGTTACACCACTAATATTCTTCATCAACTGATCCGGATTCTTAAAGATCACATGATTCATTCTTTGCAGGATATATTTTTCTATCACATCATTTTCCTTACGAAAACGAATAAGAAATGTATCATTAATATGCCCGTTTCCATATCTCACATGATCTATGTATTCACCCCTAAAATCAATGGCGCTAATTGCCTCTTCTATCTTTGCACAATATTCCTCTCTTGTCATAATCAACCTCATCTCTACGTCTAATTAATTATATAAAACTTTTTTAATTCCAAAGTTTTTCAGGATATAGTCCACTGTTTTTAAACCCTCGGATTGCGGCTTCTACAACCTCTTTATCTTCCTTGTAGGTAACACCATACCATTTATCTCCGGAACTTAATACCTTAACTGTAGCTTGCTCCTTACTCAATAGCGCCCCAAGGACAGCCGGAAGAAAATACTCTGCCTTTAAGGGATTACCCACTGCTTCCCCTTCCAGAAAATCCGTGAATTTTTCTTCTAATTTACCAAGAATATTTTTTTGAAATCCCCATAAATTCATGGACACAATGCTGGAAAGGGAGATAGCAGTATAATTCAGACCATTATCCTCTGTATATGCAGCACCATTTTCACGCTTTTCAATCTGTGTCCGCTCGGTAATTCCCGTCAAAAATCCGTTCTCATCTACCTCACATACACCCCTTGCCACGTATCCATGCTCCGTCAAGGTATTCTCCAGTACATAACCGACCATGGCGTATTGATAGGTATCCAGATTATTTTCCTTGATTAACTCGTGATATATTATGGAAAAAGCCTCTTTTCCATAATAGTCATCTGCATTGATTACCGCAAAGGGACCCTCAATTACATCCTTACAGCTTAAGATCGCATGACCGGTCCCCCAGGGCTTCGTTCTGCCTTCCGGCACACCATATCCTTTCGGGAGATTATCCAGTTTCTGGTACACATATTCTACTTCTATATACCTTGCTATTCTATCTCCGATTCTATCTCTAAAATCAGCCTCCAGCTCCGGCTTTATTATAAAGATTACTTTCTTAAAGCCCGCTGCGATTGCATCATATATCGAAAAATCAATAATTAGATTTCCCTGCTCATCAATTGGATCAATCTGCTTCAGTCCACCATATCTGCTGCCCATGCCAGCTGCCATTATCACCAATACCGGCGTTGTCATATCTCTCATCCTCTCTATCCTATAACCAGACCACAAAGTAACACTTTCCCTTTGCAGAACCGGTTTTATGTTCTGTATAACATAAACCTACCTAATCGATTCATAAATTACTGGTTACCATATACCAACTTACCTACTAATTATATTCTTGCGCATTAATATTAAGTTCAAAGAGGTTGCATTCAAAAAGCAAAAAGATGCAATATATTCAGTTTTCTCAATGCTTTTTGAACGCCCTCTTTATCAATAAAAAATCATGTCAAATAAAGTCCTAACATATAACCGATCCGCTTAATCCATACCTTTATTTGTTTTGCTTGGTTTATTTACTTTGTGCCAGGAATTCATCCATTTGCTTTTGAACTTCTGCTATGTATTTATCAATTCCTGCATTCTTTAAATCCTTAATTGCTTTTTCATATTCGGTATTAAAATCCGAGAAACCATATAAAATAGGGTCTAATTCTTTCTTTGCCACTTCACCAATCGCTGTTTCAATATCTTTCACATTCTCATTATTGAAACGGAAGCCGAGCGCCTTTGCTTGAATCGCATTGTCATCCCATTTCTTATATTCATCGATATAAGCCTGATCTACCTCAGGTGTGAACAACTGATAATTTTCGTTACGGAACATCCATTCATAGAAGAAATCATCTTTCGTAATCTTTTCAATTCTTCCGTCAGTAATCTTATAATCTTTATCCTTTACACCATAGAGAGCGAAAAGATAGTTATCCTGAGATTTATACATCCAGTTCAAGAATTTCATAGCCCCTACAGGGTTTGGAGCGGTTTGAGGGATACAGAGCACTTCTCCGCCTGTAGCAATTACATAACGGGGATCTTCAGGCTTTAATATATAGGATTTTAATCGTGCATTGGGTGCATTCGCTTTTACATTGCTGATGATTTCATTTTCTTTACCCAATGAGCCTTCTACCCATAGATATAACCCAGTCTGCATACGGGAATCACGTTCGTTATATTTGATTGTAAGTTCATCCGCATATAAGCCTGATTGATACATATCGCGATTATATTGCGCAATTTTCTTAAATGCATCGGTTTCATAATAATCATAAACCTTGTTGGTATTCTCACCAAATACTGCAAGATCACCGGAAGCCACCCATTCAAGCTGTTCGTCAGCAAAGGCTCTGGTCAAAGGTTTAAAGATCGGATCCGCAGGTCCCTTCATCTCCGGGAATTGCTTTTTTGCCTTCTCTGCGAAGGTCTTTAAATCTTCTGGAGTCTTAATTTCACTCATGCCTACCGCTTCCAGAATATCTTGGCGAACGCATACTAGCTGATACATACCAGATGACGGAGCATAGGCAGTAGGAATTCCATAGATATTTCCTTTAATGGTAGCTCCTTTTAATTGTTTTTCAGGAAGAACCTTCAGCATATCTTGACCGTATTTGTCAATCAGATCATTCAATACTGAGGCTTGTTTCTTATTCACAAAGGTTGCAAGATCCGGCAGTCCATCCCAGTACAGATCAATCGGTTCATTGGCTGCCAGCATAATATCCTTCTGCTCCCAGTACTGATCCCATGGAACATAAACCATTTTTACTTTTAAGCCTAAATCATCCTTCATTTTTTGAGCAAATTCATTACTCATAAAACTTGACATTCTGTCACTTTCATCGCCGGGATAGAGGATTGTAATGGTATCTTTTGACCCATCCTTTTTACCGCATCCACTCAGTAAACCGATTGCCATTAGAACAGTTAAAACAATACATAAAACCTTTTTCATAATGCCCTCCTTGTTTTTTTATTTTAAGCCATAGTCCGGCTAAATAACGATGAATACTCTTTACTCTTTTACTGCTCCCGTCATAATACCCTGAACAAAATACTTCTGAACCAGAGGATAAAGGAAAATGATTGGACCAATCGTAATAATTGTAACCGCCATTTTTACAGTTTCTGCCGGTAATGTAATGCCTGCGGTTGCACCTGCCGGAATACGACCGGAGCTGATTGCATTTACATTGGATAAGATGGTATATAAATAATACTGTAAGGGAAATAAATTTTTGTCATTTATAAAAATCAAGGCATTCCACCAGTCATTCCAGTATTGCAGAGCGTACATTAATCCTACGGTTAACATCGCAGTTTTGCTTAGCGGAATTGCGATGGTTCTATAAATCTTAAAATCCCCCGCTCCGTCTATCTTTGCCGCTTCATAAAGTGATGGCGAGATACTGGAGAAATAAGTCCTCATGAGAAACATGTTCCAAACACTGAAAATGGAAGGAAGAATCAATGCCAAAATGTTATTCTTCAGTCCGTAATAATTAACACAAACCACATACCAGGGAATTAAACCGGCAGAAAAAACAATTGTAAAATTGCAAAGGAATGCTATGATATTTCGGTACTTTAAGGTTTTTATGGATAACGCATAGGCCATCATGCTTGTAATTGTCATTGCTCCAAGTGTTCCTACCACGGTTATGAAGATTGTTACCCCGTAGGATTTCAAAATCCTCGCGCCACTATTGGAAAAGATATAATGATAGGTATCCAGCGTTAATTTCTGTGGTAAGATGTTGTACCCATGCAGGACTACTTCATGTTCCGATGACAGGGATACACTTAGGGTAAGTAGCAAGGGATAGAAACAAATAATTCCCAATAATCCAACAAAGAGATAAGCGAATATCGTAACTCCGCGATCTGCAATTGATCGTTTTCTTTTCATCAGAATAGTCCCTCCCCATCATTCATTTTTTTCGCCGCTTTATTCGCAAATGTAACCAGTATCAAACCCATTAACGACTGGAATAAACCGATTGCAGTGGAATAAGAGAAGCCCATGGTTCTCATGGTTTGATATACATAGGTATCAATAACGGTTACCGCATCCATCAGCACCGGATTGTTGCCCACAATACCGTAGATCATACCAAAATCTCCATAGAAGATTCGGCCAATACTCATTAATGTAAGTATTACTGCGGTTGGCTTTAGCATTGGAATTGTGAGGTGATAAATCCTCTGAAGTTTATTCGCTCCATCTACTTCAGCGGCTTCATAAAGAGATCCGTCAAAGCTTGCCATTGCCGCCATATAGATGATGGAGTTGTAACCGCACCATTTCCATATGTCTGCAAATATAATAATACCCTTCCAGTATTGGGGCTCAGCATACCATTTTACCGGCTGCATCCCTAACTGCTTTAACATATGATTGATTACACCCACATCGGTGGAGAAAAAACCATAAATAATGGTTCCCACCACTACCCAGGATAAAAAGTACGGGAAAAACATAAAGCTTTGAGTAAACTTTTTAAATACCTTGTTTCGAATTTCATTGAAAAATATTGCAATGCTGATTGGTACAATTAAACCTAAAATGAGATTAAAAAAGTTGATGAACAGCGTATTATACATTACCCGCCATCCCATACTGTGCTTGGAGAAGAAGAATTTGAAATTATCCATTCCAACAAATTTACTTCCAAATATTCCGTCAACCACATTAAAATCGGTAAAAGCCATCCATGTTCCTGCAAAGGGAATATAGCAGAACATAATCAGTACAATAAGACCCGGCATGCACATTAGATAAAGTTGACGATTCTTTTTGATTTCTTTTACAAACCCGCCTTTTTTATCCTCTGCTGGAACTTGGTCTTCCTTCTTATTTTTCATTAATTTCATATCATCTCACCACTCTTTGCTATGATAAAATCAAGATTCCGACAACTGTTTTTTCAATTCATCAATATCAATGACATTTCCTGTATTCCTTGATAGTTCAGCCGCATAGGCCATGATATGACTTTCTACGGACTGTTTTATAGTAGATTTACTGGTAATTGCATCATGTTCCATCAAGTCCAGGAAATTATCCATGAGCAGGGCATCTCCGCCACCATGTCCTCCGGAAACAACCTCGGGATGAATTACTTCTTGTTTATACTCATCAACATAGTTGGATGCAAAGCGGGTGATTTCTATGATGTTCGCATTATCATCACCGCGGATTTCTCCGTTTTCACACATTATTTTTATGGTACGACTCATCTTGTTGGTAAAGCCACTTAAGTTAAAGCTTACAGTTACACCATTTTTGAATTCGATTAATATTACCTGGTTATCACATACATCATTATCACAACGATAGACACATCTACCATAAGGGCTGTCAATCAGAGCTTTCCTAATTCCTTCCTCCGATTGATCCTGGCTAAGTAGCGTTGCTGGCCAGGTCCCACGAACCGGCAGGTAGGCCTTCAGCGCATTAAACCGGCAATCATCTGCCACGTTACAGGTCAGGCAGCGATCCGAGCTGTTCTCTGGGGCATTCTCTTCTTTAAAATATTTTAAGCTTCCAAAGGAAGTAATCCTCTTTGCCTCGCTATCTGCAAGCCAAGTCAGGATATCCATGTCATGGCAGGATTTTTGCATTACCAAGGGACTGGATAAATCGCTCCTTCTCCAATTTCCCCTTACAAAAGAATGTGCTATATGAAAATTGCCAATGTTCTCATTGTGTTGAATGCTGATTATCTTCCCTAATTTCTTACTGTCTATGATTTTCTTTATTTCACTGAAGAAGTTGGTATATCGAAGGACATGACACACAATCACCTTACAACCCTTTTTCTCCGCTTTCTTCTGTATTTCCAGCGTTTCCTTTGGATTTGGAGAGATGGGCTTTTCCAGCAAAATATCATATCCAAGCTCCAAGGCTGCAATGCATTGTGTATAATGATCTTGATCCATGGATGCGATAATAATCGCATCACATACCTTCCCCCTTCCAAAAAATTCCTCTGTAGATTTAAATTGTTGATCCTCGCTTATGTTGAATTTTTCTCCGGCAATTTCTCTCTTTGTTTCATCCGGCTCAACAACTGCCACTATCTCTGCTCTCTTTGATTGAAAGGCATATTCCGAATAGATCATTCCACGTTGTCCTGCACCAATTAATGCTAGTTTCACTATGGTAACCTCCTATGTATTATGATTCTTTAAAATGATTCTGCCTCCTGACATACAAAAAGGCGGTCGTCAATAAAAGTCCAGTTATTAAAAAAATAATTTGAATATTGGTTATTCGTAGGGTAAGTAACCTAATTTCAACATTACCCAGTGTTTTGCAAACAATTGATCCCAACATTGCCCCAACAAAACTGATTACACAGGCAATGGCAGAGGTAATTCCAAGATAAGCGGTTTTACCAGCCTCTGGTGATAAATTATACTGTAGATTACTGGATGCCATTTGAAATGCTCCATTGCAGCAGGTCAATGATATTTGCAGTATAAACACCACAATCAAGGAATTCTGAGGAGTTACCAAAACCCACCCCACATAGCAAAAAACAATAATAAAGCTACTGATTTTTAACAATCGAAACCATGAAGTTCGATCTGCCAGCCGTCCCCAAAGATAGATAGAAATCATTCCAAGGGTGTTACCGCAAACCGTAACCACAGAGATATAGGAATAGCTTAAATTCAGTATTGATATCATATATACCGGAATAAATGAGGTGGAAAACTGAACTGCAAAGCCCCAAATGCTTAAAAACGAGATTATTTTCCTATACTCAATATTCTTCATTGGCATTTTAATCAAATGTATTAAACTCTGCCTCAGAGGTACTCTTTGAACCAAGGGTTCTTCAATCTTTGATATCAGTATAAAATCGATTACGGATATAGCCAGTGCTACACCATACATAATCGCAAAACCGATGAATGCTTTGTCAAAGGACTTATAATGATCCATGATCCGTCCAATGGCGATAGAAACTACTGAAACACTGAACATGCTTGCTATATCTTTAATAGCAAGGAATCTGCCCCTGTTTTGTTCCGGTGCCACACTCAAATACCACTGGTTAAGCCCCGGGGTGACAAACCCCGCAATCATAAAGCTAAAAGTATAAACCACCATAATGATTGTCAGCCTTGTCTTCCCATTATCCACTAACATCGGTACCAATATCATGGTACTGACAGAAAAGCGGAACAAAAAGCAGCAAAGACAAATTAATAGTTTCCTATGTTTCATCCGTTCGAATAAGTAGGGTGAGATCATCTGGAGAATACACCCAAACTGAGGAATTGCCCCGATGATGGTACAATACTGTGCTGGCGCACCCAGATAAACCAAATATCCGATAAAAAAGGAGCCTGAGGTAAGGGAAAATATAATTCCTGCAGTAGGGCCGGATAAAATCATCCTCAATTGACTTTTCTTATATTCCTGTTCTGTTAAATCCTTATTGTAAAAGAAGGTGCGTATCGCTTTCTGTTGTATTTTTGTCGCCATGATTTAGCTTGGTTCCTTCGGGTCCTCCAGAGGATAATAGCCTTCCGGATAAAAATGATCCCAGATATGAAACAATTCCTTTCTGTCCTGCGAATCTACTTCGATTTTCCCAAGCTCATAGAAGCCTTGCTCTTCTTCTCCTTCAATACATAGCCGTATGGGGATTCCTTCATCTAGGAATAAACCAGTAGAAACCTTATAAATTCCAGGCTCCATAACAGGTAATTTAACAATTTCGTTATGGGTTATGTCTCCCTTCTGCCATGCAGCGCGATCTATTTTTAAATCAATTATGTATTGTGTGTTTTCCTTCTGTAACATTATTTTCAGGCCAAAGTCAAAATAGCATGGAGCGCTGCCCTCGTTCACCAGCCAATAGCGGATTGGCAACGCCCCATTACTGGAGATTCTTTTGGGATAAGTAACCCTCCTAAGAACGTATTTATATCCCACATCCATTGGAACGTCCGCAAAGCTTACATGCCACCTTCTGATTTCTCGTAAAACATTATTCCCGATTTTATCTTCTTTCGATTGCAGTAACACAGGAGCTTTCTCCCAATTATTCTGTACTCGTTGTTTTGCAAAATCCTCACAGCTTTCTATCCAATTATCTTCTTCACAGGATACCGCAACCCCAAAGTTCACTTGCTTTTCCTTCAGATAATTGATTAGTTCCTTATCCTGAAGATGAACCAAAAGTGGTACACGCTCAAAGGCTTCTAGATATGCATCCCACACTTGGGGGGTACTGTTTAATGAAGTGATGAAAACTCCCACTATAAGCTTTTCACCCTTAAGCTCGCTGCCAATTCGACGAATTAAGCTCCCAAAGCACTCTCTGCTGCCGTTTCTTAACCACTTTGGAGGCTCAGGAGTGATCACCAGCATCGGATTTATGGTTGTTTTTACCGCTTGATGCAATTCTTCCAACTGATACTGACCACGCTCTCGCTCTAGTTCCTCCCAAGTATAGTTCAAATAATGAATACGCCCTCGCCCAATCTGATCCACAATATTCAACATTGGTCTTGGTCTGATTTTATAAGTTTCATAAGGACTGTAATTTTCCAGTGAATACTCACCCACAATATAACCTCCTTATTCACATTAAGTGAACCTAATTTTTGATTTTCTTACTTCAAATGACTATCAACTACTGTCATGAAATTATCCACGTCTTCTTGAGTAATATAGGGCATTTGAGTAACCTTATCTACCTCTTCTTTTAGTACTATCATGCTCATGGTATTAAATCTGGCACCACTTTTCATATAAGCGGCGGCGGCTTTTTGAAGCGATGATTTTAGCTCAATCTTTTCGGGGTCAGCCTTCCAGTCACCAAAGGCTTCATAACGAAGCATTCCATCTCCTTCGTTAATCGGATAGAGATAAAACTGTCTCTGCACCTGAATAATATTGCTTGCCTTATTATCCAGAATTAAAGATAGTCTTGAGTCGTACAGCCAGCTTTCACTCCAGAACCCTTTTATCATTAACTCAGGAAAATATTTGGTATAAAATTCGATTGCCAATGCCATGGAATTTCTCAGTCTATCCGGATTATATCCAGGTCCTGACGGTACATGGAGAGCTAGAAGAGTATCTCCCTTCTCAAGCGCAAGCTTCCAAGCTTTCTTCTCAATGGTTGTGGGAGTTTTTTCTACAAACCCCATGGGATTAATTCGACATGCTGTGATACTCTGGTCATCCTCTATCCATACGGAGCTAAATTTGCCCACTTCATCAAACACTTCATTGATACCATTCACCTGACCATCTCTACGGAACTCCTCGCCACCATCTCTTAGGGCGATTACCCTCCCATCGGTGTAATTTCTAAACATGGTGAAGGAATCACCAAATTTGTAGGGTATAAATAGAAAGCGATCAAAATGAAAAATAGAACAGGTATAAAAATTCATATCCCAAGGAAAATCACTTACTTTTACATCTCCCGTATGGATTAATTTCTCAAATTGGTTCTTCATAGGACGATAAGGGATATCACTATAATATTCCTTTGGTACACCACGTTTTTGCAACAAGCTCATGGAAGGCTCAACACAAGCTAATAACAAAAGGAATGGATATAGTTCCTTATGCATTTTCATGCAAGAGGGCATTAGCGCCTGATAGTTATCCGTATCACAGCGGTTTCTTGCAGAGCACATATCCCAAACCAGAAACTTTGTAAAGTGAAACAGTTTTTCGTCTCCTTCTATCTCTTCAATTCCCTTTAGCAGGAGTTGTTTCTTATCAATCGGAACAGAAAACCGTTCAAGAGTCTCCTCCAAAAATGCTCTGTGTATTAAATAGCTCTCTCCTGAATTTTCGTAGGCATCATAGTATTTCTCTAATCCCTCCGGCAAATTATCATAACCGCAATAGCTTACACATTCCTCAAATTCATATAATTTCATACCACTCCCGAACCTCCTAAACAATATTGATTTTGCACAAGTTGTAATAACCGTCCTTTTCGCCTTCAATCGCAAGTTTTATATTTCCAACCTCTTTAATCCCTGTTTCAATGCCAATCATAAGCTCATATTCACCAGGTAACAAATCTTCCGGAATAACCAATTCCTCTTCCCACAAAATATCCATATCCGGTAACCAGTTTCTAATGTCCACCTTACTTATGAAGGCATTGATACGATCCTTACCCTTATTAATTAACCTTACTACCAAGGGATAATTATTATAAATTGGCGCAACACCCATATTAGCCCATAACGCTGTGATGTGAAGCGGTTTTCCTCGTTCAACAGCAGAATCACATGTGAACTTACGTAGTTCAAACCGATATCCCATCTTTTTAAGCCATTGTTCAACACTCTGCTTCCAAGGCTCCGGAACCGTGGTTCCTTTGCTATTAAAGGACGAAATATGCCATCTCAATGACTCGCTGATTATATAGTCAATATCCCATCCCTGTAAAAACCAGTCATTCATATGCCAACAAGCCTCGAATACGATCGGTGCTTTTTTCCACGCCTGATCCATACCAAAGTTGGTGATATTCTCCGGGTAAAAGTCCTGCATATGGGACCATTCTTCTCCATGAAACCCTCCCATATCACCAAGACAATCCACTCGAAAACCAATGGGTGTTTTTCGGTCTTTAATAAGCTGAATCGATTTTGGATCATGAAGTAATGCTTGCAAAGGAGTTATTTTAAAATTATCTATGTATGCGTCTGTGATAAGGTTTATTTTACTCTCCTCCACAAACTCTGTACCTCCTCCTTCACCCCAAGCCCCCACAATAGCCATGTCTATGGAACTAATCAAGGGATGACCATCAAAATGCGAGGCAAACTCACTTATGAATTTTGACCAATATTCTGCATAAGGGGATAAGTTTGGATCTACCCTCCAAAAAGGAAATTCCGGTTCCTCCTTCCATTCCTCACGAAACCACTTGGGTATATCTTCTTCCACATCTAGCGCATAGGGTGAACAGCGAACAATTGCTGTACAGCCCAAAGCTTTGGCAAATTCCAGCTTTTTCTCTAAAACCTCCCAAAGATATACTCCCTTTTCCTGCTCTATATCCTTCCATCTGACTCCGCAATAGAAAACCTTGCTGTCCGGATGATTAAAAGTCCGGCTGTCTTCTGTGAATTTAAATGATTTAACTCTTTTCCCCCTGTTATCCTTCACAGAAGTGATATCACCCATAAGACCCGGAGCTGCGATAAAACCAATTCCGGGGTTTGTCAGCAGGTTATCTGTCACCACCGGGTAAATAACAATTTGTTCCGACATCGTTCTTCTCCTTACTCTATATAACTCTTTTGAAACATGATGCAACCACTGGTTTTTAAAGTACTGATCATCTTCATCAACCCATCATACTCAATCCCCATTTTTTCTGACATGCATCGATTACAATAGAAATTTCCAATATATTTTCCAAGCAGTTTTAAATTGAATGCAATCTCATCATTCCCAATTTTGACATTGCAGTCATGGCAGCATACCTGTTTCATAGACTCTCATCTCCCACACTGGTTTTTCCACTTCCTTCATCCCGTTGCATTAGAAGCTTTGTTTTTGTTACGTGATTGTTACGTTTGTTTACTAAACTTTATGATGTGATTATAGCATTAATTATTAAACATGTAAATACAATAATATATAAATTTTTAATATAATTGAGCTGATTTAATTCTAATTAGAACTTGGAGAAATGAGTTCGATAAATGATTTCCGAAATAAATATTTGTATTAATCCGTTATTTAGAATCTGTATTATAGAGCCTTACATTTCCGCTATGTAAGCGAAAGCCGCCCCACTTCAGGAAACATTTGTCGAAACCATATCCACAACCTTGATTGGGTTATAACTCTGGTGCTGATGCAAATTGTTGAATCGTAATGAAGATAATTATTTATTGACAGAAAGCTATTAATATCATTATAATCATCAATATATAACTAAGTTATTTTACTAAACAAAACGAAAACAATAATGGGATAAGTCATTGACTTTAACGTAATAGCGTAATTCTTCAAAGAGGGAGATTATCAATATGAGTACAATACGAGAAGTGGCTCAATTAGCGAATGTTTCTGTTGCCACCGTATCAAGAGTTTTAAATAATGATATGCAATATAAGATGACGGACGAAACTCGTCAAAGAGTATGGCAGGCGGTAACTCAGCTCAATTATAAAACAAAAGCTCATACCAAAACTGCCGCGAAAGAGGATGAAAGTCAACGTAACAGCAAAAATTCGTTACGTATTGGCTGCATCTTAAGTGTTACAAAGGACAAATACAATGATCCTTATTTTATGTCAATTTTGTCCGGAATCGAGGCACAGTTAAGGGATAATGGTTATGAGTTATCCTTTATTAAAACAGGTCCTGAACTGGAGGATAAAAAAGTATTATACAGCACCTTCAGCGAGCCTGTATCCGGATTAATCCTTATGGAATCCCTCAGTAGCGAAACTTATCACTTTATACGTAACCAGGTTCCTAATATTGTTGGCATTGATACCATGTGGGAAGATATTGATAATGTGGGATATGATCATTATAATGTATCCCATGTGGCGGTTCAGCATTTACTCTCAAAGGGACACAAAAATATCGGTTATATCGGAGGAAGCGGGGTCACCAAAAATATTAAGGAAAGTTTCCGATATCGTGGTTTTTATTCTTCCCTTCATGCCGCAGGTTTGTCCGTCAATTCCGATTGGGTCATTGATTGTGCCTGGGATGAAGAGATTTGCTACAAGGAAGTTGGACGATTATGCAAAGAAACAAATTATCCTACCGCATTCTTTGTAGCCAGTGATTTAATGGCAATGGCAGCACTAAGCAGCTTATATAACAATGGTATCTCCGTTCCTGGTGAAGTAGCTGTAATTGGTCTTTCTAATATTGAGGTTTCCAAGTATTCCAATCCTCCTTTAACAACCATAGAAATTCCCACCAAGGAAATAGGTATGGTTGCAGTGGATTTGCTGATCGCCCGTATGAATGGTTATAAACTTTTACCTAAGAAGCTGTTCTTGCCGGTCAGCTTAATTGAACGAAGCTCCACCTAATGATATTTCTGATCTCCTTTTTCTCTGATTTCTGGTATATGGGACTTCGACATAAAAAATCCCTTCAAAGAGGACAGATTTCTATATTTAATCTGTCTTTTTTGAAGGAATCATTTTAAATTTTGATCTAACGGCTTTCACCATATTATGTTAATAAATCTGCTTCATCAATTCTAAAACTTCTTCCAAGGAAAGTCCAAAAGAGCGATAATAAGAGATATCTTTCTCCATTTGCCCTATAATCATTTCATCTCTCTTATGAATTCTATCCTCTTGTGAGAGATCGGCTACAAAGCATCCCTTCCCCGTTACCGAATAGATTAATCCTCTTCTTTCAAGCTCTTCCCAGGCAGTTTTAACTGTAATTATACTAATTCGAAGTTCCTTGGCAGCTTGTCGGATTGGCGGCAGGCAAACGTCTTTCTCCAGCTCACCCTTTAGAATCTGTGCGCTGATTTGCTCGAAAACCTGTTGATAAATGGGTTTTTCCGATGCATTCGAAATTATTATATTCATCACACTTCTACCTTTTCAAATCGCATTACTGCTATTTTGTAAGCGATATAGGTAAATAATATAAATATCATTATTCCCCCTAGCAATATTGGTACATGGATCAAATTATTATGAATACCAGTACCCTTAAATAGATTAAAAAGATAATGGTTTTTAATTCCCAACCATTCTGCAACACCACCAAAAAGTATGGCGCCAACTATTCCCGCTATGTTTGCTACACCATATTTATAGGCTGTCTTAAAGTAGATTGAAATAAAAAATATATTGAACACTCCAAGCATAATCAAACTCAGTCCCCAAAATCCGATGGAAGGACCATAAAAAAGATAAATAAAATTCGGATACAATCTGATGTTAATTATTCCATAAATAACAGCAGTACTAACATGTAATAATTCAAGAATTACAATCAGTGCAACTTTTGCTTTTACAATATCTTTTTTTGTTACAGGCATCATAAAGGAAAAGAGCAAATCATTCTGAGTTTTATAACCCCCAAACATATTCGGTATCGTTATAAAGCAAAAATACAGAAACACTATGAAATACAGCCATCCCGGAATCAGCATTAAGGCACCTGTTAAGAAAGGCAGCAGATAAAAAAACGGATGCACACCCAGCTTTAGTTCTTTCAAAAGTAAATTATACATGATTCTCTCCCTTCTTCGAAAAATAAATCATAATCTCCTCCAGATTGGGTAAGGTCGAATTGATCTTTATCGATGGATCTAGGTCTATTGAATGTATTAAGGCAGTAAAGCCAAAGGAAGTAATTTTATATGAAATCAATTTATCTTTCAGTTCATCCAGTTGACTCTTATCACCCTGCAATAATCGATAGGTGTTAATAAATTCTTCTTTCTCAGTACTATTAATAATTTGACCATTATTAATAAACGTAATATAATCAGCACACTTTTCCAAATCCGAAGTAATATGAGTCGAAAAGAGAATACTAATTTCACCATCCTCTACCAATTCTTGAAAAATTTCTAACAAATTATCTCTTGCAATTGGATCAAGCCCGCTTGTGGGTTCATCCAGAATAAGAAGCTTTGCCCCATGAGATAAAGCAAGCGCCAAATTATATTTTACTTTCATCCCGGCAGAAAGCTCGACAATTCTTTTATTCTCATCCAATTCGAATTTTTTGAGGTAATTCTCATAAGCAACTTCATCCCAATTGGTATAGAACCTCTTGACAACCTTCGTTAACGTTTTTACTTTACTCCTAGTATAATAATCAACACCACCGATGGTATAACCAACCTCCTGTTTTATTTCAATTTCATGTTCTGAGAAAGTCTTATCTAAAACCTTTATCTCTCCGCTATCGATATGAATCATATTTAAAATTGATTTTAATGTAGTTGTTTTACCTGCACCATTTGCACCGATGAACCCCATAATATATCCTTTTTCCAGTTGAAAGGATACATTTTTCAACTGAAAGTTCTTATACTTTTTATTCAAATTCTTAATTTCTAATGCAAGCATTGTGAACCCTCACTTTCAGATTGTGTATATTGAATATATACAATATATCACCTTAGTCATTTAATGTCAATAAGGTAAAATCTGCAGAACCTCTAAATATAGTTTATAAGTATATTAAATAAGTACCAATAATATATTTATGTAATCGCTTATATTAATTTCAACGGTTATCTTAAAGAACTTACTTGAAGAGATGTTTATTTTAAGAAGCTTTTGGATAAAATAGAAAATAATACAAGTCATTATAATTATTATGAGGTGATGAACATGTTTTCCGTTAAAGAAAAAGCTTTAACAAATAAGACAGAAAAAAATTTCTACAAAAATATTTTCTCAAACTTATTTTCTGACAGCTGTTCTGTACAATTTTGGGATGGAGAAGAAATCAATTATGGCGAGGGAGACAGTACTTTTAGAATTGTATTAAACGAACCCTTACCTATATCAGGGATTATTATGGATCCTTCCGTAACTTTCGGAGAGGCCTATATGAATAATAAGCTTAATATTGAGGGAAGCATTCAAGATGTAATCGAATCGATGTACCGGAATTCTAAAAGCTTCTTGAGAGATAAAGAAAAGTATAGGAAGCTATTAAATCCCATAAAGAATACCCTAAAAAAAAGCAAAGACAATATAAGCTATCATTATGATATCGGAAATGAATTTTATCAGTTATGGCTTGATAAATCCATGACTTACTCCTGTGGCTATTTTAAAACAGAAAGTGATACCCTGGAGCAAGCGCAAAAGAATAAAGTAGAATATATACTTAAGAAGTTAAATTTGAGAGAAGGTGATACCCTGCTTGATATCGGGTGTGGTTGGGGTGAATTAATCATTACCGCTGCGAAAAAATATAAGGTTAAGGCATTCGGCGTCACATTAAGCCAGGAGCAATTTGAAAAAACCAAGCACAGAATTAGCGAGGAAGGTCTTAATGAATTTGTGGAAGTCCAATTAATTGATTATCGTCAAATTAAAAACAAATCCTTTGATCGAATTGTCAGTGTCGGAATGCTTGAACATGTAGGAAAAGAATATCTTGAGGAATATTTTTCCTCCATAAATTCCTTGTTAAATGAAGGTGGAATTTCGTTACTGCATTGTATCACAAGCTTGAAAGGAGGGAATAACTCCTGGATTAATAAATACATTTTTCCAGGCGGATATATTCCCTCCATCAATGAACTGATTAATAATATATCTTCTGAGTCCTTTTATCTTCTTGATCTGGAAAGTTTAAGAAGGCATTATGTACGCACTCTGGAGAATTGGAGTAATAATTTCGAAAATGCTATGCCCATCATCCGTCAAACGAAGGATGAAACTTTTATCAGAATGTGGAGACTTTATCTGAATTCATGTGCCGCATCCTTTAAAGTAGGCAATATTGACCTGCATCAGTTCCTATTCTCAAAAGGAGTTGTGGATGAGATTCCTTGGACAAGAGATTATTTGTATAAGTAGAACTTTTCATTATACGAATAGAATTACCCTTTACCCCTTTACCCCGCCAGCAGTCAATCCATCAATAAAAGATTTCTGATTAATAAGAAAGATTATAACAATGGGTACAATGGATATTACCGCTCCCGGAAACAGTTTATCATAATTGTTTCCATAGGGGGTAATCATGGATGCCAGACCAATGGGTATGGTCAATCTTTCTGTAGATCTGAGTACAATCAAAGGCCATACAAGACTGTTCCAGCTGTTCATAGCCTGTAAGATCATCATTGCTCCGAACGCAGGCTTTAGTAACGGCACCATGACTTTTAGATAAATTCCATATTCAGAGCATCCATCAATTCTGGCTGCTTCCATAAAATCTCTAGGAATTTTAACTGCTGACTGGCGAAAGAAGAATACCGCAAAAGGAGAAACCGCAAAGGGAAGTATTACTCCCATGATTTTATCAATCAGCTTCAGGGTTATCATCAATTTATATAAGGGCAGCAGTAATATTTCTACCGGAATCATCATAACCAGTAAAACGATACCAAACAATAAATTTTTCCCTTTGAAATTATACACTGCCAACCCATAACCTACTAGCGATGAGAAAAACAACGAAAATATAGTATATAAAATCGTGATAACAATGCTGTTTGAAAACCATTTTAAATATAGACCATTATTGTCTGTGAAAAGAACAACATAATTCTTCAAAGTCATTATCTCAGGCTGTAGTTTCATATTCAGGCCATTACTTATTAACTCTTGCCCGGGCTTAAAGGAAGAGATAACCATAAAGATAAATGGTGCTAAGGTGATTAGACTGAAAAAGAGTAACAGGATAAAGGTAATACGTAATCCCCATCTTTTTTTATTATGTATCATCTCATTCACCCTCCTTATTGAAAAATCCAAAAATCATTAACTGAATTAAGTTGACAGTCATTATTATGAGTAATAAAGTAACCCCTACTGCAGCTGCCAGCCCAAAATCAGCATTATTAAACGCAGTTGTATAGATATAGGACACTAAGGTTAATCCGATATTTCCTGGTGAACGATAGGACCAATAAGCAAAGGTCTCTGCAAACATCGCAAATCCGCCATACACACTGATGGTTACTACATAGATTATTACCGGTTTTAAAGAGGGTATGGTTATTTTTATAAACCTCTGAAACGAATTGGCACCATCAATTTGTGCTGCCTCATATAGCTCATCCGGTATACTTTGAAGGCCGGATAAAAAGTAAATGATATTTACTCCCAACCATCTCCATACACACAGGATAACGAGGGCAAACATTCCTGTATGTTTTCCCTGCAGCCAAATCAATGGCTTTAAGCCAAATACACCGATAATTTGGTTAGCGAGGGCCGTGGACTGCTCCGCAAAGGCATATCGAAAGAACATACCTGCTACAATAACCGAGGTCAATGCAGGTAAAAAGAAGGATGAACGAAAAAAGTTCTTTCCAATTAATAATTTATTATTAAGCAATGTAGCCAAAACTAGTGGAACCGGAATCAAAATCAATATGGTAAGAATTGTATAGGTAAAGCTAACTCGCAATGCACTAAAATAATGTGGATTCATCAGATTTTCGTAATTCTTAGTCCCAATAAAACGTACATCCCCAAAACCTTGAACATCTTGAAAGCTCATTGTTATCGCGGAAAGAATCGGGTACAAATAAAACAATAAGAACGATATAATAAATGGTAAAACAAATACATAGGGTACAAAACTCTGGGAATTCAATATTTTTCGCAGGGAGAAACTTCTTAATTCGGATTTTTTAACTATTTCAGACTTCATAGAATCCTTCTCCTTTTTATAAGCAGAAATCCAGCCTTTTCAAGCTGAATTTCTGCCTTTGAAATTTTACTTAATACGCTTATTTATTACGTAATTCATTCGCTGCTTCTTTTAACGCCTCTTCCGGTGTCTGGCTCTTTTCCTTTAAGGCTTTAAATACAACATTTTTTTGTACCAAGCTTACTGCGTCCGGATATAATTCGGTAATATTGGTTGGATTAATTTCATCCTTTACTTCTTTTAACATATCAAAGATTCCGGTACCGAAATAATCAGTAAAATCATTGGGAGCCGACATAGCCGGGTCATCCCAAACATCCCAGCGTATGGGGTCAAAGCCAAGTTGAGTCCAGGTCTTGATACTTCCTTCTTTCGAAAGCTTTGCCTCCGCAAGGAATTTCTTAGCCAACTCTTTCTCCTTACTTTGTACCGTAACCACAGTACCGGTTCCGCCCATACCTGCGGAGCGATTGCCGCCCTCTTCCCATACCGGTAATGGAGCAATTGCAATTTTACCCTTTAAATCAGGCATATAGGATATAAATCTTCCCATGTACCACATTGGCATCATTAAGGATGCTGCGCCGCCTTTGTTCATAAATGCCCAATATTCCTCCGAATGATGGAAGCCACCCGGTGCAGGAACTGAAATTTTATCTTTGTAAAGCATATCGTATAAAAATTGAAGTGTATCAATATTCACCTGATCGTCTAGTATAACACTGCCGTCTGCCTTAAAGAAATCAGATCCTCTTTGGCTGATTAAAGGATAATAGGACCAGTGTTCTGTTACTTCGGTAGTAGTCATTGGTACTCCGGTCTCCTTTACTACCTTTTTACCTGCCTCAACATAATCCGCCCAGGTTTTAATATCTTCTACCTTTACTCCGGCTTTACCTAAGATTTCTGTGTTGTAATACATCACAGTAGCTCCAACATGGTAATCAATTCCGTAGTACTTACCATCCTTCGCATAATTATCAAGTCTAGCCATAATCAGATTATCTTTTTCTGGTTCCACGATATCATTCAATGGTTCCAAGGAAGGGTTGCTTCCCTTTATGTAGTTAGCAAATTTACTGATTTCAATATCTGCTAGATCCGGTGCTCCGGTGCCGGATTGTAGTGCAATTAATAATTTGTTGTGCATTTCATCATAGGGATAAACTTCACTTTTTAGTTCAATTGGTTGATCCGGATGATTTGTATTCCATGTCTTTACTGCATCATCCATAAATACACCATGAAGCTCATTAAACGTCCAAAATGACAATGTAGTGGCTTTCGCCGGTTTTTTAGTGCCCTCCGTTCCCTGGTTTTTTCCGTCGTTTGATACTGGTTTTTTTTCATTGGAACAAGCTGTTAAAGTTGTTAATATTAGTACCATGATTAATACAATACTTAATAGCTTTTTCATTCCATTCCCTCCACTTGATTTTTTATTAAAGTCTGTTTGACTTCATGACAATTATATAGCAAAAGAGTCCACGAATGGACTCAAATAATTTTACATCTACTATACATTTATTTATAGTTTTTTATATAGAACACTATTTTCTTGCACTTGGACTCAGTTTTTTTTACATCCTTAATTTGACCATTTCTTCATATTCAAGAGGGGTCATATTTACCAACTCTTTAAACACCTTGAAAAAATAATTATAGTTTTGAAAACCCACCTGCCCTACAATATCCTTAATACGAATATCTCCATTTTCTATCAGTATCTTTGCCTTATCAACGCGTAATTGATTAAGGTATCTACTATAGCTAACTTTACACTCTTCCTTAAATATACGGCTTAGATACGAACTGCTGACATTAATGTATGACGCTGTATCCTCCAACGACATGTCCTTATGATAGTTTTTATGGATATACTCCAGTGCTTTTTTAGTGTTTTCGCTATAATGATAGGTTTCATACATGTTTTTCTTTAATAACGTTAATAATTGGATGTGAATCTCACTGATCCAGTTCTTTACATCAGCAATATTATCATATTTTTGCATTTTACTATAAGGAACATCATTCGCATGAAAGATTTGATCCATTTTGATGCCTGCTTGATTTGCAACACGGCTGGCTATATTGATTAATTCTGCCACTATCATATGTGTTGCATTGTGGTTTAATCTTTGCTTTATTACTTCATCAAAGATTTGATTCAAGGTTTTTAAAAGCTTTTCCTTGTCAAAGGTTTTTAGGCTAATCAAAATATCCATCTCTTGCTCTGATTTCAGCGTAACAAAGTCATTATTCATGATTTTCTCAGGCACATCCATAAATAATTGATCTTTTCCCTGGTAGAACTTTTCATATAATAATCGTTCTGCCTTCTGGTAATATTGATTAATCTTTGTTATATTCGGACAAACCGGGCTAACACCAAAGCATGCTGTCAAATTCAAATATCGCTTCATGGACATCCGAATTCGCTCAATTATCTGATACAATTGATTGTATACATACAATTTACTATAAGAGTTACCCAGGGATAAAAGAATTGCAAACTTCCCCTGCTCCAAGTGCACAATATAGGATTGTTTGGACTCATTTAATATCTGCTGCACGATTTCTACAAATACATCAATAATTCTTTTCTTTACTTCCTGCTCGGAGGTTTTTTCTAATAAGAAGTAATAATCATCTATCTCCAAAACAATAACAACCAAATTCATCAATTCTATATTCAGACTAAGCCTTTCAATATTGTGTTTCATTTCATTGGTGTCATTAATTTCTCCATGTAATAATGCTCGGAGGAATTGTTGTCTCAAATGTCCTTGTGCCAATTGTAGTTGGTTCTCAAAATGATTTTTTTCCTTCAGATCTTCCCTTCTTTTAATAATTCGATTCTTTGCTACTTCGAGAACTGATAAAAGTAGCTCAGGTTCCAATTTGTGCTTTATGATATAATCAATTGCACCAAGTTTCATACTTTCTTTCACGTAACCAAAATCATCATACCCGCTGAGCGCTATGATTTGTACCAATGGTTGATTAACGTGAATCCATTCAATCAGCGCTACTCCATCCATTACAGGCATCTTCATGTCTGTTAATACAATATCCGGATTATAGCTTTGTATCAGTTCTATCCCGTTTTGACCATTCACCGCTTCTGTACAGATATCATAGCCGTAATGTGTCCAATCAATAATAGTTTTAAGATTCATACGAGTCAATACATCATCATCCACAATTAAAACCTTATACATAAAATACGCTTCCTTCCCCAATTACATTGTGATTTCATCTTTGTTTTATTACCTCATAAGATATGATCCAAGGTATTAAAAAGCTTTTCACTTAATACTTTAAAACACACGCACCCATGTTCGACCCATTTATCCCATTATGTATAACTAAGAAACCTTTCCCCGTTATCTATCGAAGAATTGGTAAACTTACTTCTACCGTAGTGAATATATTAGGTAAACTCTGTATGTTCAAACCGTATTTTTCCCCATAAACCATTTTGATACGGTCATTCACATTTGAAATACCTATTCCGCAAAATGCATCTTTCTTCTTCGACTTATCACCCAACGCCTCCTCAATTCGCTGTTGTGTAAAGCCAACCCCGTTGTCTGTGAAGGTGATTTTAAAGATATCCTCTTCAATATACGCTTTGATTAGTATGAGACCTTGCCCTTCAATTGGTGCTACTCCATGGATAATTGCATTTTCCAAAATCGGTTGTAGTAAGAATCGTACCATTTTAAACCCTAGTGTTTCTTCCTCCACATCAAACTTTACTTTGAATTTGTCATAATATCGAAATTCCTGTATTACGATATAGTTCTTTAGATATTCGATTTCCTCTTCCATCGTTACAATATTATCTTCTTTACCCATACTGACATTCAGCATTTGGATTAAAGAGAAAATAAGTTTTTCAATATTCTCCACTCCTTGAATACTTGCCATCCACTTGATACTATTTAATGTATTAGAAATAAAGTGAGGATTTATCTGTGCTTGCAACGCCTGTAGTTCAGCTGTTCTTTTCTCCTTCTCCTGCAGCTTTGTCAACTCCAGCAATGAATTTATCTCACCTAACATATCATCAAAATGATTCGCAACCTCTGATAACTCATCCTGACTCTGATCTTTGATACAGACGCTTAAATCTCCCCCTTTTACCAGTTGAATGGTTTGTACCATCTTCTTGAGGGGCATCGATATACTTTTTGAAATAGATAAAGATAACAGAATGGATAACAGAAAGCAGATTAAACCAACAACAATCGAATATATCCCAATTCTCCAGGATTCCGCATTTAAATATGTATATGGAATCAAACCTACAATAAACCAATCAGCACGTTCAATTTTTGAAAACACTAACAAGTACCTCTGATCCAAGTTATAATTAAAGGAGTTTTCTCCTTTCTCCATACTCTCACGTATCTTATTTAATAACGTTGGATCCGAATAACGTTCACCGGTTACTAATTGTGTGCTATTACTGGATGCTATTCTACCGGCATCCGTAATGATAAAGATTTTTTGCTTTTTATCATCTATGTTTTCATAAATCTTAGAAAAATATCGTTCATTTGTCCGAATCATCATATAGCCTATGGGATTTCCCTCTATCTTATCCCTTACCGTTCTGGCTAAATTGATGCCTCCCCGATTATCATTTTTATTAATCAACAAATCCACATAATGAATCTCATCGTGTATGTTGCTTGGTCTCCATACCGGCGCACCCTTTAAGGCATCGCAATCGTCCAACAATTCTTGAAAATAAGTCTTGTGATATTCAAGAATATTATTGCTGTTGCCACCATAAGCCACTATTTTGTTCAAGTTCTTTGTATAAAGAACAACATCGGACACATCATGTAAAAAGCTGAACTTATTGATTAAAACATCTCTTAGCCTGATTTCTACGGACAACTTATCCCATTCACTTAATTCATTGTAATGGGATAAGGAATTTTGGACATCGGGCATAAACATAATCTCTACGCTGTCATATTCTAATCTTGCCAGCTCACGACTAACGTTTTGCTGTATTTGCTCAAGTAAATCTGTAGAATAGGTATTTATCTTAGATTTTATGGACTGAATCGACATACGATAGGAAAACGAACCCGTAATAAGTGCAGGGATGATTGATAAAATCACAAATGCTGCCATTAATCTGGCGTGGATATGAGTATTACGAAAGGACATGTAAATCCATTGTTTCATACGTCGTATAAGCTTCATCGTCAGCGATTTCCTTCCTTATAGTCAAGTATAGATCATTGCCAGCATATTTCTTGATGATATCCCCAACAGCGAATACCATTGTAAACCATAATGACTCTTCCCTTTTTACGGTTGAATCTGCATGAATAAGTTTACTATAAAAGTATTATACAACAGTCTATAGAGAAGTGAAAACTACAACATTAATATTATAGAAAATAATATATTTCTTCTTACTAACGTCATTCTCTGAATAGAGACACATACTTGTTTTCATCGTTGTTACCTTATTGATTAAGGCGTCAAAAGGATCTTACAAAATATAGGCAAATTGCCATTGCCACAGTAAAAACAGACCCTTTTAACACCCTAATCCTTATTTTATTAATGTCTTTTTAATAATAGAATAAAGGATAGAAATAATGCCATTGCAGATATTAGGATAATTGCTGCAATACTCCACAAATAATTTCCAATCCAAAACCCTAATCCAGAAAGTGCTCCGGATGTAGGAACAAAGAGCAATAGTATCCAATCTATAGAAGCATCCGTATATATGGCTATCCTTGCAGTTATTGCACTAAGAAGAGTGAGTGTCCAATATACGATCGCGAAGAGTAGTAAACCAAAACTTTTATGTCCTAGAAGGAGCAAAACACCCCAAATCATAATAAAGCAAATCGTCACAAGCCCATTTTTCAAAGAATAGTGACCATATAGAAAACTATTAAAATTCAAACATAGTCCTCCAATAATTGCAACGAAGGCTATTATTATCAGCAGCGCTGATTTTAGCTTAAAGGAAATGGAGTCTACTTGTTCTTCCCCTCTCATCATTTTATTCAGCTTAAAATAACTCACGAGATAGTTTATGTAGGTTGTCAATATTAGTCCAAATAAAATTACACCGGATATGAACTCGCAAATAAAAACCGGAACCGACTGGGACAAGAATAGGCCGGACCCTATTAGTGATGAAATCAATATCATAATAACCGATAACGGAAGAAGCCAAAGCAGCTTGTATTTTACAATCTTTTTGCACATGGAGGCTTTAGCTTCCATATCGCTAAAGAGTTTACTTTCATTCTCATGGATGAGTGAGGTTGTCTTTGTAAAATAAAACTTCCCATTCTTTTCTGCGATAACCTGCCATCCAAAATCACGTAGTAATTGGATGTACTCCTCCTTTTCTCTCTCTTTGGGATTAAAATCAATTTGATAGGTTACATCTTCACAAGAGCACTTTTCAAAGGTATAACGAAAGGTCTTCACCGAAATAAGTCTCCATCCCTTTGAATGTAAGGAAGCCAAAAAATTCTGCTCCTCTTCAAAATCAGCGAGATTAAAATGCTTTCTAATTACCTTTTTTTCGTTCATTCTAACTTCCTCCCTTTATATTTTTGTACAGCCGTTCTATTCGCCTCAATTCAAGATTAAGTACTTCTATTCCCAGCTCAGTAATCTTATAGTATTTACGTTTATCCTCTGATTTAGTGAAAAGTATAAGTCCATCCTTCTCCATTTTAGATAAGCTGGTATAGACCGTTCCCGCTCCTAATATAATCTCCTCTTTCGTAAGTTCTTTTACATACTGCATAATGTTATATCCATGCATTTCAGTTTGCAAAGCGAACAATATATAAAAACTTGTCTCTGTCATAGGAACATAAAATCGTTTAATTCGTTTATCCATAATGCCTCCATATATATCGTACTTCGATATATTAAATATAGCGTAGTACGATATATATTGTCAATAAACGTTTGCATATCCGCTGTAATAAAAAACTCAAACTTCGTAAAAGTAATCACTTACGAAGTTTGAGTTATAGACTAACATATAAAATTTTTAGTATAACTGTTAACATTTTAGCACTATAAGATATTATATACTGAATATTTGTAATCACAGTTATATCAACCGAATCTATTCATCAATCAATCCAAGTTCTATCATACTTTTCGCTGTTGCTATAATAGCCTCTTCGGCAGACCTTGGCTGCCAGCCAAGCAAGCCTTTGGCTTTTGCATTACTGCAGGCAGTATTCTGACCAAGGAAGGTAGCCGGCATACGCAAATCCTTTTTAAAGAAAGCTAGAAACTTCACCATAAAGTTTGGTATTTCCTTCGTAGAAACCTTCTGAGCTTTACTTCCTAAGGCTTTTTGTAGTATCATTGCTTCTTCCTTATAGGTAAGATTTTCACTTGTTGTAGCGAGAAATCTTTCTCCAACCGCTTCCGGACGAGTCATAGCTAATAAATGTAAATCCGCCACGTCTCGTACATCAACACAGTCAAAGCCAATTTTAAGTAGATATGGCATTTTACCCATTAGCATAGCACGAATAATTTGATTGGAGTGCGAATAATCCTTTCCAAGTATTGGTCCCATCACCGCAACTGGATTAATTGCTGCAAGCTCTAGGTTCTCCTTCTTAGCGAGCTCCCATGCAGCAAGTTCTGCCATGGTTTTTGAACGTTGATAGGCATCGATATTACTCGATAGGTTTGTCCAATCCTCCTCGGTAAAAAGTGCTGGATGATATTTATGACCGGAAAGGATTGCCCCAGAAGCAGAAGTTAAAACCACACGTTTTACCCCTGCTGCCTTCGCCGCCATCATCACACGCAAGGTACCATCCACTGCCATTTTCACCATTTCATTACCATCATCCGGTCGTGTTGCGGGGGTAGGTGATGCTACATGAATGACATAAGTTGCACCTGCCACAGCTTCCTTCCAGTTTTTATCACTGGTCAAATCCGTCTGTATGAACTCAATACTGCTGATATCCCTAGCTCCTCCCTGAATCAGCATAGATTTCACTTCTTCCTCACGTGCCATAGTACGAAGCGTTGTGCGAATTCGATATCCTTGGTTGATAAGTTTTATTATAATATGTACGGCTATAAAACCACTGCCGCCCGTTACTAATACCAATTCTTTTTCCATGATTATATCCTCCTTGAGCTAATGTTTCACTTGTAACCTCTGTTCCATTAGTATATACTAGCATTAGTTTAAAATCAACATCACACAGATCATCTGTGACAAGAAGGGAAGTATTGTAATGGCAGCTACAAAACATGCACAAAACATCAAAAACGATACAAAAGATTATATCACAACGGCAATGCTGCAACTGATAACAAACGAGAAATTCACAGAGCTTACAATTTCAAAGGTTTGTAAACGTGCAGGTGTAAGCCGTATGGCTTTTTATCGTAATTTCGACGGACTTAAACAGATTTTGTATGAATACTACCAGCCAAAGATTGCGGAAGTTTTTCAAGTCATTCGTCAAAGCACACAATTTTCTGATAAATATAATGTTCAATTAGAGTTTTTTAACGCATTTGGGAACGATTTACTTTTATCTGTTGAGCGTGGATATGAGCCAATTATTCAACAAATTTTTATAGAAGAAATAAAGAAATTCTACAGCACGGATAGAGATGAATACCTAACAACATTTATGTCAGCCGGTGTATACGCAATCTGGCATAAATGGTTACTTGAGGGAAGACAAAAACCATTAAAGGAAATTATGGACTTTTTAAAGCTATTTGAAACTATACACTAATTCATCTTCAAAATTACTTCCCATTTCCAAGTGCCTCTAATATTTTACTAACTCTTTTGTTTAAGTAATTCTCAACATAATCATGGTCCTCATCACCTACAACGGAAAATGTTGCACAATAGTTAGTATCAGGTCGACCGCTTATTCCCCCATGGTATTTTATGCCATCTATCAAAACAACATAGTTGTCAGAATACACTGCAAATCCAATTAGTTCTATTTTGCTGGGATTTTCATGAAAACCAAGAAATTCACTATCTTTCCCTTGCTCTCTTAAACATCTTATTGTTCCGATAATCGGTTCTTCATCTGGATTATTAAAATATTTATCCGGTATGATAAATTTTACTTTGTTTATTGTCATCATTAACCCTCCTATTTTACTCGTCATGGAAACCATTAATATGGAAATATTATACACTATATCGTAGATGAATATCAAGAACTTAGTCATATAGCGCCATTTTACTTATATTACATCGGCTGCGTTGGCTATATCCTGGTCAATAAGATCACTATATTGTATTAAATCAGCCTGTTTTTATTTATGCCTCTCTTGTGAGTGTTTACTCAAGGTAACCTCTTTGCCTCAATAAATCCTCTGTATCCTTCCATAGTTTAGACTGCATCACCCTATCGTTACCTGGGTGTATCGGGACAATTGGCTTGCCTGTACCGACTTCAAAATATCCTCCCGTTATACCCTTATATTGCGAAGCAGTGGCTAAACGAACGATTATTTCTGCTCCTCTTCGTGGGTCTCCTATATGCAGGAAATGTAGTATTTTAGTAAGAACAGAAGCAAATCCCAACTCGCGACCAAGACCTGTAACATTAAATCCAGGATTAAGGGCATTCACAGTGACTCCACTCCCTTCCAACTTTCGTGCCAACTCCCCTGTAAACATAATATCAAGGAGTTTCGTCTTCCCATAAATCTTAGATGATTCTTTGGCAGTAAAAGCTTCCTTATTTGTTAAGTCCTCCGGTAATTTTAATTCACCGTGGTTATGTGATGCTTCGGAGGCAACATTGACTATCCTTGCATTTTTACTCTCTTTTAGTGAATCCATTAATGTATGACTCAAAAGCCATGGAGCAAGATAATTTACTGCTATCATTTCAGGAAACTCTTCCTTTGTTATCCGCTGTTGAAATCCGTGTAGTCCTGCATTATTCACAAGTATATCAATTTGGGGATATGCTGCCCTTATTTCATGACCTACTCTACAAACATCTTTCATAAGAGATAAATCACCGAAAAAAAAGTCCATGTTCGCGCCGGGAACATTCTCTTTTATTATGTTTTTTGCTTCTTCTGCACGTTTTTCATTTCTAGCCGTCAATACCAGTTGCATTCCACGCTTCGCTAATTCAATTGCTGCCAATTGTCCTAGACCACTGGTAGCGCCGGTTATTACGGCAATTGATTGTGTCATCATTATAATCCTCCTTAAACCTGATATAGTATGATTCGTATTAGTCAAGGTATAAACACGTTCTCTTTCTAACCCTTGACGTTTCATAAAAATTCAAATATACTTGACATATGTCAATAATACTAAATTGTTTGATATATGTCAAGTATATTATATGGAGTGAAAATTATGGAAGATAAAAAGCAAATTCAAGATACGAAACGAATTGAACTCGAGCTAACCCTAGGTGATGAGCTGAATGCCCTCATAAGTGCATCACATGCGCTTAATGTTAGAACCGCAGCTGTATTTGATTCAACCCTACAACCTGCCGCCTTCCTAATCGTTCGTTGGCTTCTTTCTTATGGTCCAGCTAATGCCACTGTATTGGCGGAATCTACTGCAATGGACAGGAGCTCTGTCAGCCGCCTTGTTACCCAACTGAAACACTTAGGTTATGTAAAAAGTGAAACCCACCCACAAGATCGCCGAGGAATAGTATTATCTTTGACTGAACTTGGCCGAGAAAAAGCTTCAACAGCCATCAATGAGAAAGGGAAAGAATTTTATCAGCGTATTTCACAATGGGGAAACTCAGACCTTGAAGTATTTATTAATATGCTCCATTGTTTTAACAAACATGACCCCATGTAGTGTTCTACTGGTGGATGCTAATAAGGTAAAAAAATAAAGCCAACACAAAACTTGGCTTTATTTTTCTTATCCCTCTACGTATTCAACACACTTTCCACTCTGTTTCTACCATTCGCTTTTGCCTGATACAAGAGCATATCAGCTCGGTTAATGAAAGCATTCATTGCTTCCCCCTCATATTGAACCACTCCAATCGAGATGCTCACCTTCAAAGATTCTATTCCATAATGATGCTTATAGACATTCTCCAATATGTTTTTTGCAATCCTAACGGCTTGCTCCAGAGTAATGTCTGAAAGTATTACAAGAAATTCTTCGCCACCATAACGACCAATACAATCTTCTGGCCTCACACAATGCTTTACCAATTGTGATACTTCCATAAGAACTTTATCTCCAACCAAGTGTCCGTACTTATCATTGACCCTTTTAAAATAATCGATATCCATCATCATCAGACAGAGACTCTCTTTGCTAGCTGATATCTCTTTTAATTTGTTCTCCAACACTTCATTAATATATTGATGATTGTATAGATTGGTTAGTCCGTCCTTGATTGATTTATTCATAAGATCCGTATTCATAAATACTAAATCCTTATTTAATTTGTGTATGTATTCATTGTTTTGCTTCAGCTGTTCTTCGATTTTCTTCTGTTCCGTCATATCGATAATACAAGAAAGTGCAACTTCCAAATCATTATAGATAGATGGAATGATTGTGATCATTGCAGGAAAGCTTGAACCATCCTTTTTAATCATCTGAATCGCATTATTACTAATCTTCTCACCAATCATGAATTTTTCTTTTAGTGATAACCAATCTTCTTTATTAACAAAGAACTCAAAAATATCAATTCCAATCAGCCCTGCTCCTCGTTCTCCAAAAAGTTCTTCTGCCTGTGAATTCAGATATACCAGCTGCCCAGTATTCTTGCTTACTAAAGCAATAGATACCGGGGCAATTTCAAGTATTTTTCGAAACATTAATTCGCTGTTTTGCAGCTTTATATTTGTAATTCGATGCCTTGTTATTTCATCAACTAAATTTCTAGTTACCCTGATATCTTCCCCTATAAACAATACCCCTCCCAGTATCTGTTTGCTTGTAAATAATGGAATGAGGGATATATCAAAGGGGATTGGCACACCACTCTTTGTATTTATCTCAATATTGCAAAACTTCATGCGTTCCTTTATGGTATCACAATGTAATATTACATCATTTATATCATCATGAAGTAAAATTTTATCAATATGTTTTCCGAGGATTTCATATTCTGTATAACCAAGTAACTCAAACGACTGTTTATTTGCCTTCATAATAATACCTTGCGAATCTACTAATAAAGTAATTCCACTAAGTTCGTTAAACAATTCATTGGTAACAAGAGAGGAAGGTATGGACATAAATTGATATTTCATAATTGCATAATTTACACCAAAAAGCATAATCAAAGTAAAAATCTGCCCCATTCCAGGCAATGAAATAATATTCAGTTGGGGCAAAATTTGCTGACTAATTAGATTTAATAAAAAGGGAATTATGCTAGTAATTGCTATAATAGAAGCCTGTTTCTTCTGTAACTTACTCTTTGCTTTTTTCCCCCAAACAACAATTAAGAAAATCCCAACCGCCAAATAGCTAAAATTATACAGAAAGTTTCCAACATAAAATACAGTTTCAATCCAAGGCTTCGTATGGATATCTGGTCCAAACAAAAATAGCGCCATATACAAAAAAACAATGGCAGGCGTCATAATAATCAATTTAATATACCAATATCTGATATGCTTATTTTCTATAAGAACAAGAACAAAATATAATACTAAGGCTTCAAAAGTACACCAGCCAAAAGCTGATACTTTATTCCAATAGGAATATTCATATACATTCTTCGCCAAATATAGAAATCCATTCGCAAAAGACCAAATTGTCATACTTACCGTCAAAAGAAAAAATATCCTGCATAATTCCGACTTCCAATTGAAACGGATTGCTCGAAAGCCAACATGAAAATATAAAATAGATGCAATAAATGAAAGCACCGATAAATACAACATAATAATGATGTCCTCCTAAATAAGTATAAGCCAATCATAACATAATAGTATAAATTGTCAATCTTTCTAATAATAGCACAAAATCACCCTTATTATTAAGTTTTCACTCTATGTTTGAGAGCTCTTTCACTATCAGTTTCTTCATCTTATCGAGATTATTCCCATGCCTAGTACACCCGCAAAAAGGGAGCAGCTAAAAAGCTGCTCCACCGTTGTCTTCAAGCCAAGTACAATCATCTGTATTTGATTAAATTATCATTATCGTTGTAATCTCTCAAAATTATTCCGACACTTTATATGCATCCATGATAACGGTAGCTCGTTCGGGAACCCCTTATACCGCTTTCCGTGTTACAACAACTTGTGTCAGTATAAAGAATATCATCGTACTAAAATTCAAACATACCGGTGCTATATATCCTCCAATTGGGTTAGGAAGTAGAAAAATGAACGGTAAAGTGAATGCCGCCACTGACAATGGGCTAAAGATTGCCATCCAACGAGGGAATTGTGTGTTCCCTTTGGCAACGATAATGGTATAAATGATAGAACTTACTAATAGTTCAGCTGCCATAATGACCATTAGAATCATCCAGTAACGATCGTACTGCTGCATAAGCCCTTCAGTAATTTGTGTTGCGTCAGGATTATGATGCAGTTTCCAACCACTCCCAATAAAAGCATAGGCCATATGAAAGGCAACGCCCATCAATATTGCATGAGCATATGTAATAACTACTATCCAGGGAAGTATTTTACCGGAAGACTTTATTGCATAATAAACCGGAACCACACCCAAAGCCTGAAAAGGTAATATGATTACGCCCATGAATGTACCTATTGTGATTCTAAGTGTTGAAATATCCCACATACTTTCTGTTCCTGTTTGCAGAAACTCATAAGCAGAGCTGGATTTTCCAATCAAAAAGAAATCACTTATGATTGTAATCAGTATACCGATAATTCCCATAAACCCCAGTTTCATAACAAGTTTAAATTCTTTCGTATTTCGTCCCATAAAATCCACCCTCCATACATTTTATATCCATCAATTCGCTCCAGTTTCAGTTTACTCTCACTGAAGTGAAAGACAAATCAATATCTTCCTGTGCCTCCTTAAACATATCTATGATTTTAAATTTCATCCCAAAGCATTTACTTCCAAAAGGTTTCTCTGTGGTTGGTGGAGGTTGAGAACACAATCAAGGTATTGGTTTTACCAAAACGCTGAATTTCATTAATAAATTGATCCAGCTCCATTGTTGTTTTGTATATTACTTTAATTAACATTGTATACTCACCTGTCACACAATCACATTCCAGAACATGCATATTGCTTTCCATATAAGGATAAAACTCATTTTTTTGGACTGGATTCACTTGAATTTGAATATAGGCTTTAATATAATACCCCATCTTGATTGGATCAACGGATACATGATAACCGGTAATAATCCCTCTTTGCTCTAATCGCTCTACCCTAGCTGACACCGCTGTCGAAGACAAAAACACCTTCTTTGCAATATCTCTCATAGAATATCTGGAATTGTCCCCCAACATCTCCAGTATTTTGTAGTCAATTGCATCCATCTCATAAGTGGTATCATTCTGTTGATCCAATTCATATTACCTCCTTTACGGGAATATTCCTTTAATTTTTTCAGCATATATTAATCTTCGTATGGCGATGATATATGCTGCCATACGATAGGTACAGTTACATTCTTCGGCAACCTTTAATAGATCCTTAAATGCTGCTTCTATAATTTCATAGAGCTTTTCATTGATGTGTTCTTTCTCCCAAGTAAGCTCCTGAATATTTTGAACCCATTCAAAATAGGAAACCACCACACCACCGCTATTTGCAAGGATATCCGGTATCACCTTAACTCCTTTTTCATTCAAAAGCTTATCTGCTTCGTAAGTAGTGGGACCATTGGCACCTTCAATTACATAGTTGCATTTTAATTTATCAGCATTTCCCTCATGAATCTGATTTTCCATAGCGGCTGGAATTAACACTTCACATTCACATTCCAAAAGTTCGTCATTGGTAATATGCTTATAGTTATCTTTATCATAATCCTTTAACAGATTTTTTCCTTTTAAATATTCTGATATTTCATTGATATTAATTCCCTCTGAACAATAGATACCACCGCTCACATCGCTGATTGCAACGATACAAGCTCCTCTGTTATAGGCAATTCTTGCCGCATTACCACCAACATTGCCCATTCCCTGAATGGCAATTTTACAGCCGCAAAGCGGGGTGCCATCATGTTCCAGAATTAACTTCGTAGCATTAATTACCCCTCTGCCGGTTGCTGAATTACGACCTTTTGATCCACCTAGTTCTACCGGTTTTCCTGTGACTACACCTGGACATGGTTTTCCTTTTAACATGCTATAGGTATCAAGAATCCACGCCATAATCTGCGCATTGGTATTCACATCAGGAGCAGGAATGTCTGTATCCGCACCGATAATTGGTTCTATTGCATACGTATAACGCCTTGTGAGTCTGCACAACTCTCGATTGGAAAGCTTGGATACATCAACCTTAATACCGCCTTTTGCACCACCAAACGGAATATTGACCAGTGCGCATTTTAGGGACATCCAGGTTGCAAGCGCTTTCATTTCACTAAGATTACAATCTTGATGGTAACGTATTCCTCCTTTAAAGGGTCCCCTAATATTAGAATGTTGGACGCGATACCCTTTGAATACCTCAACGTGACCATCGTCCATTTCAACTGGCAGATATACTTTTGTTTCTCTTTGCGGATGTTTAATGATGTCAAACATTAACCGATCAATCTTACCAATTTCCGCTGCTTCCTCCATTACTGCTACTACATTCTCGTATGGGTCATACTTATTCATTTCATATCCTCGCTTTCAGTTTTGCTTACCGAAAGTAAGTCTATCTAAAACTCACTAGAGGGTCAATATCCTAAAAAATTATGATGTTAACTTGCGATTTTACATATGAAAACTTGAATTATAAGCCAAATATACCGCTTTTACTTGAATAATTCAAGTGACAGTTTTGTGGAAGTGGATTCGTTGTACGCACTTCCCATTACTTCGTATATGGTTCTAACAAAAACATCAGCCGTTCTGTAACTTCCTGCACACTGCAGGGCATCGATTGATTAATCCACCATTCCATTACCCCTATAAATCCAGAAGCTAAAAATTGAATTGTTACCGGATTTGAATAAGCCTTGTTTTCTGGATTTCTACCAATCGCCTCCACTGCCATTGTTTCAATAATGCCATATAGGCGACTGCGAAAATACCCTATGCCCTCATTGTTGAGAAGCAACTTATAGATAGTAAAATTTTTCTCCATATATCCAAACACACTGAGAAAGGCGCCTGCATCTAGATTGGTATTCGTACTTCCTTCACAATAATGAAGCAGTAAATCTACATATTTTTCAACGCATTTATCAAGCAGGTCGAATTTATCTACATAATGCAGATAGACCGTCCCTCGGTTTATATCAGCACGATCTGCAATATCTTGAATGGTTATTTTTTCAAAGCCCTTTTCCGTCAAAAGATCGATAAAGGTATTCATGATTAGTTGCCTTGTTTTTTGTACTCTTCTATCCATAACATTTTCTCCCTCTACTCAACAAATAAGATCAATTTGTTGAATTTTCAACAGTTGGAACAACGATAACCATTGAATTTCTTTTCATCTATCCGTATGCTAAGAGTAACAAACACATGTTGAAAAGTCAACACGTGATTATTTAGGAGGATACCAAATGAAAATACTTTTTATTGGACGCGGTGTTATCGGAACACAATATGCTTGGGCTTTTGAAAATGCAGGTCATACTGTTGAATTTTATGTTCGTGAAGGCAGAAAAGCGCAATATGATCCCTATGTAAACTTAGAAATTTGGGATACGAGGCGTAGTAAAAAAGAGCGTATTGTCAAGCAAAAATGGCCTATTGTGATGCACGAAGAAATAAAAGAAAATCACGACTATGACCTCATTTTTATGAGTGTCAATCCTGAACAGGTACCAAGTGTGGTCAAATACCTTGCACCAAGGGTTGGAAATGCAACTGTACTTTTTTTCAACAACTTTTGGCATGATCCGCAATTAGCAGTTAAGCCGATTCCCCTTAGTCAAATGGTTTTTGGCTTCCCCGGTGCTGGTGGTGGGTTTGAAGGAAACACACTTTATGGAGGACTTTACAAGACGGTTCAATTCGGAGCCTTTGATGGCAAGCCGAACAAAAGAGATTTAGAGGTTCGTAAGCTTTTTGAAGATACAGGTTTTAAGATTACAATTCAAAAGGATATTCAAAGTTGGCTCTGGAACCACTTCGTATTTAATGTTGCTATGGAAGTTGAAGTATTAAAGAGCGGAAGCTTTAAGAACGTTGTATCATCCCCCGAGGCGCTGGTTGGAATGATCCGTAATGTAAAGGAAATGATTCCTGTTTTGAAAGCAAAGGGTTCAAAACTTGACGGTATGACAAAAATAATAGGTGCATTACCACCCAAAGCAGTTGGACTACTCATGCATTACCTTGTATTTTCACCGAAAAGCATGCCCTATACACTTGCGACACATATCCATACAAAAGTGGGCTATGCGGTAGAGTACGTTATAGCAGATGCTAGAAAGCTCGGTATAAAAACACCGCGTCTTTATGAAGTCGAAACTCTAATTAATAACTCCGCTTTTGATCAATAGCTTCACCGGCACTATATGTATTTTCAGAAAGAATATCACGGCATTTAAATGTAACAAACCACATTCATATTGATTGTTTTTCATAACAAGAATTATGATCATTTTTATATTCAGGTATATGATGATTCCACTCGTCAACGACATGAGTCTTCAAAAGAAATCTATTGATTAAGGTGTTAAACGGTCTTTCAACAGAGATCATTGGATATTTGCTGAAAGCAAAAGAATTTAATCATCTATTGAGAAAAGGGCTGTAGCATATCATACTGATATGCTACAGCCCTTTTCATTGATACATATTTTATTTTATAGGAAAATCAACTTCTTCAACTATTTCAACTTAGCCGGAATAACCGCTCCTTTATATTTATCTTCAATGAATTTAGCTGTTTCTGCAGATTGAAGTTCTTTAACAAGTGCTAGGATTGCCGGATTATCTTTTTCAGCTTTTCTGGTAACAATAATATTCGCATAAGGACTATCACTACCTTCACTGAACAATCTGTTTGAAGTAATTTTTGCTTCAAGAGCTTTGTTTGTGTTCGTAATAAAGAAGTCATAATCATCCTTAGTAGGAATAATTTGTGCAGAATCAATTTCAATTATTTTAATCTTTTTAGAATATTCGCTAACATCTGCTAATGAAGCTGTTAAGGTTTTTGTAGTTTCTGGATTTAACTTTATAAATCCATTTTGTTCAAGAATAATAAGTGCACGGTATTCATTTGTTCCGTCATTTGGAATGGCAACAACTGCTTTATCCGGTATTTCATTAACGGTTTTATACTTATCAGAATAAGCAGTAATTGGTTCGACATGGATATCTCCAACATTAACTAAGTCATAGCCGTTTGCTTCATTCTCAGACTGTAAATATGGATCATGTTGAAAGAAATTGAAGTCAATCTCACCTTTTGCAGTTTTTTCATTCGTTGTGCTGTCCGCTGATGTGGCAACAAGCTGAACATCAATGCCCTGCTCAAGGAGTTTCGGCTTAACAAATTCAATTAACTCTGAATGTGGTACCAAATCTGCAATACCCTTGATAACAACTACTTCTTTTTCTGCTGCAGTTGTCGGTGTCGGTGCTACGGTCGGTGTACTTGCCGTTTTGTTGGTATCATCATCTTTAGCTTTTTCTGAGCAACCAGTGAGTAAAAATGCTGTTAATAAAACTAATGATACTACGGATAAAAATTTCTTGATTTTCATAATGTTTTCTCCTTTAATTATAATAAATTTCGCTTTTTATATATTTGCCTTGAGGTGAAATCACCTATTAGTTGAACAATCTGTACCAAAAGAATCAACACATATACGGCTGCAAACAGCACATCATGTTGAAAACGTTGATACCCAAACCGAACCGCAATGTCTCCAATTCCTCCTGCACCGAACATTCCCGCCAATGCAGTCATGGAAATGACTGAGATTACCGCTACCGTAAACCCACGAATCAACGATGGCAGTGTTTCAGGTAAAACGATTCGCAAAATAATCTGAAGATTACTACTGCCAAAGGATTTAGCTGCTTCAATTTTTCCTTTTGCAATTTCTAGGAGGCTACTCTCGACTATTCTTGCATACATGGGAATACAACTTGCCGATATCGCAATAATACAAGCATTAACGCCATAAGATTTCCCAAAGAAGAATCTAGCAACCGGAATCATCAGTATAATCATAACCATCTGCGGCAGTGATCTTAAAATATTAATAAACCATCCCGAACCCGAATATATGGGCTTAACCGGTACCAATCCATTGGGGTTGGTTATCGTTAAGAGTATTCCTACAACAAGCCCAAATACTAACATGATAACAGAAGAAACTGCAGTCATATAGAGCGTCTCAAAAATAGCCGGTATCAATTTCTTCCATATTTCAGGGCTTAATGAAGCCTTGATTACTTCCCAAATCGAATGATCAAGCAAACTCATACTATATTCCCTCCCCTTGGGTCAATTCACCGGAACGTTGAAATTCCAAAAACACTTTAGCAAACAACTCTCCTGTCTTACTTAATGGATTGCTGAATATTTCATTCACATATCCTGATTCAATGATTAATCCATCCTCGAGAACTGCCATTCGCTCACAAGTATATTTAATTGCATCCAATTCATGGGTAATCATTAAAATAGTAATACCCGTCGATTTATTGATGTTTTTCAGTAATTCTAGTATTTGGAATGTAGTTTGAGGGTCTAGTGCTGAAGTTGCTTCGTCACTTAGTAAAACAGAAGGTTTATTCACCAATGCTCTTGCAATACCAACTCTCTGCTTTTGACCCCCAGAAAGTCCACCCGGATATACCTTTAATTTATCTGAAAGCCCAACTAGCTCAGCTGCTTCCAATACTCGTTCTTTTATTTGATTTTTTGGTACTTTACTTATCTCCAATGGATACGCAATATTCTTGTAAACGTTCATGGATTCAAATAGATTAAAGCTTTGAAAAATCATACCAATCTTTCGACGTTCTAAAAGCAACTGACTTTTCGAAAGAGATAAAATATCTACCCCGTCCACTAAAACAATTCCACTATCAGGCTTCTCCAGACGATTGATGCACCTAGCTAAGGTTGATTTACCGGCACCGCTAAAACCAATGATTCCGAATATTTCTCCCTTCTTTACGCTTAAATCAACACCTTTTAAAACTTTTAGTGGCTGTTCATGCGTTATGTATGTCTTATGCAAGTTTTCAATACGTATATAATCATCCATTCTTTTTATGCATGTAGATTTTGATTGCTACATATGCTCCTTCCGCTAAATCTTTAAATATGTTTATTTGAAGAAACAAAAAAGTCTAGCCTTGTTAAGCTGGTTCTTTATAAGTTATAGTTCTTAATCATGCTCTACTTATTTAGTATTGCAACAACAACCATACTCATTTTTGCTCTTACACCACAATACATCTAGATTGAAACGTAACATACAATTTCCCTCCATTCCGTTTTGATACATACTAAATATATATGTTTACTATACATAGATTATATGCAACAAATTCCAATATGTCAATAGAATTTTATTTTTTTATCTTTGAAATATTGAGTAGGGTGTCAAAAGGGGTTTTCAAAGAGTTTATAGGCAAATTGCATAAAGTAAAAAGACCATATCGTCAAAAATGGTCTTTTTACTTTATTTCTTCCTATATTCCTAAACCTTAAAATTAATTCTGACTGTACCACTGTATATATAACATTTCAAGTTCTTGACTTAGTTCTTCTTTCTTCTTGAATAATTCTTCGAGGATTACACAATTTGAGCTGTTGGCCTCTATCATTAGCTCCAAGTTACGAATCTCTTCTTCCAGTATCTCGATTTTACCTTCAATAAGCTCTATCTTTCTAATATTTCTTGAGTTTATATTTTTTGAGTTCTCAATATTTGAGTTACTATTATTTGAATTCACATTATTTGGATTTGTAATTTTTGAACTCATATTTTTAGGCTTAACATTTTGTGGATTAGCATTCCGTTGTTCCAAGTTTGAATTATTTGAGAAGGTTTGATTATTTTGATTCCGACCATTGGGTTTTCCCAAATCACTTTGTGTTATGGTCTGTTTTTCCTTCCGCTTTCCTAGTTCCTCTTGATAATAAGCATAATCCCCATCATATTCCTGTGTTGTAAAATTCTCAATTCCAATTATTTTATCCGCAATTTTATCGATAAAATATCGGTCATGGGATACGAAAAGCAGTGTTCCGCTAAAACCCAATAAGGTCTCCTCCAGCACCTCCCGGGAGTCAATATCCAGATGATTGGTTGGTTCATCCAAAACTAACAGATTAACTCCTTCATAGGTCAGTGAACAAAGCTTTAGTCGGCTCTTTTCTCCACCGGATAAAAATTTTATGCTTTTATTTACATCATCATTGAAGAATAACACCTTCGCCAACTGGGCTCTGGCATCCCCGTAGGTGAGATTATGAACTCTTGAAAAATACTCCAAAACAGTTTGATTCTCATCATAAAAATCAACCTGCTGAGGAAGATAACCAATTACAACTTGGGAACCCAGCTTCACCGTCCCACCATCTGGCTCTAATTCGCCTAAAAGCAGCCTTAGAAGTGTGGTTTTACCACAGCCATTTTCTCCAATGATGCACACTCTATCCTGATAAAAGACATTGATTTTACTATCCTGTAAAAGCAATCGTTCTCCAAAGCTTTTCTTAAGGTCAAGTGCTTCAACAACAATCTTTCCCGACCTTCCTATCTCCGTTTGATTTAAACGTATTTTTCTTTTATTTAAGATGGGACGATCCAAAACATCAACTTTCTCAAGACGTTTTTCAATCTCTTTTGCGCGCTTATACATGGTTTCACTATCTCTCATGGCACCCCAGATACGAAAACGTTCAATCTGCTGCTCCATTCGATCAATTTTTTTCTGTTGGTTCTGATAATCCTTTTGTGCAATCAAAAATCGTCGTTCTTTTTCTGTAACATAGTAGCTGTAATTGCCTAGGTATTCCTCCGCCCTGTCATGATTTAACTCAATGATTCGATTAATAACATTGTCTAGAAAGAATCGATCATGGGATATAATAAGCGCCGCCCCCTTATATTCCTTCAAGAAACCTTCCAGCCATGTAATTGTATTTAAATCCAAATGATTGGTTGGCTCATCAAGAAGCAATATATCCGGTTCCTCCAACAAAAGTTTTGCTAAAATCACTCTTGTCTTTTCTCCCCCGCTCAGACTGTTAAACCGCATAATCTTAAGCTCTTCAGTTATCTTAAGACCCTCTGTAATTTTATTAATCTTTGTCTCAAGTTCATACCCTCCACCTAATTCATATTGTTCCTGTAATCTACTATATTTCAAAATGGCTTTTTCAAGCTCCTGATCCTTTTGTTCCATCATCTGAAGCTCCAATTCATCCATCTGTGAGCGTATTTCATGGAGTAGTTCAAAGGCCATCTGTATGACATCCATAACACAAGTTTCTTCTTTATATTCAGGGATTTGATTCAGATAACCCAGCTTACAATCCTTCCTTACGCTTATGTTACCGGCTTGATGCTCCTCCTCTCCCATCAAGATTCTCAAAATCGAGGTCTTTCCACATCCATTCCTTCCAATTAACCCGATGTGCTCCCCAGTTTTTATATCAAAGGAAATGCCTTCAAATATCTTATTTGCTCCATAAAACTTCATTAAATTATCTATACTTAATTCTATCATTTTATCGTTTCCTTTCTTTTTTAAGACACAAAAAAACCCAAGACCTATAAGCCTTGGGTTCATTCATCCATATGATTATATTATCATGAATTCTCCAAATTTCTTATATGGTTCTGATCTAAACTATTAATTTTAGACGCACTTATCCCGTTATTCGGTAAAATTGCGATCATAATAGCTTCAAATCTAATCCATCTAAGTGTTGTATTCATGAGTTACCATCCTTAAAATATTCTCTAAAATAAATTATATGTAATAAACTGTATTACGTCAAGAAGTTTTTCAGTAAAGGTAAGAGTTAAATGTATTCTCTGATGGTAATACGCAAAGGTAAACCTATCATTATCTTTACATTGATCTCAAGGATAAATTGATTAAGTTATTACCTTGCAGATATTTTTTATCCTGTTCTATAAAAATATTGATATAAAAAACGATGCAACGTATAATAGCAATTAAGAGAAGATTGCTATAGTTTACCATTACAAATTACAGCTTTATTTCACTGTTATAGCGAACCAATAGGAGGGTTTTATGGAACAGATGGCTAAATCCATTGTAAACAAATATGTGGGGACAAACCTGCAGAAAGTCACATCACTGGGTGGCGGATGGTACGGCCGTGTTTTTTTGGCGGAAATGACTTCTGAACCGACTCGAGTAATTATTAAGTTCCATCTGTTTCCCAACCTTGCAGAAAAGGAGGCCTGCCAGCTGGAGATATTGGCAGCTCATGCAACCTTAAAAATGCCGGAAGTATTATTTGTTCACAAGGCGACCTCTGATATCCCCTATGACGCCATTCTTATGGAATATATTCCGGGAGTTAATGCCGGCAACTATAATATTCAAGATATAAAAGAAAAAAACCGGGTTGAGATTGGTGCACAAATAGTGGACAATTTGCTTTCGTACCACAAATTCATTCATCCCTACGGGTTTGGCGAAATTGGGTCAACCTCTTTTGAGCCTGACTGGAAGAAATGGTATAAAATCAAAGCAGACGATGCGTTATTAAAGGGTGAAAAGATGTATGCCAGTGGAAAAATTGATGATGTTATCTTTTCCGTGGTAAAAAGATCTCACGAACTTTATGACAAGATATTCTATTTGCCTGTTAAGGAAGCGCGTTTAATCCATGGTGATTACAACACTTGGAATATACTACTTGACGATAACTTGACAAAGGTAAGTGCGGTAATCGACCCACTCAACTGCTGCTTTGGGGATTCCGAAATGGACTTATATCAACTCAATCATGCTAATGGTAAGGAGTATGGTCTACTGGATCTCTATGCATCCAAGTGCCCCTTAAGTGAAAACTTTTCCTTGAAATCAAGTTTTTATGAGCTTTTTGAACACATAATTCATTATTATGATACTAAAGTTGAGATTGATTATCCATTTATGGCGGGTCTCTCAAAGGAGCTGGAACAACAGATGCGGAACTTCGGGTTGCTGTAACGATATCGCTAAAATGATGTCATCCAATTTTTAACGTTATATTGGCAATATTTATTATTTTTCTTCATTAGAGATACCTCACTCTCCCATATATTGTCATTCTCCTAATCAAAATATTTTTTCAGGCGGGAAACTACTGGGCAGCCCCTCTTTTATAGAATATGTTCAAAACAAAGGCTTACTCATCTCCTGCTGATCTCGTGCTTATTTTACTCCATATCTATCTTTCTGGTTGAAAAATGTCATATCCGCATATCCAGCAAATATTCTTCCTGAATGCTTCACCCCATCCGGAATATAATATTTCTCACCTTTCTGATAGGTTTTTGTAACTCCATCGATCTTCATCTCGATTTTTCCTTCGAGAACGACTCCCCATTGACTTGCATGTGAATGCTCCGGTAAATCGATATCCTCAGTAAATTCCATAAAGATAATTTGGTAGGTATCTCCTTGTGACAGGTATGCATTAATTCCTTGCAATGGAATATCAGCCATAGGAAGCTTTATAATTGGTTCTGGAAATACATCTGGCATCTGATTTTCTCCTCCTTATTTATTATTGTTTATTATATTTTATAATATTGTATTTGAGGTTATTGTTCAATAATAATTTACAAAATCATGAAGATTATTACCAGTATTCAGAGTGGTTTGAGGAGCTAGGGAAAGAAAAACACTCTTAAGAAAGGCTTCAAAAGCACATATACACTTTAGGATTCATTCTTTCTTTTTACACCATTATCTTAAATCTGTCGCAGGCTTGCCGATGAGGTTATTTACAACTACATCCCTGCCGTTTACCTTTTGGGGCCATTTCCGCCATACTATGAATATAAGTATAAGGGAGGATGTGATTAGGATTGTCAGTAACCGCAGTTCAAAAACAATCATCGGTCCTCCAAACAAAAGACCAAAATCAATTTGAGTATTAGGGTACATAGGGGTAAAATAGCTGATTACTTTAAATAAATCAGGCATGATTTGTAATGGCATAGTACCACCACCAGCTATTGTCTGCGCAAGCATTAATGGTATATTAATAAAGATACCGTTTTGCCCAAATAATACCGAGAATATTAAGGTAAACTGAAAAGCAGTTATCTGCATAAACATCTGCTGCAGGTAAATAATAGCCATCTTTTGAATACTAATCGAAATCAATGTTTTCGCCATCATCACTCCAAATAAAGGCGCAAGAATTGTAATAATGAATCCGGTAATTTCAATAAATCGAAAGGCCTTCCATTTACCGATAATTGGGATAAATACAAGAAATATATTCATCAGTACAATTGAAACAACCATTGATGAAGCGTATGTTGCTATAGATAAAAATGATGGTGCCATTATATAATCCATACTGCTAGGTGCCTTGTTCATGTAAACATTATTTTGAACTATAGAATTATTTAACTGCTCTGTGATCTTTTCTTGCTGAGCTACATTAAGATTGAGTGATTTCAATATGTTAGTTAGTTTACCTTGATTAATAACTTGATTAAAATTGTCTGTTATAGATTTCGCAACTGCCTCCATAGTATTTATTACCGTAGTTGTATTTGATTGATCAATATAAAAATCAAGGGTTGATTTCCCTAATATTAATTTATCGGCAAATTTTTCAGGGATAACAATAATCATTTGTATCTGTCGATTATCAAGTTCCTCTTTGCTCTCTTCGAAACTCTTGTCTGTAATAACTTGATTGAATGATTTAGTCAAAGTGGGGACAAGTTGATTTTCGATAACTCTTCCTTTATCGCCATCTTGATTCACCACATTGATTGCAAGTTGATTTACTCCATTGGGCAGGACATGGTAACCGTAAATATAAAGTCCCACCATCGCGATCTGATAAAACACTGCCAAAATTATGGCATAGACAACACCTTTGCTTATCAAAAACTTTGTAAGTTTCATGGTTTTCCTCCTTTAACAAGATTTATAATAATAAAATCCGCCTTTATGATCAGTCAGGTTCATTCGGAAGCTTTATCAGAATTCCATTCGTAAAAAGATATATGCTAAGTGCTTTTTTTAAGAAGTTTTCAATGGGTTCACTTATATTTTTTGTTTCTTCCGGCCAGTTACCGATATCTCTCCCTGCTGAAATAAGTCTTCCCAACATATCAGTGTCACCTGTTGTAAAATCATTCACCATATTCCACCAGCTCTCTGCAAGCTCCTGCCCCTCTTTTCCGGCAGGATCAGCACCCTGTTGATACAAGTTTTCCAGCTTTGCAAAAACTTCTTCTTCTAAGAATTCTTTCTTTACAGATGAGACTAATAATTTATTTTCAATACTTTTTAGTTGCTCATCATTAAGATACCGGACGACAAAGGCGTAAGGGTTCCCCAGCTTCATTAATTCCATAATGGTAATCAGTCTATCCACGCTAATCTCTTGGCCTCCCTCTGTTTCTGATATTACCTGACCTAAAGTTACAGCCATTTTATTTAAGTTTGTGATTTGATGAAGCAGTATTTCACGTTGTTGAGAAAAGACTTTTTTTAAATCAGAGGAATTTTTTGATTTCAGGATTATGTTACTTATCTCATGAAGAGGAAATCCTAATGATTTCAAAAAAAGTATTTGCTGAAGCTTTAGTATATCATCCCGTGTATATACTCTTTTATGGCTCTCGGTATAAGTAGAATTTAGCAAGTTAGCCTGATCGTAATACTGCAATGTCCTTACAGATACTCCGACACGTTTTGCCAATTCTCCAATTGTAAACAGACGTTCTTTATCGTTCTCCACACTATTCCACCTCTCTATACTTGCTCATAGCCTAAACCCAATTCCATTGATCTTTGCTGTCCCCTGGAAATGACTATTCTCATCTTCTGTTATTTATTCTATCACGTGACGTTACGTCGTTAGCAAGTACTTTTTTAATCTTCTATAAAAATTCCCCTCATAGCAAATGCACTCAATTAAATGGTCCATCTCTGATAAGTCTCCATTAAAGGAAGAAAAAGCCATCTTCTATTTTTATAAGATGGCTTTTTCTTCTAGAATGATATCAAAAAACAAAAACTGCCGCCCCTGGTCTTTAACTCAAGGACGACAGCTATTAGCTTCGTCATACCACCTTTATTCATCTATATATCCCTGTATGTTTCGAAAGCCTTGATGAAGAGCTCCTGCAGACCATTAGTACGACAGGATATTATGATTTTTTGCTAATCATATCTGCGAGTGTCACATCTGGGTGATGATAACGGCCACGATTTTGTGTTTTATTCTTAATGTTAATTGCTTGTTTCGGACACCACTGAATACAAGCCACACACTGCTCACAGTGATGCAAAAAAATCGGCTTGCCATCTTGCATTTTTATATTTCCCACAGGACAAACCTTACTGCAGGTGGCACAGCTGTTACATTCTTCGCTAATATTAAATGCTTTATCCCTTTTCTCCAGCCATTTTATAAAAAGCTTACTTAATAATGCTATAGGGCTATTTTTATGAGGTGGCTTCACAGTAAGACTTTGAATATCCTTAATAACTTGCTTCGTAGCCTCAGCTTGCTCCCTTGCTTTACTATCAGAATTGCTTCCCATGGCATACAAACCAACATAGTTAGAAAAACACCGAACGACATTACCATAGCTCAGTTTTCCGCCCTTGCCTCCAATGATTTTACTGATACCCTCTAAACCACCGGGTAATCCGCTTCCACTTGTACAAATAGCAAACATATAGCTATTTGTATTTAATGAAAGGTCAATTGCTTTTATAAACCGATCAACCGCTCCCGGCATCCCACCGCCGTAAACTGGATACACAAGGCCTATTTTCTCGTATGTACTGCTTAATTTGAACGCTTTCCCCATTGAAATTAATTCACAATCTTCTAAAGCAGTGGCCACATCCATAGCCACTTTCAGACTGTTTCCTGTACCTGAAAAATAAAATATAATATTCTTTGACATTTAACATCCTCCTAACGATTTATTACCTTTCAAACCGCTCTGAACCGGCTCCAAAGTAATAAATGAATTGATAATTAATGTTACAAATTTCATAATACGTAACTCGTAATTTTGATTTTATCACATTGAAGATATTATTACAATATCATAAATATGTAACTTGTCACAAGAAAGCATAGTAGAATTTAATTATGAATAAGGTTCTATTACAATGTTATTGATCATTATAAAAGCCAGAAAAAACTTCTGGCTTTTATATCTATATTATTGAATTCAAACCATCTTATGTACCAATTCATCCCTGATAAATCGGTGGAACCGTTCGACGGCTTCTTCTTGATATTCCGTCATAGATATTCCACCCATAACACAGGCTTCACTACACAGACCACATCCAATGCAGTTTTCAGGATTTTCAATCCACGGAATAAATACATCCTCTTCGTTTGTGGCAAACATATGGATACAGCCTTTTTTACATGCTGCTATGCATGATGTGCATCCTTCGCAATATTCGGGTATCACCCAGGGCATCGCTTTTCGCTTCATGAGTTTGTGTTCGTCCAATATTGTTCATCCGGACTTTCTTTAAATCTTGCCCCAATAGAAGTTTGAGTTTTATAGATATAAACACCGTACCTACAAAAGAGAAATGTTACAGTAAGAACTGCTACTCCCAAACGCAGCAGCAAAAATCCGATATTGAGCTGGTTCGCTAATAAGAATAGCAAACCAATGCCATATACTAATAGTGCTAATATAGCACTTATCAGCACTACCCACCAAGTAATTTTTGTACGGGTTTCTTGTGTAATCTCCCATATCTTCCCGATTGTAAACCAAAAGAATCCGGCTGCAAAAAATGCCGCTAACCCTGTAAAGAAAAGTGAAAGAATCCACAAATCAACCAATTGAACCACCACGCTGGCTATTGCAAATAATACGCTGAGTCCTCCTGATATTTTAAGACCCTTGAAATGATATCCCATATTTCTGATGCCCTCATAACAAGCTTTTAACAATATGACTGCACCGATATAAGTGAGGATCGGAGGAAATGCAGGCAGTTGTGGAGGGATGACAAAAGATGCGTCTTTTGCAAAAGAACCCAGCCAATCTGGAAACCACAATCCAAGAATCGCGGGGATTGCGCCCAGCTCCAGCCAAAAAGTCACTTTTTCTTTCGGCCATCGGGGTTGTATAAAGCCGGAAACGGCTTTTTTCTTTTTTACTGTCTGAGCCATATTACCCTCCTTAACTTATTTCGGCGGACCATTGTCCTTCCAACGTGTTTCTTCAAATTTAATTACACTCTCCAGTGGTAAAACATCCAACCTCAAGCCAGCTTCAGGACCGGGTTTTGTACTATAGATCTCAGTAATATTTACCGACAACTGATTACTTTCCAACTTCGCAATTCCTTTAAACTGATAAGCAGCTCGGATACTTCCGATTCCGCCGATTCCAATTGCTACGCTCGGATTTTCTTCGATATTGTTCTTTATGTATTCAACCTGCTGGGTACTTAGTGAAAAACGAACATTTTCGTCGTTGATAATCTCTGCAGAGGTGGTAACCACGACCAATGGGATACCTTTTTTATCTGCGGTGGCGATATGTCCGCCAAGTCCGGCAAGCCAATTCTTCATACGGGGTGATAAGATTGCCATACAATCTCCTTTCATATCAATGATTTCATGGATGGGTTAAAGACTTTTTCCAACAGCGTCAGGCGCAAAACTGGTGACGCTCTCAACTTTCAAAGCGATAATGCCTCTTTGTACCAATGCTGGCGGCCGAATGTCGGGGGGAACTTCTGACGGAGGTTCCTTTAATGCCCAATTTCCCCATTCCTCCAGTGCCTCGGAAGCATTCAAACCTTCCCAAACATAATCGTCAGGATAACCTTCCTGAAGAATGGTGACGGGACCGGTAAAAGTCCAAGTGCGTCCACGAAGCGGATGTGCCATTGTGATGACTCCGTGTGGATTTTCATTGATGTTTACCCGTGTTTTTTGAGCAAACATTTCAGCTATAAATATGTATTCGTCTCGAAAAACTGACACAAAACGTTCTCCTACAATATTGGGAACCCCTTCTTTGGATACTGTGGTCAAATACACTACACTTCCGCCGGAACCAACAGTCTTAAGCGCCTTTTTAATTTCTGGATTCAGTTTCACTGGTTCACCTCCACTATTTTTTCAGGGCGAAATACTATCACTCCACGTTGTGCATAAACAGAAGGTCGAACACTTTCTTCTGATGCTTCTAAAATTGGTTCCACAGTTTCATCCCAATCCCCCCAACGATCCAATACCTTTCCAGCTTCTAAACCAAATAATTTAAAACGTGCTGGGTGCCCCCATTGTATTACGTCAGCAGTACCTTCTAACACGGTTTGTATCTTGGTTTCATCATTGATAATGCTGATTGAAGCGTGGGTATTTTCATTTAGATTGACTCGGGTTTTTTGTGCAAATAGATCCGGAAACAATATTAATTCATCATCTACCACATCCGTAAATGGCAACGGCAAAACATTCGGTTTTCCACCAAGGGATGCTGTGGAGAGATACGCAATGGTCAGTCCAGAGGCTTTTGCTTTTAAAATTTCAATTAACGATTTCGATAGTTTCATACTTCCTCCAATGTGTATTCGAAATAGCAACCGTCGTTGCCTTCCAAAATGGTTTTTGACTGCGTCATCTTTATGCCAGGAATCAATGCTTTTGCAAATGGTTCGTCTCTGCGACAGCTAAACAAAATGCCCAATGATTCCAACTGCAATTCTTTGTAACGTTCTGCATAACAACATCGTTTAATGTGAAATTTCAAGGTGTGTTCATTCAGTTCGTCCAGTTCTAGATCCAACCTGCCATCACCACCGAGAATCTTCCAGACCTCATATAAGGACTGTAAAGAACGCACCGGGTTGTTTTTTTGAAATTGAATGGCTGCAAAATTGGCTTGCTCCTCCACAACTGATCGAAGGATTTCCAATGCCACTTCTTCTCCAAATTGACTTTGTATTCTTGTAATAAAAGAATTTGCCAATTTGATTTCAAGGGAGCGCTGTGCCAAGGGAGAAACAACTTCATGCGACTGAGGAGAACTAATCTTTTCCTGCATATCGAACAATCACCGCCTTTACGTTTATTTCATATATGAATAGTATGTCTTATCGCGTAATTTGTCAAGAGCAAAACATACTTTTCATATATTTTTAATATTATTTTATTATAATAAAATCTTATCGATGTTTATTGTAAAAAAATATACTAAATAACGAGTCGATAGACATCAGACCTTCGAAGTAATACTCCTCCTATTTTACTTTAATTTATTGCTGTACTTTTCAAATCAAAGACTTGCCCTCTCACTACAGAAAAGTCAAGAATTAAACCCTTAACCATGCCTATTCTGCTGCATATATTATTATGGGATATTTCAATATCACATTACTGTAAAGGAAGACGAAATAAATGATAAACGTTAAAAACAATGATAACCAATGTATTATCCGAAACCCTATCCCACAAGCTGCCGAAATGCCCTATGCTTTATATCAGTCCCTTTTAGGAAAGTATTTTGTAGGCTTTGCGGCCGATGTGCAATTTTCGGATTGCAAATACGGATGGGCGGGATTAGTAAATCCATCTCATTCCTGCGTAAATCTTCATGTTTATGTATGGACTGTTACAAATTTCGGTGTTTATCCGTTAAATGCAGAAATATGGTTTAATACCGAAATTCCAGAAACTGCGATAGCTTCCAGTTATATTACGCCTGCAAATACTGCTCTGTGTCCTTTGCCTCGTCCAAAGGTGAGAATCCTGCAAGCGAATAATATAGATGACCACATGCTAGGTGGTAGTCGCATATTTGTCAGAAATGTGCTTCCAGAGGTAACAATCGTAGGTGAAGAAAATGGTAGCTTCATATTTCCGCCGGGAGGATCTTTTAGCGTGCTTCTATCCAATGCGGAAGCACCTAATCGGTCAGGAATTGCAAATGTTGCATTCGGTTGGTATGAAGAAGTTATAAAATAGAAAGGTAATTGCGAAACAATAGGATTGCTGACATTGTATGCACAACAGATACTAATTCCTTCGCTCCAACGCTCCTTCGGGCTTAGCATCCGCTCCAGAATTGTATCTGCTGTGCATACAATAATTATAGTTATTGAGTTTCGCAATTACCTATATAAATTAGACAATAAACGGAGGTACTCTTAATATGGAACGATGTAATAATGAGGATAAACTTTTGACTAATCCGATACCCCAAATTGCCAGTATGCCTTATTCCTTATACTTGTCAATTCAAGGCAAATATTTTTCTGGCTATACAAAAAAGGTGGTGTTTGGAAATGGAAACAATGGATGGGCAGGTTTATTTAATCCGATTAATTCCCGTGTTAATTTACACATATATTTCTGGGAAGTATCAAACACTGGACAATCACCTGTTCGGGCACGAATTTACTTTAATTCCGACCCTCCCGGGCAAGGAACAAAATTGAATACCGTATTTCAAGGCAACACAACACTATGTCCTCCACCAATTCCAAAGGTGGGACTATATCAACAGTCAGATGTCTCCGGGGAGCCAGAAGGAGGAGTTAGAGCTTTTGTAAGAAGGGCTTTGCCAGAAGTCACAATCAGTGATGAAGAAGTGGGTAAGTTTATATTTCCGCCTGGGGGGAATTTTTTAATATTTTTGTCTAATCCCGAGACTCCTGATGAACCTGGTAGTGCAACCCTTGGTTTTTCATGGTGGGAAGAAGAGATCTCTTGCTGATTTACAGAGTAAAGAGGATTTAAACAAAGCAATGTAGATTGATTTATTTTAGGAAAATTTGTAACATGAATGTTTATATCGAAATGAAAGCCAGAAAAACTCTTCTGGCTTTCACCATATATCATAAATATGTGGCTTGTATACAGAAAATCGATTCGTCAAATAACTAATTCTTAAAATCGCAATCTTATTCCATCACATTCAACGATTTATTATGTGAGACCTCTATCAATCGATTCTCCAGTTGCGCAAGAATCATTGGCCAAGCCTGTTCATGCCTGTCCCTCGCTTCTCCATCGGAAAATCCTGCATGTTTTAATCGTAATGTTGTTCCGTTCTCCATCATTTCTAACTCCACATGTACTACAGTCTCAACTCCTTTGGTTCCGTCAGCACCCGTTAACCAAGTAAGTTCAACCAGCTTGTCAGGTACAAGCCTTAGAAAGCGACCGTAGTGAGGATAACGATTTCCCTCAAAGGCTGTTTCAAAGTAAAAAGCAGTGTTGGCTTCCGCTTTCATCAGAACCGAACCTGGTTCTGCAAACCAAAGGTCAAACTGTTCCGTCCAAGCTCGGTACAATACATTAGGCGGGAATGACATGGCTCTCTCTATTTCGAGACTGTATGGTCGTGATGATAGATCAGGCCAACAAATTGGTTTTGTTTGCTCCATAAGGTTACCTCTTTTCATTTTATAAAATTCATTATTAAATTCTGCACAATCCTCAAGCCACATTTTAGTTAGTCCATATCAATAAACTCAGAAACGCGGGATCTCAGTAGTTCAATTAATTCCTCATCCATAAAGGTATAGTCATCTGAAATATCCAAATTATAAACCTTTTTATTCTTCAGATAATCACCATATTTCTCTTTGATTCTTCTCCGGTGTTTCTCCTCCATAACAAAAATCATATCTGCCCATCCTATGTGTCCACCGGTCACTTTGATTCTAGCGTTATTCTCCGTGCCAGCTGATCTAACTTCATGACCGTTTATACCATGAAATATCTTTTCCGCAGTGTAGCTTCTCCACTTATTTCTGCTACATAGAAATAATAGCTTTATTATAATCACATCCATTCTTTCGGTTAACATTTGAAAACAATTTCTATAATAACACTAGCCTTTATTGAAGAACTCGCCTAATTCTGCCTACTCTCTCATTAACTTGATATTCAGATTATCCTTTGCTCCTGTCACTGAAATAGACACTATATTTGACGAAAGCGTGATATTATTTTAGAATAAGACTTATATATCACAAGGATCACATACAAAAAACAATACATATTGTAATATTTTAAACATTGGAGGTCTTATGCAGCAGAGGGTTACAAACTTAATCAAAAATCTAAGCACCCGCAATATGAAGGGATATTATGTAGCCACAAGGGAAGAGCTAACCCTGCTCTTAAAGGAATTAATTCTTCCTGGTTCAATTGTTGGATGCGGTGACTCAGTGACATTGGAGGAAACAGGTACTCTCGAATTGCTTCGTAATGGTACCTATCAATTTTTAGATAAATACGCTCCAGGTTTATCAATAGAGGATAAACGAGCGATATATCTAAAGAACTTCTCAGCTGATACGTTTCTGTGCAGTGCAAATGCCGTGACGGAAAATGGTGAAATCTTCAATATTGATGGAAATGGCAGCCGGGTTGCCCCTACCTTGTATGGACCGAATCAAGTCATTCTTGTAATTGGAATCAATAAAATTACCAGTGATATTGACTCTGCTATAAAAAGAGCAAGGCAAGTTGCAGCTCCACTGGGTGCCAATCGATTAGGTAAAAACACTCCATGCTCAACTTTGCAACGTTGCATTGACTGTAAGCACAAAGAACGCATCTGTAATGATTTTGTTTTGATTAGCGGGCAATTTATTAAAGACCGAATCAAAGTAATTGTGCTCAATGAGAATATAGGATATTAAACTTAATCAGCTTGGTAGTACCTCTCCTTTTAACTCCAGCTGAACATATTGTACTATTTCATGATATTGATTTTGAATTCTTTCAAAGCAACCTTGCATTGTATGTTTACTCAAGCCGGTTAATGCTGCTTCCGCATCGTCAAGAAAGTTTTTTGGAATATACACTCCTGTTTGACTTGCCAAGCGATTTAAGCTGCCCTTTTCGTTAAGCATATACATCCCATTGATTGCAAATAAAACCTGTAGCAAACTAACCACACTCCGAAACAGGGAACCTCCGGCATATATTACATCTTCTTTTGTGATTGCCTTCTTTCCACACTGTAGAGAAAAGTCGCATTCCCAAAGGAATTTCTCTATTACAGCTTTCCGGTAATTGCCCGGCAGCTTCACAACTCTTTCTTTCTGATCAGAGATAATGTTATTATTGTTACTCAAAATCTTACAGTATGCAACCTCACCCATATAGATTGAACTAACAAATCCAAAGGGGTGACCACATTGATAATCAATGGTGATTTTTCCGTTAATGCAATCATCAATTACTTGAATCACTTTGCGAGAGTTCCGAAAGAGAATATCCACCGCGATACCATCCACAATCAGCCAGCCACCCCCATTAATCCATGGTCCCCAATCGCCGGGATTAGTTATCAGGTTTGTTCGATGTTCGTCATCAAGTATGACCGTCTTTTGTCTGAAGGTTGATAGATCAAATAATTCTTCATCATAATAAATCCCTATATCGATATCCGAATCCTTATTTGAAGTTCCTGTTGCGCGGGAACCGCCCAAAACAATGGCATCTATTCCGCTAATTCCCTCAAAGGCATGTACGATTTTTAACAATATGTTCTCTAGTTTATCCATAATAACCTCACTAATTACTCCATGTGTATTTATTACAGCACAGTATTTTTCATTTATCCGATATTACAGAGGACAGCTTTATGGATGTTCCTAAGTAAAACTAAACTTCATTACTTATAGTTCCCATTACAGCCACACCATCTTTTTTAAGTTTCATAAAAGCTAAACGAACCCGCATTACCCTCAGTCAAACCATAAGCCTAATCTTCATCAACCATTTTTCCCTCAACATATCTTTTAAAATTATCTAGAATTGACTGCCACCCTGCCTCCTGCATCTTGGCGGGATTTGTATTCTCCGCTTCAAAGGTTTCTGTTACTTGCGTTTTCCCTTCTTCACTGGCAAATGTAATTTTAACCTTTCTTTCATCCCCTAAGGAGTAAGCAATATTTTCATATAATTTAACCTCATCATATATTCCAGAAAAATCAAAGCCAAAACTGCCATCTTTCGCTTCCATCCTATAAAGGAATGTACCACCAGCTCGCAAATCATTCTCCGCAGCAGGTGTATGCCAGTCCTCAGAGGCATTGTTCCATTGTTTTATATGTTCCGGTTCCGTAAAGCATTGCCATACTGTTTCAACCGGCGCGTTCACCATTGCTTTAACTGTAATCTCTAACTTATCTTCAAATTGTTTTTCGTTCATATTTTATATCCTCCTTCTTATATTAAGTTGATTGGGTGTAAAAGGTCTATCAACAGAGTTCACTGGCAATTTGCATAATGTAAAAGAACGAATGCACCAATGGATGTGTGTCCCATTATAAAAATTCTTTCAGAATAATCGTAGTAATAAACGCAAACACTACGCTAGTCAAGGTACCCACCAAATACTTCTCAGCAAAACTCTTATCTTCCAGTTGCTTATACCTAGCAATACTTTTTGCAGTTAACACAAAGCCTATTGCTCCGAATTGATTACATAAGATCAAGATTAAAATAATAATTCGTTCAAGCTTTCCTATGATACGCCCTACTTGAGGATCATTTTCCTCCTGATCACTACTATTTCTATCAATTATATACAAGAACAGTTTTTTTATGAAAACCGCGACAGGATCCCATAATATAACAAATATTAAGCTGTAAATAACCATACGATTAAAATACGTCCATTGCTGTATATAGTTATATAATGAAGTTTGATACGCACCCAGATTAAACACATAATACATAACAACGAGAATGAAAACATGCAAATGCTGATCTATTATAAAAGAGAAAAATAGATTTGATTTCCTTCTAATTTTCTTGTCTACAAGCTTTCTTATCCAATCAATGATAAAGTGCGAACCTATGACTATTATGTAAGGTAAAATTGCTTTCTGGAATTTTACCAAAGGAAAAATCACTACTAAAATCATGACAGCATATATCAATGCATGGTAGATAAGATATTTAAAATGCTTGAGTTTTCTCTGTGCCAATTTCGTGGTTTGAAAGGTAAAATCCGCAAGAAAGTGAGCGATCATTAAGATAAATAGTATCATAGTACACCCCCTTATAAATACTCATCCATAAACTTTAGAGCCACAATGGCTGAATTTCTAGCTTCGTAAATATTGGCTGTTTTAAATGTCTTTTCAATACTTTGTCTGCTTATATTAAGCATTTCGGATATCTGTGTTGTCATCCCCCTTTTCTTACCGCCAGAAACATAAAAGTTGGGGTCATCAGTGGCTGCATCCATTGGAATGGGCACAAAATTCATATAATTAATTTCATCAAAGGGATATTTTTTTACCGATTTACTATTCCTAGATTGCTTATAATAATTCAGTCTGTTTTTTGAGGTTACAAGTTTGAAAATCAACTCAAATTTGGTAGGATCAATTACTTGGCGATAATCAATTGGATATAGTAATTCCGAAAGCAGCGTAAGCTCATTCTGGTATTCACTATGGTTACTGGTTAATGCAAATGAAGTATTGATGACTGCGTTTATGAATACATCAATCTTTGTTCCTGAGTATAGAAGCACTGAATATCCCAGGGCGTCTTTTACATTCTCAATGGCGTTTCGTGCATTATGATATGCCGGTCCATCTTGAGCAGTAGTACTTGCATTTTCTATTTTTACATTCCACTCTCCTACGCCAATTCCTGCTCTAATTTCAACAGGAGAAATAAGCATAGTAAACATTCTATAATAGAGATAGGATGATTCTGGTGAGATAAATAAGCCTTGAATCTCATCTCCCCCGCTGAATTCAACATCTCTGACTAATGAATTGGAAAATACTTCATTCAAATATTGAATTAATGTAATAAGGTAGTTCTGTATGGAATTTCTGTCTTCAATTGAATAGGAACGGGACTTTTTTAGGTCTATTATCAATGCCGTGTAATTTCTAATAACATCACCTTCTCTCTAACTATTATTATAATATAGTGGCGAAAAAATGCAACCGAAATTGGTTGCATTTTCAAAAAGAAGCTCAAATCGGTTGCATGAAAATAACGTTATACTAAGTTCATCATATGTTCATTTTAAATTAAATATTTTGTATATCCGTAGACAAGTATAACTATTGACATCTATAGATTATTCTACTGCAAAATACACCTATTGAATATATGAATGAATGTATTCATCCATACCCCTTACTATTTTACTTCACCTATGTAAGCAAACTGAACAATCAATAATTAGAACTCATGCAACAAATACGTTATTCCTATTTAATACTTTGGATTTTTGACTTCATTGCCAGTTTTCTAAGCATTGGATTATACATAACAGGTGACTTTAAATTTTTAAAGAGTAAATTTAATTCTATATTACGCATTTTACGCTTATATCTATCCATAAATCCTTCTATCCCATCTTCGAAGCTTTCAGCTAAGTATAACGAACTCTTTAATGCATAACTGATTCCTTCCGCAGAACTAGGACTTATTGCACCTGCCGCTTCTCCGATCAGGGCAATATTATTACTTCCAACATATAGCTGAGACACCTTCTTCAGTCTATTGATAAATGCCCCCTCTGTTTTGGCTTTATTTGTAAAATCAAAACCATACTCTGTCAGCTTGATTTTTAACCTATCGTATTTCTCCCAGGTATTCTCCTTGGGTTTCAGGGCTGACCCCAACAACAGATAGTTCTCCTTGGGTATTATCCAAGAATAGAAATCACTTATCTCTTCATCAAAAATTGCTGTGTAATAAGGCATTGGAGATGGACATTTAAACCACTCTTGAATTGAGATATACTTATCTGGAATTTTAACATTCTTATTAATAAGCTCCCTTAATCGAGAGTGAGCACCATCGGCACCTACTATCACCCTTGTCATAGCAGATATTTCTTGTCCATCACGGATATATCTAACCTCGTACCCTCCAGGTATTTCAGTAAAGCCTTTAAAGTAAGAGTTAAATTTCTTTTCAACTCCGGTTGGTAATAAAGAAACAAGCCATATATCGAACTTGTCTCTATCCATATTAAAATAATATCTCTGATATAGTCTTTCAAGTTTATTTGTTAAGTCAATGGTTCTTACAGCAAAAAGCTGAGGGTTCACCAAAATATCTTTTGGAAGTCCTAGATTCAACTTTGCAATCATTTTCTGAGCATCGGGAGACAATAACCCACCGCAGCATTTATTTAACTGATTTGTTGGATTCTCATTATCTAAATCCCTTTTATCTATTAATAAGACCTTATATTTATCCCCTATTAATCTTGCAAGGTTTGCTCCGGCTGGACCGGCTCCTATAATTATAATATCATACATTCTGTCACCTCATAGATCGTATAAAATATAAATTCTCTTTTATCGTGATAAAATACTATTTGGGGATATGGTTATCACCTCTATATTCTATAATATCACCGGGTTGGCAATCCAAAGCGTTACATATTGCCTCTAACGTTGAAAACTTAATCGCTTTAGCCTTTCCATTTTTCAAAATTGATAAATTTGCCATTGCTATTCCTACCTTCTCTGTAAGTTCAGTAACACTCATCTTTCTTTTCGCCAACATAACATCAATATTAATAATAATTGCCATGATATACTCCTTACACCGTTAAATCATTTTCCAGCTTTATATCAATAGCCTCTTGTAAAAGTCGTTGAAGAACTGCTGAAAAGAAAGCAATCACCATAGAAGCAAAGATAGGAACTATGCCACAGAAAATGAGGCCGGGAGCGTCGTCCTTATCCGCTAAGAAATAAACAAATGGCAATATTATCAAATATAAAATACTGATTATTGTTGCACAGTACTTTATAATCTGTAAGGTATCAACAGAAGACTGCGAGAAGGCTTCGTTCTTGTCAATATAACACAAAAGTTTATACGCTTTATATAATGCAAAGTAAAACGGTATTGTTGATACATACATGCCAATTAAGATAGGATATAATATATGGGCATACTCTGGTTTTACAGGGTTATTAGTTAACCAAGGTAATCCATATATGCTTAATGCAAGCACAGGCAATCCAATTATTATGACTGCTGTTTTTAAAAAAATTGTTGAATATTGTTTCATAAAACACCTCGCTTAAAATTATGTGTATATAATACCATATAATTTATTGTTTATCAATAAATATTTATTATTTATCATAATGTATTTAATGTTTATCAATATTTAATTGAGAAATTAAATATATCGAGGGTTAAATATATCGAGGGGTTTATCTTGGTTTATCTTAATAGACTGAATAGACTTAAATGTAACGCGAGATGCCACTTTGTAAAGTGAAATGCAATGTTTGTAAACGACAACTGAATATTTGTAAACGAAATGCCACTTTTGACTTAATAGTAAAGCGAGATGCCACCTTGTAATATGAGATGTAATCTTTGTAACCAACAACCGAATATTTGTAAACGAAACGCAACTTTTGTAAGCGAAATGCATGTTTTGTAAGCAAGATGCAACTTTTGTAACCCAAATGCAGTTTGATTTTTGCCTTTTATTGAAGCATGATAATAAAAATACTTCTCTTTGCTGAATCGACTATGCAGAATTGGACTCCGGGGTTCCAGTTTGCAAACTTAACTTCTATTCAGCCTATCTCTTGCAAGATTAAATTCCCCCAAACTAAGTTTGGGGGGTGCGGACGTTTTCTTGGACTAAGCTACTATTCCTAGACTACGTCTATATTGAAGTGGGCTCATCCCACCTAAAGATATTTTAATTCTATCTTCATTATACCAATGGAGATAGGAATCAAGTTCTTTAATAAAAGAATCTATAGATACATGTTTCCATTTTCGATTATAAAACATTTCATTTTTAAGTCGTCCGAAAAAACCTTCACAAGCTGAATTGTCAGGAGAACACCCCTTCTTTGACATTGATCTTGTTAGATCCGATTTGGTCATGATTTTAATCCATTCTGGCCAGCGATAATGACAGCCACGATCAGAATGAATGACGGGCTTTTCATCCTTCTGCAAGCAAGAAATCGCGTTGTTAAGCATTGTGTTTGTAAGCTCTGCATTGGGTGAAATACCGATGGTCCAAGACACAGCAAGGCCATCAAAGCAATCAATTATAGGTGATAAATACACTTTGCCTGCCGGAATATGAAATTCGGTTATATCGGTCAACCACTTTTGATTTGGTGCTTTAGCAGAAAAATCACGGTTAATTATGTTATCAATTTCAGGGCTGATTTCCCCTTTATACGAATTGTATTTGCGCTTCTTTGAGTATTTAACTACGAGGTGTTCTTCTTTCATAATACGACGTACCACTTTTTCAGAAACAACAGTACCCCTGTTTTGCAACAAACAATGAATGCGACGATATCCGTATCTGCATTTATTAGCATCGAACAATTCCTTTATAATTCCTCGGAGTTCTGGGGGTGCGGACTGGAATTTAATTTTTCAATTCAGCTTCAACTTAAAATCAGAATATGCAGAATGTGCTTTTAATACCAAGATTGCAATTAACATTGATCTTTTATATAATATTTATAGGCATCTGGTCTTACTATACATAACTTTCAGGATTAAAAACTACAGCTGATAACATAATCACTATTAATAAGTAAACTGTTTATAGATTACTACAAAACAAAATTTATATATTGTCTGCCGTCGTTTGTAAGGAATTCTTACAACTTTTATAAGGCAGGGAGAAGGGGTGATTTTATGGAATATCATGTGTCAATACGTGGGAATGATCAGGAAAAAGGAACCGCTGATCAACCCTTTCGTACAATATCACGGGCTGCGGCTCTTGCTATTGCTGGTGATTCGGTTATTGTTCATGCCGGAGTATATAGGGAATGGGTTAACCCAGCCAGTGGAGGAACGGAAGATCATAGAATAATATACAAAGCCGCAGGAGACGGAGAAGTAATCATTACAGGGGCGGAACGCATTTTAGACTGGAAAGCCGAAGGAGGCAATGTTTGGAGCACAGAAGTCCCCAATTCCATTTTTTCCGTTCGTAATCCCTTTGAAGTGGAATTGAGTGGAGACTGGCTGTTTGATGGGGCTTTCCCAGTCCATCTCGGTGATGTGTATTTGGATAGCAAATCCCTTTACGAATGCGATAATGTAGATAAGGTACACAATCCAGAAGTTTGGCCTGAAGCCAAATATCACAAGGACTCCCTACTAAAATGGTATAGCGAGGTTGGTTCTACTACTACAAAAATTTGGGCCAATTTTGGAGGAAAAGATCCCCGTAAGGAAAATGTAGAAATTAATGTCCGTCCTTATTGCTTCTGGCCAGAAAAATCAGGACTTAACTATATAACCGTAAGTGGATTTACACTTCGTCAAGCATCCCCTCAATGGGCTCCACCAACTGACTATCAAGAAGGTTTGATCGGACCTCACTGGAGCAAGGGTTGGATTATTGAAAGCAATATAATCAGTGAATCTAAAAGTGTTGGTATCAGCCTAGGTACCAAAATCCATACAGGTCACGAAAAATCTATGGACAAGCATATGAAAGGCGGTACACAACGTGAGCAGGAGGTTATCTTGCGTGCATTACACTCCGGCTGGCATAAGGACCGAATAGGCAGTCACATCGTTCGAGGTAATGTGATTCATGATTGCGAACAGGCAGGCATTGTGGGACATATGGGAGGAGCCTTTAGTCACATTTATCAAAATCGTATTTACAATATTCACCACAAGCACCTCAGACACGGTGCTGAAGTAGCAGGAATTAAGCTACATGCTTCCCTGGATACTCAAATTAGTGAAAATATTATCTATAGCTGTTACCGTGGAGTTTGGTTGGATTGGCAGGCACAGGGCACCCGCATCAGCCGTAATGTATTTTTTGACAATCTTTCTGAGGACTTCTTTGTTGAGGTTTGTCATGGTCCATATATGGTTGATCATAATCTATTCCTCTCTCCGATGAATTTCAGAAACATGTCACAGGGTGGAGCTTTTGTCCATAATTTATTTGCAGGCAGATTTGTGGTTCGTTCCGAAATCACCCGTACTACGCCGTACCACTTCCCTCACGAGACAGCAATGGCGGGATACTCCAATATTACTGGAGGAGATGACAGGTATTATAATAATATCTTTTTAGGGGATAATTACGCTTATAAAGAACCTGTTCCAATAACCTTTTTTGAGCATCTTCCGCTTAAACCCAGGGATGAAGTTGGCAAGGACGGTAAGACTGTTATGGATGGTGTTCCGGACGACTCCATTTGCTATCTGCATGCTGTGGGACTGGGAGGTTACAACCACCATCCTGATATAAAAGATAAAAAATGGTGGGAATACACCAATGAGGAGCTTGCTGAGCTTGGCGATGCTGCACTGGACTTCTTTTTAGGAAATGCAGTGCTTCCGGTAGCTATGGGCGGAAATTTATATCTTAACAATGCAGTTCCTAGTAGCCATGAAAACAATGCAAAGATATACGAACAGAAGATCATAAAAGTGGAGATTAATCCTGCACAGGGCAAGGCGCATATTCAGATCAATGAGCCCAACTTGCTTCGTGGTGCCTCTGCAATATTGGTTACCACCGACCTACTTGGCAAGACTTATCACGCTGATATGAAGTATGAGAAACCGGACAGCACTCCCTATCGTTTTGACTTTGACTTCTTCGGAATCAAGAGAGTTGATGCAAAAGTCACACCCGGTCCGTTTGAATTAACCGAAAATAGTACAATTGATTTTAATTTTTAGTATATAATAGAAGAGCCAATCATTTTATGCGATTGGCTCTTCTAAGGTTTTATGAATTTAATTTTCTGTTACGGATGAAATCAGTAGTGTACGCTTTATGTATTCCTGTAGTGAAGCTCCTGAAACCGCTGTTACCTGACTGTTAAGCTTAATATCATAATACCCATAGAAGGAGTTTGTTGCTGTAACCGTAAGTGTCTTTCCATCCTCAGTTAAAATACCCGTAAGTACTCCGGGATCTACTGCAGATATACCAGAAGCATCGGCAACCGGTACAATTGTAACGGAATTTTCTAAGACAGAAGTTAGGGAATTGAATAAGGTAACCGCTTTCATGAAAGTACTGAATTTTATTGAAAGCGTCTTGTCATCCACTAAAGTCACATCCTGAACATGTGCAGCTTCCATTGCTTCACCGGGTACAACCTTAATTACAACTTTATCACTTTTTACATCTTGTAATGTAATAGCGGAACCGCTGGTTACCGATGTACCTTCGCTGACTGCAGAAGCTGTTAATACTGTGATTCCTTCCTTTACTGCAGTAACAATACCCTCTTCGTTGACTGTTGCTACAGTAGGATCACTTACGGACCAGGTTATTTTACCTGCTGTTCCCTCTGGCTTTATGACCGCATTGAAATCATAGGTAGAAGCTAATGTCATATACTGCACTTCATCCTCTACCATTTTATTGGTGATGGTTACTTTCGCATTATTGCCTTTGACCTTAATTACACAGGATAAAACACTTACCCCTTTCTTCTTGTCTTTAATGACACATTTGATTACTGCTGTTCCGTAATTAACACTTTTTACAAGTCCATTACTATCAACCGTTACGACCTTTTCATTGGTAGAATACCATGTTCGTGCTGTGGTCGCTGAAAGATTCTTTACTTCAATCTGATCATTGACACCAATACCGTTCAATGTCTTTTTTGCTACAGTAAAATATGGCTTCAGAGCCTTTTTTTCCTGTTTATCCTTTTTTTCGTTGTAATCTTTCTTGTCTTTTTTGTTTTTTACATTTTCCTTTCTGCTTTCCTCTTTCTTGTTCTTTTTCTCTTTCTCCGTTTTCTCTTTCTTTGATTGAATCTGTCTCTCATTTTTGGCAGCCTTAGCCACTGTGGGAGTGGTATATTGGAATACCATAGGTGTCATCAACGCAAGGGCGAGTGCACATGCCAAACCTTTCACTATATACTTTTTCACACTAATGTCCTCCTTTAATATTTATCTGGTTCCGCGCTTGTTAAACGCTGCAATCGATACCTTTAATGGTATTTAATTGCTTCTATATTAATTTTTCTCCGAAAATTGCTATACCATAAGATAAACTTAATCAAAAACAATATACGCGGAGGAAAAATCAATACCTGCTTGTTCACAGCTTTCTCTTGCTGATCTCATAAACTGTAAGTTTTCTAGTTCCCGTTAAACTCTATTTCATTTGTAACAATATATAGCTTTATCGATCAACTATCATTATTTGGTGAAGGAATCAGGTTTATTTTTATCCACTCTATAATCATTTTGTTTGTTTCCCTGATGACCCGTTTGCATTTTCTTTTTTACTTTATCATTGTTTGCTTTATCAGCTTTTGCTCGATTATCCTTTGCTGAATTATCTTTTTGTTTGCCATCTTTTACTTTTCCATCTTTTGTTTTGCTGTCTTTATCCTCGTTATATTTTTGTTCATCAACTTCTTTATTCCTGTCTTCATGCAAGTCCTTTTTGGAGCCGGCATTGCCTGGTTTCAAGGAATTATTCTCATTCTTTTTTTCACTATCTCGTTCAGAGGAATTCGGTTGATCTTCCATATAATGATCCTCTACATCCTTATCCTCAGCTACGGGAGTTACTGTCGAATTACCCTCTAAAGGCTCCTCCACCTTTATTATATCCCCCAGATCAACTTTATTTTCCTTCGCAATGGCAAACAGCTCTGACATTGATTTATGGGAAAGACTTTTGGCTGTTAGGTTTTCAGTGGCTATCTCTATCTTTTTCAGAAGTTTAAGCTTACCGACCGACACCCCGAGTTCCTTAGCTTCCTCGGACTCAGATTTATTCTTCTCCAAGATTTGGCTAAGTACTGTAAGTTTTAGCTCATGGGCGGAGGCACTTTTCTTAATTACCAGGTTCAAGGAATCAGTAAGGATCTTGGCTTTCTTCATACTATGATTCTCTACAGAGACTAGGACGACATTTCTGTCGGTAGTAAGATATCCCTGATTAATAACCGCAGTAACAATTGAAGCTACTGCGGTATCTAGCTCCTCTAACTTGAAATCCTGGTTTTGGAGTACTTTCTGAGCATCTTCATTCAATGCTCTGACGGATAATATTTGATTATGCCGATTTGTTTTGATCTCTATTCCAGGGTTAACATCCAACGAAATCATACTACTTGGCAGCCTGTATTGGTAAAACCAGCCGCCGGCAACAAAAAGAAACAGTGCAAAGCATAGAGATAGTACTGCAGTATATTGTTTGATATATCCAGTAGACTGCTTTTCTTCCTGTCTTGTGATAAAATCATGTTCTTCCAATCTAGTATAAGGCAAATTCACTAATGAAGCGAAGTCTAGTGCAGGTGCTTGACTTAAAGATCTGCTTATGGACTTTTCTATATTTTTTTTATTCATCTAAGCACCCCGCTTTCCTTTAGATATTTTTTTAATTTTTTTAAGCCTCGATGATATTTTGATAACACCGTCGAGAGTGGAATTTTGATATCTCGAGCTATCTCCAGATGCGTGAAGCCTGAAATCGCATGAAGCAGGATGATTTTTCTCTCTTCCTCACTTAAGATTTTTAAGGCGGATTGCAGGATTAATCTGTCATCGCTATTTGTAACATAAGAAAAGGAAAGGTTATTCTCCAGTTCTTCCTCTACAAGTTCCTGCGTTTTTAACCTCGATCTTATCTTACTCATAGCAAGGTTTCGTGTAATGGTAAATACCCAAGCCATCGGTTTACCCATAGGTTTATAAAGATGGGCAGCTCCGCGGATTTTTAAATAAGTGTCCTGCATCACATCTAAGGCATCTTCATTGTTTTGCAGGATTGAGAGCGCAAAAGCATACACACTGCGTTCGGTCAGATGGAAAAACTCCTCAAAGGCAGCCATATCGTTTTCTGCTATTCGGATAAAAATAGTTTCGTCAATGATTAACTTCATAGAACGAGTACCAGAACGACTTTGTGAATCTGCCATATCACTGAAAATTAGCATAAGGTGTTCCTCCTCTATAATGATAACGCTCCAATATAGTGTTTTATTGCATGTTGATTCTAATTTATGATTATTTATTTACAATTTCATTTTAATATAGATATTTCATCGAAACAATTGGAATTATACCCCAGTTTTTCAACAAAGTAATTACAAAGCATTAAAAATCCCCTGTATATCAGATAGCTCTTTCCGATATACAGAGGAAATATATTATTGTTATTGATTTTCTGAAGATATTTACCGGTTATCATCCTGAAATGACGCATTAAAAATTTTTTGGCACTGCTTCTGTGGCTTTGTCAATAAAATCAGCAATTTTACTAGGACTTTCCTTCATACCGCTATTGACCCACTTTTCTATTACGGCTATCGTACCATAGGCAGTAAATGTATACCAATTATCGAATAACTTTTGATCAATATATTTTTCTTCCTTCTTCCACTTCTCGATATTTAATTTGTGGCTGATATAAAGAATACGTTCTAATACTTCTTTATTCCCGTTCTCTGAAAATAATACTCCACATATATTATTATTTGCTTTTATATACTTACAAATTTCATACGATAGTTTTCCATAAGTTTCAGGGTTCAAAGTACGTTCCGCAACCTGTTTGATTTCTTCATATAACTCATCTTCAATATTTGAAAGAAGTTCAAATTGATTCGCATAGTGTGAATAAAAAGTATTGCGATTTATGTTTGCTTTCTTGCAAATATCTGTCACTGTAACTTTGCTGATAGGATACTCTTTCATAAGTTCCAATAAACTGTTTTTAATAATCATCTTTGTATATCTCACTCGATGGTCTGCCTTTTCGTATGCCATAATAGCCTCCCTATATAATTAATTGAACGAACAACACTTATCTTATTTGTAAGTTATCGAACACAATGTTATCGAACTGCCTGTTGATTAACTAACACAGTGTAATTATAATATATTTGAACGTTCAACACAATCATAATTTTAACTGGAGGTAATACAATGGGAAATATAACAATAGTACCTGTATGGATTTTTCAAGATATTTTAGTTCTAATCATCGCTGCATTAATGGTCTTCTATATCATTCAATATGAAGAGCGTCCAAAGATTGTATTAATGCAATTCATAGGTTTTGTCTTTTTCTACGCCGCAGCCTTTGAAAATGTTGCGGTATCTATGGGACTTTTGGGAAATGAGGGTTTTTACGCATATGGGCACAGTATCCTAATGATATTCAACATACCATTAACTGTTCCAATTATCGAATTTCTTATCGTTTACTCAACGTTACGTGTTTTGAAGACAATAAACATACCTTCATGGACGAAACCATTCATTACTGGACTTAGTGCTATGATTTTTGACTTTTCACTGGATCCAGTCGCAGTAAAACAGATTTTTCAGACTTCGGAAGGAATCATTGGCAGGTGGAGTTATTACCCGATCCCTGGGGAACCTGTTATATATGGGGAACCTGTTATGAATTTTACTGGATGGATTTATATAGCGGGATACTGGACTGCCTTTATATTAATCGGCGAATGGTGGCATAAAAAGAAAGGCTATAGTACTCTAGTTGGTTATTTATATCCGATATTGGCTTCCCTTCTTTCTCTCGTTTGTTTGGTTTCACCTTTATCCAATTTCTTTAATTTTATGGCACCATTTTTCCCTAGAACTTCTAATATGCAATGGGTAATGTTGATTGCACTTTCTGTAATTACAGTGGGAGTTTTAGTGTTAACCTTCGTTAAGTTCTGGGATCGTCGGTTTGTTAGCTCTTTGAATTACAAAAAAGATTTTCCAATCATGTTTACTTTCGTGGGTATTCCTCTGGCTAATACTATATTTTGCATTATTGGAGGGTACACGCAGGTATTATGGCTTGTTGTCCTGGCAGAGGTGTTATTATTGCTCGGCTGGTTTGGAATTTATAGTTTGAATAAAAAGTTTTTCCTAAGAAAGCGCTCCTAACAAGTTAGCCAAAGATTTCAATAAGCAAACTGTAGGACTTGATGCCTGTATAGAACATAACCGCTTAAGGCGGGAATTTAAAAACGGCGGTTTTAAAAACCCGCCGTTTTCTATATCGATAGATTTTAATAATTAATCACCTTAAAAATACGTATTTTGAATCATTGGAGTGCTCCTTAGCATATGTAAATCCCAACCCATGGAACCCTTTAATGCCATTCAGATCAGAAATATCATTCTCTGCCATGAACCGCACCATATCGCCGCGAGCCATCTTCGCTATGGTTCCCTTTTGCTTCACTTTCCCATCCATAAGCTCACCAAACTCAATCGTAATAAATCGATCCTTCGGTGTGATATATTTCTCAATACACTGTGAATATTCCTTTGAAGCCAAGTTAATGATAATTCTGTCGTCGTCCACCAGACTATGATACAACCGCTCTCCCCAGAAATCATATAAATCTTTACAGTCATTGACGGATAGCTTTGCCTGCATTTCCAGTCGATATGGCGTTACCCCATCAAAGGGCTTTAATATTCCATAGAACCCTGACAGAATACGCAAATGATCCGATAGGTACGACAGCCCCTCTGTTGTAAGGACTTTGGGTGCCATATGCTGATACTGCAATCCCTCATATGTTATTACCGCAGGTGTCAATCTATGCATCAAATCCATATCCTTGTAGCGCTTATGGTTTAACTCTACCAATTTATCATTGCATTCCCACAATGCTTTTTTCTCTGCCACGGACAAGGACTGTATTTCGTGCATTAAAATCATTGTATCTTCTATAAAATCCGGCATTCCTATAACCTCAAAGGAATCCATATCCTCATTCATCTTCTTTGCCGGAGAAATAATTATCTTCATATGCTATAACTGCTCCAGCATCTGCGCAGGATTCTCCGCTGCATTCACTTTACCAAACGCTTTCACAATTATCCCTTCTTCATCAATCAAATATGTGGCTCGAACCACACCCATGCTGACCTTACCGTAATTCTTTTTTTCCTGCCATACATCATAGGCCTGAATACAAGTAAGTTCTGTATCAGAAAGCAATGTAAAGGGGAGTCCAAACTTTTCCTCGAACTTTTTATGAGATGCTACACTATCCTTACTCACCCCAAGAACTACAGCTCCCTTTTCCTTAAACTGCGGATACAACTCTCCAAAGTTGCAAGCCTGCTTGGTGCAGCCCGGAGTATTGTCCTTAGGATAGAAATATAAAATAACCTTCCTACCCTTGTACTCCTCTAGCCTGTGAATCTGTCCATTCTGATCCGGTAATGAAAACGATGGTGCTTTTGTTCCTATTTCTAACATAATCTGACCTCCTGGTTCTTTTGTTAATAGCAAAGTCAATTCACTCCGCTTTTCTAATATTGTTTTCATCATTACAGCTTCAATTAATGCTTATATTTCTATATCACTATGCCTTCGCAGTGGTCGATTTCATGTTGTATAATCTGTGCAATCCATCCGGAATATTTCTGGTGCTGCGTCTTGAAATTCACATCTTGAAACTCCACCTCGATATCCTTATACCTGTTGGCCTTGCGAACTCCGATCAAAGAAAGGCACCCTTCCTCTGCCTCGTACGCACCGGACTTCTTTACAATCACTGGATTAATCATAGGGATATTTGCAAAACCCATACTCACTGCTATTATTCTCTTCTTTACACCAATCATATTAGCCGCCATTCCTACGCAGCCTGCTTCATTGGCTTTTAACGTGTCAAGCAAATCCTGAACCACCTGCTTGTCCGCTTCCGTAGCCGGTTCTGACTTCTGATTCAGGAAAAATATATCCTTCATTACTGGTCTTACCATTACATACCTTCTTTCATTTGTTCCAAATGGATGCTCGGTGCCTATCATCACATGGTATAGCAGTACTCCCTAATATAGTCTTTAATATACTGTATTTCTTTATAATTGCTTAATGAAGTAATGATGTCTATGCACTTATAGGGACTCCACCAATTTCCACCCGTTTGAATAGTTGTAATTTACCTCTTCCATATCCTCATTGATGTTAAACAGAAACTTTTGCGGACCGCCGAAATAATTCCCCCTATTCGAAGTAAAGCATAACATGCAATAATCCTGATCGGTAGGACCCAGGGGATAATATGTTTTGTCGCCCTCTTCCCAAAAAGCTTGTTTTGTTTCAATGTCCGTACAAACCTGTATATGACCGGTCAGCATTAATCCTGTGATATTTTGTGGATCCATAAAGTAAACGCATGCGTTGGGATTCTTAATCCACTGTTGTGTATGAATGGCTGATACATTGGATGAGAACCATATTACGCGAAGATCTTCATTTTTCCGCTTGAACATGGTTTTCGCATTTGGAAATCCATGTTCATCTATGGAGCAGACAATCGCATCTCGGCAGTTCTCCACTAATTTGACTATATCCTGCTTGTTTTGATTATTCATGTACATAACCCTCCTGTTTATTTTCCAGATTGAGAATGATTTTGCGTAACATGTCCTCAAAATAAATAATTTCTTTTTCACTGAAACCCTGATAAAATAAATCATTCATCTTCTCAGATACACGATCATAGGCGTCGCGATAGCTTATTGCTTTTTTCGTAATTGAAACAAAAATTTGTCTGCGGTTCTGCTTATCTGGAGTTCTCTCTATTAATCCGCTTTCTTCCATTCTATCAAGCATACTAGTAAGAGATGTCTTAGCAAGCGAAGTCAAGTGGCTGATCTCAGTGATTGTAAGCTTTTTGTGCTCCCACAAAACATACAGAATTCTTCCCTGGGCCCCATTAAACGCAGCCACACCACTTTCCTTGAGCAGTTTGTCAAACACACGGCCTTGTAATTGCCGGGTCTGAGTAATAAGAAAACCACCATAAGTTTTTATGATTTTCACCTCCCTGTATAGTATAGTATAGTACTATATAGTACTATACGTCAAGGTTTGTATCCCATTTCTTCACAAGATTTTCCATAACAAAAAAATACCCTTCTGTCTTTGGTCAGAGTAGTATTTAAGGTGTATGCTATGTTTGTTCAAACAGTACCCGGACACTTTCCGTCCAGGTACTGTAAATTGCACTCAATTATATTGTAGAACCGCAATTCCCGGGAGATCTTTTATATTTAATAAATTAACATTAAGCTCTTTATAATTTTTTGCATCCTTTTTTGAAACATTTATAAATGAATCGACCGTTCCGAATATGAATCCGAGAATTCCCAACGCTTTCGTCCTGTAGTGCATTGGTATCACAACCGCCGGATTCAGCTGATTCATGACTTCCGCTGCGGCGCTGGCATCTAGTACGGCTCTCCCTCCTATGGGAAGAAGCAGTATGTCCACTTTTCCGATTTCATTGATCTGTTCAGGACTCAACAGATGTCCCAAATCGCCGCAATGACAGACATTTAATCCGTCTATGGTAAAATTATAGACGATATTTTTGCCTCTTTTTCTTCCTGAAACACTGTCATGAAAGGTCTGTACGCCTTTAATGCAGATGCCTTCCTGCGAAAACACTCCCGGGTCTTTGATATGTACAAAGTCCCCCTTAATCGCGCCGATATTGTTATGATCGCCGTGATTGTGACTGGTTGTGACAATATGCGCGTCAATCTTTGGCAGTTTATAGCCTAGCATATTATGATAGGGATCAATGACGATCTTTGTGCCGTTTTCGGCGGTGAGTACGAAGCACGAATGCCCCGCCCATTTTATTTTGATGTAAATCTCTCCTTCCTTTATCCAACTCATTCCTTTGCTAAGGACTCAGACAAAACAACTTTCTCCAATTTCTTATACACTCTGAAATAGACCCATACAGTATTGAGAAGCATCAATGCACTAGTGACATAAAAAACATACCGGAAACCCAATCGTCCTGCGATCTGTCCACCTAAAGTGGAACCTGCGGCAACTCCCAGATATCCCAGTGACATGTTAAATCCGAAAATCCTGCCCGTAAGATAACTGGGCGTAATCTTTTTAATCATAATACTGACGGACGGAATTAATCCTCCCATGGCAAATCCTAATAGAAAGCGAAGCACCAGCAATTGCCAAGGATTCTGAACAAAAGCCTGTGGTATGTAAAGGACTCCTGCTACTATAAGGGAATACATAATTACCTTATGCGCGCCTATTTTGTCAGAAAGTTTTCCCAGTCTTGGTGCGGAAATAATATTGGATAACCCCGTAGCCGAGAAAACCAACCCGGAAATCAGTGCAATATGATTAGCCTTTGGGCTTAATATAGATACATACTGAGTCATAATTGGTTCGACCGAATATAGTCCTATACCCAAAACAAAAAAGGTTATCAAAATTACGACTGTCAGTTCTTTTTGGGGAACTGAATTCCAAATTTCTCGCATCCCTTGCGTTTTTTTATCATTTCGGGTAAAAGATTCCTGTACGAATAGCAACGTGATAATAAAAGCAATAAAAATGATTCCGCTAATAAGTAAAAATACGGCCCGCAAACCCAGAGTAGCTTCTATCAACCCGCCCAGTATCGGTCCCAATAAAGCACCAGCAACACCTGCGGTAGAAAGAGTCCCTAAAGCATAACCGACATTTTCCCTATCTGTTTGCGTTGCAATCAGCGTATTGCAGGCTGTACTATATCCTGTGAACGCGCCTTGTAGTGCGCTGAGTGCGATCAAACAATATACATTTGGAACAAAACCCATCAGTAAATAGATGATGCTCAGTCCAATAGCTGCCCGAAGAATCATCGGTTTCCGACCAACTTTATCGGCGGCCTGCCCCCAGATTGGTGAAAATATCGCGGCTATTAGGTAAGTACTTCCGAAAATAATTCCGGACAACTGTGACACCAACGATGAATTTTGAATACCAAGATGGCGAATATAAAGCGGCAAGATCGGAGCCACTTCACTCATTCCGATTGCTGTGACGAAAGCGCCAACCCAACACACAAATAGATTTCTTTTCCAAACAGGCATAACTTTCTTCCTCCTAAATATGACTTTTTACCTGCTCATTTTAGAAGAAATATCTGTTAAAATCCATGCACAATTCTAAAATCCATACACATTCTTGCTATAAAATTCTGACGGGCTTAGTCCTTCTATTTTTTTAAATATTCTACTGAAATAGAACTCATTGGTATATCCCAACTCATCTGCTACTTCTTTTATCTTTTTATTCCCCTCAATAAGCAGTTCTTTTGCCCTGTCTATTTTCATTTTATTAAAATACATAATGATCGGATAACCCGTTGCATCTTTGAATGTCTTAGATAAATAGAATCTGGACAATCCAACGCTCTGGGATAATTCCTCTAAAGTGACCTTCCTGTCGATATTCTGACGCATATATTCTATTACACTGTCAATCTTTAAAGATATCGCATAATTTTTACTCTGCATTTTATTGTTTTGAGAAATACAAATAAACAATTGCCGAAGCAATGTTCCTGTCATAAACTCATAATTTGGTCCCTTCTCCTCCCAAGTGTCTAAAAGTTTTTCAAAAAGTTCTTTTATAGGGATATAGTCCGTTATTTTACTGGCAGACGGCAGTTTTAAGGTTTGGATATTCATCTGATCACTCCATTTTCCGTCAGAAGTCAGTACCATACGCGAGCCACTGAAATGTACCGTCATATAATGTTCGGGCTTTTGATCACGTCGTTCGATTATTTGTTGTATACCTGGAGGAATATAGAACAGCATTCCCTTTTTTAGCGGATATCTATTTTCTCCAATCACAATATGGCCGTTCCCTTCGCAAATAAAGATCATTTCGTGATGTTGTAGTGTCCTTGTAATAACGCACGCATCTTTGACAGGGTCTTCTAATTTTTGCCCATTACAATAATGTATTTGACATACTATATCTGTTACCATACTTTCCTCCAAAATCACGAGAAACTCAGAAACTCGTAGTTTATTATAAAAGCATCTAGCCCTATTTTATCACTCCTGATTTTACTATTAAAACACTGCTAACGCAACCATGATAGATACCTACATTTACAGTGCTGCTTATTACTGAGATAAGGCAAACAAAAAAATAATATTGAGCAGTTTAAAGATGCGGTAAGCTTTTTATAATTAAAGGTTTGCAAGAGACGAGAAACTGATGTATGGATTAAGAGCATAGCATCCAGTTCCAATTGCAATTGCTTTTACAATAATAAAATAACGACCTCACATTTCTTACCAGTGGGATTATCCTGTCCCACTCTTCCCTGTGTTTATATGGAGAGTAAACCATGATGTGGTCATACATAGTATGCGCGGATATTTTTCAATGCACCTCTTCTTCCAGAAAGTTTAGAATTTTAGTCCAGTATTCCTCATCCTCTTCTACGTTTCTAAAATCACAATCCTTTATAATATAATGCACCCAAGAGTTGCGTAGCCAGGACTGTGCTTCAGGATAAGATTCTTTGAGCCTGTTCATATTGACGGGAGGCACCTCACTATCTCCCGTACTTGCCATAAAAAGTACTGGTCTTCCATCGGCGTTTTTAATTTGTTCCACCGGTTTCATATATTTTACTTTATCACTACCATATACCAGTTTTAAAGAGGATACGATAAGCGGCTTTTCAAGAGAAAGAATAAAATTAGGTGTTCCATATCCATCCAGTGTGTCTAAAATAACATCCTCAAAGCTTGAATAGGCCGACATAGCAATCAGTGCATCAATATCTTTTATCTGCCCGAAGGAATTAACTGCAATTGCACCGCCCATGGATGCTCCCTGTACGACAATCGGTACATCCTTATACTTTTCTTGACTGTTAATATAATCCACAACAGCCTTTACATCCTTTACTTCATCATAACCAAGACATATTCTATTACCATCGCTCTTTCCATGTCCTCGAACATCAAGCAATATGGATGCATAACCATTATCCTTCATAAATTTCGCATGACCGTAGAAATATGTAACTGATGGCTGTACAATACCGCTCAAATATATAATGACTGCTTTCGGATGGGTGGTAGTTATTTCAGAAGCCCATATTTTCAAATCATCTTCAGTTCTTAAATACATTTGATTTTCCTTTAGGTTAAAATCCTTCGCTTGGTAAATATCCTGAAGTGGAAAATCATTGGTTACATATCCGAGGTAATTAACATGTCGGTTTAAAAACATTGGCAGTGCAAAATAGGGAAGCAAGATAAGAATTATAAGGAAGATTCCAGTTCCAATTGCAATTGTTTTTACAATAATATGAAAAACAAATTGTTTTCCTTGTCTTATCCTTATACTTTCTGATATATATTTTTTACTATTTCGACGGAGTATTATATTAACCGATATAGCTGTTATTAGAATAGGAATATAAATCAATCCTTTTAGAAAGGCTCTCAATGTATTAGTATCAGATACATATTCAACTGTAAAAGTTGTTATCATCATGATAAAACATATTAGAAATATAACCAAGGATAAAGAAGATATGGCTTTTAATAATATATAGGAACTTCTTTTTTTAATATTAAGATTCTCCATTATTTCCCTCCAATAGGTATTTATATCATTTTACCATTGGCACAAGCAGTTTACAACTTTATTATCTCATTAGTAGTTTACATGAAAATCTACAAGGTTGTAGTTCCATAACAGGGCTACCACCTTAATTTATTACCACCAGGGCTACGGCCTTAATTTATTTACAACAGGTCTATACTCTTACTATCCTAAAATCATTCCCGTTGTTCCTAATTATGATTATTTACAATTCTCTTTTAACAAAGATATTCTACCGAGACAATTGGAATTATGCCCCTTTTATTGGAGCGTATTTTAAGCATAAAAAATCCCCGTATATATCAGACATTTAATCTGACATATAGGGGACATTACTATTTTCGATTACTCATCGATCCACTGACAAACCGAAAGTTGTCGCTTATCCAAATACCACCAAATGAAACTCATTGCATAATGGAATGACTGTGAATATAAAATTCTTCCTGGCTTGGCTGATATTGTTTCTCCATGCTCTCCAAAGCAGCGTCAAAGCGCTCAACTTCTTGTTCATCTAGCTCAAATACAGGACTCTGATAGTAAACCCACTTTCTTCCGTCCAAGACACCTGGCTTAAGTTCTTTTACCATCATTGGTGACGGAAATGTCCCATTTTCAAGACAGACATTGTACTTTTTGCAACTCTTAAAACCGCGACTTACATAATTATTCGGATTCCCAAATATTACAATTGTATCATAACCAAGTGCAGACGCCTGTTCAAAGGAGTACTCGATTAGTTTTTTGCCATATCCCATTCTCTGATATTCTGACAAAATACAAACAGGACCGAAAGTAAGGATGTCTTTTTCTTCCCCAGACTCATCAACTAGTCGTGCTTTCGTATACATAATATTTCCGATGACCTGATTATCAACCTCAATCACTAGATCCAACTCCGGAAGAAAGTCTTTGTGAGAGCGCATAATATGAACTAAATAATGTTCATTACACCCCGGAATATACAGATTCCAAAAAGCACTCCTTGTGATTTCTTCCACTCTCTCATAATCCGCTTGTTCTTCCTTCCTAATCTTAATAGTCTTGTTCATTTCGATCCCTCCGATTATTTACTTAAGACCATTTTAGATAATATTTTCCATTTCATCAACCATTTTTTATTTTCTATTTCATGCAATATTATCTAAACCTCCTAAGACATATCATTGACAGGCGAAAATTTCAGAGGTAAATACACTCGACAAATCAAGGGATAGATAAAACTCAGGAAATGTAACCCGAACAATTTTTGAGAAATAACGGACAACCAATTCAATACCTTCCGGGTCTCAACTATCAATTCACCATTACATCTAAATCAATGCTTATATTTCTATAACAAAATGCCTATGATAACTGATTGAGCTTACTTTCAGGTTCTTTACCATTTTGTACACGTTTTATATTATTCACAAAGAAATCATATCTTTTTTTATGGAATTTGAGACCGTCAGGCATGCCTGCTGTATGAGGCGTAAGTATCACATTACTCAGATTCCTAAACTCACTGTCGATTGGAAGAGGTTCTGTTTCATACACATCAAGGCATGCTCCCGAAATATCTCTGTTTTTCAAAGCATTTATTAAGTCCTTTTCATTTACAATTCCACCACGAGCGGTATTGATAAATAGTGTTGTATTCTTCATTTTCTTGAATACTTCTTTGTCAATTAGCTTTTGAGTTTGAGGATTCAAGGATGTGTGTACTGTTACGATATCCGATGTGCTTATAAGATCATCAAAATTAGTTATTTGAGCAACACCATCAGACTGTGCAGCAGCATTTCTTGCATAAACCAGTACATTCATATCAAAGACTTTGCAAAACTCTGCTACTTTTTTACCAATAGCGCCATAGCCAATAATTCCGATCGTTTTGCCGCTTATCTCACTTCCAGTATAGTCCAATCGATTTTGATCTATCTTGTTTTTCATGAAAGCATTAAGAAAAGGTATGTTTTTATAATAAGACAATATTAATGCCATTACGTGTTCGGCCACTGCCTGAGCATTTACTCCTGCTGCATTGGCCGCCCAAATGCCGAGTTGCGTACAGGCATCAATATCTACATTATCATATCCAGCACCTGTCTGTACTAATTTTAATTGCTTTGCTTGTGAAAGAAGATCGCGGTCAATCTTAACATGTTCAGGTATGATAACTTGACAATCTTCAATATGATGCAGCATTTCTTCCCCAGGCGGAACAATTATGATGTTCCATTCTCTTGGAAAACTTCTTACAATATTCAATTTTGAAATTTCAGTAAAATATCCGACTATGAGAACTTTCATTACCAAACCACCTTTCATACTTTATGTACAAAGAAATTCGTTTCCTTGTATGTAATTGTATCCAAGGATCATCTTTGCCAAGTACTATGAGAAAAATCTAATTTTCAATGTTTACTCTCCAATTTAGTATAGTTAGTCCTCCTTATATAGTCAAGTTCTATTCCAGATCCTTATTAGCGACATATTTATGTCCTTTTATTTTCTATGCTCATTTTTAATATAGATGTGAATGACATCTCCTATCTTCTACATTTTATTCATTAGCAGTGAAATCAGTGGAAAACGCAAGTTCTTTTTGTGCTTCAAGCTCTTCAAGACGATTTGAAAGTGATTGATGGATTGTATTATAAGCTCCACCACCAAGAGCAATTCTTAGTGGTGCCGGCTTTTGGTCAGCACTGTCAATCATGATTTTGACCATTCTAGCAGGATCACCACTAGGAACAATCGAACTATCTTCAAAACCGCGCCTTGCATTATGTGCTTGAGAAATCGAGTATGCCTCTAGCTTTTGACCCAATACTATACTATGGTGTGTAAAATTCGTACGTGCTCCGCTTGGCTCCACTATTGTAAGGCTGATGTTAAAAGGAGCGATTTCCTGTCTTACTGCTTCGCAGAAGCCTTCAATTCCCCATTTCGATGCATGGTAGAGCGAGCCCCCAGAGAATGCAGTTTGTCCTGCCGATGATGAGAGCTGAATGATATGCCCTTCTCCTTGAGCACGTAAATACGGTAAGGAAGCTCTAATCAAATGAATAGATCCAAGAAGATTGGTGTTAATCTGATGAGAGATTTGGTCAATAGTTAATTCTTCCGCTGCACCAATAAGGCCATAACCAGCGTTGCTTACAATAACATCGATTTTCCCAAGTTCCTGGAAGGCTTGACCTACAACCTCATAAATTGCTGTTGTATCTATTAACTGGAGAGTATGGATACTTGTTTTTTCAACAGTTGCTTGCTGACCAGCAAGCAACTGGAATCGGTAAAGCGATCGAATGGATCAAGGAAAATTATACCCATTCCTTTACCGTGGAAGATCTAGCAAAATCAAATAATATGAGTGTATCAGGACTACACCATAAGTTCAAAGCTGTAACTGCCATGAGCCCCTTACAATATCAGAAAGAGCTTCGTCTTCATGAAGCAAGACGACTCATGCTAAGTGATTCGATGGATGTTACTACTGCAGCCATGGAAGTCAGTTATGAAAGCTCCTCTCAATTCACCAGGGAATATAAGCGGTTATTTGGACAGCCACCGCTTAAAGATATAAAAGTTTTGCGAAAAAGTTTTGAACATGATGAATTTCTGAGTAGTATTTGATGTGTATCCTTTATGGAAAGTAAGTTTACACTCTGTAGGTTTTATGCAGTTACCTTAATCATTAGTCAGCCATTCCTCGACCTTAGAAAGCAATGCTTCCCGCAACGCAGGGCGGTCATCTCCCGGTAGTTCCTGGTCTATGGTATGATCCTCACTCTCTATCATACTTGTTAACAGCGCATAACTGGGTCGGTAGGCATTGGAGGGATGTACAGATGCAGGTGAAACCGGTACAAGGCTATCCTTTTCATATATTGCATCCAGTGAAGCGATTTTCCATATATCCTCATCCTTAAAAGCCGTATAAACAAGCCTGACATATGATGATAAATCCATTGGAATGCCATCAATCTCTTTTCTTGTCTGTATACACGCCATGCATACTGCAACAGCTCGCTTACCATTGAGCCAGACAAGGGTATTATAGAGCTTGTGCGGTGCAACGGTTTTCATTTTACTGGATGCCTCGACAAAGCCATAGCCATCGCCCTTATACCAGGAAATCGTTACTTTTGCATCTTCCGCATAACATTCCTTCATCTGTTCCCATAATGCATTATCACGGCAGAAGCGTTCAAATTCTATCAGTTCCTTAACGGCGAATTTATCAAGGATGACTTCGACTGTATTTGTTTCTGGTTTGCTAAATAGCATAATGACACCTACTTTCTATTTTTATATTACTGCTTTTCCACTAATCCAAACTTCTTTGACATTCTTTATTGCTTGAATATCCGCCGTGGGATCACCTTCCACAAGGAGTAAATCAGCTCTTCGTCCGGCAACTATAATACCTCTGTCTTTGAGTCCAAAATAATCTGCAGGTTTGCTTGTTGCACTTTGAAGTGCTTCAACTGGCGTCATACCAGCGTCAACCATGTATGAAAGCTCAGCCTGCAAACCAAAACCGTGCGGTATAGCGCAAGGAGCTGTCGGGTCATTGTTGGAATCTGTGCCGGCCAGGATATTAATACCTGATTTGTGAATTGCCGCAACCGACTGCCTTACAAATTCGTAGTGAAACGGTACCTGAGGATTCTGCTTTTTGACCGATTCAACAATGCCTTTCATCATCCCCATTGTCGGCACCGATACGCACCCCTTAGCAGCCATCGCATCTATAATGTTCTGAGGCAATGGTATTGCAAAAGGGATATGCGTTAAAACATCCACACCAGCCTCTATGGCGACTTTATAGGATATTGGAGAAACAGCATGGGCAACCACATGTTTATACTGACGGTGTGCTTCTTCAACAATGGCATTGATAAATTCGAGAGGAAATTCAGCCCCACCACTAACTCCCTGCTCCTCCAAAAGGATCTTTATATAAGCTGCGCCTGAGGAAATCTGATCATTAACAAACTGAATGGCTTCTTGTTTACTCTTTATTTCTGCATTATCCGGATATCCCATCTTAGTGCGAACATCACTGTTCGGTGGAAATGCCGGCAGATAGCAGCTCTCGATACTTGGTAAACCGGGCTGGTTTCTGAATGCATCGAGAGCAGTAGCAGACCTGGTTGCCATATCCAGCAATGTGGTCACACCGCAACGCGCCGCTGCTTCTAAATCCTGCAGTGAGTCAAGATGAACATGTGAGTCGATAAGACCCGGGAGAAGCGTACAGCCGGTGCCGTCAATGGTAATTTCACCACTTGTTTTGTCCGTAATTAAACCATCTTCAAAGACTACCGTACCTGTCCTTAAGATATTGGTTCCATTGAAAATATTTGCATTCATTATTGCAGTTGATGCCATAATTATACCTCCTGATTTTTATATAACTGTGCTATCGTACAGTCTTAGCTACATGTAATGCTTGACTGATAATAAATATAATATTACACTATAGTTGCTTCTACAATGTACACAGATTTAATGTTTTTGAGTAAATTGTACCTATGATTGGACTATTGCACAATTAAGGAGGTTTTTATGAATTCTAATCATAATTCAATGGAAATAGACGATCCAGACATAAAAGTTGCGTTATATATGCAAGAACTCTCTGATGTATTTTTCGCAAATAAGAGTATGCAAATGCTGATAGATAAAACAAGAAAGATTTTCGGCCGCCCTTTAATGCTGTATGATTCAAGCTTCAAGGTTCTTGCCGCTTCTTTTGATGCAAGTAGCGTATTTCAGTTTGATTATAGCGATAACGGCAGCCAATACCTCAGCAAAGCTTCCAAAGATTTAATTTACTCTAACCATTCACCGGAAGATAAAAAACCGATTTTGTATTTTAGCCAGAAGGATAAGCCCTTGTTCCAAGGAATGCTTCTTGCTTCTGTAAGAATAGACATCATTGAGGTGGCCAGTTTTATTATTTATGAAGGGGGTATAGCCTTTCAGGAAACAGATTATATGCTGCTTGAAAAACTTCGAGCTCTATTAGCTGCCCAACTTCAACGGAATATTCTCTTAAACCTCGATAACAATCATAACCCAGCTTATATACTTTCCGACCTTATTGAGGGCAAAACGGACGATAATATATTTCTCCATGGTATGAAATCAAACTTAAATTGGATCAGGTCGAATTTCATATACATTTTAGTTATCTGCAGCAGTATGCAGGAAGCATTCGACAGTAAAGTATCCGTTGTTTTCCAAAGATTAAAGTCTTATATTCCGGTTGGGCAGCGTATCATCTATCACTCTGCTATTGTTGCGTTTGTTGACGAAATTCTCTATGAAGGGTTGTTTAATTCCCAAAACGGTACTTTTTCTAAATTCATAGAAGAAAACAATTTATATGTAGGGATCAGTCAGAAATTTTCCACTCTTTCGGAAGCAAAGAAGCAATATCACTATGCACTTGACGCTCTTGAGATTGGCCAGAAGAGACATTCACATTGTACCTGTTTCGACGAATGTACCTTGTATATTATTTCCGATATGATATCCAAAAGATATGATCCCATGGATATCTGCCATCCGGCTGTTATATTGCTAATAAATTATGACAGTGAAAATGGCTCTTCTCTTCTTAACACATTAAAACAATATATATATTTCTCATCCGCACCGGCTGAGGCCGCAAAAGCTCTGAATATCCACAGAAACACCTTGTTCTACCGGATAGGGAAAATAAAAGAGATAACGGGAATCAAGTTAGATAATGGTGACGAAAAAAGCCAGATTTTCATGTCTATTAGATTGCTGGAGAGCAAAGGCATAATATTATAAATATAAGAATAATAAGGACCTACTATCGGAGTGCAAATCATTAAGTTTTACGGATTTACTTAGCCCTTGTACTTAGCTTCCATTAAAACAAAACCATTCAAAAATTTTTGAAATTTTCCTTTATCTGGTATCTCCATTTCCCAAATCAGCAATCCTAAATATGTTAAAATCAGTCTTGGCTCAGGAAATTCCTGAGCCAAGTACATCCATGCATTACTCAATATAGTAGTCCGCATATCACATTTATAACACCAACTAATATTTGAATTTGGGAATTTTATGAATGCTTAATACGATTGTTATTGCCATTTCACGTCATAAAAATATTAGGTGACTTTCAGTTTAAGCTTACTATTGTTTCTGTTTTGCTCAGTTTTGTCAATTTAACACTTGTCCTCCACAGATCTTTCCTATTTTTTATATTATAAGAAAGCTCTGATGATTTAATTTCCTTAATACCATCAAAATATTTCCCTGTTGTTTCATTCAGTTCAGGATTTAAAATAAGAGAAGCTAACGCCTTACCTGACGTTTCAGCCGTGGTGGCATTTTTATTAAACGAAACTAATACTGGAAGTATATATTTAAGTAAGAGTTTCATTATAGGCGGAAACGTGCGGGAAAACCCCGTGCCCGGCATCTGACCCGGATTAAAAACGTTAACCGTGATACTTTTGTCCGTTTCTTTCTGTATTTTTTCAGCGAGTTCATGCGCACAATAGATATTGCATAATTTTGAAGTTGAATAACGACACTGACCAACTTTAATCATGCTTTCGTTTTGACTCATTTTCTTAGGATAGGCTAACAGCCTCGCGTTCTCATAGACGGGCGGAGCGACGATTGTCTTTTGCGCTGGGTCGTGAGTCCCGCTGCTGACAAAAACGATCCGCCCGGAGTCATTCATTATTCCGAGAAGAAGATTGGCAAGTAGGAAATGTCCAAGATGATTAATTCCAAAGGTACTTTCAAATCCGTCCTTCGTATAATAAGTTTTATCAACCATAATTAGTCCTGCGTTGCAAACCAAAGCATATAGGGGTGGATAATCAGAATTTACGAATTTTGTTACAAAGGCTCTTACAGATTCCAAGGACTCAAGATCGAGCTCCAGCGATGTTATATTGGTGTTCTTAGTTTCTCTGATTAATGTATTTACCGCTTCGTTTGCTTTAATAGCATTACGGCAAGCGAGTATAACATGATTATTTTTATCGGCTTTGGCAATATTTTTGGCGCATGCGTAGCCCAATCCTGAGTTCCCGCCGGTAATAATAATGGTTTTTTTACTTGAATTCATTTCTGTTAACATGATTTCACTCCTTTTTATGTGAATTAATACCTAATATGTTGACACCGTCAACTTAAGATAAGTATATCTTAGAGCGTTGACAGTGTCAACATATAATAGTAAAATAAATAAAGAATAAAGACAAAAGTGAGGTTAATATGGTTAATAAAAATGATACAAAACAAAAGCTGCTTGATGTCACAAGACAAATGATTGACACCAATGGCATTGACTGCGTCAGTATGCGTGATCTCGGAAAAGAAATGAATTTATCCAGAAGCGCTGTTTATAGACATTTTAAAAATAAGGATGATTTGCTTGCTGCAATCGTAACTGAAGATTTTGATATGCTAATAAGTCATCTTCATAAATTAATTGGAGAAATAGACGATTCCCGAACGCTTTTTTCTGAAATGTTATATACTTTTTATGATTTTAGTATAAAAAATTATGAACATTATCAATTAATGTTCATAAAGCAATGGGATAAGAATCAGTATGAACATCTACACACCTCAGCTTTTGAATTATTTAGAATCATTTATAACTGCTTTGAAAAAGCACATAGTCAAAAACACACTGTCAGTAAATCACCCAAACAATTAACGGCAATGGGATCCGCATTTATTATTGGTCTTGTTGAACTTAATTCTGCAGGTCACCTGGAATCTGAAAAGGGCTTTGATGATCCAACTGGTTTGATAAATTCATTTTTAGATTTAATGTTAGTTTGAGTTGTAATAGCTAGAGCCTGGCGGGGTCTTGGCGGCAGGGCAAGATCAAAGTAATAGAGGCTTGTTGCTAATCACTTCATAAATTTGACAAAGGACATATCCCAATCCTCCGCGCGCTCAATTTCTTCAATAAGCTGTTTTGTCACTTGTATCTCAGTCACCAAACGAGAAACATTGAAACTCAGCATAACATGCATGTTAAAAGGAATTTTGAGAGCGCAATCATCCAGCCTGTTTTTTGCTTTTTCATGTAGCGCTTCCAGCTTCTCGAGTCTATGTTTAGAATGCTGCAGCGCTTCCTCTTTATTCATCGTTCCAATGTGAAACAAAGCGATTCCAAAATCACTGGCTTCCGGGGAATAGGATTCAAGACCTTCCAGTAGTTCTGCTGAAAACACCTGTTTTCCCACATCCGTCAGGGTATAAACCGTTTTAGGCGGAAGTTTTTCTTCATTGATTATTTCGCCTTCGATTAGTCCTTTTTGGCTAAGATTTCTAACGGTGGTATAAATAGATTGCGCGGTCAGCGGAAACCAATCCTGGATGACACTCATTTCCGCAAGCTTAGTTAGCTCATAAGGATTCATGGGTTCCTTCACCAAAATACCCATGACAAGTTTTGATAGTTTTGACAGCATTTTATCTTCCTTTCCTTCGTATGCCGATCCGGTTTGTGGAAAGATACCGTAGAGCGTCCTTACTTGAATACTGCTCTCCAACCGCTTGCATAACCTGTTTCGAACTCATTTCTATTCAGTTTAAATCTTTTCATAGCGCAGCCGAATTCATCCTTAAACAGCAGGCAAGCATTGCACGATACGCAGTGCGTGTTTTCACTTCCAATGCCGTGAAGCCAACGGTCTGGCAGATTGGGCTCTGCAATCAAAGGGCGTGACAATGATAGAAAATCAACGTATCCTTCCCGAATAATCAACTCCATCTGCTCGATATTACGGTTGCCGCCGACAAGGATTAGCTTGATGGGCAAACGGAGGTCACGAACATAGTTGTAATAATAGGACTGTTTATCTAGCTCATCAATATGTGTTCTGGACTCCGGAATTGGCACCGGCGCGAATCCGAGTTGTTCCTCGGTACTGACTAGACTGTCCCACATGCCTCCGCTGACTTCAATCGCATCCACTCCGGTATCCGCAATTTCCTTTAGAAGTTCTGGAAAGGTTTCTTTTGTTATACCTCCGGCAACATGATCGTCGCAGTTTAGCTTAATCAAAATTGGGAAGTCCCCAACCTTCTTTCTAGCAGCACCAACGATCTCATCAATGATATATGCTCGTTTTTTTACAGAACCCCCGTAGCAGTCTGTACGCTTATTGGTATATGGGGAAAGAAAGGAGCTTAGCAGGTACCCATGTGCGGCATGCAGTTGGACACCGTCGAAGCCCGCCTGTTTAACTCTGAATATCGCGTCGACGAAGTCAGTGACGATAATTTCAACTTCTCTTGTCGACAATTCCCTTGCCTTCTTTACAAGCAGCGGTGATGACATGGAGCTCGGGCCTACACATTCTGCGGTCGTATTTTCATGGGTCAGCTGGCGCCCCGGGTGGCAAAGCTGAGCAATGATGGCACAGTTGTTGTCCACCGTATGCACAGCTTCGGCAATCTTCGCAATTTCAGCTATGTATTTGTCGTCAAAGATACATATCTGGTTAGAGACACCCTTCCCTCCCGGTGAAACGGCCATTAGCCCGGTGATGATCATTCCGATGCCGCCCTTCGCCAGATTCCGATGAATGTCGAGAACAATATCCGTTACGGAGCCGTCCTCTGCCATTTTATAGTCACAGGTCGCGGATCTGACAAATCTGTTTTTAAGTACTAAACCGCTTATTTTTGCAGGTGAAAATACTTTATAGTTTTCTCTGCTCATGTTGACCCTCTTTTCCAGATTCAGTAATGAATCTGTACTAATATATTTTAGTGCTTATATATATTAGTATATAGTAGTTTATGCTTTTGTCAATTACCTTATCATTAATTATACTATCTTTGGTAATTATCTCTTGACTGTTAATCAATGTAGTGATTTTGTATTTAATTATTATGTTCAACATATTCAACTATAGTACCATCTGCATGTTTTACAGTCATATTCATTCCTGTTGGGACTTGCTTCAAATCTGTAAGAATTGTAGCTCCATTGTTTAACAAAAAGCCTTTAAATTCAGTAATGGAATCAACTAAAAATGTTGCTTGAGTATCCTTAACTGGTCTTAATGCTTCATCAGAACCGGCAATAATTAAGATATTTCCTATTTGTGCTAATTCTAAATTTGCCTGAGAATACTTAAATCTCAAATTACATTTTTCATTTAAGGTCTTCTCGTAAAATTCTAATGATTGTTCAATATCATGTACATAAACCCGATATAAAACTTGTTTTATCAGCATTCTCATTCCTCCACCTAGTGCATAATATCTAATGTATTCATTACAAGTATATCACAAAAACACCACGTTTTTGAGTGTACTCTTCAAAAATATTCGATGTTGATTTACATGACGGTAGTTCCACAATAGGGCTACCGCCTTAATTAATTTACAACCGTTCTATAGTCTCAACCCCGACTTATGTTCCAATCCATACTCGGAGGATAAAGGTTCCCATCAATCGGCTATTCTTACCGATAGTGTAGAAAACTTTAATTTAAAGTTCTTTGTAGCCTATTAATTTATCTTTGTGTGACATCAATACAACTGTCTCCACTTGGCCGAGAGTACAGCATTGATATCATTGAAACCTCCCGTCCGAGGAACTATATCAACTGATTTTTTGTATCTAAGTGGTGTTACCCCTTTACACCTTATTTGTGTAATTTTTTACATGGACAAAAATAATTAATGGTTCCCTCTTCTGCATCAAAAGATAAATCCTTAGCATATACTTCTGCACTCCAACCACGTGAATAATCCGGCTCATATCCATTTTCTAATATTCCGCCTACCGTTAAATCATGTGAGTGGCTGAAAACATCACCATTAGCAAAATCACCATTGATAAACCCGTTTCCTACGATACACGACTGTAAATCCCGATAATCAAAACCATCGGGGACTTTCATTCCTGCTGGCATTAGCATACCTGCTATATAAGTAAATGTTCCTGTTTCGTTATTATATTCTCCCATCCAACCGATATAATAATCTAATACTGGTGAACTGCATTCCAGCATTTCAAATGTATTTTCACCAAAACACTTTTCCCATAAATCAGGAACCGGATTATTACCTCCTCCGTTTACTACCTTTTTACCTATCATTCTTACTGCAGGAAGTTCAATAAATTCAATTTTACCTAATACAGCCATTTTGCTACCACTCCGTTCTTTATTAATATTCTGTATTTGAAAGGTTAACTTTGGGTATATATTAAATACTGTACTTTTGTTCCGGGCTTTTGTTGGTGAAAAACCATGAAAATCTCTGAATGCACGTGTAAATGAAGCATGTGAGTCATAGCCATACTTTAAAGCCACATCCATTACTTTTAATTTACCTTTTTGCAATTCAAAGGCACTTAAAGTCAAACGCCGGCGCCTTATATATTCAGTTAATGTAATCTCAGTAATATATGAAAAAAATCGTTGGAATTGATTTTGTGGACAACAGGCTATAACAGCAGCTTGCTGATAATTAATCTCTTCAGTAATATTTTCTTCAATATAATCTATCACCGCATTCATTCTTTCAAAAGCATTCAATACAATACCCTCCTTCACAAATATGATATCTCATACCAAAATTTATTGCTTTGCATATGGTGATCATTTTAAGCATAATGCTTGTTTAAAAAAGAAATCAACAAAAAATCCAACCTTGGTTTTAGGGAACATCAACTACAATATCATGATCTCTATAAAAATTTATTTCCAATATTCTAACACCTTTTCATCAATAATTGAGACTATTCCTTACCAATAATTTTACTATAATATTTTAATTATTTCTTGTAGATTCTCAATCCAACTATTTAAAAGTTTTGTATCGCTTGCCAATTGTGCTGCATTCTTTTCATAGCCTTGTAACAGTTTAATTTGATGTTCATAAAAACATCGCCACTTTATAAACATCTTCTTGCTATCCAAAAAGTTGCCCCACTCATTATTGTGAATCTGATCTTGCAGGGCTTCAATTTGTATTTTGAAGCTATCAGCAGACAGCCCCATTTGTTTTTTGAAATCGGAAAGTATAAACTGTTTTTGGAACAGTTTTTTCTTCTGCCAATTTTGATATTGGTCAAAAAAAACATCTGCAATACTCGTAAACAAGTATAACAAATTATCAAAATCAACCTGTGTTTGAGTACCACTTGATTTTACCTTGTCGCCGCTAATTAAACCACTTTCTAACAACACTTGATAGGACATTATTTCTTTTCCGTTATACTGTTTTGCATTTACAACAGAAACGGCATAGCCCACCCCTGCAATCTCGGCATCTGTAATTAGTTCTTCAAGTGACTTGTAAAAATCTTCTGTTGTAATTCCCAATGAAGTTGCCACAATTTCAACTGCCTTGACAGCGGTATCTGTTTTTACAAATCCGGGGGCTATTGAGTATGTAATAATTCCCGTTCCGTCAATTTCTTCACACAAGGTATTGCAAAACTCCACCTGCGCGGTTTTGAATATTTCATAAGCCGACATATACGGAGTTGGAGCCGCTGATGGTACAAAGACAATAATCCCACCTGTGTCCCTCATGGAAGAAATAAATTTTTTCGTTAAAAGGACAGGTGCTCTCAAGTTCACAGCATAGCTTAAATCCCAATCGGATATTGATACCGCGTCAATCGCTCCCATCGGAACAACGGCAG
>JAEZLH010000006.1 GCA_023435895.1 Bacillota bacterium
AAGAGGCCGCATATTTGAGGATATATGTCAACTGTTTTTTTGAATAATACCTTTTATTTTTGTTACACCGTATAGAAAGATATAGCATGTAATACTTAACTAAATGACATTGGGAGTGAACAGTAACGCCAAAGAAAAACGAGTAATAGGGATATTAGAAAGGAATTGCTAAAAATGTATGTATACTTTATGAAAAATCTCAAGCCTCTCAATGATGAGTTAGTTAAAAGCCATGTAGAACATTTAAAAGAGCTAAAAAAACAAGGCAAGCTGGTGTTATGCGGACCATTTACAGATTATTCGGGTGGGATGGTTGTTTTTATTGCAAAGGATTTAACGGAAGCAACGAATATTGCAATGTCAGATCCCTTTATCTCCTCAGGATGTAAATCCTTTGAAATTAGAACCTTGGAAGAAGCCAATGAGGATAATAACTATTTATTATAATGACCTCTATAAATATCGCTGGAACTCTGTTATGTCTTTAGAAATTCACTGGACATATCATGCATATGGTTTATAATGGAAATAGAGATGAAAGGCTAGCTTAAGGCAGTGCCAGTGATATTTAATATAATTTGAAAGGATGAATTGATATGGCTAAATTAACAAAGGATTTTTTTAGCGATAATGAGGTTCTTATACTTGGTTATCCCCTGGAAGATGATCGTTCCATAAAAACGATTCTTCCAGCTTTTCAGCAGAATAACATTGCTGTTTATGCAATGAATGATAAGGCTGAGAAGGATTTAGATGTTAAACTTTATAAGAGTTTTTCAGAACTTCCTAAAGTACCAAAATGTGCGTACATATATTTGGAAAAGAGCAAAGTAACTCCTTGGATCTCGGTGATGAAAGAAAATGGTGTGGAACGGGTATTATTTCACGCGAAGAAGTACGTGGAGCCAGAGGATGTGGAAGCTTGTCAAAAGGCGGGACTGGAGACAGCTATTGCATGCCCGATGATGTTGCTTGGGTCTGGAGTACATAAATTTCATAAGCTTTTGGCTGGGGTATGACAAGAAATTGTTACCGTTAGTTAACGCACATTCTAAACCAAATTGGTTGGAAGGTGCGTTTTTTGCATCTAGGGAAGAAATGAAACATACAAGAAGACAGTACAGGAACAGAAGTTAATTCGCGGGATTGGAACTTGCAAATTATGAAAATATATTAGCAAGTCCAATAATAAGATTTTTTGATCAGCATTAAAATTATCTAAAGCTATATAAAGAACTCCCTTGTGTTATAATAAAGAACAAAAAAATGATTGAACAGAAAGGAAACATAAGAGTGAATTATATATTGGAGTGTTGTGTTGATTCTGTTGAATCGGCGATTGAGGCGAAAATCGGTGGGGCTAATCGAATTGAACTGTGCAGTAATCTAATCATTGGCGGTACAACACCGGACGTGAACTTATTTCATCTGGTAAAAGAAAGGGTAGGGATAAAGACACATGTATTAATTCGTCCCCGTTTCGGTGATTTTTGTTATACCGATCATGAGTTTGAACTGATAAAGAGGGATATCGATATGTTTCATAATGCGGGTGCCGATGGTGTTGTAATTGGAATACTTTCACCGGAGGGTAATCTTAATCTGGAGAGAATGAAACAACTGGTTGCAATTGCGAAAGGAATGCATATTACCTTACATCGTGCTTTTGACATGTGCAAAAATCCCATGTTGGTGCTGGAACAGGCGAAAGAACTAGGGATTCATACAATTCTGACCTCGGGACAAAGAAATAACTGTTTGGAAGGAAAAGAACTGATTAGTGAACTGATTAAAGAATCAAAAGGACAGGTGGAAATTTTAATCGGCGCAGGTGTAAGTGCTGAAATAGTCAGGGAACTAATTCAGCATACCAAGGGTTCTTCGTATCATTTGTCAGGAAAATCAGTTATAGATAGCCAAATGAAGTATCGGAAAGAAAATGTAACAATGGGACTACCCATGTTTAGTGAATATGAAATATGGCAAACAGATCATAGGAAGATAAAAGAAGTAAAAGATATCTTGGAGGAATATATCGGAGATAATAATTTCGGTTCAACCGGAATATAAAGGCTGGTTCGAATAGGAAAAAAGCTTTCAGGCTCCCTATCTTTTTGGTGATACTGTGATGCAAAATATTAATTTTCCTTTTTCAATTCGTAACAGTAAGCCTGATAATATAAAAATCGAAGAATTATTTTCAAGGTTTCAATTGTCAATGGATTATTTGAAAAAAGATGTAAGGAATTTGTCAGGGGGGGAAAAGCAAAGGATAGCATTAATTCGGAGCTTACTTTTTCGACCTGAAATTCTTCTTTTAGATGAAGTTACTTCGGCACTTGACTTTGAAAATTCAAAAATTGTAGAGAGGCTGATTAATTCTGCAAATAAAGAAGGTATGACTATTATGTGGGTAACTCATAATATGGAACAAAGTCGAATATATGCAAATAAAGTGATGATAATCGAGGCAGGCAAACTGAAATTTCTGGAGGTTATTAAATGAGTAATTCAAATCCCATTAGTATTACATCGTTGATAATCGCATCCTCACTGGTATTAATAACACTTTTTTTCTCATACTGGCAAAAGCTTAAATTTGAGAAAGAAATAATTGTAAGTGTGATACGAGCTATAGTACAACTAATTATAGTTGGTTTTATCTTGGAATATATATTTGGATTTGAAAATGCACTTTGCACGACGTTGATAATTCTTTTTATGATCACAAATGCCTCATTTAATGCAGCAAAAAGAGGGAAAGAAATCAAACGAGGATTTATAATCTCCTTTGTGGCAATCACTGCAGGAACACTCGCAACACTAATCGTACTTGTCTTATCGAGAACGATTAAGTATGTGCCGTACCAAATCATCCCGATCAGCGGAATGATAATTAGTAATTCTATGGTTGCAATTGGTTTATGTTATAAGCAAATCACTTCAGATTTTAAGAATAAAAGGGAGGAAGTGGAAACAAAACTTGCTTTAGGGGCAGATATAGGGACTTCTTCTATAGAGATTATACGTGAATCAATAAAAACAGGTATGTTACCCACAATTGACTCCGCAAAAACATTGGGAATTGTATCTCTTCCGGGTATGATGACAGGGTTGATTCTTGCAGGAGCTTCGCCGTTAGATGCAATAAAATATCAGCTAATGGTTACATTTATGTTACTTTCTACGACATCAATATCATCATGTATTGCTTGTTATCTATCCTATCGTAGTTTTTTTAATGATAGAAAACAGTTAATTATTATGAAATAGATATAAATAACGCAAGGAAGTACTGACTTATCTCATTTGCTATCGAGAAAAGCCGGTACTTCTTTGTTTTATGTCCAAACTTGATTCCAACCAAGATATAAATAAATTATAAACGAATTATAAATAATATGAAGAATAATGTTGAAAAATCTGCATGATGTATTATAATTAGTTAAAGGATTCACAAACATACAAATTATTCTATCGGGGAGCAGTTATATTAATACGATGATACTCCAATAAGTAGAGTGTTTTTGGGTCGTTTATAGGTTACTGGATATATTACAAAAGAAGAAAAGAATAGAACGAATCAGTGAAAATAGCTTTTTTGAAACAGAGAGTAGTTGTTTCTTTGAACTTGATGAGGACAACCTCTGCATTCAGAAAGGTTATTGGTAATGGGAGGCGATTAGGAAAATCCTAAAATGATGATAATTATGACGAACCAACGGGGGAGGAGTTAAGAGTCTGGATTTATTTAGAATATAGTATTTCCTTTATTACAAAATTCTTAATTTGGAGGTTATTTCATGAAATTGATTCACTCACTTCGGTTTAAATTAATTATGATTTTATTAGTGGTTACAATTATACCGCTTATTACTACGGCAGTATTTCAAATGAAAAGATTTAATAAAACCATGACAACTAATTTGCATGAAGAAGAAATGCAGTTGGCAAGGACAAATGCACAACAGATCGACTCCTGGATAAACACAAAGATTGTACAGCTTAGTGCACTTTTAGAGGCACACCCTGAATTCAAAAATATGAATTTAGAAAGTATAATGGAGATTGAAAAAATCATCAATGAGAGCGATTTAGAGGTTGAAACTTCTGTAGTTGCGGATAAGGATGGAAATTCCATTAATGAAAATGGAGATAAAATCAGTGTTGCAGATAGAGAACATTTTAAAAGGGCAAAAGAAACAAAGAAGGTTGCAATTAGCGATGTCCTAGTTAGCAAAGCTACGGGGAATCGAATTATTTGCATTGCAGTTCCAATTCTGGATGATAATAATAACTTTATAGGTGCAATTCAAAGTAATGTTGCTGTGAAATCCCTTGATAATACATTGGGAAAAATAAAAATAGCAAAATCTGGATTTGTATTCTTAATGGCAAATGATGGTGAACTAATTTATCATCCCAAAGAGGATATGATTGGTAAAGTAGTGTTTGATTTGAAGATAAGTGATACTACTAGGAATGCATATAAGAAGGTTCTTGCAAAAGAAGAAGGTTTCTTTACCTATAAAGATGAACAAAATGTAGAAAAAATTGCTGCATTTAGTACCATACCGAATACACAGTGGAGAGTAGTAGCTATGGCTCCGGTCAATGAGGTGTTCTCAGAACTAAACAAAACAAACGAAATAGCAATAATTGGAGTTGTTATAACATTAGTCTTTATCATGTTGATATCTTTTTTTGCTGCAAACTATGTAGCAAAGCCAATCAAATTAGCAGCAGAGAATTTGGACGTACTAGCCAATGCGGATTTTTCCGTTAAGGTATCGGATAAATTTTTGAGAAGAAAAGATGAAATCGGGTTACTGTCAAACAGTATTGAAGTAATGAGTAGTTCCATTAAAACGGTATTAAAGGATGTCATAGGAGAAGCAAATGATGTGAAAGAACATGTTGCAATCTCTTCCAAGAATCTATCCGATCTAGCGTTCCAAATCGAAGATGTGTCTGCAACAACGGAAGAAATATCCGCTGGTATGGAAGAAACAGCAGCGACCACCCAGGAAATGAATGCTACTTCAATGGAAATTGGAAGTGCGGTAGAACTGATTGCTGTAAAAGCACAAAATGGTTCCGAAATAGCACAGGAGATTAGCAAAAGAGCGTTGAGTTTAAAAGAAAATGCGGTTGTTAATCGAAGAACTGCACATAACCTACATAAGAATATTGACAAAGATATGAGAGAATCAATCGAACAGTCAAAAGCAGTGGAACAGATTGATGTTTTAACACAATCTATTCTAGAAATTACAGAACAAACCAATCTTCTTGCTTTAAATGCAGCAATCGAAGCAGCAAGAGCAGGAGAAGCCGGTAAGGGGTTTGCCGTAGTAGCAGGTGAAATCAAAAAGTTAGCAGAGAATTCTAATCGTGCAATCAATGAGATACAAAGTGTTACCAAGCAGGTTGTATTATCCGTTAGTAGTTTGACAGAAAATTCAGTAAAGGCACTGGATTTTATTGATAATACAGTAATTAACGATTATAAATCATTGGTGGATTTGGGTGAACAGTATTATAAGGATGCAGAGGCAGTACAAGATTTGGTTACTGATTTCAGTGCGACAGCACAGGAACTGACTGCTTCCATTCAAAGTATGTCGAAAGCGATTAATGAGGTTTCAATTTCTAATAATGAAGGGGCACAGGGAACGCAAAATATTGCTCTAAAGGCAACTGAAGTGATGCAACGTTCAGTACAAGTTTCGGAAACCATGACGGAACTTGAGAATAATTCCAAGAGGCTCATGGAGAGCGTTGAAAAGTTTAAACTGTAAGTTAGTATTGTTATATCATATAAAAAAGTCAGTGAGATTTTGATTTTCACTGGCTTTTTTCGTGGGAAAAATTGAAGGACTACTAATATTTCAGAATGAAGTCCATAGACCGTCTCGTTTATAATGCTTTCTGTAATGATTTGATGTATAATAGATATCAATTAATCTAGCTTATTAATTTACGTAGAAGGAAGGTGTGATTTTGAAAAGGATTTTAATAGTAGAAGACGATAAAGCCCTATCGGAAGGATTATCCCTTGCACTGAAAAACCAGGAGGCTGAGATAGTGCAATGTGATACCTTGGCTTCTGCAAGTAAGATGGTGGAGTACATGGACTTTAACCTATTAATTTTGGATATCAATCTACCTGATGGGAATGGTTTATGCTTGTTACGAACGGTAAAGAGCAAAAGTTGTACACCGATCATTATACTGACCGCCAACGATATGGAGACCGACATTGTTACTGGCCTTGAGATGGGGGCAGATGATTACATCACCAAGCCTTTTAGCCTGGCGGTGCTTCGTGCCAGAGTGAATACTCAGCTAAGAAAGCAGCAGTTGATAAAGCCAAATTCCTATATGCAGGATGGATTTCAATTCGATTTCGACCAGATGGAATATTTTAATAATAATGTTTCAATTGAGTTAAGCAAGACGGAACAAAAGCTTTTGAGGATATTAGTGGAGAATAGGGGTATAACAATAGAACGGGGAACACTGATAGATCGTATCTGGACGGATGGAGCGGAATATGTGGATGAAAATGCACTTTCTGTTACAATCAAGAGACTTCGAGACAAGTTAGAAGATACGCCTAATAAGCCCAAATACATAAAGACTATTTATGGAATTGGTTATACATGGGTGGTAAAATAGATGGATATTTTTAAGCTTAATAAAACAATCAGTCGGTTAAATCAGATGGTAGATAATGCGATGGAGGGAAGACCTATAGAGAGCGGCTTTGACGAATCCAAAGTGTCAGCCCTAGAAACCAAGCTATCTCAATTCCTGATGATGAATAGCACAACAAAAACCCAGCTTTCGGAAGAAAAAGCAAAAATTAATGAACTCATCTCAGATATTTCGCATCAAACGAAAACTCCTCTTGCTAATATTTTGTTATATGCGCAATTACTCTCAGAAGGTGATCTATCGGAGCAGGATCGGAGTTATGTAGCCTCTTTATTAGAACAGGCTGAAAAGCTGAACTTCTTGATTGCTTCTCTGATAAAAGCCTCCAGATTGGAGACGGGAATTATTACAACTTCTCCAAAGAAGAATAATCTTGGTCCTCTAATTAACGATGTAATAACACAGGCTCTGCCGAAAGCTGAGGAGAAGCATATAACCATAAAAGTTGAAACAAAGGATTCGGAAGCTATATTTGATGCAAAGTGGACGAGAGAAGCATTATATAATATCGTAGACAATGCCGTTAAATATACTCCGGCTGATGGAAGGATTACAGTATTAGTCAAAGAATATCAACAATTTTGTTGCATTGAGGTGATTGATACGGGAATAGGAATCAGGGAAGAGGAACAGGCGCCTATATTTGCTCGTTTTTATCGTTCCCCTCAGGTAAGCAGTAAAGAAGGTGTTGGAATCGGTCTTTATCTTGCAAGGGAGATCATATTAGGTCAGGGCGGGTATATAAAGGTAAGCTCAATATTGAATCAAGGATCAACCTTCTCTGTGTTTCTGCCCTTAGCTCAATAAATCTTTCGAAACTGTAAGATTTCATTATGATCCTGAAAGATTCTCGAAAGATTATAGGATTAAAATCAGTATTAGTATAAAATACTGATTTTAAGGAGGGTATCCATATGGTGATTTTGGAAGCTAAGAATTTAACAAAAATATATGGCAGTAAGGAAACAGCAGTCCATGCATTGGCAGGGATTAATCTAGGAATACAAAAGGGTGAATTTATATCAATCGTAGGTACATCCGGAAGTGGGAAATCAACTCTTTTGCATATGTTAGGAGGGCTGGATCGCCCGACGAGTGGAATGGTTATTGTGGATGGCAAAGAGATTTTTAATCTTAATGATGATGAGCTTACGATTTTTCGGCGTCGTAAGATTGGTTTTGTATTTCAGAACTATAACTTGGTGCCTACATTGAATGTATATGAGAATATTGTGCTGCCCATTGAGTTGGATGGCAATGTGCCGGATCAGGCTTATTTGAATAAGATTATAACCGCATTAGGAATTGAGAATAAACTGCGCACTATGCCAAACACCCTATCTGGAGGACAGCAGCAACGAGTTGCCATAGCCAGAGCCATGGCTTTTAAACCTGCAATTCTGTTAGCGGATGAACCCACAGGCAATCTGGATAGTAAAACAAGCCAGGATGTACTTAGTTTGTTAAAAGTGACGGGAGAAAAATTCAAGCAAACGATTGTAATGATTACTCACAGTGAGGAAAACGCACAACTGGCAGATCGTATTATCAGAATTGAGGATGGTAGAATCGCAGGTGGTTCCCATGCTTAAGGTAAATAATAGAAAGACCATCAATCATTTAGTTATAAATAATCTTCGAGAATACAAACTTCGAAATCTATTTACTGTAATCACCATAACACTTTCTGTAGGCTTAATTGCAGGATTGTCACTCTTTTCTGCAGCAATTTTGGAAATGGAACAAAAAGATTTGACGCATAATCCTTTTGCAGACAATCCAACTTACAACATAAGAGAAATCTTTTCAGTCAGCCTGGTAGGGATGGTGATTTTATTCATCAGTGTATTTGTGATACATAGCATATTCTATATTTCAGTATCCGAACGAATCCGTCAGTTTGGTCAGCTTAGAACTATCGGTATGACGAAGAAGCAAGTCAAAAGAATGGTAAGAAAAGAAGGTACGATTCTCTCGTTATTTGGTGGTGCAATTGGAATTGGCATTGGTGCTTCATTTGCATATATATTAAAACCTCAGGGGTTTAATATAATTGTGTTTATTATAGTTTGTATAGTAATTCTGACTGCCAATTATATTACGGTACAATTGGCAGTCAGAAAGCCCGCTAAGCTGGCTGCGGATATATCACCCATTGAAGCATGCCGGATTAGTGGCTATGAGTTGAGCAATGGAAAGAATAGGACAAATAAATTAAAAAGAAAGCTATCTCCATTGAGTCTGAGTATGATTGCAGTGAAAGGAAACCGTAAGAAATCAACAATGACAATGATTTCGCTATGTTTGGCGGGTATCGTGTTCCAATGCTCGGCGTCATTTCTAGCTTCAATCGATAAAGATGCATTCTCGAGGCAATCCTGGTTTCGCTTAGGAGATTTTGTTATCGAGCTGTCCTCCGATGCAGCCAAGCGAAATAAACATGGTGAAACCGGGATTAAGAAGGATAATCCAATAAGTCAGGAACTGATTACGAAAGTAAGTAAGTTGGATGGTGTTAAAGATGTAATTTCCATTGAAGACTTGTCCGTAGAATACTCCTATAATGGGGTGTCAGAGAAGGATTTGGTGGTACCATTTACCAAAGAGGATGGTGCGCTAATTGAAAATTGCATAAAGGAAGGCAGTATTGATTATGATAGGATGGTTCGTAACAAAGAAATTCTGATTATTCATAATAATATTGCAAAAGAAATATTCGGCTGGACGTTTCAGTATGGGGATCGGGTAACCTTAAGGTGGTTCAATGGAGAAAAAGAAGTTCATGAGACCTATACGATTGGCGGGATTTTAAATAACAGTGGGAAGCTTTATCAAAACAAGGAGCTATTTAAGTTGGCATATGGTGCAGGGTGGTTCTTGTTGCCGAAAGAATTGGTTACTCAAATGATGACTCCAAATTTTAATTTAATTTCAAGGATTATTATTAGTAGTGATAACCAAAAAGATGATATGGAGAATAAAATTAACAATGAAGTCAAACTCATAATCGATAACAATCCCCTTTTAAGGTTGTCAACCCACAAGGAGGAGAAGAAACAGTCGAAAGAGGAGTATAACATGATATATGCAACTTTTTTGGGTGGAGCTTTTTTTGTGATTGCTTTTAGTGTGATTAATCTATTGAATACACTGATATCTAGTGCGATGGCAAGGAGAAGAGAATTTGCTTATCTGGGAGCAATCGGAGCAAGCAACAGACAGATTAGAATAATGATAATGGGCGAAGGGTTGTATTTCGCGGTTATCAATCTGGTTGTATCGGCCTTGCCAGGAACAGTATTAGGGTATGCATTTGTCAGAATGATGATATGGAGTGGGTTGATATATCTGGATTATCAATTTCCAGTGCTGTATTTGGTGGGATATGGAGCTTTTGTACTAGCGGTGCCCATTCTGCTCTCTATGGTTATCGTTAAAATAATTAGCAGAAGGTCTCTGGTTGATCGGTTAAGAGAATTGGAATGACGAATATACTATACTTCACATATGAAACCTCTATTATGTAATACTTCATAATATATGCCATTATTTTATTGCAAATATTTTAAAATACTATAAATGGAGGTTTCATATCCAAGTAATCTTAAATAATTCAGGTTATTCAAAGCTTAACTATCGAAGTACATGTAATTTGAGTCATACTTCGAATTTCATAAATATCACAGATTTGCGTTCATAATCTCCTTTAAACTAACGTGTTCATTACGAAAGCGTTCTCCGCTCTTTTCCTTTTTATGATGAATTGCCTTCTTTGGACAGTTTTGTATACAGGCAAGACAGTGCTGGCAATTCTGGGCAAACATAGGTTTCTTATCCACTTTAATATTATTAACGGGACATACCTTCTCACAAGTAGCACAGCTGTTGCAACTATCCTCAGTATAAAAATTCTTTTCAAACCCTTCTTTTTCAAGGTTTGAAACCAGCTTTCGAAGCGGTTGTGCAAGGAAGGAATGCTTCTTTATGTACAATCGGTTCGATGCAACATCCTTGATTATTTGATTAAGATTTTCTTCAACCTGTTTTTTACCAAGTCCTTCTTTTTGTTTCTTCATCTCAAATCCCGGTAGGAAATTATCAACCATAATCAGTTCATTGATATAAGAAAAGTGTATATTATTTCGTTCTCCAATTTCTAATAGGCGTCCGGTGGCACCTCCGGCAACCATTCCATAGGTTCCCACTGCGAAAATGTAATTGCTTTTTAAGATTACTTTATTCAAGAATTCTTCCACCAACTTTGGAACGCTCCAGTTGTATATAGGGAAAATAATTCCGATTTTATCATCTTCAATGGTGAAAGCTTCTTCCTTTAGTAATTGTGGAATAGAAAGGCTCTCTCCGCCAAAACGTTTTGCCACATAGAGACAATTACCGGTAGCAGTAAAATACAATAATTTCATAATAACCTCCAATATTTTAATGTTACACTTGTAACATGAATTTAAACACAGTATAATGTAACTAAAATGGTTTTGCAATACAACAAGAACCAAGTGTGACAAAAATGGAGAAATTGTAAATGGAGAAGAAGGTTACCGTACAGAGTATAATGGTAAAAGAAAGTATTTTTACAGCACTGATGATATTAATGGAGAAGAAAGATTTTAGGGAAATAACAATTACCGAGGTCACCAAAAGAGCTGGAGTATCCCGTATGTCCTTTTATCGGTATTATTCTATATTGGAGGATGTAATTACAGATTATTTGGACGAGCTGTTTGAAGACTATTTTAAAATAGTATTAATTAATGAACATGGTTATAATAAAGACAGCATGCGTATGTTCTTTGAAGAATTTCGAAAACAAGGTCGTTTGGTCTCCAATTTGATTAAATCGAATATAAGCCATCTTATTTTGGAAAGATGCATTGATTTGTTTCATTCCCTATCAAAAGACATTGTATGCGTAAGTGATGATTGTCCGGGGGATGGGAAATATCTGATTGATTTTGCAGCAGGCGGATTATATAAGGTTCTGATAGAGTGGGTGAAATCGGGGATGAAGGAAGAGGAAGAGGAAATGGCTGAGATTTGTTATTATATGATGAGGAATTAACAGTAAAAAGTTGCAGGAGGAGAATTCAAGTAGCAGGAGGAAGACATGAAAGAAGAGCTAATAAAAATTGACCAGATAGGAATTAACGTAAAATATTCTATAGATGATAAACCGGTTATTTTATTCCTTCATTTTAGTGGAGGAAATTTGAATATGTGGGATGGAATCCTACCGCAATTCGAAAAGGAGTATAGTATTATTGCACCGGATTGCAGGGGACATGGTAAATCGGATAAGCCATTAACCGGATATCATATTGATGATATGGCAAATGATTTATATTTACTGCTTATGAAACTTGAGGTTAAGAAATGTCATATAATTGGCAGTTCCATGGGAGCTGAGGTGGGGTTGAGCTTAGCTGCAACACATCCTGAGCTTGTAATATCTCTTGTTTGTGAAGGAGCTATTTATAATGAGTTTGGGGAATATGGCATATTTGATGGATCAGAGAATGAAATAGAACAAAAAAAGGAAACAATGAAAGACGAATTAGCAGAGAGGGAAGAACGCGTATACCGAACCGTCTCAGAATATGTTGAGGAGCAAAAAGTGGAGTTGGAACAGGAAGGAATATGGAATGAATATTTTGCATCCTTCTTTGAACACAATCTTCAGAAAATGGAGAATGAGGGTTATGCATATTGTTATCTAAATCGCGTGAGAACTGAATATATCCAAAAATATTGGGATTTAAAATTTGAGGATTATTATAAAAAAGTGAAATGCCCTGTTTTGTTTCTTCCAAGTGAAGAAGAGAGCATGGACGAGACGATTACTAAAAGTTTAGCGTATTTTGCAGATATTATTGACAACTATGAAATAATTAATCTCAAAAATTCAATCCATGCATATGTGTGGATGCAACTTCCTACTTTAGCTGGAAAGACAGTAAAGGAATTTATAAGCAAAATCAAGGATAGGCGGAATCCTTAGTATGAATGAAAACCAAGAGGTTATGAGAATTATGCAATAATACGGGACTGCCCTTATAGTAACATTGAATCACATTTATAAACAATAAAAGGAGAAGTTCGAATGATAAACATACAAAGTATAACAAACAAAAAATATTAATGTATCTTGGCTTATCCTATGGAGTAACTTGGATTTTATGGATTCCCTTGCTACTCAATTATCAAGCAGGAATAAAATTGCCCCTTTTACCAGGACAATTTTATCTGGCTTCTTTTGGACCATTAATTGGCGCAGTATTGGAAAGAAGTGGATAAATATATGTTGTAATTAATCTCCTAATCCATTATAATTATTTTGAGTTAATAAGAAACTCAATTGCAGTATTCGCATATAATAATATTGCAAAAAATCTCTTTGCACTGCATTACATTTCGAAACAGGAAATGCGAGATCAACAGTACAAACTGAGCAGGCGATGAACCTGAATTTATTCGGGTCATGGGGCCGGGCCATTATTATGGCAACAGATTGTAATATTACACATCTGTGGGACAGTAGTATGTTCCATTGGTGTGTTTTTTTATGCCCATAGGAACAGTAAGTTGTATGGAGTGCCATAGAGCTATCAAACAATTGCCCATAAGGCAAAAAGGAGGTAACTTTTATGACAGACTACATGATGAACCCGGTGGGATTAAGTTCGGCCGAAGTAAAACAGCAGCAAGACAGGTATGGCAAAAATGAGATGGTACATCAAAAAAAGGATCATTTTATTAAGAAAGTGATCGGGATTATTAGTGAACCAATGTTTTTACTTTTACTTGTTGCATCCGTTATTTATTTTATTCTTGGGGAGCCAAGTGATGGTGCAATTATGCTGATTTTTGTTATCGGTATTATCACCATTGATGTAATTCAGGAATGGAAAACGGATAAAACATTAAATGCGTTGAAGGATTTGTCAGCCCCTCAAGTAACGGTAATTCGTGATGGTAAGGAACAAATCATCTCCAGTGTGGATCTGGTACCCGATGATTTGATGATAATTATTGAAGGAGTGAAGATACCAGCTGACGGTTATATTGTAAAATGCAATGATTTGTGTGTGGATGAATCCTCTCTTACCGGTGAAGCACAAGGAGTATGGAAAGTAGTTGGGGAAGAACTTGCAATAACGGAGGACTATTGGAGGAAGAATTATTGTTACGCAGGTACCTTGGTAACGCAAGGAACAGCATTTGTATCTGTGGATAAAATTGGTTCATCAACCGAATATGGAAAAATTGGGTTTCATGTGGCTCTGGCACCGGATGAGAGTACACCTCTTCAAAAGCAAACCGGAAGCCTGGTAAAAATATGTGCTGGTATAGCAGCAGTATTATTTTCTCTGGTTGGAGTATTTACTTATTTCAATATACCGGATCATAAGTTCCTTCCAAGGATTATAGAGAGTATTTTATCGGGAATCACGCTTTCTATGGCAATGATACCGGAGGAGTTTCCGGTTATTTTAACAGTATTCTTATCCATGGGAGCCTGGAGACTGGCTAAAAAGAAATCGCTTGTTCGAAAGCTGCCTTCAGTGGAAACCTTAGGTGCAGTTTCAGTGCTCTGTGTGGATAAAACCGGAACAATTACTATGAATCAAATGACAGTTCAGGATATCTGGGCAGTTGGCGGTGATAGCCATGTATTAGTTGAAACGATGGGGCTTGGATGTGAAACCGATGCCTATGACCCGATGGAAAAGGCGATGCTCCGTTATTGTAACGAAAATGGTATTACGAAGGAAGCATTATTTAACGGAGAGTTGATCACGGAATATGCTTTTACCAATGATTTAAAGATGATGGGTCATGTTTGGCGAAGAGATGGAGAAATCATAATTGCTGCCAAAGGTTCACCGGAGCGGATATTAAGTCTATGTAATATAGAGGAGACCACAAGGGAAACGACACAGGATAAGATAGCCCAAATGTCTGGGGAGGGACTCCGTGTAATTGCAATAGCAACCATGAAGGTGAAAAATGAAGAAGAGATTCCACCTATCATAACCGATTGTTCACTTACATTACTTGGTTTAGTTGGTCTTTCCGATCCGCCTAGGGAAAGTGTGAAAAATGATATAGAACGATGCAATAAAGCAGGAATTCGGGTGGTGATGATTACAGGAGATAATGGTCTTACGGCATCATCCATTGCAAAAAAAATAGGAATGCCCTGCAGCGATCATATTTTAACAGGAGATATGATAAATGAGATGAATGAGGAAGAACTTCGTGAAAGGGTAAAGGATGTCAGCATTTTTTCACGGGTTGTGCCGGAACATAAAATGAGAATCGTAAAAGCATTGAAAGACAATGGTGAAATTGTTGCAATGACAGGCGATGGTGTAAATGATGCTCCTGCTCTTAAGTTTGCAGATATCGGTATAGCTATGGGGAAAAGAGGAAGCGAAGTGGCAAGAGAAGCTGCTGATTTAATTCTGATGGATGATAATTTCACAACCATAGTAGAAACAGTGAAAGATGGTAGAAGAATTTATGATAATATCCGCAAAGCAGTAGGCTATGTTTTTACGATTCACATACCGATAGCATTCGCTTCCTTATTGGCACCGTTACTGGGAATTGCTCCTTCGGCTGTATTTTTACTGCCATTACACATCGTTCTTTTAGAATTGATTATTGACCCTACTTGTTCCATCGTATTGGAACGACAACCTGCGGAAGTGGATGTAATGGATAGAAAGCCCAGGAATCCGAAAGAAAAATTGTTGAGCATGAGCTTGTTCTTAAAGAGTATCATACAGGGAATTGTGATTTTTGGAGCATCCTTTGGCACTTATATAACAGTTCTAAACCAAAATACTGACAATGCACCAACTGCAAGGGCAATGGGATTAGTAATTATAATGCTTTCGAATCTATTTCTGGTTCAAGTGAACAGTTCAAATCAGGACTTTGTGTTTCAATCCATTGGAAGACTGATGAAGGATAAGGTAATGTGGGCAGTGAATGCAATTACGATCGCTGGAGTACTGATAGTATTGTATACACCCGTATCCCATATATTAAAGTTTAGAGCACTGACAGTTAAGCAGCTTCTGATAACATTTGCAATATCTGGTGCTGCGGTGCTGTGGTATGAACTGGTTAAACTGATCAAAAAGAGAAAGTCTATTTAACTAATTGAAAGAGTTTAGGAATAACCCTAATGTTTGTTCCATTTATGAACATAGGGTTATTTCTTTATATTAGCAGATACATAGTAGGAATATATTACGCCCGAATTCCAAACCATGATAAGAAAAAAGTTGAACAAAACCCTCATTAATATTAATATAAAGATAAGATTAACTGCAAACAGCACCAAAATGTGTTGGGAAAGGATTATTATGCAAAAGAAAACAGAGGGGTTATTATTAAGGATTATCACTTTCATCTTGGGATTAGCGGTTATAGCGGGAAGTATGATGACATTACTTATAATTAATGTAAGTATATTTGGGAAATCCATCTTCTCACAGAAGATAGGAATTTTATCACTGCTTCAAAAAGGAAATAAAAAAGGGGTTCTTGATCAGTTTGATTCACTGGGTCTTAGCAACATCAATGAGATAGACAATAAACTTAGAAAGGTGCTAACACTCCCTGTAGGTCTTTATCTTGCAATCCTTTTAATGGTTATAGTTATTATGGTTCTAGCACTTGTCAATAAACTAAGCAGGGTGAGAGTGGTGTTGTCAATCCTTGCTACGGTTATGGATGTGGCTTTAGTGATTCTTGCACAGGAAATGCCAGGGAAACTTGTTAAGACCCTACTTGCTGGGAAAGCTCCCGGGTTTTTAGATATATCCAATCTCATTGGTGTGAAAGTTGGAGCCGGATTATGGATTATGCTTGCAGCGCTGATTTTACTAACTATTTTATCAATCATCCAGTTGATTCCTTCCTCAGAAAAGATAACGAATTCTGAAGGTTTTTAGATAATTGATTATAGTAACAGTGGTTCCCACCGAAAGCTTATTTAAGAAAATTGAATGAACAAGGTTGATTCCTTTTATCGATAGAAACGGAAGGACAGACGGAAATGAATAAAAAGGATGGCAGAATACATCTAAAGTTATATATCACAATGGTTTTTTGTGTTGTGATGTCAGTCTTAATTACATCAACGATTCTTTATGTTAATTTCCAATCAATACTCATGAAACATGAGTATAATTCAAAGCTTTCGAAGATGGAAAGTGAAGCAGCAAGAATAACGAAATTATCTAACATTTCGTTGAACACACTTTTTCAGATATACAATGATATCTCCGTTAAGAAGCTACTTCGTTATGATGATATTGATGCAACGGAAGAAAGCGCGGCATTTATACAGTTAAGATATTATTTGACCACGGTTCCAAATGTGGACTCAATCTATGTTTATAATGTTGGGAACAATCGCATCTATAATGTTACCAATGAGTCGGAGCTTGTGAAACCTTGGAGAGCGGATTATGATAAAAATGATCAGGATTTTTTTGATCGTTCGGCTATTGAAATGATTAACCACTGTTCTGATTATCTGCCCTTTGTCCCAGTTCCAAGGTATTATCAGGTGAATGAGCAATATTCCAAATGTGTCTATACGTATATGATGTATAACACCTTTAATAATACCAATCGTAGTGATGTTGTTATGCTTAATTTAGATTCTCAATATCTGTTTCAGGAGGATCGAGATGATTTAAATAGCATTTCTTTGGTAGTGGATCAGAAGGATCGCATCGTATATTCAAACTCAGATCGCTTTCCGGTGACGAAGCAGCTTACTCATGATTTTGATCCGAATAAAAATATTGAGAAAAAAGAATCCGGTTATTTTGTAACGAATGTGGGTGGAGTGCAATCGGTTGTAATCTTCACAGGGGAGGATAAGCATCATTGGAGGTATATCAGCATTATCGATTACGATGTGCTGTTATCACAGGTTAACAAGATGCAAACAATCTGTATCATTATAACAGCCCTAATTGCATTGATTGGAGGAGTAATTGCACACGTTTTTTCCAGACGTCTTAGCATTCCAATTAAGACCTTATCTATGGACGTACTCCATTTGCAAAATGAGAATCGTAAGTTAGAACTGCAATCCAGAAACAGAAAAGTCATGGAGCTATTAGCCAATAACGGACAAGACAGCAAAGGGAATTATCTATCAGGCACCGATTTATTATCCTTTTTAGGAATGAATATCACCAAAGAAACTAAAATGTACCTATTATATCTTCAGGTTGATCGGTATAAAGCACTACCTGATCCGGTCAGTACCTCGGACCTGCAAGCTTATAAATTCGCTGCATTCAATATATTAGAAGAATTACTTACAGAGAAAGCAAAAACCTGTCATGTGGATTTAGAGAATGATAAAAGTATTCTGTTTATAGTTGGAGATTCACCCATATCAAAGGAGTATATGGAAACCATAATAAAGCAGATGCAACAAAGGATAAAAGAATATTTTTCGCTCTCCATATCAGTCATTGTAGCTGACAAAGGCGAAGAGCCGGATGATTTGTATTTAGTGTATGATAGAATGAGGGGAATCTCCTCAAGAAGCCTTTTCTTTGGGGAAGCATATTTGGTGTTCCTATCAGATATTGAGGATAATTTAGAATACCATTATGAGTATCCGGAACAAAAGGAAAAGCAGTTAATGGAGCAGCTTATGTTGGGAAAAGCTTCAGAGGCAAAAAGAATATATGATGAAATAATATCGCATACCTATCAATTTCCTATTATTATCTACAATATGGTAGTCAACCGTTTGATTTTTGCACTTGATAACGTAGTTAATGTGCTAAAGAAGAATGGAGCTGAGAATTCCTTTACAGGTTTCTTTATTCTGACGAATTTAATTCAGGAGTCTGATACACTCGAAATACGGAATGAAAAGTTCTATGAACTATTTGATCGAATACAATTAGAACTTGAAAAGAGAAAAGGCGATAAACAAGAACAGGTGGTAGAAAGGATCAATCATCTCATAGAAAAAGGCTTTGAAGATCCCGACTTCTCACTGGATTATCTAGGCGACGCCATCGGAATGTCAACAGCATATATGTGCAGACTGTATAAACAATATACTGGAAAGACGATTATAGATGTATTAGCAGACTTTCGAATGAACCGGGCAAGAGAGCTATTAAAAAATACTGATTTTTCTGTAAATGAAATTGCAGAAAAGGTAGGATATTCCAATTCCACCTATTTTTACAGGGTATTTAAGAAGGAAAACGGTGTTACACCCAATGAATATCGAAGAAAGTAAAATATATTGAGCAAAAAAGAGAGAGCATCGATGCTCTCTTTTTTTATGCCATTTATAAATATCAACCAATTAAAGTAAAAATAAACCATCAAAAATATACGAAATCACAAAAAAATATAGTTATATCAAAATTGTACACTATCAAAAGTATGGATTAGAGATGAATAACAGGATTTGAAAGTATACAAAGGTCAAAAACTATAATACGCTAATCTCACCTTAAAGGACATGGGGGAAGCTCATTGGAGTCAGTTAAAAAATCAGGAAATAAAGAAAGTAAAGTTTATCTGAATGTGTCAATTACCATCATTATATGTGTGGTAATCGGAATATTAATTACATCTTCCATACTATATGTAAACTTTCAATCGATTTTAATGAAGCATGAGTATGAAACCAATCTTGAAAAAATGGAAAGTGAAGAAGCACAAAGATTGCAGTTATCCAATATTGCATTAAATACGTTATATCAGATTTATAAAGATATTTCTGTAACCAGACTTCTTACTTTTAAAGAGATTGATGCTACCGCGGAGAATGCAGCATTTTTGCAGTTGCGTTATTTCTTAGTAACGATTCCAAGCGTTGATTCTATCTATGTATACAACATGAAGAATGACAGGATTTATAACGTTACCAATGAAAGCGAACTGATTAAGCCGTGGAATAAAGACTATGATACCAGATCAGGTTTTTATGATCGCTCAGCAGTGGAGATGATTGAACATTGCACGGACTATATTCCGTTCACCGCAGTTCCCAGATATTATCAGGTCAATAAAAGCACCAACAAATGTGTTTACACTTATATTATGTATGACATTTTCAAAAATAGTGATCAAAGAAATGTAATTATGTTAAATCTTGATCCTGAGTACCTTTTTTATTCAAAGGAAACAGAGGCATCTAGTACCAGATCACTCATTGTGGATAGCAGTGGTAAAGTAATCTACTCCAATTCCAAAGAGTTTAAAGTACTTGATAATGTAAAGCAGGATTTTGATTATAGCACCCTTGAGAAAGATGAAAAGTCCGGCTACTATATCACCGAAATTAATCATCAGAAGGCGGTTGTAATCTACACGCAGACTGACAAATACGGCTGGAGATATATTAATATTATCGATTATAACGAGTTACTGTCCCAGGTGAATAAATTACAATCAGTTATCGTAATTATCACGGTTTTGATTGCTGTAGTAGGACTGATCGTTGCCTTTATCTGTTCCTACCGATTATCAACACCGATTCGTATTATGACAAAGGATATTAAAACTCTGAAAAGTGAGAGACGGCAGACAGAAATAATAACAAAAAGAATCAAACTGAAAGAGTTACTGGAAAGTGGCGGTGTACAAAGCGGGAAAAGTCCCAAAAGCGCATCGGAGCTTCTAGCTTTAGTGGGAATCCAAATGGCAGATAACCAATCCCTGGTTCTGCTATGTATCTGTGTGGATAATTACCGAAATCTGTTGGAAGAGCTTGGTTCACAAATAATAGGTGCCTATAAATTTGGGGCAGTAAATATTCTCAATGAGTTAATGGGAGAAAGTGCAAATACATATTGTCTTGATTTGAGTCTTGATAAAAGCCTTCTGTTTGTAGTAACAGAAGGAAAAGCTGGGAAGGACACCTTTGATACTCATATTCAGCAGATGCAAAAACTGGTGAAGGAATATTTTAAGATTTCAATGTCCGTTGCGCTAAGTGACTTTTCACAGGATTCCAATCAGTTGTTTCATCAATATGAGCAGATGGAAGAAGCCCTATCCAGAAGTATGTTTTGGAAAGAGAGCACGATTATTCATTATTCGGATAGAAAAATACTTGCAGTACAAGATTATGAATATCCAGAGAGTAAAGAAAAGCAATTGATTGAGTGCGTGACTCATGGCAAGGCAAGCGAAGCAGAAGAACTATATCAATCCATTATTACACAAACCTATCCGTATCCAGTTGTTATTTATAACATGGTAATTAGCCGTTTGGTCTTTATGATAAACAATGTTGTCAATCTGATTATGAAGAATAGCTCGATTCATTCTCTGACCAGCTCCATTCTCTTGACGAATCTTTTGCAAGAATTCAATACCGTCGAAGAAAGGAGTGATAAGTTCCATGAATTATTTGTACAGATTCAAAAAGACCTTGAGAATAAGAAAAGCGATAAACGAAATCAGATTATTACTGACATCAATCTTCAAATCCACAATGAGTATCAAAACCCCATGTTATCCATTGAGATGATGGCGGATCAGGTGGGGATGTCTACTGCATATATTTGCAGGATTTATAAGCAATATACCGGTAATACCATCAATGAAACACTCCTTAATAAGAGAATGGAACAAGCAAGATATTTATTAGAAGAAAGCACGTTGTCTGTAAATATCATATCAGAGAAAGTTGGATTTACAAATTCCTCATATTTCTACCGTGCGTTCAAGAAAGTAAATGGAGTGACTCCGAACGAATTTCGCAGGAAGTAGGTTGCTTGATGGGAGACAAAAATAAAACAGTTTGAAAATTGGCTTGGCTAATTTCTTATATACAAATTTATTACATAGATAACGGAGGCATATCAATGAAAACAGTTGTTGCAAAGAGTTTCACTATAATACGGAGTGGAGACAGTTACTGGGAAAGGCTATACAAGGGAAAGAAGCTTGGAATATGGATCGCTTCAATAATCTCAGTAATTTCGGTTCTTTTACTGCTCATTATGAAGTCGATTCAGATTACGGACGGTTCTCAGCTTATGGATGTTTTAAGATTAAATATGCAGGAGAAAGGATTAGAAAATAGTTACAGCACCTTCAATATGCTATTGTTTGTTCATAAAAGCGGGCTGGGAGAACAGGGTTTTTTCGCTATGATTTTATTTGTGATTACCGTGGTAACCATTATATTAAATATTATGTATGTAATAAAAATTTCAAAATTTAGTTTAAGTAAAAGTAATATAGCTATTTATGAAGCTGGTCAGTATGCCATGGTATTTAACATGGGATTAAGTCTAATGATTATCTTCTTTACCATCTATTCGAACAAGGTATTGGGACTAAACAAGGTATTCTCCTTTTCCTTCTTGTTATATCCGTTGATGATTTTATCCATAGCAGGCTTTTTTATAATAAAGCGTATGGAAGCTCCGGAAAGACAGTTATATAAGGAACCAGGCTTTTTAAAGGAGTTCAAAAAGAATTGGGTTTTGTTCCTGTTGTTATTTCCGGCAATCGTATTCTTTGCGATTAATAGCTATCTTCCTATGGCAGGCGTGTATTTTGCATTTGAAAAATTTAATTTCAGGGACGGATTATGGACTAGCCCCTTTGTTATGTTTGATAATTTCGAATACATATGGAAAGCTGATTTACCTAAGCTGGTAAAAAATACAGTTTTATACAATCTGGTATTTATTATTCTTGGTCATATATTTAAGATTTTTATTGCAATTTTAATCAGTCAGCTTACCTTAAAATGGTTTAAACGGTTGAATCAAACCCTTATTTTTATGCCCCACTTTGTATCCTACGTTTTATTAAACGTTATCGTATATAATGCTTTAACCTATGAAACAGGTGCGGTTAATACCTTCTTAACCTCAATTGGATTAAACCGAATTGATTTTTATAATACACCTGGTTATTGGCCTTTCATTATTGTGTTTTTTGAATTATGGAAGGGCGTAGGATATGGTTCCGTTGTCTATCTTGCAGCAATTCTGGGTATCGATAAGACCTATTATGAAGCAGCTGAAGTTGACGGAGCGAATATTTTTCAACAAATCCGCTATATTACTTTGCCCCTCCTCAAACCTACTTTTATCATACTTGTTTTATTCTCATTAGGTAATATAATGCGTGGTCAATTTGATTTGTTCTACCAAATCGTCGGCAATAACGGTATTTTGTACAATACAACAGATATTTTTGATACCTATGTATATCGCTTGACGATGACGAATCCTTTAAATAATGGACTCGGTACAGCAGCTGGTTTATTCCAGTCCATCTTCGGATTTATCATTATTTTGATCACCAACTATATCGTTAAGCGAAGAAATGAAGACTACGCATTATTCTAATGAGAGATGCAAGGGCAGGTAGCGTTGCCTTAACGTACAGGATCAGATCTGAAAAGATATCAGATACAAGAAAGACAGGAAGATGAACTTGTCATAAATGATTTATCTTAAGAAAGAGAAGAAAGGATAATATGAACGGATATGAAAATGAACAGAGTAAAAAATGTAGGAAAGATAAAGAAATCCGGATATAGCCGCTCCTTTGATGCAATGGCCTATACATTTCTGACAATACTCGCAGTAATCTGTATTTTACCATTTTTACTAATATTGTCGGGATCACTAACGGAAAACAGTACCATACTTCGAGAGGGATACAGTATATTTCCAAAGAAATTTTCCTTGGATGCCTATAAGTTAATTTTGGGGAATCCAAAAGATATGATTAATGCCTATAAAGTTACCATATTTGTAACTGCTATGGGAACTGCGGTCGGATTATTACTGACAACCTTGACAGCGTATGTATTGTCAAGAAAGGAGTTCAAATATAGGAACAGAATATCATTCATTATTTATTTTACCACAATCTTTGGTGGTGGCTTGATTCCTTGGTACATCACGATTTCAAATATATTAAATCTGCATGGAACATTAACCGCACTATGGTTACCCGGTGTTTTGTCCTCCTATAATATCATTTTGATGAGAACCTTTATCAAAGGCTCTGTACCGGATGAAATTACAGAAGCAGCCAAAATAGACGGGGCAGGACATGTAACGATTTTTGGTAGGATTGTACTTCCGGTACTGGGACCTGCTCTTGCTACAATCGGGTTGTTCCTGGCGCTAGGATATTGGAACAACTGGATGAGTTCTTCCTTATTCATTAATGATACTTCCAAATACATGCTGCAGTTCTATCTGTACAATCTATTAAACAGAGCACAGGCAATCAGGGATTTGGCATTGACCTCCGGTGTGGTGCTTGAGGTACCATCGGAATCAACAAAACTTGCTATGACGATTATTGTAACTGGACCAATTATCTTATTATACCCGTTCCTGCAAAAATATTTTGTATCCGGAATTACAGTTGGGGCAGTAAAGGGTTGATATTTTGCACGGAAAGTGCTTAATATAAATATTAAATTATGGGAGGAAACAAAAAAGCAATGAAAAAAATTATCAGTATTGTATTAGTGCTTTGCATGGTATTGTCTTTGGCTGCCTGCCAAAACAAACCAACAAAAGAAACAGACAGCAAACCAACTGTTGCAGTTGGTGATGACAAGGGAGCAGAGGCTACAAAGCCTGCATCCAATGACCCGAAGGAAAGATATGATCTTTCTCAACCAGTAAATTTAGTATTTTATTTAGTTGGTGATCCTGGTAAGGATTATCAATCCGTAGTAACAGAGCTGAATAAATATCTCAGCGAAAAAATCAATACTACCATAGAATTCCGTTTTACAACCTGGACAGACTGGTCACAAAAGTATAATTTGGTGCTTTCCTCTGGTGAGCAATGTGATTTAATGTATGCAGCGAACTGGACAGATTATGGCAACTTATCTCAAACAGGAGCATTCTATGAATTAGATAATTTACTTGGTCAATACGCTCCAAACCTTTCAAAATTAATTGATAAGAGCATTTTTGATATGTGTAAGGTAGATGGTAAAATCTATTGTGTACCCGCAGATCAGAGAACCTATGCAGCATCCGGTATTCGTTACAGAGAAGACTTAAGAAAGAAATATAACCTTCCGGTACCCAATACCTTGGAGAATTTTGAAGCTTATATCAGTGGAATTCAGAAAAACGATCCCGACCAAGGACTCATTTCTCCTATTACCATCGGCAACAATTACATGAATGCATTCTATATGAATATGATCTTTGGCTTAAAATATGGCTGGGGAATGGCAAACTATGGTCTGACTGCTAACTATGAAACACCTACTCAAGTAAATGATTATTGGAGATCTCCTGAATTTTCAGAAGACATGAAACTGCTGAAAAAGTGGGCTGATATGGGATTCTGGTCAAGAAGCTCCATGTCTAATACAGAAGAAGATGATTTTGATGAAGGCCTAATTGTAGCATCCGTCGCTAATATGAATCAGGATAAATGGATTGGTTCCTATAATGTTGCAAAAGAGAAGCATCCCGATTGGGAAATCGGTTATGTAACCTATGGTGTAGTACAAAATACACTTGCTCCTGCATCCCCGTTACAGAATGCAACCGTAATCCCTCACAACTCCAAAAATCCGGAAAGAGCTTTAATTGCACTTGACTTCCTTATGACAGATGAAAAAGCCAATGACCTTGTTCAGTATGGTATTCAAGGCAAGCACTGGAACCTTGTGGAAGGTAAGTACTATGAGGAAATCAAAGATGCAGGCTTTAGCTATGAGAATATGAACACCTGGGATTTAAGAAATCACGAATTCAAGAAGGAAATGAAGCCCAGTGACGATACAGCATACAAGGATCTGATTGATTCTTATGATAAAGTGGTTGAAACTACAAAGTGGAAGGGGAAAGAATTAGGCACCGGTTTCATCGAAGATTATTCTTCCTATGAAATTGAACGTGCAAATCTGAACTCCGTAATTTCACAATATCTGACACCAATTCAGGCAGGACTAGTGAGCGATGTAGATGCATCAATTGCAGGGTTCTTAAAGCAAGCAGATGCAGCAGGTCTTAAGAAGATACAGGATAGCTACAAAGCACAGTGGATTAAACATTGTGAAGAATTTGGATATAAATAAAAAATATGATTTAACAGTATAAGAGTTATTACTATAAGGTCATAAGGGGTGCTGCAAAATATGAGATATAGTATTTTGTAACACCCCTTATTATTGCTAATAGTTATGCAATTGTAAAATAGAGAAGCTTATTGTACAACGCAGATACAATTCGGAACATAAGCTAAGCCCATAGTGGGTTGGAGCATAAAAATTTGTATCTGTTGTACATACAAAACCACAATAATATTACTTAGCAATGAAATTGTCGTTATAACAGTCACATAGTCGGAGGATGAATAAATGATAATTTATAGATCGGATGCAACGAAAAGGTTGGTGAAGGAAGAGAAGGAATTCTATCTTGACCGTGAAGTGGAATTGAATTTAATCAAAGTTTACGAAAAGGAGGAAAGACAGGAGATAATTGGATTTGGAGGAGCTTTGACGGAATCCTCTGCATACACTTATGCAAGAATGAGTAAGGAGAAACAGGAAATTTTGAATGAACTATATTTTGGAGAGCAGGGCAATCAGTATAATTTTTGCAGACTGCATATCCAAAGCTGTGACTTTTCCTTAGGGAACAGTGCATATGTAACAGACGAAGCGGATATAGAGCTGAAAAGCTTTACCCTTGCCCAGGATGAGAAATATGTGATTCCCTATGTGAAGGATGCCTTAAAGAAAAAACCTGATATCCAATTTCTTGGAAGCCCCTGGAGTCCCCCTGCTTTTATGAAATCCAATAAGCAGATGAACCAGGGCGGAAGGTTGCTAGAAGAATATTATGACAGATGGGCCGAAGTATTTGCAAGATATATAGAAGAATACCAAAAGCAAGGAATTGTTGTAACAAGGGTTACCATACAGAATGAGCCTAAAGCTACACAGAGATGGGATTCCTGTATCTTTACAGCGGAAGAAGAAAGAGACTTTGCATGTAAACACTTGAAGAAGGTATTGAATAAGCACGGGCTTGGTGAAGTAAAGATTAATGTTTGGGATCATAACAAGGAAAGAGTGTATGACAGAGCTATAGTGTCCCTATCAGATCAGGAAGCGAAGGAATGTATCGATGGTGTGGCATTTCATTGGTATTCCGGTGATCACTTTGAAGGCTTGCAGTTAGTGAGAGAGAAATTTCCGGACAAGGAATTAATCTTTTCAGAGGGCTGTGCGGAATATTCCTTATACCGAAACCCTAGCCAGATATCTGTGGCAGAAAAATATGCACATGACATTATGGGTAATCTGAATGCTGGCATGAATGCTTATCTGGATTGGAATGTGATTTTGGACGCTGAGGGAGGACCAAATCATGTAAATAATTTCTGCGATGCTCCGGTAATGTGTGATGTGAATAAGGATGAAATCGAGATAAAACTTTCTTATTATTATATCGGACATTTCAGTCGTTTTATAAAAAGAGGTGCCAAGCGTTTGGTGGTATCCCGCTTTAGCGATAAGCTTGAAGCCACTGCTTTTCGTAATCCTAACGGAGAAAAGGTGGCTGTCATAATGAATAGAAGTGAGGAAGCAATTGAATTTAAGCTTTGTGACAATGATAATATTAGTGATTTAGAGATACAGCCACATTCCATTATGACTATAATTTATTAACAGTCTAGAGTATGCGTTCTCAACTAAATACATGATAAACCACACAATAAAACACTTTATAAACCAGAAGGAGGCAGGGTTCATTGAATATCCATTTTTCAAAAGAAATACCATTGAACAATCAATTTGAAGTTATCGTAACAGGAGGGGGTCCCTCCGGTTGTGCTGCAGCTACAGCAGCGGCCAGAGAAGGTGCAAAGGTGTTATTAATCGAATCCACCGGAGCATTAGGCGGAATGGGAACCAATGGACTTGTGCCGGCCTGGTGTCCATTTTCAGATCGCAAGAAAATAATCTATCAGGGTATCGCACAGGAAGTGTTTGAGAAAACAAAAGCTCAGATGAAGCATGTAAAGTCAGGGGATTTGGACTGGGTGCCCATTGATCCTGAAGTACTAAAGAGAGTGTATGACGAGCTATTACTGGAAGCTGGCGTTACGGTATTATTCCATACAATGGTAGCATCAGCCAAGATGGATGACGGGAAACTGGATTACATAATCACTACCAACAAGGCCGGAATTTCCGCTTATCAGGCCAAGGTTTTTATTGATTGTACGGGTGATGCGGATGTGGTGGCGATGGCGGGTCTTGAATTTGAATACGGAGAGGAAAGCAGTCATGAGGTACAGCCCTCTACTCATTGCTTTGTGCTTAGTAATGTTGATGAATACCACTATCATAATTCACCCTTTCTCCATATGAATAACCCTGATGCTGCTATTTATGACATTGCCAGATCAGAAAAGTATCCATTGGTAACAGACCCCCATTGCTGCAATTCATTAATCGGACCGGGAGTGATTGGATTTAATGCGGGACATTTATGGGATGTGGATGCGACAAATCCCTTTACTGTGTCAGGAGCAATGATGCAAGGAAGAAAATTGGCATATGAGCTTCACCAGGGCTTGAAGGAATACCTTCCTGAAACCTATGGAGCTTCCCATCTGATTCATACGGCTCCTTCCATGGGAATTCGAGATTCCAGAAGAATTATCGGAGAATATAAGCTTACCTTCGAGGATTATATCGCGCGAAGAGGATTCCCCGATGAAATAGGACGCAACTGTTACTTCCTGGATGTTCATCATTCTATTGAGGAACGGGAGAAGATAATGAACGGTGAGAGCAATGGTGAGGAAGGCTGGGAGAGTTATGGAGACGGGGAATCCCATGGAATCCCGTATCGCTGTTTAATTCCCAAAGGAATAAAGAATCTGTTGGTAGCAGGAAGAAGCATTGCCTGTGAGCATAGAGTTCAGGGCAGTATCCGAGTTATGCCGGTGTGTTTGGTAACCGGTCAGGCGGCTGGCACTGCTGCAGCGCTGGTGGGTGAATCAAGTGACGTTCGAGAGGTAGATATTCCTATTCTTAGAGATACACTTCAAAGAAATGGAGCTTATTTAGAGTGATGGTTAACCAAATGACTAAGGAGCAGTTACAATCAGTTGAAGCTCTAAACCAGTCGGCTAAAAATCTGACGGAACATTCTGATCAATTGGTTCACGGGGTGGAGAGATTTCAGATATAATTTTAGAACTTGGGGTTGGAAGGAGAGAATAACTTGAATACGAAATTGAATTACATCCCACCTGAAAACGGATATCCGGAGTGGAATAATAATCCGGAACTTTTTCAGATCAATCGGATGAATGCGCATGCAACGCTGATGCCATATTCCACGGTAAGGGAAGCTCTGGAAGGGAATAGAAAGAAATCTTCTCAATATTACTCATTGAATGGAGAATGGAAGTTTCAGTTTGCACCATCTCCCGCGGATAGAAACAAAGACTTTTATAAAAGGGATTACGACTGCACTGATTGGGAGAATATAACAGTACCCGGTCATTGGCAGCTGCAGGGTTATGATTATCCACAATATACGAATATAAAATACCCTTGGTCGGCTACAGAACAAATTAATCCACCTTTTGCACCAACGGTTTATAATCCAGTAGGTGCATATGTAAGAAATTTCGAACTTCCTAAGGAATGGAGCCATAATCCGGTATATATTTACTTTGAAGGGGTAGAAGCTGCTTTTTATATCTGGTTGAATGGAAAGTTAGTGGGTTATAGCGAGGATAGCTTTACCCCTGCGCAATTTGACCTAACACCTTATATCACAGAGGGAGTTAATAAGTTAGCAGTGGAGGTGTATCGATGGTGTGACGGGAGCTGGTTGGAGGATCAGGATTTTTGGAGGCTTTCAGGTATCTTCCGAGAAGTCTATCTGTTTACCACACCACAAAAACATATTTATGATTTCAATGTAATCACCGAACTGGATGAAGAATACAAAAATGCAATGCTTAAAATAAAGGTAAATGCAACAGATTATCAGTGGGATCAATCAGAGAATATTACAGTTGAAGCGATGCTCTTTAGTATAGATGAAACCCCCATACTATCTAAACCGATTCGGATGGAAGGGCTTTTAAACAATTCAATTGAATTAAACGGGGAAGCGTTCATACAAAACCCTGCAAAATGGAGTGCAGAAAAACCAAACCTCTATGCGCTGGTACTAAGCCTTAAGAATGATCAGGGAGAATTAATTGAAACAGTGAGCTGTAAGGTAGGATTTCGCAAATTCGAGATAAAAGACGGTCTGATGCTAATTAACGGAAAACGCATTGTATTTCGTGGGGTAAATCGCCATGAGTTCAATGCAAAATCAGGAAGAGCAATCGGATATGAAGATATGGTTACCGATATTAAGCTGATGAAGTCATTTAATATAAATGCAGTTCGTACCTCCCACTACCCGAACAACGAATTATGGTATGAGCTATGTGATGAATACGGATTGTATGTGATTGATGAGACGAATTTAGAATCCCATGGAAGCTGGAATTATGGTGTAACCGAAGAAGAACCGGGTGTTGTTCCGGGAAGTAAGCCTGAGTGGACACAGGCAGTAATTGATCGCTGTAATTCCATGTATCAAAGAGATAAAAATCATGCCTGTGTACTAATCTGGTCACTAGGCAATGAATCTTGGGGTGGAGATAACTTTATTACAATGCACGATTATCTTAAGGAGAAAGACCCCACTAGAGTGATTCATTATGAAAGTGTCAGTCACTTAAGGGATTGGGAAAGGGCATCTGATATAGAAAGTCATATGTATACTACCTTTGAAGAAATAGAAACTTATGCAAAATCTAGTCCCCAAAAACCGTTTATCTATTGTGAGTACTGTCATGCCATGGGTAATTCCTGCGGCAATCTGAAGGAGTACTGGGAGCTATTTGAACAATATCCGGTAATGCAGGGAGGCTTTATCTGGGATTGGATTGATCAGGCAATCGAATCAACAACTCCCGAAAGAATGAAGTATTTGGCTTACGGCGGTGATTTCAAGGAGCCGATTCATGACGGTAATTTCTGTGGAAATGGTATTATATTTGGAGATCGTTCCTTAAGTCCGAAGATCTTTGAAGTGAAAAAATGTTATGAGAGCATCAAGCTTGTGGCTTTGGTTTTAAGGGAAGGGCTCATTAAGTTAACCAATCAGTTTTTGTTTACCAATCTTTTGGATTATGAGTTGGCTTGGGAAGTTTTAAAAGATGGAGAGATCATTAATAAGGGTAGCTGTTCTGTGGACTGTGAACCCCTTGATAGTACTATCATTAAGCTTGAATACCCCTATGACTCCTATGTGAAGGAAGAGGAGTATATTCTGACGATCTGTGTTAAGACAAGAAGTGATAATCCGTGGTCACAGAAGGGACATGAAATAGCCTTCGAACAATTTGTACTAAATACGCCAACAGAGAGGATATTCCCTACAGCAGATGTCAGACAAAGGCTAAATGTAGATGAGGATGAGAATGAGCTTATCATCAGCGGGGAGGAGTTTCTTATTAAGTTTAGTAAAATTGATGGTCTCCTATATGAGTACACTTATAAGAATACTTCACTTATTAAAGTAGCCCCCATGCCGAATTTTTGGAGAGCGGTTACGGATAATGATCGTGGTAACCAACTTTCGGATCGTTGCAAAGTTTGGAGAGATGCTTCTGAATGCAGAGAGTTAGTATTTTTCAATAAAATTATCCATGAAGATAATTTACGTATTGATGTGGTATATAAGTTTGAATCCGCTCCAGACACATTATGTACCCTTCGTTATATCGTGAGTGAGTGTGGAGAGATAACGGTGACTGAGACATTACTTCCCGGTAAGGAGCTACCGGAGCTTCCGTTGATAGGTATGACACTTCAGATGGATAGCTCCTTTGATGTAATTACCTGGTATGGAAAGGGTCCTCACGAGAATTATTGGGACAGAGCTGAGGGTGCCAAAGTAGGAATTTATACGGGTAAGGTGAACGAGCAGATGGTTCCTTATTTAAGACCCCAGGAATGCGGCAATAAGACAGAGGTAAGATGGGCCACGATTATGAATCAAACCGGAATAGGATTAATGGTGAAAGGTAATTCTCTCATCGAAGTAAATGCTCTTCCCTATACTTTTGCAGAACTAGAAGCCAGTGATCATCAATACCTACTGCCAGAAAGCAATAAAACAGTACTAAGTATTAATTATCGACAGATGGGTGTTGGCGGAGATGATAGCTGGGGAGCAAAAACCCATGAAAAATATACGCTGTATGCGGATAAAACCTATGAGTTTACGTATACCATAAGCGGAATCGGATGAGTGATGCAAAACATTAATGAAATAAATGAAACGGTTATAAATTCAAACTTTAAAAAGCTACATTAGTTATAATCACATAATAGAAAAAGTTAGAATGATTATAACTATAGCCAGAGTGATTATAACTATGACTAGATTGATTATAACTATGACTAGAATGATTATAACTATGTCTAGATTAATTATATCTATGACAACATGGATTATGGAGGCTAAAATGACACAAGAAAAACTAAATTTACTGTTGGCTGATTTATCGCTGGAGGAAAAAATCCACCAGATGATACAGATAATTGGTCTGATTTATGAAGAAGGAGCGGTGGTGACCGGACCCGCTAGTCAATACGGCATTAAGGAACAGAATATTAAACTGGCAGGATCGGTTTTAGGAAGCTTGGGAGCGGAGAAGTTAAAGAAAATTCAGAAGGATTATATGGAAAAGCAACCCCATGGGATTCCGATGTTATTTATGGCTGATATTATTAACGGTTATAAAACCATATTCCCAATTCCATTAGCACAAAGTTGTACCTTTAACCCGGAATTGGTGAAGGAAGCAGCCTTTGTGGCAGCGAAGGAATCCGCAGCGTCAGGACTTCATGTTACTTTTTCACCAATGGTAGATCTGGTAAGGGATGCAAGATGGGGAAGGGTAATGGAAGCAACCGGAGAAGATACTTATCTTAATTGCTGCTATGCCAAAGCAATGGTGGAAGGATACCAGGGAAAAGATGTAAAGGAAAAAGGGAGAATTGCAGCTTGTGTGAAACATTTTGCGGGTTATGGCTCTCCCACGGCTGGACGTGATTATAATAATGTAGAACTATCGGAACGAACCTTTAAAGAAGATTACCTCCCGGCATATAAAGCAGCAATTGATGCCGGAAGTGAGCTTGTAATGACCTCCTTTAATACCATCAACCGCATTCCTTCCACCGGAAACAAAGAATTAATGAGGGATATTCTCCGCCATGAGATGGGCTTTGCAGGTGTATTGATTTCTGACTGGGGTGCGGTACAGGAATTAATCAGCCATGGAATTGCCACAGACTATCGGGAAGCAGCCAAACTTTCCATAGAAGCAGGAGTGGATATTGACATGATGTCAATGATCTACTGCAATCGGTTAATGGAGCTTGTAGAGGATGGAACGATAAAAGAGGAACTGATTGATGAATGTGTTATGCGTATTCTGCAGTTAAAGGACAAATTAGCCCTCTTTGAAAATCCCTATAAGGACGCAGATCCGGAAGAGGAAAAACGATTATTCTTGTGCAAGGAACATAGGGATTTGGCAAGAAAAATGGCAGCAGAATCCTTTGTACTGTTAAAAAATGAAGATGATATTCTTCCATTACCAATGGATGGCAGAAAAATTGCATGGATTGGACCCTATATTGATTGCAAGAGAATACATGGATGCTGGTCGATGTTTGGTAATCAGGAGGATTCTGTTTCCATAAAAGAGGCATTGGAAGAGGGCATAGATTATAACCAATGGATATTTGAAAAAGGGTGTGACTTACTGGAACAGGACAAGGAACTTCCCGAATTTGGTGAAATCTTTGTGAGAAATATGCTTACGAAACAGGAAGAACAGCAATTACTTCTTCAAGCAGTAGAAGCGGCAAGGTTGAGCGAGGTTGTGGTGTTGGCAATCGGAGAACATCCTGCGCAGTCGGGAGAAGCGGCCAGCAGAGCAGACATTACAGTGCCACCACATCAAATTGAATTATTAAAAGAATTATATAAAGTGAATAAGAATATCGTGATTTTACTCTTCAATGGCAGGCCCTTGGATATTAGGGAACTATGCCTGTATTCAAAAGCCATATTAGAGGTATGGATGCCAGGAACCGAAGGAGGTAATGCCATTGTAGATGTACTTTTTGGAAAAGTGAATCCTAGCGGAAGGCTGACCATGTCATTTCCTTATAGTGTTGGACAGGTACCTGTTTTTTATAATGAATTCAACACAGGAAGAAGCTATGAAGACGGGGACAGAACCCGCTTTCATTCGAGATATTTGGATATTCCAAATAGCCCGTTATTTCCATTCGGTTATGGACTTTCCTATACGAAATTTATCTATTCTCCGGTAATATTGGATAAAAAGATCATGTCCGGCAATCAAAGCATCAAAGCAACGGTAGAAGTCAAAAATGTTGGCAAAACCAGTGGAGAAGAAGTAATACAGCTTTATATCCAGGATGTGAAAGGTAGTGTGGTAAGACCAGTCAGAGAATTAAAAGGATTTGATAAGGTGTTTTTACAACCAAGAGAAAGTAGAGAAATTTCATTTACCATTAATAAAGAAATGCTGAAATTTTATACAAAGGATATGGATTATGACGTGGAGCCAGGATTATTCCGTGTATTCATTGGGGGAAACAGTACAACTAACAATGCAGCTGAATTTCGTATTGTTGAGTAAGCATAATTTGGTAATGTGATTTCGTTCGCTTCCAATGTCAAAGTAAAATATGATTCCGACTAATGCAAATACTTTCTTTCGAGAATCATTTACCGAAATTATACCAAGCTAGTGAATGGGAAGTAAATGAATTCTTGAGATTTTTCTTCCTTCCTTCTACAGGTATTGACAAAGTGAATTGAAAAGGAATATAGTGTTCTACATCAAAACATTACTTTAACAATACAGGAAGGAAGGTGCGGCTTATGTTGTTATCAATTAAGCATCCGGAAACTTTAGTGATTAAGGAAAGTCCCTACCGGGAATCCTTTGGTGGAAATCAGGCTTGGTATCCGAAGTACTGGGCAAGGCAGGCTGGTTGCGGTGCTACTTCTGCTGCAAATATCATGGCTTATCTTTCCGAAACAAGAGAGGAATATACGAAGCTTTATGAACCAAAAAGCAAGCAAAAAGCTGATTATATTACACATATGGAAACTCTGTTTGAATATGTAAAGCCAGGGCCCATGGGTGTGAATCACGTAGATAAATTTATCAACGGTGTTAATAAATATGTAAAGTCCAAAGGACTATTCCTTAAAAGCAATCTGCTTTCGGTAGAGAAAGAGAGTAAAGGAAGCAGAAGCCATAAGGAGTTGGCAGAATTCGTTCAAAGAGCAATGGAACTTGATTCTCCAATCGGGTTTCTAAACCTCTCAAGAGGGGAGGAAGTGAGATTGCAAAACTGGCACTGGATTACCATTACTTCTGTTGAAATAGAAGAGAATCATATCTGGGCTATTGCATCGGATGAAGGAGAGAAGAGGAAATTTGACTTGCTGCGATGGTATCGTACAACCAATATGCATGGTGGACTCATATATTTTGAATAGAATAGCTTACATAAATAATTTTCATTATGAAACAGGAATAAGGTATTAATAAACAAGTCAGTTATTTCTCCTATTCCTGCAAGGAAATAAAATTGTAACGGTTATATGATATTAAGGATAGCTCATCTAACTGAAATAATAGATATAAAATCCTCCTAGATTAATGTTTCGTAGACATATTAATCTAGGAGGATTTTTGTTATCAAAGGATGTAGTGTGGAATACGTAATAACATGTTTTTAAGACCGAGAAATGTATAATCTTGTTGAAATATAAGGTAAATAATGGTACCATAAAACAAGAAAATTGATATTTTATTAATAGTATATGTGGTTTATTTACTAACTAGCGTTAGGAAAACAATAGGGAAGGGATAGTATAATGAAAAAGGAATCGTTATACTAGGTGGAAACATGAAACGTTTTTTTAATCCAAAAGCTATAATAAAAATGAGTCTTTTATTTACTTTATTAATATTAATTACATTACCTAATCATGCGTTTGCTGATTCGACAATAAAGTCGAACAGTAACGCATCAAAACTACCTAAATCAATTGATTTTGAAAAAAATAAAGATGTCAGTATAAGAAGTCTCAATGCAATTATATCCGGAGCAAATTTGTTTGTTGCAGTAGGAGATAATGGGATTATTAGAACTTCTGTGGATGGACAAGTATGGATTACTAGAAATTCAGGTACGGATGAAAATTTACAAGCTATTGTATGGAACGGAAAGAAATTTGTAGCAGTTGGAGAGAAGAGCAGTATATTAATTTCAAATGATGGAATAAACTGGGAAAAACCTACTATTACAAGTGGTTATGTATCACGAATCATTAATGGTAATGATACCGACATGCACTATATATTGGATGCTGATTTTTATGGTATTGCGTGGAATGGTAATAAATTTGTTGCGGTTGGACGACGTGGAGAAATATGGAATTCTGTAGATGGATATATATGGGAAATGTCATACAGCCAATCAATTGCTGATCTTTTTGAAAAACATATTTTAAATAACGGGGGATTATATCTTTATAAAATAATATATAATGGTAATTCTTTTACTGCCTTTGGAGTAAATCAAGGTGATAATACGAATCTTATTTTAAATTCAAAGGATGGGGAGGACTGGGTTGTACTTTATCAAAAAAGTGCGAATGATAGTGGTATGACAACCATTAAAGATATCATTTGGGATGGTATTAAGTATATTGTGTCCTATGGGAATAGCAAGTTTATGGTTTCAACGGATGGTTACAAATGGAACATGATTAACTCAGACCTACCCACCAATTGCTACAAACTTGCTTATCAAAATAAGAAGTATATAGCAATGAAGAGAGATAGTAATACCCAATACTATTCCTCCAGTAATCTTAAAAATTGGACTTCTGTAAATCAATGTGACAATCAGTATGAGGGAAGCAGTTCGAATGATTTTCTATTAAAGAATGATATTTATCTAGCAATAGGGCAACAGAGTGATATCTATATATCAAGGAATGGAATCAATAAAAAATTACAATTTGGAATAACAAACAGTTCATTGAATACAGGCTGTTATTATAATGGGATATATGTCGCTGCCGGAGAGGGAGATATTCTATATTCAACGGATGGACAAAAATGGAATAAAAGCAATGCTCAAGGAGATTATAAAAGCCTTATTCATGTCAATGATAGCTTCATAGCGGTGGGTGGTAGAAGTATTGCTATTTCGCAGGATGGAGTTAACTGGACAAACGAGTGGTTAGCTTACTCAGTTAACAAAATTACTTATGGGAATGGCAATTATATTGCAGTTGGTGATAATGGACTAATATTGAAATCAGCTGATTTGAAATCTTGGAATCAAATTAATACTGATACAAAAGAGAATATAAATTCCGTCATTTTTACTGGTAATTATTTTTATGCTGTGGGTAAAAATAATACACTAATAAAATCATCGGATGGTATAAAGTGGACACAAATATCCATTAGCCAATTTGAAAACAACAAAGGTAATATAGACTTTAATGATATTTTATGGGATGGCACGAAATTTATTACCGTTGGCAGTAAAATATGTACTTCGGAGGATGGTGAGCATTGGGTGAATAGGACATTAGACTCTAGAAGTAATCTATATCTAACGTCGATAACTTATTTTAATGGCTATTACATAGCTAGTGAACTATTTGGAAGTGTAATGCTATCACTTGATGGAGTTAATTGGAAAACATATTTACATAGGGGTGATGTGACAAATCAAGTTTTTCATGATGACAAATCCTTTTTTGCACTAGCAAACAACGGAGGAATCATAAAGCTTGATTTTGTGGAAGAAGCTGAAAAAATAGACAGCGGGTGGAAAAATAATAGAGAGTTAACGCAGTTTGATTTGAGAGGGATTGCGACTAATTCATCAGGAAGATTAGTTGCGGTTGGAATGTATGGAATAATCCGAACTTCAACAAATGGAACAGACTGGAAGGTAATCGAATCTGGAACAAGAGAAACATTGAATACTATAAAATACTTTAATAATAAATTCTTTGTACCTACAGCCAATGGTATTATCTTAACCTCACCCAATGGTCTGGACTGGAGTAAAGTAAATACAGGCAGTACGAGTGACATACAAGATATTGAATATAATGGGAGTGTTTTTGTTGCAGTCGGCACGAATGGTTGCATTATTACCTCAAAAGACGGTTTGGTTTGGTCGACAAGAACAAATGGAACTATAGGCGGATTGGATTTGGGATCAGTAAGCTATTTTAAAAATAAATTTTATGTATTTGGAAAGGAATGGTACGGTAGAGCGTTCTCTTCAAGTGATGGCTTAAATTGGTCGGATATCAGTGGATTTAATCAAGGCTCCGACACAAAATATAACGATATACTCTATAAATCAGCTTATAATAAAGATACTATTGTTGTTAGTACAGTAGGTGGATTAATTACGTCGAAGAATGGGTCTGATTGGAAATTCATTCCTCTTGAATGTGATTTTAGAGTTTTTTATACTGGTCAATATTTTATTGTATATGGGAATTATGAAAGATTTTATTCCTATGATGGATATACTTGGAAAAGTGAAGCAAATGATTCGCTGAGTCCAAATGCAATAGTAAAATATAATAATAAGTTATTTGGTGTGAGGGATATCATAGCTTATTCGACAGATGCAAGGAAATGGACAAATGTATCTTTATCAACCATACAAAAGTTTAATGATATTATTTGGGGCGATGGGAAATATGTGACAGTTGGAAATAGCGGGAATATTTTAGTTTCTAATGATGGTGACAATTGGAAGAATGTTAAAAATACTGGAACAAGGTACGGAATTTTAAGTATTGACTGGAATGGAGAACGATATGTTGCTGGATCTTATTTTGGTTTAATTTTGACATCAAAAACTGGATCTGATTGGACATCGGTCTATTTTGACGATTCTAGTGCAAAAGTAGTTGGCGTTAAGTGGGTGAGGGACAGGTTTTATGCAATTACAAATGATGGTAAAATATATTCATCCCCAGATTCCTTTCAATGGACAAAAGTATATGATGATAAGCAATATTATATTCAACAAGGCTTTATGGGTAATAGTAAAAATAAACTAATCGCATTTGGGACGATATATATAGGAGGTATGACGAATAAAACAAAAGTATTAACATCAAGTGATGGAGTAAAATGGAAAGAAGCTCTGATTGATTATGAAATCACCAATATTACCTGTAAGAATGATACTTTCTATGCACTTACAAGAAATTGCAAAGTTCTTACATCGTCGGATGGAACCAAGTGGAAAGAGATATCCACCATTAATTATTATGATGAGTTTGGTTACCACTTAGTTGATTATTATACGAAAATTCTATGGGATGGGAATCAATTTTCGGTTGTATGCAATAAAAAAGAAATGACTTCCCCCGATGCAATAAGTTGGAATATTAAAGAAAATTTGGGTGATGTTATGGTTATTCCAAGGAATATAGCATGGAATGGTTCTAGCTATGTATCGGCTGGCGAATGTACGGCAATTGCAAAAAAAGTTGTAACAAAAGAATCAAAAGCAGCTTCATTAAATATTTTTGGAGAAAGCTATGTCCCTATAAAAAGTAAGAATAGTACATATCAGTTTAAAGCAAAAGTTTTTGACCAATACAGCAAAGAGATGATAGGAAAGAAAATTAACTGGACCATAATCACCAGTATAAAAAATGTGACCATTAATAAAGCAAGTGGCATACTATCCATACCTTCCAATAGCACTTCAGGACGTGTCTTAGTAAGAGCGGAAGTAGACGGAAGTACGCATGCCTTTGCAACAAAAACAATATATCTTGGAGCAAAGCCTATTATTAGTGTTAATAAAACCAATCTTAATCTTTATCCTGGTCAATCTTATAAGTTAAGCGCTATAAATTTATCGACCTCAACGGTTAAATGGGATAGCAGCAATAACTCTATTTTGACAGTGGATTCAACCGGCAATATAAAAGCTTTGACAACCGGTAATGCAGTAGTGACCTTAACATTAGAAAAAGGTGCATATGAGGCTACCTGTATGGTAAAAGTGTCGAAAAAAATAGAGGTGACTTTCAATACAAATGGTGGAGTAAAGCTTCCAACGCAGAACGTTGCCTCTGATAATACAGTAGTAAAGCCTACTAATCCCACAAAATTAGGATATACCTTCTTAGGTTGGTATCAGGAGAGTACTCTTAAAACAAAATGGAACTTTGAGCTTAACAAGGTGACAAAAAATACTACAATTTATGCAAAGTGGGCGAAAAATCCATCCGTCCCTACGAAAATATCCATAGTAAAGCTATCGGCAAATAACGCAAAGATAAGCTGGAGCAAGTTGAAGGATGCAAAAGCATATGAAATATATCGAGCAACATCAAACAATGGACCGTATACCTTAATTACAACTTCAACTGGCGAAAATTATACTAATCATTCACTAGCGAAAGGAAAAACATACTATTATAAGATAAGAGCCTACAAAATGGCGGATAACCAAAAAATATATAGCAGTTATACGAGTATAATAAAAATCAAAATTTGATATAGTGACATTAAGTGTGTAGATAGGGAAACTGCCAAGGCTATTGTTTAAGCTGAGTTTCTAGAGTTGAATTTATTTTATTTGCAATAGGATTAAAGTACTACCTTGAATGCTTTTACAACGATTTATAAAAATGTTATAATTGAGGGAAATTATGTCGTTTTGCGTTGAAAAAGGGGGGCTATATGTTTAAATCATTGACTCGTAAGGTACTTGCTTTAATCATTATATTAATTTTTATTTGCTCAGTATCTTTTGTTGCAATATCTTATGTACAGATTCAGAATTCAGTTACGAATCAGATGAAAAACGATGGTTCAACACTAATTATCAATGTGAAAAGAGAAATAATTGAAAAGCATTTAACAGGAACAAAGGGACTACAAGAGTTATTTAAGAATATAAAAGAAGAAAGTAAGGGCAATATAGAATATATGTCCTTATCCGATGATAAGGCGAACATATTGGTTTCAGATAGTTCTGAGAACGTGAAGGATTCCGATATAGGTAATGTAGATGCAACATCATCAGCCAGTACAGAGGGGGATGTGGCCAAAGTAGTAACGAATCAGACAACGATGGGTGAAATTCTTGAACTTGCTGGAGGCGTTAAAGTCTATAATGTATCCACCCAAATTAAACTGGGAGATGAGTTTAGCGGTGCTTTGAATATAGGCATATCGCTGAAAAGTATGTACGACCAGATACGAGAAACAATTTTTACCACTGCAATGATTTCGTTGGTTATTATGATTTTAGCCATTATGATAGCAACAATATTCTCTAAAATTTTAATTCGTCCTATCGTTCAGATGTCTTCTAAGTTAAAGACCTTTTCGGATGGGGATTTTACTGTGGGATTCGAACACAAGAGCAAAGATGAAATTGGGGCAATGGGTGAAGCCCTAAATCACATGCAACAGACGTTAAAAGCAATGGTTGAAGATATTCAAAAAAATGCCTGTCAGGTTTCACAGAATTCAAGAAATTTGTCCGAAGTCAGTGATGATACGTCAAAGGTAGCTTCTGGTATCGCGAAGGCTTCCGAAGAACTAGCAACGGCATCGACTGACTTAGCAATTCATTCTCAACAGGGCTTTGAACAGTTGAACCAGTTGGCAGAGGAAATTGATGCCATCTTTGAACGAGCTGAGGCAATGAAAACAAGTGTTGACCATACCATGGAAGCAAAAGTCAGCGGAACCCAAGGGGTTCAGGATTTAAAAACCGCTATAGAAGAAAACGTAAAAGTATCTCTAAGGATAAAAGAATTAGTGGAAACACTCAGTGAAAAATCGCAAGGGATTAATGAAATTACAACCGTCATAAAAGGGATATCAGATCAAACAAAGCTACTCGCATTAAACGCTATGATTGAGAGTGCGAGAGCCGGTGAAAGTGGAAAAGGATTTGCTGTTGTTGCACAAGAAATTAGTAAATTATCTGCGCAGACTTCAAGCTCCATTAATGGCATCGAGCAGCTGGCGATAGAGGTAAGTGCTGCTATTGACGAGACTCAAGCATATGTCTACAAAGGAGCAGATGCAATAAACCGTACCACATCCGTATCAGAAGAAGCAGAGAAGGCCTTTGATCATATTGAAACATCCATTAACCAGATTGTTCAAGAAATTCAGATAGTGATTCAAGGAATTGTCCAGATAAATGAAGATAAAAATGAAGTGGTAGCCTCAATGGAAAACATATCGGCTATTGCACAGGAAACAACTTCTTCCACCGAAGAAATATCCTCTTCCCTTGATGTGCAGCTTTCCCAAATTGAGAATGCATCAAAATCAGCACATGAACTTGAGAATATTGCGTTGGAGCTTGAGAAAATGACTTCAATTTTTAAAATTTAATTTAGCCAAATTAAGATGCACCAATCAATCCCCTTCATAATCCCGTAGTTATTAGGTTGAAATGAAATTAGGATAGGATGGTGCATTTTTAGTGTTCAAAATATGACGTAAAAAATTTTTGATAGAGAGAAGCATCACAGCTAGTGTAATTATACTATTTACCTTTGATTAGGTAATTTACTACTTATCTGAATTTCGTATATAATATACATCAACAGTTAAGAGTATTTTGATGTTTGATATTTTGATTAGGGTGTAAAAGGGTCTATTTATACTGTATCAATGGCAATTTGCCTAAGGATTTCATTGAAAGACAATTATGATACCCTAATCATATTTTACGTCAAAATCCCGTTTAGTAAGATATATGCCATAACAAAAATCTAACGGAAATCTAACAATTCTTTTGATATAATGAATTAAAATACAAAGGGGGAGAGTGCAGTGAAATTATTGCTTGTAGAAGATGAAGAAATGCTTTCCGCTATCATAGCAAAAGGGCTTCGTAAATTGGGATATGCCATAGATACTGTTTTTGACGGTGAAGAGGCCTTAACAAATTATAATGTTAATGAATATGATCTTATCATTTTAGACTTAAATATTCCTAAATTAGACGGAATAGATGTTTTGCGTAGCATTCGAAAAACGGACCTTGATACAAAGGTTTTGATATTATCCGCAAGAACAAAGGTCAGTGATCGAATTCTTGGTTTGGATGAGGGAGCCAACGACTATCTCATTAAACCATTCGATTTTGGAGAGCTGGAAGCAAGAATCCGTAATTTGTTACGCCGTAGTTTCTCAGGAAAATCGGCTACATTAACCCTTGGTGTTTTTACTATTGATACGAATGCAAAGAAAGTATACAGTGGGAACGAAATTATTAATATGACGCGTAAGGAATACAGCATATTTGAGTATCTTTTAATAAATAAAAACAAAGTAATCAGCTCGGAACAGCTGATTGAACATATTTGGGACTCGGATTTTGATTCTTTTTCTAATACAGTTCGTTACCACATTCATACCTTAAAAAAGAAACTATCTGTTTATAGTGATAACGAGGTAATAAAAACTGTTCGAGGTCAGGGTTACATCATTGAGGAGGACGATATATGAAACGGTTCATAAAATTGTCTTTGCAATGGAGAGTGACATTATTAACAGCCATTGTACTAATCATATGCTCGGTAGCATTGACAGCATTTTCTATGCTGAATGCGCAAAAGAACTTAATTCCCCTATTAGAAAGCGCATTTTCAATAATATATGTAGATAAAAATACAGCTGTCATAACAAAAGATAGTAATAACAATGATAATGTTATGGATGAGAGTGTACCGAATAAGCTAGGAGATGGAGAGGTATACGGTAAAACCACTCCACAACGAGCGAAGCAGCGTTTTAATGTAATGAGTATATCGTTTTGCCTTATACTGACCGTTGTTGGGACAGGGGCGGTGTATTTTGTTTCGGGAAAAGCCTTGAAACCAGTAAAAAACTTAAGTAAACAGATTTCTGGCATAGATGAGAATAATCTATCCCAGAGGCTGTCAGAAAACAATGCCAATGATGAAATAAGCAGCTTGGCAAAAAGCTTCAATCATGCACTTGACCGTTTAGAAGACGCATTTGGACGGCAAAAACGTTTTTCCTCAAGTGCCGCACATGAGCTCAAAACGCCCTTGGCAACTATGAAGGCAGGCATACAGGTATTGTCTCTGGATGAAAGCACCACATTAGAGGAGTATAAAGAAAATGCCCTTATGACGGAGAAGAGCGTTGATCGATTGACACATGTAGTAAATGATTTATTACTTCTCGCTTCAGCAGGAGAAGATAGTGACGAAGGAAAGGAAGAAATCTATTTGGATGCAATGTTTGAAGCCATATTCAGTGAATTGGCTCCAATGTATGATAACCATGCTATCCATTATGATATTGACTGTGACGGCGAAAAACTGCATGGAAACACCTCTCTTCTGTACCGGGCATTTTTCAATTTGATTGAAAATGCGTACAAGTATAATCGAGAAAATGGCCATGTTTGGATTTCTGCTTATGAAGTAAATAAAAGTGTAATAGTAGATATTTCTGATGATGGTTACGGAATTCCGCCTGAGCATTTACCGTTTGTTTTTGAAGCCTTTTATCGTGTGGAGGCATCGCGTTCTCGAAAAATAGCAGGCTCAGGACTGGGATTATCCATTGTAAAAGCAATTATAGAAAAGCATGGCGGAACAGTTAGCGTTACCAGTGAAAACGGGAAAGGTACAAAGTTTGAAGTTGTAATTCCTATATAATAAATAAATTTCAACGAAAACAGTCAACAAAAATTGTTGGCTGTTTTTTGCTGCAATATTACTGTTGCTGTACCATTGAAAGGATCCTTGTTTAAGATTATTTCCTAACAAAAATCTAACAATCCATTTGGTATACTAGCCCTGTCGACAAACAAATAAGAATTGAAGGAGCAAATGGAGATATGTATATTTTGACAAACTCATTAAAGAATATTGGCAGAAATAAGGGCAGGAATAGCTTACTGGCAGTAATTATATTTGCAATTATTCTAACAACAGCCGTATCTATTATTATTAACACGACAACATCGGCCATCATTACAGATTATAAGGCAAGATTTGGCGCAGAGGTTTCCGTCAGTCTTGATACCAGCAAACTTCAAAGCAAAAAGGCGATTGAGAATTATCGGCAACTCACGCCAGAACAACAGATCGCATTTGGAAAATCTGACTTACTTCAAAGTACGAAATTTTCGGCGAGAATTGATATCTCTCCAAGGAAACTGAAATCTCTCAGCGAGAGTGAAAGTGATGATCGAATGGCTAGTTTTTTAAGCGGAGCAACCAAAGCAGACGGTACAAAAATGCCGGAAGTGGTTGCTATGAAAGCAAGAATTGTTGCTTCTGACAATGCGGTGAACAATGATGATTTCAAAAATGGAATTCGAAAAATGACCGAGGGTGAGATGTATAAAAAAATCAATGAATGCATAGTCAGTGAACAATATGCCAGCCTTAATAACTTATCGGTTGGAGATAAGATTGAAGTGGACAGTTTTTATAAGAATGATCCAATGACACATACATTGATCATATCCGGTATTTATGAGGATAATACGATGATAGGATATAACCCGGATGAAATCAGTGCGGTGGACGATCGAAATAACGAGATACTTACAGGCTTTGACACTGCGATTCATATGGAAATGTTTAATGAACTTGGACGTGTTTCGGCACAATATTTTTTGAAAGACCCCTCACAGCTTGAGGCTTATGATAAAGAACTAAGAGAAAAAGGATTGGCTGATTATTATAAGGTTACTACCGATGAAGCAGGATATAAAAAGGTGGTTGGTCCGGTAGAAGGTCTTGCGAAGGTTACGAATACATTCTTGAGTGTTGTTTTAATACTTGGTGGTGCAATTCTCATACTATTAACATCCTTAGCGATTCGTGAACGTAAATATGAAATTGGTGTACTTAGAGCAATGGGTATGAAAAAAGGAAAGATTGCACTTGGACTGCTTACAGAATTTCTTGCTATTACAGGAGTATGTCTGATACTTGGTTTAGGAGCAGGAACAGCACTTTCACAGCCGGTAGCAAATAGCCTGCTTAGTAATCAAATTGAACTTGCTGATGAAACCAATACGATTAGTGGAGGAAGTACAACAGGAAGTACGGGAGTTGGAGCTCCGAGTTTTTCATCGGATGCGAAACCACTTTCTGAACTCAAGGTGGAGTTAAGTACGGATGCTATATTGCAGATTATATTTATTTCCTTTATTCTGGCAGGATTATCAAGTGTTGCAGGGATAATGTACATTACAAAATATGAGCCGATGAAAATTCTTTCAGAGAGAAATTAGGAGGAGCAGGAATGAAGGGTTTAACTTTAAAAGAGGTATCGTATCAATATGAGGGTACTAAGAAATTTGTTTTGAAAAAGATAAACGCTGCTTTTGAACAAGGTAAGGTATATACGATTATAGGTAAGTCAGGTTCAGGAAAATCAACACTGTTATCGCTTATATCAGGGCTTGATCGTACCACAGGAGGAGAAATATTGTATGGAGGAGAGAACCTTAAAACACTGGATCGCGATAAGTATAGAGCCAAGAGTATTGGTGTTGTTTTTCAAGGCTTTAACCTATTGACCAATGCCACAGCAATTGAAAATATTATACTTTCTATGAATATCAGCGGCATCCATAAAAAAGATAAAAAGACATTTGCATATGAATTGTTAGAAAAAGTAGGGATTGATAAAGAAACAGCAACCCGAAAAGTGTTAAAGCTTTCAGGAGGAGAGCAACAACGTGTGGGTATTGCACGGGCATTGTCCCATAACCCTGATGTAATCATTGCCGATGAACCGACTGGAAACCTGGATGGAGATACCGAATCGGATGTTTTGAGGATATTGACCTCACTGGCGCATGAGGATGGAAAATGCGTAATTATCGTCACCCACTCTAAAAAAGTGACCTCGATTGCTGATGAAGTGTGGGGTATGAAAGAGGGCAATCTTACTTTAATGAATTGATTATATTAATCACGGAAATGGTACGCCTTGAGTTGTATGGCTATCATCATTTAGCAGCCAGATGCGATACTATAAGCCAAATCTTAATACAAGGAGCTGATCATTTGTGGATAATCACAGATAGTCGGCTCTTTTTATAGTCAAGCACTTGATTATACTTCAATGTCAATTCATAAGATATGCTAAGAACCTTATGATTTGATTGTATATATTTTATATTTTATAAAACAAATAACTCATCGCTTTCAAACAGTTCTTTTATGATATAATATAAATGAAAATAAAAGGGCTACAAATACATTTTCATAGTGTATTTCCTCATTTGTTATGAGTAAATTTCATATGAATAATATTTGGCAGGACTTTTGGTACTCGCATCCTAATACTTTGAAAGAAACATTGGGGATAACTGAGTATAAATGATAGATTGGAGAAATGGAATGGGAAATACGGATAAATTTGAAATGATGGCAAAGGTTTATGATACTCCAGAAAGAATGAAAATTGCAAGGTTATCAGCGGATGCAATTCGAGAATATTTAGTTGATACCAAGGATAAAAGAGGGATGGACTTTGGTTGCGGAACCGGTTTGGTTGGAATGAACTTAATAGAAGAATTTGATACTGTTGTATTTTTAGACAGTGCACAAAATATGATTAGGGAAGTGGAACAGAAAATATCCAATCATAATTTACAAAATGTAAAAACCATCTGTTTTGATTTTGAAAGAGACCAGCTATCTGATTTGCATGCAGATTATATCTTTATGGTACAGGTTCTGCTTCATATTAATGATTATGAATTGCTTTTATCCAGATTGTACCAGGTTTTAAGTTCAGGTGGTCATTTAATTATTGTTGATTTTGATAAAAATAAAGAGATTGCTTCCGATCTAGTTCATAACGGCTTTGATCAAACAGAATTGGCAGATGTCATGAGAAAAGTTGGATTTCATAATATTCAATCCAAAACGTTTTATAGCGGAAATAAAATCTTTATGGGACAGGATGCATCCATGTTTGTTTTGGATGCGATAAAATAATTGTTTCGAAGGAACTTGATATCTTTGCCACTTTTAATGAAAGGTTTATGAAATTCACGAATTCATGAAAAGTTTTCTTCTTATGGTATTTATTAGGTTGATATGGTAATATATAGTAAAACCAAAGTCAAGGGAGAGAACGTCATGCTGCAGAACTATATTTCACAATTCAAGAGTAGCTTAAAGCCCTATACTGAGCTTCGGGCACAAAGAAATACCGATCAAGTGGTTTCCATCCAAAAGGGAAACTTAACCGTCAACCAAAGCAAAACTCAAGGAGGAGTTTCCGCCCGTATCTTTAAAAACGGAGTATATGGATTTGCTAGCGCTTCGGAATACAATCAAGAAATTGTGAAGACCGTACTGGATACCGCTATGAATAATGCGGATTTTCTTAATTCAAAAGCAAAAAAGGAACCCATCCCGTTGCCAGCGGTGAGTCAGGGGAATTTTCCTGTGAATATGCAAGAGCATATGGTATCTCAGAAATATATCATTGATTTTGCGAAGGAAAGGGATGAATATATCGCAAATCGCTATAAGAAACTTGATAGTCGCACTATATATTGTAAACAAGAAACCTCCGAGAAGATTTTATGTACCACGGATTCCTATGATGGTCATACTATTACTCTCAGAGCCAGAATGTATATTATGATGACAATAAATGATAATTCCGGAGTGCCGGTTTCTCTCTACGAAACCTATGGGGAGTTCGGGTTCTTTGATGAAAGATATCTGGATCCTAAGAATTATTATGAGAGCATCGATCGGTTGTATGAGAGAACTATACATAAGAGGGAAGCGGTATATGCACAAGGAGGCTTAAAACAAGTCATTCTGGATCCTGATTTAGCAGGTATCTTGGCGCATGAAGCGGTGGGACATACTGTGGAAGGTGATCTTGTTCGTTTTGGCTCTGTTGCAGACTCATACATGAATAAGCAGGTGGCAAGTGAGTTGATTACTATGGTTGACTTTGCTAATTCTTATCAGGGAGAAATTCTTGGTGTTCCGGTATTTGTAGATGATGAAGGAACCAAAGCAGAAGATGTGGTGTTGATAGAGCAGGGTATATTAAAGGAATATATGCATAATAAAGAAACAGCAGCTCATTTTGGTGCAGTTCCAAAGGGGAATGCAAGGGCTTATGCATTTACGGATGAACCACTGGTACGTATGCGCAATACAGCCATACTACCTGGAAAAAGTACTTTAGAAGAAATGATTGCTTCCGTGGAAGACGGATATTATTTAATGAATCCAACCAATGGACAGGCAGATTTGACTGGTGAATTTATGTTTGGTGTAGCGATGGGCTATGAGATTAAGAATGGTAAATTAGGACGTGCTATAAAAGAGACTACGATTTCAGGTATTGCATTTGATATGCTAAAGACAGTGGATATGATCTCCGATGAAATGGTATGGAAAAATACCGGTATGTGCGGGAAAAAACAATGGATTCCAGTATCAATGGGTGGTCCGGCAATTCGCTGCAAAATAAACATAGGAGGGAAATAATCATGGCGAATAAAGAAGTTGGTAATTCTATATTAAACGCTCTGATTCTGGCAGGAGCAAATAAGGCAGAGTGCATTATTAGTAAAAATCGTGTGGATGAATTAAATATTGACAATGGAAACATCAATCTATTACGTTCCCTCTTCACCACAAATATCACCATGAGGGTAATAAAAGATAATAAAAGCGGAACGATTACAGTTAATAATACGGAGAAAGAGACTTTGGAGGAAGCGGTAGTCGCATGTATCAATGCTGCAGAGGTATCCATGGTGGAAGAGGCGGAAGACATTGCAGAATTGACTAAGAACATCGTGGTGGGCGAAGAACGGGAAGTGGATTTAGAGAAGCTTCATTTTCGGTTGGAAGAACTGGTTGATGATACAGCGAAAAGATATCCGAAGATTCTCTTAAATGAGATTCACGCTTCCTTTGAAAGCGGTAATCGCTTACATAAGAATACGAACGGTGTAGAAATGGAAGAGCATTATCATAGATATGATATAATGCTTGAATTTTCTGCCCGCGATAAGGATATATCCTCGTCTGTTTCTGGCATTAACATCACAACCTGTGACCTTGATACTCCTTTTATTGAAATAGGTAAATTGTCTCAAATATTACAACAGACTCAGGACTCTATATACCCGACAGCATTGGAGAGCAAATTTGAAGGAACGATTCTTATGATGCCTGAAATGGTCAATCAGCTGCTATTATCCGTACAGGGACTTTTGTTATCAGATGGCTCATTAATCGATGGAACTAGCCAGTGGAAGAATTCAATTGAGAAAGAGGTGGCTTCTCCAGAGTTTACTTTATCGTGCAGCTATTCTGATAAAGATATCGTAACCTCAGGTCGCAAGATTACGAATGACGGATATCTTGCTGCTGATGTTAAGGTAATTGACCAGGGAGTATTAAAATCCTTCCTGCTTTCCCGTTTCGGTTCCAGGAAAACAGGAATAAATCGTAGCAAGAATTATGGCACAGCCTTTGTAGTAGAACCAGGCAGACAACCGTTGGAGGATATCATAGCCTCCATTGACAGGGGAATCCTCATTGGACAATTATCCGGGAATCAGCCAGGAGCCAGCGGTGAAGTGTCGGGTGTTGCTAAGGGAAGCTTCTTAATTGAGGAAGGGAAGATAAAAGGAGCGATTAATGAGACAATGATATCATGTAATGTTTTGGAGCTACTTAAGAATATCCGTGCAATATCAAAGGAACAGGTTTGTACCGGATATTATAAATTGCCTTATATTGCATTTGATAAAGTGGTAATCTCAGGGAAGTAATTGGCTGGAGTACATGACAGGATTGGATTGTTCTGTTTGTATAATTGGGAGCTATGATTAAAGAGAAGGCTGCTTGAAAAGAAGCGAAACATTAATAGTACTTTATTTTTCTACATAACCGAACGTATGAGAAAAGGATGTTAGTAGGGGGATATTTATGAAGTTTTTAAGGAGCAAGAAAGCGCTCATAGTTATTCTATCAACAGTGTTAATTATCATTATGTTGTTGGGCTGTTATTGGTATTATCACCCCACTCATTACAAATATAATGACCGATTTGTTATAGGTAATAATATAAGTACAATAGTTAAAAGATATGGTGAATTCGATAAAATATTTTACAATCATGAACATGATAGTCAATCTGGAGTTGATTGTGGTGGTTACATTATTAAACCACGTAAAGTAGGATTTTTGGGAACATATCCTGAAAAGTATTACATGATTTATTTTATTGATGGTAAAGCAGATAGTGTTGCAATTGAATCAGGTGGCTGGGGTGGTTGAAACGATTGGAATAAAATCAATGAATAGCAATCGAATTTATTTATACAAAACGAAAGATATCAGAAAGATAGGCAGATAACTCAAATACACTACATACTAATGATGGAGGGTTTTTATGAAATTATTTAAAAGCAAAAAGGTATTAGTTGTATTAATAACAGTAGTAATGATTGGTTTTTTTATAGCATGGTTTTGGTATTATCACCCTACACATTACAGGTATAACGACCGTTTTGTTATAGGTAATAGTATAAATGCAATTACCGAAAGATATGGTGAGTTTGATAAGATATTTTATAAGCATGAAAGTGAGAACGAAATCTCACATGGTGGATATATCGTTAAGCCTCCTGAAGTAGGTTTATGGGGAACAGATCCCGAAAAATATTACATGATTAAATTTGAAGATGGGAAAGCTGTCAGCGTTTCAATTGAAGAAGGTGGTTGGGGAGGTTGATGAGGCTGGGTATAGTGTCAGTGATAATGAAGGTATCATAACAACTTGACACATGATATTTTGTCAAGTATTATATACAGATAACGAACAAAAGGTAAAGAGCCAATGCTATTTTAATCTTACGTAGTAATAGATTAAATATGGTTGTTCGGATTTTTTATTCCTTATAAGTAAGTACGACAGATTCTGAGTAGGAAAGAATCGTTTATTTTATAATTTCATATTATTTTGTGGCCATGCTCCGTATAGTGAGTGTGGATGGACAAGGGAACCGGGTGTGAATCCCGGACGGTAACCGCCGCTGTATACGCCGAGTCCATTCTTGTTGATGAAAATCAGTCATTGGGGAAACCTGAGAAGGCAAAGGATGGATGCTGAAGAGATAAACTTCAAACGCGTGAGTCAGAAGACCTACAAAATATTTTTGATCTGGATATTTATTCAGGTCTTTGAGAGCACGCAGAAAGACGGCTGTGGCAATGATTATATTGCCATAGCCGTCTTTTGTATGAAAAACAGAGTTAAATAAGGGTTTGTTCTATAGGTAAGCCAGTTTACTCAAATAGATGATAGAGCTAAAAGAAAATAAGGAGGAAGTAGAAATGACGAAGTGGACGAAAGTCGAAAAAGGAATCTTAAGTTTCTCAATTATGTTAGCATTGATCTTTGTAACATCAGAAACAGCCTATGGAATGCATATTATGGAGGGGTATTTGCCGTTACTTCATTGTATTTCCTGGGGAGCGATCAGCATACCGTTCTTGATTGGAGGGGTGATTACCATCCGCCGTACGGTACAGCAAAAACGTCGTACATTAATTCTATTAGCAATGTCAGGTGCCTATATTTTTGTTCTATCTTCATTAAAAATTCCATCAGTAACGGGAAGCTGCAGCCATATGACGGGTACAGGCTTGGCAGCAATTATCTTTGGTCCACTTGTCACCAGTATACTTGGAATTATTGTTTTGGTATTTCAAGCAATTTTGTTAGCACATGGCGGATTGACAACATTGGGGGCGAATACCTTTAGTATGGCAATAGCAGGACCAATTTTCTCCATCCTGCTTTACACAGCAGGAAAGAAACTTAAATTGAATCGAAAAATGAATATATTTATTGCAGCAGCGCTGGGTGATTTATTTACTTATTGTGTGACAAGTTTACAGCTTGCACTTGCATATCCCAGTGAGACAGGCGGTGTAGTAGCAAGCGCTGTAAAATTCCTCGCAATCTTTGCACCTACCCAGCTTCCGTTAGCTATTATTGAAGGAATTCTGACGGTAATTATTGTGATTGGTTTGGAAAGCTTTGCAGAGCCTGAGTTAAAGGAAATCGGATTTCTAAAGGAGGGCAATTAGAATGTCTAAGAATAAACGAACGGTATTAATCTTATTTGTAATTGTACTGCTTTTAATCATAGTTCCCTTATTTGTACTAAAAGGTGCAGAGTTTGGAGGAAGTGACGACGCCGGAAGTCAGGCGGTTTCTGAAATCGTTGGGAAGGAATATCAACCATGGTTTACACCAATTATGGAAAGGGCGATTGGGGGAGAGCTTCCCGGAGAAATCGAAAGCTTGCTCTTTTGTGTTCAGACCGGGATAGGTGTGGGTGTGATCTCATATTGCTTTGGTTATTTGGTGGCACGTAAGAAATATTCCCGTAAGGAAGAATAGGCTAGAAATCTACGATATGGAATGAGTGACCAGAGGGGGAGATATAAAGGATGATAACAGCTATTTTAGCGATTATAGTGATAGGTTGCCTTTTCTATACAATGATACCAAATGTAATTTTAATAGGGCTATGCATGATGGTAAGCACAGCTTTTATGTTTCTTCCCAACCATAAGCATGTGGGCTTTTTAGAAATTGATATGATTGCACAAAAGTCACGGTTGAACAATATCAATCCATCCTTGAAGTTTTGGACAGTAATCCTGCTCATGTTTTTATGTGTCAGCTCATCCACTCCTTTGGTTGGATTCCTGTTGGCAGTATGCATGATGATTTTCATCGTAATCTTTGGTGGGATGGGAATGAGAGATTATCTTTCATTCCTTACCGTGCCGGTTATGTTCCTGTTAATGAGCGGGCTGGCATTATTATTTGAATATGGAACGAAGCCGATTGGGGTGATTAATCTTCCTCTTCTGGAGGGATATTTCTATGTAAGTCATAATGCACAATTACGGACTGCATTGGTTATGTCAAAGGCAATCGGCTCAATCAGCTGTTTGTATCTTTTATCTTTATCCACAACTATGTCAGAAATTATAGCTGTCTTAAGGAAAGCTCATGTTCCCGAGATTATTATTGAACTGATGTATCTTATTTACCGGTATATCTTTGTATTATTTGATATGTACCGAATTATGAAGAATGCAGCAAAGAGCAGATTGGGATTTGTAGATTTTTTTACCAGTGTTAAAACCACTGGTCAGATTTATGGCCACTTACTTGCCAGAAGTTACAGAAAAGCACTTAGCAATTTTGATGCCATGGAAAGTCGATGTTATGATGGAGAAATACGATTTTTGGAACATTCAAAAGAACTTACAGTCAGGTCTGTAATATTTGCTGGAATCATTGTAAGCCTTACATTAGGAATGACGATCTTGACATAGGTATACTGGGGGAACATGGCACTGTAACATCTAAGTACTCGGAGGAAGAGAAAGAAAATGGGAGTTTACATTTAATGGAGGATAGCAAACAGTGGAAGAGATTTTGAGATTAGAAGAGATAAACTATCAATATGACAAGGAAAGATTAGTCCTTAAGAATTTGTCAGTGACATTATATGATAATCAAAAGGTTGCAGTGCTTGGAAATAACGGTGCTGGGAAGAGCACCTTTTTTCTATGCTGCAACGGAATTCATCGACCGCAATCGGGCAAACTGTTTATGAATAAATCCGAGGTTCGGTTTTCAAAGAAGGAGAAACAAGCGCTTTGTCAAACTGTTGGACTTGTATTTCAAGATCCGGATAGTCAGATTATCGCCGGTACAGTGGAAGCGGAAGTTAGTTTTGGTCCAATGAATTTAAAACTCCCGCTTGAGAAGGTTCGTTCGCGGGTGGAGGATGCCATTGGAAGAATGCGTTTGGAGGAGATGAGATATCGAGCCCCTCATTATCTGTCCGGAGGGGAGAAAAAACGTGTAAGTATTGCAGATGTTCTATCCATGAATCCCAAGTTACTACTACTGGATGAACCTACTTCAAGCCTTGATCCGGAAAATACACGGCTGTTGGAGAATAATTTGGAAAGGTTAAGTGAAAAAGGGTTGGGGGTAGTCATCTCAACCCATGATATTGATTTTGCTTGGCGCTGGGCACAACGGATTCTGTTATTTCATAAAGGAGAGCTGGTTGCGGATGGGGAGCCTGAGGAAGTATTTATGAATAAAGAACTATTGGAGCGATGTGGACTGGTACAACCTACCCTGCTTCAAGTGGGGAGTTTATTCAATATATGCCCTCTGCCGAGAACGATGGATGATCTAGAGGAAAGGATGAGAAGAGAATAAAATATATCTTTGGATGTTAATTGCCACTGGAATGGCATGTATTTTCTTCTTAATCACCTTTTTGGGAACAAGGAAGTAATACGCTCATAAAGGATAAGGAAGAACATAAAATGTTTTTTCTACAAGATTTCAAATATTGTTAAAATACAGATGTTTTACACGATTACATTTTCTCTACATATCTTATATTTTAAAATAGAAACAGGCTGCATAACCAACTCGAAGAGATGGCTGTCAGCCTGTACTTTTAAATCGGAACAAGTAATTAGTGTTATCCAAAAACGAAATATTTAAAATTGCATTCTTATGTTTTCCTTTGCTTTAATATTCCCCTTTGATAACAAAGAAGGAACCTCGAATCGTACCGGCAAGCTTTGATTTTTGTCTTGCAAACTTAAATCGCTCTACTAATTCCTTTGGTACCTCCATACCCTCAGAAAGCTTAAAGCCAACCGCTCTTTTCTTTGGGTCATCAATAGTATACATTACATTGACCGATAGCCCGTCCTCATAAAAAACATATGCCATTTTAATGTTTTCCACCTGAAAGCGTGAAGTCTCCAGGGGTTTAGCGCTGAATTCTATGTTACGCTCTTCTTTTAGAATGCGGTTTACATAATCAAGAGTCTCCTGACTATCTTCAGCCGGCACCACGGTAAATTCATGCTTGTATTTTGTCAAATAATAACGAGCTTCATTGGCACGCAGCCCTGCAAGGGCATCTGCAACAGGGGAAGACTCCAACCCTACGGTTGATACGTTTTTAAAATCTACAATATAGGACATAATATTTTCCTCCTTATTTTATTATTTTCTTACTACAGGAATCCACATTTCACCAAATACTAAGCCATCCTTATGATGCGTCACCACCATTGTGTTCGGACCGCCCACATAAGCGAAATTTTTTTCTTGGGAAAGAACTTGACCAAAAGCGATACCCGTTAGTTTATTCTCTAATTCTCCCGCTGAATTGGCTGAATCTTTCACTACCAAGTATTCTCCCTTTGGAAATGGGATAACTCTTGCATTTTCCGTTTGTTGTGCTTTTGTTATGACGCCGGCGTAATGCATCATCTTGTTATTTACAGCTTCGTTGACTGCAAAAACATAATTATTTTCAGCAATCTTTTTTAATGCCTCAAGTCTTCCGTCTTGCTGAATTGATTGCCAAAAAGCCGCTTTTTCTTTATTCAGACCTGCGAAATCTGTGTAATGGCTTTTTAATTCAATCCCCAAACCCAATACGGTAAAGCTTTCTTTTTCTTCTAACGTATGATTTGTCATATACATGACCTTCCTTTATCAATATTCATCAAATGGCTTGTCTTCTTCACTTGATAGGTTTATTATAACCTTAAAACATGTCAAAAAATGATACTGTTAAGGAGCAGAGATGAAAAAAGTTGAACGAATTAATATTATCATGCGTTATATCAACAATCGATCACACTTTACTATTTCTGAGATCATGAGGGAATTTGATATTTCACGATCAACAGCCATAAGGGATATTGCTGAAATAGAAGCCATGGGAGTGCCGCTTGTGGCTGAAGTGGGAAAGGATGGGGGTTATTTTGTCATGCATAATTCGGTTCTACCCGAAGTACGCTTCACGGATTCAGAGGTCAAGGCACTCTTTATTGCCTTTATGGCAACAAGGAATCGACAGCTTCCTTATCTGAAGAGCCGGCATTCTCTAGCAGAGAAGTTACTTGGCCTTATATCAGAAAACCAACAGGATGATTTGGTTCTTCTTAACCAAATTTTGCTCTTTGAGGGAACCAACCCAAATAATCCGGATCTTCTTGATCTTGCGGACCTTCCTCATCCCATGTTGGAGCAGTTAATTCACATTCTTCTTATAGACAGCAGTTTGTTAATTACCATTCAGGAGGAGAAGGAAGTAAAGATACATCCGATTTATTTACTGCATTTGTACAATGAAAAAGGATTATGGCTTGTAGAGGGTTATCATTTAGAGGATGAGAAAAGACAGCTAATTCCGGTAGATCAAATCATTGATGTCAAACCCTATCCGATGACAAAGAAATTAACCAGGAAAAAGATAATAGATAAGCTTAGTAAAATAGAAGAAGAGATTAATCTAGTTATAGAGCTTGGCCCCAGGGCAGTGGCACAATATAAAAAATATCATCCCTTTGGCTGTTCTGTATCTTATACGAATCCATACCAGTCTACAGCAATTTTAAGGATGGCTATCTCTAGGGACAAGCAGGAAGAATGGAAGGAGTTAACAAACTGGCTGTTATTTTTGGGAGAGGATATTAAAGTAAGAGAAATACCAGAACAATTATTGATAGATATGGAGCAAAGGATAAATAAATTGCTGCAAGAAAGTCGATAGAGCAATAAAAGAAATGATGGAAGAGGGTTAGTAGGAGTTATAATCCTTGAGAGTAATAAAAAAGGGAGTTAAAATAAAATCCGGCAAAAAGAATATATTAGCTCATACTAGCAATATATAGCGTAATTATTCAGACTTTATTTTAACATCCCGATTTATGTTAATATATTATATTTGTTATTCCGTTCTTTCCTCTACCATACTGATCTGTTTTTTTGATAACATACGAAACAGGGTTAAGAGAGCACCGAGTAAGCTGATTGCCCCAGCTACCAAATAAACGATGTGCATACCAAAGATAAAGGCACCGCTTCTTCCTGGAATATAACTGGTTACGCGTTCACCGAGCTTATAACTCATCATACTGTAAAGTAATGTTGTGGCAAGTGCAATTCCGCATACCATACCTACATTACGGATCAGCGCATTGATACTGCCTGCCACACCAAGTTTATCCCTGCTTACGGTAGACATAACAAGGGAATTGTTTGGTGATTGAAACATACCCATTCCCACTGACATGATGGCAATAATAATGATCAGATAGAAGAGGGAAGAACCTTCTCCTATGGTGGACATTAATAAGAGTCCGGCGCTGGTCAATACAAGTCCAAGGAAAGTAAGTAGCTCAGAACCGATTTTGTCAGAGAGATGTCCGCTCATCGGCGCTACTGCGGTCAAAATCAATGGATATACCATCATAATCATACCGGAAAAGGATGGTGAGTAGGCACGCACATCCTGCAAGTAGAACGGTAAAAGAATATTGTGACAGAATATAGCTACAAAGCTAACAAATCCACAAAAAATACTGAGAGTAAATAGTTTGTTAGAAAACATAGTTAACTGTACAAGCGGATCGGCTAATCTTTTTTCAAGAAATATAAAGACGATAAAGGCAATAATTGCTACACCAAAGCCACTCAGTATCAAAGGGTCACTAAAGCCACGGCTTACTCCTTCATTTAAGGAAACGAAGAGTGGTACGATTGCTACAAGAAATAATAATGAACCTGCCATATCTAATCTTTGAACTGGTTTTTTCTGAGTCTTTGGCAATAATTTAATCGCCGCAATTACAGCAATAATTCCAATCGGAACATTAATATAAAAGATGTATTCCCAACCTACAGCACCAACAATTAATCCGCCAAGACCGGGACCGACCAATGACCCAAGAGCAACTGCAGTTCCTACAAAGCCAAGTGCTTTTCCGCGTTCATTAGCGGGAAACACCTCTGTAACAATACCCTGGTTATTTGCCATTGTTCCGGCAGCTCCGATTGCCTGAATGACACGTGCGGCAATTAGCATAGAGTAAGAACCACTAAGACCGCATAGAAGGGAACCTATGGTGAACAATATAATACCAAGGGTGAACATTTTTGTTTTTCCAAGCATATCGCCTAGTTTACCAAAAATCAAGATAACACCGGCTATTACGATTAGATAACTGGTTGCTACAAATTGAATTCCTGATGTAGTTACGTGAAGCGCCTTCGCCATACTTGGCAGTGCAACATTGACGATACTTCCGTCCAGGGTTGCCATGAAAGTTGTAATAATGACGATTGATAGTACAGTCCATTTGTTTACTTTATGTGATTGATTCATGTAAAAAACCTCCCTTACCCGTTCAGCTTGCGGGCATTACAAAAAACTTTGTATAAGGAATCTATCATATGTTCCTTATCATTCTCTGTCAAACCTTCTGTTATGCGTTCTATGAGCGCATTCAATTCCGACTTGACCTTTGGTAGCATTTCTCTTGCTTTGTCAGTTAAGTATAGCCGGTATGCCCGGCTGTCATCTTCATGCGGTTTTCGCTCAATAAAATCACTTTCCATAAGTTTTGTAATCATACGGGTAGACATGGCTTTGTCGTTGCCGATTAGATGGCTGATTTCATTTTGGCAGATACCTTCATTCTTTTCTAAGATAAATAAATAACGAAAGGAACCGCTGCTCAGATCATATTTTTTTAATGCCTTATCCAGGTAAATCTGAGTTTGACGAAAGATTTTATTATTAAGCATCAACAGATTCATCTGAGAAATATCCATTCTATTCACCTCCATAGTTGACTAATCAACTATATTATAGTTAAGAAATGTTGAGTAGTCAACTATTTATCCTGTAGAAAAAGAAGTTTCAATTTAATTAAATTTGAGCACTTTATCCAAACGTTCTGAGATGTTTCATTAATACCCGAAATTTTTCGGGTGAAAGACAAAAATATTATAGACTAATTTCATTGACATAAAACATGAAAAAAGCTATATTTTCATAGGTACTAGTTCAACTGGTATAAAATTGTACTTGATAAAGGCAAACTTGTCGAAAGGCAGGGACGCAAAGCCGTGAGTCTAAGGTGTGAATCACTATGATAGTCAGGCTGCCACAGTATGCACCGTTAAGGTTTTATTAACTGCGGCCTTTTTTGCTGCAGCTTTTTTTGTGCGTTTTTCAAGTGTTCGATATATCAGTCTGATAATAAAGTATCAGCGAACGATAACTTTGTATGGATAACGATTTGATTTTCTGGATAGATTACGGAGCTTTAATATATGAATAACAACTTTCATTAATTGTTCAAGGTAGAATGAACTGTGATATTCAAAGTAATCAGTCTAGAAATAATTCGGCATTTTTCACTGAGTTTCTGTACGTTTGATATTCTGTATAGGAGGAGGGTAAAGCGGAAGTTGTATATGAGTGAGGAGATTAGGGGTTAATTAATTTGTTATGATAAGAGAAACAGTTAAAACACACAAAATATTATGGAGAACAAGATGAAAAGATTTCAATTAAAGAGCATAAAGACGAAACTAATACTGAACTTTGCAGCAATTATTTTAATTTCTTCCATGGTCATAGGATTCACTGCACTTCTCAGCTCAGAAGGCGCACTTAGAGGTGAAGCAGAAAAATCACTTTTATCCTTAGCACAGGAGGATGCCAAATTAACCACAAGCAGATTGGAGACACAAGAACAAACCTTGGTAATGCTTGCACTGAATGACGGAATTCAAAACATGATTTGGGCCGTCCAGCAGCCTATGTTAAAAAAATATGTTAAGGTAACAGCATTTATTGATATTGCGGTTGTAGATATGGATGGAAATGCAAGGTATTCAGATGGTACAGAAAGTAATTTATCTGATCGTGATTATATCAAGAAGGCATTAGCGGGAGAAACAAATATATCCGATGTACTAATCAGCAAGGTAACGCATGAACCGGTTATCATGGTTGCAACTCCGATTAAGGAGAACGATAAGGTTGTAGGAGCACTGATTGGCAGGCGCGATGGCAATACGCTGAGCGAACTGGTGAAGGATACCGGTTATGGACGTGAAGGATACGGTTACATGATTAATTCCAAAGGAGTAGTTATTGCTCACAAGGATAAACAAAAAGTTTTAACACAGTTTTCACCGATTGAAGCTGCGAAAAAAGATAAAAGCATGAATTCTTCCTCAGACTTATTCAAGAAAATCATAAAAGAGAAAAATGGTGTAAGTGCATACACGTTTAATAAAACCAATCTGTATGCAGGGTATTCCCAGATTAAAGGCACAGACTGGATTTTTGTAATTACCGCAAATAAGAATGAGGTTCTTGCAGCAGTTCCTGTCTTACAAAACAGAATACTGATTGTAGTTGCTATTATTTTATTAATAAGCATTATAGTTACCTATATTATCGGTAATAGTATAACCGCACCAATAATAAAGACGGTTCGCCACTCGGAGAAAATCGCAAGTTTGGATATCTCCTTTGATGTAGAACAGAAATATCTATCGAAACAGGATGAAATCGGTACGCTTTCCAGGGCTCTTCAAAGTATATCCGATAGCATTCGTGGAGTGGTAAGTGATATTAGTCGATCCTCCGAGCAGCTTGCCTCAGCCTCAGAAGAATTATCCGCTACTTCCTTGCAATCCGCTAACTCCTCAGAGGAGGTATCCATAACAATTGGAGAAATCGCTAAGGGAGCCTCCGAACAAGCAAGATATACAGAAGAAGGATCAAGTAAAGCGATTGTACTTGGAGAAGTGATTGAAAAGGATCAGGATTATCTGGAAAGCTTGAATGAAGCTACCAATAAAGTGGCACTGGTTTTAAATAACGGATTAAAAGAAATTGCTTATTTATCAGAAAAAACGGAAGAGAATAATGTAGCTTCCAAAGAAATTCATAATGTAATTCTAAGAACGGATGAAAGTTCAAAAAGAATCGGCCAAGCCAGTAATGTAATCGCATCCATTGCGAACCAGACTAATCTATTGGCGTTAAATGCTGCAATTGAAGCAGCGAGAGCAGGTGAAGCTGGAAGAGGTTTTGCGGTGGTTGCAGCTGAAATCAAGAAGCTGGCTGAGCAATCCGCCGCATCTACTAAGAATATTGATGAAATGGTTATCGATTTACAAAAGAATTCGGAAGCAGCGGTAAAAACCATTACAGTTATGTCAACGACGATTAAAGAGCAATCCGATAGTGTTAACAGCAACAAGAACACCTACTTAACCATTGAAGAAGCCATCAAAGAAGCAGAGAAGAAGGTTGAACTTCTTAATGAATCGGGTAGGGATATGGATAAGATGAAAGAAGAGATTATGGATACGATCCAAAACCTTTCAGCCATTGCGCAAGAGAATTCTGCAGCCACGGAAGAGGTAACAGCATCCATGGTGGAACAGACTTCCTCCGTAGAGGAGATTGCAAAATCCAGTGAAGATCTAGCGAAGCTGGCACAGGAATTGCAGATGATAATCAAGAAGTTTACGCTATAATATGAATTGATTAAGAAAAGAAAATTACTATAAACTAAAACATAATGGAAAGAAGCCGTGATTTTGGTAAGAACTCGCGGTTTCTTTTTTGTTTAATCTTTCCGTTACAAACCGTTATTACAGGATAAAAATAGTAAACCAAATATAACGAAACGTTAGATTATTGATAGAATTATGACTATAAGTACTAATACAACAAATAAGAAGAACGATATGTACTTAATCAATATTTTGTTCTATAATTAATTAAAAATAAAGCATTGCGAATAGCACGTGAATAAGAAGTCAGGATAAAGGTATATGAATATGAAAGGACATAAATTAGGGAAAAGGAGAGAAATATGGATAAGGTTGATTTTCAGATTATCAAGTTACTGGAAGAAAACGGAAGAATGACTCATGAGGATATAGGTAAAGAATTACATATATCACGTCCTTCTGTTCATCAAAGAGTCAGTAAAATGGAGAATAGTGGAGTGTTGAAGGGCTACCGAAGTATAGTTGATTGGAATAAGTTGGATCAAAAGATTAAGGCTATTATTTTTATTAAAATTAAATGTTCGGATTTTAGAGAAATTGCATCTAAGATTATTACGCTTGAAATACCTGGAGTAAAAATATTGGAAGCACAGAGGCTTGCAGGTGAATGGTGCATTATGCTAAAAGTTAGAGTAGCAGATCCCAGGGATATCACATTGATGATCGATGAGATAGTAAAGTATCCTGAGGTTCAAGAAACTTCAACAACATTTATTTTATCGACGATTCTTGAGGATGGTAACTTGGAAATTGGATACGAAAAAAAGAAGGAAGGAATAACAAATGAATCAAAGGAAGTTAATTAAGAAGAATAAAATACCCAGAAGCCGATCTATGATGATACTATTTGCATTGATTGCGGTGTACCTGTTTTGGGGAGGTACTTATTTGGGAATGAAATTTGCGATTGAAACAATTCCTCCGTTTCTAATGGCTGGAGCTAGGTTTAGTATCGCCGGATGGATTCTTTACATATTTTATCGGTTGAAAGGTGAAAAGAGACCCACCTTTAAAGAATGGAAGAATGCCGGTATAGTGGGAGGACTTCTTTTGCTTGGTGGTAATGGCGTGGTTGCCTGGGCAGAACAACAGGTACCTTCATCCATCGCCTCGGTTTTGATTGCTACGGTTCCAATCTGGATCATTGTTATAAATAGTGTTTCCTATCATAAACGTCCCAAAGCCGGTGCCATAATTGGAATTGCACTTGGATTGTGTGGAATTGCTATATTAGTATGGGATTCAAACGGGGTCTCAAAATCTACAAATTTATTTGGAATGGTAGCGATTGTGTTAGCATCCCTATCCTGGTCAGCAGGTTCAATGTATTCCCGAACTGCTAAACTACCCAAAGCACCACTTTTGTCAACGGGCATGCAGATGATAGTAGGTGGTATCTTGCTTTTGATTACAGCGGTATTTCATGGAGATTATCAAGGCTTCGAACTCTCGAAGATATCAATAAACTCATGGATTGCGATGGGGTATTTGATTGTTTTTGGATCTCTGATCGGCTTTACCGCATATATCTGGCTGTTAAAGAATACAGAACCATCATTGGTCTCCACTCATGCCTTTGTTAACCCCATTGTTGCGGTATTTCTAGGATGGTTTCTTGCAGGTGAGAAGATCGGTGCAAACGCATTGGTAGCTGCATTAATTATCATAGCTGCTGTCGCAAGTATAACCATCTTTCGTGAAAAAAGCATTCCAAAGGATAATCCCACAAGTGAAAGTAATATTAGCCATGATTTTGCTTTAGAGGAACGGGCAATTACAATCGATAAATAGTAATATACCGAGGTATACATCATTCCTGCCTAGTATGAAGATGTATACCTTTTTTATGCAACATTGTTAAGATGATGGTATTGATAATTGGCGATAGTGAAAAGAATACTTCGATTCATGTATTAGTAAGCTTGAATGTCATAATGCTGATGAATAAAAATATGGATGAATATTAAATTAGGACGGCTGGTCTTTCATAAATTGTAGAATCTTATTCTTTGTATCACTCCCCTCCACAGGAGTGAAAATGTTAATTCTTAAATTCGTATTATCAGCGATTAGATATCCGGTTTCTTCAAAATTTAGACATCCTAGTGTTGGATGATTGATTGTTTTAAGACGATTATCTTCTGCTATCACATTATGCATTGACCACCATAAGTCAAATTCCTTGCTCTCATTTCGGAGTTCATTGACAAACTCTTCTATCCAGGGATCATCAATATATTTATCATAGGAGGATCGGAATCTGGCAACCATTGTCTGGGCAGCAGAGTTCCAATCAGAGAAGGTATTCCTGAAATCGTCATTAGTAAACATGATTTTAAGGAGGTTACGCTGTAAAAAATCGATCTTTTCGTAGTCAAAGGAAAGTGTGGAAGCAGCTTTATTCCAAGCAAGTACATTCCAACGGACATCAGTGATAATAGCAGGGGAATATTCTAAACTATCCAGGACATGTTGTATCATGGGATTAATAATCTCATCATTTTTAGGCATATTGGCTGGGGATGCCTGTCCGGCAAGGGTATAGAGATGTATTGTTTCCTGTTTATCGAGCATCAAGGTTCTTGCAAGACTTTCAAGAACTTGAGTGGAGACCTGAATTGGACGACCCTGTTCAATCCAGGTATACCAAGTAAGACCAATTCCAGAAAGTGTAGCAACTTCCTCTCTTCTAAGCCCCGGAGTGCGACGGCGGTTGCCTGCTGGTAAGCCGACTTGAGAGGGGAGGATTTTCGCACGCCGTGTCTTTAAAAAATCTCCAAATTCTTTATATCGCTGTTGTGAACTATCCATAATCTGTTTCCTTTCTTATTTGGAGCATTCTATTTATTTGGCGTCACTAGAATGACGGTATCATGCTGATGATTTTCATACTATTATAAATCCACCATCCTGAACAAATCAACCTAATAGAGATAATATTTATTTAATATTATTACCTAAAGGCTTAAAGGAAATTAACAAGTGGACTCAGGAAAAGGGAGGTTCTATAGTTTAACCTGGTAGTATTAATAATAGTATAAACAGACTCCTTTTTCATTTTTGTGAATGTGCTATTCTAAAGGCATCAAAATATTAAATCCACATATTGAAAAGGAGTTAATTCCATGAAAGAAAAGGAAACAGTACTTGTCACCGGGGGAACCGGTTATATTGCAACTTACATTATTGATCAACTTCTCAAAAACGGTTATAAAGTCCGTACCACATTACGTTCCCTTAACCGCGAAAAAGAAGTAAGGGCTGCATTAGCAGAGCTTGGGCAAACGCCTGAAAGTGAATTGGAATTTTTTGAGGCAGATTTAACAGCGGATGGCGGATGGGCAGAGGCTACTGCTAATGTTACCTATGTAATGCATGTTGCGTCACCTCTTCCCATTACAATGCCAAAGGATGAGAATGAATTGATTATTCCCGCGAAGGAAGGCGCCCTTAGGGTGCTTAAAGCTGCAAAAAAGGCTGGTGTAAAAAGAGTGGTAATGACTTCAGCGTTTGGAGCTGCCGGAATGGGTTATACAAAAGAGAAAAATAATTATGTATTTACAGAAAAGGATTGGAGTAATCTTGAACCGGGAACTAAGATAAACGCCTATTATAAAAGTAAAACAATTGCAGAAAAAAATGCTTGGGAGTTTATACATCAGGAAGGAGGCAGTTTAGAGCTGGCAACCATATTACCGGTAGCAGTGATGGGTCCAGTACTTAGAAAGAAAGCCACCGGAACGAATTATCTGGTTCAAATGTTGTTATCCGGTAAAATGCCGGGATATTTAGATTTTTACATGCCGGTAGTCGATGTAAGAGATCTGGCTAATGCTCATATTCTGGCGATGGAAGCACCAAAGGCGGCAGGAGAACGCTTTATTATTTCTAATGGGTTATCACTACCTATGAAGCAAATTGGTATGATTTTAAAGAAGCATCTAGGAGAAGAGGCTAGAAAAGTACCAAAAAGAACAATTCCCAATTGGGTAATAAGAGTTTCCGCTTTGTTTATTCCAATGGCTAGAGATACAGCTTCTGATTTAGGGGTGAATCGTAAAATGAGTAATGCAAAAGCATTGAAACTATTAAACTGGAAGCCGGTTTACAGCATTGAAGATACGATTATTGCAACAGCAAAATCAATTATTCAATAAAATCTAACAGGAAATGAGAATACTAGAAGCATGCGGGAAGCGAAGAATATAGTATACTTTAAAACGAGAGTTGATATCATATTGCATTAAAATTTCATTCTATAAATATCATAGTAATATTAATAGAGTTATGTTATTATGAATCTTAAAATATATTCTGAATTGGAGTGATTGGAATGAAAATAATTGCAATTAACGGAAGCCCCAGAAAAAGCTGGAATACGGCTACATTACTTAATAAAACGCTGGAAGGAGCTGCCTCAAAAGGGGCACAAACAGAATTAATTCACTTGTATGATAAGGATTTTAAAGGATGCATTAGCTGTTTTGCCTGTAAGAGAAAAGGCGGAGAATATGGTAAATGTGCCATGAAGGATGAATTAACGCCGATTCTTGAGAAAATGAAGGAAGCAGATGCAATTGTATTTGGCTCACCCATCTATTATGCGAATATTTCCTCTGGAATGATCGCTTTATTGGAGCGATTTCTTTTCTCGAATATGATTTATAGTGCAGAGATTCCTACGGTTTTTCCAAGGAAGATAGCGAGCGCATTTATATACACCATGAATGTATCAGAAGCTTATGTGGATCAAATCGGATATAAGGGGAAGATGGCGTACCATGAGAATTCTATTGCGAAAACCTTAGGAAAGCCAGTAGAGTCATTGTATTGTTATAACACCTATCAGTTCACTGACTACGATAAATACGAATCGTCTATTTTCTCAGAGAAGGATAAGGCGAAGCATAGAGAAGAACAGTTCCCTGTGGATTGTCAAAAGGCATTTGCACTGGGAGAGAAGCTTGCGTGCATAGAGAATTAATTAATGTAACAGCATAAGGAAAGCAGATGGGGTATTGAAAATTATTAATGTTCACTGGTACAAAAGAAGATTCTATACCTTAAATCTTTGATGAATTAAATTATTTCAACAAGCATACAGGAATTCGAATTTTAGAAAGCATAGAGAATGGAGTCGGCTAGATGGAATAGTCGACTCTATTTTATATGGCACTCCTTGCAAAAGCCAAACACTTCAAGATTATGTCCGGTAACATAGAAATCACCATCTTCTAGTTTTGGGATAAAGTTTTCCATAGGGCAATTTTCCATGGAAATAATTTTATGGCAATTCATACAGACTGCATAATGTTTATGCTTATAACGGTTTAACTCATAAAGAGCCATCTCATTATTAATTACGCTTCTTTTAATTACAAGACCCTTACTAACGAAGAGTTCCAGTACGCGATAAACGGTTGAAAGCCAGACAAGTTCACCATTATGTTCCATTCTCGAGCAAATATCCGATGCACTGAGTGGAGTTTGGGATTGCTCCAAAATGCACAATACACTTTCACGCTGCTTTGTTCGTTTGACTCCCTCGGGCCAACTGCTTAGTAGTTCACTCACTTTATTCACCCCCTTATTTCCTAACTATATATTATGATTGACGTATAGCAGTAGTTGCAACCTATCATTCAACTAATAATTAATAAAATGTAGCTGTACCTAAGCTAATCCAAAGTTCTATACAAAATGTCTATGCTTTCTAGTAGCACCGGATAAAGTTGCTACTGTGTTTAAGTTTATTATAAAATGTTAAGCTTAGAAGTCAAGCATTATGGTTCACCAATCCGATTCTTTGAAACCTACTCACGTCGGAGTATAACGAAAAGAGTTAGGAGTTTTATATTTTTCAATTACCAATCTTTTTAAGCAGCTTGATGGACAACGGTATAAATTCGCTTACTTAATAAAACAATAACAAGAACTGCAACAGATACAAGAGCAGTAAAACCTCCAGGAGCAACATTAAGATAATAGGAGAGGAACAGCCCCAGCATTATGTCAATAACACTAAAAATTACAGAGAAGATTAATGTAAGTTTAAACCCTTTGCCAAGCTGCATGGCAGTTGCAACGGGAAGTGCAATCATGGAACTTAACACCAATACACCTACAATTCGAATAGAGATTGAGATTGCACATGCTACCAGGATGGAGAACACGTAATTAATTACTCTCACTTTTACGCCAGCAACCTTGGCAGCTTCTTCATCATAGGCGATAAATATCATTTGATGATATAAAACAATGAGCGTTAACACGGAGACAACACTTAATATCAATACCATAACCATATCAAAATGGGTAACAGTCAGTATGCTTCCGAACATAAAAGAATCAGCACTTGCATGTAGCTTGCCGGAACTCATGATAGTGATAGCGGTACCAACACTTAGTGAAAGTACGATGGTAAGCACAAGATCTGTATATTTTTTAAAATAACTTCTTAAGAACTCAATTAATGCGCCACAGATTGATGTAAACAGAAATGCAAATAGGGTAGGGTTCTGTTTGGACAACAAACCGATGGAAATCCCTGCCAATGAAGCATGGGACAAAGTATCGCCAATCATGGAATAACGGCGCAGTACCAAAAAAATACCGATACTTGGGCACAGTATTGAAATAAATACCGAAACAAAAATAGCATTTTGCATAAAACTATAATTAAGCATTTTCATCTTCCTTTTCTTTGTTTATAAACTCATTAGCATATTGTTTTGGCGTACAAAGATGTCCTTCTCCATCCACCAGGTGATAAATCAGAGTAGAATTTGATATAGCGGCATCTAAATTATGCTCTACAGAAATGATGGTTATGCCGTGCTCCTGATTGATCTTTTTTAGAAAACGATAAATCTCTTTTTGACTGTGTATATCCACGCCGGTAGAAGGCTCATCCAAAATCAGTAAATCGGGAGAGCCCATTAAAGCTCTTGCAATCAGTATTTTCTGACTTTGTCCTCCGGATAAGGTTCCCATTAATGAATTCTTAAAATCATACATCCCTACTTGGTTCAAACAATTCTCAATGACCCCTTTATCTTTAATCTTAAGAAGTTTACGATAGGAGTTGAGCATTTCATAAACGGTTATCGGGAAATTGATATTAGAAAAATCATTTCGCTGAGGTACGTAACCAATTTGGCTCGCAGTGGAAAGAATGCTTCCTGATGTAGGTTTGATGAACTTTAATAATAACCGGATCAAGGTGCTTTTACCGGAGCCGTTCTCACCCAGAACAGACACATATTCGCCATCCTTGATTTCAAGATTAAGGCCTTTTAATATATAGGGTGACACGCTTGTAAAAGAAAAAAATAAATTATCTGCTTTTATCATAAGAAGATCCTCTCTGAATTCCCACAATTATAAATGCAAATGATACGCATTTGCATCTTGACAAAATTATCCGTGAAAGCTATTATATTATAAATGCAAATGATACGCATTTGCAAGTACTTTTTTGGAGGTAGATAAATGATGAAAAAATACATTATCTTGTTGTTTGCGCTGATTATAACCTTCGGTTTCGTTGGCTGTGGCAAAGAAGTGAAAAACGATAATAAAGATTTGACCAATACACCAAATGCGGACAAGGTGAAGGTTTCAGTAACCTTCAATGCATTAAAAGAGTTTGTAGAAGCGGTAGGAAAAGACCGAGTGGAAATATCAACGATTATTCCCAATGGGACGGAGCCCCATGATTTTGAACCGAAGGCAAGAGATCTTGTGAAACTTAGTAAAGCGGATGTTTTTGTGTACAATGGACTGGGAATGGAAGTATGGGTAGAACAAGCAATAAAAGCCGCGAATAATAAGAATTTAGTTGTGGTAGAAGCCTCAAAGGGGTCGGATATGATAGAGAATAAGGAAGCCGAGGAAATAGATGAACATGGAAAATACGATCCTCATCTATGGATTGGCTTAAAAGGTGCGATGTTTGAAATCAAAAATATAAAGGACGCACTTGTACAAGTAGATCCGACCAATAAGGATTTTTATGAAACAAATTATAAGGACTATAGTCAGCAACTTGAACAATTATATAAGGAATATAGTGATAAATTTAAGAGTATTTCAAAAAAGAGCTTTGTAACCGGGCATGCGGCCTTTGGGTATTTATGCCGTGATTTTGGGCTGGAACAAAATAGCGTGGAGGATGTATTTGCAGAAGGGGAACCTAGTGCCCAACAGTTGACGGAACTAGTAAGCTATTGTAAGGCGAATAACGTAACCACAATATTTGCAGAAGAGATGGCTAGTTCCGATGTGTCTCAAACACTCGCCAATGAAGTGGGAGCAAAGGTAGAGACTATTTATACCATGGAGAGCGCCGAGGATAATATGTCCTATCTGGAACGCATAAGCAGCAACTTATCTAAAATCTATGAGAGCTTAAAATAAAGCTTATATTTATAGAAAGATTATGAATATATTTTAAAATTAATGGAAGTCATTTCTGATTTCCATTAAATTTTTTTATAGATATAAAGAGAATATAACTCGTCATTGTGGACGAGTTATATTAAATATTCTACCAGTATTCCAATGCCTTGTATACTCATCTCAGATAATGCTCATACAACCGAATTCTACTGGCAGTACGCTATCATCCCATATAGTATCATCAATAAAAACCAGGATTCATCCATCCTCCGTTCCTAAAGTTTTATAAGCAAAAATTATCTATAATATTCCATAACCTTATTATGCAGTAATAGAATTTTTTAAAATTAGTATGGTTTGATTTATCTTTGCATATGTTCTGTCATAAGATTTTTAGCAGATTGTATTAAGCAATAGTAATGTGACCATATCACAGAAAAATATAATGAAATAGTTATAATGGAATAATAATAGTATTACACAAGGAGGATGAACGATGTTTGAATTTTTAAAAAGTGATACAAGTAAGTTGATTCATGTAAATGATATGGATGAACTAATTGGAACAGTAGAGTTGATTGATATCAGGGAGCCTTATGAATATAAGAGAGGAACCATAAAGACGGCTAAGAATATCCCTATGGGGAACTTGTTGAGTGCTCCGGAAAAGTACCTGCTAAAAGATAAGAAATATTATATTATGTGTCAATCAGGCGGCAGAAGCGGAAATGCCTGCAGACTTCTTGCAAGACAGGGATTTGATGTGATGAATGTAACTGGCGGTATGGGTTCCTATGTAGGAACAAAAAGGAAGTAGGGTAAGTAGGGTCAACAGAATCAATGTGTAAGAGAAATCAATTTCGAAATGGATATGAATTGGGTAATTGGAAACAATAGCCTACGGAGGTGTTTATTATGCTATCACGTAAATCAGTTATAACCTTTGGAATGGTTGCAATTCCCATTGGAATGTATACAGCAACTCAGGATAATGACATTCATTTTAATCAACTTCATAAGGAAGATAATAGCAGGATCCGCTATAAGAAGACCTGTGCTCATTGTGGCAAAGAAATCAGTACAAATGATATTGTAAAAGGATTTGAATATGATGAAGACAAATACGTTGTCGTAACAGATGAGGAGATTGAAAAAATAAAGACAGAGAAAGAGAAATCCATTCAAATCCTGCATTTTGCTCAGTTGAATCAGATTTCACCTGTCTACTATGAAAAAACCTATCAGGCAATACCCGAAGCTGGCGGGGAGAAAGCCTTTGAATTGCTTCGCTCTGCATTGATGGCGGAACAAAAGGTTGCCATCGGAAAGGCAGTGATGGGTACGAAGGATACCTTAATGGCGATTATACCCAGAGAGGAAGGGATTCTTATCTCAACGATGTTTTATGCAGATGATATTAAGGAGCTTCAAAAGAGCTATACAAAGCCGGAAGTATCCGAGCCGGAACTGAATATGGCGAAACTATTAATTAATTCTATGGACACACCCTTTGACCCATCCAAATATAAGGACGAATATCAGTCGAGGCTGCGCGAATTAATTGAGACGAAGATTTCCGGTAAAGAAGTAGTGGCCGCTGAACCAACCAGTGAGGGGAAAGTAATTGATTTGATGGAGGCTCTCAAGGTTAGTGTAGAGAAAGCGAAGAGGGATAAGGAACCGGCATAAATATATGACAGAGAAACTGAACGAATACAATGAAAAGAGGAATTTTGAGAAAACCAAGGAACCGGAAGGAATGAGTGAAGCTTCAGAAGAGGGGCTTAGATTTGTCGTTCAACATCATATGGCACGCAAAGAGCATTATGATCTTCGTCTGGAATGGGAAGGTGTGATGCTAAGCTGGGCAGTGCCAAAAGGACCATCCTTTGATACCCATGATAAGAGACTTGCCGTCCAGGTTGAGGATCATCCCCTTGAGTATAGGAACTTTGAGGGAACCATTCCCAAGGGGGAATATGGAGGGGGTATCGTTATGATTTGGGACGAAGGCTTCTGGGAACCCTTTGGCAATGTAAGAGAAGGTTTGAAAAAAGGGGAATTAAAGTTCGCACTGATGGGAGCAAGATTAAAGGGAAAATGGGCTCTTGTAAGGTGGAAAGCCATCTCCGGGGATACAAAGGATAATTGGCTCTTGCTAAAGGAGAAGGATGAGTATGTTCAAGCATCAAGCCCAATAACAGAGTTTATGACCAGCATTAGAACAGGACGAACGATGGAAGAAATTGAAGGTGGCGAAAGGGAAAAAGTGATCCGGAATCCGTTTCAGTCATTAGAGGTGATGCTTGCGAAGCTGGTACAGGAGATTCCAGAGGGAGATGGATGGCTTTATGAGATGAAATATGACGGTTATCGAATTATAGCCTTTGTAGAAGGTAACCACGCACGTTTAATTACGAGGAATGGCAATGATTATAGCCATCGCTTTAAAGAGGTGACCAACTCTCTGATTCATCTTGCGAAAGGAAGGGCTATGGTTTTGGACGGAGAAGTTGCGGTAACGGATGCTACTGGAAAGACGGATTTTCAAGCCCTTCAAAACTATATGAAAAATCCAAACGGTCAGAAGTTGGTCTATATTGTTTTTGACATTCTTTCTTTGGATGGCGTTGATTTAAGGGAACAACCATTAATAGAGAGAAAAAGTGTTCTGGAAGAGTTGATGAAAGGTACCTCAGGAAATCTCTACTATGGTCGTTATGTGAGAGGCAATGGAAAAGAATGCTTTCAAGCTGCTCAGGAAGCGGATATGGAAGGAATCGTAGGCAAGAAGGAAACTTCCGTATACAGCGGAACAAGAAACGGTGATTGGATCAAACTAAAATGCGACAAAAGGCAAGAATTTGTTATTGGTGGATATACGCTAACAGATAAAAAAACAAATGGAATCAGTGCCCTGCTTCTTGGAACTTATGAAAATAGGGAACTTATTTATGCGGGGAGAACAGGCACCGGGTTAAGTGAACGAGAAATGAAGAATCAGGAAGAAAAATTTATTAATTTAATCAGACAACAGTCACCCTTTCTAATCGCGCCGAAAGCAAGAAATTCGGAAAGAATTACATGGTTGGAACCGGAATTGGTGGCTGAAGTCAAATTTGCAGAGTGGACAAAGGATAATCATTTAAGGCAGGCAAGCTTTAAAGGGCTTCGGACGGATAAAAATCCAAGAGAGGTAAAACGGGAAGCAGTGGATCAATTATCATATACAGAGGTTGTACCGAATGAGGAACAGCCAGCCAGAAATTCTTCAGGTATCTTAATAATCGAAGGAATTAAAATCACAAACCCGGACAAGGTGTTATTTGAAAATCCACCTATAACGAAGGAAGATATTATACGTTATTATTTACAGGTAGGGGAACGAATGCTGGAGTATTCCTCCAATCGAATCCTTAGTGTGGTTCGATGTCCTAAAGGAGTAAGTCAGCCATGTTTTTTCAAAAAGCATCCACTTCCCGGAACCAAAGGAATTATAACCATACCGATTGCCGGCAATGATAAAATTGAGGAAGAGTATTTTTATATAAAGGACATACAGGGATTGATTGCAGAGGTACAACTGGGAACTTTGGAATTTCATACTTGGGGAAGTCGTGTAGATTCCTTGGAGCAACCGGATGTGATGGTGTTTGATCTTGATCCGGATGAGGGCATGGAGTTGGAAAGAATACGTCAAGGTGCTAGAGAAATCAAAGATTTGCTTTCGGAACTTTCCTTAAAATCATATCTAAAGACCAGCGGTGGAAAGGGTTATCACGTGGTTGTACCTTTTCAGCCATCTGCTGACTGGGCTGTATTCCACGACTTTGCCAGGCGTATTGCAGAAGTGATGGAGAAAAAATGGCCTGATCGCTATACGAGTAATGTTAGAAAGGCAAGACGTTCTGATCGAATCTTTATTGACTGGATACGCAACGGCAGGGGAGCAACCAGTATAGCACCCTATTCGATTCGTGCGAGAAAAGGGGGTAAGGTATCCATGCCAATTCGTTGGGAGGAACTGGACGAAACTGCGCCGGATAGTATTACTATGGAAGAAGCAATTCGGCGTATTCGGCTGGAAGATCCCTGGAAAGGCTTTTATCAGAATGATCAAAGGATACGTGTATAATAAATTTGATAATTCTTTCAATTTAGTTGGGAATATCCTTCGGGGGTTCTTAAAAAGAAAATAATTTTTAGTTTTACGGCACATTTCTAATGGAGGAAGTGTGCCGTTTGTGCAATGGAATATCGAATATAATTCAAGAGGTGCAATAGTTTCTAATGCTTAGGGGATTTTAATTCATGAATTCTATTTCGTTATATAGTTGACAAAGTCAAATAAAATAATTGACATAGTCAAATAGAATGTTTATAATTTTATAAAAACAAGGAGGTATTTTAATCATGGAAAGATTATATCAAGAAAGTATTGCGATTATCCGAAGGTTTAATCGTTATTATACGAACATTTTAGGTTTATTGGATAGGCATATTCTGGATAGCGATTTGTCCCTATCTGAAGTGCGTGTTTTGCATGAGATTGGAAAAACGGAACACTGTACTTCTAAAATGCTGACAGATATTCTTAGTATAGATGCTGGATACTTAAGTCGAATACTTAAGAAATTCTATCGAATGGAGCTTGTAAGTAAAGAGAAATCACCAAAGGATGGCAGAGCTCAGGAGTTATATCTGACAGACAAGGGGATGGCTAAAATGAAGGAGCTTAATATTAGTTCCGATGAGCAGATATCCCAATTAATTAAGCCATTGACACCTAGAGATCAAAAGCGTTTGGTAAAGGATATGACCTCTATTGAAACCATTTTAACCAATGGATGTAATATCAAATTAGAAGATATTATAATACGTAATGAAATCCATTCAGGAGACATCGGATATATAATACATATGCATGGTTGGATGTATCTGGAGGAGTGTGGATATTCTAGGGAGTTTGAGGGGTATGTAATCGAATCCTTCGTGAAATTTGCAAGTAAGTATAATCCCAATAAGGAACGGCTATGGTGTGCAGAGCATAATGGCAATATAATCGGATGCATTGCTATTGTGGATGGGGGGACGCAAGCAAGGCTGCGATGGTTTTTGATTGATCCTCATTATCGGAAGATTGGGCTAGGTAAAAAGCTGTTTCAGGAAGCACTTTCCTTTGCAAGGGAAAAGGATTACAAAAGTATTTATCTAAGTACAACCCTTGACCAAGAAACAGCAATCAGAATGTACACGAAGGCAGGTTTTGTAAAGATATCTGAGAAAGAGAATCATTCTTGGAGGGACAATATAACAGAGTTGGAATATGAACTGAAGTTGTAGGGGTCAATAGCTGGGGTTGTGAATATTGCAAAACCAAATGAGACATAGAATTTATCAGTCAAGAATACGAATTTTACCGCTTCCGTTGCCCTGCGGTCAAGAGTCAGCGTTAAAATTGTATTCCTGTCAGATAAATAGTTAAGGGTGTTGGGGGTTTTGCAATATGCTAAGGTTGTGATGCTGCAAAACCAAATAAGACATAGAATTTATCAGCCAAGAATACGAATTTTACCGCATCCGTTGCCCTGCGGTCAAGAGTCAGCGTTAAAATTGTAATCCTGTCAGATAAATAGTTAAGGCGTTGGGGGTTTTGCAATATGCTAAGGTTGTGATGCTGCAAGAAAATTTGCTGAGAGTGGGTTAAGCGAGATTAAACTAGGAGGAGAGTACTATGGAGATAGAGATTAAGTTAGCATATGATAGGAAGAGAGAGATTAGGGAGTTGTTTTCGGAATATACCAATATGTTGATTGATATGGATACTCAGGTGGCGGAATATTTATCCGTGCAAAATTATGAGGATGAACTGGAGAATCTTTCAGTAAAGTATGGAATGCCCTACGGGAGGTTGTATATCGCAGAGGTTGGGGGTGAACCAGCTGGCTGTGTTGCACTACGAAAATTGGATCATGATAATGGAGAGATTAAGAGATTATTTGTAAGACCCTCTTTTCGAGGTAATAAAATTGGTAATCAATTAATGGAATTGGTTCTAGAGGAAGCAAAAAAAGTTGGTTATAAGAGTGTTTACTTAGATACGCTTCCATTTTTGAAGGAAGCAATACATATGTATGAGAAGTTAGGCTTTTGCCAGATAGATTCTTATAATAACAGTCCTATGGAATCGGCTGTTTATATGAAAAAAGAACTGAATCATTAAAAAGGGAGAAGATATCATATAATCTTATAAAATAGGATAAAAGAATAAGATAAAATAGTAAGATAAAACAAAATAAGATAGTAACATGTTTTTAATTATAAAATGATCTTTTTACTACTTTCCATCGTCCAATATGATAGAACCCTTATAGAAAAAAATGTATAAATCCTTTGAAAATTAGAACTAAAAGGGGTATAATGGTTTTGCTGTAGGTAAATATTAAATTACTGACAGTATATGATGTAATGATATTATCATGAAAACGATTCGGCTAGCGGATTTTTGTTGGGGACAAGCAATAGAAGATTCGCCCTAAATAAAAGAGGAGATTCGAGTAGATTTCATAGTTGGGAGATGGGAGAGAATGGATAATACGATGCTTTTTGTCTTTAATCCGCGAGCGGGGAAGGGAAAGATCAAGTATCATTTAAGTGAGATAATAGAGTTATATAAAAGTAAAGGTTATGAAGTTGTTTCGTATGCGACAGCAACGGATAATAATGCAGAAGCAATTGTCACAGACTGTTTAAAAAAAGATAATTATGAATATATTATATGTTCCGGCGGCGATGGTACACTGAATGAAATAGTCAATGGCGTTATGAAATCAGAAAATAAACCCAAATTGGTGCTGATTCCCATGGGAACCACCAATGATTACGCAAAGAGCCTAAAAATTCCACAGAGAATTAAGAAGGCTGCCTCCGTAGTGTTTGATAAGCATCATTTTGTTAGTGATGTTGGATTGTTAAATTCTAAATATTTCGTTTATATTGCTGCTTTTGGTTTATTTACTGATGTCCCATATGAAACTTCACAGTCGTATAAGAATATATTGGGACGCTTTGCCTATATAATGGAAGGAATTAAGCGTGTAGCGAATTTGAAATCCTACAATATTACTCTGGATTATGATGATAAACAAGTTTCAGGAGAATTCATATTCGGTATGATATCAAATTCTATATCGGTGGGAGGCTTCAAAGGAATTACAGGTCATTCCGTGGTGTTGGATGATGGATATTTTGAAGCGATTTTCATTAAGAAGCCCAATAATATTATGGATTTACAAACAATTATCCATAATTTAAGTTCGGGGGAACTGAATTGTGAATTTATTATCTATGCGCAGGTTAAGGATATTCATATTAATTCAGAAATGAATATTCCGTGGACTATAGATGGAGAGTTTGGAGGGAATATGCAGACTGTAGATGTGAAAAATATTCCTCAGGCAATCTCCATTTGCACACCTTGCTAATACTCAAATCACATTAGTATTTCCGACGTGCGTTATTCCATAATGTAATAACGGTAACTGCAATAAAAGCAAGCCACCCAAGAATATGGGAATAGAAAAGCAGTATACCTAAACTGATAATCAAAATAATGATAAGGCCTTTGATTATATATCCGGGCAAGCATTTTAAACCGGCTATAAGACCAAGAAGGGCATTGCAGATAAAAAAAGTATTTGCTATTTCTACCAGCCATTTGGTGGTAATTATGTCATATAGAATCAAAACTAGGAGAACGTAGTGAATAAAGCTTAGTGCTAACAAAGCTTTTTTTGGAGAACGTTCTCTTTCTCGTTGCATTAAGATTGAAGGGAGTCTTCCTGATTCTGCACGAACGGACATCTGTCTGGTGACTCCACCCAGAATCATTAGAACCGTACAGAGACAAAGTCCACTGGCGATTATTCCGAGAACGATATAAGCCTTATCACCAAAGAGGGGGATTAATAGAAGATTCATAGTTATGGTATTACCCTTATCCATGTAAGATTGAGATAAATAGCTTTGGAGCGCAAAGGTACTTAATAGATAGATAAGAGTTACAGCAATCAGACTGATGCTCACGGCACGCATGATGGTACGCTTGGGATTTGCAACCTCCTCTACATAATTACCTACCACTTCCCACCCAATGATAGACCAAAAGAGTAATAGTAGGGTAGCTCCAAAGTGATTTATGGGAGGCAAACCGGAAGGGATAACTATCGATGCTTGCGAAACTAGCAGGTAAATGCTTGATACAATCAATATTAAGGCGGTAAGTGAGGATAAAATCAGGGTGATCCTGCCGAGGGATTTTATTCCCATTAATAGGATTGAAATACAGAACAGAGGCAGCAGTAGGGAGATGAAATCCCTGTTAATAATAGAATGGTCAAGCATACCAGATATAAAATCAGAGGCTGTTTCATAAACCGCTACCGGGCCGAAGTATACGGCGGTCATCAAAAAATTGGCGGACAATTCTTGATAAGATTTTCCTAAATGATTTCCTACAATGGCACTTACTCCCTCATTATTTGGTGCCAATAGGCTTATCTTAGCAAAAATCCACCCGAAGGCGATTCCCAGAAGTAATATTACGAGCCAAGCATAAATGGCCTTTTCTCCTAGAAGTTCATAAGCCATTGGAGGTAATAGAATAATGCCGGAGCCCAAGATAGAACCCACCAAAAGACCACTTAACGTAAGGGTGCCTAACTTCTTTTCCTTTTCTCGATTTGCATCCATTTGAATTTCATTCCTTTCAAAACTGTTATGCAGAAAGTATATTCAAGAAATCACTATTTGTAAAATTGAAAATATAAATATTTCCTATCGAAAATATTGAAAGTGTGTTATATTCACTCTAAATGATACAAGGGGGCAGATCGATGGATATAAGAAATTTTAAAACCTTTAAACGTATTGTAGAAGAAGGCAGCTTCTCGAAAGCGGCACAGTCACTGGGGTACGCGCAGTCTACCGTTACCTTCCATATTCAATCCATCGAGGAATACTATCAAAAGCCGTTATTTAACCGAATCGGTAAAAATATTGAACTGACGGAATTTGGCCAAAGCCTAACGAGTCATATTGATTCCTTGTTAAACACTTACGATATTTTAGAAAACTATTCTATGAAGGAAAATAAACCACAGGGAATGATCCGAATTGGAGCTCCAGAATCCTTGATGATATACCGGCTCCATCATATCATCAAGGAATATAAGGAGACCTATCCCCAGGTTGAAATCGTAATTATATGCGATATGTGCTCAGTTCTGCGTAATAAATTGTCCACTGGAGAGTTGGATCTGTGTTTTTTATTACAGCCGGATTATAATTATTCCAATCTGAATGTAGAAATTCTGAGAAAGGAAGAAATGTGTTTTGTGGCTCCTTCTGGTTATGAAGGAGAGGATTTTCTGCCGAGAGAATCGCAAATGGTGTTATTTACGGAGAAGGATTGTAATTATAGAGAGGTTTTTGAAGGATATTTAAAAAATAAAAATTTCTATCCGACCAATGTACTTCAAGTAGGGAGTGTGGAGGCAATAAAAAAATACATCCAGTATGGACTTGGGATATCTTATCTTCCACTGTATTCGGTGGCTGAGGATGCCAGGGAGAATAAGTGCAGGATTAAGCATCATGACTCACCGATTACGTTTTACTCTCAGATTATTTATCACAAGAATAAGTGGGTGAGCCCAGCTTTGCAAGAATTAATCAAAATCAGTAGGGAGCACGCAGCAAGTTGGTAAAAGAGAATAAAGATCAAAGTTAGTATGGAGGGAATTACAATGTCTTTAGAAAAGGTGAAGAGTTATTTTGAACAGCAGGGTATGGAAAGCAAAGTTAAGGTACTGCAACAATCAACTGCTACCGTAGAGCAAGCTGCAGAAGCAATTGGTTGCAGACCTCAAAGAATTGCAAAAACAATGTCATTCTTATTAAATGATGGAGCAATTCTTATTGTAACCGCAGGAGATGCGAAGGTGGATAATAAGAAGTTTAAGTCCACCTTTGAGCAGAAAGCGAAAATGATAGCTGGGGATATGGTGGAACAATACATTGGTCATAAACCGGGAGGGGTTTGCCCTTTTGCCATAAATCCGGAGGTTAAGGTGTATTTGGATGTATCCTTAAAGCGCTTTGATATAGTTTATCCGGCAGCCGGCAGCAGTCAAAGTGCGGTGGAATTAACCATTGAGGAACTTGAACATCATTCTGGTTCAAAGGAATGGGTGGATGTATGTAATGTCATAGTACAGGAATAAGAAGTTTTTGTACTTTACTTTCCAGAGAGTAAGCTGCTTAGAATCATCCCCAGAAGAATTAATAGGATACCAATCATTCCGACCGTATCAGGAAGGGAGTCGCCCAGTAATAGGGTACCGCCTATTAGCGTGAAAATCACTTCGCCGGACTGTGTGGATTCAATAACAGCAAGCTTCTTGGGGTCCGATTTCACAAGATCAGTTGCTTTAAAGAAGAGCAGGGTTGCAATAATCCCCGCAAAAATTGAGACACAAAAAGCCTGAAAGGATTGGGAAGCCGAGGGCGAACCAATGGTAATAAATCCATATGTGGATAAAAGGAGCCAAAAGGGTAAGCTGCACAAGGTCATTCCATAGATTCGTTCAGTAGTAGTAATCTGGTCTCCGGCAAGTGCCATCATCTTTCGGTTGCCCAGAGGGTAGCAGGTTGCAGCAACCAGGATGGGTATTAAGGTCCAAAAAGTTGTATGAAGTTCCATATGTATAATGTTTTGAGCCTGCAACAGAAATACTCCAATTAGTATTATGCCGGACATAAGTAAATTCTTAATGGGAATTCTATGCTTAAATAGTGGTGTCAACAATACTCCCATCACAATAGTTACTTGCCAGGAGGCAGCTATCAGCCATGCCTCTGAGTATACCCCGGCATAGGTAATCGGAACATAAAAGAATCCAAAGCCCACCGTACTCCATAGGAGCCAACGAAAGGGATTTTTCTTAATAATTGTATGGATGTGTGAAAACCCACTCGTTCGCCAAATAATGAAAGCTAATATGGGAAAGGTGAACAGATAACGAAGGCTGGTACTCCAAATCCAGCTACCCCCGGTCAAGTTCATATTCCTGTTTAATAGAAAGGTAAATGCAAAAAAGAATGATCCGAGGATGCCCAGTATTAATGCTTTTTTCATGTTTTACTCCATATGTGTGATATTTGATTAAGGTATCATAATGAAAGGCCTGTATATGCTGTGACAGTGGTAATTTATTAAAAGTCAAAAGATCTTTGCAATATTATACAGAACTCTGTGGAACGGTCTTTTTAAATATTGGTCATATTTGGATAATAAATAATGTTGAGGATGGAACAGATATCTTCCGAAGAATTCGTATAGGAATGAGGGACATCCGCCTTGAAGCGAAAACACTGTTTTTCATCCAAGAAGATTGTATCCGGCCCCACTTTTAATTCCATGCTACCGTGCTGAATAAAGATATATTCCTCCACCCCAGTAATATGTTTTGATGATTCATGTATGCAGCCGGAATCAAATTCGATATATAACATCTCGAAATTTTGAGTGGGGTTATAGGGAAATAGAGTGAAAGTTCTCATCTTTTGTTCTTCTGCATAAATTGGTTCGCTCTTAAGAATATCAACCTTTGTATAATTATTTTTCTCTTCCTCAAGGAAATAGGTTAAAGGTACTTTATAACCGGTTGAAATTTTCCAAAGAGTAGTAATCGTAGGCATAGAAAGTCCACGCTCAATCTGACTTAGCATTGCTTTACTGATGCCTGTATGTTCCGCAGCCTGATCCAGTGTCAGCTGTTTCGCATTTCGTATAGCTTTCATTCGTTCAACAATCGTTGCTTTTAAATCATCCATTCTATTGTTCTCCGTTATAATATATAATATATGTTATAACATACAACTGAGTGAAAAGTCAATTATCCACTCATGTAATTTGATTATTCAGTTAATAAGGTAATCAATAAGTACATCTGCTAAAATATATATCTAATCTGAACGGAAACCAGTTCGCAGAATTAAGGAGGTATCATTATGCTATTTGACCAACTAAAAACCAGGAGAAGCATAAGAAAATTTCAAAATAGGGAAGTTGAACAAGAGAAAGTAGAAATAATTTTAAAGAGTGCATTATTATCCCCTTCCTCAAGATCCATTAGACCCTGGCAGTTTATTGTTGTGACAGATAAAGAGCTTCTATCACAGTTATCCCTGTGCAGAGAGCCGGGACCAAAGTTTCTTGCCAAAGCTCCTTTGGCGGTGGTAGTAATTGCTGATAGGGAAGCCAGTGATGTATGGGTAGAAGATGCGTCAATTACATCAATAATCATGCAACTAACAGCTCATGACATAGGGCTTGGTTCCTGTTGGATTCAGGTTCGCAATCGGTATCATAATCAACAAGAGACAGCCGAGGATTATATTAAGACATTGCTTACGATACCGGAGCAATATTGCGTGGAAAGTATTCTGGCAATTGGTTATCCCGATGAGATAAAACAACCTTATGAAGAGGACGCTCTTTTATATCAAAAGATTCACTATAATAAATTCTAACAGGAGATTACAATGAGATATTTATGTTCAAAATGCGGGGCATCTTCTGAAGTTACTACAAAAGAGCCAAAATGCGCCTGTGGTGGGTTATGGCAATTGGAGTATCACCCACCAAAATTTGATTTATCCTTGGTGGATCACACCACTTGGAGTATGTTTCGTTACTGGGCGTTTCTTCCCCTTCTGGATGATGGCTGGAGAGAGATTACGCTTGGGGAAGGAATGACCCCGATAATTCCCTTAGATGAAAATGTAATGCTTAAGATGGAGTATTTTATGCCAACGCTATCCTTTAAAGACCGTGGAGCTGCGCTATTAATTACACATTGTAAATCCATTGGCGTGAAATCAGTGGTACAAGATAGCAGTGGCAATGCAGGAAATAGTGTGGCTGCGTATAGTGCACGGGCAGGAATTGAGTGTGAAATCTATGTACCGGAGGGGACTTCACCAAAGAAGATAGACATGATTCACTCCCACGGGGCAAAGGTTCAGGTGATTGAAGGTTCAAGGGATCATTGTGCGGACTGTTGCAGGGAGAGGGTGGATAGTGAAGGACTCTATTATGCAAATCATGTATATAATCCTTTTTTTTATCAAGGCACCAAGACCTATATTTATGAAGTCTTCGAGCAGCTGGGCAGAATTCCTGAAAACATTTTTATACCGCTAGGTAATGGTACATTATTTATTGGTGTGATAAAAGGCTTGGAAGAGTTGGTGGAAAGCGGTGTGATAAAGAGTATGCCCCGTCTTTATGGAATACAAAGCGAATATTGTGATCCCCTTGTACAAGCTGCCCAAAAAGGAGAAACTCAACCGGCGAATGTATCACCCCAAACAACACTTGCAGAAGGAATCGCCATTGGAGTACCTATGCGAGGTGAAGAAATCTTAAGTTATGTATATCAATATAAGATAGAGTTAATCACTGCACCTGAGAACCGTATTATGGAAGCAAGAACACTGCTTGCATTAAAGGGAATTTATTGTGAGCATACTACTGCGGCAAATTATGCTGCATATCTTCATTATTGTGAGAAGTATGGAGCTATTAAGGATTGTTTAATTCCTATGTGTGGTGCAGGGTTAAAATCAGACCATTAATAAAAATGCAGAACCTATTATTATGATACGCAAAAGGCAATTTTTATGCTCAATTATTATAATTATTATAAGTGTAATAGATATAATTTGTTAACGAATGCCAAGGCACCTAGGAATGATATAGCCGAATTCAAATAATATTGTTATGCATTTACCTATTTGTTACGATTGGAGGGAGAACAGAATGCTTGAAATCAATAAGGAAAAGGTGCACTATTCATTTTCATCGAATCATGCTCCTGTGGCATATGCAAAAAGCGGAGATGTGGTAAAATTTCATTGTCAGGATTGCTATAGCGATCAGCTTTTAGAAGATGGCTATGAATATGAAAAGATGGATATGACACGGAATAATCCGGCTACTGGGCCGCTTTATATAGAAGGTGCTAATGTTGGTGATGTGCTTCGAATTGAGATAAAAGACATTAAAACAGGGAAGGAAGGCTCCATGTGCGGACGCACCGGAGCAGGAATATATGAAATCAAGGGAACTCACTGCAGAAAATTCCAGGTTCATAATGGGGAGATTCTGTTTGATCATGGAATTCATATTCCAATACGACCAATGATTGGAGTAATCGGTACTGCTCCGGCAGAGGATGAAATATCCACCCAATCACCGGGAGAGCATGGTGGGAATATGGATATAAAAGATCTGGGAATAGGTACTCTATTATACCTACCGGTAAATGTCGACGGGGCATTGCTGTCCATGGGGGATATTCATGCAGTGCAAGGGGATGGTGAAACAGTGATATGCGCCATGGAGATGAGTGGTGAGATAACACTAAAAGTAGACATATTAAAGAATAGAGAAGATATCCCTGTGCCATTCCTTGTGACGGAGAAACATTATATCACCACTGCGGCAGATGTTTCCCTCGATCAAAGCAGTGTTAGTGCAGCAAAGAAGATGCATGGCTTTTTACAAAGTCATAGTGAGCTCAATGATATTCAGAGCAGTTTTTTACTATCCTTAGCGGGGAATTTAAGAATCAGTCAAGTTGTGAATCCCTTAAAAGGCTGTATTATGGAGTTTCCTATTGGATTGGCGAAGGAGAATTTCGTGAGATAATATAAAAAGAATAAATGAAGAAGATAATCAACGCTAGGTTCTTTGGATAGCTGTCAATACAATAACACATCACTGTTCTTAGGTTAAAATACTAGAGAAAAGAGTGTGCAATAGACCACATGATGACAAGGTTTTAACTAGACATGATTTTTCGGGAAAGTGATGTTACTGTTCACTTCCAGTCAAAGTTGAGGATATGATTTCGACAAATGCTTCGGAATTCATTTATCGAAATCATTATGCCAAATTTCAAATTGGAATTGAACAGTAACAAAGAGATGACAGAAAAAGAAATATTTAATCTTATATCTTTAATATTTTACATTTTATTGTTACAATGATTAGGGTTGTAATATCGGAAATACATTAAACGCAGTTTGCTTACATCAGTAAGCGCATATATGAAGATAAGAATAAATGTTAATCGGAATTAAGGGAATATATTCATTTCACAATCATATAAAAACCAAAGGAGACTTTTATGATACTTGATGAAAATTATCACTCACTATGTTTATCCCTAAAGGGATTAATTCAGGATGAAACAGATGCTTTAGCTAATATATCCAACAGCGCAGCACTGATTTATAATAGTTTGGACAGACTTAACTGGGCAGGATTTTATTTGTATAAGGAGAACCAATTAATACTTGGACCCTTTCAGGGAAAGCCTGCTTGCATCCGAATCGCGTTAGGACGTGGAGTATGCGGCACTGCGGCTCAGCAGAGGGAAACAATCTTAGTGAAGGATGTCCATGAGTTTCAGGGGCATATTGCCTGTGATGCTGCTTCGGAATCCGAGATTGTAATACCAATTGTTAAGAATGATCAATTAATTGGAGTACTGGATATTGATAGTCCGGTGAAAGCGAGATTTGATGAAAATGATAAAGCTGGTCTCCAGGAGTTCGTAAATATTTTGAATGAATATGTTAACTGGGAGAGTTTGGTGCACTCATCCAAGTAACACTACTTTAAAGAGGAGGGAATAAACAGATGAATGGATTGAACATTGGTGTATCCCTGAAAAATATGCTTCTTCATCTTAGAGATAGGATGAAAGTTCGTAGGAACAGAGTGATTTATTTCGTCCTAGGAATGGTAATAGTCGCTTCTATGGGTGGATGCTATTTTGTCAGCAATGATGAAGGTTTTTATGACAGAACCATAGCCCAGATCACATCAATTCAAGAAACAGAAGCCCCTCCAATCTATGACTCAGCTGGGAAAGTAGAACAAATGTATCAGCAGGATATAAAGGCAGTGATACGCAACGGTAAATATAAAGGTGTGGATATTACATTAAAGAACCAATATTCCTTCTCTAAAATATATGATAATCAATATAAAGTAAAGGATGAGGTATTCTTAAATATTACGGAAGATAGTGTTACCCACACCATCAAAGCGGCACAGATTATTGATTTAAAAAGAGATAATTATATAGCCTATATTGCTTTTTTATTTATTCTCCTAATTTTATTAATTGGAGGCTCCAAGGGATTGAGATCTCTTGCTAGTGTTATTATTAATGTAGTAATATTTGCAATTGTAATCGAACTTTACATAAAGGGATATAACCTAATCCTATTAGCGGTGATAGCTGCTTTACTGTTCATCCTTGTTTCTATCGCCTTGGTCAGCGGCATAAATAAAAAATCCGTCTCTGCAGTGATTGGCACCATAGCCGGCACTTTGCTTTCTATGATTATTACACTAATCGTAATTTGGATTACGAAAGGAAATGGAATTCATTACGAAGAGATTGAATTTATGACTCGTCCACCGGAACAGATTTTTCTGGTAGAAATTTTGGTAGGCACCTTGGGCGGCATTATGGACATTGCTATTTCAATTTCCTCAGCCGTGAAAGAAATGTTTGATAGCAATCCGGATATGGATTGGGGAATCGTATTAAAATCAGGCATGGAAATCGGAAGGGATATTATGGGAACTATGGCAAATACCTTGGTGTTTGCATATATCAGTGGCTCAATACCAATGATTCTACTTTGGATGAAAAATGGTTTTTCTTCCTTTGAAATCATTAGTTTTAATCTGAGCTTTGAGGTGATTCGAGCCCTAACCGGAAGTATCGGAATCGTAATCAGCATACCAATCACTTTGTTTATCTCTGTTTTACTGCTGAGTGGTAATCAGATGGAGGAGTCAAAATGATGAGTGTACCTTTTGTATTATTAATTATATTATTTTTGTTAATGGCTGTGATTGGTGGAAAAAGAGGAACGAAATCGTTCTTTACACTGATTTTTAACTTGGTTGTATTGATGATTATGCTGCAGTTTATGACCCATGGTTTTCAGCCACTGAAGGTCACGATAATAGGATGTGTAATAATAAGTTCCAGTACCCTATTCTATATCAATGGAATAAATAAGAAGACGCTTTCTTCCTTGTTATCCGTGCTGATTGTTGTTTTGACCACAATTTTATTGACCTATCGGATGGGGCAAGGAGCGAGAATTCAAGGTTTTGGCAAAGAGCAGGCAGAAGGGGTGACTTATCTTTCTCTCTATATTCATCTGGATCTGTCAAAGGTGGTGATAAGTGTGATTATCATTGCTTTATTGGGGGCGATTATTGATGTATCCATATCAATTTCTTCATCAATGAACGAAATCTATGCCCTTGAGCCAACTATTTCAAAAAGCAGATTGATACGCTCTGGAATGAATATCGGCAAGGATATTTTGGGGACTATGACGAATACACTTCTTTTTGCCTATATAGCGGGCTTTATGACGCTGATATTGTGGTTTGGGGTATATAATTATACCATTTCGGAAGTAATCAATTCGAAGGTGTTTTGTGAGGAGATTTTTCAGATTCTGTCCAGTGGAATTGGAATTATACTGATTATACCGGTTACTGCGATAATAACCTCGTTAATCTTAATGGAAGTTCCTAGCCGTGAGCTTGGAACGAAAAAGATTACTTGAAATATAAACAGTGCAACAGACAAAGTTCTATAATGGATAATAGGTTGATGAAAACATCAATACAAAAATAGTAAACGGATAAAGCATCTGTACGAAAACACATTTGATATTGTGTGGTTGAGTATGGATGCTTTTTCTTTGATCAATTTTATTATTAATTATATTTGTTATGAATTAGAAGAGCCTTGAAATACTAATTTTTGTATGTAACATTGTAAATTAGTAAAATATAAATGATTTGTATTATTATCATAGTAAGGGTATTGACATATTATAAATGAAAGATTAACATATAGAGTATACTTATAGTTTATATTAATGCATAAAAGTGCAATAATTTAAACCGTAAATATATAGCATAAGTATTAAACGTAAAATGCAATTATATAGAGCAAATTCGTAACGTGCAAATTCTTTAAATACTAAGTGGATGAGTGCAACAGGCATGAGTACAAAGAAAGGAGGTATTCTGTGGGAAATAGTGATCGAAAGGAAAAGGAAAGAGAGCTACGCAGGAATGATATAATTGATGGTGCGGAGAGGATATTTTTTACCAAAGGATACGAGAAGGCCACCATGGATGAAGTGGCCAAAGAGGCGGAATACAGTAAAAGAACGGTTTATATTTATTTTAACAGTAAGGAACAAATTTATTTTGAAATCATGATAAGAGGGTATAAACTGTTAATCAATATGGTAAATCAGAGTTTGCGTAAAGGTACTATAAATGCCATCGAAGAAATCCGCCAAATAGCATATATTATTCGACGCTTCAATATAGAGCATCCAAATTATTTTAATGCCATTATGGAATATGAAAATGGAGAGTTGGATTTTCAGAAGGGGATTTCGGATCAATCAAGAGATGAATGTTATGCACTTGGCGAGCAGATACTGACTATTTTGGTGGAAGCTTTAAAAAAAGGAGTAAGGGAAAAGACAATCCGGAGAGAAGTTGAGATAACCAAGACCGCTCTAATCCTTTGGGCATGTATGATTGGTGTGTTCAATGTAGCGAATAAAAAGGAAAGATATATGAAGCAATATCATAATCTCACATCAGAGGAGCTAATTTCTGCAGCATTTGAGCTGCTAATTAATTCGATAAAAAACTAAAAGGGGAACGATCAAATGAGAACGAACAAGATTAGAAAAAATTTCGTAAAAATATTGATATGTCTCTGTATATTGATTATCCTGCCATTGACTTCCCTGTTTATAGTAAGTGGTATTTTTGTACCTAAGGATTATCTTAAGCCTTGGAAGAAAACCTATGCCGGGCAATTTCAGGATCCAAGAATTCGGATCGCGGCGCAAGGTTTATTAGCTGCCAACAGCCATAATATGCAACCATGGAAAATTCAGCTTGACCAAAAGGATTCAAAGATATTTTATTTGTTTACTGACAGTCAGCGATTGACACCGGAGGTTGATCCTTATGCACGCCAAATAATGATAACTCAGGGTACCTTCTTGGAATACGTATCGATTGCAGCAGGGGAGTTGGGGTATCAAGCCAGGATCGATTTGTTTCCCAATGGAACTTATGAGGAAGATAGATTATTGGCGAGTATGGATAATAAACCAGTGGCTAAAATAACACTTATTAAGGATGTGCCGATTAACAACTCTCTGTATAAATATATGTTCTTGCCGGATACGAACCGATCGCCCTATAAGGTTGAGCAATTATCTGAGCGGCAAATTACGGAGCTGGAGTCCATCAGCATGGAGGATATAACTGTAAAGGTATATGAAAATCAAGAAGATATTAGGCGTCTGGGAGATTATGCAATTTCAGGTGCAGCCGCTGAAGCTAAGGTAGAACGTGTTATGGAAGAAACACAAGTTATTTTTCGAGCAAATGAATTTCAGAAGAATAAATATCGTTACGGTTTTTCCGTAGAGGGACAGGGGACATCAGGGATGATGCGCCATATTATGCAAGGGATGGTTACACTTTTTCCTTCATTGAATCAGGGGAAAACAGCTTCTGACTTATTTATAAAATCTACTAGGGAAGCTGTAAAAAGCACTGCGGCTTATGTAATTATTTCATCGAAGGATAACAGCCGTAAAAGTCAGGTGAAAAGCGGGTTAGCTTATAGCAAGTTGATACTGACAGCACATGGTTTAGGTCTGGCAATGCAGCCTCTAAGCCAGGTATTAGAAGAATACCTGGAAATGCAGGCGCTTTATGAGGGTATACATAGGGATTATGCGAAAGATGGAGGAACAATACAGATGTTGGTTCGTATTGGCAAAGCAACGAAAAAGACTCCACTAACCATGCGGAGAGATGTAAGTGAGTTAATCGTTGATAAATAGGATCACTATGATAGAAAAAGGTTAAATTCTTGCAAAAGAAAGAAACAAGTGAGAAAGGGTGTTGCTTCAAAATCATTGAAAAAGGGATGGATCACCTTTGTTTTGATTTTACTGCAACACCCATTTTTGAAAGGATAACTCTATAATGGATAAAAGAGAATGAAAGGGAAGCAGGATATGGGTATTCCATTAAGTGGATTATTCGTGTTTACCCCCTCTATAATCGGTTATGGTGTAACAATCGTGCCATTCTGTCCGGCAAGACACTGACGGGCATTGTTCAGATGACCAATGATAGCGGTTCTTCCTTCTTTCTTTGATACAAAATCAACACTAGCCTCGATTTTGGGAAGCATCGTAGTTACAGGGAACTGTCCCTCTGATATATATGTCTTTGCATCATTGACGGAAAGAGTATCAAGGGTTTGTTCATTCTCAGTACCAAAATTCAGTGCAACTTTATCTACTCCGGTTAAGAAGAGTAAAATATCGGCATCCAGCATGTCTGCTAATTTTTCACTAGCCAAATCCTTCTCGATTACTGCACTGGCACCGCGTAGTACGGTACCTTGTTCTAGTACCGGTATACCACCGCCCCCACAAGCAATCACAAGCTGATCACTATCGACTAATGCACGAATGGCATCTATTTCATAAATGTCAATGGGCTTGGGTGTTGCTACGAGACGTCTGTATCCCCCATCTACCTCTTTGACATAATTTCCTTTTTTGATTTCTTCCTCTGCTTCCTCCTTCGTCATAACACGTCCTATGACCTTCGTTGGATGTTGGAAAGCAGGGTCAAAGGTGTCTACTTTAACTTGTGTAATCAAGGTAGATACCGGTTTAAAGATTCCACGCTCTAACAATACGGTACGTATAGCATTTTGCAAATCGTATCCTATATAGCCTTGACTCAAGGCACCGCAAACTGACATGGGAGCAACGGTATAACTATCATCCAATCGATTTAACTCTGTCATTGCCCGGTGAAGCATTCCAATCTGAAGGCCGTTGCTATGTGTGATTATGACCTTATATTTATCTTCTACCAAATCGGCAATTGCTTGTGCAGCATTAATGATTGATTTCTTCTGTTCCGGAAAACTGGTTCCGAATGCATTTCTTCCTAAAGCGACTACGACAGTTTTTTTCTTCATACAAAATCCCCATTTCATCTTCGTATTATGATTCGTGCCTGATTATAAGTTAATTACCTAAAACTAATATACCATAGAGAGGTATTTGATGTCAAAAAACTTCTTGTTAAGAAACATATTTTATGAAGACATATTTTATCTTAGAAGTACAACGTTTAAAAGCGTATCGAACGTATCAAGAACTGTTATTTAGGAATGAAAATGATAAAGATTTTGATAAGAAATTAACATAAAAACCGGATTTGACAATTTAATTTTGTCCATATAGAATGTAATTAAAAGGAATCTAAATGAGAAAAGAGTGGTGTGATTTATGAAGAAGTTAGAAAAGGTAACATTAATCGGCTTAGGTGCAATGGGAGTATTTTTTGCTCCAAAGTTGGATGAATATTTGGGTAAAACGAATTTTAGAATATTAGCAGAGGGTGAACGCAAAAAAAGGCTGGAGGAGAATGGAGTAACCGTAAATGGTGTGAATTATCATTTCAATATTATCACCCCTCAATTAGAAGGCGATTCGGCTGACCTGATCATTATTGCGGTGAAAGATACCGGATTAGCACAAGCAATTCAGGATATCCGAAATCAGGTTGGAACACAAACTCTAATACTATGTGTCATGAATGGGGTTGACAGTGAGGAGGAGATTGCAAAGGTATATGGCTGGGAACGTATTCTATATTCCTACATGAGAGTTTCCTGTGTAATGAAAGATGGGATTGCAAACTATGATCCTAACTTTGGTATGGTTCATTTTGGAGAAGCAAAGAATGATGTATTGTCGGAACGGGTAGAGAAAATTAAAGAGTTATTTGATTTAAGCGGAATTAAGTATCACATCGATGAGGATATGATTAGAGGATTATGGTTCAAATATATGTGTAACATTGGTGAAAATATGACCTGTGCGTTACTTGGGGTGCCTTTTGGGGCATACCGTGAAAGCGAACATGCCAATGAAATTAGACGAAGTATGATGCGAGAAGTCATTCTAATAGCAAATAAACTGGGAATTTCACTGGGACAGGAAGATATCGATCGTCAAGAGACTACAATAAAGAGATTGCCTCCCGCAAATAAACCTTCTACCCTACAGGACTTGGAAAATGGCCGAAAGACAGAAGTTGAGATGTTCTCAGGAAGGATAGTGAAACTTGGCAAGGAATTAGGGATTGAAACTCCACTTAATTGGATGGCTTATCATGGGATTAAGGTGTTGGAAGAAAAGAGTCTAATGAAATGGAGCTAGTTCATATAAAATTTTTTGCACAGTGCATTCTTTGGGTTTGACTTCTGCTACAGAATTATATGATTATGTATACAGTAATCTTTTGCTACCACTCTATTAAAAATATTAACAAGGAGGATGATTATTATGCTGAGAGAAGTTGTTCTTTATATAGCAGCAAGCCTGGACGGGTATATCGCAACTAAGGAGGATGGACTTGAATGGCTATTTCAGACAGAGGGAGAGGGCGATAACGGATATTCTGAGTTCTATGAGAGTGTTGATACAATTATTATGGGGAGAAAAACCTATGATTGGATTCTTAATCATGAGGGAGATAATTTTCCATATAAGAACAAACAATGCTTAGTGTTTTCCAGAACAGAGCAACAGGAAGACGAGAATGTTGAATTTGTTAACGGTAATGTTCACGAACTTGTAGCAGAATTAAAGAAGATGGAAGGGAAAAGTATATGGATTGTAGGCGGGGGAGAATTACTGCATTATTTTATAAAAGAACAATTGGTGGATAAATGGATCATCAATATTGCCCCCACTATAATCGGAGAAGGAATTCCACTTTTCAAACAGTTAGACTTTGAGACAAGGTTAAGCTTAATTACGGTAAAGCGTCACAATCAGTTTGCGGAAATGCAATATGAGACGGTAAGAGGGGGTACTTTTAATGGAAATATATGAAGCAATAAGAAAAAGGAGAACAATTAGGGATTTTCAGGATAAAGCGGTTGAGATGGATACGATTGAGCATATAATCAGTGCTGGTTTGAAAGCACCATCGAATGACCATATGCGTAACTGGGAGTTCGTGGTAATCACTGATAAGGAGGAAAGAATCAAATTAATACAAAATATTCCGAAATTGGTTTCACAGGAGAATGTAAAATCGCAACTTGATAATTGGAATATGCATGATGAAAAACAAAGGAAAATGTATATGGATGCAATTCCAAAACAATATTCCATGCTGTATGACTCATCATGTTTAATTCTTCCTTTTTTTAAGCAAAAACCCCCATTGCTACAACCGGAACGTATTAGTTCCCTAAACTCTTTTGCCTCAATATGGATGTGTATTGAGAACATCCTGTTAGCTGCTACAGCAGAAGGATTGTTTGGAGTTGTGAGAATCCCTGATGGGGAGGGTGAATTACAACATATAAAAGAGACCATCAAGCATCCGGATAATTATTTTATGCCATGCTACATATCATTGGGATATCCCGCCACAGATGCAGTGATTATTGAGCAAAATAATTTTAGTGCAAAAGTGAGAATGCATTTGGGTAAATGGTAAGATTTTGTATAGTATTAAGATTCACAGGGTTAAAGCTATGTTGTGAACTGCTCATAGCAAATATCATACCACAATAAGACATCGATGATAACAGAAACGGAGCAAATTCAAATGGAGAAACTATTATTCGGGATATCCGGACTTCCGATAGGAAGCGGCTTGAAGAAGATGAACTATGCTTTAGGAATACATTATGCAAAATCAATCGGTTTGGATGCAATGGAGCTTCTCTTTGTAAGAAGCGTCAATGTGAATGAACGGAATAAAGAGTTGATATTACAAAGTAAGTTAGAAAATGAGTTTTATTTATCTGCCCATGGTTCCTATTATATTAATCTGAATGCCGCGGATGAGGAAAAACAGCAGCAGTCCATGGAACGCATTATAAAAGGAGCGGAAGCCTTGTCGAAGGTGGAAGGGAGAAGTTTGATTTTTCATCCTGGATATTATTTGAATCGTTCTAAAGAAAAGACCTTTCAAGAAATCAAAGAAAATCTGCTTAAATTACCCTATATAGGCGTTGACTACCGCTTGGAAACCACGGGGAAGAATACTCAATTTGGGACATTGGAAGAGCTGGTCGGTATATGTAAAGAAGTAGAATCTTGCAAGCTTTGTATTGATTTTGCACACATTCATGCAAGGGGAAACGGAGCTTTAAGGAGTTACGATGATTTTTGCAGAATTCTTCAATATATACTGGATGAGCTCGGAAGAGAAGCCTTGGAGGATTTGCATATTCATATGGGAGGTATTCATTATAATCAAAATGGAGAGAGATATCACCTACCAGTATTAGAAAGTGATTTTAATTATGTGGAGTGTTTAAAAGCCTTAAAGGATTTTCGGGTGAAGGGGTGCGTAATTTTGGAAGGCCCTTTGGTGGAAAAGGATGCCTTATTACTAAAAAGTACTTATTGGAACCTATAATTAAAAAATTATCTTATCATGACGGATTTTGAGGGGTTTCGCAAGGTAAGACGTTACAATTTTACCATGTTTTCGCTCTATCATAGTAAATAATTAAAGTAAATTGCGTGAATAGTATTGACAGCAGTATAAAGATGTGCTAATTTTTCTTTATGGCAAAGGAGTTTGACTAAGTGTAGTGGAACTCCTATTTTTTTTAGGAGGAAAAATTATGAAGAAGAAGATTTATGCATTTGTTTTAGCAACAACCATGGTATTATCCCTTGTAGGATGTGGTACAAAGAGCCCGGCTACAGAACCTACCACAGCACCCACAAACGCTGCAACACCCACCACTGTTGAAGCGACACCCACCACAGCACCTACCTCAGAAGCAATTGATATGTCCGGCGTAAAATTAATGAACGAAGGAAACCTCACCGTTGGCGTTGAGATTGGATATCCCCCTTTTGAAGATTTTGCAGAAGATGGTACAACACCTGTCGGTTACGACATCGATTTTGCAACAGCAGTAGCAGAGAAGCTTGGCTTAAAAGTAAACTTTATCAATACTGCTTGGGATGGAATCTTCCAAGGAATCGATACAAATTACGATGTTGTGATCTCAGCAGTAACAATTAACGAGGAAAGAAAAGAGTCTATGCTTTTCTCCGATCCGTACATAAACAATTACCAAGCTGTAGTTGTAAGCCCTTCCTTTAAGAAGAAGATTAACGGATTTAAAGACCTTGATGGTCTTACCATCGCTGTACAAAAAGAGACTACTTCTGATGAATTGATGTCTGATTATGTGGACACTAAGACAATTAATTGTACAATTTCAGCAAATGAGAAAGTAACCACTTGCTTTACTCAGTTAGAAAACGGTGAAATTGATGCTGTTGTTGTTGACTCTACTGTAGCAGACGGATATCTTGCAAAATCTCCTGATAAGTATGTAAAGGCATTCCAGGATGACAGCGAACCGGAACAATTTGGTGTAGCTATTGGCAAGCAAAACACAGCTCTTCAAGCTGCTATCAATAAAGCTGTTGCAGCGTTAAAAGAAGAAGGCTTTATTGACGAGAACTATAAAAATTGGTTTGAGAAATAATAGATTAACAGCTAGAAAAAATCAAGTTAGCAGGTAAAGCGGATGAAGATAATAAAAAGAATTGCTGACATTAAAAGTTGGAAACGTTCATCAAAGTCAGTTGCATTAGTAGTAATAGCGGCATTAGCAGTATTTGTTGTTCTTTCCCTTCTAAAACCCTCCATGAATGATATGATGGTGCATGCATCACCTCAAGTGAAGCAGCTGATAGAAGAGGATAAGGAACACGATAAGAATAATGAGAAGAAGCTATTAACAATCACTTATAATGATCTTGGAGTGATTAATTATATATCATTCACAACGAATGGTGCGAAAGCATTAAAGGAATCTTATGTTGGATTTTTGGGTCAGAAATATAATGCCGGTGAGGGTGCAGCAAAGTTTGCCGGACAGATGGTGAATTATACCTACAGAATGCTTGGATGCGGTGAAAATTTACTGCATGGGGTAAAATTGACTTTGTTGCTTACGACATTATCCATGTTTTTTGGTTTTATTTTAAGTATATTTTTGGCGTTGGGTAAGATTTCAAAGAATTTTATAATCAGTAAATTAAGTAGCGGATATATCTTCTTCTTCCGTGGTACGCCATTGTTAATCCAATTATTTGTGATTTACTTAACAGTACCAAAAATATTTGGATTTTCATGGAAAAGTTTATTTGCGAATGACCTAGAAGCAGTATATAAGGGTGCATTTGTGGCCGCGCTAATCGCATTTTCATTGAATGCAGCAGCATATTGTGCGGAGATTGTACGTGCGGCAATTCAATCCATCGACAAAGGTCAGCATGAGGCAGCCAAAGCCTTAGGAATGAGTTATGGGCAAACGATGGGTAAAATTATTATTCCTCAATCCATAAGAAGAATGATTCCCCCTCTTTGTAACGAGTTTGTTATGATGATAAAGGATGTATCACTGGTGTTCGCAATCTCATTAATGGACATCACCACAATATCCAAGACTATAATGACCAGCGAAGGCAATTATTTGGTATTTATACCTGCACTTGTTATTTATCTGATCATAACTGCAATTTTTACATTTATCTTTGGAAAAATTGAGAAGAGACTCTCAATTTATGAGTAGGAGGCAGCTATGAGCGAATATGAATTTATTTTAAAAACAGAACATGTAAGTAAGTCCTTCGGAACACTTGAAGTATTAAAGGATATTAATCTTGAAGTAAAAAAAGGTGAGGTAATTTGTATTATCGGACCTTCCGGCGCCGGCAAATCCACTTATCTTCGTTCCTTGAACCAGTTAGAGAAGATTACTAGCGGAAAAATATTTGTGAATGGAGAATTATTCCTACACAGGGAGCATAATCGTACCATACATAGAATAGCAGCAGACAAACAAAAGGCTATGCTTCTAGAGATGGGAATGGTATTTCAAAGATTTAATCTGTTCCCACACAAAACGGTGCTCGAGAATGTAATGATTGCACCGATGTCCGTTAGAAAGAAATCAAAACAGGAGGCGGAGGAACTTGCCAAAGACCTGATTGCAAGAGTAGGGCTTTCGGATAAAGTGAATGAGTATCCAAGCAAACTGTCCGGTGGTCAGCAGCAGCGTGTAGCAATTGCAAGAGCTCTGGCAATGGAACCTGAGATTATGCTTTTTGATGAGCCTACCAGTGCCCTTGATCCGGAATTGGTTGGTGAAGTTCTCAACGTTATGAAATCTCTCGCAAAGCAAGGAATGACCATGTTAGTGGTAACCCATGAGATGGGCTTTGCAAAAGAGGTTGCGGATAGAGTGGTGTTCATGGCAGATGGAATGTTACTGGAAGAAGGAACTCCACAAGAAGTGTTTGACAATCCTAAGAATGAGAAAGCGATTAATTTCCTTAAGAGTGTGTTATAAACTCTAAAGGAGCTTTATGACAGAATTAAATAAACAATATCTTGATGATGCATTTGATATAGTGGGGCTATGGGAAAATATTTCTCATAGCCCTGTTTATACGGGAGAAACAGCAAAGTCATGTATTCCGAATATTAAGAATAGAAAAATTCCACAGTTCTTATGAACACTTGGTTGTGTAAAGTTAGGTCGCATATAAGTTAGGTGGTATATTAAATATCTATGAGGTATGTTCAATCATGAATTTTTATAACAAGGAGGTTGTTATGAAAGCAAAAGTATATAAAGTTAGTTCCTTTGCCAAATCTAAGGAAGGAGGAAATCCTGCCGGAGTAGTTCTCGATGCTGATTTATTCTCAGTTTCACAGATGAAGAAGATTGCAGCTTATGTCGGGTTCAGTGAAACAGCATTCGTAATGAATTCTGACGAAGCTGATTTTAAAGTTAGATTTTTCACTCCAACCGAAGAAGTAGATCTTTGCGGACATGCAACAATTGCTACATTTTACACATTAGCTGAACTTGGAATAATAAAGACAGGTAGTTATAAACAAGAGACAAAGGCTGGGATTTTGGGAATAGAATTATTGAAAAATGGGTCAGTTATGATGAATCAAAGAATACCGGAATTCTTTGAAATTCTTGACCGAGAAGAGGTTGCAAGTTCTTTAAATATTAAAACCTCAGATTTAATTGATGAATTACCAGTTCAAATTGTTTCGACGGGAATTAGGGACATTATTATTCCTATTAAAAATCTAATGTTACTAAACCATATGAATCCGAATTTTGATAAAATAATTGACATTAGTCGAAAATATAATGTAATTGGTTACCATACATTCACGTTAGAAACAATTACAGGGGCAAATGCAAACTGCAGGAACTTCGCTCCTTTATATGATATACCGGAAGAATCTGCTACAGGAACCTCTAATGGAGCGTTGGGGTGTTATCTTTATCAGCATGGTGTTGTTAATGGGAACCAGGTAGCGAACTTGGTTATGGAACAAGGTTATTCTATGAAAAAACCCTCAGAAATTAAAGTTGTACTTCAGCTTAATCGAGATGAGATAGTAGCGGTCAAGGTCGGGGGGATTGCCGCAAATATTTATTGGGAAGAGATTGAATTAACATAAATCTTTAAACTATAATAGAAGTATTAAGGTCTTAGTTGAAAGGGAGGGATAGAATGAAACTTGCAATTTTTTTAAGAGGTATTAATGTAAACGGCATTACAATCAAAATGGATGATTTAAAGAAGGTTATGGAGGAGTTGCAATATCAGCAGGTCAGAACTATTTTAGCCAGTGGAAATATACTTGTTACCGCTATGGATACTGAAATAGCGATTGAGAAGCATAAGCATAGAATGGAAGAGGCCTTAAGCAAAAAGTTTTCATATGAAGCCTTCTTATTTATTAAGACTACCGAACAGATTTGTAATATGATCGAAGAGGCTTCTACCCATAAGGTTCCTGAGGGATATCATCACTATGTACTTTTGAGTGATGATAATGGGATTGATAAGCGACTAAAGCAGGAGTTTGAACTTTGTCAAAAGGAAGAGTCGGAACAATTAATCACTGGGGAATACGGTGTTTACTGGATTGTTCCGAAGGGGAATACATTAAAATCAGAATTTGGAAAAAAGGTTTTAGGTAAGAGAGAGTTCAAAAGTTTAATTACTTCAAGAACTATGAATACCATTGATAAAATGAAGCAATATATGTTAGACAACAATTAAAAAGATTAGATTGTAAAAGTCCTTATGTTGTGATACTGGTAATATGTTTTAAACCAACCACTCATGCTTCCATAACATACAGTGGAATAGTCAGGTTTAATGTTAGCTTTGTCTAAATTACCGCTAACCCTTACATTAAAGGATTTTTAAGACTCTATTCATACTAATTCTACTAGAGTGATTTTCTTTGGGGTTGATTTTTAAATAAAAATAAAGTACAATAATTAAAAATATATAATTGAGGTGAAAAGATGTTCAATTTTTCTTGCTAATTTTGGTAATAACAATAATGTTTCGGGTAGAGTACATCTACTTGTTTTTGTTATGGCAATGCAAGAGAATTGTTCTTTTTTCATTTTATACTGCGTGTGATTATCACGCTTAATTTATGTATATTATGGAGCGGTAAGAATGGTTTATTCTTGCGGCTCTTTCTTTTTGATGCAAAAACAAGCTACCTGATGAAGGAATCCTTATGAAAGGAGTGCAGACAATGAGCATATTTACGTTGATTTCACATGATATTCTTCATATAAGTGTGGATAGGATGGCGATCATTATATGAAGTAAATGCGGTCGCCGCTGATCCTTACTTTGTTTTTAATGAAGTGATATATAGGATTTGAGAGTTCAAAAGCCTATCCATACTATGACGAATCGTCTTATTAGCTCTGCTTGGTAGGGTGGTTGGCACTTAAATCTGAAATAGATTAAATACAAAAGGAGGACAAAGAAATGTCTTTAATAAATGTAACGAATCTGACCTTCGCTTATGAGGGCAGTTATGATAATATTTTCGAAAATGTTAGCTTTCAATTAGATACGGACTGGAAGCTTGGTTTTACAGGGAGAAACGGAAGGGGAAAAACAACCTTTTTAAATTTATTATTGGGAAAATATGAATATTCAGGTTCCATATCTTCAAGCGTAACCTTTGAGTATTTTCCTTATCAGGTAATGGAGGAAGATAACTTTACGATTGATATCATCCGCGAAATTACACCCAATTCCATGGAATGGGAGATTATAAAAGAATTATCCTTACTGGATTTAGAGGAAGATGTTTTTTACCGGCCATTTAGTACTCTTTCTAAAGGGGAGCAGACCAAAGCATTATTAGCGGCGATGTTTTTAAAGGAGAATGCTTTTTTATTAATCGATGAGCCAACAAATCATTTAGATGTGGAAGGAAGACAAAAGCTAAGTAATTATCTGAAAAAGAAAAAAGGGTTTATACTGATATCACATGACAGAGCTTTTTTAGATAATTGTGTGGATCATATATTATCGATAAATAAATCCAATATTGATATTCAGAAAGGTAATTTTTCTTCCTGGTGGTATAATAAGGAGCTTCAAGACGGCTTTGAACTTGCGGAAAATGAAAAGCTGAAAAAGGATATTAATCGGCTCTCTGCATCGGCAAAACGTACTTCCTCTTGGTCGGACAGCGTGGAACGAAGCAAGTATAGCGGTACAAATTCAGGAAGTAAGATCGATCGGGGATATGTGGGTCATAAGTCCGCTAAAATGATGAAACGAGCGAAAAGCATTGAGTCAAGACAACTTGGCATGATCGAAGAAAAGTCAAAGCTGTTAAAGAATATTGAATCCAATGAGAACCTGGAGATTTTTCCGTTAACCTTTCATGACCAAAAGCTTGTGGAACTAATGGATGTCGTAGTTTTATATGAAGAAAGGATTATTTGCGATCCAGTGAGCTTTGCAATCACGCAAGGCGAACGAATTGCCTTGCGAGGTAAGAATGGCAGTGGTAAATCGAGCTTATTAAGATTAATCTGTGGAGAGGCCGTTCCGCATAGTGGGTCGATACACAAGAATAATCAGTTAATCATCTCTTATGTATCGCAGGATACCTCCACTTTAAGCGGAGACTTATCGGAATATGCCAAAGCGCATGGAATAGATGAGAGTTTGTTTAAATCAATCCTTCGTAAATTGGACTTCTCCAGGGAACAATTTGAGAAAAAAATGGAGGATTTCAGCGGAGGGCAAAAGAAAAAGGTGTTAATCGCCAGAAGTCTCTGTGAGAAAGCACATCTGTATATTTGGGATGAGCCGCTTAACTTTGTGGACGTAATCTCGCGAATGCAGTTGGAGAGTCTTCTAATCGATTACGAGCCGACCATACTTTTTGTGGAGCATGATATCGCTTTTTGTGAAAATGTTGCTACCAGAGTGATTGAATTATAAACGACTAAGTAAGATAAAGCTTTGTCAACTTTGTTTCATTATAAAAACAGCTGCCCTTCGTGTTAGCAAGTGAAACAAACGCTTTTTTGAGTTCATCCTTTTGTTTCATTATAAAAACAGCTGTCCCTTCGTGTTAGGGCAGCTGTTTTTAATTAAAAAATCCAGAGGTCATAAGTTCATTATTAAGTATGATAGTTTTGATCTACATCTTGGGTTTTATATAATGAAAACTCAAATGCTATAAGCAGTGTTGCAATTTGGATTATAAAAGAACTATGAATTTGGAAAAGCTAGTTGAATTTTGGTATGAATATTACTGGAATGGGAACAAACTTTTCAATTATTTTAAATATTGGAAAGCCGCATATGAGGTGAGAATCTGTTTTAGGCAACCTAATTGCTGTAAAAATGGGATAAATTAGCGGTAAGTTGTGATTTGATTAAGAGAAGATTAAACGATGGTTATATATGGATAAATGTGTTGAAAAAAGTAGTTTATCACTATATACTAGATAATGTATTAAAAACTGACGACAATTTAATAGGGGGGTGAAACAATTGCTTACATTTTATTTGTGCTTTCTGGCCGGAGGTGCAGTATTGCCGGTTTTTAATTATGTAATTGGATTCTTATCGAATGGATTCGGTGGCGATATGCATGGTGATATAGATTCAAACGCTGACTTCCATGGTGATATACACACCGATCTACATGGAGACATACACACCGATCTCCATTCCGATCTTCATCATGATATTCATTTGGATCATCATTTAGGTGATGTTCACGGAGGAAATGCATCTGCTCCTACCGATGCAAATGGCGATGGATCTTTTCTATCAATTGGATTAATACCTACATCGCTTTTATCGTTATCCGCATTTGCAGTAGTCTTTGGGACCTCCGGGGCTTTGATGACATTAAGCGAATGGAACTTTATTGTAACTTTGCTTCTATCGGCAGGAGTAGGTTATCTGATGGCAGTAATCATTCAGACAATAATTAATTCGCTAAAGAAGGCACAAACAATTAATAGTGGAATCAGTGAGAATGAATTAGCGTTATATGATGGGAAAATCGTTGATACGATACTTCCGGGTCAGTACGGCACGGTCAGCTTTTCCACTTTAAAAAATGTATTGGTCAGTTATCCTGCCAAGTGTGCTGATGAGAACATTAAGCTTGAAGCGGGAAAAATCGTAGCAGTGAAGGAATTTAAGAACGGAATATTTATTGTTGAACCAAAGAATAAATATGAATAACGCCAAAGGCGAAAAATAGGGAGGATATTATATGTTACTTACATCAGAAATTGCGAGCTATGGTCCTATTATCTTAACGGTTGCAGCTGTAGTTTTAGTATTGCTCATCTTATCATTAATCTTACGTTTATGGAAAAAGGTTCCCCAGGATAAGGCAATGGTTGTTACCGGTTTAAGAAAGAAGATTATTACCGGTGGAGGTGGTATTGTTATTCCGGTTTTTGAACGTACGGATATCATATCACTGGGTAATATTCAGCTGAATATCAGCACATCTCAAACCATGTCATCTCAGGGTGTGCCGATTGACGTACTTGGTACCGCGGTGATAAAGGTTAGAAACACACATGAAAGCATTTATGCGGCAATCGAACAGTTTACTGGTACCAATGAACCTCAGATTCAGAAGTCAATTAGTGAACAGGTTACTCTTATCTTGGAAGGTAAGCTTCGTGAAATCGTTGCTTCTATGACAGTAGAGCAGATCTATAATGACCGTGAAGCATTTTCCGCAAAGGTACAGGAAGTGGTTGGTACCAAAATCGGAGAAATGGGTCTTGAATTAAAGGATTTCTCCATTAAAGATGTAAATGATACCAATGGTTATATCAGAGCACTTGGTGCAAAGCAAATTGCGGAAAAGAAAAAGGATGCAGAAATTGCACAGGCAATCGCGTTAAAAGAAGAGAATATCAAAAAATCCGAGGCTACCAAGGAAGGCGAAAAGGCTCGTTTGGAAGCAGAAACCGAAGTAAGCGCAGCAATCAAGGCAAAAGAGGTTCGTGAGGCTGACTATAGAAGTGAACAGGAATCAGCAAAAGCGAAGGCGGATGCGGCTTATGAAATCCAAAAGAGCATTACTTACAAAGAGGTTATTTCAGCGCAAATGGAAGCGGATATCTTAAAGCAGCAAAAGCAGAAAGAACTTCAGGAAGCACAGTTACAGGTTGATATTGCAAGAGAGTTAAAACAGATTGAGCTGGAACAACGTCGTGCGGAGAAGACTCGTGAAGAGTTAAAGACGAAAGTCGTAGAACCTGCTAACGCAGACAGAGAACAGAAGAAAGCGGAAGCAGATGCTGAAAAGTATACAAAGATTGCAGAAGCAGAAGCGAGAGCAGAATCCAGAAAAACAGAAGCAAATGCAGAAGCAGAAGCAATTAGATTAAAGGCAAAGGCGGAAGCTGATGCAGAAGCACTCAATGGTGAAGCGAAAGCTAGAGCGATTTCTGCTGTTGGTCTTGCAGAAGCAGAAGCCATTAAGGCAAAGGGTCTTGCAGAAGCGGAGGCAATGGAGAAGAAGGCAGAGGCTTATAAGAAGTATACCGGTGCCGCTATGGCAGATAAGTTAATTGAGAAGTTACCTGAGGTTGCAAGAGCAGTAGCTGAGCCGTTAAGCCAGATTTCTGATATTAAGATTTACGGTGGCGGAATAGACAGCGTATCCGATAACGTACCAACTGTTTTGGCGAAGGTATTTGATACCGTTCAGAGTGCAGTGGGTATTGATGTGAAAAATATCGTTATGGCGGAAAGTCTTGATGCAAAGACTACGAAAAACATCAATGTAACAGGATTGAATAAGGATATTATAAGTGAAGTAACGGAATAATTGAATATTAACAAAAAAGAGAAGTAGAATGTGTAATTATGAGCTTCTCTTTTTTGTATTGTAAGTTAAACCATCTGCATATTTCAATTCCGCAATTTAGATGGGGTAGACGATTTTAATAAAGTGATGCTTCTAAAATTAGTCTGCATATGATAACGAGAAGCACTCCTTAGAAGTAGAGTATAAAATGTGATTCACTATCCGTGACGAATTGGCATATAGATATCAGCCTCACAATAATCTTTTCTACAGATACGCTGATTAATACGTTCAAAATGGTATCCTCTTTGAGGTAAAAGACTTGTCTTTGGAAGCCATATACTATCAATTAAATCATAAACTTCATGAAGTAATTTAATTGTTAATTCTTCCGGAGAATGCAACCCTATATAACGAAAGACAGCATAGTTTGATCGTTCAATAGTCTGACAGGTAAAAAAAGGGTCATTTTCAAAAGGTACAGAGACCTCAATGCTTGGCATATAAAAATCCTCGCTATAGTTATCGTAATAAGTTATCAGACCATAATAAATATGCTCTTGTACCGTATTCTTTAACCGATTGCGCTGATTATAATAAAAATCCAAAGCTTTGGTATTTGCTGTACTGTAGTCATAATTTTCTTGATGATTAATCAGTGTCCTGATACCGGCAAGATGAAAGCGAGACTTGGTACAATACCAAGGGGGACTCAGTATACCCATGGAGATCTCCGACAGAAGTGTGGTGTCAATGGGAGGTATAATGGGAAGTTCGCAGCTGTTTTGGCGAAAATCGGTGGGAGTAAGCCCGAATAACTGCTTGAAAGCTCTCTCATAGCTTTGTTCATATTCAAAGTGATATTCCAATGCTATATCAATGATTTTTAACTGATCATTTAACAGATCCTCAAGGCTATTGGTAAGTTTTCGTTCTCTCACATAAGTCATTAATGGTTTTCCGGTTATAGCCCGGAAAATCCTATGAAAATGATATTTTGAAATGGATAATTTATGAGCGATTTCGTCCAGCGACAAGCTTGTTTTTAAATTATCTTCAATAAGAGCTACTGCATCATTAATGAGCTTTCGGTTCGCAACGTTCATAATGACCTCCCAATCTCATAATAGCAAGAAATGTTCAACCGTTTTTATGATTTCATAATATACTATCACTATATTATTGTCAAAATAAAAGAATATAGGAGGGACAATGAATGATAAAATTCAAATCAAATGCGGTTGCTATTATTTCTATTTTTATCTTATTGGTTTTGGTCGGGTGCAAGAGTAGTTCAATAGATACACAATCAGAGATACAGGGGAATCAAGGAAAGCAGAATGAGGTAACTAAATCTGCGAATGGATCGAATAATATAACAAAAGAGCAGGAAAACGAATACGAACTAAAGAAAGGAACTTTAAAGACAGATACTATCAGTTCCAATGCAATAGCTGAGAATCAAATTAAGGAGAAAAAGGAACATAAGCTGTATATCTACTTGCCACCTTCCTATAATGAAAGTAAGAAAAAATACCCGGTAATATATTTTCTGCACGGATTCGGTGATTCTGCACTGGGTTTTATAAACTATACACAAAGTGAACTGGATCAAGAGTTCTCCAAAGAGCCCACAAAAGAATTTATCTTAGTTGCTGTAGACGGCTCAAATTCTGTTGGTGGATCTTTCTATGTGAATTCTCCGATAATCGGAAAGTGGGATGATTATACCTCCAAGGAAGTGGTCACTTACATAGATAGTAACTATAGAACCTTAGCAAAATCGGATTCTCGAGGAATATGTGGCTTTTCTATGGGTGGTTTTGGTGCCTTGAATCTGGCATTTCTTCATCCGGATATTTATGGAGCAGTTTTTTCTATGTCACCTGGAGTACTAGCACCCGGAAAGATTGGTGATGCATTGGATTCCTGGGCTTCAGATAATACTTTCCTGAAATCATATTCCTTGGCATTTGCCTATGATAAAGATTACCCTTACCTTAAAATACCGAAAAGGGACAGCTCAAAAAAGGATAATGAACTCTTAAAGCAATGGGAATCCGGATTTGGTGATTGGGATAAGAAAATTAATGCGTACCAAAAATTAAACAAACCACTTTTAGCAATTGGACTTCTATATGGGGAGGCGGATTCTTATAAATGGATTTCGGAGGGAACGGAATACCTATCTGATTTATTGGATAAACAGGGAATAAAGCATTCTCTTTCTACAAACCATAACGGACATAGCATTCCAATGAAAGTAATGTCAGATTATATTATCCCATTTTTTGGTCAGCATCTTAAATGGGAATAGGGTATCAATAGGATGGAACCATATAAAATTATCGGAAAACGCGATTAGTCGCGTTATTATGATATTTATATGGTTTCATCCTATTTTATCAATGTTTCACCGATAGGATTTCAGAAATACCTATAATATCCCCGGAGGAGTCCAGAGCGCATACTTGGTAATAGTCTTCAATTCCCTTTACCGTGATTTTTGTTTCGAAGCCCGTTCTGGCTACAGTGTCCTTGACGAATAAACAATAGGGGAAGGAACCTGCTGATACCTGCCAGGAGACGGTCTCGGTGGAACCGTTCCAGGAGGCATAGATATCAACAGAATCTTGACCAGGTACGGCGGCGATAGCAGGAGGATAAAGTGGAAGCCCAATCCACTTATTCTTAAAAGCCCGGTAGGACATGTTCTTGTTCGGATAGCGCATGTCATATAAGAAGTTGACTCTCGGCTCTTTAATGTTATTTCCTTCCTGTGCATATTCGGATAGGTAGGGTTGCTGTCCCCAACCAATAAATTGATTGCCGTTTGGCTGTTTTTGAACGTTACCCTGGCTAGCCACGTATAAAACAGGATCATGAAAATACTTCCTCAAAGCTTTGGCACTCATATTGCGATAATCTAGTTCAAGAACCAATCCATGTGAGCGGCACTGAGGAGGTGAGTTAGGAGAAGCGCAGCAAGCATCATCAAACATACTGATTAATTGGTTGGAGCGATATCTTGCGTCATGCTGCCAGGAAAAATCTGCTCCCTCTTCAATTTGAAAGTCACTCTTCTTTCCGCCAAGCTGCCAGGAAATCCTACCGGTTCGTTTGGCAATCTTATAAATAGCCCACATATTTCTCATACTGACCAACAAGGTTCCGTCTTTTCCTTCATCAATTGAATTCATATGATAACAATCCCATATATTATTAGTCTGTGTAGCTGAGGCAGCAGGCATCATAGAATCCCCCGGGTTAATATGGGAAAGTGCATTCCAGAAAAATACTAATTCCCCGGTGGAAAGATCAATTTCTTGTATGGAATAGTCATCAATAAAACCGTGTTTAGGTCCACCATAAGGACTCAAATCATAGGGAACCTGCTTAATGGCAGTAAACAATACGGTGTTTCGTTTGGTAATAATAAATTCATGCAGATCAGAGGTAAAGCCCATTCTGGCAGATATCCTTTTTAGTACATTGTAATGCTGATCTAAAATAATGTAATAGGCACCTGGTTCCGGATCTCCGGCAGGCAGATTTAAAAACATGGACTGAGTTCCTGAAATGGTTCCCTGCCACATTGTCAATACGGGTTGACCTTTATAGCGCTGTACTCGGAAATCAGTGTTTTGTATATAAATACTGCATAAGGGATTAAACCAAATGGGGTCGCCGGTCTGATCCATAATGAGAGCGCCGGTCTGACCAATCATTTTTGAACCGAAAACGGTATAAGGTGCAACAAATAATAGTCCTTCTGAAGTACCTGGCTTATCAAGATTCACCTTTACTTTCATTGGATGCAGATTCGGAGCTGATATAAAGTTCCATTCTGCGCTCTTTAATCCATCGCAGTAATTGCGAGTTGGTAAATCTTCAAATTTATTCATAGAATTCATCTTAAAATCATCTCCATAAGTTCCTTGGCAATTAATTGAATCGAATTAGCAAATATAGTTTTTATGTGAATCATTGCACTATCAATTTATGATTTCTATATACGTATTGTGCAGGTAAATGTTGAAATATGACGTTTATATGCGAATTATTGTAGTGCTTTCGTCAAAAAACAACTAGTTTGTTGCAAATTAATTATGATATGACATAACATATCCGAATTTGGAACATATAATGAAATGAATTTATATATTTGAGTAATTAATAGTGGTAGAGGGTCACAAAATCATTTTATTAGACCGTACTAATTTATGCCAGCGTCATCCTGGAATAAATTAAATATATAAAATTCTTGGGCAGGAATGGAGAGAAATATGAGTGATTTTTTGTTTGGATTAACTGGTGATATTGTTACACCGTTTGATCTTGGTTATAGAGAAGACAGGCAGGGTTATAACAGAGCAATTCAGCAATTCCCTCTGATTATTGTATATTGTAGGAACAAAAGAGATATTTCAAATGCAATTTTATGGAGCAGAAGACATGATATTGCTATTCGAATTCGAAATGGTGGTCACAACTATGAAGGGTACTCAAACGGCAATTGTACGTTAATTATTGATGTGAGTAAATTGATTCATATGAAGATAGATGAGTGCACGAATCAACTTTATGTGGAAGGAGGAGTAACAAACGGTCTTGTTTATGACTATGTTTCTTCAAAGGGGTACCCGTTCCCTGGAGGAACTTGCCCTACTGTGGGAGTGGGTGGCTATTCCCTTGGAGGTGGGTGGGGACTTTCCTGCAGGAATTTTGGCTTAGGTTGTGACAGTTTGATAGATATCGAATTGATCAATTATGAAGGGGTTTTAATCAAGGCGAATAAGGAGCTTAATCCAGAATTATTTTGGGCATGTCAGGGAGCAGGCGGAGGAAATTTCGGAGTAATTGCATCCATGACTTTTTGGCTTCCTCCCAAGGTGGATATGGTTACGCTGATAGAGATTGATTATCTGCACGTAAATCAGGAGGAGCAGAAGGTGTTCCTTTCAACCTGGCAGAACTGGTTAAAGAATGCGGATAAACGGATAACACTCATCTCCAGAATTTATAATTCATTAGAGGATCAGTTATCCATGTTGGTACGAGGAATATTTTATGGTGGGTATGAAGAGGTAGAATATATCATGGCGGATTTTCTTGCTCTTGAGGGGGCAAGATATAATATAGAAACCATGTCATTTTTGGAAGCAGTGTCGATTATAGGCAGCGTATATCCACCCTATGAGAAATTTCAGTCCGTCAGTCGATTTGTGGAGCGAGAATTCCATTGTGATGAGATATCGGAGTTGGTGGGATTAATACAAGAGCCTCCGAAGGGTTCCGTCTTTACAGGTCTCTCAATGTATGCGCTGGGAGGAAGGGTTTCCGAAATCAATAAAGATGATACAGCTTTCTTTTACCGGCAAGCCAATTATATCATATGGCTTGAAACCGTATGGGAAGAAAACAAATATGCAATAGGAAACAGGTTATGGATTTATGATCAGTATCCCTATTTGGAATCAGTAACAATGGGATCTTATGTGAACTTCCCTTACAACGGCCTTCCAAATTATTTGGAGGAGTATTATGGTTGCCATGTTCAGAAACTATTGCAAATTAAAGCTAAGTATGATCCATACAATATTTTTAGTTTTCCACAGGGAATCCAAAGGACGGAAGATGGATGTTATATAGATAACCCTATGTTACCCAGGGCAGAGAACAATTTTGACGGATATAAACCTTCACAGCATTTGAACTATCGAGGCTTTCGTTATGTGACCAAAGACAGCGAAGTGTAATTGGAATATTTGGATTGGTGAAACCAACATTAAACGTAGGTTCTAAAGACATCAAAGGTTTTAAATACATCAATAATTCCATAGCCCCAATCGGGATTTGGATAAATTAGATTATTATTTCGGTTGGCTCCTCGTATCAGAAATTTCTTGATACTAAAAGCATCCACATTGGGGTAATTATTTTTTACCACACACCACTCCAAAAGAAGAGCATTTATTCCGGCAGAGTGTGCAGCAGCAGCGCTGGTACCTGTGGTTCTGACAAAAGTATGTTTTGGCGTTGGTGCAAGTACATTTACGCCAGGAGCAGCCAGATCTGGGTTGATAATGTTGGAGGTGGAAAATCCTCGACCTGCATTGTTGTATAAATTACCAGAGGCTGCATTATAAGCAGTCACGGTCATGGGTATATATGCATTACCGGGAGAGGTGATCGTGGTATTTGGGTCGGCAACTAAAAAATACGTATCTTTACTGATAATATCACTGACCGGCAGCCACATATGAAAAGAGCCCTTCACATTACCTTTTCCAAACACATTAAACTTCCAAATGCCGGAGGAAGGATTTTTGAAACGAATGACAATAACTTGATTGCCGGATACTGGCTCAATGAGAACGTAATTTACCAGGATTATGGTTGGGTTGAAAATGTATTTTATGGTCTGGGTTTGCGAAAGGCGGGTTGAGACTACAGCAACGGATTCCCCCCCGGGCGATATGATATTCATGGAGTAAATCATAGGAGGTTCCCCCCAGAGCTCCATGGTAAAGCCGGGCTCATTATCGGATATATTTAGTTCAACATTCACTGGCCCGGAGTAGGGGGGGATTTCGCTGAAAAAGTGTCGTTTTAATCCTCCTTCATTACCGGCAGAAATGGATACACTGACCCTTGGAGTATCGGCTGCAAGAGTGACAAGGGTATTTAATAAGCCATAGTTGTTATGAGGACCCAGGGAAGTACCGAGACCTAAGTAAATGGAGAGAGGCTTTGAAAGAGATCTTGCGGTGTATAGAATGTATTGGATGGCCCACATAATATCATCTTCTTGGTAGCATTCTTTCTCATGAGGAATAAAGTATAAATCTTTTAAGTTGTTTTTCGCCTGTTTAAGCTTAACGATCATTAACTCACTATTTGGAGCCACTCCGCTAAACCCATTAACATGATCTTCGTTGCCGGCTGCAATACCTGCCATCATAGTTCCATGTCCGTTTTCATCCTTGGAAGGAACTATGGAAAATGGGTTGTCATTATTTATAGCTTGGTCGATTTGATTTTTCGTGTATTCTGTTCCATAGAAGGTTGGATAAACAGCAATGGGGTTATTAGGACCATCAATGGTTTGATCCCATATGGATATAATCCTAGTCGTGCCATCAGGATTTATAAATACCGGGTTAGTATAATCAATGCCCGTATCGATGATGCCTATAATTACTCCGTTACCGGTTAAATTGGTAGAGCGGTTTCTGCGTAATTTTTGTACACCGGAGGCTTCCAAGCTTTGTTCATCAGCCAAGGCATAATAATTTGGAATAGCATAATATCCGACTTCCGATAAACTTAATTTTTCTATGTCCGCTATGGGAATGTAAATTACAGCATAGGCTTCATTCATGATTTGTATGGTATATTTTTCGTAAGGTTTAAGCAGATTAGGATTATTATTATAACGAATCACAATATTCATATAGTCATTGCTCATAATTTTAAACTTTTCATCTTCATTCATATTAATCCCTCCAATCGGTTGAATTTCGTTAACCGGATTCGCTGTTTCTTAAACTTTCGAAGACATTATAAATATCTAATATACCATATCCCCATTGTGGATTCGGATAAGTGGTATTGTTTAAGTCCCTGCGGGCTCCCCTCGTCATAAAAACCTTGATATCTTGCGTGGTCATATTAGGATAATGCCCCTTAACCATGCCCCATTCAAATAATAACGCCGCAACACCGCTGGCATGAGCGGTAGCGGCACTTGTACCAGAGACTTTAGTAAAACCATGGTTTTTATCTGGACAGACAATGTTTTCTCCTGGTGCGGCAATATCGGGTTTTGTCATATTAATTCTGGTAAACCCCAGTCCTGCTTCGGTATAAAGTGAATTGTCTTCTACATTATAGGCAGTCACTGTAATTGGAATGTTAGCACAGGACAGGGAAAGCAATGTTGTATTAGGATTGGATTTAATAAAAAAAACATCCGGAGGAATAAAGTTTCTCATAGGGAGCCATACATGAAAATTAATCGGATACAGTCCTCTGCTGTAAATATTGAATTTCCAGATGCCCTTGGCGGGATTTGTAAAACGCAATGAAATCAGCTGTTCCCCCGTCTGTGATTCCACAATTTGATAGTGTACATTGATGATGGTTCGTTCAAAAATAAAGCTGACTTCTTGTGTTTCGTTTAATCTGGCCACAATTTTTGGAATAAACTCACCGGAAGGGGATTGTATATCAATAGTAAAAATATTTGGTGTAGTACCCCAAAGCTCCATAGTAAAGCCCTGACTATCTGAGCCCACATTCAATTCAACGGTATCATATCCGGGTGCTTCGTTGATGACTCCATAATAATGTCTTCTTCCATTCCCCTCATTCCCTGCTGGAACAAGTACTGCGGCTCCGGGATAACTTGATTCCAGGGAGATCCAGCTGCTTAGCAGGTCTTTTCCGTCTCTTGCGTATCGCGAGGTATCACAGGAGATACAAATAACAATGGGTTTGTTAACTTTATAGGAATAATTTAAAAGATATTGCAGAGCAAAAAGCAGGTCATTTTCTTGATAACAGGGCTCATTTTCCGGTATTTGAAAATATTTTCTTAGATAAGGTTTAGCTTGCTTTAATTTTACTGCAATAATTTCTGCATCGGGGGCGACTCCGTAAAATCCCTGATCTGGCACTTCGTTTCCTGCTGCGATACCTGCCACCATAGTTCCATGGCCAATTTCATCTTTGGAGGGAACAATTTGATAGGGATTGCTACTTTGGAGGGCTTTATTAATCTCTTCCCGTGTATATTCTGTTCCGTAGGGAATCCCCTCCTGGATCAGTTCATTGGCAATGGACTGATCCCAGATTGCAACAATTTTTGAACTTTTGTCCGCATTTTGAAAAATGGGATTGGTATAATCTATACCGGAATCAGCAAAACCAAGGAGAACTCCCTTACCTCTAAAATCGAAATTTGGAACACTACGCAGTCGTGTGACTCCGGAGGCTTCTAATTCTCTTTCACTGGTAAGTCCATAGAGAGCAGGGATGGTCAAATCTTTTTTTGCTAATTCAACAGGGTTCATCTCACTAACGGGAATATAAACAACGGAAGTGAAATAGTTAATGATTCGATAAGTACCACTGCTATATGTATCCAGCACGGAAGGAATACCATAATACTCTAAAAAAAAATCGGCATAGTTATCACCATAGATCTTTTCATTCTCTTGAGAAGTCATGTCATCACGTTTCATTTTTTCGTTATTCTATTATATTATGCAGGAATGACAATCTTTCATATTCCGGAACGATTTGATGAATTTTTAAATTACCTGCAAACATATTGCTTAATGATTTCATATAGAGGAGATTATAAAAGAGAGGAACGCTCCTTGTAATAAGTTTTTGATAATAGTAAAATGAGAATTAATCATTTATGAAGCTGAAGTTGAGAAGCGAATTAATTTATATTATTTAAAAGTTGTTGAGATTAACAAAGGGTAAGGTACTAATTCGGTTTATGAAATAATGTTTATTATATATTCTTCATATAGAATAATACGATGGGAGATGAAATGATGCATAAAAGTGATTTGGAGTGGTTTGACAATATCTTTCATAATATGCTTGATAATGTTTTGATTATAAGTGAGTCAGGTGAAATATTATATGGAAATTCTAAGGCTCTTGAATTTTATGGATACACATACGATGAATTAATAGGACGTAATATTTTTGATATAAGATGTAAGGATGAAAATATTGTGATAAGAGAGCAACTTGAAAAAGCACTTTGTGAAGGAATTGAGTTTGATGCATATCACCGCAAAAAAGATGGGAGTGAGGTGCCGGTAAAAGTTCGTTCTGTAACAACGGCTCAGAGCGTAGGGAAGTATGTAATCAGTATCATACATGATATGTCACACATTTCTCTAATTGACGCAAAAGCCAGATCGTTTGATGTATCCCTCGATATTACGGAGGAAGCAATTATTGCAATGGATTGTAACTTTAATATCACAATTTGGAATAATGCGGCAATTGCATGGCTGGGGTATCAAAAAGAAGACATCCTTGGTAAAAATATTGATTTCTTGATTCCTAAGGAATATCAACATGAAATGAATTTTATAAAAGAGATGCTGCGCATGGGACAAGTCATAGTGCGATTTGAAACAGCCAGGACGCATAAGGATGGTCATATTGTTAAATTAGCAGTTTCCTATTCGCCGATCAGAGATCAAGAAAACAAGATCATTGGATATATCAGTACATATAGCTATATATCAGAAATGATGAGGATTAAAAGAGAGTTGTTGGAATATCAAGAACTTGCAGCGGTAGCACTGGAGGGAGGACAATTTTGCATATGGGATTTTAATATGCAGAGCAATCATATTATCACTTATAATGATTTTGGTTCATGGTTGGGTTATGAAGTAGGAAGTATTGATAAAAACTATCAGGCATGGATTAATTTAATTCATCAAGATGATGTGGAACGGGTTTTGGAGGACTATCACATTGGTATATCAAAGGAAGATAAATTTGTGACAGAATATAGAATTCTTACGAAATCTGGCACTTATCGCTGGGTTCGCTCGAAGGGAGGTATTTATAGCTATGATTCAAATCGAAATCCATTAAGAATTATTGGCACCCATGAGGATGTTTCAGACAGAAAACTAATTGAAGAGAGTTTGATAGAGAGTAATATGAAGATGGCGTTGTTAGCAGAAGAAGCACAAAAGGCAACCAATGCAAAAAGTATGTTTCTAGCTAATATGAGTCATGAAATCAGAACTCCGCTCAATGGAATAATTGCCGCTGTGCGATTTTTGAAATTAAGAACGCGCATTGATGAAGATTACGAACGATTGGTGAATATGTTGGAAACTTCAGCACAAACCTTAATGGGGATTGTATCAGACATTTTAGATATTTCAAAGATTGAACAAAATAAGGTGGAAATTGTAAAGACAAAATTTTCACTAAAACTTATGATGCAGGAGTGTTTTCATGATTTGAGTTTAATTGCCAATGATAAAGGGATTGAAGTTGGTTATTATGTAGATCCCCAAATACCCGAGCAAGTTATAGCAGATGCACAAAAGATTAAACAGATTATCACTAACCTTATTTCAAATGCGGTAAAATTTACGAAGGAAGGCAGAATAGTATTAAAGGCTTTGTTGCTGGGTAAGGAGGGAGAAGATAGCGATATTGAGATAGAGGTATGTGATACCGGGATAGGGATAGAATCGAGTCATCAGGAGCAGATTTTTGAAGTGTTTTCTCAGTTGGATGGAACTGTTGACAAAAAATACAGCGGAACAGGTTTGGGTCTTGCCATAGTAAAGCGGTTTTCGGAAGCAATGAAGGGTACAATTAAAGTGAAAAGTCAACCCGGTGTTGGCAGCAGTTTTTATTTTAGGATGATATATGAGGGTGTTAATCAGACCAATCATATAATGCATCCAGAACATAAGATAAGAGAGAATAAGGAAGATGTATGTGTGGTTGAAGAAAAGGGTAAGGGGAAGACGATCCTCAGTGTGGATGACAGTATGATTAACCAAAACGTCATCGAATTTCTTGCAGCAAGTATGGGATATCGATTGCTATCAGCCTATAATGCATCAGAGGCAGAGAAAATACTAAAAGAGAATAAGGTTGATTTGATATTAATGGATATTCAGTTACCCGATATAAACGGTTATAGACTTACACAAAAAATTCGTGAGCAAAAAAAATATAGCAAAATACCAATCATTGCTATGACGGCATATGCACAACAGCAAGATCAAAAAAAGTGTATAGATGCAGGGATGCAAAATTATGTAACGAAGCCCATTGATGTAGATGATTTGATTTTAAAAATAGGTAAGTATATTTAAATTTTAAGAAGGTTTTAACCATATGTAAATTTGAACAACATGAAGGCGATTTGTCAGAACTATTATATAGGCAAGTCGCTTTTTTTGTGGGATTATCTTTAGTGTCTTTCATAAGAAGTTCATTGATAGAATAGAACGAGGAGTGCTCAATTTGTTGGTTTCATGTTTGTTTCATAAATAAACAACTAGTTGAAAATACGAATAAAAAATTGTATAATTGTACCTAACAAACGTTAGGTGAATACAAATCATTTATTACTTTACAATATTGATAAATAAAAAGGAAGTGATAATTTGGAGAATGAAAAATTGGAATCAACCTTGGAGAGAATAGATCGTATCGCATTCGTTCATTTGTTGGAAAAGGGATACGAAGGAACCAATATGAGAACAATAAGTGGGGAGATAGGTATCAAAGCATCGTCGTTATATTTTTATTACAAATCAAAAAAAGATATGTTCCTAGCTATTTACGATCAGATATTAAAGGATTTATTATCCTCCCTAAATAATATAATAGAATCAAACCATGAACTTGCACCGATTGAACAACTTTTTTTCGTTTTTCAAAATGGAATTAATTCTTGTTTAAGTAATTATGCGGCTCACAAGTTTATACTTAGGTATCAGGTTTTTGCACCGGATGAAATAGCACTTGAAGCCAGAGAAATATACAAAGCATATCATGCAAAAGAATTAGAAGTGATGACTCCTATTTTAGAAAGAAGCTTCGCTCAGAATGGAACTAACAGTGGTAGTGATATGGGACTATTGCATAATAAATTTAGACAATTACAAAGCAACATGATTTACGAGATGATATTGACCGGAATTGCAATGAAGGAAGATGATATTTTACAGGAATGGAACAATTTTATGGCATATTGTTTTAAAGAAAAGTAATACAAGGTTGATAAACATCAGGAAATACAGAAAGTGAGAACAATAGATGGAACATTCTTTAATGTCAAGGGAAAGGTTAAAACAAGTTCTGGACTTGGAATTGTTTGAAGATTATTTAAATAAACTGAATGAAGAGACGCATATAGCATTAACACTGCTAGATAAGGATAATGAAGTGATTTTTGCATCTCCTAGGATTGAACTGTGTAATAATTTTATGCAGAGAGATCAGCGAATGGAATTAATATGTATGGAAACATGTTCAGGCGTTGGAAGATACGGTTCTGACTTATTGTTTTGTCCGAATGGGTTAATGATGTATCGTTTTCCAATAAGAATTAAAAATGAAATTACTGCATACCTGATTGTCAGTCAATTTCTAACGGAGCAACCGGAACTAGAATGCTTTCGTAACATGCTGTTCAAGAATGGCTTAGAAAAAGGAGCGATTTCGAATATGCTGAAGGATGTCCCGATTATTAAGGTGGATAAAATAGAAGAAATAATAGCGTTTATAGATAGATTTTCGTAATAAAGGGTAGGATCTTTGGAAGTTAAATGACAACGTATGCAAACACTCCTCTTTGGAAATTAATTAACTGAATTCATTATACCAAGTTCTAAATATTAGAATTGAACAGTAACGATTGGAAGATAGACATCTTAAGAATCAACATAACTTTCTTTTCTTTTTGTTGGTGTTATGGTAAAATCCCGTCTTTGACAGTTGCAAGTGTAAAAAAGTCCGGAAAGCCCAATAAATAGGGCGTTCCAGACTTTTCTTTTTCTTGAAAAAGTGAGTACTTTTTTCTATTTCTGTGTGTCTTTAAAAATTTTTTTCATTTGTTTGGTAGTTACTATCTGGTAATCTGTTCTGAATCCAAATGCTTCATGAATTGCATCTGTGAAATCTGTCCTGGTGTAGGTCGGAATGTATCCTTCTCCTGGGATAGAATAGAAATTCATGTCTCGTAGCTGGCTAATGATTTCTGAACTTGTGAAATTCTCTTTTAGGCGCTTTTCCAAGTATCTATATATGGTTAACGATAGGAAACAAGTTGTGAAATGCGCTTTAATCCTATCATCACGACTTAAGTAGACCGGTCTTGCTTTAAAATCAGTCTTAAGTAAACGAAAACATTCTTCGATTTCCCATCGTTTATGATTTATCTTGGTAATAGCAGGAGCATCATCTTCTAGGTTGGTACAGACTGCATAAAATCCATCGAAAGCTTCTTCGTTTGTAATTACTTCATTATCTATGCTATATAATTCTTTCTCAGCTATTTCACCATCATTTGTTAAAGTGGTTTTGGCAATAAAGCGTTTATAGTCGTTCGAACGGTGTTTTTTCAGGTTGGAGGGGCTTTTCTCTAGAAGTTTTGTAGCACGTTCGATCTGTCTGTTGCGGATACATCGTTGATATTCCTTGTATTTTAGAGAAAAAGTAACGATTAACTTCTGTTCCAGACCGTCTTCTTTTATCCAACGTTCTTTGTAGAAGGTGCAGTTTCTATACTTCTCCTTTACCTCATCGGATTCCTCGATACCACTGATATCAAATGTTCCAGGCGTTCCTTCCAGATGCCATCCACCATTTGACAGTGCCCATTCCTTTAGATGCTTTTTCAGCTTTTTGACAGACTGTGTAGTTATAAATGCGCGCTCCCCTAGGTTGTTGAATTTACGGTTATCGGTGGAAGAAAGTCCAGCATCGGTACATACGACAAACTTAGCAAGAGAGAAGTCTTCCATAATTCTTTTCTCAAGGGGTTGTAGAGTCTGTTGCTCATTCGTACTCCCGCTATGGATGCTGAAAGCAAGGGGGATACCATCGCCATCCATGAATAACCCCATTTCCACAATGGGATTAGGTCGATGCTCTTTGGATGGTCCATACTGCTTAATCCCGTCTTCTTGCTCCATCTCGAAGAAGTAGTTAGTACAATCATAGTAAAGGATCTTGTCGTTGCGCTTGGATACAGCAAGACTGTTTTTATAAAGCTCAGATTGAATAAAGTCAGATTCTTTGGAAATGACTTCTAAGGCACGGTAAATGTGTTGAAGTTCAAAATCGGGCTGTTCCAGAAGCGTTCTAGAAAGCTGGAAAGTATTAAGTTTAGAAGAAGGGAAAAGAATTCTTCCATAAATCAATCTTGAAACAATGGAATCTAGGTTGTAAGTAAATTTATAGTTTGCAGAAATATCTTTGCATATCTGGTTGAGTTTTAGTTGATGATAAATCTGTTGAAGAAAGAGATAGCCTACATTAAATGATTGCTGTTCGTTTTTACAAATAAGTTCTGACTGCTTTCGTTTAATGATTACCTGTCGGCTTTCTTCCAGCTCCTTTTTATTGAGCTGGTCTATGTAAGCATTAGCCCACTCGTAAGGATCCTGTCCATTAAGCTTTTCTCGAAGTTCAGCTTCTGTACCAAGTTTTTCAACAATTTTTGTAGAATGTACTTTATTAATATAAGTTGATTTAATCACATAAAGGGAAGCAGAATTTTTGGACTTTGATACTTTTAATCGCATACAACACCTCCTATACCCTTATATTATAACACATGGCTCAAAAGTACTCAATATCAAAATGTATAATTTGGCAAAAAAATAAGCCTAATTCAAGGCTTCAAGCGATTTTTTTTGTATGCAAGTGTCAAAGACCCGAATTCATTATACCAAGTTCTAAATATTAGAATTGAACAGTAACGATTGGAAGATAGACATCTTAAGAATCAACATAACTTTCTTTTCTTTTTGTTGGTGTTATGGTAAAATATAGTATGTGTAATTTATGTCAAAATAACGTGAAAAATGACAAACATGTTGATAAGTACCATAATAAAGAAGAGTGATTTACCATTGGATTGTAATAAAGTTCATGACAAATCAGCAATCTGAATGTAACAAACAAAAAGGAAGTATGAGTATGTATATAGCAAGACAGCCGATTTTTAATAGGCTAATGAAAATTTATGGCTATGAGCTACTATTTCGTGCGGAGTCTGGGGCCAGTTCATTCGGCAATACTCCCTCCAGTGTTGCAACTGCTGCTGTTTTAGGTGGTTTATTTGAACAAGGAATTGACCGAATCGTTGGAAAGTCCAAGGCGTTCATAAACTTTGACTATGAATTCATATTGTCAGAGAATATTGAGCTAATCGATCCAAAGACACTTGTTATTGAGGTTCTTGAGAGTGTAGCAGTGGATGAGAAGTTAATTGATAGGATTAAGGATTTAAAGAAGAAAGGTTATAAAATAGCACTGGATGATTTTGAGGAAAGCTTGAGTACTTATCCAATTGTTCCAATCGCTGATATTATAAAATATGATATTATCATTACGCCCCTTGATACCATAGAAAGAGAAGTGGAACAAGCGCTTTTACAGGGGAAAACGATTTTAGCTGAAAAAATTGAGAATATACAGGAGTTTCAAAAAGCGAAAGAAATGGGATTTCAATTATTCCAAGGATATTTTTTTAGCAAACCCAAGATCGTTGAAGGGTCAAAAATCAAGAAGTCAGCAAAAATACAATATTCTATGATACTTAACGAGCTTAAAAAGGACGAACCCTCCTATAATGCAATCACAGAAATTATTGAATCGGATGTGAATCTTGCTTACCGGGCAATGAAGGTGATGAGCAATAGAAGAAGGGATGATTCCTTTCGATCCATAAAGGATGCGTTAGTTCGTATGGGGTTTAGAGAGCTGGAGAGATGGATCAATGTCTTAATGCTTCAAGAACTTTCCGCAGATAAACCGACAGAAATTATGAAGCTTTCGTTGGTTCGTTCAAAGTTTGGAGAATATATAGCAAGCAATTGTATTTATAGCAATCGTAAGGAAGAAGTATCCATGATGTGTCTGTTTAGTATGCTGGACGCTATAATGGATGCGCCGATGACGGTTGCATTAGATGGAATGATGATTTCAGACGATGTATTTAATGCACTTGTTTATCATCAAGGTTCTTTGAAGCCTATATGTGACATATTAACAGCATATGAGGCTGGAGATTGGGAGACAGTTAATGTATTGTCTGACTATATTCATTTAAATCCGAAGCTCCTATCTCCCGGATATATAGAAGCCATACATTGGGTAACAAAGTTTTTTGAAAGCATAGAATAATAGAAAGAAAGCTGCTGTTCGGAGTGATATATCCGATAAAGCAGCTTTTTATATTGAACGGATTTGCCTTTTAATAATTAGTAATAGTTTGGTGCCAGAATACAAGAATCAATATATTCCAATAACTGGTTAATACCAAATACAGGAACACCACTAATGCTTTGAATAAGATTGGTGAAAGGGGCAAGGTTGGTGCATTCCAATATGATAGCCCCGGTATCCGGATTTTGCTCCATGTGTCTAATTGTCATCTCCCTGACAGAATTCTCAAGGACTTCAAGATCCGCTTCTAAATTATCTTCGATAAAAACTTGGGAGAAGGGGGAATCCTCTGGCATTCCTGTAATACATACGGGAATATCTTTGGAGGACCATCCTAATTGATTAAAATAGTCATCGTAAAATAGCTCGGCTTTCTCAGTTAGGATACCTATTTTTTTCTTGCTATTTAACATTGTCTTAATAAAAGGTGCAAGAATTAGTGTATTAGTAAACACAGGTATATTCACAGCATCTGCCAACTGTTTTTGAAACCCGGACAGAAAGCTGCAGCTGGTGGTGATGGCCCTGCATCCTTCCTTTTCAAGTTCCCTGGCTGCATCGATAAAGGGTTGCAGCAGAAGTTTTTCCACATTGGAGGCATTTAATTTATCCGTTGAAAGATTTCGAACGGTATAATAACGAACGGGTACCTTATAAGTTCTTGCATTCCCTATATCGCCTATCAGCCTGGGGAACACGGTATCCATCATTAAAATTCCGATATATTGTCCATAGCTTGTGTAACCGCCTTTCATTCTCATAAGCTAGCTCCTTTCATGATCAACTATTTTGAATTAGTGTGTCAGAAGTTTATTCAAAGAGTGTATTTTAATTAGTTCAAAATCAAAATAGCACAACAATAAACACAAAGTAAATAGCAATTGATCAATATTTAAAAGAGTAGTCATTTTGCTAGAAACCATATACAACCTGTCCTGGTCGGATTTAAAAAGCAAAGTAGTCATGGAATAACAGGGAAATTGACATATATAAGCGGGCGTAATAGTCATCCGTACTGATTCCACATAGGTCGTGGATTTTATCAAGACGTTTTTGAAGAGTATGGCGGTGGATATAGAGTCTTGAAGCAGTCTTTGAGGCATTGCAATTGTCCGCAAGATAAAAACGCAGGGTTTGTACATAGTTGGTATTGTTAATCCTGTCATAATTAAGGAGAATCTGAAGGGATTGATTATCTGATACAACAGAATGTTCATTCTGATGAAGAATACCGAACATTTTCATAAAGGTCATGTTATCAAAGGAGCAAACCCCTCGTTTGGCATGGATGTGTCTTAATAAGTCGGTACATTCCAAGGAGTGTTCAAAGGCTAAGCCCAAGGCCTTTGCAGCTTTTATTCGATCTACGCCAACATAATAATTTAGTCCCTGTTGTTCGGATAGAAAAGTTAGCTCAATGCTGAAGTCATAGATCATGGATAGATAATTGCTTTCATTTTTGAAAATGAGAAGAAATGCAGCTGAGCCGCTTTTTGTAATGGTATATTCACAATGGTCTGCCTTGTCATCCAAATAGGATTTGATTCGGTTCATACAACTGAGTGCTGTGCTTTCATTTACCGCATACTGATTAATAGGCTGTACAAAGAACAGATAAGCAATTCCTCCCCCTTCTTCCTCATAAAGCTTCGGAATGTACTTTTGAAGTACATCATAGGTGGGTTGAAAGAGAGATTTAATTGCCTCGTCTGAGATTTCATTCTCCAATTTACTAATATTGATTTTTTGAATTAGAATACGAAGGATAGAAGAGAAGGTAAGGTCCTTAGGTATTTGAAGCACGGGGAAGCCAAGCCGGTTCGATTCGGCAATAATATAATCAGGAATCTCATCTATATAGTAACCGGGTTGAATGGCAATACCGCTTACACCGATATTTTTCAGTGTGAGTATCAGATCCCGGAATAATTCCTCATTCTCCAGATTATAGCCCGTGGTAACAAGTAATTCACCCCGCTGCACGGAGTTTGGGGAGTCCAAAATCTCCATAACGTTGACCCAAGAGATTACATTTGCAGCCCCGTCAAAGCCAGCAACCAACTTTACACCTTTCAATAATTGGTTTTCTACGATATGTCGAATCATTAGGCTCATTTCATCATCCATCCTTTCTGTTTTATTAAGCATACAGCCTAAACCTTAGATACGTCAATTGATTTTATTCTGAAAAAGGACATTATGTCCACTGATTACAAAAAATTCAGTACACTATGATTATTGTCAGAAAATAGGCTCAAATATATACTTTTGCTATACCAAATAAAAACGGAGGTGCTGCATGAAACATAAGGTTTTAATAACAGAGGCTATTGACAAAAAAGGAATCGAGTACCTGGTGGAGCAAGGTTATGAATTAATTATGGGTACGGGTATCACCGAAGAGATTTTAATTGAAGAAGCATCCGATTGTGACGCCATCCTTACCCGCAATGGTAATATAACTGAAAAAGTTTTGAGCTCTTGCAAGAAATTAAAGGTAGTATCCATGCATGGAGTAGGTGTGGATTGTATAGATGTGGATAGCGCAACAAGACTTGGTATTCAGGTTACAAATGCTGCAGAATCCAATCAAAGCTCGGTTGCGGAATATGCAATTGGATTAATTTTAATGTTAGCAAAGCAATCAATTCACTATAATAACGGTTTTAAGAGTGGTGATCTGGGAGTCAGGAAGGTGTATGGAAGTGATGTTGCAGGAAAAACACTTGGGATTATTGGTATGGGGAACATTGGCACTCAAGTGGCGCAAATCGCAACCTTTGGATTAAATATGAATGTCATTGGATATAACCGAAGAATCGAAGGAAAAAAACTGGTCGACTACGCACTCTTAACAAATGATATAAAGGAAGTAATATCAAAGTCGGATTTTTTGTCCCTTCACCTTCCCTCGAGCTCATCTACAAGACATATAATCGGGGCGGAGGAGTTATCATTGATGAAGCCGGAAGCATATCTAATCAATACCGGTCGTGGTGAAATCATTGATGAACAGGCCTTAATTCAGGTGCTGAAGGAGCATAAGATTGCAGGGGCCGCACTTGATGTCTTTGAAGGGAATTTACCAAAGTCTGATAATCCGCTGCTACATATGGAACATGTTATTGTTACACCTCACACAGCGGCGTTTACTACCGAGGCATTGGAGCGAATGGCCTATCAGGCAGCCCTTGGAATTTCGGAGGTTCTGGAAAAGAGACCGGTCTCTTATCCTGTGAATAAAATCAAGGATAATTTTGAAGAAAACAAAGGGATTACAGCAGTTATGAACTATTACCGCTACGAATTCGGAAATAAATATTAAATGGAGCAAAAAAGATGAAGTCTATGTTGGAAATGCAGGGAAGCTTGTTCCTATACATACTGATCGGTATTTATGCACAGAAACGCGGCATTATAACTTACGCAAACAGAAGAAAAATAACGGATCTGATTATCGATATCATACTACCTTGCAATATCATCAATTCTTTTATGATCAGTGGGTCAAATAAAATATTGCTTCAGTGTGGAGCGGTATTCTTACTGTCCATGGTCGCACAAATTGGATATGTTTTGGCCAGCAAGTTATTGTTTCGTCATGTACCGAGGGATAAACAGGCTATTCTTCGATATGCAATTATTTGCTCCAACGCTGGTTTTTTAGGAAATCCCATCGTGGAGTCCGTATTCGGTGCCAAAGGGTTATTATTTGCCTCGGTTGCACTGATCCCACTTAGATTTGCCATGTGGTCCTCCGGGTTATCGTTATTTACAAAGACGGACAAAAAATCAACTGTTAAGGTGCTAATAACCCATCCTTGTATCCTTGCTGTTTTCTTAGGCTTTGGTCTAATGCTATCGCAGCTGCAGCTGCCTGGATTTGTACTAAAAACCATATCCGGAGTAGGTGGGTGTAATACCGCAATATCGATGATTGTAATCGGATCTATTTTGGCGGAGATCAATATAAAAGAAATTATGGACCTTACATTATTCTATTACGCTGCAATTAGGTTAGTAGCAATTCCGGTGGTAGTACTGGTATTGTTTAAGATATTTAATGTAGATGCTTTGATAACCGGCGTAATTGTTTTGTTATCGGCTATGCCGGCGGGAAGTACTACTGTTATGTTAGCAGAAAAATATAATGGAGATTCAGAATATGCCACTTCCTGTGTGTTTTTGAGTACAATACTTTCCTTAGTTACCATACCGCTCATCAGCTATTTGATTATTTAGCATCCAGTTGCGAACAAAGATAGAAAAATGGAAAGAGCATGAAAGTAGGAATTATGAACGGCCATTTGGATCGGGATGATAATAGGAGGACATATAAACGCAATACTCATTCAGTACTCATACAATACGAGATAATAGTACTATTATGATTAGATGAATGAAGGTAGAAAGAGGTTATACGTGATACAATCCGAAAGGATTTTTTTGGTTATTTAAGGAGGCTTAATGAAAATATTACTTTTTAATGTGAATAAGGATGAAGTGCAATATATATATGATTGCAATAAACGTTTTGGTTTTGAACTTGTGCTGGCTGATTTTGATTTTAATACAGAGGATACCAAAAAGTTTAGAGGATTTGATGCCATTTGGATCGTGACAAATTGTGTTGTGAATGAAAGTAAGGCAAAACAATTATCAAAAGCGGGAGTACGATACATTGTATCTAGGGCAGCCGGTACGGATCATATTGATCTTGAAGCAATTAGGAAAGCTGGTATCAGGGCGGCGAATGTTCCAAGATATTCGCCGAATGCAATCGCAGAACATACCCTATGCCTGATTCTTATGGCCCTTCGCAAGATGAAACGGGAACTTCGGATGATCGATCAATATGACTTTTCCTTAAAAGGGCTAAAAGGTAGGGAATTGCGAAACATGACGGTTGGTGTCATAGGAACGGGAAGAATCGGAGCAGAAACAATTAAGTGCTTAAGCGGGTTTGGATGTAGGATCATCGCCAACGACTTATATGAGAATGCCTTGATTAAGGACAAGGTTCGATATTTAGAGTATGAGGAATTACTGAAGGATAGCGATATCATAGTTCTTCACTGTCCGTTAACCGAAGAAAACCATAGAATGATCCGTAAGGAATCCATTAATCTCATGAAGGACGGGGTGGTACTGATTAACACGGCAAGAGGTGCTTTGATGAATTATGAGGATGTGTTGGAGGCTATCGAAGCAGGGAAGATCAGTGCGGCAGCATTTGATGTATTTGATAAGGAAACTCCTTACATTAGAAAGAAAGTGACCCTAGAATCGTTGGAAAGCGAGACATTAAAAAAATTAATGCAGAAAGAAAATGTTATTTATACAGCACATATGAGCTTCTTTACCGATACAGCAATCGAAAATATGATAATGACTTCGTTTGAAAACCTGAAGGAGTATCATATAACAGGTAGTTGTTCCAATGAGATCATATAAGAAGGTAGTAATAATATAATTCAATGTGCCAAATTATGGCGCGGAAAGGGGAGCTATGAACAGTACATTTGACCTTAATCACGATACAAAGCGGGTAGGGCAAGTTGAGCCTTCGCTAATCAGGACGGTGCTGAACAGGGTGGATGAATTACGCAAGCAAGGACATGAAATTATTGCTTTAAGTGCTGGAGAGCCGGATTTTAATACACCGGAAGATATCAAAAAGGCAACTATTGAAGCAATCAATAATAATTTTACCCATTATTGCTCGAATCGGGGCTATGAACCCTTAAGGAAGAAAATAGCGGAAAAAGTCATGGAAGAAATTGGGGTGGACTATAATTATCTTACGGAAATCCTAGTGACCAGCAGTGGCGCAGAAGCCATTAACAATACCATTCTTTCTTTGATTGATGAGGGGGATGAAGGGATTGTGTTTTCCCCTGCATTTGTGAATTACGAAAATATGATTAAAATGTGCGGCGGAAAACCAGTCATCGTTGAACTGGATCCCCAAAAGCACTTTGAAATCGATTGTGAACAGTTGGAAGAATATATTACTGATAAAACAAAGCTTCTGGTAATCAATAATCCCAATAATCCAACCGGAGCGGTATATGATGCAGCGATATTACAACAACTATGCGAAATGTCGGTGAAGCATAATTTTATTATAATATCCGATGAAATGTATAGCAATCTGGTATATAAGGAAGGAAAGTTTCGGTCTATTTCTTCTTTCCCCGGTATGAAAGAGCGTGCAGTCATTATTAACGGTTTCTCAAAGACCTATGCTATGACAGGCTGGCGTTTGGGGTATATTACGGCTTCTGAAAACAGATTGAATTCCATTTTGAAGATTCATCAGTATTCCACTACCTGTTCGCCGACTTTTCTTCAGGTAGGACTTTCCCAGGGAATGGGTACGCTGAATACAAAACAAGAAATAACTCATATGGTCCAGAAGTTTAGCGAGAGGCGAAAAGTGCTTTTGGAAGGGCTTGATAAGATATCCGCTCTACGCTTTATCGAACCGGATGGAGCTTTTTATATCATGGTAGATGTATCGCGAACTGGGTTGAACGGTATGGAATTCGCAAGCAGATTGCTGGAGGAAAAGCATGTAGCTGTTGTGCCAGCAATAGGACTTGGAAAGAATTGTTCCGACTATATTCGCTTATCCTTTGCTGCTTCTTTGGATAATATCAATGCGGCTCTTACAAGAATCTTGGAGTTGGTGGAGGAACTTAATCAGAAATAAAAAGGTGAATGTACAGGGTGTCCATCATATTTGTCGAAATGTGTACAATGTGGTAATTGTAAATATGTATTACATTATGTATACTCATTTCAAGCTAAACACATGATGAAATGCTAATGAGAGAAAAGAAATAGGCTACCATTTAGATCTCTGTGAGGAATAGAATAGATAAGTTACTATAGATAATTTTAATAGTAACAAAAAAGCAAAGATGCAATCGAAATATATTGCAATCTTTGCTTTTTTTGTTTATGATGCATTTTAGTGTAGTAATGTGGTAAACGTATTTTAATAAATAGAAAAGGCGGCGATGGGAATGAGAATTATTATTACTGGAGGCGGATGGGCAGGCTGTTCCGCAGCATATTCATCAAGATTACAAGGAGCAGAGGTTGTTCTGCTAGAAAGAACAGATGCGTTGCTTGGAACGGGTCTTGTTGGTGGAATCATGAGGAATAACGGCAGATTTACTGCCACAGAAGAAATGATTGCAATGGGCGGTGGAGAGATATTTAAGATAATTGATCAAAACTGTCGTCATACCAATATAAGCTTTCCGGGTCATGAGCATGCAAGCCTTTATGATATTGCGAAAACACCCGTTGCGATAAAAAATTATTTGGAAGAAATGGGAGTAGAAGTTAAATTACAGGAAAGGGTGATAAAAGCAAACGTTACAGATGGAGTGATTAAAAGTGTAGAAACATCAAGTGGAAACATTTTTGAAGGTGATGCATTCATTGATACCACCGGAACGGCTGGACCTATGAATAATTGTGGGAAATACGGCAATGGGTGCGCTATGTGTGTACTTAGGTGCCCCAGCTATGGAGGTCGTGTAAGCCTTGCCGGTATATGTGGTATTCAGGAGAAAACAGGGAGGAAAGCGGATGATTCCATCGGAGCAATGAGTGGTTCTTGTAAGCTATATAAAGAATCCTTAGCGCCGGATATCGTAGAGACCCTAAATGATACGGGAGTTGCGGTTATCCCTCTTCCGGATGAGTTGATCGAGAATCATCTAGGAGTAAAGGCCTGTCAACAGTATGCACTTAAGGAGTTTGCAGAAAATATCATTCTTCTTGATACCGGACATGCCAAATTAATGACACCTTATTATACACTTGAAAAGCTTCATAAAATACCGGGATTTGAGAATGCACGTTATGAAGATCCCTATGCAGGAGGTAAGGGTAACTCCATGCGTTATTTTGATATGTCCCCCAGAACAAATGCATTGCAGGTGATCGGCTTAAAGAATTTGTTCTGTGCAGGGGAAAAGGCCGGTTTGTTAGTAGGTCATACAGAAGCGATTGTAACAGGGGTTCTGGCAGGTTATAACAGTACCAGATACCTGAAGCAAAAGCCATTACTGGAGTTATCCAGAAAGACAGCAGTCGGGGAAGCAATTGCTTATGTGAATGAAGAAATGGAGACAAAGGAAGGACTTGGTAAGAAGTACACGTTCTCCGGTTCTGTATTTTTTGAACATATGAAGAAGCTTGGACTATATGAGACCGATGTAAAGAAGATAGAAGAAAATATTAAAAATGAAGGATTGTGGAATGTTTTCGCATCCTAATAAATGAGTCATGGGAAGCAGCCATTCTTTTATCATGACAAGCCGATTAAATTTGAAGATTCAGTTTAATTGTCCCCACCAACATGATTTTGACAGTGGATTATAAAACCATACTGTTGGTAGTTGTATGAAATTCATGATAAAACTGCCTTAAGATATGCTTTATATAATTGACTGGAATGACAACAAGAAAGAGAGGAACGTGTATGGAACTTACGACATTGCATATTGCTTTTATAATCATTACATTAGTTATCCTAGTTGCGTTATTATTTAAGAAGGAAATTGTAATACCCTGTATCGGCGGCATCCTTATTATCGGATTTATCTATTCACTTAATGCAGTAAATCCTGATACCAAGGAGCATTTATCAGTAGCACAGTCTGTAATAAAATCAGTTCAGATATTGAATAATTCAATTATAGAATCCTTTGTTGAATTGCTGTCCGTTATTGTTGTAATTGCCTTAGTAGTATCTATGTCAAAAGCGATGATTGATCTAGGTGCGGATGAAGTCATGATGTATCCAGTAAGAAAAATCATCAAGAATAATAAGGCAGCCTTTTGGATTATTGGTTTTACAATGCTTATTGTATCCTGGTTGATTTGGCCATCTCCTGCAGTAGCACTCATTGGTGCGCTCCTTCTTCCGGTGGCAGGTGAGGTTGGACTTCCGGTTATCTGGGCAGCAGTTTCTATGAATATCTTCGGACATGGTATCGGCCTATCCTCTGACTTTGTAATACAAGGAGCACCTTCAATTACCGCGAAAGCTGCAGGGCTTGATCCCAGTGAAGTGATGAAAGCAAGTATTCCTTTGTGGATTACCATGTCGGTTGTTACAGCCGGAGTTGCATTCTTTATGATGGTCAGAGAGACAAAGGCAAATAAAGATAAGGTTGGTGATAAAAAGAAAGAATTGGTTTTAAAAGAGATTACAAAGCCAAGGCTTGCCAGAGTAATTGCAGTTATTATGCCTCTTGCATTTGTTATTGATATTGCAGTAATGATCAAATTTGATATTAAGGGTGGAGATGCGACCGCATTAGTGGCTAGTACGGCACTAATTTTAACCTGTATAATAACCATTTTAGATAAGGGTCTGGGTCAAGCGCTTGAAACTACCACGGATCATATTAAAGAGGGCTTTAAATTCTCTATGAAGATTTTTGCTCCCGTTATTGTTATTGCAGCCTTTTTCTTCCTTGGAAGTCAAGGATTTGCTCAAAATGTTTTGGGTGCGGATGCACCGGGAATATTAAATGATATCGGTTTATGGCTTTCTGCACATGTTCCCCTGTCAAAGTTGACCATGCTTCTAACTACATCGGGTGTTGGTTTTATTACCGGTTTAGATGGGTCAGGATTCTCAGGACTCCCCTTGGTGGGCTCGATTGCACAGACCTTTGCATCCGTGGGTCATATTAACACAGCAGCACTTGCAGCGCTGGGACAGATCATCACCGTATGGGTAGGTGGTGGAACAATTATTCCTTGGGGTGTAATTCCGGTAGCAGCAATCTGCGGTGTGGAAGCAACGGAACTTGCAAGAAAGAATTTGATTCCAGTTTTATGCGGTTTTGCAGCAACCATTGTAGTAGGCTTGTTCTTGATTTAAATGGGTTTGTAAAATATATTGGAACTATACATAATTGGAACTATACCTTGAACAGAATTTGATATATTATCTTTCATGACGTTATCTTGTCGGGGATGAAAGGTAATATATCATTTTTTAATTTCAGTAAAGGGTGTTTTACCCTCTAGTCTTTAGGATTGATAATTATAAAGATTTGGAGTTAAATAAGTGAAAAATACATATTACGTTTACTTAAGATTATTCAAATTAAAAGAATGTAAGGATATGAGAAATAAGTAGTAAAAAGCTGCTGTAAAAGTTCACTCATATCTTGAATTCTTTCACAGCAGCTTTTTTTATACAGTTATCTAGTTTTCGTAAGGTTTGATGGTCTGAATTGTTCCATCTTCATTGTAATGAAGCTCAGTAAACTTAACACATCTTTTGTGATTTACACCACCGGATAAGGAACTGTCATGATAGAACAGATACCATTTGTCCTTAAATTGAACGATGGAATGATGAGTTGTCCAGCCGATAACCGGTTCAAGGATTCTTCCCTTGTAGGTAAAAGGACCCTGTGGATCTTTACTCATAGCATAAACAAGATAATGGGTGCTACCTGTTGAATAGGAAAGGTAATAATATCCATTATACTTATGCATCCAAGGACCTTCAAAGTATCTTCTTTCTTCATCTCCTGCAGTAAGAGGATTGCCTTCTTCATCTACAATTTGGATTTCCTTTGGTTCGCTCTGAAAAGTTAACATATCCTCGCTTAATTCAGCAACAATCGGACCAAGTGCCGGTTCATCATTCTTTGGACCTTCTGCGTTTTCAACAAAGCTTCCAGTCTGCCATTTCTCTAACTGACCGCCCCAAAGACCGCCAAAATAAATATAGGCTCTGTCGTCGTCATCAACAAGAACAGCAGGATCAATGGAATAGCTGCCTGGGATATAATCCGGTTCCGCTTTAAAGGGACCAGCAGGATTTTTACTGGTTGCTACACCAATTCGAAAAATTCCATCTTTGTCTCTTGCTGGGAAGAACAGATAATAAGTCCCATTCTTATAAGCAGCATCTGGTGCCCACATCTGCTTGCTTACCCAGGGGATGTCTTTTAAGTGAAGAGCCTCTCCGTTGTCGACGCAAGGTGCATCGATATCATCCATGGATAGAATGTGATAATCTTCCATTTTGTACTGGTCACCATTGTCATTATCCGGTCCGTCGTGATCCAAGTCATGAGAAGGGTAGATATAAAGTTTACCTTCAAATACATGTGCGGACGGATCTGCTGTAAAAATGTGTGTTACTAAAGGTTGATTCTGGTTTGTGCTTGATTCCATTTTAAATTCTCCATTATCATATTTTAAGTGCTAGAATTATGTTATCATAATTATTTCTTCTTTTCTTATTAAATATTGATATGTTTTTCTTAATTCTTGGCAAAAAATCATGAATTTATCACAAATACTGGAAAAGCTAAGGAATCAGACCCAAGATAGTGGATATTATGTAAATGTATGGTTGAAATTATTGAGGCAATAAAAATAGAATTATGTTATAATTCGAGCAAGAAGTTTTTATGAATTGATATAGTCAAAGTGAAGGAAATGAATGAATACATTTTCTGATTAACGAAAAAAAGGTTAGGATGAGAGGAGAGCAGCTATGAAATATGCCCTATTTACGGGAGCAACCGGGGGATTGGGAGGATTGTGTGTCAGAGCTTTATCAGAAACAAATCAATGGATGATATTTGCACTTGGAACCAATGAGGTATCCTTAGAGAAATTGGGTAAATTACCGAATGTGGTGCCAATAAGAGTGGATATTACGAACCAGGATAGTGTGAATGAGGGAATGCTCAGAGTGAAAGAGATGACGGATCAACTGGATGCAATCGTGAACTTTGCGGGACTTTCACACTTTACATCCTTGATTGAAGGGGACAGTATCAAGGCGGTGGAAAGACTTTTGAATGTGAATGTACTTGGCATGGTTCGAATCAATCATACCTTCTTTGAACTATTAAAAAAGGGGAAAGGAAGAATTATCAACTGTAGTTCGGAATCCGGCTGGATGACACCACAACCCTTTGCAGGACCCTACATTTTATCAAAGTACGCAGTAGAGGCTTACAATGATTCGCTTAGGAGAGAACTATTGTATCTTAAAATTCCAGTTATAAAGATCCAACCTGGTGCCTATGAAACACAGCTAACTCAACAAATTAATGGTTACTTTGATCAGGCTATGAATGAAACAAAATACTATAAAACTCTACTAGCGAAGATGAAGCCCATGATGACGATGGAATTAAATCAAAAAAATGATCCTAAAAAATTAGTTAAGACGGTACGAAAGGCTATGGAATCAAAGCATCCGAAGCGCCAATATCGTGTCGGTACCGGCAGAATGTTATCAATCATGGAACTTTTGCCAGAAGGTATGATTGATTTTATATATAAGCAGATATTTAAGAGGTTATAAATTAGATCACTTCAACACTAAAGTATATGCTGTGTAATTAGTCCAGTTATTTTGAAAACGCCATGTTTGAAAGCAAGCTGAGAGAACGTTGATTAACTAAAATACAAGATAAAATAGGAGATAGGAATATGAATTTTCAACTACGTGAGTTTACACCCCCGGATTTTAATGAAGAGCAGTTTATTCATGCCCCGAATGTAGCACTGAAAGAAGCTCCAAAGGATGGGGTGGCGCCGGTACACTATCATGCCATGAGTATCTTTCCTGAATACTTTAAGATTGACGGAGATTGGATACTAGCCAAGGAAAGTCGAATGGACTGTGTGCCGGTATATGAAAATAACGAAATTTATATTAGGGAATTTCGTTTGCTTAAGAAAGGGGATCTTGTTGTTACAGGGAGAACGGAGAACTGTGAGGAAGGAATTTATGTTTATCCCTATGGCTTCCATGAGAAAAAAACGGGGCAGGATGTTTTTGCATTTCGCCAAAGCAGAACAAGAGAGACAGCCTTTTCTAGGGATTACGATGAGATATACCAATTGCTTCGTCATGAAAAAGAGCATGGCAAAATAGTATGGGTAATGGGACCGGCGTTTGCCTTCGACCATGATGCAAGGGATGCCTTTTCAAAACTAATTGCCAACGGCTATGTGGATGCCTTGCTTGCAGGAAATGCATTGGCGACTCATGATCTGGAGGCTGCTTATCTAAAGACGGCACTGGGACAGAATATCTATACCCAGGAAAGCCAACCAAATGGTCATTATAATCATCTGGATGCTATTAATCGTGTAAAATACCACGGCTCCATTAAAGAATTTATCGATAAAGAACAGATTGATAATGGGATTATCTATCAATGTGAGAAACATGGTGTGCCCTATGTCTTGGCTGGTTCCATCCGTGACGATGGACCCCTTCCTCCGGTTTATGCCAATGTATATGAAGCACAGGATTCCATGAGAGATCAGATTAGGGAGGCAACCACCGTAATTTGTATGGCGACCATGCTCCACACTATTGCAACAGGAAATATGACTCCTTCCTATCGTATAGATAAAAATGGTAATATGCGACAAGTGTATTTTTACTGTGTGGATATTTCAGAATTTGCGGTGAATAAGCTGGCTGACCGGGGAAGTCTTGCGGCAAGAGGAATCGTTACCAATGTACAGGATTTTATCGTAAACCTTTCCAAGGGTCTGGGACTGTAATGGTTTAGTGCTTAATTGTAAACCGCTTTTTGCTTTGAGCAAATCCGATTGCCAAAGCAGGTGCGTTTTGGTACTCGTAACGATAGTAATATAAATAGGACATAAATATGAAAATAAGATATGGCAAGTAAAATGGCATTCTGATTGTAGCAATACAATTGGGATGCCATTTTCCATATTGTTGAATAAACAACTCCGAACTAGATGGATAATATGATAAATTTAACTGCTAGTAGGAGAATATATAGGAATATTAATTAAATAATTTTGATAATCATTATCAATAAGCTTGACAAGTAGTTTAAACTGTTATATGCTATATCCGTTCTTGAACGAACAGTTAGAAAACTGTTAAATTGATTTAACTATATTGGCCATATATTAAATCGCATCAACACATTGCCATTACCATTATAAGACAGTGGTTTTGACACTCTAAGTTAATTAGTTATTGCAAAATTTGCAATGCTATTCAAGGTTATGTATCACAATTCATTTTCTAATCACGAAGACTAAAGGAGAGTACATATGAAATTCAACAAGATGAGCATTATCTTTGTTATGTTGTTATCCATGTTATTAACAGCTTGCTCAACCCCGAAATCAAATACAAAGAACGATAATGATAAAGCAACTGAGGCAACACCCACTGTGGCACAGGAAGAAACAAAGGGTGAGGATGAAAAGACTCAATACCCGATTACCATAAAACATGCCTTTGGCGAAACTGTCATTAAGGAAAAACCGGAACGAGTGGTAACCATAGCATGGGCAAACCAGGATGTTCCGTTAGCCTTAGGAGTGGTTCCCGTTGGAATCTCCAAAGCAAATTATGGTGTAACCGATGATAGCGGACTTTTGCCTTGGACTGCAGAGGGCTTTAAAAAGCTTGGTGTTGAAAATCCAGTACTCTTTAATGATACAGATGGTTTGGACTTTGAGGCTATTAACAATGCAAATCCTGATGTTATCCTGGCAGCTTACTCCGGTATTACCAAGGAAGAATATGATATGTTAAGTGCAATCGCACCGGTCGTTGCTTTCCCAACCGCTGCATGGCAGACTTACTGGAGAGATCAGATTATAATGGATGCAACCGGTATGGGTATGAAGTCAGAAGGAGAAGAGTTAGTAAAACAGCTAGAGCAGCTGATTTCAGATAAAACAGCTCAGTTCCCTCAGCTTAAAGACAAAACAGCGGCATTTTTCTACTTTAATCCTGCTGATTTGGGTAAATTCTATATCTACCTGCCTGCTGATCCCCGTGCGGCTTATCTTACTGATTTAGGAATGAAGTTCCCTCAGAGCGTTCTTGATATGGCAAAAGATAGTAATAGCTTTGCCCTTGAACTCAGTGCGGAGAATGTAGACGTATTAAAGGATATTGATGTTATGATTGCATACGGCGATGCGAACCTATTAAAGGCTATGCAAGCAGATAAGCTCCTAGGAACAATTCCTGCGGTTAAGAGAGGGTCAGTAGCATTAATTGAGGATGGTACACCATTAGCGGCTTCCGGAACACCTAGCCCCTTATCCATTCCTGCTACCATAGATGAGTACCTGAAACGGATCGGAGAGGCAGCTGATAAAATTCAATGAGAAGTTCAAAAATAATAATATCGGTTATCATCGGTATTGTGAGTATTACCTTGTGTGTCCTGGCCTCCTTGGCGTTCGGAGCACGTTACATAAAATTTAATGAAGTAATTCAATTTTTATTACATACGGATAATACTTCCTTTGGGGCTTTGGTCATAAGGGAACGTATACCACGAACTGTATTTAGCTTAATTGCCGGAGCCTCCCTGGGAGTCTCTGGCGCTCTTATGCAGGCGATTACACGAAATCCCATTGCAGATCCCAGCATACTTGGTGTAAATACCGGAGCCTCATTATTTGTTGTTGGCGGCATTGCTTTCTTTCATATCAGCACTGCAGGACAGTATCTCTGGTTCGCTCTTTTTGGTGCGTCATTAACAGCTATTTTCGTATATGGTGTTGGTTCCCTGGGAAGGGGCGGAGCAACTCCTATCAAGCTAGCATTAGCAGGAGCAGCTACCAGTGCTGCCTTATCTTCTTTGGTTAGTGCAATCATATTACCCAGAACAGAAGTGATGAATGCGTTTCGTTTCTGGCAGGTTGGCAGCGTAAGCGGTGCCACCTGGGAAGGAATTATAACGGTTTCCCCAATTCTGATTCTAGGAATCCTTATAGGGATCTGTGCAACGCCAGCACTCAATGCATTGGCTCTTGGTGACGAGGTGGCAACCGGATTAGGAGTTCGTACGGGATTGGTTCGATTGGTGGGAGCGTTTGCAGGTGTTCTTCTATGCGGAGCTACCACGGCATTAGCCGGACCAATTGGGTTTGTTGGACTTATGATACCCCATACCGTGCGCTTGATCTTAGGACCCGATATGAGGTATATCGTTCCTATGTCTGCCATAGGAGGAGCAGTTCTTCTTACGGTTTCCGATATTATCGGACGATTAATCGGCTCACCTGGTGAACTGGAAGCAGGAATTATCACAGCATTTTTTGGTGCACCGATCCTTATCATAATAGCCATGAGAGCAAAGGTACGATCAATATGACAGAGAATAGGTTTAATAGAATAAAACAAGGTTATTTTCGCCGAAGAAGGCGATGGGCAGTGATAACACTGATTCTTACCGTTATGGTATTGCTGTTATCCTTTACTATATTAATGTTTGGCAATAGCCATTATTCCTTATCCACAGTGATTCGGGTTATTATGGGTGAGCAGATACAGGGGGCGACTTTTGCAGTCGGAACCATTCGTCTCCCCAGAATATTAGCCGGGTTATTGGTGGGTATTGCCTTTGGTGTTGCAGGAAATACCTTTCAGACCATGCTTCGTAACCCGTTAGCCAGCCCTGATATTATCGGAATTACTTCAGGTTCCAGCGTGGCTGCGGTGTTTTGTATCCTTATCCTTCATATCAGCGGTACTGTGGTATCCGTATCAGCCGTATTCTTCGGTCTGTTGATAGCAGGACTGATTTATATCCTTTCCAGAGGAGGAAGCTTTTCAGGAGGAAGACTGATCTTAATCGGAATTGGGATTCAGGCGATGATGAACGCGGTAATTTCTTACTTATTACTACGAGCAAATCAATACGATGTACCGGTCGCACTCAGGTGGATGAGTGGAAGTCTGAATGGTATGCAAATGAAGAACATACCGGGGTTATTGGCAGTGGTTGTAATCTTTGCATTAATTATTACCATTCTAGGAAGGAATCTTCTGGTTCTTGAACTTGGAGAGCAAGCCGCTACTACTCTGGGTTTGAGAACGGATTTTACACGCATATTATTGGTGCTTAGCGCAGTTTTTTTAATCGCATTTTCAACCGCTGTAACAGGACCAATTGCATTTGTGTCCTTTCTTGCAGGACCCATTGCCGGTCGTTTGGTTGGAACAGGAATGTCCAATACCATACCAGCCGGTTTAGTTGGGGCAGCGCTTGTTCTCTTGGCAGATTTAATTGGACAGTTTGCCTTTGATGTTCGGTTTCCTGTAGGTATTATTACCGGGATTATGGGGGCACCCTATCTTCTTATTTTATTAGTCCGTATGAATCGTTCAGGAGGTGCAGCATGAGTAAGACACATGAATTTACAAGCAAAGGTATTGTGGCAGGATATGAAAAGAAGACAATTCTTCATGAAATTGATGTAACTATACCTACCAACAAAATCAGTGTGATTATAGGCGCAAATGCCTGTGGAAAATCCACTTTGTTAAAGACGATGGCAAGACTGATCAAACCAACTGCTGGGGATACTCTGTTGGATGATAAAAAAATCGACCAATACCCCTCAAAAAAACTGGCAAGGTTATTGGGGTTATTGCCCCAGTCGCCTGTGGTTCCAGAGGGCATTATGGTATCGGATCTGGTGTCACGCGGGAGATTTCCTTATCAGACTTTTTTAAAAGGGATGGACAAGGAAGATTATAACGCAGTAGCAGAAGCCTTAGAGATAATGGGCATTACGGATTTGGCAGATAGATGTGTGGATGAGCTTTCCGGAGGACAGCGCCAGAGGGTTTGGATTGCAATGGCGCTGGCTCAGCAGACGGATATTCTGCTTCTTGATGAGCCTACCACCTTTCTTGATATTGCCTATCAAGTCGAAATTCTTGATTTGTTAACTGATTTAAACCGAAAAAGAGGAACTACAATCGTGATGGTCTTGCATGATATCAATCTTTCCGCAAGATATGCGGATTACATCTTTGCAGTTCATAAAGGGACGCTTGTGGCGGAAGGAACACCGGAGGAAGTTATTTCGGAGGAACTGATTAAAACGGTTTATGGTCTTGAATGCGCCGTGATTAAGGATCCCGTTTCAGGTTCGCCGTTTATCGTGCCAAAGGGGCGGCATCATGTGGGATGAAAGATAGGTAAGAACGAGTGGAATGGTTATAAAAGGATGCTTGGTGCCATTAATAATGTATAAGAAAAAAGATATAAGAATAAGAGCGCAAGCAAAAACGGTATAAATAAAAAGTATAAAAGCTTTGTTGGAGTTTAAATAGAGATAGATATATTCGAAACAGTAATTACTGGAAGACAGAAAATTATATAAGGTGTGACTTGTCTAGCGTTGACATAATGCAATAAATAAGGACGAAGCAGATTTAAAGCTGAATGGAAAAGATATAATCCGAATAACGAAAAAAATAACTTAATTAAAACAAGAATCATATCTTTGGGCAGGTACAATAATTGTACAGTGCCCTTTTCTTATGGTCTCATAGTTGGTTAACAGAGTGATTGTAGCGATAGGAAAAATATGCTACATTTAACCTAATAGACAATTAATTATGTTAATCCTTATGTGGAAGGGAGTTACAGGTATGGGGGCTAGAGAAAAATTATTTGACTACAAGTTAATCAACTTCTCTTAAAGCATCTCCGTTATACAGGAATATTTGGCTTATGCCTATAAAGCGAAAAGATATTATAAAGATTTTACGCCCCCATAAAGGGCATCTTCAAACGGTAGGGCTGGCTTGCAAAGGTTGTGAATTGGAAGAATTATCTGAATTATTTTATATAGCTGGAGTAAACCGTGTAACTTCCTGTGATGGAATGTCTCAAACCTATATCGGTGAGCCACATGACGGTAAACCAACCTTGTTGCAATATACAAGGAGAGTGAATCGATATAAATCGTTACTGTTCAAGCCTCCCGGAACTTCGCATAATGATTTCGAGATATAATTCCCAAAAAGAAGTAGATGTCTTTGTCGAAAGCATATCTCAACTTTATTAATGGGATTGATGATAATTCTGTTTGAAGTTTTTAAAACTTAAAATACTTTAAGGTTTTACAAACTCTGGCTCCTGCATCGGGAAGGAAGGGCTTAGAGTATAATTAGTGTTGGCAAAAATTGAATAAAATAAAAGAAGTGGGCATAACCCACTTCCTATCATACAGTAAAATCCTTATAATTAAGTTGTCGAGACAAAAAGATAGGAGGCTGTATGAT
>JAEZLH010000022.1 GCA_023435895.1 Bacillota bacterium
AGGACAAAGGTGGAAGTGCGGTAACGTATGTAGCTGATTGTTACTAATAGGTCGAGGGCTTGACCTTAAAAGGTTTACAGTAAAGATAGAATGGAAACATTCTTTGGATGACATTTTCGTGTGTAGGTATTAGTCAATAATAAACAGAAATAGCGTTATGTGGTTTCTGTTTTTTATATTATAGAAGATGTAAGTTTATCTTCTTGTACAAATGAATACATAGTTATATTATGTATTCCTCGATAGCTCAATGGTAGAGCACACGGCTGTTAACCGTGGGGTTGTAGGTTCGAGCCCTACTCGGGGAGTTAAATTCATAATTGAATTTATATGGCGACATAGCCAAGCGGTAAGGCATGGGTCTGCAACACCCTGATCACCAGTTCAAATCTGGTTGTCGCCTTAAAAGAAGATGCATTCATATGAGGCATCTTCTTTTATTATATCTATTTATTTAGCTAATTGCATAAACTTGACGCTAAAATCAACAGATAAGGTATTTTATCCATTTAAATTGTTGTCTCTTGAAAATTATAAGATGTATCATGAAATGATGCGTCTTTTTTTATATCTATAAAAGTTTCCCAGAATTTTTGCAAAGGGATGTGTCGTCACATATGTAAAAGTATTCCTTGTGATTCGTTAGATTTTGTAAAAGAATTTGACATATAACCATAATAATGATAGACTAAATTCATATTAAAATGAGGTGATTGATATGAATAAACTTTCAAAATTTGAATACATATGCAGAGATATTAATCAATTACATACACTACGTGACAACCGAAAAACTGGTAAAATGATGTAAAAGTATTTCTGCAACCTTCAGAAGTACTTTTTTTATTTAGCATGGTTTTTTCACTTAAGACAAATTTTGAATTTTTGAACTGCCCGGGTTGAAGCAGTGGAATTAATAAATAATACAGTTATCAGAATGAAGAGACTCTCATTAATATGAAATTACATTCAAGGAGAAACAGAATAATATAGAATAAAAACCCACATTATAAAAAGTTATTTTACGACCATTCAAGGAAGGAGATTTAATTGATCTGGAGGCTTATTTGAAAGATTTAGTTGAATAAAGTTACAGGAAGCTAAAATAATTATGATGAAGATAAACTTCGAGAATGGCATATTAATTGCAATACCCAAGAGCAATAAAGGTTTACACAAAAGTAGGGCTTGTATTGGAGAGTATAGATAAGGTTGATCTGGATATTGGAGAAAGGATCGATTCTATAGTAGGTACTAACAAGGGAGAAATGGAGAGAAAATAGGTAGCTCCTATGTATATATCAAAAAGATATTATTAAAGTGGGAGTAGAAGATGTCTGCTCCCACTTTAAATTACAATAAGTAATATTGTATACTGCAATGTAACAATTTTGCTATTTTGTTACATAATTATATACTTATATATGGCAAATAGCAACATAAATATATAAAATCAGACAAAATATCCATTTATATTACAATAATATGTATTAAAACTGTACTAATGTATAAAGTTCATCTTTTTGATCTTGACTTATTCCAATATAACGTAAAGTAATACTTTGTGAGCTATGGTTAAAGGTATCCATTATCAAACCAATATTATGTTGGGAAGCCTTATAGGTCCAATACCCCCATGTTTTACGAAGACTATGTGTTCCAAAATTTTCAATGTTCATGTAAATGGCTGCAGCTTTTAAAATTCTATATGCTTGTACTCTTCCAAGGTAATTTCCCTTTTTACTATAAAATAAATAATTTTCAGACGTTAATTTTTCATCAAACACGTATAATTCAATGGCTTTGCGCAATGCTTCATTAATTTTTATCTTTTTTTCTTTCCCTGTCTTTTTTTCAATCAGAGTGAAATATTCACGAAAAAACCCTTTATCTGTATATAAATGTTTAACCTGAACAGGAAGGATATCACTTATTCGTAACCCTGTATTTAGTCCAAATTTAAATAATAAACCGTACCTATTGTCTTTCATTGATAAATAATTGTACATTTCATTAATGATATCCCTATTTCTTATAGGCTCAACTGTCATATTATTCCTCTTTCTAATCTAACTATTTTCATTTCTTAAATTTAGACACCTTTTAAAAAATCACTAAATCTTCCTATAAATATATGATAGATGTAACAAAATAGCAATATTGTTACATGTAGAATATAATGGTAATTTATGGAGTTTTAGTAATGAAATTAGTAAAAACCAACAAATATATTCATAATATATATAAGGAGCTAACAAATGAAAAGGGTCTTGATAGTTGATGATGCAGCGTTTATAAGAATGATGGTTAGCAGACTTTTAATCCAACATGGATATGAAGTGGTGGGAGAAGCGGACAACGGACAACTCGCATTAGAAATGTATAAGAGTTTAAAGCCTGATCTGGTAACAATGGATATTACAATGCCGATTATGACAGGGTTAGAAACACTGAAGGAGATTGTAGAGTTCGACAGTGAGGCAAGGGTGGTCATGCTGACTGCAATGGGTCAACAGGATATGATTATGGAAGCGATTCAATTAGGAGCAAAGTCTTTTATCGTAAAACCATTTAAAGAGGAGGTGTTTATTAATACAATAAGGCATATTTTACAGTAGGATAAAATAAGGAGGATATTAAATTGGATAATCATAATTCCAATGATTCATTACTTGAGTTGTTCGTTTTTGAATTTTCTCAGTTAATTAATCAATTGGAAGGACAAATTCTGTTAAATGAAAAAATGAATAACTACACTGACTCAGCAGTGAATGAAATTTTTCGAATTATGCATACGCTGAAAGGGTCTTCCGCGATGATGGGATTAGAGAATATTACATCTCTCGCTCACTGTATGGAAGACTTATTTTTTTGTATACGAAATGGGGAGGTTCATGATATTGATCATGCTGAGTTGGCTGACATTCTTCTTGATTGTGTGGATTTCTTAACAGTTGAGGAATTAAAAATTAGGGCGGGCGATTCATTGGGCAGTACAAACATCGAGCTTATGAATAAAATAAAGAGCTTAATTCCCACGTCAAAGAAGGAAACTAGCAAACAGGATAGCGCACTTGCGAGTGATATATGGTTATCTCCATTACTTTATGATCAGGAGAAGGATATGCCCATTAATTTTTATCATGCATCCATTCGTTTTGAAGAAGGAATCGGGATGGAGAATATGCATGCATATACGATTGTACACAAACTAAAGAGTATAAATGATGAAACATATTCTTTTCCAACCGATTTATCCGTTGAGGAAAGTGCAGAGATAATATGTAATAGCGGATTGCATCTCTTTATGATTACGGATTGCTGCTATGAAACAATAGAGAATATCCTTAAAGAGTCTCTGTTTGTAAAGGAGCTTGAGCTACTAACATTTGGAGATATTACGGAGTTTAATCGTAGCATGGAATTTATAATGAGTGGTGAAAAGGATGTAACGGTGTGTGAAACTATAGAGCCCCCATCAGAGTTAGATTCGAGCATCAATAATATAGTTACAAAAGCTGACGCAAAAGAGAGTAAATTAATGGGTATATCTCAAAGTCTCATTAGTGTGAATGTTGCAAAACTAGATATGTTAATGGACATGATTGGAGAACTGGTAATTGCAGAAGCAATGGTAACTCAGAATGCTGATTTGAAGGGTCTTAAGCTTAATAATTTTAATAAGGCTGCTAGACATTTGAGCAAAATCACAAGCGAAGTTCAAGATTTGGTTATGGCAATTCGAATGGTGCCATTGACTGCTACTTTCCACAAAATGTACAGAATTGTCAGAGATATGAATAAAAAACTGGGGAAGGAAGTAGAACTGGTACTCTTAGGTGAAGATACGGAAGTTGATAAAAATATTATTGAGCATATTTCTGACCCGCTAATGCATTTGGTTAGAAATGCCATTGATCATGGAATTGAAACGCCAAATGAGCGAATTCAAGCAGGAAAAGAAAGAAATGGGACAGTTACAATCGAAGCAAGAAATTCCGGTAGTGACGTAATTATTCAAATCAAGGACGATGGCAGGGGACTGAAGAGAGATAAAATTTTAAAAAAGGCAAGGGATAATAATTTGATTACCCAGCCGGAGGCAGCAATCTCGAATAAAGAACTCTATAATATGATTTTATTGCCGGGATTTTCAACAAATGATAACATAACAGAATTTTCAGGAAGAGGAGTGGGCATGGATGTGGTGTCCAGCAATATCGCAGCAGTTGGGGGTTCAGTCACAGTGGATAGTATACCCAATGAAGGAACGACGATACTTCTTAAAATTCCAATGACACTCGCAATCATAGATGGAATAAACATTAAAGTCGGAAAATCACATTATACAATCCCAACAACGAATATAAAGGAGTTTTTCAAACCCAATAACCAGGACATTATTGTCGACCCGGATGGAAATGAAATAATAATGGTTAGAGGTTTATGCTATCCGGTAATAAAAATATTTGAGTTGTTCCAAATAAGTGAAGCAAAAAAAGAGTTCGCTGATGGGATTATGATCATGATTGAGGATGATGGTCAAATGGCTTGTATTTTTGCAGATGAGCTAATTGGTCAACAGCAGGTTGTAGTAAAAAGTCTTCCGGATTATGTTAGAGCCACAAAGAAGATTCATGGATTATCAGGTTGTACCTTACTGGGTAATGGGGAAATCAGCCTTATCCTTGATGTGAGTTTAATTATGAGCCAGTATAAATGATACTATTAGGTCGTTGTCGAATCAACATTGTTAGTTATCATAGATATTCTATAGGTAAATAGATGTTCGTGATTCTATTATTAAGGCAATTCAATCATTAAGGCAATTTAGTTATTAAGGCAATTCTATTATTAAGTTAATTCACTTATTAAGGCAATTCAATCATTAAGTCAATTCACTTATTAAGGCAATTCAATCATTAAGGCAATTCAATCATTAAGGCAATTTAGTTATTAAGGTAATTCAATCATTTAAAATATAGCTTATTGAGAGGAGTTTGGGTTATGGCAGAAAATAATAGCAAGGAAGATATCTTTGAAGAGGATACTCAAAGAGGAAGATATCTGACGTTTATATTAGGAAATGAAACGTATGGCCTTGAAATTAAATATGTCACTGAGATTATTGGCATCCAAGCTATTACGGAGTTGCCAGAACTGTCAGAGTATGTGAAAGGTATTATCAATCTTAGAGGAAAGATTATTCCAGTTATGGATGTTAGGCTTCGTTTTAAAAAGGAAAGCCGGGAATACAATGACAGAACATGTATTGTTGTTATTAATATAAGCGATACATCGGTCGGACTAATTGTAGATAGTGTATCAGAGGTATTATCTATTGACGATCAGAATATTGTAGAGCCACCCAAGATGAACAAGGCTTTTCAGAACAAATTCATTAAAAATATCGGCAAGAAAGGAAATGAGGTTAAGCTTTTGCTGGACTGTGAAAAATTACTTTCTGAAGATGAAGTACTTGAAATTGAAGATGCAATGGCTTAATTAGAAAATGAAGATCATAAGAGAACAAATGAGTGAGACAAAGGAGAAAGGATTATGTTAAAAAAGTATACTGATTTAAAGATAGCTGCAAAATTGGTACTAGGATTTATCGTAGTTGCATTAATCGCAGGTGTTGTGGGGATAGTAGGCCTTTACAATATTCTAGCAATAAATAAGGCAGATACACAGCTTTATAAAGATAACACGATGGGAATTCAGATGGCTGCAGATGCTGATATTGCGTTCCAAAGAATAAGGGTGAACACCTTAAAGATTGTTGCTGATTCTGAAAAAAATAATACATACTTGGAAAAAATAACATCTTATCAAACAAAAATGGAAGACTATTTGGTGCAATACGACAAGTCCATCTTTACAGAAGAGGATAGAGCAATATATAACGAGGTAAAAAAGCAAAAAGAGCCATTTCTATCAGCATTAAAGATAATTGTAGATGCAGGAATGGCGGAGGATCATCAAAAGGTTGCAAGTTTAATTAATGGTGATTTTCAAACTACTGCGGATAATCTTCAAACTGCATTTGACAACTTACTGAACTATAATTTAGAGTCAGGTGCCAACAAGTCCAAAAGTAATGATGATATGGCAAAGCAGTCTATTGTCATCATGAGTGTAATTATTGCTATTGGAGCTCTTATATCCGTAATATTGGGCATTGTAATATCAAGATTAATTAGCAAACCAATTAATGTAATGGTACAAGCGGCAAATCAATTAGCACTAGGGGATGTTGAGGCGAATGTTGAAGTAAACTCGAAGGATGAAACGGGTCACCTTGCGGAGGCTTTCCAGAGAATGATTGAGAATATTCGTTCACAAGCACTTGCAGCAGAACAGATTGCTAGCGGAGATCTAACCGTAGACATTAATATCAGATCTGAAAAAGACCTTTTGGGTAAAAAACTTCATGAAATGGTTGAGAAGAATAATGATGTTCTCTCTAGTATTGCTTCAGCTTCTAATCAAGTGGCGGCTGGCTCTAAGCAGATATCTGATGCGAGTATATCTCTGTCACAGGGAGCTACGGAGCAAGCTAGCTCAGTAGAAGAACTTACCGCTTCACTAGAAGAGATATCCACACAGACAAAGATAAATGCGGAGAACGCGAACAAGGCGAATGAATTGGCTGAAATTGCAAAGACGAATGCAATGCAAGGCAATACACAGATGAAGGAAATGCAGAGTGCAATGCAAGATATTAATGTTTCTTCTGCAAATATTTCAAAGATTATTAAAGTCATCGATGAAATTGCATTTCAGACCAATATCCTCGCACTCAATGCAGCAGTTGAAGCAGCACGTGCAGGACAACATGGGAAAGGCTTTGCAGTTGTAGCTGAAGAGGTAAGAAATCTTGCAGCAAGATCTGCAGATGCAGCAAAGGAAACAACGGATTTAATTGAAGGATCAATACATAAAGTTGAAATAGGTACTCGTTTTGCCAATGAGACTGCTGAGGCACTCAATAAGATTGTTGATGATGTTACAAAAGCTGCCTTACTGGTAAATAGCATTGCAATTGCTTCTAATGAGCAGGCAATCGGAATATCACAAATCAATCAAGGGATTATGCAGGTCTCTCAAGTGGTACAAACCAATTCAGCAACCTCGGAAGAAAGTGCAGCTGCCAGTGAAGAATTGTCCAGCCAGGCAGAGCTACTTAGCAGTATGGTGGGTAAATTTAAGATTAAAAGAAGCACAACCAAATACGATAGATATAGTGAACTGGATCCAGAGCTGTTACAGTTACTTGAAAACAAATATGGAGCATTAAGGAAAGTGAAAAAAGAGATGGAACCTATCGATAAACCAGAAAAAAAGATAAGGATATCTCTATCCGATAATGAATACGGAAAATACTAATTGGTGGAACTAAAGTGAAAGCAAATGGGGCTGTTGATGCAGCCCCATTATTCTGAAATCAGAGCGTTAGGAAGTATCGTATAGATATTCCACAAGTAGAGATACGATCACATTTGATCAAAAAGGATATTTAAGTCAACAGAATGTCTCCCAGGTATTCTTATATAAAATTTAACATACATTAAAAGATAGCTACAGTTATCCTTAACCTTTAGTACTACCCAAAGAAAGTCTTAACTGCCATAAGGGAAAGTTACTGTCCACTCCCAGTCAAAGTTGAGGATATGATTACGACAAGTTCTGAATTGGGAGTGAACAGTAATAAGTAAAAGAAAAACCAAAATAAATTATTTATTAATATTGACGTATGAATCAACTGTAATTATAATATATATTATCTGTGTGGCGACATAGCCAAGCGGTAAGGCATGGGTCTGCAACACCCTGATCACCAGTTCAAATCTGGTTGTCGCCTTAAAAAGAGAAGATGCATCATATAGAATGGTGTATTCTTCTCTTTTTTCGTATAAAGAAATAAGCCAAAGATAATAACTAAGTTAACTGTTGGTTAATATAATTAACGGAAATTAACTATGACTCCATTGAAAAAACCACACTTGGGAGCTACAATAAAGATAGATTACAGAGGATATATTTGGAGAAAGGATATGGCATGAATACCATACAAATAGGTAAAATTATATCAACTAAGCGTAAGGAGAAAGGGGTTACCCAGGAGGAATTGGCAACGCATCTGGGAGTGTCAAAGCCTGCGGTATCAAAATGGGAATCGGGTCAAAGTTATCCGGATATTATGCAATTGCCTGTATTAGCGTCCTACTTCAATATTACCATTGATGATCTGGTGGGATATGAACCTCAGATGACAAAGGAGGATGTCAGGAAGCTATATCACAGATTGGCGAAGGACTTTGCAATGAAGCCCTTTGAAGAGGTTTATGAAGAGTGTGAGGGGTATCTTAAAAAATACTACTCTTGCTGGTTCCTACAATTTGAAATCGCACTTCTTTATGTGAATCATTGCAGCCTTGGAGGGTCACCAGAAAGAATAAATGAAGTGATTGAAAGAACAATTGAGATTTTTGATAGAGTTGAAAAATATGGAGATGATATTAGCTTAGCAAAGCAGGCCATACAATTAAAGGCACTTTGTTATATCAGTACCAATCGTCCCATAGAGGCAATTGATCTATTAGAGAATATTATGGAGCCGCTTATGCAACCTGAGACATTACTGGCAAAGGCATACCAGATGAAGGGGGATAGGGAGAAGGCAATGGAATATCTTCAGGGTAATGCCTATGTCAATCTGAGTAGTCTTCTTGGGCTGGCAGCAGACTTTTTCCTGATGAATTCAGATCAGCCGGAAAAGGTGGATATGTATTACGATATTTTTATCCGGTTAGCAGAGGTATTTGATATACAGAATTTATATCCGGCTAGACTCTATACCATTTATTTATGTGCAGCCAGTACCTATGTAATGCAGAATCGTTATGATAAGGCAATGGATGTTCTGGAGGAGTATGTGGAGCTTGTCAGAAAATCATATGGATCAGAATTTACGCTGCATGGTAATAGGATATTTGATGCGCTGGAGGGATATTTAGAAAATTTAGATATTGAGACGGTTTCTCCAAGGAGCAAAGAAGTGATATGGAAGGATATAAAAAATGCGATTTTAAGCAATCCCGCATTTGCCCCATTGGAAGAGATAGAGCGCTTTAAAAAATTAAAGAAGCGCATGCCGGAATGATAAATACTGTTTTAAATGAAAGCTGTTAAAGGATTTTTAGTAACTTAATCAAAAATAGAAAAGGAGATAATTATTATGGAGGAGTTAATAAAATATTTACCACTACTGATACCGGTTGTTTTAATTGAGTGGGGGTTAATGATAGCCGCACTAGTTCATGTAATAAAGCATAAACATTACCGTTTTGGTAATCAAGCACTATGGATTATTCTTGTTGTAGTAATTCAAATCATTGGACCGATTCTGTATTTTACCATTGGTAAAGGGGAAGAAGAATGAGTGTATTAGAACTTAATCATGTATCTAAGAGATTCGGGGAACAAGAGGTTATAAAAGAGTTAACCTTTTCGGTGAAAGAGCATTCTGTGTTTGGCTTTATAGGAAAGAATGGTGCTGGTAAAACGACCACTATGAAGATGATTCTGGGGTTTTTACAGCCAGATAAAGGTGAAATTCAAGTATGTTCCGAAAAGGTGGTATATGGGCGAAATCAAACGAATCGATATATTGGTTATCTTCCGGACGTTCCTGAGTATTATAGCTACATGACACCTAAAGAATATCTAAGACTCTGTGGTGAAATTACAGGAATAGGAAAGGAACATCGAAAAGAAAGATCGAAGGAACTTTTAAGCCTAGTGGGTCTTGATGGTGTCAACAAACGCATTGGGGGGTTCTCCAGGGGGATGAAGCAGCGCCTTGGCATCGCACAGGCACTTTTAAATGAGCCAAGAGTGCTAATCTGTGATGAGCCCACTTCTGCGCTTGATCCAGTGGGAAGAAAGGACATTCTAGATATCCTTTCCTATGCGAAGGAGAAAACCACGATTGTATTCTCCACGCATATTCTTTCGGATGTAGAACGGATATGTGATAACATCGGAATACTCAGTGACGGCAAGTTGGTTTTAGAAGGACCTGTGAATGAAATAAAGAATAATTACCGTACAGACTCCGTTCTTATAGAAATTCCTTCAGGTGTTAATATTGATGATATTGTGGCGAACTTGAAGAAATTATCGGTTGTACAAAGTGTCAGCGTGAAGCAAAATCAAATTGTGGCAGTATTATCGGATGCAGATCAGGACGGACTTCAAATCATGGCTTATTTGGTATCAGAACAGATCCCGGTGCTACGCTATGAGATATTGGAGCCGGATTTGGAGAATGTGTTTTTGGAGGTGATAAAGTGAGAGCATATTTGGCATTTACAAAGAAAGAACTCTTAGAACAGCTTCGTACGTATCGTTTGATCATTATCATTAGCGTATTCTTCTTGTTAGGTATGATGAGTCCGCTATTTGCAAAGCTTATGCCGGATATATTATCAGGAATGGATGTGCAGGGAATGAAGATTGAAATTCCTGAACCAACCGTCATGGATGCCTACGGTCAATTCTTTAAAAATTTCACCCAAATGGGTATGGTTGTGGTGCTCTTAGTGTTCGGCGGGATTTTGTCAAATGAGTTCATGAAGGGAACCTTAGTAAATATTCTGGCAAAAGGGTTATCACGACCGGTTGTTATATTGTCCAAATTCACAGCAGCAGTAATACTTTGGACGGCCGGGTTTGGGGTTGCTGTGTTATCAGATTATGGCTACACTTTATACCTGTTTGGAGAGGCAGCAGTACCTAATTTGGCATTCTCCTTCTTTTGCCTCTGGCTTTTTGGAGTATTTGTAATTGCGTTAATATTGCTGTCAGGGGCGTTGGCCAGTGGAACCTTCGGAGGACTTATTTTAACAGTAGGAGGGTTGGTTTTTCTTATAATACTTAGTATAAGCCCCCGAACAATCAAGTTTAATCCAGTTACCTTAACTTCTAGGAACATGGAATTAATCAGTCAGTCAGTTAAGAGTAATGAGTTATATATGCCCATAACCATAACCATTATTTTAACTGTTTGCTCCCTTTATTTCGCGATTCTTCTGTTTCGAAGAAAGAAAATGTAAATGATGTTGTATTTTGCTCAATAAGAATGATATAATCTTGGAACAATATCAGATAAATGAAGACGAGATTAAAGTAAGAGGAGCATGAAGAATGAGCAATATATGGCATGATATTAACCCAGAGCGCATTAATTCCACAGATTTTGTAGCAGTAGTGGAGATTTCAAAGGGAAGTAAAAAGAAATATGAACTGGATAAGGAAACAGGATACATTATTTTGGATCGTATTTTGCATACATCAACACACTATCCGGCAAATTATGGATTTATACCGAGAACCTATGGTGATGATAATGACCCCTTGGATGTTCTTGTTATGTGCTCGGAAGCAATTGAACCCATGACCTTGGTTCGTTGCTACCCCATCGGAGTTATGAATATGATTGATAACGGAAAGGGCGATGAGAAGATTATTGCGATTCCATATAATGATCCAACCTATAATATGTATACCAATATCGATGAACTTCCCCCCCATATATTTAATGAGATGAAGCATTTCTTTAGTGTATATAAAGAGCTGGAGAACAAGGATACTGCAGTAAATGAATTCGGTGGTCCCATTGAAGCGGTTGAAATTATTGAGCATTGTATCAAAAACTATAATGAGAAGTTTGCATCAAAGGAAAACTAAAGAAGAATTCTACATTTTACTAGTACAATTCCCGGTAAATCACTTACAGCTTTGCCAATGGGATTGTTCATAGTAGAAAAAACGGTTGTTACAATATGCTCGAATGAAATTATCCGGGAATAGAAGTAACAACCGTTTTCTATTATTAAACAATAGCAGGGTAATGGTGATTTAACAAACCTTAGGAAGAATAGCGCAAAACACAACAACACAATACGCTTTCATATGGTTATGAGCTTACGACCACAGAAGGTTTCAGCTATGCTTTGCTTTTCTCATTAATGATGCTGTAAGCAGCACTAAACATGCCAAAAAGCAGTCCTACGATAGGGAAAATAATCCAGTTAATATACCATAACTGATAAATGAAGCCTGTGACCAGGAAAACGATAACAGCAAGAGGCCATACAATAGAGGCAACAGCGCCAATCACCTTGTTTTCTTCCTTTTTCTTTGGAGTATAATCACCCGTCTTTAGCAAACGTTCATAACTCTCTTTCTGAGTGCCTAAGAGGATAAAGAGGACTACAGCAATGTTAACGATGGATAACAGGATAATAACGCCGATTATCGTAGTCAGCTCACTTCCTTCATAGGTAACAAAGAGTGCAATGGGAGAAAGGATGATCATGCACACTCCCACTACCATGCCCTTTCCAAAGCGAGGCATAAATCTGTTCAACTCTTCCCGAAGCTCTTTCTCTACATCGTAGGGAAGCAGAACGCCTTCTTCCATATATTTAACCGGTTCGAGGGCTAATCCGGTTTGAATAAATATAGCTACAGCAATTGCAACCAGTACAAAAAGAGCAATGGTGCCAGTGGATTCGGGTACAGAAAGAAGCCCTGCATCTACAAAGGAATAAATCAAAATCAAGATTGTGGGGGCTAATATGCATAGGAATACCCCAATGGCAATTTTAATGCCGGCGACTCTTTTAAGTGAGATATAGTTCTTTACTTCTTTATCATCCACCGCTCTTCCTTCCGCTTCCATCTCACCCTTATTAAGTCCTAACTCAATGACCAATTCATCTATATTGCCAAACTCTGAGATTACAATACCAATGGCTTCATTCTCACTCTTTCCCTGATTCTTTAACTCTAAATATTTCTCTTCCATATTAGCAAGAATATTATTCTTTAACTCTTTAATTTGTGCCGTTCTTGGAAGAGAGGCAAACATGTTTTCTAAATATGTTTTAATGGTATCCATTATTCATTCCACTCCTTTATAAATCTACTGATAACATCCTTTGTTAGTTCCCATTCCTCACATTTTTCTTTATAATACCGGATTCCTTCGGTAGTGATCCGATAATAAGTTCTCCTTTTTCCAAAGGTCTCTTCTCCATAGAAGGATTCAATATAGCCGTTATTCTCCAGCCTGTTAAAAGCGGAGTATAGGGTGGTTTCCTTCATAATGTATTTTTCTTCGGATAACTCCTTAATATTTTTAGATATTTCATATCCGTAGGAATCGCCTTTCAGGAGGAAGTATAGGATGATGGTGTCATTGTATCCTCTAATTACATCGCTGCTTATCAAATTGTAACCTCCTTGATTGGATGAAAGACGGGCGCGCATACCGTCTTTTAATCTACTCCGTCTGTCGTAGTAATTACACTATAGCATAATTACTACGACAGGTAAAGTAAAATTTTTGATTACAAAAGAATTTTACAAATATGTAGAATAACGTACTAAAAATAGTACCATAATTTACTAAATTGTATATTTGATATTGCAATTAAAATGAGAAACGGATAAAATGTTTTTAGTCAAAACAAAGCTAAGGGGGGCTGTTTGTTGGGGGAAATCATAATTGAGAAGATAAATTATAAGGCGTTCGTTTTCATGCTGGCGAATTTGTTTTTCTTAATCGCTGCACTCGCGATTATGATAGTAGGCATAAATGAGAGTAGAACCATGTACTGGTTACCTAGCTTTGCAGCAGTTATTATGTTTTTAATAGGTTTTATCAGCTCATTAATCAGTGTTCTTCAGGTTAAGAACTTGATTACAATAACGATGGATGGTATTATTGATAATTCAACCATGAGCGGGTCAGTATTTATTTCTTATGATGATATAAAAGAATTTATTATTGTAACTGTGTACGGAAAGAAAGTAATTGCAGTGATTCCTAAAAATATTGATGAATTCTTATCGAAAATGAGTACCATAAAACGTAAGTTGGCAAAGCGAAACATTGGCATGAACCTACCGCCGGTGATGATTCCGGTTGATTTGGCGAAGGATATGGAGCCGGAAGATATTCTCTCGTTATTGACAAAGAGACTGTCAGACAACAACTGTCTATATTGATTTCTCTGTTGGAATCAGTCGAAATGAAGAATATTTGGACATGCAATTAAGCAATTTCACTAATTTTAGATACGAATCAAAAAATAGGTTGTAATATGTACTTACCTATGGTAACATAGTTAATTGTGATATGTTATACTATAATTTCCTTGCTCTTTAAATGTGATTTTGATTCTTCGTCAATCAAAAAAGCATTAAGAAAGGGCCAGAGACCAGAAGGAGGTGCTAAACAACTATGAACAAGTATGAATTAGCCTTAGTTGTAAATGCAAAAATCGAGGATGAAGCCAGATTAGCTACATTAGAAGCAGCGAAAGAACTTATTGCCAGATTCGGTGGTAACGTTACTAATGTTGATGACTGGGGAAGAAAAAGATTGGCTTATGAAATTCAGAAAATGAAAGAAGGCCATTACTATTTCATCCAATTCGAATCTGATTCTACAGTTCCAGG
>JAEZLH010000024.1 GCA_023435895.1 Bacillota bacterium
TTGCAGGTTTTTAATTAAAAATTCGACACAAGACAGAACATAAGTTAATTAAATGTAGAAATAGAGCAGAGTATTATAACGGATTTTTAGTATGAAAAAGATTTGCCAACAATTACTTGACTGAAACTAATCTGCTTTATCCCTTATGAAATAGTTTTTTTCAGTAAGGTACTGTGTTATAATAATATTAATTTTCTCGTATCGGAGGTCTTATGAGTAAGAAATCACTATTTATCTATCGTATTATAGCAATTATTATCCCAATCATGGTTTTAATATTCTTCCTGATTAAGGATATCTTAATAAACCTTGTTACACAGGTTCCAGTTTGCCCCTTTTACTCCTATCTGCATTTGTATTGCCCTGCCTGTGGAAATACAAGAAGTGTAAGTTCCCTACTGCATGGGGATATTCTTTCCGCTGCACATTATAATATTACTCCATTATTATTTGGGTTCTTCTTTTTACTGGGCTACATAGAACTGGTTGCAATCTGTTTTCGTAAGCCTATCCTTCTTGTGCCCAGAAGAACTGCCATTTATATTGTTTTGATCATATTACTCTGTATTTATCTGATCGCTCGTAACTTTATTCCATCCTTGGCTCCTTAACCAAACGAATTATAGATTAAGAAGAAAAGCTCTTTTGAAGTTGATTTTTACCTGTCCTTCAAAGAGCTTTTTTAATTTGATATTTTACTAATTATTCTTAATAATAACCTTCTGTATAGCCGTTCATAAATTCTTGATAAAATCCAGATTGGAAGAAAAATACAACAAGTATAATTATTACAATAGACAAAATCAGAGCTATTGCTGATAAAACAATACCTGTGACTGCCATCCATTTATTATTACTATTGCTGTTTCTCTTCAAGCTTAAAATACCCAGTATAATACCAGCAATTGCCGGAGCCCAGCTAATAAAATACAAACAACAACCAAGTAGAAAGGTTGAAAGACCGCAAATAAAGGAAATCAAGGCTAATGTATCATTTTTTTTCGGTTCTTCATAATTATAATTTTGGTTATACTGATACTGTGAACCGCCGCTATACTGTGGTTGCTCATATTGATTTGTCTGCTCATTCGTATTTGCTTGCCCAGATGTGTTCGGTTGTTCAAATGTGTTTGGTTGTTCAAATGTGTTTGGTTGCCCAGATGTGTTATCAGCATTCATATTATCCGGCTGTTTATTAAATTCATCCATGGATAGACCCCCTATTATATATTGAGATTAATAAAGTAACAATATAATCCTACCATATGGACGAACATACTTCAATTAGCTTTTTCAAATTATGGTAATTTGACTTTGATTATGGTACCAAAAGGTCTTTTAATAGAGTTCATTAGCAATTTGATACCATAATTAATATTCAATTTTAAATTTAATTCAATAAGTAAACAAAATCAAATTGACTAATATATCACAAACAAATATAATATAGAATAGATTCATTTTTAAATGTATCAAATAGGAGGCTAAACTATGAATTTCCCCAAAGTGAAAATTGGTATAGTTGCGGTAAGCAGAGATTGCTTCCCCATGGAACTATCCACCAGCAGAAGAAATGCTGTTGTAAAGGCTTATAGAGAAAGATTAGGCGATATCTATGAGTGTACTGTTACTGTTGAGAACGAAAAGGATATGAAAAGAGCGTTAGAAGAATTGAAAGAAGCAGAGTGCAACGCTCTTGTTGTATATCTTGGTAACTTCGGTCCTGAAACTGCTGAAACCTTATTAGCAAAATATTTCGATGGTCCTACCATGTTTGTAGCTGCTGCTGAGGAAAGCGGAGACGATTTGATGGATGGCAGAGGAGATGCATATTGCGGTATGCTCAATGCCAGCTATAATCTTAAGCTTCGTGAACTGAAAGCATACATACCTGAATATCCTGTAGGAACTGCTGAAGAAGTAGCTGATATGATCGGTGAATTTGCACCTATCGCTAAAACTGTTCTCGGTTTAAACAATTTAAAGATCATCTCCTTCGGACCTCGTCCTCAGGACTTTTTAGCTTGCAACGCTCCGATTAAGCAGCTTTACAATTTAGGTGTTGAAATCGAAGAGAATTCCGAGCTTGACTTATTTGCAGCATTCAATGCACACGCAAATGATCCTCGTATTGCTGAAGTAATGGAAGATATGGCTAATGAACTTGGTGAAGGCAATAAAATGCCTGGTATCCTTCCTAAATTAGCACAATATGAGCTTACTTTACTTGATTGGGCCGAAGAACATAAGGGCGCAAGAGAATTTGTAGTATTTGCAAACAAATGTTGGCCATCCTTCCAGACACAGTTTGGTTTCGTACCTTGTTATGTGAATGGTCGTCTTGCAGCAAAAGGTATGCCGGTATCCTGTGAAGTTGATATCTATGGTGCATTAAGCGAATATATCGGTGCTTGTGTCAGCGAAGATACTGTAACTCTTCTAGACATTAATAATACAGTTCCTGCTGATATGTATGAATCCGAGATTAAGGGCAATTTTGATTACACCATCAAAGATACTTTCATGGGCTTCCACTGTGGTAATACTGCTGTCTGTAAGTTAAGCAACTCCTCAATGAAATACCAGAAAATCATGGCTAGAGCATTAGAGCCTAACCAGGAACCTAACATTACTCGCGGTACCTTAGAGGGTGATATTATTCCCGGTAAGATCACTTTCTACCGTCTTCAAAGTACTGCTGATGCTAAACTTACTGCATATGTTGCAGAAGGCGAAGTTCTTCCTGTTGCAACTCGTTCCTTTGGTGGTATCGGTATCTTTGCTATCAGTGAAATGGGACGCTTCTATCGCCATGTATTAGTGGAGAAAAATTATCCTCATCACGGCGCAGTTGCTTTCGGTCATTTCGGTAAAGCCTTATATAACGTATTCCGTTATTTGGATGTGGCTGATATTGCCTTTAATCAGCCAAAGGGTATGCTTTATAAATCTGAGAATCCCTTTGCATAATTCATAATTAACTAAAATGTAAAGTTGAGGAGGTAGGTGAAAATTCACCTACCTCCTCTCACATTAAGTATATCTAAAATACTTTTTCAGCAATAGGTATTATAAAGAAAAAATTAAGATTGAAAAAATTTCTTAACATATTTTTTCTAAAAAGGGTTAATCTAATTATAGAGAGTTAATTTCTAAAAACTTTCACAAAAACACAAAACTATTTTTATCTCATGAATTAGTAAGCCGCTAACCGGCAGATGGAGGTTATTATGTCATATGTTTCCCCAGCAATTAAGGATAAGTTTGAGACATTGTCCACAGATTTAAAAAATGACATTTTGGAACGAAATGTACAGATTAATAACATTCATGATTTAATCGACGTACTTGACCAGATTGTGAAAGAATCAGAACACGATCAAAAATAAAAGCTCTGATAGCTTCAGGTGAAATAAGGATGCAATAAATAAATTTTCGGAAGGATTCAACTTACCTTTTTAGAATTTTATTATCATCCTTATTTTATTTTCTCCACAAGGAAGGAAATACCATAATTACACTTTCAAACAGCTGTTATAAATAGAATGCAGCATCATATATTAAATAAAAAAGAGATGGTTACGATGAACAATCTTCTCTCTCGTCTCATGCTAATATTAATAACACTATTTGGGCTTTATCTGTTATTTTTGATTATTTGTAATATTAGTTGGAAGATTTATATCCTTATCTACACGAAATATTCTTGGGGGCTTATCTTCCCTCATGCTAAGTATAAATCGATTGTACTAGCAATCACCATTCTATTCCTACTCTTTCTATATTTGCTTCTTAAAATCATAATAAGGGGAAAAAGAAAGTAGAACGATATTTTACTATATCACTCTACAATCAAACTGCATATGAAATGAATTTATGTGCAATCTAGCATAAAATTAAAAGCTTCTTTTCTTGTTCTAAATCTCATTACCGGGGTATCCGCATTTAATTTTTTTCTTACTTCTGTTTCAATTCTTTTCATCTGATAAAGTGTTAATGTTCTATTTCCATTGACAACGGCAATCTTATTTGCCCATGATAACAATATTTCAGCAGCCCTCTCAAAATTCGGAATATTCTGCTGAGCTATGGGATGCAATCTGTTCGCCAATATTATTATTGAAAAAATTTTTGACTCATATTTATTAGTAACTTTTTGTAACGCAAATACATATTCATCAATCTGTTCCTTCGATAAACTACCCGATAACTCAATGATAACCATATCTTTTACCATATCAATCATTAAGTTATACATAATATTTCGTGTCCATGTCTCCTCCTAAGTATATTTCATATGCAGCTTTCATTGTACAATTGAAAAATCAAATAACAAAAAGGAAGCTCCAACCTATTTGTTGAAATCTTCCTCCCCATCTATAAAAATCATTTTTTCTATCCTTTATTAAGACATTCCCACCAATCCTATAGGACTATTTTACTATACCAAGTACATATTAGCAATTAAAATTGTGCTATTTGTTACCTTTTACTAATTTTGATAAATCCTCCTCCGCCTACAGAACCAAAATCTTTATCCTCCATGACATTCTCTTTCTATTGATTAGTGTGATTTTTTATACTATTACATAGATTTTCATAATAATGAGGATAATACGAACAAGGAGGTGAATGAATGGATTTATCAAATTCTTACTCAAAAGACATTCCTGTTCCTATGGTACAGACTTATAGCGGTTTTACACCGGGTGCTTTTATGAACTTTGGAGATAATTTGCTTGATTCTCTTGATTCCGATACCAGAGATTATGTTATAAAACATACCGGTGATAATCGTACCCGTCAGGATATTTTAGATTGTATCGACCGACTGCATCATGGGAAATGATATGGATAATTTCAAGTTTAATACCTTGACTTGAAACATGCAAAATCAAACAATACAAAAGCATGAAGAGCCACAGAAATAATTCTATGAGTTCTTCATGCTTTTTATGTGGTTATATAAATTTCAGATCTGCAATAAATACATTTAAGCCATACCTTAATTGTATTTCTTAGAACTTACCAGCCTCAGCAGCTTCCTGAATCGCAACTGCTACAGCCACAGTCATACCAACCATAGGGTTGTTACCTGCGCCGATTAAGCCCATCATTTCTACGTGAGCAGGAACGGAAGAAGAACCAGCGAACTGAGCGTCGGAGTGCATTCTACCCATAGTATCTGTCATACCGTAGGAAGCAGGACCTGCTGCCATGTTGTCAGGGTGAAGAGTTCTACCTGTACCGCCACCGGAAGCAACGGAGAAGTATTTCTTGCCTAAATCAACACATTCTTTTTTGTAAGTACCTGCAACTGGATGCTGGAATCTTGTAGGGTTAGTGGAGTTACCAGTAATGGAAACGTCAACACCTTCCTTATGCATGATTGCAACACCTTCTGTTACATCGTTAGCACCATAGCAATTTACTGCTGCTCTAAGGCCTGTGGAGTATGACTTACGAGATACTTCCTTTACCTCACCTGTATGGTAATCCATCTGTGTTTCAACATGGGTAAAGCCGTTGATACGGGAGATGATCTGAGCTGCATCTTTACCAAGACCGTTTAAGATTACTCTTAAAGGCTTTGTTCTAACCTTGTTAGCGGACTGAGCGATACCGATAGCACCCTCAGCTGCTGCGAAGGACTCATGTCCTGCTAAGAAACAGAAACAATCTGTTGTCTCTTCCAGTAACATCTTACCGAGGTTACCATGTCCAAGACCAACCTTTCTCTGGTCAGCAACGGAACCTGGAATACAGAAAGACTGTAAACCTTCACCGATTGCTGCAGCTGCCTCAGCAGCTTTTCTTGTATCCTTCTTGATTGCGATTGCTGCGCCTACGATGTAAGCCCAACTAGCGTTCTCAAAACAGATTGGCTGAATGCCTTTAATCATGTTATATACATCCAGACCGGCATCTTTTGTAATCTTCTCTGCTTCTTCGATGGAAGCAATGCCGTAGCTGTTTAAAGCAGCATTGATCTGATTTATTCTTCTATCATATGATTCAAATAAAGCCATTGTATGTATCCTCCTTTACTATTCGTGTCTTGGGTCGATGATCTTAACAGCATCTGCTACACGACCATACTGACCTTTCGATTTCTCCAATGCAGTGTTTGCATCGTCGCCTTTTTTGATGAAGTCCATCATTTTACCAAAGTTAACAAACTGGTAACCAATGATTTCGTCGTTCTCATCAAGAGCAAGACCTGTTACATAACCATCTGTCATCTCAAGGTAACGAGGACCTTTTGCAAGAGTACCGTACATAGTACCAACCATGCTTCTAAGACCTTTACCTAAATCTTCAAGACCAGCGCCGATCGGAAGACCATCCTCAGAGAATGCACTCTGTGTTCTACCATAAGCAATCTGTAAAAATAACTCTCTCATTGCAACGTTGATTGCATCGCAAACCAAGTCAGTATTTAACGCTTCTAAAACAGTTAAACCAGGAAGAATTTCAGATGCCATAGCTGCAGAGTGAGTCATACCTGAACATCCTACCGTCTCAACTAAAGCTTCTTGGATAATACCATCCTTTACGTTAAGAGTTAATTTGCAGGTACCCTGCTGCGGTGCACACCAGCCCACACCATGAGTTAAGCCTGAGATATCTTTGATTTCCTTTGCCTGTACCCATTTTGCTTCTTGAGGGATTGGTGCTGCTCCATGATGAACACCCTGTGTAACCGGACACATCAATTGAACTTCATGTGAATAAGTCATGTTTTTGAAACTCCTTTCAATATACATAGTATAGCATTTCATTTCCTTGTGAAGAAAATAACAGCTTACAACATTAAATTATCGTAAGTCTTGTCCCACTTACGATAATGATATTTTGGTGAACCCGCATAGTGATCCACCTTCACTACCTAACATATTTTCGCATAAATCACCACATAAGTCTATAGTTTTTTTATATAATTTTATGCGTAAATATGCCATTTCCATCATTAAAAATGATGCAAACGCACTTATTTAAATCTATGCCAATGCTTGTATCATTATTACATAATTCAAATGAATAACCATTTTTACATGATTTTCACTGCATTTTTATTATCATTGCAATTAAAACCTTCGTCAGCTATTCATCATAATGATTGTAGAAAATGCATAAACACATCAACTATATTGATACTAATTTAGTTTGCGCTTCTCTACTACTTCTCCGACTTTCTTATAAATACTACTCTCCGGTACATAACCTCTTACCATGGATAATGGATAAATATTAGCATTTCTCCCGACAACAGTACCGGGATTTAATACACTATTACAACCAACTTCAACATAATCTCCCAGCATTGCACCGAATTTCTTGAGTCCAGTTTCTACTTTTAACTCTCCGGCAGTTACGGATACCAGGGATTTGTCAGATTTTACATTGGAAGTAATGGAGCCAGCGCCCATATGTGCCTTATAGCCCAGGATGGAATCCCCTACATAGTTATAATGAGGTACCTGAACCTTATTGAACAGTATTACATTCTTAAGTTCTGTAGAATTACCCACAACGGCACCCTCGCCTACAATCGCGTTGCCACGGATGAAGGCGCAATGTCTGATTTCTGCCTCTTTGCCAATAATTGCGGGACCGTTAATGTATGCAGTGGGAGCGACTTTGGCTGACTTTGCGATCCATACAGTTTCACCAACCTGATCATACTCCTCCGGTGATAAGCCCTCACCTATTTTAATAATTTCATCCTTAATCTTTGGCAGTACTTCCCAAGGATACATACAGCCGGAAAATGCTTCTGCTGCAATGGTTTCCTCCAAATCATACATCGATTGAATCATTAAATGCTCTGACATAATCATTCCTCCTAAAATCAAATTTTTTTAACATGATCGGGGTTCAAAAGCCCTGTTTATGCTGTGATTATTGCAATTTGAAAATTGCGGATAAATCTTTTGTAAGAACTTTTGACTTCTAATTAATTTATTACTTATTCGTCTTGATTGATTGAAGCCTTTTATTACATATTCGTCTTGATTGCTTGAGGCTTTTTGATTAATCTCAAGTATCGAATACTATTTCGCTTTCTATTTTGTTTACTATTTCGCTTACTATTTTTTATAAAATGCGGAAGCTTCTTTATGATAATAAGAAAGCGATGCTTGATTATTGAGGCTCTTAACTCCATTTACCATTTTCGCCACAAAGGCGTCCAGTTTGGCGGTGTACTCTTCCTTCGTTATCTGCCCTTCTGCCACATAGGTCAAACCCTTCTCCCAGCTTGCAGTTAGCTCTGGATTTAGCAAGGATTTAATGGAGGAATTCACTACATCATAGATTAATTCACCCAGTAATGTAGGGGTAATAATCTGTGTCTTCTTATTTAAGTTAAGATACGTAATCGTTACTAACTTATTCAAAATCTCTGCTCTGGTTGCACTGGTACCAATGCCACTTCCTTTGATTTGAGCGCGCAATTCTTCATCCTCAATTAATTGTCCTGCATTTTCCATGGCAAGAATCAAGGCACCGGAATTATATCGCTTGGGAGGTGCTGTCTCCCCTTCCTTAATTGTAATTAGATTAACCGGCAGCTCCATCCCTTTTTTCAAATTCATTACCGCCTGCAACATAGCTTGATCCGAACTTTCTTCCTGGGAGTTCTCGTTCTCTTCCCCACTCTTTTCCTGCTCCACCTTTACTGGGGCAGTGGAACTTTTCTCATAAGTGCTTCCTAAAATCTTCAGATATCCTTCCTTCTCCAATACTCTAACCGTGGCAAAGAAGCTTTCTCCCTGAATCTTTGCGGTAATGCCTACCTTACGATATTCAGCGGCAGGGAAGAAAATGCATAAAAATCGTTTCACTATGGTTTCATACACTTTGGCTGTTGTGGGTGCAAGAGATTTTAACGCACCCAAACCCTGTCCTGTTGGGATAATGGCATAGTGATCGGTGATCTGACTATCGTTAACATAGCGGGTCTTTGCGATATTCTTATAGCTACCCTGCTCAAGAATTTCTTCTGCAAATCCTGAGAATTGGTTCAAGCCTTGAAGTCCTTTTATATTCTTATTAATTTCTTTTGCTACTGCTGTGGATAGTACCCTTGCATCCGTTCTTGGATAGGTTACCAACTTCTTCTCATACAACTCCTGTGTCACCTTTAGGGTTTCATCTGGACTTATCTTAAACATTCTAGAACAATCATTTTGAAGTTCCGCAAGATTATATAAAAGCGGAGGATTCTTGTTCTCTTTCTTCTTCTCAAGAGCACTAATCTGTGCCATTAATTGTGATGGTTCTTCTGGAGATGTTTTGGAATTCCATGTTCCATCATCATTTAGTTCTGGAAACCCTTCTGCAAGATCTGTAATCATCTTAACTGCTGACGTCTTTTCTGAAAAACCATTCTCTTTATAGAGTAACGGGGAGTTAAAGTATTTAGACCCTTCTACTGCACGAAATTCAGCAGACAGCTCCTTACCCTCCACGATAAGTCCGCTTAAAACACGGTAAAACGGAGTTTTTACAAAGTTTCTGAACTCCCTTTCTCTACGCACTACCATGCCAAGAACACAGGTCATAACACGACCCACCGATAAAGCAGTCCATTTTTGTGAGTTCAACAACTTTTGAACCTCATTACCATACTTTAATGTAAGGATTCTGGAGAAATTAATACCCATCAGATAATCCTCCTGTGCCCTTAGATAAGCGGCATTGGATAGCGGGTCATACGCGGATAACGGCTTTGCCTCCCTAATACCTCGAAGAATCTCCTCCTCCGTCTGGGAATCAATCCATACTCTTTTGCGTTCCTTGTTCTTTGGTACCTTTGCCTCCTGATCTACCAATCGGTAAATATATTCCCCTTCCCGTCCGGAGTCGGTGCACACATAGATGGTATCCACATCCTTACGATTTAACAAACCCTTTACTATATTAAATTGCTTCTTAACATTCCCAATTACCTCATAACGATATTCATTCGGAATGAAAGGAAGCGTCTGCATACTCCATTTTTTTAAAGCCGGATCGTAAACCTCCGGGTAGCTCATGGTTACCAAATGACCGACACACCAGGTTACAATCGCATTCTCCGACTCAATAAAACCATCCTGCTTCTTTCCTGTTATTTTAAGTGCCTTTGCAAATTCATTTGCAACACTGGGCTTTTCTGCAATGTATAAACTCTTTGACATATTCCTCCAACTTTCCGATTTATAAGACGATTATACCATGTGGGAAAAGTAAAGGGAATGAAAAATACAGAAAAGTGAAAAAAGTGGAGGTTAATGTACCGACGAATGCAAATACTCCTTTTCGGAAATCATTTATCGTATTCATTATTCCAAGTTCTGAATTGGGAGTGAACAGTAACCCTTATGCACTGCTACGTAATGCAACTACGCGGAAGTGGCTCTGCTTTGGGAAACATTTATCGAAATCATATCTCTACTTTGACACTGGGAGTGAACAATTAATTTGAGCTGTTTTTCACTCATAACTCAGAACTATTTAACATTCTTGTTGAAACTTTCCATATGTTCGTATAAAATGGTGATAAGAATTTATACTACTTATTAACATACAATTGGAGGAATTTCATGAAGGAATATCAGATATTCAGTGATTCATCATGTGACTTACCCGAACTTTTAGTGAAAGAACATGGAATCAAATTAATACCGTTTTATGTAACTTTTGATCAGGACAACTATTATAAGGAAAATATTGAGATAACCAATGAAGAATTTTACGAAAAGCTATCTCAAAAGAATACCATTTCCACAACCTCACTTCCTTCTGTGCAGGATTATATGACTGAATTCAAGAGATCAATAAAAGACGGTAACGATGTTATCTGCATATGCTTATCCCACCAACTTAGCGGTTCCTATCAATCCGCTGTCAATGCAAAGGATATTCTTGAAGAACAGTACCCGGATGCAAGAATATATATTATCGACAGCTTTCAGGCAACTGCAGGACAGGGTCTGTTATTGTTACAACTTGCTTATATGAAGGAAGCTGGTATCCCTTTGGAGGAAGCCGCCGAAAAGTTGGAATTACTTCGTACTACCTCAAGAATTATGTTCACAGTGGATAACTTAACTTACCTGGAAAAAGGCAGACGCATTGGTAAAGCCGCTGCTCTTGCCGGAACAATGTTAGATTTAAAGCCATTAATCCAGCTTAAGGATGCAGAGCTGATCCCCTATTCCAATATTCGAGGACGTGCCAAATCGTTAGAAAAAATTCTAACCATGGTTGAGGAATATTTCATAGAATCCAATGAAAATCCTTCTAATTATGATTTTTGCATTGCCAACGCTACTACAGAGGAGGAGGCTGCCCATCTACGCCATGAGGTTGAGAACTTCATTCGACGAGCAATCAAATATCCTATTTTCCAAATCGGGGTTACAATTGGTACCTATACCGGTCCTGGAGGAATAGGCATTTGCTTTATTAAAAAATATAATTGCCTATAGGAGGAAAGATCATGACACCCAAGAAGATTAACTACGAGAATTTGGCAGACAGTATCATTGACAAATTCAACAAAAGAGGAATTGAAGGCTATTACTGTGAGAATTCTGAAGAGGCTTTGCTGACAGCCAAGCGCTTTTTAACTCCTGGTTGCTCCGTCTCTTGGGGTGGTTCACAGACACTTTCCGATATTGGATTATTGGATGATCTCTATGATTCAGATTACATACTTTGTGACCGAAATAAGGCTAGTACTCCCGATGAGAAATCCGCAATGTATAGTAAAATTGTGACTGCAGACTACTATTTTATGAGTTCCAATGCGATTTCCTTGGATGGTCAACTGATAAATATTGACGGTTCCGGTAATCGGGTAGCCTGCTTAATCACTGGTCCAAAGTATGTAATTATCATCGCAGGCATGAATAAAATTGTAACAGATGTAACGAACGGAATTGAGCGTGTGCGCAATATGGCAGCAGCTCCTAACGCTGTACGACTTGGTTGTAAAACACCCTGTGCTGAACTAGGCAGATGCGCCAATTGCCTAACGGATGATTGTCTTTGCTGTGAGATTGTAATCACTCGCAAATCCAGAATACCCGGGCGAATAAAGGTTATCCTTGTTGGAGAAGAATTGGGCTTCTAAACGATTGAGCCAGTTCGTATTCTATCCAAATTAGAGAATTCTAGGGATTGTTATTCTCTAAAAACCTTTCGCTCTCAATAATATTACAAAAAGAAAGAGAGGAATTGAATATGTCATTAAAAAATTGTTGTACCTCAGAAGAAAGTGGATCTTACGTAAAGGTAAATGTTGATGTAACTAAAATTGTAAAATACTGTGCTTTCGCAGGTGTTTTGATTGTTGGAATTATATTTGGAACCAGATGTTTTCGAAATATGTTAGAAGAGGATTTTTTTGATCAGCATAAGAAATAGGTTATCACAGAAGGTATATCTTTCTATGTATCCAAGAAACATTGATCTTACCAGACACCATAAAATTCACAGAGTACCATAACTCAAAGCACTCCAACGTTTTCAAAGAGTGCCGTCCGAAAAACTACAGACCAAAAAAATGTACTCTAAAAAACTGTGGTCTTAAATCACCATGTCATAATAACTGTGGTCTTAAATACTAGTTCTAAATGAAATGCTTTTGGATATCGAAACTTTGAGAATTTTAGAAATAGAATTATATTAGCCTTAATCATTAAAGTAACCGGAAGTGAATCCTTCCGGTTACCAAAAATCATTTTATCCCAACTCTTGACAAAGAGCCTAAATACTATGATCTTAAATCCTTTGCTCTTGAATACTTTGCTCTTAAAAGAGGATGTTGCAAACTTTTGCAACATCCTCCTATTTATTCATCATTTCAAATTAGTACAAAGGATACTTATCCGTCAATGATTTTACCATCTCCATAGCCTTTTCTTTATTCGCGTCAACATCCTTCACTAACAGATAAATTGCTTCTGCAATAACATCCATATCTTCTGCATTCATTCCTCTTGTAGTAACCGCTGCTGTACCAAGACGGATACCGCTGGTTACAAACGGAGATGCAGGGTCATTGGGAACGGCATTTTTATTACAGGTAATCTTCGCTGCATCCAAAAGCTTCTCTGTATCTTTACCGGTTACGCCCATATTCTGAAGATCCACCAACATCAAATGATTATCGGTACCTCCTGATACTAAGTTGAATCCTCTCTTTGTTAAGCCTGTTGCCAATGCTTGAGCATTTTCAACCACGCGTTTTGCATAATCCTTAAAACCAGGCTCAAGTGCTTCTTTAAAACATACAGCCTTTGCCGCTATTACATGCATTAATGGTCCTCCCTGAATACCAGGGAACACCGCCTTATTTAACTTATATTCCTCTGCAAATTCAGCGCTGGATAAAATCATACCGCCTCTTGGTCCGCGAAGTGTCTTATGAGTTGTAGTTGTCGTTACATGTGCGTACGGAATCGGACTCTCGTGATATCCGCCTGCAACCAAACCTGCGATATGCGCCATATCTACCATCAAAAGGGCGCCTGCTTCATCTGCGATCTCACGGAATTTCTTAAAATCAATCTTTCTGGCATAGGCACTGGCACCAGCGATGATTAACTTGGGTTTATTCTCTAAAGCAAGCTTTCTTACATTATCATAATCAATAAAACCTTCATCATTTACACCGTAAGGTACAATTTTAAAATAGCTTCCGCTCATATTAACTGGGCTTCCGTGTGTTAAATGACCACCATGTGCAAGGTTCATACCAAGTACTGTATCACCGGGTTTTAATAAGGCAAAGAATACTGCCATATTCGCCTGAGCGCCGGAGTGAGGCTGCACATTAGCATAGGTACATCCAAATAATTGCTTTGCTCGGTCTATTGCAAGGTTCTCCGCAATATCAACACAGTCACAACCGCCGTAATATCTCTTGCCAGGATAACCCTCCGCATATTTGTTGGTTAAATGGCTTCCCATTGCTGCCATAACTGCCTTACTTACAAAATTTTCAGAAGCAATTAACTCTATATGGCTGTTCTGTCTATCAATTTCAAGTGAGATTGCTTCCGCCAATTCAGGATCATATGATTTTACGTCTTCAAATGAATACATTGTCTTCCATCCCTTTCCGATTTTTTAACAAATTACGTTTGTCGTATAGTATAGCATACCATACCCTATTATGGAAGTAAAAATACGATATTACTGCATAATCATTCATAAATTTCTCTTATATTAGTTATTGTTCTTTATAATAATACAGAGAGTTACATACAATGCCAGTTACCTGGTATACTATAGGGGAGATCATTGGCAATTTGCACAGTATAGACAGCCCTTTGATACGCTAGTCAATCATATTTATTAAAAGAACCGTAGTATATTGGTTGTTTCTGGATAAGCAATTGACATATAAGAATAGGAATGCAAATTACGTATCGTCGATATAAAGTTTAAGGGAAATCATTTGTGTGTGGGTCTGTTTATAGTTTTGTGTAAACTCATTCTGCATAATACTCTATTCCCGAGCTGATGATACATAAAAATCCATGAAATACAATCAGGCAAAAGGTTCCGCCTTTACGGTATTTCATGGATTTAATAAAATTTTTAAGGCTTCAGACTATCTAAGATACAGAATTTGAAAAACCATCTCAATTGATAATGTATGGCAATTGACCATCCCTACAAACTCTCCGGCCCAAAGCTGAGTGGAAGCAATTCCTCCAAGAAAAATATTAAATATTCCTCTTCAGACCTTGCCAAGATAACTAAAAAATTCTTAGGATCAGTAAATTCCCTCAAAACCTGTCTGCATACGCCACAGGGTGTGCAATAATCTGTTATCAAACCATTCTTCCCACCAACAATTGCAATGGCAGAAAAATCTCTATCCCCTTCACTAATCGCTTTAAAGAAAGCGGTGCGTTCTGCACAATTTGTTGGGGTATAAGCTGCATTTTCAATATTGCATCCCTTATATACCTTCTGTTTCTTCGTTAATAACGCTGCTCCAACATTAAAATGTGAATAAGGAGCATAGGAATTTTTCATTGCATCAATGGCGTCACGAACCAGATTCTTTGCCACAGAATGACTTACAATTCCTTCTTTCTTTTGTAGTTCACCCTTTTCTCTTAAAATAAGGCTGTTCTTTGATTCCTCGTCTCTTTGAATGTTATTCTGCTCACTCATAAACAATTACCTCCCTGTTATTTCTTCGCCAGATTCTTAATGTTAAAGAAATTAGCTATTAAATAATCTTAATAGCCTGAGCCCTGTTCATTTTTAGCTAATTTTACAATTCTGCTGGTTCCGAGCCTAGACGCTCCCAACTCAATAAATTTATGGGCATCTTCAAAGGAAGAAATTCCTCCTGCCGCCTTTATCTTTACATCTTTACCCACATGTTTTGCAAATAATGCAACATCCTCAAAGGTCGCTCCTGAGGTAGAGAACCCAGTTGAAGTCTTAATAAAATCTGCTCCTGCCTTGGTTACAATGTCGCACATTTTAATCTTCTCCTCCTCGGTCAGCAAACAGGTCTCAATAATTACCTTAAGAACCTTTTGACCACAGGCAGCCTTCATCTGTTTAATTTCATCCAAGATGCAATCAAATTTCTTATCCTTAACAAAGCCGATATTAACCACCATATCGATTTCATCTGCACCGTTGGCAATCGCATCCTTTGTTTCATACACCTTTACCGCCGTTGTATTATATCCATTAGGAAAACCAATCACGGTGCAAACCTTCATCTGATGATCAACATATTCCTTCACTTGCTCTACATAGGAAGGCGGAATACACACGGACGCCACTCCATACTTTATTGCATCATCACATATCTCCTTAATCTCTTCCCATGTAGCCGTCTGCGTCAGCAGTGTATGATCCACTTTTCCAAAAACATTATTATGCTCCATTATTACGTCCTCTTTCTTTCCGTTTAAGTTCGCAAATTCCTATCTACACCAATTGTGAAACCGAAACCATATCATTACCTTTATTATCTCGAAATATTCCCTACCTATCGCAATTACTAATGCTTCACCTTTTCGCAACCCACTACCTAGGCATGTTGCCAAATCAAATCTTCACCATTTTACAACCACTACCTCGGAATATTGCGAAATCAAATCCTTCGCCATTTTGCAACTACAACATCGGCAATATTGCGAAATCAAATTCTTCGCCATTTCGCAACTACCACCTCAGCATATTGCGAATATCCATATCCTACATTATTTATCAAACTTGTGCACAATTTTATCACTGACTCTTGACCGTAGGGCAACGGAATTGAGAAAATTCGTACTCATGCTTGATAAATTCTCTGCTTAACCCGTTTCACAATATACACTACATATCGTAATATACACCATCCAGCTAATTTCGAAATTAATTCCCTTCCATTTTGCAACCCCGACTACCTCGGCATATTGCGAAACATCCATAGCCTACCCTATTTATCAAGCGTGAGTACAATTTTATCGCTGACTCTTGACCGTAGGGCAACGGAAGTGAGAAAATTCGTACTCATGTTTGATAAATTCTCTGCCTAACCCGTTTCACAATATACACTACATATCGTAATATACACCATCTAGCTAATTGCGAAATTAATTCCCTTACCATTTTGCAACCCCCACTACCTCGGCATATTGCGAAACATCCAAACCCTACCCTATTTATCAAGCGTGAGTACAATTTTATCGCTGACTCTTGACCGTAGGGCAACGGAAGCGAGAAAATTCGTACTCATGCTTGATAAATTCTCTGCCTAAACCGTTTCGCAATATTCACTACCTAACGCAATATTCACTACCCAAGTGCATTCGCAATATTACCTATGCAATTTCCAGTGCAATCTCCATCATATCACGGAAGGTAAGCTGCCTGTCCTCAGCTGATAGAGACTCCCCGGTAAACACATGATCCGATATGGTCAGAATACATAATGCCTTCTTGTTTGCTCTTGCTGCATTCATATATAACGCTGCCGCTTCCATTTCAACAGCAAGCACATTCATCTTACGCCATAGAGCCATTGCATCGGGATTATCATCATAGAAAGTATCAGAAGATAATACATTTCCAACCACAGTTTTAATATTCAGCTTCTCCCCTGCTTCAACAGCTTTGCGAAGTAACCCATAATCAGCAATCGGCGCAAAGGTTCCGGGCAATTTATACTGAGCAGCAAAATTCGAATTGGTAGATGCTCCCATTCCGATTACAACATCCCTTAACTTAACATGTTCAGCAATCCCACCGGCAGAGCCAATCCGAATAATATTATCAACATCATAAAAATTAAAAAGCTCATAGGAATAGATCCCAATAGAAGGCATCCCCATGCCACTTCCCATTACAGTTACTTTCTTTCCCTTATAAGTACCGGTATAGCCGAACATATTTCTGACTTTATTAAAGCAGACGATATCCTCAAGGTATGTTTCTGCGATAAATTTAGCTCTAAGCGGATCACCCGGCATTAAGACTGTCTTTGCAATATCTCCCTTATTTGCTTCATTGTGAGGTGTTGGTATTCCCATATTATAAGCCTCCTTTGCTTTTTGTATATAAAATTATATGGTAATTTTTACATAAATTTTATCATATTTTTAGTGAAAAGGCAATTCTCCATTACCTTTCTATTGTAGTATGTTTTTCTATCAATCCTATTTGTGACGTACTATAATTACTACTTTTATATTATTATGCACGAATCATTCGCCTGTAAGTCTGCCACTCTTTATCCTTCACGAATGGAAATCTATTAGTATTTACTATGAATTTCATCGAAATATTGGTCAAACCTGTATTAGTATTTCCTACAATAATTTCAATTATATTGTTATGCAATATTCTAAATTCTATGATGTATAGTGCAAAGAAAAAGTATACTCCCTGTAAAATTTTTTTAAGAATGTTTGATATACCATTGATTTCATTTTGAATAGTGCTATAATCACCTTTATACTGTCTAGGAAACAAAACGGGAGATGATTATTTGAACATAGCTAATATCCTAACTGTAAAACATATGTTAAGAGAAGACCAACTGCTTGGTGAATTACCTTCTACCAAGAAAGCATATTCTAATTTTTTTCAAATCGCTTGGCCTTCTGCCTTGGAAGCACTACTGGTTGCAATGATTGGGGTAGTAGATACCATTATGGTAGGTACTTTAGGCAAAGGAGCGATTACCGCGGTGGGTATCACGAACCAACCAAAATTTGTATTACTTGCCGCCATATTTTCTTTAAATACCGGTATTATCGCAGTGGTAGCACGACGAAAGGGTCAGGAAGACAGGGATGGGGCGAATCAGACCTTACGAACCGGTATCCTGCTAAGTGGTACTCTCTCCATTCTCATGGCGATCCTAGGTTACCTGTTCGCCAAACCAATTCTTTTAATCATGGGTGCAGAAAGTTCTTACCTTAAGGACGCGATTAGCTTCTTTCGAATACTGATGTTCAGCATTCCCTTTCAAGCTCTCAATCTCACCATAAACGCTGCACAACGCGGTTGCGGCAAAACTAAGATCTCATTAATCACCAATGTAACCAGTAATTTAATTAATATCATTTTGGATGTTCTGTTAATTAACGGAATTGGTTTCTTTCCAAGACTGGAGGTTCGAGGTGCTGCCATAGCAACCACCACAGGAGCCTTTGTAGCTTTTTGTATCTCCTTTCTCACACTGTTTCGCAAGAAGGAATATTTGTCCTTTCATGTCAATGTGGGGTGGTCATTGAAAGAAAGCGTACTAAAACCAATTTCAAGGGTAAGTTCCAGTGCTTTTGTTGAGCAGGTATTCATGAGACTTGGCTTCGTAGCCTACGCAGCAATTGTTGCCCGCTTAGGAGAAACCGCCTATGCAACCCATCTCATCTGTATGAATATATTAAGTCTTTCTTTTTGCTTTGGTGACGGATTATCCATCGCCGCTTCTGCTCTTGTTGGTCAAAACATGGGTGCAAAAAGACCGGACTTATCCATAATGTATGGTAAGACCGGTCAAAGAATTGCTTTTATTATATCAACAATAGTGTTTTTTGTATTTCTATTCGGAAGAAGCTTTTTGATCACTTTATTTACAAGAGAAGCGATTGTTATCGCCATAGGCGCTAATATTATGATTATCAGTGCCTTGACCACCCACCTTCAAACCTCACAGGTTGTTTTAAATGGATGCTTGCGTGGTGCCGGAGATACAGGCTTTGTTGCTGCTGTTTCCCTAATAAGTGTGGCATTTGTCCGTCCCTTACTTACCTGGGCGTTATGCTTTCCCTTTGGCTTTGGTGTATACGGCGCCTGGATTGCCTTATTAGTGGATCAATGCTTTCGATTTGTTACCAGCTACCGAAGATTTTCCGGTGGAAAATGGACCGGTATTTCATTATAATACCGGTACCGGTTACTCCTTGGGAGTTTGTTTCTGTTCCGGATTTAGCGTAGAATTCGGATTTGATTGAGGATTAATGTTTGGCTGCCCGCCTGGTTGTCTATTTGGGATAGCTTCTGCATTAACTCTACGATATTTCATAGTTTCCTTTTTATAAAAATGACGAGCAATTAGTCCAAGGACTAATAAAATCACACCCCATATAATAAAGTACGGAAGATTAACAATGAACCATACTAAGAAGGATTGGAAGCCATTGCTGACATTCTCAAAGGTGTTGGAAAGACCATCTGAAATTCTGCTAAAAAAGGTAGGCTTCACTACTTTCGGAGGTGTTATCTTTCTTACTTCTTGAATATTAAGCGTAACATAGCTGAATTCTACTTGATTATCAAAAAGTCTTAATTGACTCTGATTTTTCTCCAGCTCATAACGGATATCACTGAGTCTTGTTTCTAATGTGATAATGTTATCCAGCTCTTTTGTCTCTTTCAAGATATCATACAACCGTTCCTGTTCTATCTTCAATGTATCTATTCTGCTTTGGGTATCTACATATTGAAGAGATACATTTTCACTGGTCTGCTGGCTATCGATTACATTGGATTCCTTCTTTATAAACGAGATAAATTCTTCCGCTTTGTTCGTAGGAATTCTGGCAAGAATAGATCCGTTACGTTCTACATTGCTGTCATCATAGCTCTTACCACCGATTTTTGAATTCTCGGTATATCCTCCCATGTTCTTAATGCTTGTTTGAACGTCATCTAATAATTTGTCAAAATCCTTTGTTTCAACATTAAATTGATACTTATAAATAATTTTATCCTGTGTTTTGTTATAACCCACCTCTGTAGCCTTCACACCGGAATCCGTTCCGTTATTAGAAGTATCCACATCACCCTTACCATCCGCAGGTGCTTCATTCTCATTAGATGTAAAATCTGATACATCGCCATAATTCGCTCCGCCATCGTTCGCTTTCTGCGGTTCAGAGGCCGTATCTTTTTTTGCGCCACAGGCAGTAAAGACAAACATAACAACAATAAAAATACAAATCAATCGGAACCCATTTCTTTTCTTCATAAAATCCTCCCATCCGTCAACAAGTGACTTGAAAATAATTATATTAACTATTCTAATGATTAGACGTCCCTGATAAGAAAAGGGTTCCATAGGATGTAATAAATTGTGAACTTGTGAGCTTGTGAGCTTGAATCACTTAATACTTAATAACTCAATTAGTCGGTCAAAAAGTCTAATATCCTAACTATTATAGTGTTAGCGTCAAATAGCCCTGTTGTGGTAATGACTATTTGCACAATGTTAAAAGGTATGTTCCTTCGATGTCAATGATAACTTGCACAAAATCAATCAACTATGTGGCATAAGAAAGCTGTCAATATGTGGCTTCATCAGCTCCAGTAAGCGCCCCATCTTATTGGTCAGATAAAGATAACCCATTAATGCCTCAAGTCCGGTAGCAGTTCGGTATTCTACCACCCCGGCATTTTTTGCAGTAGTAAAGGATTTTGCATTACGTCCTCTTTTAAATACGGAGAGTTCTTCTTCTGATAATTGATCCTTGATTTTATGGTACAAATCTGCCTGTGCGGAGGCCTGAACAAGCTTTGATGCTCTTTGATGGAGCTTATTCACCGGCGCATTGCCGCTCTCCACTACAACGGTGCGAATGACAAGGTCGAAAATCGAATCTCCTATAAATGCAAGGGTCAGGGGAGAATAACTCTTGATATCTGTTTCGGGCAAATTGTTCTTTTTCTTTATAAATTCCGAAAAGCCGAATTCTATGTTGCCTAATTCCTCTTCCATCTTACGCCCTCTCTGGTATCCTCTAACACAATACCCTTTTCCAGCAATAGATTTCTGATTTCATCAGCCTTTCCAAAATCCCTGTTCTTTCTTGCTGTCTGTCTATCCTCAATTAGCTGCTCGATTTCTTCATCAAGAAGTTCTTGTTCCTTCTCCGTCTTAATTCCAAGAATCTCACATAGGTTAGTAATTTTATCATGCATACTCTTAACAAATTCTATGCTGCTTTCGCCCTTGCAGCTAGTATTGGATAACTTCACAAGTTCAAAGATGGAAGCAATGGCATCTGCGGTATTAAAGTCATCGTCCATCGCATCCATGAACTTCGTATTTAGTGCCTCAGCTTCATTCAAAACTACTTGCTCGTCGGAGGAAATAAATTCTCTGGATAGCACACCACTTTCTAGTAAGTATTCCATCTGTCCGATTGAGGTTAAAATACGGTTTAGGGACGCTTTTGCGGACTCCACCAAATCCCTGCTAAAATTCAACGGGCTACGGTAGTGTGAATTCAGCATAAAGAATCTCAGTACTTGAGGATCAAATTGCTCGCATACTTCACGAACCGTAAAGAAGTTCCCCTCTGATTTAGACATCTTTTTATTATCAATATTTAAAAATGCATTGTGCATCCAATATCTTGCAAATTCCTTACCATTGGCTGCCTCGCTCTGCGCGATTTCATTCTCATGGTGGGGAAATACCAGGTCTTCTCCGCCTGCATGAATATCAATCTGCTCACCAAGATATTTCTTACTCATTACTGAGCATTCAATATGCCAGCCGGGGCGTCCTTCGCTCCAAGGAGAATTCCAGAAGGGCTCCCCTTCCTTCTTCGGCTTCCAAAGTACGAAATCCATCGGGTCTTCCTTCTCATCCGCTACTGCAATTCGAATTCCTGCCTCCAGATCATCTATTTTCTTCTTGGATAATTTGCCGTAATCCTGAAAGCTTCTGGTTTTAAAATATACGGTGCCGTTCTTTTCATAGGCATGACCCTTTTGAATCAATTCCCCAATCATCTCGACCATTCCTTCAATTTCTTCTGTTGCCTTGGGATGATAGGTTGCCTCTTTTATGTTCAATGCCCCTGTATCCACTTTGAATTCTTTGATATAACGCTCTGAAATCTCAGATGGACTGACACCTTCTTCATTTGCCTTCTTAATAATTTTATCATCGACATCAGTGAAATTAGATACATAGTTCACTTCAAACCCACGGTATTCAAAATATCTTCTAACTGTATCGAAAATAATTGCGGGTCTTGCATTACCGATATGGATATAATTATAAACGGTCGGTCCACAGACATACATTCTGACCTTTCCTTCTTCTAATGGCACGAATTCATCCTTTTTCTGAGTCAAAGTATTATAAATCTTCATTTTGTTTTCCTCCAGTTTCTTTATTTCAACTTAACTTAAGTTTTTTATTTGATTAGTGTGTAACTATTATCTTAATTATTAACACTATTATCTGCTTGAGCCTTATCATTTAACAACATATTATCATATATTTCATACCTGTTATAGCTTTATATCTTATTATTATATAATTAAGGTGGCAAAAGCCTTTTTGAAAGAGTTCCTTATTAGCTACATAGAACAAATGATGCTGTGAAATATAGTGGTTATTACATAGTCTTTATCTTATAATAGCCATGTCACAGTATAGATAGAGCTTTTGACTTCCTACTCATTATGTTTCATTACAATGCTTTTTTATCCTGCTTATGCTCCATTTCCAGCTCATTGGATAGTTGGTCAATTTTTTCATACAATCTCTTTAATTCTGTTCTCAAACAGACATTTTCGTTATGAAGACAAAGTAACTCCTTTTGAAGCGGGTCTGGAAGATGAACCTGATCTAAGTCTTCTCTGGGAATCTTCACATTGTTCTGCTTCACCACTCTTCCGGGTACCCCCACCACAGTTGAATTTGGTGGTACTTCAGAGATGACCACGGAACCTGCCCCAATCTTTGAATTTTCTCCCACTGTAAAAGAACCAATTACCTTCGCGCCTGCACTGATCATGACATTATCACCTATAGTTGGATGACGTTTTCCCTTCTCTTTCCCGGTTCCTCCAAGCGTAACACCTTGATAAAGTGTGACATTGTCTCCTACAATTGCGGTTTCTCCAATCACGACTCCATGACCATGATCGATAAATAATCCTTTTCCAATTGTGGCTCCGGGATGTATTTCAATTCCAGTTTTTCTTACAGTTCTTTGTGAAAACCATCTTGCGAGAAAGAAATGCTTTTTCAGGAACAAATAATGTGCAATCCGATATCGAATAATCGCCCGAAAGCTGGGATATAAAAAAACCTCCAGTGGCGTTTTAATTGCCGGATCGCGTTCTTTGATGACCTGCATTTCGCTTTTAACATATTTAATAACTCCCATATCATATCTCCTTTTTAAAGAGTAATTATTTCATAGGGTAATCAAAACTCCTTATTTCATTGTACTCATGATGTAAGGATAATAGTTACTTTTTTGCACTTCATTATTGAATACGATTCACCCCGCTTTTCCCACAAAAAAACCGCCTCTATTAAACATAGAGGCGGTGAAAGTCGCGGTTCCACTCTATTTGTACACCAAATATCAATGTACATCTTATACAGATAACGGCTGTTACCGTGCACGGCTAAGAATAATCCTCACCGAGCAAGCTCCCGAATGCACTTCACTCATCTCTTCGCAAGGAATGCTTTCAGCCGGTGACATTCCATCTCTGATACTAATAAATGAGTTACTTTTCCGTTCAACGCTTTTTACTATTACATACCAATTCTATATACATTTTATGCAACATGTATCACTTTGTCAATATATTTTACTTTCTCATGATCTTCTTGAACTTCATGGCAAATGAATTTTACCATACATTCCCAATTCATCATAATGATTTCAGAAAACCTTGCCACAATCATATACTCTGCGTTGACTGGGATTGAAGTAACAACGGATTATTCAAATCCGTAATCAATGCCAAATAAAATACATAGATTTATTCTATGCCGTTCTCAAAATAATGTTATTGTTTGGAACACCCAGTACAACTGCTGCACTTACTTTCAGCTTGAGCATTTGGAGTTACATCATATTGATAATTCATCATATTCTCCAATAAACACACCGCATTGGAAGCGATACCAAGCCCCTCTCCTGTAAATCCAAGACCTTCTTCTGTTGTGGCTTTCACATTCACCCTATCCTCTTCTATCTCCAGTGCCTCACTAATATTTTTGACCATCTGGGGAATATAAGGAGCAAGCTTCGGCTTTTGGGCTATCACTGTGGCATCGATGTTCTCAATTACATATAATTTGTTATCGAGTAAACTCTTTACTTTCTTAAGCAGTTCTATACTTGAGATTCCTTTATAGGAATTATCATTATCCGGAAAATGCTTCCCAATATCGCCCATAGCAGCAGCTCCAAGCAGTGCATCCATGATTGCATGAAGCAAAACATCAGCATCGGAGTGTCCCAGCAATCCCTTTTCATACGGAATCTTCACTCCTCCTAATATCAAATCTCTATTTTCAACCAATTTATGAACATCATAACCTGATCCAATTCTCATCGGTATTCCTCCTATTTTCTAAAGACAATCTATGTCTTAACTCTTTATTGATTATTCTTGTTGCGTAAAGATATTATAAGATATTCTTTCTTATTTTACCATACAGCAAAACAGCAATAATCAATGATTATTGCTGTTAAAATAGCGAAGGACGGATTTGAACCGCCGACACCGCGGGTATGAACCGCGTGCTCTCGCCAACTGAGCTACTTCGCCATATTTAGTTGTTAGATTCCGTCAAAATGGGACCTATAGGGCTCGAACCTATGACCCTCTGCTTGTAAGGCAGATGCTCTCCCAGCTGAGCTAAGATCCCGTTCGAAAAGTACTTTTTTATTATATTCATAAACAGAGGGTTTGTCAATACTAATTTAAGAAATTATTTTAATAGTTTGAACAATAAGCAAAATATAAATTCAATACTTGTCCCGAATAGAATATTCAAAAACCTCGACGTCTATTAGGAAGCCAACGTTTTTGAATACCCCTGTAGGACAAAATTTTTAATCATTTTTATAGAAAAATACAATATATCCCATAATCAATTTAGACATATCCATACAATCCTTACATTCCCCCTCCAAGGGCTACCTGAATACATCGTCACGTTTTCATTCAAACACAAAACTCAATATGGGTCATCCTTAAAAGGTATGCCACGCTATAATAACAGTCCTGATAATTCTCCCTGATGGATAATATAGAGTTCATGCAACGCTCTTGTAATTGCCACATAAAGTAGCTTTGCATCTGCGTCACTAACCGGATAGCTTACCTCATCAGGATTCCAGATAATAACTACATCGAACTCTAGTCCCTTTGTCATATGAATCGGCAAGACCATAATTCCATTTTTGAAGGTTGTCTCTTCCACATTTTCATCGAATTGCTCCAGTTTCACATGGTCCTTTAGGAGTCCTTTTACCTTAACGCTCTCCTCCACCGTACGACATATGATTGCGATGGTATCGTAACCGTTCTTTTGAACCTCTCTGATTGTTTGCACTGTTCTATCCGTCAGCTCTTTTTCTGATAAAACTTTATCCACTGCTACGGGATTACCATGGCGAATAATTGGTTCGATGTCATAGGTTTTAAAGGTGCATTTCTTTAATACCCAGCTGGCATAATTGGATATCTCAACCGTATTACGATAACTTTTAGCCAACAGATAAAAGCGATCCTTATCCGGTGAAAAAACCTCCTGCCTAAGAACCTCCCAATCATTCATCCCAGTATCATAATGTATATTCTGAGAAACATCACCCATAATGGTGTAGGTACAAGTTTTTAGTAATTTCTTAAAGGTATAGAACAACATAACACCAAAATCCTGTGCTTCATCAATAACAATATGCTTTACATAATCAAAATCCAAAGTTTTTCTTAGCTTCTTCTTAATAAAACATAGCATTCCAAGGTCATACAGATCTATCTTTTTCTGCTTTAGATTCTCTAACAGTAATTCTATCACAGAAGAACCGGGAATATTCATTCCCTTTTTCAGATACCCTTCAAGATTCATACATAAATCCATTAAGAAGCCTTGATAGATTTCCATCAGATTAAACTTTTTATTTCTGACTCCATAATAATTTTTGTATTTATTCACTTCACTCTTGATGATATCCTTGCGTCTGTCATGCTCTTCATTAATATAAGCAATTTTCTGGGTCAACCGTTTATTAAGTAAATCGATTTTTTCCTGTAGGGGTAAATCCGAAAAGAAGTTAATAAAATAGCTGACATCCTCTCTAGTAATTAAAAGCTTATTCTCATACTTCACAGAGGGTTTATCTACCAGTGATAATTCATATTCTTTCATGTACAGCTCCAACGCCTTAATAAAATGGATGGAACCCTTAAAACGCTTTAGCTCTCCTTCTTCCTCTGATTGCGATTTCGCCCGTAATTTCTGAAAGCTATTACCCAGTTCATACTTCCCTTTCTTTGGGTCAAAGTCCTTTTCCAGTAATAACAGCAAAAACTCCTGCATGGTCATATGGTTAACATTATACACATCCAGATTCGGTAATACTCCAGTAATGTAATTGAGCAGCATCTTGTTGCTGCCAATAATAAAGAATTCGTCGGGAGCAAACTTATCCTTATAATTATAAAGAATATAAGAAATCCGGTGCATCGCAACCGTTGTCTTTCCGCTTCCGGCTACTCCTTGTACCACCACATTATGCCAGGGAGTATCTCTGATAATTAAATTTTGCTCCTTTTGAATTGTAGCAATGATTTCACCCAATACCACTTCCTTATTCTTACTCAGGTACTTTGTAAGGAATTCATCATTGGCAATTACATCGGAATCATAAAAATCAATTAATTTGCTCTCTGAAATTTCATAGGTACGTTTTAAGCTAAGGTTAATAGGAATTCTTTCACCGTTCGGTGCCAGATAAGAGCTATTGCCAATGTCACTGTCATAATAGACACTGGAAACCGGTGCTCTCCAATCGATAATAAGATTTTGGGAAGTGTTTTTTCGTATTCCATTTTTCCCAAGGTAAAGACAAAAATCTGTTACATCCCCTTCCTCCGTATAGTCAATTCGTCCGAAGTAAGGTTTCTTTAGCGCCAGGATATTCTTATTTAAACTCCTTTGCAGCATGGACTTCATATCCAGACCAATTACCAGGTCATTATGAAGCTCCGGGTTATCCGACCGATAGTTATCGTATAATTCTTTGGTTTCCGCACTGGATTCCTGATATTTTTGAAGATAATCATCAATATTGTGTTGAATTACCTTCACACATTCCTCAAGATGAATTTCTTCCTTTTGCCTCTCGGTCAAAGGCATAATAGTACTGTTGTTCCATTCTTCCATATTCAATTCCTCCTGGTAGTAATATTCTTTCAAATATCTTGCCAAGCGACGGTGCACCGGTTTGGTACACTTTTTTTCTTAGATTTTGCCAAGAAAACCCGTGGTCAATATTCTTTTCCATTAAACGGAAAGTAATTATATCACCACGGGCTATATAAGTCAATTACAATTTAGGGAATCATTATTGCATTTTTGTATAATCATAAAAAATCATAAAAAGAACGAATGATACTAAGGCTTCATTATTCTAATTTGAGATTCAAAAGGCTTGCTTATACAGCGCCGTGACAATTTGCTTAAAGCCACAAAACTCATTTGTTCTTTGACCTTATGTAAATTGAGAATTAACTTTATGAAAGTGTAATGACATTAGAGTTATACTTTATTATTTTGCAATTTTATTCAATGTAAGATACTCATCTGCAGATAGATTGCACGCCTCCAAATAAAACTCACTTTCTTTATACTCTATAATATTAATACAGGTATTCTTCAGAAAGATCTTTCCGGTTCCTGTCTGACCCTGACTAAGTACGGAAAGCACAGAATTGATAGAGGCCCCATGCGAAATCATTATTATATTTTTATCCATATACTGCTCTGCATACTTTCTCAATCCTGCAAACATTCTGGCACACAACTCTTCCCAAGGCTCTTTATCATCCGGCTCTCCCGATGCATAAAACGCTTCTCTCTCCTTGGCAGTCATACCTGACACTTTGGAAAAATCTCGTTCTGTTATAATATCATCTGTTATAACTTGTCCAACGGATACGTATTCCGCAATAATCTCAGCCGTTTTTTTTGCTCTGCTCAAGGGACTGGAGATTACTGCATCAAACTGTGCACTGCCCTGTAATACACTTCCGCATACTTTGGCTTGTTCTATTCCCTTTTCATTCAGCGGAATATCTTCTCTTCCTTGAAATTTACCCTGCACATTCCAATCTGTTTGACCATGTCTGATTAAATATATCTTCATACGTATTAATCTCCAAATTGATTTTTAATCTATTCTAACATGTTTATTATAAAAATAGCTACCCTATTTTTTATAAATCCCTTTCTGAGGACCCTCCAATTTTTGGTGACCTCCTTTCTATTAAATATACCATGCTCCTAAAATCATAAGTATATTAGAGCGACTGGTTCATTTTCTTCAAAGCATGCACCTTTAGATAGTCAAAAAACCGTATAGAATGTATGATTTTCTTTCATACAATCTATACGGTTTTCTTTTCGCTATAAGGCTATGAAACGATTACCAATAACATCTTCATCCTTATGGTTATAAATCAAAATTCCATATTAGCTATTTCTTTGTGTAAAATGATATTACAAAACATAAACCCTATGTCTGCCTCTTGTTTTAAGCATCTAAGTTCTAAAACCTAAGCCTTAAATTTCATAATAATATCCTGTAAATTCTGTGCCAGTCGTGCTAACTTCTCACTGGACTGAGACATATTATCCATAGAAGTACCCTGCTCTAGCATTGCAGAGGAAGCCTGTTCGGTACTTGCTGCGTTTTCCTCAGCAATTGCGGAAAGAGTTTGAAGCATGTCTAATATTCCATTCTTTGACTTGGTCATCTCTTCTTCAGAATCATTTAATGTAGTGATAGCAACCGCTGCTTCATGCATGGCTTGCATAATCACTTCATATTTTTGCTGAGTATTTGTTACACTGGTGAGCTGTTCTCTGGATATCTCATTAATTCGCTCTATGCTTTGTACTGCTTCACCAACCACATTCTGCAGTTCTGTTACAATACCATTAATATAATTCGTGGAATTCGCAGACTGTCCTGCCAGTTTTTTAATCTCTGCGGCAACCACTGCAAACCCTTTCCCTGCTTCTCCTGCTCTAGCTGCCTCAATGGATGCATTCAAGGATAACAGATTGGTCTGCTCTGCGATATTAGCAATCAAATTACTTGCTTCTCCAATTTGAACTGCGCTTTGATTCGTCTTCATAATAATATCATATACATTCTTGGCTTGTGTACTATTTTCATTGGATATCTCATTAAGGTGCTGGATATCCTTCAATCCGCTTGCAACTACTTCCGTAACACGGTCAGAGGATTTGTTCATGCTATAGACCTCTTCACGGTTCTTTTCAATCAACTCACCCAGTTTAATTGCTTGCTCGGAACCTGTCTCCGTATTCTCCGCTTGATCCGATGCACCTTTCGCAATCTCTTCCACCGTCTTCCCGACCTCATCAATTGCAACAACCGATTGCTCTATGGTCTCTGATAAATGGTGAGCTGTAGTTGACACCTCAGCAGAGGATGTTGTGATTTCACCAACAATATTACGCAGACTGTCCAGAATACTCTGTAAAGCACTTGCTAGAATTCCATTTTCATCTGGCCGTTTCTGATATTTCTCAGGAATGTTCTCTGTAATATCAAGATTCGCTATTCTTTGAGAAATCCTTGTCACAACCTTAATGGGTCTTGTGATTGCTTCCCCTATGAAATAGGCAATGCACAATGTAACTATAAGGCTGATAATCACAGTAACACCAATGGTGAATTGCATCGTGTTTATGGGATCAACTGCCTCTTTCTTTACAGCCGTAACAACAATTGTCCAGTTCGTTCCCTTTATCCTTGAATATCCTGCATAGACCGGATGCATATCCTTATCTACATATTCAATAAAGTCAGCTCCCCCACTGTTTATTGATTCGTTCTTAATCATTGCTTGAAGCGCTGTAGAAGTAGCTTTGAACTTTGAGTCTTTTTTCGCTTCTTCAATAGGATTCAATTGCTTTAAAACTACTTCCTGATTTTTATCAGCGATAATTTGACCGCTGTTATTAATCAAATAAGTATATCCATTTCTACCAAACTTGATTCCAGTAGCAATAACACTTAATGTAACCCCGTCCTTACGTCCAATCAACGCACCGACAATTTTATTCTCCCATTCAATCGGAACAGCTGTCATAATAACCGCTTGCCCTGTTACCTTACTAATAACTACATCCGAGATGTTCGCTTCCCCTTTTAAAGCTTTTTGAATGTAATCACGATCCCCTAATTCCGCAGTAGTACCGTCGGCATAATGTGCGGTACCATTCTTGTCAACAATTGCAAGTTCCATAAAGCTCGTCTTACTGATTTCTTCTTTCAGTAATGGAAGCTGTTTGTTCAAATCCATCGATTTTATGTCCTTTTGCAACGCAAGCATATTCAGTTCAACTTTAAAGCTCTCCATCCTACTCGCTACAAGCTTTGAATTATCTTCTGACAATGAGATTACGGTGTTTTTCACGCTGTCGCCTAATAATTTCTTCCCTGTATAAACACTCTGAAAAGTAATAATAGATGTAATTGCAATGATAAGTAAGGAAAACAATATAACAATTCTTACTTTAATACTTTTTACTCGCATATTATATTCACCTTCCCATTTTTTAATTAATATTGCACAATTATCTTATATATTCTACATGATTTTACAACATTTTGCAACATGAAATTCATAGACAAAAAAATCCCATTGAAATATCTGCTAATTTTGACCCAGCATGATATTTCAACGGGAATGCTCTTGTTTCATAGATAGACGAAAAAAGTCTGCTCTTGTTTTATTTAGTTATAATTTGTAGAAACTGCTATTTCACTACTTTCCAAAATTTCCTTAACCCTCAGCACTACTTCTTTTGTGGGCTCATTCACCTCGGATAATTTGTATTCCAAACCAAGTTCTTTCCATTTGTACTCACCCATTTGATGAAATGCTAAAAGCTCAATTTTTAATACATTGGGATATGCTTTTAAATGATCGGCTAACATCTGTATATAATCCAGATTATCCGATAATCCGGGCACCAATACATACCTTACCCAGGCACGAATATTCTGTTCACGCAGATAATCGAGCATCTTAAGAGTAGGAGCCAACGGTACACCGGTAATCTCTTCATATACAAAAGGATTATAATTCTTGATATCCAACAGTACAAGATCAGTTAATTCCAGTACCTTTTTTACATCTTCATTCCAAACATAGCCAGAGGTATCAATCGCAATATGAATTCCTTCCTGCTTTAAGAGCTTACATACTTCATATACAAACTCTGCCTGCATAAGTGGTTCACCACCAGTGAAGGTTACTCCTCCACTAGAGAAATTCATATAGGATTGATATTGTTTAATCTCCTTGAAAAGCTGCTCTGGCGTATATTCTGTTCCCTTTGTGCTGTCCCAGGTATCCGGATTATGGCAGTACTGACAACGAAGGGGACACCCCTGCATAAATACTACAAAGCGAATTCCGGGACCATCTACTGTTCCAAAGCTCTCCAAAGAATGTATTCTACCAATGATGTCCATACGCCACACCCTTTCAAGTTATTATATTTTTGGTTGAGATACAATATCATTATTAGGATTGTATGTATTGCAGATAATTTCCAATGTCTCTATAGCTAGCATCTACTTCGAAATTATACTGTTCTACATACATAACTCCTAAAACTTATTCTCAAAATTATTTCATCTTATCTCTCGTGGAAGGTTCTATTAATTACGTCTAACTGCTGCTCTCTGTTTAATCTGATGAAGTTTACAGCATAACCGGATACACGAATGGTCAACTGAGGATATTTTTCTGGATGATCCATTGCGTCCATCAAGGTTTCACGATCGAATACATTCACATTGATATGATGTCCTCTGCTGCTAAAGAAGCCATCCATTAAACCTACTAGATTATTCGTTCTGTCTTCTATGTTCTTGCCAAGTGCCTTCGGTACGATGGAGAAGGTATAGGATATACCGTCTTCTGCATGCTTGTAAGGAAGCTTTGCAACGGAAGCCATGGAAGCAATGGCACCCTTCTTATCTCTTCCGTGCATGGGGTTTGCACCTGGTGCAAAAGGCTCTCCGCCTTTACGTCCGTCCGGTGTGCTGCCGGTTTTCTTACCGTACACAACATTAGAAGTGATTGTAAGAACGGATAAGGTCTGCTTTGCTTCACGATAAGTTTTAACCTTACGAAGCTTGTTCATAAAACGTTCTACAATTTCAATCGCTATCTGATCTACTCGGTCATCATTATTACCATATGCAGGATATTCTCCCTCGATCTCATAATCGACAGCTAAACCAGCCTCATTACGAATTACCTTTACTTTAGCATGCTTAATTGCGGATAAGGAGTCAGCAACTACGGACAAACCAGCGATACCACATGCTTCGGTACGAAGGATATTGATATCATGAAGTGCCATCTGCAGATTTTCATAGTTGTATTTATCATGCATATAATGAATAACATTTAATGTATTAATATATAATTCAGACAACCAGTCCATTGTCTGGTCAAACTTCTTCATTACTTCATCATATTCCAAATACTCGCCGGTAATCGGTGCGAACATCGGTCCAACCTGCTCACCGTAAATCTCATCCTTACCACCGTTAATTGCATACAACAAAGCTTTAGCGAGGTTGGCACGTGCGCCAAAGAACTGCATCTGCTTACCAATTCTCATAGCTGATACACAACAAGCGATACCATAATCATCGCCCCATACATCTCTCATGATATCATCACTCTCATACTGGATGGAGCTTGTATCAATGGATACCTTGGCACAGAATTTCTTAAAGCCTTCCGGCAAGAATACGGACCAAAGAACGGTTAAGTTCGGTTCCGGTGCAGGACCTAAGTTATACAGTGTGTGAAGAATACGGAAGCTGCTCTTTGTAACAAGGGTTCTACCGTCAAGACCCATACCACCGATGGACTCTGTTACCCAAGTGGGGTCACCGGAGAATAAATCATTATAGGAAGGAGTACGTAAGAAACGAACCATACGAAGCTTCATAACGAATTGATCCACAAGCTCCTGAATGCCTTCTTCAGTAATTGTACCATTTCTTAAATCTCTTTCATAATAGATATCAAGGAAGGAGGATACTCTACCCAAACTCATTGCTGCACCATCTTGCTCCTTAATTGCAGCAAGGTATGCAAAATATGTCCACTGTGTTGCTTCAAAAGAATTAGAAGCAGGGTTACTGATATCAAATCCATAAGATGCAGCCATTTGCTTCAAATGCTTTAATGCCTTAATCTGCTCAGAGATTTCTTCTCTTAAACGAATGTCAGGTGATTCTAAAATCGGAATTTCTAATAACTTCTTCTCCTGAATCTTATCTTCAATCAGGAAGTCCACACCGTAAAGCGCAACTCTACGATAATCACCGATGATTCTACCACGTCCATATGCATCCGGAAGACCAGTAATAATACCTGTATGTCTTGCTTTCTTCATAGCATCGGTATAAGCATCAAAAACACCATCATTATGAGTCTTACGGTTCTCGGAATAGATTTCTTCTGTCTTTTTATCCAAATGGAAACCATAAGCTTCCAGAGCGCTCTTAACAACACGGATACCGCCATTGGGCATAATACCGCGCTTTAAAGGCTTATCTGTCTGAAAACCAACAATAACCTCTTTATCTTTATCGATATATCCAGGTCCAAAAGCAGTGATTGTAGAAGGAATTGAAGTTTCTGCATCAATAATTCCCTTCTTTGCTTCCTCCGCCATTAATTCCTTTACTTCATCCCAAAGCTGAGTTGTCTTTTGGGTTGGACCGGCTAAAAACGAATCATCACCATCATAGGGTGCATAGTTATGTTGAATGAAGCTTCTTACATTAACATCCGTCGTCCAGCTTCCGGTTTTAAAATCATACCATTCCTGTCTCATTAAAAAATCCTCCATTCTGCCAATCGGCAGCCCCCGGATTCACAAAAGCACTCCAATGTGCTTTCCAAGCTTGATATGAATATCAATTTTCCTTCGTCTACCAATAATGGCAATTAAGTTTTATTACATCTATAATAATAAAACTTATTTCGTATATCGTCAAGACAAAATAATAACAGTAATCATTACCGTTTTATTTTTATTTTATTCATAGTGCACAGATATGAAAAGTAGTTTCTGTGATTATTGTATATAGTAACAATTTATCTGTACATTTATACCAAGTAAATCAAATTAAATGATACAATTGTTACTAAAAATATATGAGGGTTGTTCAAAACGTAAATTTTTTGTTAAGATTTAAAATCTTAAAGTTTATTATCTTCTTTATTTCGAGAAATAGATTATTTGAATTTTATTACAATTGAACAAACCCATCCCTGCCAAAATGACAAAGGATGGGTTGTTCTTATTAGCCCTTTAATTATTAAACCACACCTTTATTCCTATTTTGTCCACCGGCTGTTCCTCACAGTATTTCAAAATCTCAGAGGGGGAACCAATCATCATGACTCCATTGGCGGATGCACCATTTTGGGAAACATAATCATAGATGGATGCATAATAGTGTGTGCGTAGCCCTTCGTTGCCAATCGCATTAACAAAATCTTTCTGATCCATCATAAAGCGAAGCAGTGCTTTAAAATGTGCTTCTAATATATCTCCGCTTAACTGCTTCTTCTCAGAATTAGAATCCTCCTGATACATATCAAAATAAGGATATTTTGAATTGATATTATCAAATGGTATTCCACTATGATACATTGAGAAACCAATGGTAGGAAACTCCAGAGTTTCGTCTTCTGCCATGCGCACTCCTACCCAAATGATGCTTTCATTCTTGTTCACCATCTCTGACACTTCATTCATTGACATAGGCTGATTAAAGGTAATCATAGCCTTTACTTTAATATAGTTTGGCATTTCTTTCAGATAATTCTTCATTTCAGCAGGGGAACCCGACCCGCTCTTATTGCTTTCTGTACCAGTTGTTAAAAACTCCTTGAAAAGGTCGGTGTCAAAAAATTCATAGGGTAATTTTAATTTACCTCTATTCAGCTGCATTTGAAAAATCTTTTGATCCCCTCTTAACAAATCATATCGAAATACAGAAATGTCGTACTTACCGATACCGGTATGGTGTATTACAGATGCCGCATTAAAACTTCCCGGATAATGCAGTTCTGTGTATGCTGACATTCCTGCATCAAAATCCACTGATGTGGACGAATAACTCTTCCTCAATGGATTATAAAATGCTTGATTAAGTAAGGGTGTAATCAAAAAGTTAAAAACCAATAACAGACAAAGTATAATGCTGACCGATATGGTAACTATGAGCATCCCCTTCCGGTTAATCGATTTCCTTATCTTCTTTATTTCACTTTGCTTTTCTTGAAGCAAATCATCCTTCCACTCTATATCCAAATCATCTTGCTCATTGAGAAATTCCATAATTAATCGATTCTTTTCCAGTTCTTCTTCCACGAATTCTATTTCTTCTGAAGTTGCTGTATTTAATTTATATCGTTCAAAAGCTTCTTTAAAATTCATAATCCTGCTCCTCCAAAATTTTTTTTAGTTTCATTCTTGCCCGGTGAATCAAGGTTTTTGCATTACTGTTGGATAGCCCCATTAATATAGCAATCTCCTTGATGGGTATATCAGCGTAATAATGCAAGGTTAATATCTCTCTGTATTTTGGTGGCAATTGCAAAAGGCATTCAAAGACCAATTCATCTTTCTCTTTTTTAAGGAATTCACTCTCCGGGGTGAGATTTGGCGAAGTACCCTCTAGTTCTTGTTCATACTCTAATCTGATGCGTTTATTCTTTCTTAAATAATCCAGCCAAAGGTGCTTACAAACGGTTAATAACCAATACTGAAATCCGAGTTTTTCACCCTTTAGGGAAAGGTAAGCTTTTTCAAATGCCTGACTGACGATATCTTCTGCAAGCTCTTTCTGTTTGCATAGTGAAATGGTATATAGATAAGTTGCTTTGTAATACTTTCGATATAGTAGCTCTAGTAAATCAGGTTGCATTCTTAACCTCCCTTCAGTATAGAAACGTTTTGGGGCGAAAAAGGTTACAGGGGAATGATGGATAATGTGTGGTGTAACAGAAGATGATAGATAAGTGCGAACGAATCGAAATCCACGCAACCACAAAGGGTGCGTGGATTGAAACAATCAATAAACAATATTCGTTATGACACTTATTTCCTTGGCAGTTTGTCACTCCATTCAACTCTATAACTGCCTTCTACATTTTTTGGTTTTAAAATAAGCCTATACTCTCCAGGTATGCTATCATAATCAAATTGAAGATACGCAAAGTCCGGAATAATGATTGATTTTCCATTCCTATCGATTTCATTTTTAACTTCCTCTTTACCACTTAGATAGCCACTATTGAAAGGATATGATGAATAAATTAATTCTCTGAAAACTTTGCCGTTTTCAAATATAACATAACCACTATAAATTGTTTTGTTTTTAGGATTCACAATCTCCCAATCTACTTTACCAGCCTTTAACTCAAAATCGAGGGAAGCATAAAACCCAACAGTAGATTTTGAAGTGTATGTAGCAGTCATGGTATTGCCCGAAGATTCAGAAAATACCCCCTCATTTGCTTTATATTTTATAGGACTATATAAAAAATTTGTAAAAATTATATAGCCTAATCCCCCTAGCATAATAAACGATACTATTAGTAAACTCCATATAGTCAACTTTTTATTTTTCATTATCTCCTCCCACGTGAATAATACAAATTAAATCAATTCCAATGTACATGGTAATATTATACATAATTGGCTGCATTAATTCAATTCTAATAACACTTACATTTCTGTTAAATTTATGCACATTATTTATTCGATAAGGAAAGGATAAGCCAAGTCATAGTCGTAAAACATCACAAAAAGTGGCACCCAAAAAGCCACCTAAAGCTTCCAGAGTACCACCTATTTTACATCCCATAACTACCAATCCATCCTAATCCCCTTTGACCAGTCCGGCTAGTAATCATGCTATTCAATTTTATTTATCAATTTATAACTTGCTATATCCCATCAATGCACTATCCACCGCTCTTGCCACATCACGACCTTCACGAATCGCCCATACTACAAGGGATTGACCACGGTGCATATCGCCTGTTACGAACACCTTATCCACATTTGTTTTATAGGAACCGTTAGCAGTCTTAACATTAGTTCTTTGATCAAGCTCAACTCCAAAAGCGTTTGCAACATAGGACTGAGTACCGAGGAAACCTGCTGCAATAAGAACTAGATCTACATCAATTTCCTTTTCACTTCCAGACACTTCCACCATCATGAAACGTCCTGCTGTTTCATCATATTTGCTCTCCAAGCTTACAATCACAGCCTTGTTAACATTGCCTTTTTTGTCCGCCTTGAATTCTTTTACGGTTGTTTGATATACTCTTGGATCATCTCCGAATACCGCTGCTGCCTCCTGCTGACCGTAATCAGTCTTGCAGACCTTTGGCCATTCCGGCCAAGGATTACTCTCGGTTCTCTGATCGGGAAGCTTCGGCATCATCTCTAATTGGAGAACTGACTTTGCTCCTTGGCGGATGGAAGTTCCCACACAGTCATTACCGGTGTCGCCACCGCCGATTACAAGTACATTCTTATTCTTAGCAGTTATTGTCCAGCTCTTGATATCCTGAGCAACTGTTGTGTTACCATCCAATAAATCCTTTGTCGCAGCTTTCAGGAAGTCCACCGCAAAGTAGATTCCGTTTGCTTCTCTTCCGGGAACCTTAATGTCTCTCGGGTTTGATGCACCGCATGCTAGAACCACGCTGTCATATTCCTTTAAAAGCTCATCAGCTTTGTAATTCTCACCCACATTGGCATCTGTGATAAAGGTAACTCCTTCTTCTTTCATCAGGTTCACTCTACGGTCAATTACATGCTTTTCTAATTTCATGTTCGGGATTCCGTACATCAATAAACCACCAATTCGGTCGGAACGCTCAAATACGGTTACGGAATGTCCTCTCTTATTAAGCTGATCTGCTGCCGCCAGACCGGAAGGACCGGAACCGATAACCGCCACCTTTTTGCCGGTACGGATGGACGGAGGATTGGGAGTCATGTATCCTTCTTCATAACCATATTCCGCAATTGCATATTCATTCTCTTTGATGGTGACCGGATCGCCGTTAAGGCCACAGGTACAAGCTGCTTCACAAAGTGCGGGACAAACTCTGCCTGTGAACTCCGGAAAATTATTGGTCTTAAGAAGACGGGATAATGCCTGCTTCCTGTTACCTCTGTATAATAAATCGTTCCATTCCGGAATCAGATTATTGAGGGGACAGCCCGAAGCCATCCCTCCGATTATCATGCCTGACTGACAAAATGGTACTCCGCATTCCATACAGCGCGCCCCCTGGCATTTTCTTTCCTCCAAGGAAAGAGGCTGATGGAATTCATTAAAATGTTTAATTCTATCCTTAGGTGTTTCGGCAGCGGTATCCACTCTGCCAAATTCCATAAATCCTGTTGGTTTACCCATAGTTACCTCCTTATTCAATAGTAGGTTGTTATTATTTTCTGGTATTTGCAAAGAAAGCTTCGATCTGAGCCTTATCACTGTTAAGACCCTTCTCTTCCATCTTGGCAATGGTTTGTAGCATACGTCTGTAATCATGAGGAATGATCTTTTTGAACTTTGGCAGGTAAGCCAGGAAGTTATCCAGTATTTCCTTACCCTTCACGGAATTGGTATATTGCACGTGTTCTTCAATCATTTCCTTTAATTCAAGGACATCGTATTTATCATGAACGGCTTCGAAGGAAACAAGTCCCTTGTTCAGCTTCTTATATAAATCACTGTCTTCATCCAGTACGTATGCGATACCGCCGCTCATACCGGCTGCAAAGTTTTTACCTGTTTTACCAAGTACCGCTACTCTGCCGCCTGTCATATATTCACAGCCGTGATCGCCAACACCTTCCACTACCGCGGTTGCACCGGAGTTACGAACGCAGAAACGTTCTCCCGCAACACCGCTTATGAAAGCCTTACCGCTGGTTGCACCATAAAGGGCAACGTTACCGATAATGATGTTTTCTTCTGCTTTAAACTTACTATTCTTAGGAGGGAATGCAACCAGCTTACCACCGGATAAGCCTTTACCGAAGTAGTCATTGCTATCACCTTCTAATTCAATGGTGAGTCCATTGGGTATAAATGCACCAAAGCTCTGTCCACCGCTGCCCTGTGCTTCAATTACAAAGGTATCTTCCTTTAATGTGGTTGCATATCTCTTTGTAATTTCAGAGCCTAATATAGTACCGAAGGTACGATCCGTATTGGTTACCGGAACCTGTAGCTTCTGTTGTTTATTTTCATTTAGCTTAAATTTCTTAAGAAGTACCTTTTCATCAATGGTTTTCTCTAATTTGAAATCATACATTTGATCTGCTTCAAAATGTACTACTTCGCCTTTTTCGATGAAAGGATTATCAAGGATTGCTTTCAGATTCACTAATTTTGCTTTATCCTTCTCATTGATGATATCGCCAACTTTGAGTAAATCTGTACGTCCAACCAATTCATTGATGGTTCTGATTCCCAGTTTCGCCATGTATTCACGAAGTTCCTGCGCAATAAATCTCATGAAATTCTCTACATATTCCGGCTTGCCGGTGAATCTTTTACGAAGCTCCGGATTCTGGGTTGCAACACCAACCGGACAGGTATCCAAATTACATACTCTCATCATAACACAGCCAAGAGTAATCAAAGGTGTGGTTGCAAAACCAAATTCCTCTGCTCCCAATAAGCCTGCAATTACAACATCACGACCGGTCATCAACTTACCGTCCGTCTCGATTCTTACCTTGGAACGTAAACCGTTCATGATCAGAGTCTGGTGGGTTTCTGCAAGACCTAATTCCCAAGGAAGACCCGCATTGTATACGGAGTTCTTCGGTGCTGCGCCTGTACCGCCATCATAGCCGGATATCAGTATTACACCTGCACCTGCTTTGGCAACACCTGCTGCAATGGTTCCAACACCTGCTTCGGACACCAGCTTAACGGAAATTCTTGCGCTGGTATTGGCATTCTTAAGGTCATAGATTAACTGAGCCAAATCTTCGATGGAATAAATATCATGGTGAGGGGGAGGAGAGATTAAACCAACGCCAGGTGTGGAATGTCTGGTCTTTGCAATCCAAGGATATACTTTCTCCGCTGGCAGCTGACCGCCTTCTCCGGGCTTCGCTCCCTGTGCCATCTTAATCTGGATTTCTTTCGCGCTAACTAGGTATTCGCTGGTAACACCGAAGCGTCCGGATGCAACCTGCTTGATCGCAGAACAACGATTCAGTCCATCTTCTCCAAGCTTCAGACGCTCCAAGCTTTCGCCACCTTCACCGCTGTTGGATTTACCCCCAAGACGATTCATTGCGATAGCCAGTGCTTCATGCGCTTCCTGTGAGATGGAGCCATAGGACATTGCTCCAGTCTTAAAGCGTTTTACGATTTCATCCACGCTCTCAACTTCATCAATGTTAACTCCCTCTTCCGGATAATTAAAGTCAAATAATCCTCTAATATTAACCGAATGCTGTTCGGATACCATTTCCTTGGAATATTCTTTGAACAAGCTGTAATCACCGGTACGGGTTGCCTTCTGTAATAAGTGAATGGTCTTAGGATTATACAAATGCTCCTCTTCCCCGCTTCTCATCTTGTGGGAACCCACACTGTCCAGGGTCAAATCCAGGTTTAATCCCAGAGGATCGAATGCATGGGAATGAAGATCATCCACTGCATCCTCCATTTCTTTTAAGGTAATGCCTTCTACACGGCTTACGGTTCCTGTAAAGTATTTATCAATTACTTCTTTGCAGATACCGATTGCTTCGAATATCTTAGAACCCTGATAGGACTGGATTGTTGAGATACCCATCTTGGAGGCAATCTTTATAATTCCATGAATTACTGCATGGTTGTAATCGTCCACCGCTGCATAGTAATCCTTATCGAGCATATTGTTGTCAATTAACTGGCGGATGGTTTCCTGCGCCAGATAAGGGTTAACCGCTGTTGCACCATAACCCAGCAGACATGCGAAATGATGAACATCTCTTGGTTCCGCACTCTCTACAATAATGGATAAGGCAGTTCTCTTCTTGGTACGAACCAGGTGCTGTTGAAGAGCAGATACCGCTAATAAGGAAGGAATTGCTACATGGTTTTCATCCACACCACGGTCGGACAGGATCAATATATTCGCACCCTCTTTAAAGGAACGGTCTGCTTCCAGACACATCTGATGAATTGCTCTCTCCAGGGAGGTATTCTTATAATAAATCATCGGAATAACGCCTACTTTAAAGCCCGGCTTCTTCATTAGCTTTATCTTTAATAAATCCGTGTTGGTTAAAATGGGATTGTTAATCTTTAATACTTTACAATTATCAGAACATTCCTCTAAGAGATTACCTGCTTCGCCCATATATACGGCGGTAGCGGTTACGATCTCTTCACGGATTGCATCAATGGGAGGATTGGTTACCTGCGCAAATAACTGTTTGAAATAATTGAATAAAGGCGGATTCTTTTTGGAAAGCATGGGAAGGGGTGAGTCAGCACCCATTGCCACAACTGCTTCATTACCCGCTGATGCCATCGGTAATATGGTAGATTTATAATCTTCATAGGTGTATCCGAATGCCTTTTGTAATCTGGCAAGCTCTTCATCGCTATATTCAATCACCTTCTTGTTGGGAATGCGAAGATCCTTCAAACGAACCAGATTGGAATCCAGCCATTCACCATAGGGACGACGATTTACATAATCATTCTTTAAGTCTTCATCATCAATTAATTGACCTTTAACTGTATCAACCAAAAGCATCTTGCCCGGACGAAGTCTTTCTTTCTTGATTACTTTATCCGCTGCCACATCCATAACACCAACTTCGGAGGAAAGAATTAAATATCCATCACTGGTAATGTAATAACGGGAAGGTCTCAGTCCATTACGATCAAGTACCGCACCCATGATATCACCGTCAGAGAATAAAATGGAAGCAGGTCCATCCCAAGGCTCCATCATAGTAGCATAGTATTGATAAAAATCCTTCTTCTCGCTGCTGATTGCAGAATCATTGCTCCAAGGCTCAGGAATGGTAATCATCACCGCGTGGGGAAGATCCATACCGCTCATTACTAGGAACTCTAATGTATTATCAAGCATCGCGGAGTCGGAACCCTCTGTATTCACTACCGGAATAACCTTATGGAGTTCACCCTTCATATGCTCGGATTTCATGGTTTCTTCTCTGGCAAGCATTTTATCCGCATTACCACGTATTGTATTAATCTCACCGTTATGAACAATAACCCTGTTCGGATGAGCTCTTTGCCAGCTGGGATTCGTATTGGTGGAGAATCTGGAGTGTACTAATGCGATTGCACTCTCATAAGCTTCATCTTGCAGATCCCTAAAGAACAGACGCAGCTGATCCACTAGGAACATACCTTTATAAACGATGGTACGGCTGGATAAGGATACCACATAGGTGTTATCATTACTTTGCTCAAAGATTCTTCTTGCAATATAAAGCTTACGGTCAAAATCAAGACCTTTATTTACATTAGCAGGTCTTTTAATAAAGCCCTGTAGAATGTATGGCATACATTCTACTGCACGTTCGCCGAGAATATCAGGAGTGGTGGGAACCTCTCTCCAACCGAGAAATTTGAGGCCTTCTTTCTCAACAACGATTTCAAACATCTTCTTTGCCTGGTTTCTTTTCAGCTCTTCCTGAGGGAAGAAGAACATACCCACGCCATAATCACGCTCATCACCAAGTTCAAAATTCAAAGGCTTAGTTACCTTAGAAAAAAACTTATGTGAAACTTGAAGAAGAATTCCAACACCATCACCGGTCTTACCGTTGGCATCCTTACCTGCGCGGTGTTCCAAATTTTCAACAATTTTTAAAGCATTTTCCACTGTGCTGTGCGTCTTCACACCCTTCATGTGTACTACAGCACCAATACCACAGTTATCATGTTCAAATCTAGGATCGTACAAGCCCTGTGGAACTTGTGTTATTTCCTCTCTGATGTTATTCTGCATAAACACTCCTCTTTCTTTATATTAATTTAATTTAATTCCGAAAAACAGTAAAAAAATAAGCACTTTAGACTACTCCCTTGCAATCTAAAACGCCCTTGTTTTATGTGTTGATTATAGTATAGATATGCCGTATTGACAAGACTATTTTCATAGAAAATTAGGCAAAATAATTATTTTATTAATAAATTAATCAAGTATACCTAAGATAATAAGGAAATACACTGTTATTGCTTAATATTATTAAGTTTCCAAATGTATCCTTCATCCAATTACAACATTGTTTTATCTATTCATTATGCTATTCATTGTATTTATAAGAAAAACCTTGCCCAACACAACATTTTCATTACTATGGTGTTTTTGAATACAATGCTTCGAAACTGACTTTTATGGCTTAGGGTATATAGCCACTATTACAGAAGATACAGGGCTCCAGTCCCAAATTCTATAAGCTATCCTAAAAAATAAAACACATATCGATTAACTAATCCGCCAATTCAGTCGATATATTTTATAATGATATCTTGTTTACATTAAACTCTTTTATATCCTTTTAATTGCTTATTACGGCTCGATAGTCTAAGATTTTTAAGACTTTCGAATCTACTATACTACAAAGGGGGTTCCAAATGGATATTAATCAATCTTCCTTAAACCAATATAAGAACAACAAACCGGGAATCGCCCGTTCCCTCTCTGGTCAAAAAGCATCCTCCGAGACAAAAGTCAATCAGTCAAATACTCCAATAGAACAACTGAACCTAAAAGAGGGTCAGATTTTGAAAGGTCAAATCATCGATCAACGATATAATGAAGTACGTATCCGTTTAGAGCCCGGAAAGCAGACCATTTTGGCTAGGGTTGCCGGTGATATTCCTCTCTCCATTGGACAGGAAGCACAATTTCAGGTCAGTGATGTAGGCTCCAATTTAACCTTGAAATATCTCCCTTCAGAGGGAAATAACCCTGGTGATGCGGCCATTGCAAAGATATTAAATTCAGCAGGCTTCAGTATGACGGAGAATAATAAGGCAATTGCAGCCGAGCTATTAAGTCATAGAATGCCTGTTGACCGACAGACTCTGCAAACCCTTATCAGGGCATCTTTTCAAAACCGAGAGGCATCCCCTTTAACACTAGTGCTAATGTTAAAAAACAACATACCACTGACCAGTGAAAATATCAAGCAATTTATGGCATATCAAAAAGGTAATGCAAAAGTACTGAACGATATGAATCAGATTGCCAAGAATATAACCGAATTATTGTTCCCTGAAAATCCAGAAGAGATGTTACTGCAAGAAGGCAATCAAAACCCTCTACGCCAGGCAATTGAACAAAACGCAAAGCTTATCAACATCTTATATCCGGAGCAGGCTACAGATAATTCATCCAGTCAGGCTCGTACTTTAAGCTCTCCCAATGAAGAGAGCCAACCAACAACACTCTTTTTAAACAATCAACAAGGTGATAAAAACTCTGGAGGCTCTTCCCCTTTTGCCGGTCAACTTCAAGAGGGCACAACAGCATCTAGGAATTTTGCTACATCGAATACATTAATAACGAGTACCGGATCTGAAAATACAACTACGAGAGGTATCCTGGCAGAGAGTATGATATCAGAAAGTACAACTACGAAGGCTACATCAGCAGAGAGTATGCCCTCAGAAAGTACAACATCAAAGTCTATCCCAGCAGAAGTGGCAACCATCAATTCAAAGGAACAACAAAGTGCTACCCTATCCGATAATACGATCTCGAATACCGTATTATCTAATAAAAGTATTTCCTCTACCTTATCAATGGATGGAATTACACCCTCTCCCCTAATGGTTCAGGAGGTACTTCTGCCAAAGGAACTGAGTAATTTATTAGAATTAATGAATAACTTACCTCTACGTGATGAGTTAAAGGAACAGCTTACCGCCAATACTCTGCCCCTAAAGACCCTACTTCAGGAATTACAGCAGGTACTCTCTAGCTCCTCCCTCGAAGCGCAGGATGGACTTTCCTTATTGCATAGACCGGAATACGGAAAATTACTGGAAAGCGCACTTTTACAACGTTGGACTCTCACCCCTGATAATCTCTATAAAAAATCCTCTGTCAAAGAATTATATCAAAAACTTCAGGAGGATATGGAACAATTAACTAGCCTATCAAAATTAGCAAATACAAAACAGGAACAACTTTCCACCAGCAGCTCTCTTAAAAACCTGAATGAAAATCTTCAATTTATGAAGGATTTAAACGAGAGTTATACCTACCTACAGTTGCCAACACAATTCAAAGATAATCAAATGCACACTGACCTTTATGTCTTCACCAACAAAAAAGCCATGAAAGAGAAACCCGGTCAGCTCAGTGTATTACTTCATCTTGATATGGAACATCTAGGGGAATTAAATATTCATGTTCAGATGAATCAGCAGAACATTCAAGCCAAGTTCACTCCACAAGATGCTCAGGTATCTGAACTTCTCCAAAAAAATATACCCCTTCTCGAGGAAGCCCTCAAGCAAAAGGGGTATTATGTACATGCTGAAGTTGAAGCCAACTATGCAAAACCAGACTTTATCAATGATTTTATTGAAGAAAAATCAGCTGATAGTAAAGTACAGCGTTATACCTTTGATATCCGTACCTGATTTATTCCTCTGTTGCAACCATATCATATTCATCAAAAACAAAGGATAGGATATCTGCCATGCCTACGAAAGCACAACCATATAGATATTTACCGTCTTCTGTATCGTGATTCCTGATAATTTGTATCACACAATGCAACGTGTTTTCATTTCCGCTTAAATTGATATTTGCATCAAAATAATATCCTAGCGGAAGTACGCTGGTTGTTACAAAACCAAGCCCTGATTTTGAAATGTTGACAACTTCAATTGGGGCTTGAATATCCGTAACCAATTGATTATCTTGCCGGTATAATTTATTGATTTCCAAGGAAACTGTAATCGGCATTCTTTTCTCTCGTCTTCTCTCTTCCACGGTAATTCCCTCCTATGTATCTATGATAGATTTATACGAATTTCCACTACACAGAGCAAAATATGAAGCAAAACAAAGCAAAATAATGCTCCCAGAAACCTTTCGCAAACAACCCAATGTAGTTACATTTATTATAACTTATCCCCAATCATGTTACAATATGGTAATTGCAAATAGCGCAAGAAAGCAACCTCCCCATGCGCCAAAATATAAGCATCAATTCATTGTAACCCCAACCAAAACTTCGCCAATTATAAAATACCCTCCAAATCCATTTGTTCCGGATTTAGAGGGTATTGATATATCTTACATATTATCCAAAAGTTCTTTTACTAATACATTTACCATGCCGGGATCTGCTTTTCCCTTCATTTCCTTCATGGTCTGACCAACGATAAAGCCCATGGCCTTCACCTTACCACTCTTATAATCCGCTACGGATTGAGGGCTGTTCGCGATAATCGTTGCGATTGTGGAACGAAGTAAACCATCATCGGATACCATGCCAAGACCGTTTTTCTCAACATAGTCTTCCGGGTCTACATTTTCCTTGAAGATCTTCTCGAATACTTCCTTTGCGACCGTACGGTTAATTTTATTTCCATCCACCATATTAATCAAAGCAGAAAGTTGAGCGGGTGTAAAGGTGATTTCCTCCGGCTCCATTTCGCTCTCCTTTAATAAACGCATAGTTTCAACCATCAACCAGTTGGATACTTCCTTTGGCTTATTGCAGATAGCAACCGTCTCCTCAAAGAGATCCGCCATATGCTTGGAACCGGTAATAATGGATGCATCATAAACAGGAATATCAAATTCCTTCTCATAACGAGCTTTCTTCTCATCACGAAGCTCCGGCTGACGGGACTTCACAGTTTGAAGCCATTCATCACTGATTTCAATGGGAGGAAGATCAGGTTCCGGGAAATAACGATAATCCTGCGCATCTTCTTTGGAACGCATGGCAAAGCTGGTGTCCTTATTGTCGTCCCATCGTCTGGTCTCCTGAATAACCTTCTTACCGTATTCGATTAACTCGATCTGACGTTTTCTCTCTCCTTCAATTGCTCTTGCAATTGCTTTAAAGGAGTTCATGTTCTTCATCTCAGTTCTTGTACCGAATTCCTTCGCACCCAGCTCGCGTACTGATAAGTTAATATCCGCACGTAAGGAACCCTCTTGCATCTTACAATCGGATACCCCAAGGTATTGAAGAATCAATCTAAGCTTTTCAAGATATGCAACTACTTCTTCCGCAGAGCGCATATCCGGCTCACTTACAATTTCAATCAAAGGAACACCGCAACGGTTATAATCTACAAGAGTGCAATCTTCCCAGGGATCATGAACCAATTTACCCGCATCCTCTTCCATATGGATTTCATGAATTCTTACGGTCTTCTTACCTGCTTCGGTCTCAATCTCGATACCGCCGTCTCTGCAGATTGGCAGATAGAGCTGTGAAATCTGATAAGCCTTTGGAAGATCGGGATAAAAGTAATTTTTACGGTCAAATTTACATTTCTGAGTGATGGAGCAGTTCAGTGCAAGTCCTGCTGCCATAGCAAATTCTACAACCTGTTTATTCAGAACAGGAAGTGTTCCCGGCATACCCGTACATACCGGACAGCAATGCGTATTGGGATCACCACCGAATTGTGTGGTACATCCGCAGAATATTTTTGATTTGGTGGCAAGCTCAACATGAACTTCCAAGCCAATGACGGTTTCGTATGTTTTCATGTTTATGCCTCCTTTCCTTCCTCGTTGGTGATAGTTACAGGTCTCACATAAGGGACAGATTGTTCAAAGCTGTATGCCGCACGAATGATATCCTTTTCTCCAAAATGCTTACCAATCAACTGAAGTCCAATGGGCATGCCCTTGCTATCTCTGTCACAAGGAAGCGTTACGCCAGGGAGTCCAGCCAGGTTAACGGATACGGTATAAATATCAGATAGATACATCTTTAATGGATCAGATAAACTATCTCCAAGCTTTGGAGCTGTCTGAGGAGCAGCTGGTCCAAGAATTACATCATATTTTTCAAAGGCTTTCTGGAAGCCTTCATTAATCTTTGCTCTTACTTTAAGCGCTTTGTTATAGAATGCATCATAATAACCGGAGCTTAAAACGAAAGCACCAATCATCATTCTGCTCTTCACTTCGTTACCGAAGCCTTCGCTTCTGCTCTTCTTATATACATCCTGTAACCCATCAAAGCTCGGGGTGCGATAGCCATACTTTACACCATCGAATCTGGAAAGGTTGGAGCTTGCTTCCGCACAGGCAATTACATAATAAGAAGGAACTGCAAAATCCACCGCGGTCAAATCAAATTCTTCAACAATTGCCCCCTTAGAACGGTAAACTTCTGCAGCCTTTAAGATGGCTGCCTTCACTTCTTCATCAAGACCTGCTCCAAGATAATCCTTTGGAATACCGATTCTCATGCCCTTTACATCATCCACTAATGCAGAGGTATATTGATAAATCTCATCCGGTGCTGAGGTAGAATCCTTCTCATCATGTCCTGAGATTACTTCAAGTGCCGCAGCACAGTCAGAGACATTTCTACCAAAGGTTCCTATCTGATCCAGAGAGGATGCATAGGCAATCAGACCATAACGTGATACGGTACCATAGGTAGGCTTGATACCCGTTACACCACAATAACTTGCAGGCTGACGGATGGAACCGCCTGTATCAGAACCAAGTGCGTAATAAGCTTCTTCTAACGCTACAGCTGCTGCGGAACCACCGCTGGAGCCACCGGGAACCTTTGTAACATCCCAAGGATTTTTCGTCTCTCCAAAGAACGAGGTCTCTGTGGTGCTACCCATCGCAAACTCGTCCATATTGGTTTTACCAATAATAACAGCTCCTGCTTCCTTTAACTTATCTACAACAGTTGCATCATAAATTGGCTCGAAATTATATAAGATCTGGGATGCACAAGTGGTTTTTACACCCTTTGTACAGATATTGTCCTTTACTGCCATTGGTACACCGGCAAGAGGTGAATGGTCAAGCTCTCCGGCGTCTATTCTTCTTTGTACCTCTTCTGCCTGCGCATAGGCCTCTTCTTCTAATACCGTAATATAACATCTATACTGAGAATCTCTTTGTTTTATCACTTCTAACTGAGCCTTCACTGCATCAATGACCTTGATTTCTTTCGTTTTAATGAGTTTAGCCAGCTCAAGAGCGGATAACTTCGTAATGTCTTTCATAAGTACCTCCTTCATATATTTATAACAGATTGCTTTCGAAATCTATTGTTAATCCAATAGATTTCGCATAAGATTCTTATTCTACTGTCTTCGGAACAACAAAGCTTCCGTCTTTCTTCTTAGGAGCATTCTTAAGTAACGCATCACGATTATCTTGATTGGTTACGATATCCTCACGAAAAACATTCTTAACCGGGAGTACATGGGACATAGGTTCCACACCCTCTGTATCAAGTCCATTCATTGTTTCAATATAATCAAGGATTCGATCCAGTTCTTTTGCCACTTTTTCCTTCTCATCCTCAGATACAGAAAGCTTTGCCAATGAGGCAACATACTGTACGGTTTCTTCTGTTATCTTCATCTTACTACCACCTTTCTTCTAAACCTGGAGCCCCTTAAAACCGGAGCATCAAATATCCATCCATGTAAGAACTTAACCACTTTCATGGATTCTATTATTTATATCTTATTTTTATCAATAACTTACATCGCTATTTATGGCTCTAAACGAGATACATCTCTAGGGAAGAGTGTTGTTTCTCTAACATTCTGCTCATCAAGAAGTCGCATAGTGAGACGCTCCAGTCCGATTCCCAACCCTCCGTGCGGCGGCATACCATGTTTATGAATCATTAAGAAGTTTGTGAAATCCTCTGGGTTCATTCCACGGTCAATCATCTTACCTGCTTGCATATCGTAGTCATGAATTCTCTGTCCTCCTGTTGTAATCTCCATTCCCTTAAATAGCAAGTCAAAGCTTAAGGTGAACTTCGGATCAGACGGATCATCCATAGCATAGAATGGTCTCTTCTTGGAGGGATAATGGGTTACAAATACAAACTCACTATCAAATTCTTCTTTAAAATATTTGCCAATCAGAATTTCTTCTTCCGGTTCCAAATCATATGGGTTTTTAATCTTACGCTCATATTTCTCAGCGACTAAACGTTTCGCTTCATCAAAGCGAACGGAAGGAATCTTTGAAACATCCGGTAAGGTTACCTCCAGAAGCTTAAGTTCTTTCGCATATTGAGTTTCTAATAGCTGGAAGGTATAGCGTAAAAACTCCGTCTCCATTTCCATGATATCTTCAAAGCCGTTAATATAACCCATCTCAAAATCAAGGCTGGTATATTCATTCAAATGTCTTGTGGTATTATGCTTCTCTGCACGAAATACCGGTGCCGCTTCAAATACACGGTCGTAAACACCTACCATGGTCTGCTTATAGAACTGGGGGCTTTGAGCAAGAAATGCTTTTTCTCCGAAATACTCTAATTTAAATACATTTGCACCGCCCTCTGCATTACCTGCAACAATCTTAGGAGTTCTGATTTCTGTAAAGCCCTGTGTAAATAAGAAGTCACGGAACCCTCTGATAATACCCTCTTGAACTTTAAAAATCGCTCTTTCTCTAATATTTCTTAATGAAATGGGACGATAATTCAACTTCGTTTCAAGAGTTGTTTTCAGCTTCCATTTTGAGATAGGAAGCGGCATCATTGTGCCTTCCTTGGGTGCTGATAATATGCTTACTTTGTTCAAACGTACTTCAAAGCCGTGGGGTGCGCGTTCTTCTGCATTTAAGGTGCCCTCCGCTTCTACAGTCATACCTTCTTTCAAATCCTTTAAAGAAATATCGGTAACTCCCTCTTCAAATACGCATTGAACTAATCCTTCGCTTTTTCTAAGAACCACAAAAGCTACTTCTCCCATATCACGTATGGTATGAATGTAACCGTTCACCTTTACGCTTCCGCTCAATTCTCCGCCTAAAATTTCACTAATCTTGCTGGTCTCACTCTTTTGAATTCCTGTGATAAATTCCATGTTCTTGCTCCTCCTAATCATTTATCTGCTGCGTTCCAATGTTTCATTCGATTAGAGTACAAAAAAAGTCCCGAATGAATGCATTTGAAACATTCATCCGGGACGAGAATTCAAATTCCCGCGGTACCACCCGCATTGAGAGCCTAATTCTGCTCTCCAGCTTTCCTACACTTAACGCGTGCAACGCACGAACCTACTAATTGTTCAATCCGTGAGCTCCGGAGTGTTCCGTATCCTACTTATCACCTTAGGTGTGCTCTCAGTCGGTGGCTCACCATTCCTGTCAATCGGTTATTCGGTAGAACAAAGTCTCCTTCTTCGCTGATAACTTATGGGATTTTATCCCCTATTGATGACTTATATTAGCACATTAACATGCTAAAATCAAGCACAAAATATTAAATGTTATCTTGCTTTTCGAACATTGGGACCGTTTTGTATAAATCAAACCCAAGGCTCAAGTTAATCCTTGAAAATATGTCGGTAATAATCCTCGGACAATATACTCTCAGATACAACAAATTTATTCTTTACGATTTTATTCATTGTCTTTACATAATCCTCCGGAAGTTCCTCATCCGTTAAATTAGTAACCTCCTTTGTCTCCGTATTATACATAATTTTATCCGTAATATAACTACGGTTTGAAAAGATAACTAACGGAGGAGAGTCGGATAGTATATCCTGACCTACCAGGAGTCTGGAATCGTATTCAATACCAAACAGATTCGACAGGGTTGGCAGGATATCAAGGCTATAGCAGGGTTTATCAATTACTATGCTTTCTTTCATACCCTTGCTCCAAAGAATAAGATTATTCTTATAGAGTTCAAAATTCTTCTCAACCTTATGTCCAATTGCCTCATCAATCGTACTCTTATCCCAAGCGTAAGGGTAGTGATCAGCACTGAGCGCTATTACAGTTTTATCTGCAACACCTGCTGCCTCTAATTTTTGAATCAATACCTCAAGTGCACGATCTAGCTCTATCTGGCAGGAAATATATGCTTTAACCGTATCGGAATAATTCAGATCCTTAACAAGATCACGATTCTTATATGACATATAATTACCCTGGAACGTGTAATTCATATGACCGCTGACCGTCAGATAATATACGTGGAAGGGTTCATCCTTCACAAATTGATCTACGGTAGAATTCATCATCTCTATATCTGATTCCGGCCAAGTGTTGGGATGCTCCAGTTCAAGACCATTGCCCTTCGCCACAAAGTCATAACCAAGATTCGGATGAGTCTCATTTCTCTGGTAGTAGGTGTAAGTATGATCATGGTAAGCTCTACTTTTCACACCCAGCTTATCAAACTGCTTTGCCAAATTCAAAGGCCAGTCATTATTTCTTCCACGAAACATACTACGAGTACCGAGTGGTATAATACCTAATAGGTTGGCAAATTCACCATCACTGGTACTGGTCTGCCACAAAGGGCAATAGTAGTTATTAAACACAAAACCTTCATGGGTCAACTTATACAAAGTAGGTGTCAACTCTTTATTCACTGCAGCCGGAAAGAATCCTTCTGCTGTAATTTGAATTAAATTATAACCCTTGAACATTCCAGTGTATTTATTCTTGTTTGTTGGAGTTGAAGCAGCAAAATATTCATCCAAGGACTTAATTTTCTTATTCTTTTCATTCGCAGCCAACGCGTTAAAGTCAATATTCATCACATTGGGTGATGAATCAATCGGAGATTCTGTAGGAGCATTGCTTACATTGGGTGCATTCGAAGGTGCCGGTGCTTTGGAGGGTACCGTCAAATCATCATCCGGATTCATTGTATCTGTCAACTCATTATCACCAATAATCAATCTTGATACATCAATTCTCGTCATTGTTGTAATACCAAGATCTTTCGCACAAAGCGTCGGAACCTCAGCGCTATGATATAAATCATAGGGCGAATAGTCTCCCTTACCAAATAACAGAAGGGCAACCAATGCTACCACATGGAAAACTACACCCGTTCCTAACAATATTCCTTGAACCTTTAACGTTCTTTTTGAATAATCGATAAAGCGGCTGAAAACAAATCCAAGAAGAAGCAGAGGAACAATTATCAAAATAATTCCCCCGATATTCGAAATAATAGCGGAAATCACTTGATCTCCAAACTCTGTTAATGCATCTCCTGCCATTCCTATTGTTTGGAAGGAGAAAAACGTCTTAAAAATAAAATAATAGATTAGCTGCACACCGAAAATCAAACAAACTAAGGATGTAATAATCCATGTAAGTATCTTATTTACCAACGGTTTGAACCACCCTGTGAGAAAACCGATTATAATCCCGAAGGGAATGGAAAATAAAATAGGATATATAATTTTAATACTAATACTACGATAAATTAATAGATGTAAGATTAGTTCTAAATACATTAATATTCCAATAAAAAATAGAATCGGTATAATAAAATTTCCCATTGAAATCTGTACTTCACCGTTATATGCGCCTTTTACATTCTTATAAGCTTCTTTTGCAAGTCTTATGCCCTTTTTTTTCACATCAGGAGATTTTTGCAAGTTAGTACTTTCATTGCTTTTCATATCCGTAATCTTTGCAAGCTTTGCTTTTTTAATTGCTGCAATATCCTGCTCCTGTTTTGACTTATCATTTAATGAACTCATTTCTTTTATTTGATCTCCCCTGTTTTGTTCTGAATCTGTTTGTGCATTATTCTTTTCTTTCACATTTGTTTCGTTAACGTTATCCTTCTCCATTTGTTCTTTACCTTCTTTCGAAAATAATTTTTCCCTTTCCTTGATTACTATACACCGTTGCAATGGCACCGTTTATCATTGTAAACTGGGGCGGTTTATGACCGATATCCACATCAAAAATGATAGGCAGATGAAGTTCACCAAGTACAGATAGAACTGCCTCTTCATAACTAATGTTATACTCAGAACGATACATTGCAGGTCTTCCAAATAGAAAACCAGAAGCATGTGAAAACCAGCCAGCCTCTTTTAGCTGCCATAATCCTCTTGTCAATGCTTCACTGCTCAAGTCGAAGCTTTCAAGGAACCAAAGAATTTTATCTTCTGAATATTTTTCTACAAATTCCTTCGTTCGATCAAATCTTGTTCCCACCAAATTAAGCAAAACATCCAAGCATCCCCCAAGTGCTCTTCCGTTCAAATGTAATTCCTGTTCATTTTGACCCGAATATGAATTAATCCATACATTATCTTTTTCTAATTCAAATTCTTCATAGCCGGTAATTCTTGGTTTAAAGCCGTCCTGAAACTTTTCATAGCTATATTGAACGACATCTTCCCCTTTCAAAATTCGAACATTATCCCAAAGAGAACTATGCCAATTCCTCATACCGAACGTGCCAAAATTATTCGTGTACAAAGTAGCAACGTCCAAATTCGTTGTAATGGTAAAAAGAATACCGGTTGTGTCAGAGTAACCCTGAATCCATTTTGGATGTTCTTGTAACACCTTGAAATCCAAATGAGAAAGCAGTTCAAACAAGTAATCCCCACCGCTCGCTGCAATAATGACACGAACTTTTTCATCAAGGAAGAGCTCGGTTAATTCCTTCGCACGTGTGAATCCATCGGAACTACGCCCCTTTTCATTCTTTCTAACATTATCGGTTACCTTTACTCCATAACCCAATTCTTCAAAATGACGTATACCACTATCCAAACGAATTAAGTCTACTTCATTATCAAAACCAGAGGATGTAGCAGTAACTCCTATTTTATATTCTTTCTCCAAATTATTTGGAAACAACATAATTCATCCTCCATATTTAGTTAGAATATCTAAATTATCAACCAAGCAGGAGTCTTTTGCTTGGTGCAAATTGGCTTTGCCACATTATAAACAGGACTTGTGACATTCTTGTCAACTTTCTTTTTTCAACAAGATTTAGTATAGCACTGTTCTAGCTTTTAATCAATCAAATCAGCACGTTTTCAGACAAATTTCTCCTTAAAATTACTAATACAGGATGATAATCTTTCTACCGAAAGAGACCCTTTTTTTCACGAATGGATATTACCTCGTATCCAGCTTCCGTTATTGCGTTCCCTAATGTTTCATCTGCAACCTCAGAGGAAATATTCACGGTTGCTGTTTTTTTCTTAAGATCCACTTTTGCTTCAACCCCGTTAATTGCATTTAAAACTTGTTCTACTCTTGCCTGACAATGACCGCAGCTCATTCCTTCTATTTCTATAATTTTCTTCATTGATTACACCTTTCTCTCATTATTATTTTAATCGTATTTCTGATTTTTATCACAACTATATTTTTACATTCCATAGATAGTATTCCATTATCATTGAAAGGCTGGAACAAAATTACTTTCTTGTCCCAGCCAAATCATCCATGAAAAACCATTTTATCTATAATTATGATATTTTTTCGTTGCTTTAAACAAGTATAGCTGTGTTTTCAAAAACTTGTTATACTGATTTCGTTCCTATTACAAACGCTTAATTCTTTCAATTGCTTCTAACGTGCTTTCATAGGTACCGAAAGAGGTCAGTCGAAAGAATCCTTCTCCGTTTGGTCCAAAGCCTGAGCCAGGAGTACCTACAACATTCGCTTTCTCAAGAAGATAATCAAAAAATTCCCACGAACTCATGCCCTGTGGTGTTTCCAGCCAAATATAAGGTGCATTTACACCACCGGATACACTATAACCAGCACTGTGTAAGCCTTCGCGAATTACTTTTGCATTGTTCATATAATAAGCGATTTGCTCCTTTGTTTGCTTTCTTCCTTCCTCTGTATAGATGGAAGCTCCTGCAACCTGAGTAATATAAGGCGCACCATTGAATTTTGTTCCGTGACGTCTAGCCCATAGGCTATTTAACATAACATCACCACACTTTAATTCCTTCGGGACTACCGTAAATCCAAGTCTGGTACCGGTAAACCCGGCATTCTTTGAATAACTGCGAATTTCAATGGCACAGGTTTTTGATCCCTCGCACTCATAGATGGTATGAGGAACATCATCTTCTGAAATATAAGCTTCATACGCTGCATCATAGATAATAACAGCGCCTACTTGATTTGCATAATCAACCCATTTTTGTAATTCTGCTTTTGTAATGGTTGATCCAGTAGGATTATTGGGGAAGCACAAGTAGATGATATCCGGTTGCTCCGTTGGAAGTTCAGGAGCAAAATTATTCTCCTTCTTGCAAGGCATATAAATCACATTGCTCCATTTCCCGGTTTCTGTGATGTAATCACCGGTTCTGCCTGCCATAACATTAGAATCCACATATACAGGATATACGGGGTCACAAACAGCGATTTTATTGTTTACATCAAAGATTTCCTGAATATTAGCGGAATCACTCTTTGCTCCGTCACTAACAAAAATTTCATCTATGGCAAGACTTACACCCCTTGATTTGTAATCATGCTCTATAATTGCACTTCGAAGAAATTCATAGCCTAGATCAGGTGCGTATCCTTTAAATGAACTCTTCTGACCCATCTCGTCCACTGCACCATGCAGTGCGCTTACTACGGAAGGAGCAAGAGGAAGTGTAACATCACCAATACCAAGACGAATAATCTTCTTCTCTGGATTTTCTTCGCTGAATTCCTTCACTTTCTTTGCTATCGTAGAGAACAGATAGCTGCCGGGCAGTTTTAAATAATTTTCGTTAATCTTAAACATATTGACCAGACCTTTCCGGGAATTGTACGGCTCCGTCAGCACTTATATAGACGAATGGAGTCCCTACATCGTTCCATCTATTTAATATTTAATTCTAATGAATTACTAAATTATAATACTATAGTTCTAACTCTCCGCTAAATACCTCCGTAGCCGGACCTGTCATAAATATGGTATTTATATCACTGTCATAACGGATATATAAATCTCCACCTAACAAAGAAACCTTCACTTCATTGTCAGTATATCCGTTCAGTATACTTGCCATAGCACTGGCACAAGCTCCGGTACCGCAAGCCAAAGTCTCTCCTGAGCCACGCTCCCATACCCTCATCTCAATGTGATTACGGTTTATTACACGAACAAATTCCGTATTGACACGTTCCGGAAAGACTTTATGGAAATCAAACTTAGGACCTAGCTTATCAAGTTCAAGCTTTGAAGGGTCTTCCACAAAAACCACTGCGTGAGGATTTCCCATAGAAATACAGGTGATCTCATAGGTTTCACCATCCACATCAATTGGTTCACTGATAACAATCTCCTTCTCTGATAAAACCGGAATCTGTGAGGGTTTTGTTATAGGGGTTCCCATATTTACGGTAACCAGGCTCACCTTTCCTTCCTCGACCGTAAGCTTTAACTCTTTAATCCCACTCAATGTCTCTATTGTTACAGTTGTTTTATCTGTTAACTGATGATCATATACATATTTTCCCACGCAACGAATTCCGTTGCCGCACATCTTACCTCTCGAACCGTCATTGTTATACATATCCATGCAAAAATCGGCAACCTCCGAGGATTTTATTAAAATCAACCCGTCAGAACCGATACCAAAATGTCTGTCACTAACCCGAATTGAGGTTTCGGGAATATTCTCTATTACGTTCTTGGTACAATCTACATAGACATAATCATTCCCGCAGCCATGCATTTTTGTAAATTTCAAATCCGTCACCAACCTTCCTATCAGCTTTTCTGTCAAAAAAACATTATCTGTTTTATAAGCTTATTTCATTCTTGTTTTCCAATCATTATATGACATTATATCAAAAAGCTCTTACAGGGTAAAGCATCAATTTCATTCTTTCCCACAGTAGTTTATTGTCCCGACTTGTCTATCAGTTGCTTAATAACTTCGAAAGAAAGTACCTCCGTTATATACAAAAGCGGAAGACAGCAATTAGAATGCAATCCTCCGCTTTTCTATCTATTAATAGGTTCAAGCACCTAATGCTTGAATTTATTAATTTCGCACCTACTTCCGACTCCGTAATCGCTAAGTGTAGAACATCTTCAGTACCATTTCCGACATTTCAACCAAATTTGTACCGCTGTCCATACTTGCTTTTTGCAGATATCTATGGGCTTCTTCTTCTGTCATGTTGTTCCGATCCATTAATATTAATTTTGCTTTCCTGATTAACGCTTTTTCTTCCTCTGAACGTTCCTTTGGGCGATCCTTTTCTTTCTTTTTCTTACGCTGATATTGATACGACATCATTTGGAGCGTATTCAATAAATCGTGCGTCTTTATCGGCATAGGTAAACAGACAATATTGCTATCCTGACAAAATTCAAGCTTCTCAGGAGAGGCAATCAAAAGCATTTCAAATCCCTTTGGTAAATAATTATTCAGTTCGCTATAATGCATGTCTGAAAAACGATAACCGCATACGACGATCCCCTCATCCAAATCATTTGCCATGGTTATCACCTGCGAACCTAAGGAACAGGCATCGCTGCAATTAAAACCGTTTCTGACAAGTACATTTTTTATATTATTGGCATCCTCTATTTTGGGAAAACCAACTATAATACTATACACATCTGCCCACCTCCATCCTCTTCATTATGAAATATCACGAGATGTTCAGCTTAAATACGGTATAAATATTGCTCGATTTCCCAAGGGGTAACCTGGTTACTGTAATTCTCCCATTCCATTTTCTTTGCTTCAATATACTTTCTGCTTACATGTTCCCCCAAGACATTTCTGATGAAATCACTGCTTTCCAGTTCAACGATTGCTTCGTTCAAATTGACCGGAAGTCTCTCCACACCCAACTCTGACTTTTCTTTATTACTCAAAGCAAATATGTTCTTATCCACACTGACAGGAGGTGTCAGTTCATTACGAATTCCATCAAGTCCCGCTGCCAAACATACCGCAAGAGTTAAATATGGATTCGCAGAAGGGTCCGGACAACGAAGTTCAAGTCTTGCCGAGCTGCCGCGACCGGAGGGTACACGAATTAACGGGCTGCGATTTGAGGCTGACCAAGCTACATAGACAGGAGCTTCAAAATCGGGTACGATTCTCTTATAGGAATTAATCAAAGGATTGAGTATAGCGGTCATACTCTTCACATGCTTCATAATACCCGCCATAAAGTGATATGCCTCTTTGCTTAGTCCAAGTTTATCATTTGGATCATCAAAGATGTTCTTGCCTTCTTTCTTCAGCGACATATTCACATGCATACCGGAGCCGTCCACACCGAATTTGGGCTTTGGCATAAAGGTTGCATGAAGACCATGTCTTTTTGCAATGGTTCTGGCAACCAGCTTAAAGGTCATGATATTATCCGCTGTTGTCAATGCATCACTATAACGTATATCAATTTCATGCTGTGCCGGAGCAACTTCATGATGGGAGGCTTCCACCGATATTCCCATATCCTCCAGGGTAAGTACAATATCTCGGCGGGCATTTTCTCCAAAATCCAGAGGTCCCAAATCAAAATATCCCGCTTTTTCATGAGTTATTGTAGAAGGTTGACCATTCTCCTCTAAATTAAATAAAAAGAATTCTAGTTCCGGGCCTACATCAAAGGTATATCCAAGCTCTGCTGCTTCTTGAATGACTTTCCGAAGAATATATCTTGGATCACCTTCGAAGGGTTTGTCCTCAGTGGTGTATACATCACAAATAAAGCGAGCTACCTTACCTTGCTGAGGTCTCCAGGGAAAGGTTACATAGGTATCCAAATCCGGATGCAGATACATATCTGATTCTTCAATCCTTACAAAGCCCTCAATCGAAGAACCATCAAACATACATTGGTTATTTAATGCTTTCTCTAATTGACCTGTGGTAATGGCAACATTTTTCAAATTGCCGAACATATCCGTAAATTGCAGACGAATGAATTCCACATCGTCTTCTTTCACCATTTTAAGAATTTCCTGTTTCGTATAATGCTTCATTTTCACCACTCCTTACTTATTTGTATGAGACGATTCATGGGATGCTTGAAAACAAAAAAAGGGCAAAGCTTCCACATAACGGAACGCCCTTGCCCATATTATCTAAGATAATAACAGCAGGGACGCCGATTTGTCAACATGTATTTCAAGGTTCAAAGGAACACCGCGCAGTTGTTACTGTTCATTTTCCAGTCCATGTTGAGGATATGATATTTCTTTTACTCTATCATAATAACAGTAAGCGATCCTCGAACAAAAAACTGCTGCATTGTAGTTGCATGCTTTGTCGTCAATATTATTATACAAGTATTACCATATCTGTCAATACTCCGCCATAATTGGATGGTATTGATTTAATAGCTAATTAGGCGCCAAAATTCCTTTCAAATAAAGTTCAAAGACAATTTATACAACATAAAAGAATGAATTACTCTTATTGACAACAACTCTTATCATTTTATCCAAATAAATTTTGCATTATGCAGTAAGAATTCTTGGAGAAACACCAGAAATAAAGGTTGTTTTTAGTATTAAAAAAGGGAGAACACTTTCTTAATAAAAGTACAACAATTCTATCCTGTACTATCAAGAACGCTTCTCCCTATAGATATTTATTAATGGATTTAATAGTTAAACATCCTTTACACAAATCATTAACAGTTCGTACAATGTAAAGGTATAAAGTGCCTATAAAAGTATTCTAAGAGCTTAAATCACACTCATTACTCTTTTGTTTCTATCTCCTGATTCTTCGTTGCTGCCACCTCTGCAGAATTCTCAACAGTCGGTGCAACAAGAGCCAAGGAGCCTTCGTTTTCTTCGGTGAATTTCACTCCTAATTTCTCCATGGTAATGAATTTTAAGAGTGTGTCTAAAATTGTACTGCTGCTACCATTACCATCACTATCGCCACTTCCCATATTAACCACTGTCTTCGGTACGATATCCACCTTAGCACTCTTGATGGCATCCGACAATTTATCAGTAACTTCCTGAATAACACGGAATTGAGCACCGCCATATGCTTTAACCTGTGCATCGATAGCACGAGCCTTTGCCAAACCAACATTCGTTTCCTTCGAAGCTTCTGCTTCACCTTCCAGAGTAATTCTGGACGCATTTGCCTTTGCAAGTGCTACAATCTGATTTGCTTCTTGTTCCGCTTTAGAAGCTAATGCTGCACCACTATTACGTTCAATATCAATTTGAATCTTTGATTTTGTTAAATAGCTTTGCTGCTCAGCAACTGCCTGAGCCTCTCGGAGGGATTTCTCACTTTCGGCTGCGGATTGCTGTTTCTGATAAGTAACCTTTTTCTCTTCTGCTATCTGTCTTTCTCTTAGCTGAGTTAAGATATTCTCAATCTGAACATCTGCAACTTGAGACTTAGGTGTACCAATCAGTACTTCCTCCAGTTGTAGGTTATATTTGGCGAATTTATCTTTCATCTCACCAAGGGCTCTTTCACGGATCTCACTACGTTCTTGAATCAGTTCAATCAAAGTCTTTGTCTGGGCCACATCTTTAAAATAAGCACTAACCAAAGGGTCAAGGGATTGATTGACTAACATATTAATATCACCAAAACGCTGGATTACCCAAGGAGCCTGCTTATAATCAATATGCATTACCACCGACAAGGGAAGGGAAGGTTCAAACGCATCCTTGGTAATAATATCAACTTCTGTCAGGTTCTCATCATATTTGTGAGAACCAATTTCGTCCTTATTCCATTTTAATATGATATTAATGGTGGGAACAAGCACCACTTTACCAGCATCCGTATTAAAGGCATATTTACCTGGCATTAATGGCTTCTCTAAAACACCCTTGCAGCCTTGACCAACCAACTCACCATGCTTATAGTCAGATCCGGTAGTATCCACACCTTCCTTACCAAAGAAGGATACTACAACTCCTACATATCCGATTGGAACAACGGTCTTCGGTCTGAACTCAACCGTTGCAAACAAGCGGTTTATATAATAAGTACCATCTGTCAATACCTGAATTTGCTTTCCTCGTCTTCCGTTCAACTCCAGGAATTTCTCAGGGTCTTGGAAGCTTGCATGTTCTTCTCCAACATAGGGTGCAATGATTTCACCGTCTTGAAGGGATAATCCGTCATGAACTGTAACAATACCCATATTGTCGCTTGCCTCTCCACCATGCCCCATAATAATAACAGGGTTGAATGCGTTTCGCTCAAGCAGGGTCTTTTGCATGCTTACCAATTCTAACTTCTCGCTTTTTGAACTGTTAAAGATTGCTTTGATTTCACCCGGAGTAATTACCATAAACTGTGCAAGATTAATTGCATATGTACCTTCTCTTAATATCCCTCTTTGAGGTCCTCTCTGACCTCCATTTTTTAAAAATCCTGTTACATCCTGAAAATTGTTAGCCTCCGGTATTACCTTACCAAGGGTCTGTGTAGGTGCCAAAGGTTTACCGTCACGAGCAAAGATATAAGCGATTTGTCCTTGCGGGATTGTAATCAGCGGGTATTTATGAATTTTGAACATTAACGCTGATTTAAAATGAATACCACCACGGAGCAAGGTGGGTGAATAACCTGCTTCCTTGTTTAGAGCAATAATTGAATCCTTTAATGAACCTCGAAAACTCCACCATTTTTCAACTACTGCCACCTGATCCGATGAAATCACCCTAAGACCAAGTATTACAAAAACCAACAAATAAAACGCTACTAAAGCTCCTACCACAATAAGTGCAACAAGTGCCTGTGGATCTAACATAATTTTTCACTTCTTTCTTTAAGATTGTGTGTTTCATGATTACTAATATACTCACCTTACTTACAAAATACAACAGGAATAGATTAATATTACATTAGAATAGAATTAATATTTTGATTAGGATGTTAAAAGGTCTTTCCACAGAACAGAGTTCTGGTAAAATCAAGCATAAATCTTTTGGTTTGAGCAAATTGCCATTGCCCAGAATAAACAATACCACTTAATATCTTAATCATTTCTATTCCTCGTTATTATTACTAAAAGGATGGAGTATTTTTAATATGCTAATGGAGTATTCTATAAAATTAAGAATGCAAATAAATTTGTCTTTATTAATACAAAATTATCATGTAATATACAAAAGGAAAGAAATACAACCACAAGGAGACACCCTATGAAATTAAGCAGCAGGAGCAAACTAGGTTTAAAGCTCCTTTCGATAAATGCAACCATCTACATCGCATTCTCACTCTATACACCCTTCTTAAGTGCTTATTACTCGAAGTCAGGACTCAATGCAGTTGAAATTGGCATATTACTTACAATTGGTCCCATTGTGGCAATCTTTATACAACCTTTATGGGCTATATTAAGTGATCGGACAGGTCGTCGTAAACTCATATTATGTGCAACCATCCTTGGCAGTTCTATTTCTATTTTCACTTATTATTTGGGACGTTCCTTTGTGCATTTATTTATCGCAGCAACTTTATTAGCTATTTTCAGTACTTCCATTGTTCCTTTGACCGATGCCATAACGCTGCGTTTAGCTCATAAAAATCATTTGGACTTTTCAATTATCCGAATGGGAGGCACCGTAGGTTTTGCTATCGTTGTTATCATTGCCGGCGCCATTGTAAAAAAGAATCCAAGCATTCAATTTTTAATGGGCTTCTTCGGTTATATGGTTCTGCTCTTTTTTGTCAGCAGACTGCCAAAGGATGAGAATAAATCAAAATCAGAACAACTCCCCCCTACTTCTCCAACCCCAAAATCAAAAAAAACTGGATTCTTTCATGTTTTTGAGACCAATCAGGTCTATTTTATGCTCGCCTTTGCATTTATCACCCAGGTCGGTCTTAGTTTTCATGGAAGTTTTATGGGAGTATATGCTTTAAAGTTAAATTTGAGCGAAGATATGATTGCCATCATTAACTGCTGTGCCGCACTTAGTGAAATTCCTGTCCTGTTTTTTATTAACCGACTTATGAGAAAGTTCAGTACAATGAAGATGATTTCTGCCACAAGTATTTTACTGGGCATCCGTATGTTCATTGTAACCTCAGGCGGAGTTGGAAGTATATTGATTGCTCAGTTTTTACACGGCATCACTTTTATGATTGTTTATTATAGCATTGCCGTATTTATCAGTCAGGAAGTAAAGCCACAGAATTTATCCAAGGGACAAAGTGTACTAACGATTATTCAGACGGGTATTGGAAGTATTATTGGTAATATCGTGGGTGGATATCTGGTGGATCGTTTTGGACTGGTTCACGCGTATCGCTATATGGGCGCACTTATCCTCCTTGTAGCATTGATAATAATTATCGCACATGCTTTATATGAAAAAATTTCAACAAAAAAGCAATGTAATGATTAGAAAATAGACTTTTATGCAAAAAATTACCGCGCTCATAAATTGGATGACAGCCCTTTTAAAAGAATGGCTTCCAATCTATGTGTGCGGTAATCTTTTTTATAATTCTCTCAATACCAAGTCCGTAGTGCCAAGATTCATTCCAAGCTCCACCCTTAAAACCTTGGAATGTTTCTTATAATCCTTTTGAATCATATCCTTAAGCTCAGTTCCGCCATGATACCCATGAACAATCCGAATCCGGTAAATGCTTTTGTTTGCACTTTTTAACGTACTGTCGATTGCTATTTTAGCCTGATATTTTGTCATTCCGTGCAGATCAAGCTCTATCATACCTGAAGTTTGTGTTTTCAATCCAATCTGCCTTCTTCCTTCTTTATTGAACAGTTGCCCCAAATGGCATTAGTGCCAGCTTGGCGATTTTAAAATACTGCAGACCAAATGGAATTCCAATGATTGTAACACATAATACTGCACCAAAAGTAAACGATAAAATTGCCATTGGTAAGCCAGTTACAATAAGCCATATAATATTAAGCAATAAGGACGCCGCTCCCCCTCCGTACCTTACTTCTCTTCCAAAGGGAAAAAAGCTGAGTTCGGCAAACTTAAAGCATTGGATTCCTATTGGAATGCCCACAATGGTAATACACCAAAGTAAACCTGCTATCAGCCAGCTTACTCCAACAAAGAAGCCTCCGCATATAAACCAAATTAAATTACCTAAACACCCCATACATCCTCCCTAAATCTTTCATATCCCTCTATTGTTCAACCTGTCTCGAGTTCATAAAGTCAGCAAGCCTCTTATCTGTCTGTTTAATATGATTCATCAACCAATCCAGCAGCTCCGACAGCGTCTCACTGTAAAAATCACGAGGTGAATCAATTTCAAAAATTCTTGTATTAAAAACCTTATGCCTTAAGTAATTGTGTTGACTTGCGTGCAATTCGATATCCGGATAATTATGTTGTACCATTAACCCCTCTTCAAATTCAAAATGGGATTTGATATATCGTTCCAAACGATCAATAATATCCACAACATTAACATAATGAAAATCCTTCTTCTGTAATGTATCAAATACCTCGTTTATGATTGCTATTAATTCCTTATGCTGCTCATCAATTTCTTCATAACCCACCGAATATACATTACTCCATTGTATCATAGTTCTTTCCTCCTATACGTGGCTGTTACTATATTATGTTATTCGCTGTAGCTCAATACTATGATGTATGGTTCAAAAGCCCTGTATATAAAGTAATAATGAACTCTATTGAATGGGCTATTTGACCAAAACATTATACTATAATATTATAATAAGACATTTATATACTTGTTGCAAGAAGAACCATGAATATTGTACGTTCTCCTCCATTTTAAGAAATAGGTGTCAAAAGCCCTGTTTATACTGTGGCGATGAATATTTTTACAAAGCCAAAAACTTCTCGCTTCAATGATGATGTTGAGCCAAATATCCTTTTCAAAGGAGTTAATTGTGATATATTCAAGACAAACAAATGAATAAGCCCATAAAAATAAAACTGTTAAGGTTGTATCCACCAAGTACCATATTATTTAAAACAATGTACTTGGACAACTCTCAACAGCTTTATTATCCATCTTAACTATTTATCACTATTGTCTGCCGAATTCGGATAAAATCAATTCCTTGTTACGATCCTGAGCCATCTGGATACTCCAACGGTTTACGAATAATAACAACGGATTTCCCTTCAAATCTTTGATTTTCTTAGTATCCGAAGAAACACTGAGCTTGCTAATATCAATCTCTTTGTTCTCAATCCATCGAATAAATTCATATGGAAGCATCTCCATCCTGATTTCTACTCCATATTCAGATTCTAGACGGAATTTTAATACATCAAATTGAAGGGTTCCAACCACACCGACGATGATTTCCTCCATACCAGTGTTATATTCCTGGAAGATCTGAATCGCACCTTCCTGTGCAATCTGGGATACTCCTTTCAGGAATTGTTTTCTTTTCATGGTATCCACCTGACGGATCTTGGCAAAATGTTCCGGCGAGAAAGTAGGGATACCCTCGTAGGCAAATTTTTGATCGGTGGAACAAAGCGTATCACCAATGGAGAAGATACCCGGATCAAATACGCCAATAATATCTCCTGCATAAGCTTCTTCGATTATGGTTCTCTCCTGTGCCATCAACTGTTGAGGTTGGCTGAGACGAATTTTCTTATTACCCTGTACATGATTTACTTCCATCCCGGCACTAAACTTGCCCGAACAGATTCTCATGAAGGCAATTCGGTCCCTGTGTGCCTTATTCATGTTGGCCTGAATCTTAAAGACAAATGCGGAGAACTCATTTTCCATAGGATCAATTACACCTTCGGAGGACTTTCTTGGCAGGGGTGAGGTGGTCATTTCTAAGTATCTTTTCAAGAAGGCCTCTACACCAAAGTTCGTTAATGCCGAACCAAAGAATACCGGTGTAAGCTGACCGCTTAGTACAAGATTCAGGTCAAATTCACTGCTTGCTCCATCAATCAACTCAATCTCTTCCGTTAGGATATTATGATTTTCTTTCCCAATCAAATCATCCAAAGAAGGATCGCCCAGTTCTACATCAACGGTATCCACTTCTTTCTGTCCGTTATTTGCTGCATAAAAACGATTGATGTGCTTTGATTCACGATCATATACACCCTTAAAGTTCTTACCGGAGCCAATGGGCCAGTTAATGGGACAGGTACGAATCCCCAGAACCGTTTCAATTTCATCGAGTAATTCAAAGGTATCTCTTGATTCACGGTCCAGCTTATTAATAAATGTAAAAATCGGTATCCCACGCATTACACATACTTTAAAGAGCTTCTGTGTCTGATTCTCCACACCCTTGGATGCATCGATAACCATGACTGCGGAATCCGCTGCCATTAAGGTACGATAGGTATCTTCGGAGAAATCCTGATGTCCCGGTGTATCCAAAATATTAATACAATAATTGTCATAATTAAACTGCATAACGGATGAGGTTACTGAAATACCTCTCTGTTTTTCAATCTCCATCCAGTCTGACACCGCATGTCTGTCGGTCTTTTTTCCTTTTACTGATCCCGCCAGATTAATGGCTCCTCCGTACAGTAGCAACTTTTCTGTCAGTGTAGTTTTTCCTGCATCCGGATGGGATATGATGGCAAATGTTCTTCTTTTCTTTATTTCATCGGTATAATTACTCACGGTAAATCCTCCAAACTATTTATCAAACTATTCCATAGTATATTATAGCCAAGAACTTTGTCAAGATATCAGTGCCTGAAACAGTAAAACTTAAGTAAAAGTTATATGATTTTGCATTAAGTTCGCCACATATACAATAAGAAGATGGGATCAACCCCATCTTCTTATTGTACTATCCTCCTTACCGACTACCATATTAATAAATAAAATCAGAAAGAATGATAATACCAATATAATAATCACCCATAAGCCAGCTGTATCATAATTACCGCCCGCCACCTCCGCAGCAATAGCAACCGACATCGTTCTCGTCTTACCAAGTATATTCCCTGCAAGCATTGAGGTTGCTCCATATTCACCAATTGCTCTTGCAAAAGTAAGAATCGTTCCCGACAGGATTCCCGGTCCTGCCAGCGGAATAATTAACTTCCAGAAGATTTCAAATTCTGATAAACCCAAGGTTCGTGCCGCATAGATTAAGGTTACATCCACCTGTTCAAATGCGGCTCTAGCATTCCGATACATAAGCGGAAAGGCTATGACAAATGCGGCGATTACACAGCCTGCCCAAGTTTGAACAATTTTTATATCAAAATTAAGATATAAGAATTTGCCAAAGGGTCTTCTAAGACTGAATAATAATAAAAGGAAGAAACCAGCAACCGTAGGAGGTAGAACAAGGGGCAGTGTAATAATGGAATCAATCACCCATCTTGCTTTCTTTCCCATATTCATTACCCTTCTTGCGGTAGCGATGCCGATAAAAAAGGCTATGATTGTGGCCAGTACTCCTGTTTTAATCGATATAAAAAACGGACTAAAATCAACGGATGTAATAAAATCAAGCATATGCAATCCCTCCTAACAGTCGATAATTTTTATTTATGATGAAATAGTCAAAAGGTGTGTTTCCTCTGTCGCAATAAACTTTGAAAGAGCTTTTATTTGACACCTTATTTATTTATTAACCGTAAAACCATATTTCTCAAATATCTTTAATACCTCATCCGTGGACAGGAAGGCAAGGAAATCCTTCGCTGCTTTCTTTTGCGTATCATCTGCTTCTTTATTTACTACCTGTGCCACCGGATATACAACAGGCTTTGTCAAACTGGTGTCCGCTGCAGTGGCCAGTATCTCAACGGAATCTTTCACCGATACCGCATCCGACTCATACACCACTCCTATTTCATTACTGGCTTCACTAACTGCGGTAAGTACTGCAGTTACGTTACTACCTTCGTTGATTTCCATTTTGGATACCTTATCCCAGATACCTAAATTCTTAAAGATATCTCTGGCATAATCACCGGCCGGAACTCCTTCTGCAGCCAGTGCTATATTCTTTGCTTTCGATACATCCTCAAAGGAGGTCACTTCTGTTTTCCCATTCTTGGGTTTGATCAATACAACCTTATTCTTTAATAAATCCTTACTGCTATCTGGTTCGATTAATCCACCCTCTGTGAGTGTTGTCATTTGCTTCTTGGCAGCTGAGAAAAACAAATCACATTCCGCTCCCTCTTGGATCTGAGTCATCAATGTACCAGAGCTATCCGCATTATATGTAATCTTTACATTGGGTTGTGATGCATGATAAAGCTCAGCCACTTCTTTCATGGCATTACTTAAACTAGCTGCGATAAATACATAAACCTCAGTTGACCCTATCTGATCGCCTGCTGATCCTGTAGGTGCCGGTGTTAAAGTTGCTGCCTTAGTAATGGAAGGTGTGGTACTGACCTTTCCACTGTCGGCTGCCTTATCATTTCCCCCGCAACCTGTTAACAGAACCATCGTCATCATCAATGACAAAATAATTGATACATACTTCTTCATGTTATTCCTCCTTATAATTTATTGATTGCATTTCCTTATCGAACCTTCGATAGATTCATGCTGGATAACAAGTTCCATGTATTACAATTCTTTATTTATAATACGTTTTGTTATGTTATATCACGTTATGTAATGTTTTGTTATTGGTAGTATAAGGAGAAATTGATGTTAAAACAATGCATCAAATCTTAGAAAGAAGGCGTTATTTTCATTTAATTGTCGTCATTTTACACAATTATCTAATTATTTCAGTATAAACACAGATTCTATAGTGAGAGGAATTTATAATCCATAGTTTAACTCTTCATATGTTTAGCGTTCTTAACAATACATCTCTTTAGAGAGCTATCTTTAAAAACACTATTTTAACTCTAATGTGTAATTAGGCTTAAGTAAGAATATATTACCCTTAACTTTCTGATCGTTAGCCAATTGGGGGAACAACATGTTGGAGAAGAAAACGAAAAACATGATTGATAGAATAGTTAGAGATTTAATAAATGAAGGTATTATTGATTCGGGTTTCAAAAACCCTGTATATACTGTGGCAACGGCAATTTACACAAAGGGGTTTGACACCCGAATCATAATCATATTGTTGAGAAAACTTTTGATATAAAAAGCTCTCTAAAATAATAATACTCTTGTCAGAAGGTTTAATCTGCGAGATTTAGCTCTTGTTTCAGCTTTTCTGCTGTAGAAGGTGATCCAGTAAAAACCATTAATTTTAGTTCCGGGTAGTTTGATAATTGAAAGTTCACATGTTCAAACTCTAATTTTCCGATAATAGGATGATGTTGTACTTTGTGACAATCCGTAATCGTTTTAACTTCATAGCGTGGCCACCACAAACGGAACAATTCACTTTCTTGTTTAAATTTTTCAATCATTTCGTTTAACCTTTTATCCTGGGGATAACGGGCACAATCTGCTCGAAATCTTGCAATCATGACTTTAACATGATCCTCCCAATCGGATGGCATAACAGTTTGGTGGGAATCTATTAGAAAATGGGTTAATAGATTTAGTTGCGGAGGAACATCTTTAGTATAAGAAGGAAATTGAAATATAAATTCTGCTGCACGATTCCATACTAATACATCCCAGTATTTACCTAATAGATAGGCAGGGTGGGGTTCTAATGCAAAAACAGTCTGTTCCAATCCAACCGAGATTTCTTTATCGCGGTATACTTCTTCTATTTCATCAGATTTCGCTAGTAAAAATAAATATCGTCGCTCATCCTCTGTCATTTTTAACACCGTAGCCAAACTTTCCAATACCTGATAAGAGGGATGTACATCCTTCCCTTGCTCAATAGAGGTGTACCAAGAAACACCCACGTTGGCAAGCTGAGCGACCTCCTCACGTCGAAGACCTGGTGTACGACGACGTCCATGGGAAGGTAGATCCACCTGTTCTGGAGTAAGGCGAGCTCTGGTTGCACGTAAAAATTCGCCCAGAGATTGCTGTTTCATTATTTCGTTCATTTGTTCCTCCTTCTATCCTACTACTATTAATCGTAGGATAAACACAATGTGGTTAAGTTGTTTTACCCTTGATATAATCCCTATTATAACATAAAAAATATGATTAAGGCGTTAAAATCCTATAACAGAGTTATCGGCAAATTGAAAAGACAAATAACACTGCCACTTTAATCGGACTTTGATACCCTAATCAAATATAAAACATAATGTTTAGTTAGGAGTGAATTTATTTATGAAGATTTTTGTAACTGGTGCAACAGGAAAAGTTGGAAGCCGTTTGGTGCCGTATTTGCAAAAAAATGGTCACCATGTGCGTGTACTTATAAGAAATGCGGAGCAGGCTCTTATATTAGAAAAACAGGGGGTAGAAGTAGTCCTAGGTGACCTTATGGATAATGATAAACTTACCGAGGCGATACAAGGCACTGATGCAGTAATACATACAGCTGCTCTATTTCGCGGTGGTGTTCGCGAGGAAGTAGCCCAAGCGGTAAATGTGGATGCGACAATTGCATTGGCGAAGGCAGCACTGGAAGCAGGCGTCACAAGATTTGTTTTTACCAGTACTGGTAATGTATATCGTGATCTGAAGGTTAACAGACCCTGCGAAGAAGATGACATTCTGGTTCCTGCCACACAGGTTTATCCAAGAACGAAAATTGAAGCCGAAGAGGCTTTACTAAAATTACATCGTGAACAAGGACTGGATGTACGTATTATGAGACTTGCTTTTGTTTATGGTGATCATGATCCTCATATTGATGAAATAATGCCCTATATGATTAACTGGAATCCATCAAAGAAATTTTCTATGATTCATCATGAAGATGTTAGTGGGGCACTCTTGCTTGCTGCCAGCACTGCTGGTGTTGGAGGTCGTATTTACAATGTTGCAGATAATACACCAATAACCCTGGACGAATTATATAAATTCCACGGAGGATATGAACAAGTTCCTGGGAAAGATGGATGGCTCATGTCAAACATATGGGAATTAACTGCTTGTGCAGATCGTATCAAGAAGGAGCTTAATTTCCAGCCTAAATATCCTTCTATTTATATAGCAAAAGATAGGGATGCCTTATAAATAATTGGTCAGTTATAGTAAGAGAAAGCTTTCAGTAAGGCTTTCTCTCACTCCTCTACAATTTCACCGATTCCTTCAATATTATAGCCTCCGATACCTTCTAACTCCAATTGAAAGTCTCTATCCTTCAACACATCAAAAACAGCTTGAATTTCGGGGTTGTTCCTGTCTTCCTCTTTAATTACCAAATCCAGATGTTCTGTCTGCAAAGGAATAAAGTCTACGCCATTCACTTGTAAAGCTGATTTCTCGTTACCAAGACCAAGATCCGCCCCTCCTCTTGCAATCGTGCTTGCTATTGCAAGATGTGAAGTGCTTTCTCTTTGATAACCGTTAATATCCTTTCCCCGTATTCCTAGCTTTCTCAGCTTCTCATCTAAAAGGATTCTTGTGCCGCTCCCTTTTTCTCGGTTAATTATTGTGATATCCTCTCTTTTTAGATCTTCCCACCCTTTTATCCCTAGTGGGTTCCCCTTTCTCACATAAAAGCCCTGAACTCTGGTAGCAAAACGGATGATAACTGCTGGGATACCGGGAAGCATTCTTTTGACATAGGGGATATTATAGCTATCACTATCCCCATCCCAAAGATGTACCGTTGAAAGGTGTACCTCTCCATGATAAAGGGCATAAAGTCCATTATAGCTTCCATTATAGGAACGAAGGGGCAAAATTCCAACCGGGTGATATTGAAGATATCTTGACAGGATATCCAGTGATACATCCTGCCCACAGATTACGAAACCTCCATTTCTGGAAGGCTCTGTCACAATATTAACCTGATGATGCATGTTATTTTCTTTAGGTGTTGCAAAACTGAGTGAAGTTACCTGTTCTGGTAAAGTACTGGATTTTGAAGTATTGGTGGTGGAATTTATACGATGGGATGATTTTGTGCGATTCTTATATTCCACTACATCCTGCAAATCTACTCTGACCTTTTTCCCCACACGATATCCATTTAACTCACCACGCTTAATTAATTCATACACTGTATTCTTTGCAATCTTAAGCATATCCGCTACTTCTTGGGTAGTTAATACTGTATTTTCCTCCATAGACCACCTCTCCAAATCAATGATATAACTGTGCTATTTCCTCAAATGCCTTACCCGCTGATACTTTGGTTTTTTCAATATCCTCCTCTGTATGAGCATAGGACACGAACATAGCTTCATACTGAGCAGGGGCAAGATAAATTCCATTCTCCTGCATCGCCCCATAATAGGTGCTGTATTTGTTGGGATCGGAGGCTATGGCTGATTTATAATCAACTACCGGAACTTCATTGAAGAACACACTCAGTAGGGAACCGATTCTATTAATTTGCAGATTAACCTTATTCCTTGCAGCCTCTTCCTTTAATGCCTTTTCCAGTGCATCACCTTTCTTCTCAAGAGTCTCATAGAGATCCTTTGTTTCCTTCAATAATCGTAAGGTTGTAATCCCTGCTGCCACCGCTACCGGATTACCGGATAAAGTTCCCGCCTGATAAACAGGTCCTACCGGGGCAACTTTACACATAATTTCAACATTTGCTCCATATGCACCAATTGGCATACCTCCTCCTACGATTTTACCTAAAACCGTAATATCGGGATGGATACCATAATATTCTTGTGCTCCGCCATAGGAAAGCCGAAAACCGGTGATTACTTCATCAAAGATTAACAAGGCTCCATCTTTGTTTGTTATATCACGAAGTTTTTTTAGAAATTTTAAGTTAGGCGGCACCACACCCATGTTCGCTGCCACAGGTTCAACGATAACTGCTGCAATCTGCTCCGGGTGTTTTTTAAAGATTTCTTCTATTTGCTCACAATCATTATAAGTTGATATAATGGTGTTTTTTGCGTAATCAAGGGGTACGCCCGCGCTATCGGGATTACCGGTTGTTAACGCTCCTGAACCCGCTTTTACCAACAACCCGTCACTGTGACCATGGTAACAGCCTTCGAATTTCACTATCAAATTCCTTCCTGTATACCCTCTTGCAAGACGAATGGCGCTCATAGCTGCTTCTGTTCCCGAATTCACCAAACGTACCATGTCAATGGAAGGCACTGCATCGCATATCATCTTGGCAAGAACATATTCATTCTCTGTTGGAGCTCCAAAGCTAATCCCTCTTGTCGCTGCATCAGATATCGCCTTTACCACTTGGGGGTGGGAATGCCCAAGAATCATGGGACCCCAGGAGCAGATATAATCAATAAACTCATTTCCATCCACATCATAAATTTTTGAACCCTTAGCGCCATCTATGATTAACGGAGGACGTCCTACGGACAAACAAGCACGTACCGGGCTGTTTACTCCGCCCGGAATAATTTTGGATGACTTTTTAAATATTTCACTGGATTTTATGTTATTCATATTAACTCTCCACTTCTGTTCTGGTTATAGGTTAGAAATCCACTCTTTGATATTCTTCGCATAATAACTGATTATAATACCGGCTCCAGCACGCTTTATTGCGGTTAATGCCTCCAGTGCAGCACCACGCTCATCAATCCAGCCTCGCTCTGCGGCTGCCTTAATCATGCAATACTCCCCACTCACCTGATAAGCTGCAAGGGGGTAGTCAAAGCGAATTGATGCTTCCTTGATAATGTCCAGATAAGAAAGTGCAGGCTTCACCATTATTATGTCCGCTCCTTCCGCAATATCCAGTTCAATTTCTCTCATGGCTTCCTTTTTCCCGTGATAATCCATCTGATAGGTTTTTCTGTCTCCAAAGGAGGGAGCCGAACCGGCCGCATCCCGAAAAGGTCCATAGAAAGAAGAAGAATATTTTACGCTGTAAGACATAATGATTTTATCGATAAAGCCCTGAGTATCCAGACCGTTTCGAATTGCTCCAACCCTTCCATCCATCATATCGGAGGGGGCAATGATATCCGCACCGGCTTGACTTAAGGAAATCGCTGCCTTTGTGAGTAATTCCAGCGTTTTATCATTATCCACATAGCCGTCTCTGATTACACCGCAATGACCGTGGCTGGTATATTCACAAAGGCATACATCTGCAGTAAAAATTATATTTGGAAATCTTTTTTTGGCTTCCCGAAGGGCTTTTTGCACAATTCCATGTTCACAATATGCACCGCTTCCCAGTTCATCCTTTTCATTTGGAACACCAAACAACATAACCCCCGGTACATCGGCCTTGCTGACTTCCTCCAATTCAAAAAGCAGCTGATCCACCGAAAAATGATAATTTCCCGGCATGGATGATATTTCTCTTTTAATATTATTTCCTTCCACAACGAACAGAGGGTATATGAAATTCTCCGGTGAAATGTTTGTCTCGCCAACCAGTCTACGAATTCCCTCATTTGCTCTTAATCTTCTAGGTCTATTCTTTAGTTCCATCCCTATTACCTAGCCTTTCCTTCACTCTTACACTGCTTTTGATAGGTATATTGCGTTATATCATCTAAGATATTTCTGTCTTAGTTGCATTGTAAGTTGCATTTATAGTTGCCTTTATAGTTAAAATATAGTTAAATCACCTGATGTTCTGCTAATTCTACCAGTTTCTTAATAATCCCTGCTTCCACATACTCCTCAGCAACTGCCTTCACTTCCATCCCAGCCTCTTCCACCGCTTTCGCAGTCACTGGTCCAATGCAGATATATTCCGCTTTGGATAATCTAATTCTTTCTTCTCCCAGTATTGAGTAATACGCTTTTACCGTGGAGGGGCTTGTGAATATGACGTAATCCACTTTTTCAGCCTCCAGTAATCCGGGAAGTTCGGAAGGTTCCGGCTTGTTCTCCATGGTTCGGTATACTGCCACCTCATCAAATCTTACTCCATACTTTTTCAGCATGTCCGGCAAGTCCGCTCCAGCAATCTCAGAACGAAGAAGTAGAAGCTTGTCTTTTTCGTTCGTAAGGTTAATCAAGCCTTCACCGAGTGCAGAGGTTGTAAACTGCTCCGGTATATAATCGGGAATAATTCCTCTTTCTTCCAGTGCGTTAGCTGTGGCGAGCCCTACTGCACTAATTTTAATTTTGCTAAGTATCCTGATATCCTGCTTCCACTCTTTCATCCTGTCAAAGAACACTACAACTCCATTTACACTGGTAAAGATCAGCCAGCTATACTCTTCCATTCTTGACAACGCTTCCTTTAGGGGAGCATTCTCTACTATCGGTTCGATTTTGATTACAGGGTATTCTATGACCGTGGCTCCCAACTCCTCCAAAGCACTAACCAGCCCCTGTGCCTGAGAGGAAGGTCTGGTAATAACAATACGTTTTCCTGATAAAATACCTTTATTGTACCAATCTAATTTCTCACTAAGTGAGGCAACTTCTCCAATTACAATTATTGCAGGGGATGTTACCTTTTCCTGTCTTGCAATTGATGCAATGCTTTCCAGTTCCCCTCTGATGATTCTCTGCTCCGGGCTTCCGCCCTTCTCAATAATGGCAGCAGGGGTATTCCCTTTCTTGCCGTAACTCAGTAAACCCGTGCAGATTTCTTCAATATTCTTTACCCCCATTAAAAATACGAGGGTTCCTTCCACCTTTGACAGTGCCTCCAAATCAAAACTCTTTCCTTCATTTGCTTCACTTTTATGCCCGGTGATGATATGCACCGAAGAGGCGAAGCTTCGATGAGTCACCGGAATTCCCGCATATGCCGGAACCGCAATGGAGGATGTCACTCCCGGCACCACCTCATAGGATACACCATGCTCTTTCAGGTATTCGCACTCTTCTCCGCCCCTGCCAAACAAAAAGGAATCTCCTCCTTTTACTCTGGCAACCGTTTTGCCCTCCAGTGCAAGTGTGGTTATGATTTTATTAATTTCTTTTTGAGGTACCTGGTGGTACTGAGGATGCTTCCCTACGTTGATAAATTCTGCTCCCTGTGAGGCAAAGCTCAGAACCTTGCTGTCAATCAAACGGTCATGCACAATTACATCCGCTCTCCCGATACATTCTGCGGCTCTTAGGGTCATTAATTTATAATTGCCGGGTCCTGCACCAATAATATATACCTTACCCGTCATCGTTCTTCCTCCATATTCAAATCATTCATTCGTTCGACTAACTGCTTGGCCAGTCTTTCCCCTAGCAAAGCAGCGTGATATTTATCACCTTCTATGGATGCCCTCACACATTTGGTGTAATCCTCTGTAGCCAGCATTCCATCGATTCTCATTTTATCCTGTTCAATATGGGCATGTGCTGCAATGGGAGTACTACACCCTCCGTTCAGCTTGACCATTATACTTCGCTCTGCCTCCAGCTCTAGCCGTGCCTTTGCACTATCAATTTGTGCCAGTAATTCGATGAGCTTACTGTCTTTTCTGGTTTGAATCCCCAGAATTCCCTGTCCAATGGAGGGTATCATTTGTTCCGGAGCAAAATACATGGTACAGCGACGTTCCATTCCCAGTCGTTTTAAACCTGCAGCAGCAAGAATAATTCCATCATATTCTCCCGCTTCCAGCTTATCCAGTCTGGTGATTACATTTCCTCGAAGCTGTTTCACCACCAAATCTTTTCGCATGGCCAGTAACTGAACCTCTCTACGAGCACTGCTGGTTCCAATAATTGCCCCGTCCTTCAGCTCCTCCAGCGTTATCCCCTCTCTAGTCACCAATACATCCCTGGGATCTTCTCTATCTGAGACAGCTGCTATCACCAGTTCCTCCGCCATAGTTGCAGGCATATCCTTCATGCTGTGAACTGCCATATCAATGGTTCCTTCTATTAAGGCATTCTCAATTTCTTTAACAAACAATCCTTTTCCACCGATTAAGTCCAGCTTTGTATTCAGTAAGATATCACCCTTTGTCTTGATTCCTACCAATTCAAACTTTAGTTCCGGGTTCTTTTTCTTTAATTCTTCTATGACTAACTTGGTCTGGGCAATTGCCAGTGCGCTCTGCCTTGTTCCGACCAGAATACATTTTTCCATGTTACCTCCAACCTATAACTCTTCTTTATATTTATTAAGGAGCTGTCTCATTGCAGCGCCGGTTATGTTTCCATCTGTATAAAATTCCTCCACTACTTGCTTAAGAATACGCTCTCTCTGTCCCTGACTGCTCACATCTTCTCTGACTGTAGTTCGAAACTCTCCAAGAAGAGTAAGTATTTCCTGATATTCTTCGCTTATTTCTTCCGAAAGAAGCTTTCTCAGCTTTTTTGAAAGGGCCGGGAACTTGCCATGGGTTGAGATTCCAATAGATAGATCCCCTCTTTTTATAACAGAAGGAAAGAAAAAGGTACATCTTGCGGGGTCATCCACAACATTCACCGGTATGTTTTTCACTCTCGCATCCTCATATACCAAGCTATTGATTTCGAGCGAAGAAGTAGCAGCTATGACTAAAAATGCCCCCTCTAATAGGGAACTGTCGTAATCTTTTTGTAAAATACGAAGTGCTTTCACTTCCTCCAATGCTAAAATTGATGCATTGATCTGGGGTGCCACTACCACGATATCCGCCTCATAGCGAAGTAATATCTCAATTTTGCGATAAGCAATGTTACCCGCTCCAACAATCAGGCATTTTTTATTCTTCAAATCCACAAACAACGGAAAGGATGCCATCCTTACTCCTCCCTCTTTGAAGCATAGACATTATGTTTCTGATACCATCTGATAAATTCTTCCGTATGAAGATCGATCTGCTCTTGAATAAAATCCATATCCATGGGCTTTATATGTCTCTCCTCCTTGGGTATCAATTGGTTTAGGTCATCCACGTCAATTAATTCAATTCCTTCTTTCTCTTTTAAGGAAGAGTCCATATCTCTGGGAACTGCAAGGTCAATCAGTATATGTTCCTTTGGGGAATCAATGAAGTATTCATCCAGCAAATCTCTGGTCACCGTATAATGGGGACTAGCGGTTGCACTGATGATAATGTCACAATCCTTCATATAATCATAACGTTTTGCATAATCTACATAGCTTGCTCCGCAATCTGCTGCTGTGTTTTCTTTCACGCATCCCATATTCCGTTTTGTCATCAAAATATTAGGTACACCCAGCTGAATTAACTCCTTTGTGACAAGTTGTCCCATTTCACCGGAACCAATCATCAAAACCTTTTTCCCCTTCAATTCATCACCAAAGCGATCTGATAACAGGTTGATTGCTCGTCCCGCTACAGAACGTGCCTTTCCAAGATAAATGTTTCTGGTTTTGATTTTCTTTGAGGAGGTAATCGCCAGTCTTGACAGTGTATTCAATACTGACTTGCTGGTACCTTGCTTCATGGAGATTTCATAGGCTTTCTTAAATTGCCCCAGTATCTGATCCTCTCCAAGTATCATAGAATCCATCCCGGAAGCCACTTTAATGATATGGTGGATGGCATTCACTCCCTTATATCGATTGAAGTATTTTTTCACTTTATATAAATCAATTCCTTTCAATCGACAGAACTCTTTTTCTATTACTTCAGAATCCTTCATTATTTGATTCGTTACCACATGGATTTCCGTTCGGTTGCAAGTGCATAGTAATGCACATTCCTGAACTCCCTCCAATTTCATCATTGCGGATAGCGTCTGACCATAATCCTGGAGCTCTATATTAAACTGTTCTCTAATGTCAATGGGAGTGGTTTTATAATTCACCCCAATTACATAGATCTGTCTTGAATTCATATTTAGGTTCCTTTCAATTACATTAATCTATCAAATATCATAAGTCCTTGTATGCTGTGTTCCTCGGCAATTTGCTTAAAGCAGAAAAGGGATGCTGCAATTAGATCATTCTGCCAAAAGACCTCCTTACAACAACCCCATTATATCCTATTATCTTTTATCTTCCAATAACAAATTCAAAGTTTATTCAAGCCCGCTCTTTTTTACAAGCACAGTAAATGTACCATCTTCATTGTTATTCACATCAATTACCTGATGTCCCTCTTCTTTAAAACTCTTTGGGACATTTGCAATGGGCTCACCCTCATTCATCTTTACTTCAAGAATCTGCCCATCCTCAAGTTCTTCAATAGCAATCTTCGCTTTTACAAAGGTCATTGGGCAGACCACATCCGTTATATCAACACTGGCATCTATTTGTATATCACTCACAGCCCATCCTCCTATTCATTCTGATCATTAATTTGATTACCCTCTTATATCTTGCTCGGAGCAATTTTAACCCTTACCAATTACATTTTTGTTCTTAATACCACCAAATCAATTAAAAATCTTATCAAGTTCTTCCTGAAAAAGTTCCAGACCAACACGTTCTAAAGTGTTACCAAACCGCTCGCTGGATTTCCCGTGTTTTTGAAAAAACTCTAACGTTGTTTCAATTACACTATGTACCTGATCCGTTGTATATAAAATCGGTAAAAGCTGTTTTCCAATGGAAATACGATTGCCGAATAATCCACCGAAATAAAGAACAAAACCGCTCTTTCCCTCCCAGGCGCCGATAGGACAGGCTTTGACGCATCTTCCGCAATAATTACAGGACGTTTCATCAAAGGTAAGTGTTTTATTCTTCTTATCAATCTTAATGGAATCCTCTCTACAAACTGCTTCACACAACCCACAATAAGTACATAGACTTTCCTGCCATTCCGGTTTCATACCGCCCTTAACACCAATATCATTCTCTTCAGCCTTTAAGCAATTATTGCGACAACCAGTGATGCCAAGCTTGAATTTATGCGGTAATTCCCTGGCATAATAACGTTCATCGAATTCTTTGGCAAGTGCGTTCGTATCTATCAACCCGCTGGGGCAAATGGCGTTGCCCTGACATGCAGTAATCGTTCTTACCCTCGGCCCACAAGCACCAGGCTGCAAACCTGCTTCCAGCAGTTCTTTCTTAACAATCTCAATATCCTCTAATTGTATATAAGGAATCTCGAGGCTCTGTCTGGACGTCATATGGATATAACCCTTACCGTATTTATTTGCAATCTCATACACCTTTAATAAATGCTCCGCCTTAAGCTGACCACCCACAACTCTGAGTCTTAATGCGAAATTATCCTTTTGTACCTGGCGCATGAAGCCACCTTTTTTTAATTCCTTATAATCAACCTGTGCCATACTTATTCTCCTTCCACTCTTAGCTCTTCCGGGCTCGCTTCATTATTAACAATGCGAAAACTATTTAAAACAGGCTTCTCTTCATTCATCAGAGATAAAATCAGATAGCTTGCCTCGGAGTCGAAGGCTAACCTCTTATCTTCCTCCGATGGACGAGACGGTGTCTCAGGATGACTGTGAAAGTTACCAATCAACGTAAATCCGTTATTTCTGATATCCTTGATGGCCCCAAATTGCTCCTTCGGATCCATAGAAAAATGTTCCGGACTTTGGTCAATATTCGTTAACAAATATACCTTTTTTACACGCTTAACACCATTTTCCACCTCTCCTGCGATTAATCCGCAGGCTTCATTGGGCTTTGCATTTAAGGAATGCGACAAAATATCATTATACTGTTGTTTTGTTATAATAATCATGAAATACCGCCCCCTATTTTTTCAAATCACAAGCTGCTTGTTCATAATCAATTAGTTCTGTAATCGTTGGATGATCACCGCATACCTGGCAATTTTTATTGTCAGATAGCTTCACCTTACGAAATTCCATCTTCAAGGAATCATACGTAAGTAGATGACCGGTAAGCAAATCACCGATTCCAAGAATATATTTAATCGCCTCCGTAGCCTGAATTGTACCAATAATTCCACCCATTACGCCAAGAACCCCGGCTTGCTTACAGGTAGGAACCGCATCCGGCGGAGGTGGATTTTTAAATACACAACGATAGCAAGGACCCTGACCGGGAACATAGGTCATCGTCTGTCCCTGAAATCTTATAATACCTGCATGAGAAAAGGGCTTTTTTGTTAATACACAGGCATCATTGATTAAAAATTTTGCAGGAAAATTATCCGTACCATCTATGATGAAGTCATAATCCTGATCATTTATGATATCAACGATATTGGATGCACTGACCCATTCCTGGTAAGTTATCACCTGAACATCCGGGTTCATTTCATTAATGGTCTCTTTTCCGGAAATGACCTTTGGCTTACCAACGTCTTTGGTTAAGTGTATAATTTGCCTCTGTAGATTGGACAATTCTACCGCATCAAAATCTACTAATCCGATGGTTCCCACACCTGCAGCTGCCAAAAACATTGCTGCCGGCGCACCAAGACCACCGGTTCCGATTATCAACACCTTGGAATTCAAGAGTTTCTTCTGACCTTTTGCCCCAACCTCTTTTAAGATAATGTGACGTGAATATCGTTCCATCTGTTCATTGGTAAAGCTCATCTTGCACCGCCTCCCATGAAATACAGAAATTCTATTCTATCACCTTCCTTAACAAAAAGCGTCTCAAAATTCTCTCTGTCAACAAATTCATCATTAATCTGAACTGTTACATAATCCTGCATTTCTACCTTCTGTTCTTCTAATAATTCCTTTACGGTAAGTGCTTTATCGAGCACTACTTCCTTGCCATTTACAGCAACCTTCATACTTTAAACCATGCCTTTCCGTCACCTGTAAATTAACATTACAGGTATAAAATATTATTTTACCTTTACTTTTCTATGTAAAATATGGCTTATTGGATAATTAATGCTAGTTATCCGACAAGCCACTCTGCTCTGAATATAGAGGTTGATGCAAATTTTTATTGCAGCAACCTCTAAGCTTTTAAAATGCATACTTTAATTATACATCTTGATATAATGTTGTAGACAAATATCTTTCTCCGGTATCTGGCAATAATACTACGATTGTTTTGCCCTTATTCTCAGGTCTTTTCGCGATCTGAGTAGCAGCATAAGCAGCAGCACCTGAGGAAATTCCGACTAATAGTCCCTCTGATTTTGCCAGCTTTCTGGATGTCTCAAAAGCCTCTTCATTCTTAACCTGATAGATCTCATCAACTAATTCACCATGGAAGTTATCCGGAACAAATCCAGCACCAATGCCTTGAATTTTGTGAGGTCCTTTATTACCGCCGGATAATACAGGGGAGTCAGAAGGTTCAACTGCTATAACCTTTACGCCGGGTTTTTTCTTCTTTAATCCTTCTGCTACACCGGATATGGTACCGCCGGTGCCTACACCTGCGATAAATATGTCAACTTCCCCATCCGTATCTCTCCAAATTTCTTCTGCGGTGGTGTTGATATGCATTAAAGGATTTGCAGGATTTTTAAACTGTTGAAGGATATAGGAATTCGGAGTCTGCGCAGCCAATTCCTCCGCCTTTTTAATTGATCCCCCAATTCCTTCTGCTCCCGGAGTCAGTACCAGTTCCGCTCCCAGTGCCTTTAACAAATTCCTGCGCTCTAAACTCATGGTCTCTGGCATGGTCAGCACTAATCTATATCCTCTAGCCGCGGCTACAAAAGCAAGTGCTATACCGGTATTACCGCTAGTTGGCTCAATTAAGACCGTATCTTTATTAATAAGACCCTTCTCCTCTGCATCCTTAATCATTGCATAACCGATTCTGTCCTTTACACTGGATGCCGGATTAAAATATTCAAGCTTTGCCACTACTTTTGCTTCTAAACCTTGTTCTTCGTTATAATTTGATAATTCTAATAAAGGTGTATTGCCGATTAAATCTGTTAAATTCTTTGCGATATTTGCCATATTTTATTCTCTCCTAACGATTGATTAATAATTTCCTACTAAGTTGATATGTTTTATATTATTATAAATCTTTCTCTCTGTCAATAGGGTTAATATGAATTTTTTACATATCATATATGTTTTGTATGAATATCAACTTAAATGGCAGGAATCGAGCCTATTTTTATATTCTGCATTTATATTTTGGCAAGATAAGCTACATTCACAAACATTATGTTTGAGTTTTACTCATAAAAAAGAAACCTATCAAACTTATTTGAAAGCATAATGATAGGTTCCCTCATAATAATTTTTTTAATCATTAAAATAATTTGATAGGTTAATCGATTGCATTAAATTGAATGATTCGATCGTATATGAGCAGCTACTATGGTGTAGTGGTCTTGACTTACGAATCAATCGTTGTAATATTGATGTTTTTTGAAGATTCCAGTCAATAAACAGATTGATAAATCTCTAAAACATCCTCTCTCTTTAATTCTACATAATTATTAGCCATCAACCTACCCTGATTTGTAATAACCGAATCAGAGAATTCTTCCAGTTGGGCAAGTGTCACACCGTATTGTCTTAACGGAGTTCTTACGAGAATACTATCAAAAAGACTTTCCAGTTCTTCATAGACCCTCTCCTTACTACATCCCAAGGTTTTCGCAAGAAACGTGTTTAGCTTTTCAATCTTTCCATCCGGCTTACGTTTCATATATCCATCAAATACTCCCTGGAATACTGCATAATTAGCTTCTCCGTGAGGAATATGAAAAACAGAACCCAAAGGATAGCTTAGTGCATGAACAGCGGCACATCCGGCATTGCCAAAGGCTATGCCAGCATAGGTTGACGCAACCAGAAAATCCTTTAACAGTTCATTTCTGATATCCCTCCCTTTAACGGCGATTCTTTGATATCCCATCAGTATTAATTCCATCGCCTTTAAGGAATACATCTCACTGAAGTCATTGGCTTTTGGAGAAAGATAGGATTCGATTGCATGAATAAATGCATCCAGCGAACTTGCAGCAAATGCACCAAAGGGCAGATCCTCAAGAAGTTCCGGGATTAGTACCGCATAATCAGCATATAATTCATCCGTTGAAAGACCTAACTTTGTTTGCTTCTGAATCAGTTCCAATATGGATATATTGGTCACCTCACTACCGGTTCCACAGGTCGTTGGTATTAATATCAGCTGACGCTCCTTCACAATTGGAAGCTTTCTTTCAAATAATTCCTGAACGGGAGAGATATTCTTAAGTGCCAAAAGCTTACCCACATCAAGTATGGAACCTCCACCGATTACAATGACACGATTGAAGGAAAGTTCTCTTATATCCTGATAGATGGCTTCCACTAATTCATCGCTGGGTTCCCCCTGTCCGTACTTTCTCATATTTAAAACAATAGCCTCTCCGGTCTTGCCCTCCAAATAGCGATTGATAATATGACCGCTGGTAAGTATTAAATCCCCACTGCCAATCAAATAAGCCTCGCAGAATTCGTTGCAGGTATTGTAAGTTTGTATTGTACTTTTTAGTCGAAATTGTTCCATTTAAGCATCCCTCTCCGTAATATAAATTATAACTTAAACTCTTCCTTTGTTTCTATGATTGCTTCTTCTAATTTTTCTAGAATGATGTCGATATGTTCATTCGTAATTACTGCGGCTGGCTCAAAACGAATGCATTTTGCATTGACTAAGGTTCCGGCAGTTAATACCCTTCTGGCGAACATTCCCTTAGCCACACTATAACCAACATCACTTGTGACAAATTCCAGCCCAATCATTAAGCCGATACCACGAACATCATCAATCACCGTAGGGTATTTTTCAGCAATCGCCTTTATTCCGCTCAACAAATATTCACCCTTCACCGCACATTGACCGGGAATATCATGTTCTAACATATATTTGATGGTTGCCAAAGCTGCGGAACATGCCAAAGGATTTCCTCCAAAGGTAGGTGATCCTAACAACCAGGGATTATCGATTAGCTCCTCCGTCCACATATGGGGTCTGCAGATAATTCCGGTAATCGGCATAATACCGCCTCCAAAGGCTTTACCATAGGTCATAATATCCGGTACAACCTCCTCTGCTTCACAGCGGAACATGGTTCCCGTTCTGCCCATACCTGTCTGAATCTCATCAAAGATCAATGCAACACCATATTCATCGCAGATCTCACGGACTTCCTTCAGATATCCTTTGGGCGGAATAATAATTCCTGCCTCTCCCTGGATTGGTTCCAGAATAACTCCTGCCACACTTTCTCCAACAGCTTTCAGATTACGGATGGCTTTTCGGATATCCTCTGCAACGCCATATTCCACATGCTGTACCTGCTGAACCATAGGTGTATACGGTACACGATAAGTTCCTTTTCCACCCATGGATACCGCACCCATGGATTTGCCATGAAATGCACCCACGGTAGAGATGAACCATCTGCCGCCGGTGGCAATTCTTGCAAGCTTCAAGGCCATTTCTACTGCTTCCGCACCACCATTTGTAAAGAAGCATTTTTCCAAATCACCGGGTGTGATATCTGCTACTGCCTTTGCCAGATAACCACGAAGAGGGTCTAATAATTCTTGAGAATGGAGTGCCTGATGATTTAATTGAGCCTTTACGGTCTCTATAATTTCCTCATTACGATGACCACAGGTATAAATACCAAAACCACCCAGGCAATCAATAAATTCTTCTCCGTATAATCCTGAGCAGTACGCACCATAATCCTTCCACTCCACGACTGCTGCATTTGTGGAAACGGATTTGCGGTATTTTAACCATCCGGGGCTTACATAAGTATCGAAATATTCGACTGTCTCCTGTGTAAGTTCCTTCTTTTCCTCCTCTGTCAGCTCATCACTGTGGATAAACTTGATTACCTTGTTTAAATCCTCTACTACCTGCTCTTTGTTTCTCATAATTATTACCTAGCCTTTCCGTTTTCTGGTCATAAATCCCGACCATTATTCTTGGGGTTTAATACTTATTTGTCATTCCCGTATGATTTTAACTTACGGGTCTTAACCACGCTTTGAACTTCTATCGATGATAGTAACAACTGTAATATCAACGCTTCGTTTATTACAACTGACAGACGCTAACCTATTTTGTTATCTCAGCCCAAATCTCACTATATCGATCCACTGTTTTTCCAATATTCTTTACATAATGACCTTTACTAATAACATCCCCGGGAATTGCAATTGCAGGATTTGTCTTATAGTTTTCATCCATCAAAGCCACTCCTGCTTTATTCGGGTTCAAATAGGGGAATTCTGAAACGATCTCTTTATTTACTTCTGCTTTCAGTACATAGTCAATAAATTTATATGCATTCTCGGCATTTTTAGCATCCTTTGTAATACACAGATTGTCAAAGAACAAATACATGCCTTCCTTGGGATAAGCAACTCCAAGGTTCTTATTCTCATCAATCGCAATTGCTGCTTCCCCACTCCAAAATAGTCCTGCCTTTGTTTCCTCCGTAATCATAAGAGTCTTAGGGGAATCACTGTCAAAGCTCTTGATATTTGGCTTTAAAGTCAACAGTCTTTCCTTAACCTTAGCTAGCTTTGCTTCATCCGTCTCATTCATGTCATATCCAAGGCTTAAAGAAGTAATACCGATAATCGATCTAAAATCATCTAATACAACCAAGGAATTTGTATAGGCAGGTTTAAAGAGTTCATTATAGGTTGTAAAATCCGCATCCTTTGGTACTTCGTTTTTATTGTAAATAATAACACCTGCACCACCCAAATATGGGATGGAATGTTTATTATCCGGATCATAGCTAGGATTTAGGTAAGCGCTGTCAATGTTTCCAAAATTTTTAAACTTCGACTTATCAATCTCTAGAAGCATACCCTGAGATATCATATTCTCAACCATATAATCGCTGGGACAAACAATATCATAGGTGCCTGCACTGCTGCCTTTTACTTTAGCAAGCATTTCTTCATTATTGGAATAGGTCTGCATTTGAACATCAATCCCAGTTTCCTTCTCAAAGCCTTTAATTACAGAATCGGGAAGATATTCTGTCCACATGAACAGATTCAACTTTCCTTTCTTTCCACTTCCACCGCAAGCGGTCAAGGAAAGTGTAAGAACCATTACCATTGCTAGAGCCAATGCCATTTTCCACTTTTTCATATACCATCCTCCTAAACATCTCTTTTATTCTTTCAAATCATTGATCACGGCTACTAAACCAACATAGTTAGTGTACGGTTTGCTGTTTCTTTGAACCTTTTGTATCTCTTTGGGATACGATTACCAGCGTTATGGTAATCAACAGCACTATAGTTGATAGTGCATATACATCCGGTGTTACACCGGTCTTTGTCAGCTCCATAACCTTTAATGGGAAGGTATTACTTCCTGGACCGGTTGTAAAGAAGCTGATGATAATATCATCGATGGATAACGTAAATGCTAAGAAGGCTCCGGATATTACTCCTGGCATAATAATTGGAAGCGTTACGGTAAAGAAGGTTTTGATTCTTCCCGCTCCCAGATCCATTGCAGCCTCCTCCACCGAGCGGTCAAAGCCGGCGAATCTTGCATTAACGGTAAATACTACAAAGGGAATACTAAAGGTAGCGTGAGCGATGATTAACGTCATAATGCCCATGGGAATCTGCGAAAGATTAAAGATTGCCAGCAAGGAGATACCAAGCACAATCTCCGGTATAACAACCGGTATATAAAGGAGAATATCAATAATTCCCTTTCCCTTGAATTTGTATTTTGACATACCATAAGAAGCCAGCGTTCCTACCACGGTTGCTATGATGGTGCTCACGAAACCAACAATTAGGGTATTACCATACGCCTGTAAAAGCGCATCATTTTGAAACAACTCCCCATACCAACGAAAGGTAAAACCTTCGAACACAATATTTCGTTTGGAAGTATTAAAGGAAAACAATACAACCACTGCGATGGGCAAAAACAGGAAGATATAAATGAATAAGTCATATACCCCGGACAAAGCCTTCCAGAAACTTTTTTTCTTGTTCTTCATCTATATCACCCCCAAATCCTTGATATCACCGCCGCATCTCTTATAAATAGAAACAATGATGATAATCAGAATGATCAAGAGCATTGACAGAGCAGCTCCAAAGGGCCAGTTATTGGCTGCTTTGAATTGATTCTCAATCAGGTTACCAATCAGCTGTGACTTTCCCCCACCCATGATATCCGATACAAAGAAATATCCAAGAGAAGGGATAAACACCAATATCGTTCCGGAGAAAATACCCGGCGAGGTAAGTGGAAGTGTTACGTGAAAAAAGGTTTTTGTTTTATTCGCCCCCAAATCATTGGAAGCTTCCAGTAAGCTGAAATCCAGCTTATCAATGGATGCAAATAGTGGTAATACCATATAGGGAAATAAAATATATACCATACCAAGCAATACCGCCCCTCTGGTGTAGAGGATTTCTAAAGGCTGATCTACAATATGAAGATCTACCAGTATGGAATTAATGAAGCCTGTTTTTCCAAGTATGGTCTTCCAGCCATTTAATCGAATTAAGGAATTGGTCCAAAAGGGAACCATCAGCAATATCATCATCAATGCCTTTTTCTTTTGTGGAGCCTTAGCCATATGGTATGCAAAGGGATAGCCCAACAAGATGCTGATTATGGTAGTCAATATAGCAAGAAGAAAGGAATTCGAATAAATCTCCATATAAATCGGATTCAGCAGTTCCTTATAGTTGACCAGTGTAAAGGTATGAACTACATTATATCCATCCGTTGATTGAAAGCTCAAATAAAATACATAGAGTAACGGTGCCGCTACCAGTAATATAAGCCAAAGGGTTACCGGTGAAACCGTAGAGATTAAAGGGATTGTTTTATTACGAAAGCTATGGCTTTTCTTCATCTACACCCCTCCCAAATTCACATTCTCGATCACATTATGAATCAGATGAGCAGTGGACTTCATTAACACTGCATCCTCCAGATCCCAATATACCTGAACCAGTTCTCCGACCTTTGGGATTTCCTCTACATCCATTCTGGTCAGTTTAAGCATTTGACCGTTCCCAATCATGATGTTGCTCTTTATAATATTGCCCACATATATCTGTTCTTTGACTATCCCCTGAAGCTGAAAGCCTTCTACTTCCTGCTTTGACCATCTTAGATTCTCCGGTCTGACACAGGCATATACCATCTCTCCCATATCAAAGCTCACACCCTCCTGTACCTGGCTTAGTGCTTCTCCTGCTTCTAAGATAAGCTTGATGCTTCCTGCTTTCTGTTCCTGTACTGTTGCGTCAAAGATATTGGATTCCCCAATAAAATCAGCCACAAATTTGGTCTTTGGCTTTTGATATATTCCCTCGGGTGTATCCAGCTGATCCAGATACCCCTGGTTCATAATTGCAATACGATCACTCATGGTAAGTGCTTCTTCTTGATCATGGGTTACATAGATAAAGGTAATTCCCAGTTTCTTTTGAAGATTCTTAAGTTCCAGCTGCATTTCCTTGCGAAGCTTTAAATCCAGAGCTCCTAACGGTTCGTCTAGCAACAAAACCTGCGGGTTGTTAATCAACGCTCTGGCAATTGCCACCCTCTGTTTCTGTCCGCCTGACAGTTGACTGGGAAAGCGCTTATCATAGCCATTCAGCTGAACTAACTCCAACATTTTCTGTACCCGCTCTTTTATTTCTGCTTTTCCAACCTTCTTCATCTTAAGTCCATATGCAATATTATTAAAAATATTAAGGTGGGGAAACAATGCATAGCTTTGAAATACCGTGTTTACATTCCGTTCAAAGGGTTCTTTCTCTTCCACGTTCTTCCCTTCAATTAAGATTTCTCCCTCTGACGCTTCTTCAAAGCCACCAATCATTCTGAGCAGTGTGGTTTTCCCACAACCGGACGGGCCTAGCATGGTAAGAAATTCACCTTCATAAATATTGAGATTCAAATCATGAACCACATGATTATCCCCATATTTTTTATTTACATTTTTTATTTCCACAATCGCCTTTTTATCACCAGCCATCGTATCACTCCTTTTTTAGAGTTGTATTTTAGGTCAATCGCTTCCACTCAGAGATTGTTTCTTTAATCTTACAACCAATATGATTTTCAAGTTTTGCTATAACCTATTGAAAACAGAAAAGGTGCCAACTAAAAGTCAGCACCCTTGCTACCTATATCACTATATTGCATCGTTCCCGCGTTCCCCTGTTCGGATTCTCATTACATCTTCTACATTCTTAATGATAACCTTACCATCGCCCACCTGACCGGTGGCAACCTTATCCCGAATGTCCAGTAAAATATCTTCTACCAATTCGTCCTTTATAATCACTTCAACTTTAATCTTTGGAATTAAATTTATCTTCGTTCGAAGACCTTTAAATTCCACCGGTGAGGTTTCTCCCATCTGAATACCACACCCCATAATGCTCATTACGGACATACCGCCTACACCATGGTTTTGAAAAACCTCTTTTACTGTTTCAAGCTTCTCCGGTTTAATGTACATTGTTATTTCTTTCATACAATCACTGCCTTTCTGTTTTATGTTGCCATGAACTAAAAAAGCGCTTAAGCAGATTTTCTCTTCTTAAACGCATTTGTTTATTCCAACGTACCCGATTCAATTCTTTTCATTCACTAATTTACCCGAATTATACCAACCGTGCGTTATATTGTCAATAAAGCAATCCATAATAAGTTGATATATTCCATGATTTGTATTATTTTTTACAAATGTAAAACACAATATAAAAATTGAAAGCTCTGTTTATACTCCGCCAGAAGCAATTAGCACAAATCAAAAAACAAATGCACCTATGGTAAAGCATCGATGTTATTTTAATAATATGCATTACTCTAATTATTGATAATTAAACCATCCTATGTATTTTCATCAAAGCAACAGTCTTCTGACTTCATGCAAATTGGAGATGATCCTTGTATGAAAGGTTTTTGACTCCCGAAACTATATTAATTCCAAGTAAAGGTCACACAAAATTTTGCCATAATCTCCGTATTATTAATATAAGTATGTTTTGAATTGGTCGGAAAACGTATGGAGTTTTCCTCTGTCACCAAATAGGACTTGCCATCCACCAACACCGTTACCGCACCGCACAGTACCGTAAGATATTCATAAGTATTATCACCGTGACCGTCCGATTCGTACCTTGATTGCCCCTCCAAATTCATCATATAGATTTCAAAGGTACGATCCTCCTCATACGGAAAATACTCATATGCCTTATAATCTTCATTCTTGCTGACATAGGAAGGCTCCAAATCCAATTTATTTACCTGTATTACATCATTTTTTACGGAACTGATCAGCGAATTGAAGGAAATTCTTAATCCGCTTACAATCTTACCTAGGGTTTCCACGGTTGGGGTTGATACTCCACGTTCAATCTGTCCCAGCATACTTTTACTGATTCCGGTCTGCTTTGATACATCCTCCAGGCTCATTTCTCTTGATTTTCGTATTCTTTTTAAATTTCTTGATACATTTTTCGTAATAAACTCCATATCATTTCCTCCTTCCGGCTAAGTTGAGTTCTCTTCCGATAAAAACCACCACTCTTCTGCATGATTGTGCGTTTTAACGCATTTTTAAAATTTGTAATAAAAAAGAGGTCCCAAACTACAATAGGAACCTCATTACCCTTAATGAAAGATATTCAATTACGAAAAACCGCCTTGGCTTTCTGGCATCATTATAGTAGGAATCTTCTTCTATGTCAAGAATTAGTAACAATCTATTCTAATCTATATTAGTAACAATCTATTCTCATCTATTCTAATACTTTATAATGGAAGAGAAATTCCTATATTCTATTCGCTTCTTTCAATCTTACATGATTTTAAAATAGCAACGATAAGCAATCACATAGGTTAGGGCAAATATGCTGGCTAACCCAAACAGAACATCAACGAGTACCGGATAGAACAATCCCCCAATTAAACCGGCAGCATATAAAGCGACTACTAATACATATCCTGCCACCCGAAATGCTCTCATGCTGATTTCATGAATTCTCTCGTCCGAGCTCACCAGTCTGCTTTGTTTTAATTTGGCATCGTCTCTTAATACCATAAAGTTTCTAATCCATAATATTGCTGCACCAAAGGCTAAGCCAGTTCCTACGCCAGAGTATATCCCCAACATGTGATCACTTAAGTTTACTTTTTGATTATCCTTTGCCCAATAAGAAACTGCAATTGTAAGACATCCAATTCCAAAAAGAAATAACATTCTCATCATTCTTGATTTGATTACTTTCTTAAACTCTTCGTTGGTAGAGGCTGTTCCATTGCCAAAAATTCCACTCATATATTCTCATCCTCCTGATCAAATATAAATATCTCTTCCATCGTCACTCCAAAAAATTGGGCGATTTTATGTGCCAGAACGAGTGATGCCTTGTATTTTCCATTCTCCAGCGATATCACTGTCTGACGAGTAACATTCACAGCATCCGCTAATTCATTCTGGGTTATTTTTCGTTCTTTTCGTAATTCTTGTATTCTAGTCTGCAAGCTATCACTCCTAACTGTATAGTTTACTTTACATTTTTAGTATAGTCTGCTTTACATTAAATGTCAAGTGTATTTTACATGTTAATAAGAGAAAAAGAATAAAGAAGTTCGTCTTTTATTTCGTAGTGACGACTTTTTTATTCTTTCTTTTTACTCACTCTTTTTTATTCATTCTCTTCTATTCATTCTTTTTCCAGAATAACCTGATTAGTAATCCTGAAATAAACACAAGTACTACAATTGGCAGGGCAATTAATAATATCGTGGAGGTATGATCCACTTTCACCTCATGTCCCAAAACATCTTTATTCGGCGGAATAATGGTCGGCTGATTATAATCTAGTGCAGGTAAATGCAGATTCGTTGGGTCTGAAATACAGATCCATACTCCTGATTTATTACCGTATCCAACAGTGTTGCCATCTGCATAGACGTAATATCCCCAAACCCGTTTATTCACATCCTCATAAATACAAGCAATCTTATGCAAGGGATCAAGTTTATTCAATTTCCCATGGGTATTAGCAGATCCCGGATATTCCCACAGTACAATTTGATCCTTAATTAAGTCTTTTATCTCATAGTGATCGAATTCGCCGTTATATTTTTTGAACTCTTTCTTGTGTTCCTCACAAAATGCTTCATTATCATAAACCAGTTGAAGTTCCTTCATCTTGACCCATCCATGAACATTTTCCCGATTTTCACCCAACTGATTAAAGATTTCAACGCTTCCCCACAATACCTCATTTTTATCTTCAAATGAGACTGAAATGAATGCGACAGTCTCGTTTGGAAGCTTCGTTACAACCTTCTTTGATAAAGGACTCTCAAAGAGTTTCACACTTCCCTCTTTTCCATTCATCACATAACTTCGCGCTACAATCTCGCATTCATTTTGGTGTTTATCATAAAAATTATCTCCCTCGGGCGTAAAGATGATATCCGCATATGCCTTCTGTGGTAAAATAATTAAGGTCAATATGATTAAAAATACGATACTCCCATATCCTATAAGACTCTTTTTTCTCATTCCCTTTCCCCCTTCTTTTTATAATCAACTGTAGGATGTGATTGTCAAAATCCCGACCAAATAGAGGTTATCAGTGATATTCTATGTAGAAATCATCTTTGACACAATATAGGTATGGACTTTAGCATTTACTTACTTAAAATCAATTGGTTTAGTGGATTATATCTATATCACTGCAGAGATTATTCTTCCCGTCCCGTATGAGAATATATTAATAAGTAACGCAAATAAGAAGGGATTAGCAATGCTTTTTCCATATTTATTAAAATAGGTACCCTCAATCAATATTGCGCATAATTCCAAAGAAAGAACTGTTAAAACAAGATTCCAGTTTGTAAAATTTTTAGTCATATAATAGCTAAATACCACTGCGGGATTCGTCAAAAAATTCACAAGAACTACCAAAAGCAAGTCCTTTTTATCCCTAATTCCATATAGAAATGCAAATGATACTTCCAACAGGATTGTTGCCGCCAAAGACAGTACCATCATTTTTAACAACTCATCCACCATGATCCACCACCTTATGTAAGCTGATGGCTAATAATACGATGGAACTGATAGCAGTCAATGCTAACGTTACCCCGTTAACCGGGACTAATTCCACATTTAAATAAATCGGCAGAAAACCTATGTATAGAGCAAATGTCAGCAATCCAAAGGCAAATCCTTTTGCTCCTTTCAGAAGCTGCGCTACTCCCCAAAGTGTTATAGGCATCGTCATGTTAAACAGAAATACTGCCAAGGTACCGAATATCGGAACGCCAGAAAGAAGATAGAACAAAGCGGAAAGACCAAGAGAAATCAGGGATGTATTTTTCGCTCCAAAGCGATCAGCGAAAAAACCACCACATACTTTGCCGAGCACTACCCCACAAACCAACACAAGCCCCCATTCTCCTTGTCCCTTCCAAGGAAAGTGTGCTGCCATCCCTGTGTAGGATCGAATACAAACAACTAATATAAAGCATAAAACTCCAACTATAATTTCTCTTGAATGAATTCCCTCTAATGAGAAGGGAACATTATCCGAACGGAACGATTTTCCGTAGATATAGCCCGCCCAAAGAAGAAAAACTGCAATAATACTTAAAAGAAGTGGTACCGTATAAGGTGCAAGCTGATCCTGCTTGCCAAACAATGTTCCAAAATATATCCCAAATGCCCCAGGTGCCACGAATAATCCTAATAATTTCGCATTTCCCTTTCCTGCATTCAATACATCGATGCCACCACCCACATGAAATAATGCATTGCCGATGCCTGCCAAAACAACAACCAGTACTGACATATCCATCCCATTAAGATAATTAATGGAAGTAAGTTCTGTCAGATAAGCAAGTACTATCATACCGCATCCACCAGTAGCGCAAAGCACATTACGGTTGAAGTAATCCGCAAAAATCCCCAAGGGCATTTGAAGCGCAAATGCACAAAAATTATAAATCAGTAGCCAAAGATACCATTGCTCCGATGTACTGACCATTTGGAATAATAGAAATGCACATGCAAAATCCACTCCAAAATGGCCCAGTACATACATCGTCATTAATGTTTTATTCATTGTGCTTCCTCATCCCAACCCCCATTAAAATGAATGATTAGAAAAACCCCTTACAATTAATGAAGGATATATTATTTACCTTCTCTGTAATGTAAATTTCATTATTAAATACTTCTATTTCATAGCCGTCAATAATGTCTTTATCATACTGCCCAATCAGCTCCTCATAAAGGGAAGGATCTTTACGGGGGAATCTCATCTTTGTATCAAAGGAAGCATTTTCAATCAAATAAAATCCTTGAGCCGTTTGGTTGAGTTCATCATGGGTGTAAAGCTTAACATGCCCATCGAATTTCATTCGCATAAATTCATCTACAAATCGATTATCATCCTCTGCATTCGGACAGGGGTCGGAGATAAATAATTGCCCCCCACTTTTTAAAACCCTGCTAATCTCTTTGAAGGTATTTGTAAGATCAGGAAAATGATGTGCTGCGTAACGACATACGATTACATCAAAAGCATCCTCCTCAAACGGAAAGGTAATTCCATCATACGAGTAAAAATTCAAATTAAACAAGTCCAATTCACTTGCCTTCGTCCGGTTTCTCTTTAATGTCTCTTCAATAATATCCAAACCAACGATTCCTGCAAACGGATTTCTACAAGCAAGTGCAAATGCTAGAAAACCATTCCCTGTACCAAGATCCAGTACTCTGCTTCCTCGTTTAATATTTAAATGTTCTATAATTAACTCACGATGTTTTTCATCTCGTGTTTGTTTATTGTAATAGTTCCCCTCTAAAAAACAGTTCTCAAACTCATTCCTGGTTACCATGATGTGTTTTTGAATGTTCGACATATCATTTACAACATACATTATATCACTTCCTTATTTAATATTTTAATTTCGACCTAACCAATTTAATAAATGTGTAGCTGTCATTATAAAACTTAGACGAAGTGTATCAAGAAAAGGTTCCGAAATAATTGCACTCTTTTTCCAAAGTAATCCATTTTACTCCATTTGCAGTTGACCACCTCCTGTTTTGTTACTATTCTTCCATTATCTCAATAAAATGTATCCATTTTGTAAACTTTCTAATCAACTTTACCATTTACTGTAAAATATGTCAAATTAAGAGTTGATTAGAAAATAGTCTTGTATAAAAGCAACAAAAAAACAGTGCTAAAAGCTTTTTGACTTTTGCACCGTTTTTATATTTACTTATGAACCAATTGGTTATTCTTGAATTTACTTTATATTCTCTACAAGTTGAATCTTAAGTCCATTAGGATCTAGTACATAAAAGAATTTAATAAAAGGGGACGGCTGAAATGGACCCGAAAGTATTTCAATTCCTAATTCTTTCAACTCTGACATCTTCTGTTCTACGGACTCTACTTCAAAGCCCAATGATATATCACTTCCCACTTTGATTTCTCTGGGTTCCGGGCTGGACATCAGTTCAAGAAGAGTCTCCCCTTCTCCTAAGAATACAATCTCAACCCCTTTTCCACCGGTAAATCTCCTATTTTCCGTTAAGCCTATTGCCTCTTTATAGAATTTTAAAGATTCCTCCAAATCCTTTACGACCAATGTACTCCAACAAAATTTCATCTTTTCACCTTTACCTTTCTTACTCTATTACACATATCGTTTTTTTATTTCATCAAGCTTCTCTGCAGTAATCAGAGCATCCTTGCTCAAATCTTTAAAGGTAACGATATAAGTCCACCGTCCATAGGGTTCAATCTTTTTTATCTGTGATATATTAATCAGATAGGACTTATGACTTCTCATAAATTGCTCCGTATCTAGTTTTGCTTCTATATCCGATAAGCTCGCTGAGGTGGTGAAGGCATCCTCCTTGGTATAAATCACTGTGCTGCTGTTCTCTCGCTGAATCAATATAATCTCCTTTACATCGATAAAGCTCATACTTTCCTTGCCCTTCACCAACAGTTTCTCCAAGCCCTTTTCATACTTTACAATACGATCCAACTCCTCATTCATAGAGCTAGCAGAAAGAAACTTAATACGCTCCAGTGTCTGGTTCACCCTCTCTATATGAAAAGGTTTGATTAAATAATCAAAGGCATAAACTTCAAACGCATTGGACATATACTCGGAATGAGCTGTTGCAAAGATTATTTTTGTCTTTGGTTCCAAATCTCCAATAATCTTTGCACACTCTAATCCGCTGCTGCCTTTGATCTCTATATCTAGAAACACCACTTCCGGTCTGTTTTTATGAAAGCATGTAATTGCATCTGCTAGATTATCCGCTTCTCCAACCACTTCAAAGCCCTCTGCCTGCTGGATAATCTTGCGTAAAAGCATTCGCATTCCTTCATCGTCTTCTACTAACATGACCTTCATCGTTCAAATCTACTCTTTCTTCGTTTGCTCAAGGGCTTACCAAGTATTTCAGACCAGATTATAGCCTCCTGCAGCCTCTCACTGGATATCGATACTCCGTTTGTATTTGATACCTGAGGTTTCACACGCAAGGTAGCGTCGTTTGTTGCGCTATTCTGATAGCCCTTCTGCTGCATCGCTTTATTTTGCTGATTTTGTACCGGCTCATTCTGCGTTGGATTTTGAGAACGTACCTTCGGTGGATTTCTCCATACATTCCCTTGGGAATTCTCCCTCCCTTGTCCTTGGCTCACTGGAGTAGTTCCTGGAATGGTAGGCCATTTCAGCTTCTGGTTATATATTGTATCGTTATTTTGAGGCATTGCAGAAAACAAGGTATTAATATATTGATTTGCTTGCTCGAACATCCTCCTATTTCTATTATCCATTCTTACCTCCATGATGCTTTTGACATCGTCCGACTATGATTCTACTCAATAAATCAGCTTATTTTTTATCGGTATCAAGAATGGACTTTTTAGAGGTGTCTGAAATCTTCTCTCTCATCATCGTATCCGCTTTAACGTTCTGAAGATCATAATAGTCCATTACCCCAATATGCCCTTCTCTAAGTGCCTGCGCCATTGCCTTTGGAATTTCTGCTTCTGCTTCTACTACGTGAGCACGCATTTCTTGTTCCTTAGCAACTGCCATTGCTCTTCTTTCTTCGGCTTTTGCCTGTGCAATATTTTTATCTGCTTCAGCCTGCAAGGTCTGGAGCTGAGCACCAATATTACGACCCACATCTACATCCGCTATATCAATGGATAAGATTTCAAAAGCTGTACCGGAATCCAGACCTTTACTTAATACTCTCTTCGAGATATCATCTGGATTTTCAAGAACTTCTTTATGTGACTGTGCAGAGCCAACTGTGGTTACAATACCTTCACCGATTCTGGCAAGAATGGTAGCCTCACCTGCACCACCTACCAGTCGTTCCAGGTTGGCACGCACGGTAACTCTTGCTTTAACAATTAATTCAATACCATCCTTAGCCACTGCGGATACATTACTTGTTTCAATTACCTTTGGATTTACACTCATTTTAACTGCATCAAAAACATCACGACCTGCTAAGTCAATGGCTGCTGCCTTTTCAAATGCAAGGTCAATGTCTGCTCTTTCTGCTGCAATTAACGCATTTACAACACTGTCAACATTACCACCTGCCAGATAATGTGCCTCCAACTGATTGACATTGAGAGTAAGGCCTGCCTTTGTCGCCTTAATTAACGGCATTACAATTCTTGATGGTACAACACGTCTAAGACGCATACCAATTAAGTTAAAGATACTTACTCTAACATTGGCAGCAAGGGATGAAATCCATAAACCTACCGGAACAAAACTAAAGAATAAAATAATGACCAATCCTATAATTCCTATAATGACAAGTGCTAGTATAACATTTGGGTCTTCCATAAATAATACCCTCTTTCTTATATAATTTTATTTTTCTTTTACTATTAACTTCGATCCCTGAACCTTAAATATTACAAGCTTTGCTCCTTTTGAGATGTACTTTCCTTCTGATATTACATCAAAATCAATTCCATCAAAATTGGCTGCGCCAGTTGGCCGCAAATCAGTAATCGCAAATCCCTCTTTTCCTAACAAGTAGTTCAAATCATTGGAGCTGATATAACCTTTCCCCTTATTTTGCTCCTCTTCCAGAATAATCGGTGACCTTAATTTACCGCTTGATAAGAGCCCAAGTATTACTGCAAGCATGATTGCAAGGATACCCAACACAATTACCGTCATAATTGCACCTTCCACGAATGTATCCGCCACAAGGAAAATGGCTACAATCAAACAAGCAACGCCCCCAATTCCCGGTGCATGCAAACCCGGTGTAATCATCTCAATCCCAACCAAAATAAAGCCGGCTATAAATAATAAAATTGCTAGTATAAAAAGACCGTCAATTAAACCAAACATAAACCTCCTCCTTTCATAATAATCAACTGCTTAGTGACCCATAACCTTGTTTATAAACTTCAGATGAAAGTCTCTTATGAAAACTTCCTACACTACCAAAAATACATTCATCAAAGCTTAAGCAACTTGATTTATTAACACTATACCCCGAAAAATTTGTGAATGGAATAGAAACACGCCAAATTATACATTTTGCTCCCTCAAATGTCATTCTAAAAGTCTGCTCTTTGGTACTTGTCACAACACTACTAATTTCATTGAAGAGGAAACCACCTTTCCAGCCAACTGTTACAAGTTACTTCTTAATCCTTATTCTTTGGTAGCATAACAGTAAAGCTGGTTCTATTTTCATCCGATGTTAACTCGATAGTCCCCCCTTCTTCATTCACGAGCTTATCAACAATGTAGAGCCCCATACCATGACCTTTCTCCTTCTTAGTGGTTACTCCCTGCTTAAATATTTGGGACAGCAGTATCTCAGGAATTTTAGGTCCGTTGTTATCAATCATAAAAATATAGTACTTCAAGTCTTCGGTGATTTCAATGCGGAGCCTTCTTTCACTTTCTATGGTAGAGAGAGCCGCAATTCCATTATCAATAATATTGGAGAGAACCTTACACAAATTCCATGGTTCCATGGATATGTTCTTAAGGTCTGATTTTACTTCCAAATATAAATCAATTTGATTTTCTTCAGCCATTGTCATCTTGGATTGCAGCAATGCATTTACCGCGGGCTGAGCAGTCTTTAACGCTTTGCTCACTTTCATAATATCTTTGAAAACTGGATTCAAATATTTCTTTGCTTCCTCATATTCCTGTAATTCCATTAATCCGTAAATCACTTGAATATGGTTCAAATAATCATGACGCTGCGTTCGAAGTGTCGTATTCAGCTGCTCCAAATCACGAAGACTTTCCTCAAGATTATTATTCTTATAATGACTCGCAAAATATAATCCTAAAATTGTAATCAAACTGGTAAAGAGCATCATTCCCATGGAAAGAAAAATGTAAACATTGACCTCTCCAAGCAAGGAGCTTATCAGTCCGATTGTAATAGCGAGTCCAATCAAAAACTGCAAGATATTAATTGCCAATAATGCAGCTGTAAGCTTTCGAATACTCACATTTATCCCACCTATTATTTTTTATGTCTACTACATTTTACCATCGTTTCATTTCATTTCGCAAGTGATTTAGCTGGTTCTAATACTTTTAATGAATTTCTAATATAATGTAAGAGCTGCTTTATCATGATTACCTTCCAGTTTAAAGATTATCATGATAAAACAGCCCTATACTATCATATGATTTAATTCTATTTTTTAATAAAATGATTATTATGAAATCATTGGATGTAGAGTATAATGAAATTATTTTTATTATGTAATCTTCTATCCTTCTACAATTTTCAGATAAGGAACCATCATATTATTGATATTTGCCAGCAATATGTCCTTTCTGCCGATTGCAGAATACACTTCCGTACCCACATCTAAATAGGTTGCATCGAAATCCTTAAATTTTTTGGTTACATTTGTTCTTTTGATTTCACCTAGTTTTTTATCCTGTGCTAATTCCAATTCCATTACCCAATCAGTGGTAGCAGCATTCACATATGCGGTATTTTCATAAACTAACAAGTCCGTATCATTATCCGCCTTATACAAAGCATCCGGACTTGTATTATCCTTTATATTGCCAGCAGAAGATGTCCCATTGTTCGAACATGCCATCATTGTGCCAGCTAATATTGTTATCATGATTATCGTACAAATACTTAGAAAGATTTTTTTCTTCATAATTCCATGCCTTTCTGAGAGCTCAATCTTAATACTTTGAAAGAATCAATAAAGATATTGTACCATTAATAAGTTTAAAAATCTACTAAATATTGTAAGCAACTAGACTCTTTTACAAAGTATTGATTGGTCAGTTTTTTCTATACTCTGCGCAGGTAACCTCTTTAGAATTAACTACTTCTAAATTATATAACCTATCAATTCTATAAAAGAAAAGGCCCCTGCACCTAAGCGCAACTGCCCTTTCTTTTTATGGGGTTTTGGATTGGGATATATCAAATAAATAGTTATTAGCGATACTTTTTTTCTAACTCTTCCACCAATTGAAGATACTTTTCTTGAACCTTTTCTAACTTCATCTCTTCTTCAAAATCTTTGCATTCTATATTCACATGGTTTAGGGTATCCGGCTTCAACTGTTTTTCAGCAAAGGTATATACAACAGCGTCCTCTTTATCTATATGGCGGTGTAACAAATGAGTGTAGGAAATGGCATTTGCAATTACATCCAGTTTGGCTTCCTCATCACCGTTTTTTACTTTCAGAAGTGCTTCCTCCAGCTCTTTGATATAAAGTCTGCCCAGGTCATGTTCAACAAGCATACCGTACTTAATCAACTTTTCAGCTGCTCCGCCGATTTCGTCTACCATTCTGTTAAATAATATCTTTTCTTCCTTACCGTGATGATGCCTGTCCGCATAGCTTCTTACAAAATCAATCATGGAGGCAAAATCCTCGTAATTGATCTCTTCCTTATTCATTACGCCGTAGCAGGCTTTTCGAATCACAGCTAACATTCTTTTAATAACCTTGTGTTCGTCAACCATTAGTGTTATTGCATTCATACTCTCACACCTTTCTCAACTGATTCATACCATCTTCACTACGAAGATACTCGAAATTATTCTCTGACAAAAAGCCCTTAATCCATGCAGTTCGCATAGCATAAAAGTTCTTTACATCACCGCCGACGTTCTCCCAGAATGTCAAATGTAAATCTCTCGTGGTTTGCCAAACCATCTCCTGCTCCGTACTGGAAATAATATTGTTCACACGATCACAGGGCATTCCTTCTAACATAAAATCAAATATAGCTTGAAAATAGTTCTCAGGAGATCCTAAATTACTAAATTCTTTTCCTCTTTGCTGTCCGTCTTGAAAGAATAGTTCTGAAAATTCATCAATATTAGCAATGTTACCTTGAATTAATTCAGTTACCGTGTATGCCAATCGATTTTCTGCACTTATAATCTGTTCCTGAAGCCAGCCGTGAATATTAGTATGTTCAATAATATCTTCTAATTCACCTGTTACAGGGGCTCCGTATCGTGAACTGCTCTCTCTGAGCAAGCTTTCCGTATTAAAACCTTTCTTCTCTGCCAGTTCTGCAATCTCAACGATTAATTTCTCCTGAAGTAAAATTTTATTGTATAACCAGTAATGAATTTTTCCCAAAAATGCGCTTATTTACACGTCCTCCAATTATTTGTATGATGTCAACCTTTTATTTCTTAACATGTGCTTATTATAGCGCGGGTTGGGAGGAGAAAGTGTAGCCATGGATACATTTATAAAAAAATAAGGCAGACTATAGTGTTTCACTATGGCCTGCCTTATTATTGAAATTTTAATTATGCTTCCATTAATCCATAAGCTTTAATGCAATTTCCTGCCCGCTGGGGGTTGCAGCTAATCCTCCCTGGCCGGTTTCACGCAGTGCCTTGGGCATCGCCTCACCCACCTCGCGCATTGCATCAATTACTTCATCCGGGGGTATCTTGCTTCTTACACCCGCTATCGCCATATCCGCGCTGGAGATTGCATTTACTGCTCCAACCACATTTCTTTTAACACAAGGAACTTCCACAAGTCCTGCTACCGGATCACAAACCAGTCCCAAAAGGTTTTTGAGTGCCATCGCTACCGCATGGGTAATACATTCCTCATCCCCACCATTCAGATAAGCCAATGCTCCTGCTGCCATCGCACTTGCAGACCCTACTTCTGCCTGACATCCTCCCGCTGCCCCTGCCAGAAAGGCACGGTAGGCAATTACCTCACCGATTCCTGATGCGACGTACATTGCTTCCACCATTTTATCAATACTTACCTTATACTGTTCTTCATAGGTTAAGAGAATTGCAGGAATCACACCACAAGATCCCGCTGTTGGAGCTGCTACTATTTTCTTCATACAGGCATTGGATTCTCCCATCTTTAAGGCCTTTGACATAACCTCACCGATAAATGGTCCGCTAATAAGAACTCCTTGCTGCAGAGCCTTTGATACTTTTTCTCCATCTCCACCTACTAATCTGCTCTGGGATTTTAATTCCCCATTATAAGCTTGATCTGCATGTTTCATACTCAGATAAAGTTGTTTCATCTTTTCTGTGGAATCCTCTCTGGAAGCCATCCTTTCATTCATATCATCTTCCAGCACCACTTCCCAAAAGGGCTTATCCTTGGTAGTACATAATTCAAGTATTTCATTCAGGGATCTAAAACTCATTTTTCTCCTCCATACTCAGATAGGTTACCTTTACAACCCCTTCCAGCTTTCTAAGCCAGCCGATTGCATCCAAGGGAACCTCCTGATCGCATTCGATAATCATAACTGCATTCCCTCCCCGTTTATCACGATACAGCTGCATAGTTGCGATATTAATGGATTTGTGACCAATCATCGAAGTAACATCCGATACATGTCCCGGCTGATCCACATTGTGGACAATCAGTGTGGGATAAGCTCCGCTAATATTCGCTTCAAGTCCGTCGATTTGATTAATCATAATCGCTCCCCCACCGATAGAAGATGCAACGATTTCAAGCTCTCCTCCTTGCATTCCCTTCAGCCTAATAAGAACCGAATTAGGATGAGCATTTTTCAGTTCTATCCCCGAAAAACTATACTCAAGACCTCTCTCCTTCGCAATCTCAAAACTATAAGGTATTCTTTCGTCATCCGGCTTCATACCAAGAAGCCCTGCTATTAAAGCTTTATCGGTTCCGTGCCCCTTTCCTGTTGCCAGAAAAGAACCGTGTAAAAATATTTCTGCCGACTTAATATCCTGTCGTAGAAGCTGTCTGGAAGTAAATCCAATCTTAACCGCACCTGCGGTATGAGAACTGGACGGGCCGACCATAATCGGTCCAATGATGTCAAATAAATTCATGGGTTAGACTATCCTCTCCTTATAAAATCCTGATTTCCAATTCTATTATTTTCATTATTTAGTAAAAACACAAGTCTTTTGGCTTTGTATAAATTGCTTTTGCATGAGATAATTAACGCCCAATTAAGGCATTCATTATCTAGCCACTTAACTATATCTTTTTCTACATTGCTTTCAGATTCTGCCCATGCAAAAGTACTTGCAAGAAGCATAGAAGAAGCCGCCTCTTCATTGCTGCGGTCGATACAAAACTCTTATGTTTTTTCAATAAAGCAGGCAGCTTATTAAAAACTGCCTTTTTCGAATACAATATTCTGTGGGATTGAAACATAATTCCTTCCTACTGCTTCTCCTTCAATCCGTTTTAGTTTTCTCAATAGACCATACATCTTATACTTCGTTGGTATATTTTAATCACTATCTATATAAGAGAATCATGCAGTACTCATAACCCTATTCTAACACAAACATCAAACAATCTCAATTTCTTTCATCTTAGATAATACAGAAGGCGTAATTAAGGTAAAACGTTTGAACTCATGAATAAAATGAGCTTGATCATAAAAGCCCAAGCGTTCATAAATTTCCTGCTCCTTGTTTTCCTTCACAATTTCAATGGCTTGTTGTAGCCTGATAATACTTGCAAATTTCTTCACGGATATACCCACATTATTTTTAAATACACGATCGATATAGCAATGACTATAGCCTGTTGTATTGACTAAATCAGTAACGTTTACAAAGCCGGATTCCTCTTTCACTTTCTTCATAATTAATGTGGCAATAATATTGGGTTCGATTTTAACACGATTTTCAAAATAATGAATGAAGTATTTGGCACGTTCTTCCATGGAATTCTCATTTGATAACATTGCAATCATTTCTTTCACATCCATAAAATCAGAGAGCTTACGTCTGCTATTAATAATGGAATTCATCTCTTTTTTAAAGCAATCCGGAATATGTCCCGGATTGAATCGCATTCCAAAGCATTTTTCATAGTTACCGATTCCGGAAAGCTTTCCATTCAGAATACAACCGCACACAAACGCTTCAATCCGATTACCTTTCCATAAAAACTCTATATCCACGCACCCGTCAGGTATTGAAATAATATCCTGTCCGTTCATATTTTTCAACTCATAGAATTTGTTAAACACCTTATTATTTACTACCATTTCTCCATAACCGATTCCCCGTTTGATGCAAAAAGATTTATGATTCATCCTATTCACTCCTTCATTTTTCTAATTGTCAGTCCCTAGAGGACATCAATATCTTAATCCTCACAAATAATAAACTGGCTTTTGAATATAAAAAGAAGCTGCTGCGATTCCTTGATACATAAATCGCAATAGCTTCTTTGCTGTCACAAAAACAAAAAAAGCCGGCAATTTATGTTCAAAGGAACATCTTTGCCAGCTTTATTCTATATTACATTAATTATTTTAGTACGTCAAGCTTAGATAAGCAATATTTAACAGTGTATTACTTAATAAAATTAAGTTTAACCTTCAAAAATTTAACGAATCGAATCCTTCTACTCTGAACGGAGTGCCTCAATCGGATCCTTCTTTGATGCCATCTTCGCTGGGATTGACCCGCCAAGCAGGGTAAGGATAAGGCTGATAATTACCAGACCAATTGCATGTACCGGATTGAGTTGTGCTACATTATTAAGTTCCGTCATCTTATAAAGAATTCTGTTAATTGGAAACGTAAGCACAAATGCTATGGTTATGCCCAAAATACCGGAACACATACCAACGATGAAGGTCTCCGCATTGAAAACACGGGAGATATCCTTTTTTCTTGCACCAAGTGCACGTAATATACCGATTTCTTTGGTTCTCTCTAACACTGAAATCCAGGTAATAATTCCAATCATAATCAAGGATACTACCAGCGAAATGGCAGCAAACGCAATTAACACTAGCGTAATCGCATCCATTATATTCTCTGAAAGACTGGTAACTATGGCTGCAAGGTCCGTATATTCAATACGCTCTTTTTCCTCTAAATTCTTATTCCAATCATCTAGGTATGCTGTAATCTTACTTTTCGCATCGTAACTTACCGGAAACAATGCGATGGAGGACGGAATTGTGCTTGCACCAACCATACTAAGCACTTGTTCCTTACTCTGGGTTTGAGTTCCCTGCTGATAGTTTCCACCCATTCCGCCGTTCATTCCATTGCCACCGAAACCGCCGGACACGTCGCTATCCTTGGATAACGCTGCCCCGGTTAAGACATTGTAATCTGCGTCTTGTTGAACTTTTACGATTTTAGATCCTTTTGCATCATCAATAAAAGTCTGAGCCAAGTGATCCGAATAGGCTAATCCGGAGTTTAAGGGGGATACCTTTGAATCTTCTTTTATTCGAATAATACCACTGATTTTTAGTGTTATCGATTTATCAGAATGATATAAATCACTTAAATCAGATGGATTTCCATTGGTGACAAAGGTATTACCAGATTTTATATAAAAATCATCATTCATAATCAGTTTGTATTCTTTACCGATAATCTTTGTAAAATCAATCTGCTTTTGTTTAGGATCAAGACCAAGTGCTTCAATCGCAGAGGTTTCCATACGATTTTTCTCATCCAAAATCAAAACCAGGTCACTGTCTGCATCCGGGAATTCACCGGCTAGAAGGTCATAGTACTGTTCCAAATAAGCGGAGGCTTTTTGACCCACTTTCGTAGGGTAGCTGGTAAATCCGATATCAGCCGGATTCACTTTCGTTGCTTTGTTATCCTGAAGCTTAAGAATATTCATGCTCACACTTCTAGAATAAGATACCCCGTCCAAAAGGGATTGATCAATCTTATCCAGATAATCTATATATTCCTGTGTCAGCTTATTGGTGTGCAAAATTGTATTCTCCCTAGAATTATAGGGATATACCACCTTACTATCCGGAAATTCCTCGAGCTTTTCTTTCTCCCTATCTCTGCCCATTCTAGACATATCCATTGACATGGCCGTTTCATTAATGGTGATCGGAAAATTGGACAGGGAGCCCGTCTCAAAATTATTAATTTGTTTGTCAAAGCCATTGGATAAAGACAAAACGATTGCAATTCCGATAATACCGATACTGGATGCAAATGCAGTTAAGGCAGTTCTGCCCTTCTTCGTCAGGATGTTCTTGCCTGATAATTTTAATGCAGTCAGAAAACTCATACTGGTTTTCTTTAGCTTATAGCTAGAGCTTAACGCTTGCTCCTCCGGCGCATTGGTGTCACTAACCACTTCTCCATCCCGAAAACGAATAATTCGGTCAGCATATTTCTCAGCTATCTCAGGATTATGGGTTACCATAATCACAAGCTTGTCCTTGGCAATTTCTCGAATTAATTCTATAATCTGCTCACTGGTCTGGGTATCAAGTGCCCCTGTGGGCTCATCTGCTAAAATGATATCCGGGTCATTTGCAAGCGCTCTTGCTATGGCTACCCTTTGCATCTGACCACCGGATAACTGATTGGGCTTTTTGTGGATATGTTCTTTCAGTCCCACTCGTTCTAAGACTTCTCTGGCAATCTGCTTTCTTTTCTTTGAAGACACTCCGCTAAGTGTCATACCCATCTCAACATTGTCCAAAATTCCAAGATGAGGAATTAAATTATAACTTTGAAATACAAACCCCACACTATTATTACGATATGCATCCCAATCCTTAGCCTTAAACTTCTTGGTGGAAGAACCGTTAATGATCAAATCTCCGCTGTCATACTGATCCAGACCTCCGATTACATTCAGAAATGTGGTTTTTCCCGAACCGCTTTGCCCGAGGATTGCAACAAATTCATTTTCACGGAAGCTTAAAGACACTTTATTCAGCGCTGTTTGCGTAAACTCTCCCGTTGTATAGCTTTTCATTATATCCTTTAGCTGTAGCATTCTTTTACTCCTTCTTACGTCCAAACATTATTACTATCAAATTTATGTACATTATGCAAGTTTTGGTTGATAATGTCAATTATAATTCGATTAAGATTTAAAGCCTACTTATTTAATTATTGATTCGGTGCCAATTCACTGTCAAATATAGCATATTCGCGATTTGCACAAAACAAAAAAATGGTTATGCCTATGAGAAATCTCTATTATCATCTCTCAATTATATCAACACCTGTATTGATATAATCCGGACCCGTTTCATAACCTTTCATTGCAGCAATCGCCTCCGCCATTCCCAAATAACCCATTGTATAGGGATTTTGAACAACCAAAGTACGTAATGCTCCCTCCCTCAAAAGCTTATAATTTTTTTGTGTTTTATCAAATCCAATTCCAGTGACATTACTTTTCTTATTCTGAATTGCTCTACCGACTCCCTCCGTAGAACCCTCATTTGTTCCAAACAACCCCACTAAATTTTTCTGTGTATCAATCAATTCCTCAGCAGCAATCTGTGATGCCGTAGGATCGCCGTTTTTATAGATTGTTTCTAACAGCTTAAAGTTTCCATCCTTTTCAATTACATCACGAAAGCCTCTTTCTCTTGCAATCGTAATATCATAATCCGGGGTAACACCAACGATACCAATTTCCCCTTGTTGTATCCCCTGACTTTTGAGTGCGTCCAGCATTGCCGTGCCTGCTTTCTGACCGGCTAATAGGTTATTAGTCGCTAACGTAGTAACCGCTTCTTCATATGCTGGAGAATCTACATATACAAATTTTATCCCTCTCGCTTTAGCATCTTCAATTGGCCCCGATAATTTTCTAGGGTCGTTCACCGCTATCAATATAGCATCTGCTCCGCTATTTACCGCGCGTCTTAATACTTCAATCTGTTTTTCCGTATTTCTTTCTGTTGGAGCATCCCAAACATAATCGATACCGGCCAACTTTGCCATATCCGACGCTCCGCTGTTAACGCTTTCCCAATATTCGTACTCTTTGTCCGTCGTGATAAGATATGCTTTCAGTTTATGTTTTACCTGTGTTACTGTTTGCTGCGTTCTTTTTTCAAAATGCTCATACCAAGCCACAAAAACAAGGAATGCTATTGTTATTATTACAATATTAAGAAGGATTTTTTTTATATTCATATTATACCAACTTTCCATATACCATAAGAACTACTTACGTTAACACATAAGTTTACATAGACTTACAATACAATATATTCCTTTCTTTAATGAAATCAGTACTGAAAATCAATATTTATAGATTGAAGTTCACACAAAAAGACACCTATAGAATTCTAATTCTCATATCTCCAAATACCCCTATGAGAATCATAATAATATAAGTGCCTTGTAGCTTTTTCCTTACAACATATCCTATCCCTATTGACGTTTCTTCCAAATCAGCCGGAAATCATTGATTCAACACTATCCCTTACAATATCGACCAACTCAGATTCCGCCCCTAAGCTGAAATTAAAGATGATTCCCTGGCCTCCCCCTGCGCCGATTGCAGATATAAACACTTGACTCCCCTGACTTACCACAGTAAGATTCAAACTGGCTCGATTTCCATTTCTCATAAAGTATTTATCATACACTCGTACTGCTACCTTGGTTTCACCTAATTCATAAACACTTTCATCAACCAGATTCATTGATACTCCGCTAGATGTAATATCATCCTCTAATCTACTGAGAATATGATTAAATTCTCCCTTAACCTGTATTTCATACTTAGCCATTCTATACCCCCTCCTCATTTATACAGAATTACAAAACAAATATCCTGATTGTTAATAAGAATACCCCTGTTAACAATAGCTCCTTATTAAGAGCGCTTCTGCTGATAATTCCAGTGGTCGATGCACATCTGCGACAAGTCCCTCTTAGCACTCCACTTTAATACATCGGTAGCCTTTTGAGAGTCTGCATAGCATACTGCAATATCCCCAGGACGGCGTTCTATTACCTTATAAGGAATCTCCTTACCACAAGCATTACTGAAGGCTGTTAACATTTCAAGAACACTGTAGCCATTACCGGTTCCAAGATTAAAGGCATGGACACCGCTATTACTCTCAATATATTCTAATGCGGATAGATGACCTTCCGCTAAATCCATTACATGGATATAATCCCTGATCCCTGTGCCATCCTTCGTTACATAATCAGCACCGAATACCTTTAAATATTCAAGTTCTCCAGTTGCCACCTTAGCAATGAAAGGAACCAAATTATTCGGAATACCATTGGGATTCTCACCTATCAAGCCTGAAGGATGTGCCCCAACCGGATTAAAATATCTTAAATTGGTAACCGCCCATTCCGGATCAGATTTTCCTAAATCCTCTAGAATTTCTTCAATCTGGCGCTTTGTAGCACCGTAAGGATTGGTTGTTGTACGTCTGAATTCTTCCTTCATCGGTGATATAGTATCTCCATATACCGTTGCAGAGGATGAGAATACCAACTTTTTGCAGCCTGCCTCTTTCATGCACTCCAATAGATTTAGTGTGCCAATCAAATTATTGCGATAATACATTAATGGCTTCTCAACGGATTCTCCAACCGCCTTAAGACCAGCAAAATGGATGACTGCATCAATTTGATGCTTCTTAAAAACCTCTCTTAGTTCATTCTCATTACATACATCAACCTGATAAAAGGTTGGAGAAATACCGGTAATCGCTTTAATATGATCCAGTGTCTCAACGCTGGAATTGGATAAATTATCAACGATAATTGCCTGATATCCAGCTTCCTGCAACAACACAACCGTATGACTTCCTATGTAGCCGGTACCTCCTGTAACTAAAATATTCATACTAATTTCTCCTTTTCTTCTGTTTAGAAGATTTGCTCATATTCGTTGCTTCACATAATTGGTCAGCAACTTTCTTTATAATACTGCACGTGGAAAATATTATCAATTCAATTTTGATTAAAAAATCATTAAAATTTTACTGCTAGTTGACCAAAATTCACCATATGCCCCAAACCTCTCTTGAGAACAGAAAGGTTTTACAAAGCAGTAATATTCTATTATAATATAACTCATATATGTATTATACATCTGTTAGGATAGAGGGATATTCAATTCATATTCATGTACTTAATTGCGAAACTTGAGAATTTTTATTATTGCAAAACAGTAGATATGATTCAAGAGCAGAGGCTATGCTAGAAAGAACGTTGTCGCGAAGGATTACATATTTGTTGTACATACAATAACAATAATATTGTTTAGCAAATATCTAATATCATGGTAGATAAGGAGATATCAATGCAGAAATTACTAGAAGGAATCGTAAAATTTAAAAAGAACGACTTTGAAGCACATAAAGAATTATTTCATCAATTAAAAAAGGCGCAAAAGCCACATACCTTATTCATCACCTGTTGTGACTCTAGAATTGACCCAAATCGCATTACCGGAACTCTTCCCGGTGAAATGTTCATTATCCGCAATATTGCCAATATTGTGCCCCCATACCGTGTTACCGATGAATATGTTGCCACAACCTCTGCAATTGAATATGCGGTTCAGGTGCTTGAAGTGGATAATATTATCGTATGCGGTCACTCCAACTGTGGGGGATGTGCCGCAGCACTAAGCCCGGATGAGAAATTAAAGGAACTTCCCAATACCCGCAAATGGCTGGAGCTTGCCCATCCTGTCAGAGAACAGGTTCTTCAAGAGCTTGGCGATGAATGCCATGAAGCCATCGATTGGATGATGGAACAAACCAATGTTATCGAGCAGCTGAAGCACCTGCTAACCTTTCCTTTTATAAGGGCGAAAGTCTTAAATAAAACGTTATCTGTTAGTGGTTGGTACTATATCATCGAAACAGGTGAAATTTATATCTATGATAAAGAGGTTGGTGAATTCCGTCTTGCTAATGCATAAGGAGTTATTGTACTAAAAGTCAGGCAGTTTCGTCTGTTTATTATATGAAAAAGTCAGAGAATTTACGGTTCGTTACTTGTAAACTCTCTGACTCCCATCAATTATATAATTTCAATTATTACTTTTTCTCCATATCCCTAATATAGAATGCTACCTGAAAAGGAAAGATATCTTCTGGATCTTTCAGTTCATTGCCTATCAGACGTTTTATATTTTGGATACGGTAGTTTACTGTATTTCGGTGAGAGAACGTATCCTCCGCCACACGAATCAAACTCCTATCATTCCGAATATAGCTTCTTAACGTATCAACATAGGAGCTATTATGACTTTGGTCGTAGTTTTCTAATACACCCAATATCTCATCTGCATAGCTGGACAGAATTTCAGTGTCCTCAATGGAAAAAAGAATCTTAAAAAATCCCATATCTTCAAAACGCACCATTGCTTTTCCAGTCACCATTGCCATTCTCATGGCCGTTTTTGCCCTTTTATATCCGTTGGACAACTGATCCATACCCTGCACCTTTGGACCAATCCCAAAGAAGAAATGATTTTTCTTAGTAAAATAGGTAAAGCTTTGTAAAATCAAATCAGGCAGTTCCAGCAAATATTTATCCTGCATATTATTAAGAACCAAAACCAAGGTATCCTCCATACGAATTAGTCCATAGGATATATTGATCTTACGATTCCCCTTCCAAAGTCCAAATAAATTCTCCAGCTTAAATACTGCATGATTAAAATTAACTTCTTCTTCAATTTGTTTCTTTACATTCAGATAAAACATTTGAAAGGTACCATTTATATCATATCGCTGTTCTAATATCTGTTTAAATTCACCCACATTGCCGTTGCCCTGAATAATTTCGCGAAACGCTTTACTAATAATTTTTTCATATTGCTTTTGATCAATGATTCTCATGCAAAAATCTTGTATTAAGTTGGTGATTGCAATTTCCCAAGGCATCTCCAACAATGGAAATCGATTATCATCACACCATTTAATTACTTCCAAAGGAATTTCATTCAGATACATACCGGAATTGATAATAATACCGGCACATTCCTCCTTCGCCATCTCTTGTACCAGATTCAGCAACCAGTTTGGCTGATCTGCCTTCATGCCTGTGGTGATTGCCAGTTCCTCCCCATGAAACCTTGAGACAATGTTCTCATCTTCTAGCATATGCACCCAGGAGACAACCGTATCCATGCCTGTCTTTCCTGCTACTATCTTAAGCCGAAACCTATCCTTTGTCTCTTCATAAAGCTCCCAAAATCGAACTGCCATATGGGTTTTTCCTTCTCTTTCTTATAATTTGCCCTCTGTTATATTATGTGCTGAGAGCACAAAATATTTCGCTATTTTTAGATTATCAGATTATATACAGATAGTCAATTTATGATTATAATAAACTCATAACAAAGATGTTTCAAGGCAGTTATAACATTAATTACCATCGAGGAGGTAAATTTATATGTATATCGACAGCACAAATATTTACTTTAAAGTTAACGCTCACAATTCCAAATTCGCTTATAATTGTGATCCCTCCGAAAAATACTATAATTGCGAAAATTTCTTCTCCCATACTCCTTTACTTCGGAAGGTGAAACAATATCTCGGGAAGAGAACCAAATAACTATTGCCAACTTCATAAATTTCTATAGCAAATGCATAAACAAGATGAGATAACCGGTAGCCTGTGGTGGGGAGACCGGTTATTTTAACGTTCAGAAATAAGGGAAGCAACGCCATAGGTAGTGATGGTTTATAAAATCAGAATATCAGGATCAAATATAACCAAGGAGAGCATCCTGTTATCCGGCTTAGTTACTCGGCATGGGATTTACTAAAGGAGTTCGCATATTGTAAAGCAGCTAGGAAAAACTCGAACTCCTCACTTCGTTCGTCAAACAACGAGCTTTTTCCTAGCTATACAATATTTGAACTCCTTAAGTAAATCCACATGTCGAGTAAATGCGCCAGATTAACAGGATACTCTCCTTGGTTATGCCTAAGTTGTTGAACTGATTTTATAAACCAACGCTAGGTACTTGAGATGTCAATTTTGTTACTGTAACCCTAATCGAATGTTTTAATAGTTATGTAGCCGCTCGGAACAGAATCTGCTAACCATACTTTTTCATTTCCATTGTAGAATTTCAAGCCTTCTTTATAAGCAGTTTCTGCATCGATAACTAAGAGGACAGGTTGGTCATCCCTTCTTCTTCCAACTATAAGTGCTGTTTCTATGTCCTGGGATAAATGAACATACTGTCTGCCTCTTGGTAATAACCCTTTTTCCTTTATGCTAACCAAATATTTATGAGCAGTTCCATGATATAACCATTTAGGCGGCTCTTCCTCACTTTTATAAATCTTCATTGGTATGGAATGTCCATAAAAAGCGCGAATTCTTTCCCCTACAATTTCACACCTCTTTTTATCTGAAGTTTCTATTATTTTCTCCAAATCTCTTTTCATAATATCCCGCCATTTCGGATTTTGTTTAAGGGAGCTAATTAGTTGATCCACCTTAACCCAACCCTCTTCATCCATCTCTAGTTCATACTCCCAAGGGGCATGCCGTAACGCATAGGAGACTTCTTTACTTAATTCATAATAATTCATCCTGTTTGACTCCTTTTCGTAATAATAAATTCCTCTATATTTATTCCATTACCATGTAGCCCAATCAAAACCCACCTGTTGCAATCTATACAAATTAATATCTTAGTATAACATATCCATCCTTATTATCCAATATTTGCTTTTCTTTAATCCTACTCTACTAGTAACCTCACAATTACTTATATACGAAGAACCGGGGTGAATTTTCATCATCATGAAAATTCACCCCGGTTCAAACGTTTATGGCCTTATATTAAGTATTATTCTGCGGAAGATTTGGATTTTGTGTAAACATCGAATGCTACTGCGCCTAAAAGTACAAGACCTTTGATTGCCTGCTGCCAGTCAATACCTACACCCATGATGGACATACCATTGTTGAGAACACCCATGAATAATGCACCGATAATAGCACCTACGATTTTACCAATACCACCGGAAGCGGAAGCTCCACCGATAAAGCATGCTGCAATTGCATCCAGCTCGAAGTTTGTTCCGGCCTTCGGTGTTGCTGCGTTCAGACGTCCTGCAACTACAAGTCCGGCAAATGCTGCGAGAACACCCATATTTACGAATACAAAGAACTTAACCTTCTTAATCTTGATACCGGATAAACGTGCTGCTTTTTCATTACCACCAAGTGCATAGATGTGACGACCTAAGATTGTCTTTTGTGTAAGAAAAGTATAAATTCCTACTAAGCATGCAATCAATATTAGGACGATTGGAAGACCCTTATATGCTGCAAGATTATATGTAAGCAGATTTATTGCCAATATAATTACTGCAACCTTTGCAACTGTAAAGCTTGTAGGTAATAATTCAAAATTATATTTTTTCTTATTTCTAATACTTTTGATTTCAAAGTAGATAAATACTACGGATAGTATAATACCAATTGCAATTGTTATTAAATTCAATCCACCAACTGTCAATACATTAGGAAGGAAACCGTTTGCCATCATCTGGAAAGATTTCTCAAAGGGAGCCAAGGTCTGTCCCTTAAGTAATACCATAGTTAAACCACGAAATACCAACATACCAGCAAGAGTTACGATAAAAGCTGGCATACGGATGTAAGCAATCCAAAAGCCCTGCCATGCACCTACTAACGCACCAATTAATAAACAAAGGGGAACTGCTACAACAACTGGCATTTTGTAGGTTACCATAAATACCGCCGAAATAGCACCGATAAATGCTGCAACCGACCCAACCGAAAGATCAACGTTACCGGTTAATATAACTAATAGCATACCAACTGCAAGAATTAATACATAGCTGTTCTGAAGAATAATGTTTGTTACATTCAAAGGCATGAATAAAACTCCGCCTGTCAATATCTGAAAAAGAATCATGATTACAATAAGAGCCAGTACCATGGCATACTCACGGATATTACTCTTAAGAATTGATTTAATATTACTGAAAGTCATTACTTTACCTCCTTGTTATGACGCATGATGCATCTCATGATACTCTCCTGGGAAGCTTCCTCACGGGATAATTCACCAGCGATCTCACCTTCATTAACAACATAAATACGGTCACACATACCTAATAATTCGGGCATCTCTGAAGATATAATTATAATAGATTTACCTTCATCCGCCAACTGATTTATTATTGTATAAATCTCATATTTTGCACCTACATCAATACCTCTTGTCGGTTCATCCAGTATTAAGATATCCGGGTTTGTGAAAATCCATTTACTTAAAACGACTTTTTGTTGATTTCCGCCGCTTAGGTTTCCTGTTTTATGCAAGATACTTGAGGACTTAATTTTGAACTTCTTTCTGAAATCTTCTGAAACCAATATCTCCTCATGAGGATTGATTACACTATTCTTACTTAGTTTCTTCAGATTTGATAGGGATATGTTATTCTTGATTGTGTCAATTAATACCAAGCCATAGTTCTTTCTGTCTTCCGTAACATAAGCTATACCACTATCAATTGCTTTATTAACGGTATCCAGATTAACTTCTTTACCATTTATCTTTAAGCTGCCGGATATCTTTTGACCATAGGATTTACCAAAAATACTCATGGCTAACTCAGTTCGACCAGCACCCATAAGTCCGGCAAAACCTACGATCTCGCCACGCTTAACATTCAAATTCACACGATTAATAACAACTCTGTCTTCATTCTGGGGATGATGAACTGTCCAATCCTTCACCTCCATGATAACTTCGCCTACATTGGGATCTCTGTGAGGGTATCGGTTCTCAATATCACGACCAACCATTCCCTTGATAATAATATCTTCAGTGATATCATCCTTACCTTTTGATAAGGTCTGTATCGTCTTGCCGTCACGAATTATCGTGATTTCGTCAGCTACTTTATTTACTTCGTTTAATTTGTGGGATATGATTATGGAAGTAACTCCATGCTCTTTCAGCTCTAATAATAAGTTCAATAAATTCTCACTATCATCATCATTTAACGCTGCTGTGGGTTCGTCAAGAATTAATAGCTTTACTTCCTTTGCTAATGCTCTTGTGATTTCTACCAACTGCTGCTTTCCAACGCCGATATTGCTTACCAGGGTATTCGGATTCTCTGTCAGTCTTACTTTCTCCAATAATCCTTTTGTATTATGAATTGTTTTATCCCAATCGATTACACCGGCATTCGCCTGTTCATTACCCAGGAACACATTCTCAGCAATTGACAGATATGGTATGAGTGCAAGCTCCTGATGGATAATTACAATTCCTTTCTTTTCACTATCCTTAATTGTCTTAAAGTTACATTCTTCACCATCAAAGACAATATCGCCGGAATATGTACCATGAGGATATACCCCACTCAATACATTCATCAACGTGGATTTACCAGCTCCATTCTCCCCTACCAGTGCATGAATTTGTCCTTTTTTTACTTTAAGATTTACATTATCCAATGCTTTTAAACTGGAAAATGCCTTCGTTATTCCATTCATTTCCAAGATAAAATCAGACATTTTTTTGACTCCTTACCGCGAGATTATATGAAATTTTGCAGAAACAGCAGAGCCATTTCTGCAAAATTCCCATACAGGATTATTAGTTTTGAAGCAATTGCTTCATTTATTGATTACTGTAAATCGGATTCTTTATAATAACCGGAGTCTACTAAAGTTGCTTTGTAGTTAGCCTTATCAACCGGAACCGGGTCACAAAGGAAGGAAGGAACTACCTTCTTACCATTGTTATAAGTCTTTGAATCATTTATTTCCGGCTCTGTACCTTTGAAAGCTGCATCAACCATACCAACACACTTCTCAGCTAAAACTCTTGTATCTTTAAAGATAGTTGAGTATTGCTCTCCTGCGATAATGGATTTTACGGAAGGAATCTCAGCATCCTGTCCGGATACGATAGGCATCTTAAGGTCGCCTGTGCCATAACCAATACTCTTTAAAGAAGAAATAACACCGATGGAGATACCATCATAAGGGGATAATACTGCATCAACTTTAGCACTGGTATAGTTTGCACTTAAAATGTTATCCATTCTTGCCTGTGCAGTAGCACCGTCCCAACGAAGGGTGGATACTTTATCCATACCGGTCTGACCACTCTTTACTACTAATTTGCCGTTGTCTATGTAAGGCTGAAGAACTGACATAGCACCATCATAAAAGAAATATGCATTGTTATCATCCGGTGAACCGCCGAATAATTCAATATTGAAAGGACCTGCCTGATTCTCAAGATCAAGACCCTTTACGATTGACTGAGCCTGTAATACACCAACCTTGAAGTTATCAAAGGTAGCATAGTAGGATACGTTCTCAGTATTTTTGATCAATCTGTCATATGCGATTACTTTAATCTTAGCATCAGCAGCTTTTTGTAAAACGTCTGTTAAAGCTTCGCCGTCGATGGAAGCGATTACAAGCACTTTACACCCTTTAGAAATCATGTTCTCAATCTGTGCAACCTGGTTATCTACATTATCCTCACCATACTGAAGATCAACTTTGTACCCCTTTGCTTCAAGCTGTTTCTTCATATTGTCACCATCTTGAATCCAACGCTGTGATGACTTTGTAGGCATTGCAACACCAACTAATTTGTCATTGTTCGCTTTTGCACATCCTGTAAGAGCGAAAACCAGTAACCCAACCATTACTAATGCGATCCACTTTCTCATTTTCATAAAACCTCTCCTTATATTGTATTATGTTTTTACAACCGGAAATTCGAAACAAAATAATCAATATGTACAACCCCGTTGTTCGTTTATGTTCGTTTGTTTACGTTTCCGTGATTGAATCATAACACACACAAAGATTGTTGTCAATATAATGACCAATAAAATTATATTTTATATTAACGTTTTATACATATATACTAATACACACTTAATACACATGGGTTTTTCTCTTTCATTCCTTGCTTTCGTTTACTTTCGTTTTATTGCATATTGCTTACTATTGCATTTCTTTACTGATTAGTATATAATTAATTAAGTGTTTTTTACAAAATACAAACAAGAGATTAGCGGATATTATTCCGTATTAAGGAAGTGTAATTAATGTTTGCGATTGAACGCATACGTATCATAAAAAATTACATAATGAATAACCAACAAGCAGAGGTTAGCACCTTAAGTACCATGCTTAATGTATCCGAGGTTACCATAAGAAGAGACCTTGAGAAACTGGAGGAAGAAGGCTTTTTAACCAGAACCCATGGCGGTGCTGTGTTAAATACCGGCGAAGAAGAGCCAGTTGTGATGGCTGATGGTTATAACCCCGCAGATTATCAGGAAATCGCGGACATTGCTGTCCAGCTAATTAAGGACGGTGATATTATCATGCTGACTAACGGGCTGATTAATCTCCATATCGCCAAGCGTTTAAATAATAAGAACAACATTACAATTTTAACAAATGATATTACAATTGCTACGGAGCTTTCCACCAACAAGTCAGTTAAGGTGGTTCTGCTTGGTGGTGATGTTGATTTTCGATATAATGCCGTATTCGGAACGCTTACTACCAATAACCTAAAAAAATTCTTTGTTTCAAAATTATTTATAGAAATCGACGGAATCACCGCCGATTTGGATTTGACTGTATCCAGCATCGATATGGCTTCTCTAATACAGGAAGCAGCCTATAACGCAAGTCATAAAATACTTCTCATGACCGCAGATGCATTTGAAAAGAACTCTTTCTACCGTGTCGGAAAAGCTCAGCATATTGCGGATCGCATCATCACCAATTCACGCATAAAAGACAGCTATAAGGACAATATTTTTAACAGTAATATTCAGCTTTTTACATCGATTGACGCTTTTGAGGGTAATGTATAATTCATTACTTTCCTCATATAGAAGCCTTTTATCAAATCAATGGAGGTTTCACCATGAATGTACCAGCTTTACTGCTAAAGGACATTAACAAATACATGAGTGAAGATTTTTCGTTAAAAAGTATTAACCTTGACTTGTTTTATGGGGAGGTTCATGCCCTGATAGGTGAAAACGGTTCCGGAAAATCAATGATTATCAATGTAATTAACGGGATTTTTAAAAAGGATAGCGGCCAGATCTATATGGATGGCAAGGAAATTAACCCAAGCTCAATTTCAGAAGCAAAGAAGCTTGGTATCCATTCCCTGCTCCAGGATGTTGCCTTATACCCTAACCTTTCTATTGCCGAAAATGTGTACGCTGATCGGATGCCCTACAAAAATGAAGTTTTGCATTGGATTGATTTCAATAAACTCAACAGCAATTGCAATAGATTATTTAAAGATTTAGGTATTGATCTTAATCCTAAGGCTCCTCTTGGTAATTTAGGGTTCGCACAGCTTCATTTGGTTGAACTAATCAAGGCTTATGTCTCGGATGCCAGAGTAATTATCTTTGATGAACCAACTTCCTCTTTCACATCCGTTGAAAAAACTGTCCTTTACCGGATATTACAAGATCTCAAGCGTCAAAATAAGGCAATTATATACATAACCCATTCCTTAGATGAGATTGAAATGATTGCAGAACGAGTATCCATTATGCATCAGGGCAAAATGATTGGAACCAGATATGTGAAGGATACCACCACCGAGGAGATTATTCGCTTAATGGTCAATGCTGAGGTCAGCAAGCGATATCCAAAGCTCGAAATACTGCCCGGTAAAACCATATTATCGGTTAAGAACCTTTCCTTTGAACCGGTACTATCCGATGTAAGCTTTGATCTAAGAAAGGGTGAAATCCTTGGCATAACCGGTCTAGCAGGTTCCGGTCGATCCATGCTGGCAAAATCCATATTTGGTGTGCACAAGGCCACCACTGGTACCATACAAGTCAACGGTAAACAAGTTGACATCAACGAGCCCTATGATGCAATTAGTGCAGGAATTGCAATGTTACCGGAGGATCGTATCAACAACTCCGTATTTGGCGACCTGAGTTTACAGAACAATGTCTCCATTGCATCCCTAAGAAGATTTGTTCAACACATGATTATTGATCCCTATATTCTCTCTGATGTATCAAACTCCTACATCGAGAAATTAAGTATCAAACCAGGAAAGTCCTATGATATTATCAAGGCACTGAGTGGTGGTAATCAGCAGAAGATGGCAGTTGCCAGATGGATGATGAGTCACCTCAAGATTTATATCATGGACGAGCCCACTAGAGGTGTGGATATTGCTTCCAAAACAGATATCTATAACTGCATGGTAGATATGGTAAGAAAAGGCGCCTCCATCATCTTTATTTCTTCCGATATTGATGAAATTCTCGGAATGTGTGACCGTATCTTAGTAATGAATTCAGGAAAGCTGGTTTGCAATGTCCCAAGATCTCAAGCCAATAAAGAAATTATTTTAAAATATGCCACTAGATAAACAAAAAACATATGCAAGGTGAGCGATAAACCCATTTGCATATGTTTTTCTTTATATTAAGATTGATAAGGTGGTACTGATTTATACTATGGCAATGTCGATTCGCTCAAAGCCAAAGATTCATACTTCGATGATAAACATAAGATATTCAAGTTTACACAAAATAATAAACGGAGCCAGATATTCTAATTGTTTTATCAGGAAAACTTGTCCAGTCCATTGATCAATCTATTATAATCAAGGATAAGCTTAACATCATCTCCCACTTTCCCAATTCCCTTAATATAATGATTGCCGGATTTTTTAAGATCAGGAGGAGGTACAATGTCTTCTTCTCGAATCGAAACCACTTCTGATACACTATCTACAATAAGCCCAATAGAAATATCCGCAACATCAAATACAATAATGCAGGTTCTGTCATTATAATCTATCGCAGCCTTTTTAAATCTTAACCTTACATCCATTACCGGAATAATCTTCCCTCTAAGATTAATAATACCTTTAATGTATTCGGGTAAATTCGGTAGTTCTGTGATTGTCTGCAGTCCGATAATCTCAGTTACATAGCAAATGTCAATGCCATAGAATTCATTATCCAAAATAAAGGTAAGAAATTTATCCTTCTGTGTATCTTCTTTCAAATCATATAATTCGCCATTTGTATTATCCGACATCCCAAACCCCTTTCAAAAAAGATGCACCACTTGAAAAATTACGAAAAATTAGAATCTAAGCGCGCAACCATGCAAAGCCATGTAAATATAGTGTTTTAATTAATTATAAATACATATATCTACATTTTCAACATATTTCTTCATTTTTCTACAAAGTTTATCAATTTTATCCAACTTATAAATTCATGTTTTGCTTTAGCCTATCTATTGCCCTTTGAAGTTCTTCATCTTCTAGAAAATCCTTCAAAAATTCTTCCTGCTCTATCCCCTCTAACATTATTCGTTTCATTTCTTTGGTAGCAACCGCTTGCCCCTTCTCTATCTTGATTGTAGGGTCAAATAATATAGGATTGGGTTGTTGAGCGGTTCCGATTAATTGGTCGATCATCCGAATAAGACTATTCTTTGCCTCCTCATAGTTCGCCATGCGTTTATAGGCTTCAACAAACAGACCTTCGATTGTCTCTCCACCAACATTAAATATCTGCTCCAATTGACGATATACCTTACATAGCTCAAGATTTCTAACTGGATCCGAAATCATCTTTTCATTCATCATGGTCACTAAGCACATTTGCAATTGGTATGTTAATGTATACAATCGCTTCTGAGTCACTTCCAATGCCTTTTCTTGATTATTCATTTTTAAATAGTATTGAGACCATAATAGAAAATGCTCCGTAGAATGTTCGGGGAGTTCTTTTAATAGTGCTTCAGCTTGTTCCAGTTGTTCCTCCTGCATCGCTATTCCTGCTAAGGATGCCAATGCTTTCTCCCAGTAGCCCACAGTCTTTGCCGTTCGAACGGACTCCAACAGCTGTTTCTTCTGCTCTCTCCAGCTTCGACTTTTCTCTTCAGATGCTAATGGAAAAAACATTTGAAATGTATTAAGTACAAGAGCCATATTATACTTTAATACAATATCGGAGGGGTAGGTATGCAATAAATTTAACAGCATATCTTCTGCCTCTTCCAAATTTCCTTTTCTCGCTACTTCAACAATTTCATTCATGCACTTTATTTGCTCGTCCTTGGTTAATGTTTCTTCAAACTGCAATAACTGATCTACATTGACCCCAAGCGTACGTGCAATTGGACATAATAAGGCAATGTCAGGACAAGAGGTATTTGTTTCCCATTTGCTAACCGCTGGTGAGGACACGCCAACCGCTGCTGCCAACTGTTCCTGTGTCATACCTTTTGATTTTCTAAGTTTAGCAATTTGTTCCCCAAGCTTTATCATATTTACCATAACCTCCTAGGTTTTGAAGATATAGTAAGTATAAGCTTAATTCTCATGTGTTGCAATGGAGGGAAAGTTACTTATCTGTCCTAAAGAGTTAACCATTGGTTAAGTTAATTGGTTTCTCAATATGTTACACTAGGTTTCTTGGTTATTGCTTTCCTGTTCTACTGATTAATATATTTCACCATACTGCACTAGTACTCCCAATCTCAAAAAGGGTATCTCAAAAGTCCCTCTCTCAGACATATATAACCAACCCATGAATTTCTTCTATGTAGTTATTGATATATCTTACCCAGTCAAACCTTTGAATACCCTTTTATTTTATCTATTCTTTTATTCTACAGATTATCTACCGCAGCTCTCTCAATTGCAAGCCCCTTCTTATAGCGCTCCATAAACGCTTCAAAGCCTGCCACATCCTTGGCATCCGGTGCTATTGTTGAACTGGTTTCTCCCGCGAATACTTTTTGTGCAAGGAAATCTTCCAGTGTTTCGCCGTTCTTCTTATTCACCAGGTAGGAAGCGAGCAGGGCAATTCCCCATGCTCCGCCTTCACTTGCTGTTTCCATAACGGTTACCGGAACATTCAGGGCTGCTGCCATAATACTCTGTCCAACGCCTTTCGTCTTAAACAGACCACCATGTCCAAGAATCTCATCCAATTTTACCTTTTCTTCCTTCTGAAGAATATCAAGTCCAATCTTTAATGCGCCAAGTGCGGTGTAAAGATGCACTCTCATAAAGTTTGCAAGAGAGAATTTGCTTTCGGAGGATCTTACAAACAACGGTCTTCCCTCTTCAAAATGAGTCATGTGCTCACCGGATAAGTAACCGTAAGCTAATAATCCGCCGCAATCTGCATCACCTTGAAGAGCGAGATTGTAAAGAGTTCCATATAATTTATTCATATCCGCTTCCATGCCCATTGCTTTGGCGAATTCATCAAACAGACCTACCCAAGCATTTAAGTCGGAGGAACAGTTGTTGGAATGAGCCATACCTACAAGGCTTCCAGTGGGTGTGGTAACGAGATCAATTTCCTCATATACCTTTGAAAGTTCCTGTTCCAGAACGATCATTGCAAATACGGAGGTTCCCGCAGATACATTACCCGTACGCTTTCCAACGCTGTTGGTCGCTACCATACCGGTGCCTGCATCGCCTTCGGGAGGACAGAGAGGAATTCCCGCCTGTAACTCCCCATTTACATCTAATAACTTAGCACCTTCCACGGTTAAAACTCCGGCACTTTCCCCTGCAGTCAGTACATCCGGAACGATTTCTTCCAGCTTCCAGGGAAGCTTCTCATCCTTAACCAATTCATTGAACTGCTCTATCATACGTTGATTAAACTTCTTGGTTTCCAAATCGATAGGGAAGAAGCCGGAGGCTTCGCCTACACCAAGCACCTTCTGTCCGGTTAATTTCCAGTGAATATAACCGGCAAGGGTTGTCTGAAATTCAATCTCTGAAACATGCTTTTCTTTATTCAGAATTGCCTGATAAAGATGTGCAATGCTCCATCGTTGAGGAATATGATAATTGAATACCTCAGTTAACTTCTCTGAAGCTTCCCCTGTTATATTATTACGCCAGGTACGGAAAGGAACCAGAAGTGTTCCTTCTTTATCAAATGCCATATATCCGTGCATCATACCGCTAAAACCAATGGCTCCTACAGTTGTTAAGGTAACTCCATATTTTCGTTTCACTTCACTTGCCAAACTTTGATAGCTGTTTTGAACGCCCTTCCACACATCCTCTAGGCTATACGTCCAAATGTTATCAATTAAGCTATTCTCCCAGTCATGACTTCCTGATGCGATGGAAACATTGTCTTCTCCTATTAGAACGGCTTTAATACGTGTTGATCCAAGCTCTATACCTAGATATGTTTTTGAATTTGCTATCGCTTTCGCCACTTCATTTTCAAAACTCATGAGTAAATCCTCCCTTTCTTCTATTACATCTCTTTCTTTTATTGCAGCTTCTTTTTTATTACGTCTCTTTGTTTATAACATCTTTTTGTTTGTGATCCCCTGATGTTTATCCAAGACTGCCCTATGATAATATTATAAACCTTAAAATACCCAATACGAAAGGGAAAATATATACCGATATACGAATATATTTTCCTATGTATTCAACTATAAGCAGGCATTTGGGAACAACTAAGTTATCCGATATTGATTACAAAATAGATCTATGTACTTTACAGTACGCTGTATTTATGCTTTTCTCCCGCCATTAAGAATATCTATTATGCATACAATAACGTCACCTATTGTTATTCACAATCACCTATAACGATTACCTATACGAAATGAATTCTTTTGCTCCAATTGCTTTTCACAGCTACTCATTATGATATTGGAATCAAATTAGTTCTGTCCGTAATACGCATTACTGCCATGCTTACGAAGATAATGTTTATCGGCAATGGTCTGAGGTGCTGGCTTTACCTGTGAATTAATCTGTTCGGTATAGGCTGCCATTTTTGATACTTCCTCTAATACAACTGCATTATGAACTGCATCAAAAGCGTCCTTCCCCCAAGTAAATGGACCATGGTTACAACAAAGAATTCCCGGCATACTAAGTGCGCTGATGTTACCATTTGTCAGAGTCTCGATAATAACAAGCCCGGTATTCTTCTCATATTCGCCGTTGATTTCTTCTTCGGTCAGACTTCTTGCACATGGAATTTCACCATAGAAATAATCCGCGTGAGTGGTTCCGTATAAAGGAATGCTTCTTCCTGCTTGTGCCCAGGAGGTTGCCCAGGTGGAGTGAGTATGTACCACTCCGCCAAGTTCCGGATACTTTTTATACAACTCAATATGAGTGGCGGTATCGGAAGAAGGCTTATATTTTCCTTCAATTCGATTTCCCTCCAGATCCATTACTACCATATCTTCCGGTTTCATGTTGTCATAATCTACACCGCTTGGTTTGATTACAAAATATCCGCTTTCACGGTCAATTCCGCTGACATTACCCCAGGTATAAGTGATGAGCCCGCGCTTTGGAAGCTCCATATTTGCTTGATATACGATTTCTTTTAATTGTTCTAGCATAACGATCCTTTCCTGTCCCTTACTAATATTACCGATTTCATTCTGAGATTAGGGTGCCACAAAGCCCCCTTTAACATTGTCCACTAATGATTTTCACAAAGCATAAGAACAATTACGCCTATGATGATTCATAAGATATTTAATTTTTCTTGATTCATCTTCGTTCAGAAGTCTTTTGGCTTTGTGCTAATCACTATTGTAACAACATATGATTATTGAGGTGTCAAAAGGCCGTTCAACAGAGTTCACACATTATAGATAGGCCTTTTGACACTTTAAACATAGATCTTGACACTAATATTTTTTAATGGAACGCATTAGAATTCCCACAATATTTTTTAACGGAATGCGATAGAATTCCATCTTAATTCATTCTTAAAGTTTCTGATTGTAGTCGCTTTATCGATTACTACCGTCTCAATTCCCATCGCAGCTGCCCAGTCACACATCTGCTCTGAGGTCAAATCATAGGAGAAAGCGGTATGATGTGCGCCACCTGCTAAAATCCAAGCTTCTGCGCCTACTGCAAGACTCGGTTCCGGACGCCAGAACGCGGATGCTACCGGAAGCTTCGGCATCTGTGTCTCCTGAGGAAGGCATTCCACATCATTTAAGATCAAACGGAAGCGAGTACCAAGATCAATTAAGGAAGCTGCTACACCCTTACCAGGTTTGGAGGTAAATACTAGTCTTGCAGGGTCTTCTCTGTTACCCATCGTCAATGGAGATACCTTAATTCCTACTTTGCCTTCTGCAATGGTCGGGCATACCTCAAGCATATGAGCCTGAAGAATCCCTTCCTTACCTGGAGCCAAATGGTAGGTGTAATCTTCCATAAAGGAGGTACCTTTTGCATCCTTAACTCCTTGTGTCATAAGCTTCATCAAACGAACCATGGCTGCAGTCTTCCAGTCGCCTTCGCCGCCAAAGCCGTAACCTTTTTCCATCAAACGCTGGATTGCCAGACCGGGAAGCTGATTCAGACCGGAAAGCACCTCAAAGTTTGTTACAATTGCATGATAATCCTTCTCTACCAGGAATTTCTCAAAGCCAAGCTCGATACCAGCCTGTACTCCAACATGTCTCCTAAATTCCTTCGGATCTCTGCCTTCCAGTATAATATCATATTTTTCATAATATTCATCTAACAATGCGTTAATATCGCCTTCGGATACCTGCTGTACATATTCTGCAATGTCAGTAATATTATAAGCGTCAATCTCCCATCCGAATTTGATGTGTGCCTCCACCTTATCTCCTTCGGTAACCGCAACATTACGCATATTATCGCCTACACGAAGTACTCTGAGATGACTGCTTTCAATGATACCGATTGCAGTAAACATCCAGCCTGCGATGCGTTCCTGTACAGTGTTATCTTCCCAGTAACCTACAACAACCTTTCTTTCCAGACCCATTCTGCTGACAATATGTCCAAATTCTCTATCTCCATGAGCAGATTGGTTGGTGTTCATAAAGTCCATATCAATGGTATCATAGGGAATATCACGATTAAACTGGGTGTGAAGATGTAATAGTGGCTTTCTAAATTCCTGAAGACCTAAAATCCATGATTTTGCAGGGGAGAAAGTATGCATCCAGGTAATGACGCCTGCGCAGTTTTCATCTGCATTGGCAGCATTGAATAATTGTCGGATGGATTCGTTACTGATGAGGGTTGGTTTCCAAACCACCTCAAAGGGCAATACACCTGATTTATTTAAGCCTTCTACCATAATTTTAGAATGCTGTGCTACGACCTCCAAGCATTCCTCTCCGTAAAGTGCCTGTGAACCGGTTGCAAACCAGAACTGATATTTTTTTGATGATAACATAATTGAATACCTCCTATAAATGATGGGATTAACATTACCTTATAGCAATATTATATTTCACCCCTGCTGGACAGACAATTGCTCCATCCTACTATTCGGCTCAAAAAGTTACCTATTCCTACTGCAATTCTTGTCACTACTAACCACTCTTCGTGAATATGCTTATTATTTTCTCATCTTTGCCGGTGTTACTCCGTATTTATCCACAAAGATCCGATAAAAGTACCCCTTGTTCTGATAGCCAACCCGCTCTGCCACCTCGTCTATGGTAAGTTTTGTGCTCTTAATCAGCCTCTTAGCATTCCGAAGACGGATCTCCTGTACATACTCTAGATAGGTCATTCCATGCTTATCCTTCAAAATACGATTATAGTAATCCTCATTAAAATGGAATTTGGATACAAGATCCTTTACTGTAATGGTAGCGTAATTCTCTTCAATAAATGCGGTAATTTCCTCATAGATTAACCAGTTCATCCTTTTTCTTTGTTCATTGGAAAGACTGAAATCGCACATAGTACTGAGATAGTGAAGAATTCGGATGATTAGTCCCTTGCCGATATATTTCGTGGCACTGTCATTGCATTCTAACTCCTCCAACAGCATCAAAAGCCAGTGTTCCAGCTGTTTGTCCTCTGGGTTTTTTGGCTTAAAATGAAGAAACTGGCGATTATCCTTTTGTTTCATTAAGGCCATGCGCAGGAAGTTAAGTAGCTTTTCTTCCCCGATATTTTCAACCATGACCTGATCAAAGATATCATTCGCCAGACCAATGAACAGGATAATACTATTCTCACTACCTAAGTAATCCTGATGAGGGCAGTTCTTATCAATCAGGCAGAGTTCCCCTTTTTTAAACAGGATATCCTTCCCCATAATTCTTTGTTTGAACTCTCCATCCACAATATAGGCAAGCTCAATAAAGTCATGAGTATGATATTGGGTCTTTGCCCCGGGGGTAAAGTCACATTGATAATGAAAGGCACGGAAAAAAGGCTTTATGGTTGCATAAAGCCTTCCTGCATGATTGATATTCCACCCCAGAACAAAGATATCTTCCTTGTCCTCTAAGGGAAAGGTTTTTACATCTACCCGGTCAATGGCGTACTCGGGACACATAATCCTCTGCCCCAATTCACTTGTTTCGGTTATCTTCTCGCCGTTATTTCTCATTATCTCAAGACAGTAATCACTTAATTCCATGGCAATACCCCGCTTAAAATGAGTTATCTATATCTCTCATTTTAGCACTATTGGAGCGGTTCGTCCACCTGTTAGTAGAAGGGTTTTTCTCTTGGTTTGCTCTTTATAAACAGCTTGGATCAAATCTAATATCATCATTCATATTTTCTTCGTAACGTTATCAATAACGAGAAAAACGAGTTTCCTTCGCCTATTGGTTGAATGAAATAATCCCTACTCTTGTTTTTCCCCAGCCAATGTAATAGAATGATACTAATTGCGCCATGCAAAATAGAATTCAAGCAAAAGAGGTATTTCGTTTATGAAACAAAAATCGTTACTCGGAAATTCCATGTTACTCCTTTCCGCGTTTATCTGGGGAATTGCTTTTGTAGCCCAGAGGGTGGGAGGCGGGTTAATCGGTCCCTTCACCTTCAATGCCGTCCGTATGTTGATTGGTGGATTAACCCTGCTCCCCTGCATTTATCTGTTGCGGAACAGAGGTGAAAAGCCACAAAACATCCCAAATTCCCAAAAATCTTATTTTCAAGAAAACAAGCGGTTATTAAAGGGCGGGCTTATTTGTGGTACTGTTTTATTTATCGCCTGCAACCTACAACAAATCGGTGTTACCTATTCCTCCGCCTCAAAGGCCGGTTTCATTACTGCTTTATATATTATTATCGTCCCCATTATCGGTATCTTTTTCAAAAAACGTCCGGGAATCACTTTATGGATTAGTATTCTCATCGCATTATCGGGCATTTATCTTTTATGTGTGAAACAAGGCTTTAGCTTGGCAAAAGAAGATCTTTTACTAATCCTAAGTGCTTTTCTTTTCTCCATACATATATTGGCCATTGATCACTTTTCGCCTATTGTGGATGGTGTCAAGCTGTCCTGTCTTCAATTTTTTGTATGTGGATTCTTTTCCTTTATCGCCATGCTACTTGTTGAGACACCTAAGTTATCTCCCATTCTTCAGGCATGGATACCGCTTCTGTATACAGGTGTCTTATCCTGTGGTATTGCTTATACCTTTCAGATATTAGGGCAAAAGAGAGTAAGCCCTGTTATTGCGTCCTTGATTATGAGTCTGGAATCCGTGTTTTCAGCACTTGGTGGGTGGATTATCCTTGGTGAATCACTTCGTCCAAGAGAGATGTTCGGATGCATCTTGCTTTTTATGGCGATTATATTAGCACAGTTGCCGGTTAATACAAAAAATAGTAAGGTTGAGTTATCGGAATGATATTATTGGCTTAATTGATTAATAAACTACGGCTCTTCGGAGCGTAAAAATGCCCTTGACGAGCAATCTCGCCAGGGCATTTTCAGTTTGGGTATCAATGTACAAAAGGATGTTTTAAACACCTATTTCAGGCATTCAAAACATCCAGTTTTTTCAATTTAAATCAAAAGGCTCCGTATCCCTTTTTCATATTTAAGTCCACAACATAACTATATGCACCAAATTATTTAATTTCTTGTAACCCCCTATTTCCGATCAAATTTCAGCTGATAAGCATCCGTTAGATAATACTTAGGCTGTGAAATTTTTAACCTTATCGTTCCTTTATCCCCTTTCTCTAGACCATAATATACCGTAGATTCAATATCGTTCCTATCAAGCATTGAACTATAGCCCCCACTCTGAGGCGTTCCCCAAAAATTTATTCTAATAAACTCAGCACTAAACATGGAAAGATTACTCCGTTTATTCTCATATTGGATATTCAACATCAGACTATCGTTGCCATTGCTATCCTTATTAATCCTTTTCACACTAACAATTGTCATCGTACTATCCTTAAATTTTACTTTTTTATTCACATTAATCACTTGGTCAGCGTTAGGAATAGGTAGAGATATCTTCTTATCCTCATTGCTTTGAACGATAATATAAGGGACATTTAAAGTAAAGTTGTTATCATTAGATCTCACTTTGAAGACATATTTCTGGCTTACATTAAAATCGTCAGATAAAGAATACGCTTTTGTTCCGCTGTTTGTTTCAAGATTTAAATCATCACCCTTATATCCATAATATATTTTATTAAAGGAATTAATTCGATATTTGCTCTTATTGATTGCGTATAAATTCACCTCCACCTGATCGCCATGAAATACCGGAACCGCAGTCAGAGAAATATCATTATGACAGTCCGTAGCACCAATTTGCTCAAGATTATTGTAAGTTTGATAATCCTTAAGTTTAAATTCCAAGGATAAATTATAATCCTTGTAAGCTAATTTGTAGGTTGTGTCTTTATTAATCTCATCCGGCTTTAATTTATAGGTATAATTAAATGTATCTATTTCTCCACTACCTGATGAACCCGTGTATTCCGTATATTCCTGGTTTTTTGTATATAATCTGATATTAGGTTTTTTCAACTGATTGCTTTTTTGCAACTTTTCATATTCCTGCTTATATTTTATTAATTGTTCCTCGGAATAGTTTTTTCGCCTCAAAGAAAACATAACGGTTATGCTGTCTTTCGAAGCAATTGCATTATTAAGTGTTAAAATGACCTCATCATTTTCAGTGGATACCATATCCCTTAAAATATAATTGATACTTTCATTGTTTTCATAAATTCCAACGCCGGGTATAAAACTAAACATTTGGCTAATGGCTGCTTTCACATTATCAAATCCAACAGCCGATAGGGATAGTATTAGAATGGCTACTGCTGCAGCGGCACCCGCAAGCACTCTTCTCGGTGCATAGTTATGCTTTGATTTAATACCTGCTTTGCTAAAAACTGATTTTCTAATCCGTGCTTTGACTTTCTTATGGATATCAATATTAACATCATAATTTAATAATCTTTCGGCTTCCTCAATTTCAAGATCATCAAATATATCCAAAACTTTATCTTCCATTAAAGAACACCTCCTAATGATTGCCTAAGCTTTATTAATCCACGCGAAACCCTTTTATCAACGGTGTTTTCCTTCAGATGCAATGATTTTGCAATTGCTTTTGTACTTTGCCCCCAATAATATTTTCTAATAAATATCTCACGGTCCGGCTGACCTAACGCATTTATCTCTTGTATCAGGATGTTTCTCGCCTCACGGTTAATGATTTCAGCTTCGATATTCGTATTCGAGGTTATTTCACCCTGCTTTTCATCATCAATTGATATATTTTGAACATTTGAATTCTTTTTTCTGAAATGATCAATGGCCTTCCTCTTAGCAATTACTGATAAGTAAGCTTTTATAGAGCCCTTCTGTAAATCAATATGGTCCCGATTTTTATAGAAATCAAAAATTATATCACTTACACACTCCTCAATGTCCTCCGTTGAACTGCTCGAAAGTTTACTGTAAACAATGGTATAAACCAGCCCTGAATAACACTGTATCAATTTATCCAGTCCACGTTCAGGATTGTTTTGCAGAAGTGCTAATAAATCTTTGTCCAGAATCATTGTATCAACCCCCTCCTTATATAATCGGTTATTATATACATTCGTAAGTATTGTTGCAAATCTGACATGACTATTTAGCAAGTTGAATCATTTTCAAAATCTTATCTTTTGCATCGTCTAACATAACTTTAATTGATATCGTCTTATCTCTTGACACTATCTCACAGCAATTTTCTTTAAGATTTCTCGGACTGACAATAATCCTCAAAGGAACACCAAGTAGATCTGCATCTGAAAACATAATGCCTGCACTAACTGCTCTATCATCATAAATAACTTCAATTCCAACGTCCAACAGTTCATCATACAAGTTATTAGCACAGTTTTTCACATTCTGATCATCAGATCGTACCGCACAAATATGAACTTGCCATGGTGCAATTGCCATAGGCCATACTGGTCCAAAATCATCATGATGTACTTCACACACCGATGCTGCAAGTCTACCAATCCCTATACCGTAACATCCCATGACAGGATACCGTGTACTACCTTCCTTATCAACGTATGTCATACCCATTGATTTTGTATATTTTGTACCTAGCTGAAATATATTACCTACTTCAATACCGCGGGATATTGAAATTGCTATGTTGCCGCAACATGGACATATTCCACCATCTAGAATTTTTGCAAAGTCATAATACGTAACATTTCCAATATCACGTTGTATATCAAATCCGGTATAATGATACTCCATGGCATTTCCACCGCATACTAAATTATTTGAATTTTCAAGGGATTTATCAAATAAAATAATATGATTACCACTTAGCAAATATGGACCAATATATCCAGTAGCCAACATACTCTCATCTGTAATAATCGCTGCATGAATTTCAAACCCCAGATGGTTTGTTAGTTTCGTTTCATTAACTTCAAGATCTCCCCTAATAAATACTACAATATAGGAGTCATCACTATTGCTCTGATATACAACTGCCTTACAGCATTTTTCTTTTGTCACATCAAAAAATGCACAGATTTCCTCTATAGTATGAATCATGGGAGTATGCACAAGAGTAATCTTATCCGAAACAGTATCTTTTTCATTATTTACAATACAAGCTGCCGCTTCCATATTTGCCTTATAGTCACAACGTCCGCAAATTGCAATAGAATCCTCCCCTATCGCTGTTAACAGCATAAATTCATGAGAAATATTTCCTCCCATCATGCCAGAGTCTGATGCAACTGAAATCACTTCAGGAATTCCAACTCTATCAAAAATTCTTTCATATGCATGATAGCAGCGATTATAATACTTTTCCAGATCGCTCTGATTTGTGTGAAAAGAATACGCATCTTTCATAGTGAATTCTCGTACACGAATCATTCCACCTCTTGGTCTGGCTTCGTCACGGAATTTTGTTTGAATCTGGTATATCATAAATGGGTATCTTGCATAACTTTGAGCATAATCACGTACAAGATGAACAGCCGCTTCTTCATGTGTCATGCCTAATACAAGTGAATTTTCATTTCTGTCATGAAATCTCACCAGTTCACTCCCTATACTTTCATATCTTCCTGATTCCATCCAGAGAGAAGCTGGCATAACAACAGGAAACTGAACTTCCTGACCATCGATCCTATCCATTTCTTCTCTAATGATTTGCTCGATTTTGCGGGTTATCCTTTTCAAAGGCAAAAGTGATGTATAGATACCATTTCCAACATACTTCATATAGCCACCGCGAATCATGAGTGCATGACTATCAATTACGCAATCACTTGGTCTTTCTTTAAATCTTTCTCCAACAAGCTTATCAAACTTCATATTTAATACCTCCAACTGTATTTTTGAATACAAAAAAGCCCTAAGCACGACAAACACTCATGCTTAGGGCGAACTATAATCCAGTCCGTGGTACCACCTAAATTTGGAATTATTCCACTCTCTTGGTACGAAGCAATTGCTTGATACCTTATCTCTATAACGGGAGAACCCGGTGACGCTTACTAAAAATAGTTTTGTTCGGCTAACAGCTCAAAGATAGGTTGGGCATTTCTTCATTTAAGGCTCGCACCTACCGCCTCTTCTCTGAAAATCCAAAATGCTTACTAATTCTTGTCATAGCTTTTGTATTCAATTTAAGCTAATGTATCACAAATCACCAAATAAATCAACTATATTTCATTGGCTACGCACTTTATTATGAATCGAAAACTCCAAAAGTAAAAGTAAACTTTCATTTTGCACCTTTCATTTCCACCGTTTTATAACAAAAATAAGTTCCTGGTAAAATATTATCATCCTCATAATACAAGAGACCCATTTTATTGAATTTACGACTACTTCTGTAATCACTTTTACAAAGCGTGTCATAGGCTCTTTTATAATTTTCAAACGGGGCTTTACCAATCGCTATGGTCATATGAAATACATAATTATCATCAAACGGTGCGGGACATGGACCAAATCTGCTCTCCAATTTATCGAATAACACTTTTTGCATTTTTTCGAGTTCTTCTGTCTTTTTAATTCGTATACTTAAACAACCGGACGGTTCTCCACCAATAGCATTATTAGGATACACGACCAATTCCTCAAAATTAATATCTACCGGACTTGATTTTTCTGCATACTCATCAAAAAACTCTTCGATTTCTTCAAGACTTGGTACTAAGAACGGTTGTTTTAAGGATACATGATATGGTAATCTTGTCATTTCAAAGCCCACTTTCCCGATTTGATGCGCCTTAAGAAGTAACTTACTCCCATAATTTTGAACTTCATTCTCTGCGATCAATACAATTGTTGCTTTCATCTTACCCCTCCATTTCATTTTTCAATTTATGCATAAACTCGCTCACTTCAATCACTCCCAAATCACCAACATCTCTTTTTCGAACCGAAACAGCCCCCTGTTCCATTTCTTTTTGACCAATAATAATCATATAGGGAACTTTATCTAGTTGGGCTTCACGAATTTTATAGCCTATTTTTTCATTTCTGGAATCTAATTCGGAACGGATTCCATTCATTTTTAGTGCCTTCATTATTTCTTTCCCGTATGATATAAATCGTTCAGATATCGGTAAAATCTTAACTTGAACAGGAGCAAGCCATAAAGGAAACTTTCCTGCATAATGCTCGATCAAAATTCCAATAAATCGTTCTATTGATCCAAAAACAACTCTGTGTATCATGATTGATCTATGGCGCTCACCATCCTCTCCTATATACTCCGCGCTAAATCTAAGTGGCAATTGAAAATCCAATTGAATAGTTCCGCACTGCTAGGTTCTACCCATTGAATCCTCTAAATGAAAATCAATTTTAGGTCCGTAGAAGGCTCCATCTCCTTCATTTATCACATACTTTTTCTCCGTTACTTCAAGCGCATTCATCAGGCTCTTTGTTGCTATCTCCCAATCTTCATCACTGCCAATGCTGTTATCCGGTCGTGTAGATAATTCCAAAGAATATTTGAAGTCAAACTTTTTGTATACCTCATCAATTAAACGAATGACGCCGATTATTTCTTCTGTAATTTGATCCTGTGTCATAAAAATGTGTGCATCGTCCTGAGTAAAACTACGTACCCTCATTAATCCATGTAGTGCACCCGATTTTTCATGACGGTGAACCAAACCAAGTTCCCCTATTCTGATTGGTAGTTCACGGTAGGAATGGGGTTGCTGCTTATATACCAGCATACCACCCGGACAATTCATAGGCTTAATCGCATATTCCTGATCTTCAATTATTGTAGTATACATATTTTCACGAAAATGCTCCCAATGTCCTGATGTCTGCCACAACTCGCGGTTCAGAATGATGGGAGTGGATATTTCAGAATACCCTTCCCTTTCATGAATTTCTCTCCAATAATTGATCAATAAATTCTTTAAAACCATTCCTTTCGGAAGAAAAAACGGAAATCCGGGACCTTGTTCCATTAATGTAAATAATCCCAAATCCTTACCCAGTTTTCTATGATCTCTTCTCCTAATTTCTTCCTGAAGCTCAAGATATTCTTCCAGCTGATTACTTTTTGGAAATGCCACGCCATATATTCTTGTAAGCATTTTGTTATTTTCATTGCCCTTCCAATAAGCACCTGCTATGGTTGTCAAGCGAATTGCTTTGATCAAATTAGTATTGGGAACATAAGGTGCCACATACAAATCCAGGTATTCCCCTTGCTCATAGAAACTGATTTTTTCTTCTGGCTGCGACTCATTAATTAACATGATTTTGTAAGGTTCTTTTCTCATTGTCATCAAGGAAATCGCTTCTTCTCTGCTCCGTTCAACTCTACGAGGTATCAAATTCTCTTTTACTATTTTCTTCATTTCATCTTCCACTCTCTTTAGATGCTCATTAGAAAAAATAAAGTCAAATTCAAAATCGTAATAAAACCCTCCTTGATACGCCGAACCAAATGCACATTTTGTAGATGGATAAATACGCTTTACTGCCTGTGCCAACACCTGCGAAGCCGTGTTCCAAAAAGCCTCTTTTCCATACTCCTCATCAAATTTGCATTCCATTTGCTTTCCGTCTTTCATAACTACTTTCATCTCTTATGTCTCCTTTCAAAATTTGCCTTCCTGGCATTTATGATTAAGGGGTCAATAGGTCTTTGAATAGAGTTCTTTGACATCTTAATCATCTAGAAATTTTAAACATAAGAAAAGCACCCAAAAAGAAACGGCAATTTGCCATTCATTTAAGGGTGCATAAATTTGAATGCACGGTTCCACCTTAACTTTTCACTTCAGATTCTAACAAATCCTATACTTTAACGCAGTCATACGGCAACACTTACTTTATTCAGTATTACAGCTCTGGAATGGTTTTCATTTATCTTCCTGCATAAAAAACTTTCACCAAATGTTTTTCTCTCTGAATGATTCGAATAAATTACTTTTTTCCGTCTTTGCTTTTCTTATGTTATAACGATTATACCAAAACATTGAATAATGTCAATAGTTAGAAATTAATTTTTAAATTACTTATTAAATTGAATTTGAATTTCGGGTTATATCCTACCAAACTTATGACAATTTGCACAAAGTCAAAAGATAAATAAGGCATTACATTGCCGCCTCATTCTCCTCTTCATATGCATCTTCCATCTTCACAGAATCCTCCATCTGTTCCTGAATGAATTTCACTCGGATAACTGCTTGCGGCCAGTTTATCGCTATCTGGCTATGCATATCTTTTTCCTTTGCCACCGCCGCAATGATATGAAGTATTTCCTCCATAACCGATTTTGTGAGATAACCACCTCTCCAATGAAAGGTTAGAATCTTACCTTTTTTGATTGCCTGTTGGCTGCGTTTTTGTACATCCTCCATCTTGGTAAAAGAAAGCTTCTTCTCTTTATAGTAAAAATGATCACCCTCATTGCACACAGGAACTTTATAAATCACCGGTTCATGGTCCTTGAACATACTTTTATCGTCTAGATTGAAATAATCATATCTCACTTCTTTTTTTCCTAATGTATTATCAAAGGTGGCATCCAGATGATACCATACTCCACTGATTCGAATTATATTCCAAGCATGACGATATTTAATGTTCTTGTCAGGATTATTATCTGAAATAGCAACAATACAAGGGATAGATAGTTTATCACAAAGAATCTTTACGGCTTTCGCGATTCCTTCGCAAACACCGACTCCCTGCCCTAGTGGACCCAGAATTTCGTGTGAATACTGCTTTTTCAACTTATCATAAGTCACATTTTCACAAATAAAATCATGAATAAATAATTCCTTATCCAAATCTGTTTTGTCCTTTACCATTCGGGCAAGTTTTTCAACCCTAGCACTCATTGCCTTCTGATGCTCTCTGATTTTATTTTTGTCAAATAGATAGACTGGCATAATCTTTAGCTGAGTGGAATCTTCATGAAAGGAATATCGAAAGGTCGAAGCATAAAACATCTCAGGACAATCCAATCTTAGCTTATGAAAAATTTCACTCAACTCTACTCCATCAATTCTTTGTAGATCAAAACTAGGTGAGAGGGCTTCCAGTCCACTCTTAATAACCTGATAAATTCTTTGCTGTTGTTTATTCATCTGAGTATAGTAATATGGTTCCATGTTAAAGTTTCTGCACTTTCTTCTTTTTAGTAGCTATGTAGGATGTTGGTTCAAATAGCCCTGTTTATACTGGCAATGACAATTTGCACAAAGACAAAATATTGATTAAGGAGTCAAAATATCTTTCAACAGAGTTGATTGGCAATTTGCCATTGCCACTGTATGTACAGACCTTTTAACACCTTAATCAAGATTTATGTTTGAATAATGCCAATGGATTACGTTGAAAGGGTTATTTTACCCCAATCTCAAAGGATAGCTTATTGAATCTGTATTATTACTCTTTATTCTATACCGCTTGCAGTAGGATTCGCACATACACCCACGAATAATATGGTATTATCACCGGTGAGAATTCCGTAGATAAATGGACGGTTCAAGTTAATTTCGACGGTTTCATCCTCATGTGGCATAGAAGAACCAGGCAAACTAATTTGTGTAAACGCTGATGCTTCCACCCCTTCTTCATTGATCCCAATATGTGTCTGTTGTTGCACGCTAGAAATTACTGCTGGGGAGTCTGTTATTCCAGAAAAATCAGCGTTTTCTTTAAATGTAGCCGTGATTCCTAAAGTCTGCAATGTATTCTTTAAATTCAGATTGGAACCAAATTGAAACTTGGGTATTTTCCATACAATTTTACCATACTCTTCTTTCCCACCTTCAAACAAAGACTGAACCTTTTGTGGAGAGGATAATAAATCACTGACCGATCTATTGGAATCCGGTAATATAAAAACCATCCTGTTACCATTTTTCAAATTAAGGTCAGAGCGGACATATCCTTCCCCCTTTACATAACGATTGTCAGAGCCGGTCGTGCTCATGTAATCACATTCCACCGTTTTGCCGCTCATTAAGTAAAATTGCTCTTTAAAATTAAGTTCCTTTTTAAATTCTATACTCCACTGATCTTTGAAATATATTGTATTTATAATCGATAAAATTTGATTTGGATCCTGCGTAAGTTGTGGGGTGATTGTCCCGCCTGTATTCTCCGAAACCCAATCTGACATATATTTTAATGTATTCTTGCTAGAAAAATCAACACGAAATGTTGATGCGTATAAGTTTTTAGCGCCATTCGTAATAAAACTATCTTTCCATACTATTTCTTTGTTCATCCACAACGAATTGCCGAGTCTAAACTTTTCAATCTCATTATCAAAAAAGAGCTCAAGATAGAGGTTTTTACACTGGGTTGAGATTCCTCTTTCGTATCAACACCTAGCAAAGAAAGCATTTCTGATTCCGTAGTTCCATTTGCACCTGTTGCAGCTATTGGGTTCCAATTCTAAAAAATTGTCGGTCATTCCGGTGCACAATCTCTAACGGAACGAGTATATACTCACCTTGATATTAGTGTTCTTATAGATGTAATTAATCTAATATAGAGTTATATCCAGACCTTAGCCTTTGATTAACTGCCTTCATATCATAATTCATATTCTCTTTCTCACATGCTTCCACAAATGTATTCCACAATTTTTTACCGTTGAACGACCAGCAGCGGTAGTAATTCTTATATCGCTTCAAAAATTTTTCAGAAATTCCCGGATAATGTTTTTCTGCTTCATGAAGAAAATAGTTACGCTGAACATCGGCCATGGTTACTTGAGTTGAAAGGTATATATAATTAGCACCGTAATTCTTAGCTTTTTTCACCATCTCTTGTACGTTTTCTATATTATCTGTTATATACGGAATTACGGGATCCATTAATACACCAGTAGTTATTCCGTTTTTAGTCAAATACTCAATTGCTTCGAATCGTTCTTTTGTTGTTGATACGAACGGTTCAATCTTTTTACAGGTTTCATCATCTGAACAAGTAATAGAAAAGTTAACGCTGGCAGGGGAATGTCCTTTTATATCTAATAATATATCTGTATCTCTGGTTATCAAATTACTTTTCGTAATAATACATGCTCCAAAATTAAATGCATTGATTAATTCCAAAGTATTTCTTGTTAATTCTAGTTCCTTTTCTTTCGGATTGTATGAATCTGACACGCCTCCAATTAGCACGACACCTGTTTTTACCTTCCGTCTAAGTTCATCTCGAATTATTTGCAATAAGTCCCTTTTTATTCTTACACAGTCAAAATTATCACCTTTTTCATAATAACTACTTCGCGCATAACAATATATGCATCCATGGCTACAGCCCCGATATATATCCATAGCATATTCAAACGCCAGGTAATTCCAATTAGGTGTGCATTTCCTTACAATCGTCTTAGCATCTATATACTCCATAAATTACCTCTCAAATTTCTAATACGAAGCTAGTATCTATTGATTACTACATAATTGCGTATTAGAAACATTACTTTGTAATAACTGGTATCCATATTTCGCTTTTGTAATCAGAAGAACCCAAGTCACCATTTGAATACCACTCCACTTCTGGCGCTTCGGCATGCTCATAACCAGATGTAGGGAACCACTCGGAAAAAATGCGTCCCCATATTTCTGCCATTGCTGTAGGCATAGGTCCAATTATTTCAAATATTGCCCACGTAAATGATGGTATTTCAAGCTTGCACATTGTTTCCGGACAATCTTCTTCCGTTATAGCGGCTATGTAGTAATCAGTTGTGTTGTCTTCATACATTCCGCCGTATACGCCTACTAACCCATTTCCAAGTCCAGCAATTTGTGAAATAGTTTCTCGAGGTGTCTCACTCCACATTTTTCCAACGTTTTCACCCAAGCCATCAATGTTTGAAAACCTCTTTTTTACACCTACAATGGTAAATGATATTTTTTGCTCAATTCTATAGTTCATCTCAACAACTCCTTTTATTGATAATGAAAACGTTACACGAGGGTACGCTTTTAATGATATACCTTTTTCTCTTGCTTTTGATGGTGTAACTTCATGTATTGTCATAAATGCACGGGAAAACGAGTCAGGTGAATTATAGCCATACTTCAAAGCAATATCAATTATCTTTTCGTTACCATTTTGCAAGTCAAAAGCTGCAAGGGTTAAACGCCGTCTCCTGATATACTCGGATAGTGGTACGCCGATAAGGAAACCAAACATGCGCTGAAAGTGATATTGAGAGCATAATGCGATTTGTGCAATCCTTTCATATTCAATTTCAGCATCAAGATTATCTTCAATATAATCAATTGCATTTTTCATATTCTCAATCGTATCCATATGCTTCTCCCTTCAAGATAAGTATAATATAGTTTTTTTGCTAATACCCGATAATATTTGCAAGAATTTGTAGGCTGTTTAAAAACATAATAACAGTTATAACCCGTACAACTTGGAACTTGCACAACCTTTTCTATGGGGATACTGCCGCCTTAAAACCAAATCGTATTTTGTAGACAGTGCTATTTGTCCATTGAATTTGATTTTATATTATTTATGAAGTAACCAATTCCGCTAATTTAGCCGCAACAGCTTCCATTGAATCCTCAATAGTACTTAGACCACTTCGCGAGCCGAGTAGCGGACTTACTTCTCGTAAATCCTCAAAAGTCGTATTATGTACAATAGGGACAAGTAAATCACGAGCTAGCAAAGCTGAAAGTTCTTTATCTGCTATTCCTTATCCCTTAACGCGTTTAAGAAATAAGGGTGTAACCAATACAATACTGACACGAGATTTTGCCAACCCTTTATCAATTTCACGAAGTAAAGATGAACCCAAAGGAACATCATTTTCACTAAACCAGGTAGTTACACCTTTTGATATAAGTAAATCGTTTAATTCCTTAGCTGCGTCTTTACGGTCATCCTAAGCGTGACAAAGAAAACATCTCGTAAATCTGGTGATTCTAACCGTTTCTCAACATTTTCACGCACAGGAGTAAGTGTTCGGATTTCTGCAGGAGTATATAAAATAGTAGAGCCACCTGAAGCCCAACATACTTTCGCCTTAGTTTGTCCTCCACTACTACGACTTGTAGAACAGTTTGATAATGAAGAATACTGTGAAGAATATGAGGGATAAGAGTTGTAACCTCCATAACTACCTCCACACGCCGGGCAGTTTGCCCTTCCACTTGCTGTGCGATGACTTTGACTTGGTGCTATGCATCCTGCCATAATTTAATCCTCCTATTTTAAAGAAGAAAAATTTATCTGTCTGTTTGTTATTAAATTTCACTTTCTAGTGTCGTTTCTTATTATTCCACTTATGCAATCATAATTCCATTTTCTAGACTTATATATTATATCAAACCATTCCAATAACTTCCACAATATTTTCCCATTACATCCAAAAACAGCCTCGGATTTCTCAATCTAAGGCCACCTTATACTACCTTCGCAAATCTCTATCTGGTTTATAATCCTGCTTATCAATTCGACTTTCCAGCACTTCTATACTTCCTTGTATCTGCTCTAGTCTACCAATCCTATTCTTGAAACTTATTTCATCCTTTACATCACGTTGTTGACACTTGTTGCAAGAATTATCCCACTCTAAGAAAGTTAAAGTTATTATTCAACCAGTTATATGACTATGCCATCAAGAATGATATTTGTAACAAGAACTACTCTGAATTTGTGGATACCGTAAGGTACAAGGATCGTAACCCCAACAAATATGAGCGCAATAAATTTGAAAAGACTCCACACTGTTGCAGACATACTTGCATTTCCTTACTTACAAAAGCTGGAGTTGATCAGACAACCATCAAAAAGATTGCTGGACATTCGGGAGCCATGTCACTAACAGAAAAGGTATATACCCACTTTGATGTACAGGAACTGGTAAAGGCTATCAACCTAATCTAGTCTCATAGGCAACTCGAATAGTGAAGGAGTGTAAAATGAAGAATTTGACTTTTCCAAAAACTTTGCCAATGCAAAACTCACAGCAAAAAAGGATGCTCTCAACACCAATTGGCATTGAAAACATCCTATATTTTTGTTCGTTACTTGTTGGTTGTGTGTTAGTTACCGTACTAAATCCATACCATTTCATGACATCACACAACTTAAAGCTGCCAGTAAACATGCGGTTTTTCACGATTTCAAATACAGCACAGCCTATCTCTTTGAGAACTGTGCTGCACTTCTTCACGTTTACAAAATTAATATTCGCTCCAGCAACAAAACTGAATATATCCCCCTATTAAATCAAAACCTCGCCTCCCGCTACATCTTTCTCCTCTTCACATAATGCGTATGCAACAGCTCATGAGCCTTCTCTACATAAGGTTCCCCAAGATACTCCTCATACAACCTCTTAATATACGGATTCTCATGGGACTTTCGAAGCTTCTTACCTTCATCCTCACGATAAATCCCTTCCATTCGCTTCTTAATAATATCAATATTCCCATGGTGATAAGGTTGCCCGCCTCCGCCAATACATCCACCGGGGCAAGCCATAATTTCAATTGCATGATAGTCTGCTTTGCCATCCCGAATACTTTCTAACAGTTCTCTGGCATTCCCAAGTCCATGTGCTACAGCTATCTTTACATCCATATCATTAATCTTAATCACAGCTTCCTTAATTCCATCAAACCCTCTCAGATCATGAAACTCTATCTTTTTCAGGGTCTTGTTAGTCAGAAATTCATACGCTGTTCGAAGGGCAGCTTCAATCACACCGCCGGTAGCTCCAAAGATTACACCTGCGCCAGTAGACTCACCTAGAGGATTATCAAAGTCTTCCTCTTCCAGCTCCATCAAGTCAATATTGGCCTCCTTAAGCATCCTTGCCAATTCCCTCGTAGTGATGACTTCATCCACATCTTGAATTCCATCATGGGACAATTCCGGTCTGGCAGCTTCGTACTTCTTGGCGAGACAAGGCATAACGGAGATCACCGTAATATCCTTCGGGTCGATTCCCATCTTGTCTGCATAGTAGGACTTTGCGATTGCACCAAACATCTCATGAGGGGATTTGCTGGTGGAGGGGATATCCAGCATGTCGTTAAACTGGTGCTCAAAGAATTTTACCCACCCGGGACAACAGCTTGTTAAGATGGGAAGTTTCCCTCCATGTTTTAAACGGTGTATAAATTCTGTCGCCTCTTCCATAATTGTAAGGTCTGCCGCAAAGTCCGTATCAAATACTTTGTCAAAGCCCAGAAGCCTCAGAGCTTTTACCATCTTCCCGGTTACTCTGGTTCCGGGTTCTGCTCCGAATTCCTCTCCAAGAGCAACTCGAACCGCAGGTGCCGTCTGTACAACCACGAATTTCTTTTTATCCGTCAGTGCATTCCACACATTGGCAACATGATTTACCTCAGTAAGTGCCGCAGTGGGGCATACCGCCACACATTGTCCGCAGAAGACACAAGTGGATTCATTCATTGAGAGATTCATGGATGGAGCAATATAGGTATCAAAGCCTCTATTAACAGCGGATAGAACATTAACCGTCTGAACTTCATTACACATGGTCTCACATCTTCTACACATGATGCATTTGTCCATATTTCGGATAATAGCCCTACTTGATATATCTCTGGGATGTTTTGCACGTTCGCCCTTATATTTGATGGCACGAATGTGATATTCTGCTGCCAAAGCCTGAAGCTCACAGCCAAGATTTTTCTCACAAACCAAACAATCCTTGGGATGATTGGAAAGGAATAATTCAATGACCGTTCTTCTTGCCTGAATGCATCTAAGGGTATTGGTTCTAATGACCATCCCTTCCATTACTGGAGTCGCGCAAGAAGGTGCCAGATTTCTTCTTCCTTCCACTTCAACTACACAGACACGACAGGAGGCACCTCGGTTTACCATCCGTATATCATGAAGGTCCAGATGGCAAAGGGTTGGTATTCTTATCTTTAATTTTCTTGCTGCTTCCAGTATGGTGCTGCCTTCCTCAACCGAAACCTTTTGGTCATTTATTATTAGATTTACTTTACTCATATTCAGACCCCCTTACCGCTTCTCGATGGCGTTAAACTTGCATCGATTAAAGCAAGCACCGCACTTGATACATTTTTCCTGTTCTATTACATGAAGCTTCTTTGGTTCCCCAACGATACAAGGCACAGGGCATACCCTTGCACAGGCGGTACAGCCCACACACTTGTCAGGTAGGATATAATACATCAGCAGATCCTGACATACCCCGGCTGGGCATCGTTTATCAACAACATGCGCTTTATATTCGTCATAAAAGAATTTGATTGTACTCAAAACTGGGTTCGGAGCCGTCTGCCCCAATCCACATAGAGAGGTATCCTTGATTATCTCACCCAGTTCTCTCAGATTATCCAGATCATCTTCCTTTCCTTTTCCTTTGGTGATGTCATTTAGAACCTCGAACATTCTCTTATTGCCAATACGGCAGGGCGTACATTTGCCACAGGACTCGTCCACCGTAAATTCCAAATAGAATTTTGCTATATCCACCATGCAGTTATCTTCATCCATAACAATCATACCACCGGAGCCCATCATGGAACCAATCTGGTTTAAGGAGTCATAATCAATGGGGATATCAAGATTCTCTTCAGTGATACAGCCACCGGAGGGTCCGCCGGTCTGAACCGCTTTGAATTTCTTGTTATTTTTAATCCCTCCGCCGATATCAAAGATAACTTCACGCAGTGTAATTCCCATAGGCACTTCCACCAGACCTACATTGTTCACCTTGCCTGCCAGGGCAAAGACCTTCGTTCCTGGAGATTTCTCTGTACCAATACTTCTAAACCAATCTGCACCACGCAAAAAGATTGGAGCAATGTTTGCCAGCGTCTCTACATTATTTACACAGGTTGGTTCGTTCCATACGCCACTTTCCGCCGGAAACGGAGGCTTTGTAAAGGGTTCTCCTCGGTCTCCTTCGATGGAATGAATTAAAGCCGTTTCTTCTCCACATACAAATGCTCCAGCACCATATCGTAACTCAATATCAAAGTCAAAGCCTGTTCCAAGAATGTCTTCTCCAAGCAACCCCAGTTCTCTGGCCTGTGTAATTGCTATTTCCAATCGGTGAATGGCAAGGGGATATTCTGCCCTGATATAGATGTAACCATATTTTGCACCAATGGCGTAGCCTGCTATTGCCATAGCTTCCAATACAGAATGTGGGTCACCTTCTAATATGGAACGATCCATAAATGCTCCGGGATCACCTTCATCCGCATTGCAGATAATATATTTTTCATCGGATTGATTTTTTCTGGTGAATTTCCATTTGATCCCTGTGGGGAAACCGCCGCCCCCTCTGCCTCGAAGACCTGACTTTTCTACGGTGGCAATTACCTCCTCGGGGCTAAGCTGTGTAAGGCATTTTGCTAGTGCTTTATATCCATCTGCTGCAAGACATTCATTAATATCCTCGGGATCGATAAAGCCGCAGTTACGAAGTGCAATTCTAATTTGTTTCTTATAAAAGGGCAGGTCCTTTTGTCCCTCTAGTTTTTCATTCCGATTCGGTTCCACGTAGAGCAGCCGTTCAACTTGACGTCCCTTAATTACATGCTCCTCCACAATCTCCTGTGCATCCTCGGGCTTTACCGTTACATAGAAGACATCGTCGGGATATACCTTGATAATGGGTCCTTTTTCACAAAATCCAAAACACCCTGTTACTACTACTTGCACTTCATCCGATAGTCCATGCTTCTCAATACTCTCTTTTAACTTATCTACAAGCACCAAGCTGTCGGAAGAAGTACATCCCGTCCCGCCACAGACCAGCAAGTGCATCCTAAGTTTACTCATTCTTCATCCTCCCTTCTTTATCGATCAAATGATTTTGAAATAATCGCTTTCTGCAGGAGGCGTCCATGTAAGATATGTTCCTTCACAATTTCTCGTCCTCGTTCCGCAGTAACATGTCCGTAAATAACCGACGGAATCTCTTTGGAGACCACCTCCACCACCGGTTCTTCTGCACAGTATCCAAGGCAACCTGTCTGCGTAACGGACACATTACTGATATCCTGCTTACCAAGTTCATCAATAATCGCTTGCATGGTCTCCCTTGCGCCACTTGCAATACCACAGGTCGCCATTCCTATTCTGATGATGATTCTATCTTCTGACTCTGCCGTGGTTCTCAAATCCATATTATCCTTTGCTACTTGTCTGATTCGTTCCAATTCTTCCAATGACTTTAACTTGCTCATATCGCTTCCTTATCTCTGCACTGTTTTAACTCTTATGCTAGTGTGCAGTTCCTTTCGTTATTCGTATTCCTCAATAATCTTCCTTACTTCGCTCGCTTCCACTCGCCCATAAACCCTGTCATTAATCATAACTACCGGAGCTAAACCGCAGGCTCCGATACAGCGAAGACCCGATAAGGTATATTTCATATCCTCCGAGGTTTCTCCGGCTCTGATACCCAGTACCTTCTCAATTTCTTTCATAATCGCATCTGCTCCCCTAACAAAGCAGGCTGTTCCAAGACATACATTAATCACTGTTTCCCCTCTTGGCTTTGTGGTAAAATAGGAATAAAAGCTGATTACTCCGTAAATCTTTGAGCTGGGCAGATCCAGTTTCTCCGATATAAATAGAATCACCTCATCCGGTAAATAACCAAAGATGTGTTGTGCTTTATGAAGCACTGCGATTAATGCCCCTCTTCGGTCTTTGATACCGTCAATGTATTCCTGCAATGCACTATACTTTTCCTGATCTGTGGCAATAGCGGACATAGTTTAGCCTCCTTAACTTATATTTCTTGTCTTGTTATTTATCTCATTCTTCCATTTATAGGATAAAAATAACACTATTCCATAGTATGAAATAGTGCCGCTAAGATTATGTATACAACCTTCCAATATTTTAATTTTTTCACCATAAGCTTAAGTAAGACCATAACTAGGTTTTATTGAACACGGAATCAAGTTTGCAGAATAAATTTCAGAGATGATGCTTATAAAAAACAGGCATTGAATTATTACTATGCCTGTTCATGAATAACATTTGAGTTTCAGCTAAAAATAGCTTTATCATTAAAATATTGATTAGGTGTCAAAGGGTCTTTCAACAGAGTCCATTGGAAATTAGCATAAAGCAAAAGAATGTTCTTTTATCTTATACACTATCATCGAAGCATGAATATTTTGACTTTGTGCAAATTGCCATTGCCACAGCATAAACAGACCATTAATCAATATTACAATATAATTTTGACCATTACTTTATCTATCAATTTATGAACTTTTATTCCTTTAACTATACTAACTATGAGGTGAGTTATTTATGAAAACGGATTTTTATTGCCCAATCTGTCGGTGTACCAACCTTACCCTTCGTCATGAAGCCGCTTATGTATATTCCTATATACTGGATGAAGATGCTCCCGGATTAAAGAACGAAGAGGAATTTCAATCCTTCTTATATGACAAACGAGAGCAAACTTCAAATAGAACTTACGTCGAATGCAAGGAATGCGGTACCCAATATCCTTACCGAACTCTTACTGATTATCTCTCTAACCAAAAATAGAATTGGAAAGCATAAAGATATTCAAGGTTCATGACAATTTGCACGAAACAAAGCACATTTATGTATCAACAGAATTTTTGGACTTTGTGCAAATTGCCATTGCCTCAACATAGCTGGGGCACATTTCACACTTATGAATTTGATTAAGGTGTCAACTTTATGATAAAGTCTAAAGGCTCCTCTTCTGAATTAAAGCATATAATCCATGATCTTCTTTCATAATTCTGGCTTTCAATGCCTCCAAAATCTTTTGGATTTCTTCTAGGAATTTCTCTTTGTCTGCGGAGATTTTAAGTCCTATGTTATATTTCTTCTTAAATTCTGTATACTCCTCCATTAGATTTCCCATCTCACTAATATAGCTATTGGCCATATTTTTGACATCACCATCCTCTGATTTTAATAGATCTGGGTATAAGAATTCATCTTCCTCTAACAGATGAATCTTTAACTGCCCTGCCAAAAAATTAATATGAAGAGCAAGTTCTCCTGGATTCATTAGGTTTACTCCTTTTTTTATCTCATTCTCCAGTAATTCTACCTCATTCTTTATCCTGGTATGCTGTCTATTCAAATTAACTAAATTTATCATATGCATCCTCCTCTTTATCATCTTGTTTTTTATTTTCTTTCGTCATTATAAACCTATCTGATTATATTCACTGTGATTCCTATCACAGATTCAAATTTATTATATACCAATTATTCGTATTGATTTGTAGCCATGGCTACAGACAACGTTATTATTTTGAGTATACTGATAAGTGAAGCTACCAAAATCTTCTTGTCAAATAGCTTCTGTACCTAACGTAAGCCAGTTTTGACAAGTATTTAGATAAGAAAGGGGATATGATCATGAAGGCATCGATTGACAGAGAAGGATGTATCTCTTGCGGCTTATGCGCAGGAATTTGTCCGAAGGTATTTCGGATGGCTGACGACGACATTGCGGAGGTTTATATTGATGTAGTGCCTGGGGATGCTGAGAAGGATGCGCAAGAAGCTTGTGACAGCTGTCCTGTATCCGTGATTTCCATCGAATAGAACAAATATTACTATTATATTCAAACAAAGAAACTGCCGCAAAGTTTCTCTCCTCATAGAAGCGAGTTATACATGATAACTTGTTCCTTTTGGAGTGATTTTGCGGCAGTTCCTTTGTAATAATTAAATATCCGAATATATAAAAAGAGGTATGATCATTTGTTTATTCTCTGATTAGGCGGAGCTCTTTCAAGTCAACACCACTCTGTCCAAAATACAATCTTACCGCGATGTACTTTGATCTCACTTCAAGTCGCTGTGATTTGGAAATCCACTCACCACCAGTTCCATTCCAGGTAAATGCAGCCACTGCGGTTCCATCAACAAAGATTGTGATTACCATCTGTGCAAGCTCTCCAAGGTCTGATTTACCCACCAACTCAAACTGATAGGATCCAATCTGATCTATGTCAAATCCTAAAGCATAGCTCGCACCTTTTTCAGTATTTACTTCCTCTAGTGATACCACGGTGTGATCCTGTACCTTATAATAAATCACTTCCTTGCTTTGCAGTGCTTCTTCCTCATCGGCACAATTCACCAATTCAATCTGGCTTTCTATCCCATTCATTCGTTCTAGTGCATGGGTATGCAATAAAAAGCTGCAAATATTGATGGCATTTCGTTGCAATTCCCCTCTGGTCAATGTTCCATTCTCAAGTGCTTTCAAGGTATTATCTCCATTGGTGTTAACTGAAGCATCCGGGCATACCATATAAAGATCATTCTGGGAACGTGCCATTGCAGCAAAGTTCGTCTTGTTCTCCTGCTTGCCTTTTTCATTAATATTCGCCCACCAGTCCGTCATGACAATTCCTTGAAAGCCCCACTCATTACGAAGAATTTGGGTGTTCAGATCATAGTTTCCCGCAGTCCATAAACCGTTTACACAGCCATAGGTTGTCATAATGGAGGATGCATTTCCTTCTTTTACTGCAATTTCAAAGCCTTTCAGATAGATTTCTCTTAATGCACGTTCTGAAATAACCGACTCACTTTCATGCCTCTTCGTCTCTTGATTATTTCCGCAAAAGTGCTTAATTGTGCCGGTCACACCTGACTTATGCATTCCTCTAAGCTGTGCTGCCGCCATTCTACCCGTTACAAGAGGGTCTTCTGAGAAGTATTCAAAGTTTCTTCCATTTAAGGGATGTCTATGAATGTTCATACCCGGTCCAAGTAAGGTATCAACTTTATTCTTGACCATCTCGATACCCATAAAGGTATACAATTCCTCAAGTAATTCCTCATTAAAGGTACTTGCTAACAACGTACCGTTAGGTAAGCTAAATGCCTTGGTTCCACAATCCATCCTCATACCGGAAGGACCGTCGGAACAACAACCACAAGGTATTCCATAGGCTTTCAGATTATCTGATATACCGCCAAAGGCTGCTGCCGTACCCGGTGTAACCTTCGGACTGCCCATTCCCTCACCTCTGATTATGCAGGAGAGATCTTCATCGGATAGTTGTCCAATAAACTCTTCCATGGATGCTTTTCCCTCTTTAACATCCCATAGTGTAAACCCTCTGTCTCCGGTATAAGAGATTTCCTTCGGAAGATTCTTGATCCTTCTCTTCTCTGAATCGATGGTGGCAGTGGGAACCTCTTCTTGTTGCATTAAATAGGTACCCAGCTCACTTTTCACCGGCTTCATTCTTTGGTATTCCAACTCCGGTGCCATTGCCTCTTTGGTTGTATTTACAACGATTAATTCCTCTATTTGGAAGCTTCCAGCAGCATTACATTCTCTTACACTATTGCCTGCATAGAGCTTATATTCTCCTGCCTCTAATACGAAGGAGGATTTATGACCAGTTATTCCGGAATCATCGTAGGATGCAAATTCCTTTATATCCATAGTAAAGTACAATCTTTGCGCATCGGATGGCTTTAATTCCTGGGTCTTTTGATATCCTACCAAGCTTCGAAGCGGTTTACCCATTAACCCTTGAGGTGCCTCAAGATAGAGCTGAACAACCTCTTTGCCGGGATATCTCCCTGTATTTTTCACTTCAACCTCGATTTGAACCTTGAATTCATTACGGCTGAAGTTCAAAACGTTAATAGCAAAATCTGTGTAAGTGAGACCATAGCCGAATGGATAACGTACTTTTTCCTTCGCAACCGTCTCAAAATAACGGTATCCTACGTAAATATCCTCAACATATATATTTCTTTTAAAATCTCCAAAGTTCGAGTCAGAGGGATAATCCTGAATGGAGTATGCTATAGTATCCGTAAGCTTACCGGATGGATATGCCCTTCCCACCAGTACGTCAGCAACACCTGCACCACCAATCATGCCTCCCTGCCATGCATAGAGAATTGCATCGATTTTAAATTTATCTACAAAACTCATATCAATGATATTACCAACATTCAATACCACAGTAACTTTCTCAAAGCTCTGTCCTACCTGAAACAACATATCCTCTTCTGCTTTTGTTAATCGGTAAGAGCCTTCTGTATCATGATTATCCTGATCTTCACCAGCTGTTCTTGCTAGTATAATGATAGCATGGCTGCTTTCCTTAGCGGCACTTTGCACTAACTCCGCAGATAGTGGCATTTCCTCCTGTGACCAAGGTTCATTGCCCCAACCAATGCCTCTGTCAAAGGGATGCTCCTCCTCCCATTGTTGATAAACTTTAATTAGCTCTTCGTTCAGTACAATCTCTTCACAGTCCATCAAACCGTCCATAATGCTGATTACCCGTGTTACATTCACCATCCCCCCTGAGCCGGTTCCGCTTTTATAATAATTATTCTGCATTCTTCCGAATACCGCAACCTTAGTGCCACTCTTCAGAGGAAGTGCCTCATTATCATTCTTTAACAACACGCATCCCTCTGCGACAGCTTTTCTTGCAACAGAACAATATTGATTCCAATCTAATTTCTTATTAAGCATAATACATCAATGTCCTTTCAAGTCATTCTTTATCAAGTTATCTCTTTTCATCGATTATTTTATACGTTTATTCTATGTTCATCTATATAATATCTTATCCTAAATATAGGTTAATATTGACTCATATGGTGCATAGGCATATAATAAAGCATGGTTATTAGTATAATTTTGATATCATAATGGAATTATATGATAAATCCAGTTACTATTTGTTAATTATAATCTTTCATGCTATACAATGTCCTTAACAAATCAAAAAGAGTTATGCATTTATTATAAGCATATGATTCCATAATCCAACAGGGAGGTGCTACTATGTCCGGTTATGCCCATGAAACGATATTCGATGATTCCAAATTGCAGGTTCGTTTTGAAATTCTGAATATCTTAAATGATATCTATCCCGCTCATTGGCACAGTCATGTTGAACTCATCCTTGTCCTCTCCGGTACCATGATTGCTTATATCAATGACCATGTTTACGAGTTACATTCTCATAATATGCTGATTGTCAATCCGAAGGATATTCACTCCACTCAGGCTCATGGACCAGTTCATTATTTACTTCTGCAAATTCCATATGCGAGTTTAAAGTTACTTCTTCCTGATTTGGAGCTACTACATTTTCAAGAGTTTTATACCTTTTCGAAGGAAGATTCGGAGAACAACTCGGATAACCTGGAAGCTTTTCTGACACAAATGAAACTCTGCTTTGAGGAAAAAGAGGACGGTTATCAATTATTTTTCACTTCATTACTCTATAACTTCCTTTTTAATCTATATAAAAATCATACTACAAAGCTTTCTCTGCATAATCGTGAAAAGGCTGATCGTGATTTTCAAAGGATTGAGCAGATTATCAGTTACGTGAAAAAGAATTACCAAAACCAAATCACATTAAAAGAAGCCGCCGGAAATCTATCTCTAAGTACCGAATATTTCTGCCGATTATTCAAAAAATACACCAACCAGACCTTCTTAGAATACGTCAATACCGTTCGACTTATTAATTTTTATAATGACTTAATTCAAAGCAAGGATAGCATTACTTATTTGCTTGAGAAAAATGGGATAACCAATTATAAGGTCTTTATGCGCATGTTCAAGGCAGCCTACGGTACCACTCCGAATAGGATGCGTAATCAGGATGAACATTATAAAACGGAACGTGTGACTCATGTAATATAAGATAAAATCAATATTTGGTGTTGTTGGAATAGTGTTGTCGGATAGTTTTATGTTGTTTTGCTTTTTAATGGATTTGTTTGGTCGTTATTAAATATTTTCTGAATAAGTATTTAATAAGCTTCTGGGGTTTTCTAATTTAAGGTTAATAATATACAAAAACCATGAAATTCAGTTAAGGCAATCTTTTCAGCCAAACTGCATTTCATGGTTTTTATTTAATTAATATTCGGGTCTATCCAAACATAATAAGTAAAACTGACAGATGTATCTGGATTTTTACAGACATGACATATACAAGATATAATACATTATTAAGCATGGTTTTCTACTAAACATCCTCACCCAACTTCTATAATCCTCAATTTATATCACAAAGTCAAAAAAATCATATTGATTCAATTCCTTCACCTCTGACGGCTTGCCTGTACCTGCTTTGAATTGAAGCTCAGGGTTCTTCATACTTACTTTCGTCTTTGGTGGCACGGACTTGGTAACAAAGGCATTACTACCGATGACAACATCTTCACCGATAATAGTATCTCCTCCCAGGATGGACACACCGGAATAAATGGTAACACCATCTTCGATGGTAGGATGTCTCTTAACACTTTTTAAGCTCTGTCCTCCTTTGGTGGATAAAGCACCCAGGGTTACTCCCTGATAAATCTTAACGTGATTACCGATATGTGTTGTTTCACCGATTACGATACCGGTTCCGTGATCGATAAAAAAGTACTTGCCTATGGTTGCTCCGGGATGAATATCAATTCCCGTAATGCTATGGGCGTATTCCGTCATAATTCTAGGAATCAACGGTACCTTTAACAAATAGAGTTCATGGGCAAAACGATTTACCATTATCGCATATAGACCGGGATAGGAAAAGATAATTTCATCTTTGCTATAAGCAGCCGGATCTCCTTCATAAGCCGCATCCACATCAGTCTCTAAGTATTCTCGTATAGTGGGGATCTTCTGCATAAAGGTTATGGTTATATCCTCTGCAACTAGGTCAATCTGCTCCTTATTTGCGAATTGGTATGCTGATTCATAACGAAGAGCAAATCCAATCTGCTTATTTAACTGATAGATCACATCCTCAATTACAGCACCTAATTGATATTCCATATGATAGCTTTTAAGTGCCTTATTATTAAAGAATCCGGGAAATGCAATATATTGCAGTTTGTTAATGATTGCAATAATTTCCTCCCGATTTGGCTGGTTAAAGGTGTCTTCCTTATTGATTGATGCCGGTTTTGTATAATCGTTCATGATTAATTGAACGATTTCTTTCACTCTCTGTTCCATTATTTCGTTCACCTCGCCTAATCTATTGTTCGTTCTGAATAATTACAATTAAATCATAAATCCTCTCATAATACAATTACAATTATTTTTGAAATTCAGCTAAAATTTAGCCTGATCTTTGGTTGTACCTTGCATAAAAAATTCCAAGTTAGCTTTTGACATTTTTTGAGTGGGGGTGTATTGTATAACTATCATTTTATCAGCGAGGAATAGAATATGAATATTGAATTTTCTGACCGTGTCAATCATTTTGGTTCTAATATATTTAACACACTAAATAACTATAAAAATGAACGCCAAAAATCCGGCATGCCTGTTTATAACTTTACCGTTGGAACTCCTGATTTTAAACCGGATTCTTTTATCATGGAATCCTTGTCCGTTGCAGCACTCGATTCCGAAAATTATAAGTATTCCTTGGGCGATTCTCCTGAACTGATTGATGCCGTCATCAATTGGTATCAACGCAGATATGAGGTCGATCTAAGCGAGGAAGAAATAACTTCCGTTAGCGGTACACAAGAAGGTATGACGCATATCGGTCTGGCTCTTTGTAACCCCGGGGATACTGTTCTGGTTCCCAACCCTGGTTACCCCATCTTTGAAATTGGTCCCTACTTATGCGGCGCACACATCGAGTATTATAATCTTCTTCCTGAGAATAATTACCTCCCTGATTTTAGTTCCATCTCCGAGGAAATTGCAGGAAAAGCCAAGATGATGATTGTATCCTATCCTGCAAATCCCATTTGCGCTATTGCTCCGGATTCCTTCTATGAAGAGTTAATTTCCTTTGCCAAACAATATGAAATCGTAATCGTACATGATAATGCCTATTCAGAGATTATCTTTGATGGCGCTAAGGGCGGCTCTTTCCTCTGTTATCCGGGAGCAAAAGAGGTTGGTGTTGAATTCAATTCCTTATCGAAAACTTATAATATTACCGGACTTAGAATATCCTTTCTCTTAGGAAATGCAGAGATCATACATAAATTCAAGACCATCCGCTCCCAATTCGATTACGGCACTAGCTTCCTGGTACAAAAGGCTGCTATTGCTGCATTAAATGGTCCTCAGGAAAGTGTCAAAGCAAACTGTTGTGAATATGAAAGAAGAAGGGATGCCCTCTGTGAGGGACTTAGCAGACTTGGCCTAAGTGTCACAAAACCCGCAGGTTCCATGTTCGTATGGGCAAAAATTCCGGTGGGAAATGATAGCTCAAATGAATTCTGCATGAAGTTATTTCATGAAACTGGAATCCTCTGCACCCCAGGAAGTAGCTTTGGTACTCTGGGAGAAGGATATGTCCGTTTCGCTTTAGTTCTTCCTGTTGAAATCATCAAAGAAATTTTTGGCTTGCAAATATGAGTTGGTTTCTTTTATCTCCCCATTCATAATACATTATGCATAGGAAGTATAACAGTTTATTGCTTAGTTAGTGAACGGCTGAATATCAAAATAGTACAAAACGGGCTGATGTGAAATATAACCGCTTCGAATCTTCATCGAATTGTGGTCTATCTCTACACCAGCCCGCTCTTGCTTTACAGCTTAAACTATCTTTATAATAAATAATCTTTATACTTAATAATCTTTATAACTTTACAGTCATTATTACTTAACTATCTTTGTTGCTTTATAACTACCTTATTTCTGTCAATTGTTTAAACTCTTAACCTTCATTTCTGGTATTCATTAATGCAAACGCTTAAACTCTTAACCCTCATTTCTGGTATTCATTAATGCAAACAGGTAAACCAGAGCAAAAAGGAATGCAACCACTCCCCATAGCTTTAAAGCATTAAAAGCTTCTGTACCAAAGAAGGTGGTGATTGCGCTGCAAACATACAATGCGATACATGCAATGACACCTCCGATAGACTTTGCTCTCCAAGTAATTATTCCGATGATTCCGGCTACCAGAAGAAATAATGCGGCCAAAATTCCAACCATTCCACTCACATCTTTATTCGGAGATAACGCTTTATCTACAAGAACTGCAAAAGACTGAATACCAAGAACAAAAAACAATAATACTGAGATGATTCCAACAACTAATCTAACCATTGACCATAAATTCTTACTTTTCACAAATGTCATGGAAACTCCTCCTTTATCAAGTACAAGGTTTCCGATATGGAGAAACACTTGTATTAGTAGTTTGTATCATTATTATATCAAGGAATCGTTACTTATACAAGTGGAACGTAGAGAAGGAACAGGAACGTCTTAGCGTTACTGTTCGCTTCCAATGTAAGAACCTGGTATAATAATTTTCAATAAACAATTCCTGAAAAGGAGTATTTGCATTTGCCGCAAACATACTCAACTTGGACTAAGAAATAATCAGTAACTGCTTAGCTTCATTAATGCTTCTTTAATTAATTCCACATCTCCATTATGCTCTGCAATAACCTGGCTTACTTTGTCATATCCTAGCTTTGCGGTATATCCGGTGGCAAAGGCATAGGAACGATTTAAAAGCTCCTCACAGCGTTCGGGATTCGGTTCAATCAAATCCACACATTTTGTTCGAAAAATCTGTACCGAGTTTTTCAGTAAGGATAAGCTTTCCAAAAGGGAATCTGCAATCAGAGGTAAAAAGGCGTTTAATTCAAATTCTCCGTGTGCTGCTGCCATTGATATAGCGCTGTCATTAGCAATCACTTTCATTCCGGTCTGCATCACCATCTCCGGTATAACCGGATTAATCTTACCCGGCATAATCGTGCTTCCCATCTGCATGGGAGCAAGCTTAATTTCACCGAAGCCGCCAAAGGGTCCGCTGTTCATCAATCGAAGATCATTCGCTATCTTAATCAGATTAACAGCCAGCGCCTTTAAAAGTCCTGACACCTCCACAAATACATCGTTATTCTGTGTAATGTCCATGGGATATTCCGCTACAGCCAGACCAATATCCGTCATTGTCCTTAATTCCTCGATTACGCCAAAACGGTACTTTCGATCCACATTACTTGAATTGCCTACCGCAGTGCCACCAATGTTAACCTGTCGCAGTCTCTCCTCTACCTTATAAATTCTCCAACGATCACGAGCAATTGCTTGAGCATATGCTCCGAATTCCGAGCCTAAGGTAATGGGAATTGCATCCATTAATTCCGTTCGGCCAAGCTTCCTTATGGAATCAAACTCATTTTCCTTCAACTGTAGTGCTTGCTGAAGCTTTGCACATTCTTCACTTAAATCCCGAAGCAAATCAATGGCAGCAATACGAAGTGCGGTAGGATATACATCATTGGTGGATTGCCCCCGATTGACATCATCAAGAGGATGGATATAACTATATTCTCCATATTCTCTTCCTGATAGCTTCAAAGCCAGATTGGCGAGCACTTCATTGACATTCATATTGGTAGAAGTACCTGCTCCTCCCTGTAATGCATCAACCACAAACTGGTCATCCTGCTTTCCGGCAAGTACCTGGTCACAGGCCTGTACAATGAACTGATTCCCTTCTTTACTGCCGATTCCCAACTTTATATAGGTCAAGGCTGCTGCCTTCTTAATTTTAACTATGGCATAAATCAGACCCAGATTGGTTTTCCCATACCCCAGTGCAAAGTTCTCCTTAGCTCTTGCTGTCTGCAAGCCATATGCTATGTCCTCTGAAAGTGTTTGTTCTCCCAACTTATCCTTCTCTATTCGCATCCTTTTACTCCTCAATTTGTGCTAAAATGTGGGGGAATGGCTCCAGACTTCTCTTTAAAATTCCCTGCATATACGCTATCAAAATACCGTAATTGGTAATCGGAACCACCTGATCTGCCGCACATTTCATTCTGAATTTCACTTCTCTCTCCGGTAACATACAGCCCCCACAATGTACAATCAGTTTATATTTTGTAAGATCCTCATAGAATTCGCCTCCTGAGGTAAATTCAAAATTCAGCTGCTTATTCGTATAATTCTTGATCCATCTCGGTAATTTCACCTGACCGATATCATCACACTGACGGTGATGAGTACATCCCTCGGATATCAGGATGGTATCTCCATCTTCCAGCTGTTCGATTGCAGCAGCGCCTTTTGCCGCCTCTTCAAGAAGTCCCTTATATCTTGCAAAGAGAATGGAGAAGGAGGTTAAAAGGATATCCTTTGGCGTATCGGCCGATACCTTCGCAAACACCTGACTATCGGTTATAACCATCTTTGGCTTTTTGCCCAGGGAAGCTAATGTCTCTCTTAATTCATATTCCTTTACTACAATTGCAGTTCCATCCGCTTCCAAAATATCACGGATGGTCTGTTGTTGGGGAAGAATTAATCTTCCCTTGGGTGCCGCTTTATCTATAGGTGTTACTAATACCACAAAATCAGAAGGACTAATGAGATCACCAACGATTTTTAATTTCTGATTCTCCACCGGAGCCAGTGAGGAGATCTTTTCTTTTAACGCTTCAATATTGATTCGATTCTTGGCACTTACATAGATCTCATGTTCTTTTGCCGCAGGGATGGTCTCCAATAGGTCGGACTTATTATAAACGATAACATAATTAATATTCTTTTCTTTAAAGAATTGAATCAATTCCTCATCCTCCGGTGATCTCTCATTGGAGGAGTCCACCACAAGCACCGCTACATCTGTTTTATTCAGTACTTGCTTTGTCTTCCTAACCCTTAGTTCACCAAGCATTCCCACATCATCAATTCCAGGTGTATCAATAATCATAACAGGCCCGATGGGCAATAACTCCATTGCTTTATATACAGGGTCAGTAGTCGTTCCCTTTACATCCGATACTACTGCAAGTTCTTGTCCTGTCACTGCATTTACAATACTGGACTTACCCGCATTTCTCTTTCCAAAAAAACCAATATGTACTCTATCCGCTGAAGGTGTATCATTTAAACCCATTCTTCTCACAATCCTTTCATGTTCAATATTAGTTGGGTAAATTTCAAAGCTCAATAACATAACAATAATTATTGCATACACAACGGATAATTCTGAAGTGAAAGTTAATCCCGTAGAATCGTTGGAATGAAGGATTTTACGTCAACTGTATCTGCAATGGCAACAATAATTTTGTATCGAAATTTTACCTATCAAGTTTTTTGATTACAAGTTACAAATGCTCCTTCAAACCGAGCACATTCGAATTCTATCAAACTTATTCCGTATAAGCATGTATATAACATAATTCGAAGAAAAAGGCAAGCGGCTAATGTTAATATTTTAACTAGCTCATAAATCATTTATCGTTCCATCTTAAATATCGTGACTAAAAGGAGGGGAAAAGAATGACCAGCTGCGAGTTATTCAAAGTCTTTCTATACGAACAGCCACCCCATATGGGATGGCTGCCTCGATATAATATGTAGTTTGTAGCTTAAGCTATTTTAGTTTTTACCAATATGCTTCAATATCACACAGGCATATGGTTGAAGGGCTAGCTCTCCCGATATATTCTCCCCTAACTCCGGAATTTCATATTCTTTATCCAATAGAATATTCCTGCACTCTCCGTTAAAGTTTTGTATAAAATACAGATTAATATCTCCATCAATCCTCTTACTCACTGTAACTCCATAGGGAAGTGCATTCTCCAGTGGTATCTCAATATTATTGTCTTTCGCACGGTCATGGTAAAATTTCTTGTAGAAGGAATATTCATTACGAGAAGCGATATAATAGGCTTGCCCTGCTCCAACGGTATTCCTTGTTATAGCGGGCATATCTTGGTAATAATCCTTTCCATATACCCCCAACACTTCGGCTCCTTTTGCATGAATTACCTCACACAAATCACCTGTTTCATATAATTCTCCTTCATAGCTAACCGAATTCTTGAAATGCTTTGGAGGCGCATCAATTTCTTCCGAAGTGATACCAAGAATCTGATCTAATGGACTTCCACCCAAATAACATAGGTCATACTCATCCACCACATTACTCCAGTAACCGGATATATAGGTACCTCCTTGGTTTACATATTCCTTCACCTTATGAATAAAAGGGGTTTTTAACATATATAAAACCGGTGCAATAACCAATTTATACCCTTCAATCTCCTGGTCCATATCCAGAAAATCCACGTCAATTCCCATTTCCCAAAAGGGCTTATATTGCTCTAAAACCCGTTCAATATATCCCTTATCCTTCTTAGGTCCTTGCGCCTCATCAATCGCCCACCAATTTTCCCAATCAAATATAATAGCAACCTCTGGTTTATTGCAGCTGGAATACACATGATCGGTTAGCTTTCTGATTCTTTCTCCTACTTGAGCCACCTCTTTAAATACTCTGGTTTCCCCTGTTCCATCATGACCCACTACCGCTCCGTGAAATTTTTCAGAAGAACCCCTGCTCTTTCTCCATTGAAAATACTGTACACTATTTGATCCGTGGGCTACTGCCTGCATAGAAGATAACTCATGCAGCCCCGGACGCTTCGGAGTACATACATCCGCCCAATTTGTCATGGAAGGGGTACTTTCCATCATTAGGAAGGGCTGCCCTTTCAGACTTCTCATCAGACTATGAAATGCTGCGATGGAAACCGCAATATTGATTTCATCCTCCTCCGAATGCCAAAACGGATAATTGTCCCAGGATACGATATCAACTGCATCTTGGAATTTGAAATAATCCAAGTATTTAAAATAGGGCATCATATTTGATGTTACCGGAAGCTGATTACTGTATTGTTTTACGATTTTTGCTTCTTCTATATGAAAATCTCTCATCTGAAATGTTACAAAACGTTTCCAGTCAATAACCAGTCCATGTAAAAATACTTCTCCCTGTTCCACCGGACTATGGATCTGGTTCCAGTCCGTGTAGGTATGGGACCAAAATTTTGTCCACCATGCCGCATTCAACGCATCCAGAGTTTTATATTTATCCTGCAGCCATTGACGAAAGGCCTTTTGGCATAAGGGACAATGACAGGATGCATCCTCAAAATTACCTCCCAGTTCATTAGAGATATGCCAGAGGATGACTGCTTCATGGTTTCCAAAGCGTTTTGCGAGCTCCGTATCAATTTTCCTGGTTTTCTCCCTCATTACGGGAGACGTATAACAGAAATTATGCCGTTTACCGGGAATATGTCTAACTAGCTTATTGTTCACCTGCATCACCTCTTCATATTTTGCAGTCATCCAATGGGGCATTGCTCCGGTAGGGGTCGCGAGTATCGTATAGATTCCTTCCTGATACAAACGATTTATTATCTTCTCTAACCAGTCAAAATAATAAACTCCTTCCTCCGGCTCCAGAGTTGCCCAGCTAAAGATACCAAGAGAAACGCAATTGATATTTGCCTTTTTCATAAGTAGAATATCCTGTTCTAATATATCCGGATAATCCAGCCATTGATCGGGATTGTAATCCCCACCATGAAGCATTTTAGGAAACTTATTCAATACGTTTTGATTCATTCTTACCTCCTATTCTTTCACAGCACCGGCAGCAATCCCCGAAAGTATATGCTTCTGGAATAAAATATAGATTACTACTGTAGGAACCATAATGATAATAATTGCGGCAGATAGATTCTGCCAAGAACCCTGTTTTGCTCCCGCATATGTCATCAAAAATGTAGTTAACGTTTTTAATTTGTTATTTGGCATATATAAATACGGAATATACATATCATTAATAATGGTTACTGCTTTAATAATGCAAATTGTGGCAGTAGCAGGCGCTAATAGCGGGAAAATAATTTTTCCAAACAACGTAAAATAATTACACCCATCAATCAATGCACTTTCATCTAGTGATAGCGGAATTTTGGATATGAACTGACGATAAATATAGAGCTGCATCAAATCCGAAGCTACGTATATTATAATTGGCGCACCAACGGTATTATATAGTCCCATATTTTGAATCACTTTGAATCTTGCTATTTCCGTAATGAATGTAGGAATCAGCATTCCCATAAAAAACAATGCAAAGATCAATTTATGAAAGCGGAACGTAAAGCGTTCCAATATGTATGCGGTGACTGAACCAATGGCTATGTTAAAAATCAGGCTAATACACACAATCAATGCTGAATTTTTAAAGGCATAGCCAAGCATTTTATTCTCAAAGACCTGTTTGTAATTATCAAAGGTAATGTCCTTCCATTTTGGTAATAACAAAGGTGATGTCATAACCATTGCACCCCTTGTCTTAAGTGATGCAAACAGCGTAATTAAAATGGGACCAATCACAAAGCAAACCAGTATGGCACATACCAGATACTTTATTATATTTGAAATCATTCTATTATGGCTTGCGCTCATCTCAACTTTCATAGGAATGTCCTCCTTTTCGAACAACATTAACTAAAAGGCTCTGTATCAGGTACACAATGATGATTAAAACCATAATGGTTACCGCCATTGTAGCGGCTAATCCGAAGTTATTATATTTAAATGCCATATTGATGGTATAAAGCGTAAACGTAGAAGAGGAATATCCAGGTCCCCCATTAGTCATAACAAAGGGAATATCAAATATTTGCAGTGCTCCTCGCACATTATCAAAAAGAATAAAATCAATGACCAGCTGGATGGATGGAATCTGGATTGCCCTGAACTTTTGCCATGCATTGGCACCATCAACCGTTGCTGCCTCCATGATGTCCTGGGGAATGGATTGTAGAGCAGCGATAAACATAATGATATGATAGCCGCTGTATTTCCAAATGGATACACTGGAAAGAACATAATTGATAATTCCTTCATCCGACAACCAATTATGTATGGCTCCCTTTAACCCAACTGTTGTCAGCACTGCATTAAAGGCTCCGTTGACCGGGGAATAAAAATAAGAGAACGCATAAGCAATTGCCACACCATTGATAATATATGGAAGGAAGGTCATTCCTCGAAAGAACTTCGCCCCTCTGAATTTCGTATTTAACATAACGGCAATCATAAGCTCGATAGGAATTGCACACAGATGAACAAAAAAATAAACAAAATTATTCTTTAAGGACAACCACAAATCAGGGGAATGAAATATCATTGTTTTAAAATTTGAAAGTCCAATAAAGCTTTGCTGCTTTGTCAATCCGTCCCAGTTCGTAAAGCTCATCCGAACTAAATCCAATGCGGGATAAACCACAAATAAAAGCAACAAGGCAACCGGTATAACTAGGCAGGTATATATAAATTGATTTTTTCTTTTTTGCAGAGTATTCATAATTCAGCTCCTTTTCTCTAAAACTCCTATAAAAATGGCTGTTGCAAAATTAAGATAACAACTACTTGCAACAGCCACCTCTATCCAATTTAACTATATTGCCTATTTAATTCCTAATTTCTTTCTGGCTGCTGTCCAACTTGTGTCAAGATCATTCAAGGCTTTATCCAAATCAAAACCTTTAGTAAACATCTGAGATCCTAATTTCTTATAATCAAATTTTGTTTCTGATGCCAGATTGGAAAAATCATCATTTCCACCATCATAGGTTACAAGAACCGCCTTGGGTTGTTTTTCATCCGAAGCTTTAAATATCGGATCTTTTTCCTTCGGGAAGGAGGACATGGTGCTGTCATCACCGATTTTAGCAACATAATCCGGATACCAAGCATCGCTGAAATAGAATTCTAAGAATGCCTTTGCCAACTCAGGATTTTTGGAATGCTTTGTAACGGATAAGAAGCTGTCACCTTGTACAATGGTACGGAATTCATCGGAACTATTATCCCGAATCGGTAAATAGAAGGTGCTTAGTTTTGAAGTATCATCGGTGCCTTGTTTAATTGCTGCAAGACACCAAGGACCTGCTGCAAGCATAGCTGCCTGTTTCTGTGCAAAAAGAGAAACCACTTGATCATGACCTAGTCCCAAAGGATCTTTTCCAAATACTCCTGAGGTGAATAACTGGAATACCTTTTTATAGGTTTTGTTAATATCCGTTCCCTCAGCAAAAGGCTGATCCTGGGTAGCTAATAAATTCCAAGTCTTGCCGTTGCCACTTTCTACAGATGGCAGGAATTCCATGAATGGATAGGTTGGCCATTCATCCTTTGCACCCAATCCAATCGCCATAAAATCTTTGTTTTTCGCGCTGTAATAATCCTGTAGCTTTTTGGAGACATCAAGGAATTCACTCCAGGTAGTAGGAACCTGAACTCCTGCTTCTTCAAACATATCCGTCCAGTAATATACATAATCTTGAGTGGCCTTCTCCGATACGCCTAAAACCTTACCGTCAAATTTATATCCTTCTGTATAAATATTGTTCGCTGCTGCCTTGGTATCACTTAAATCGTATACATAGTCTTTAAATCTTGCAAAGGTAAAAGGCTTGTTATACATGATATCCGGAAGCTGTTTTGCAGCTGCACGAATTTTCATAGAATTCCAATATTCCGAATCATCCTTTGTCTGCTCAATTTCAATTGTCACATTAGGATAAAGCTTTTGAAATCTACCCTGAAGATCCAATTCATCAAATAATGCAACATCATTCTTATCATAGGTAGCCAAAACCAACGTAGCCTTGATATTGGGATCTAAAGTCCCCTTATCCCCTGCAGGCTTTGTGGCTTCCGGTGTTAACGTAGTTGAATTCGTAGGCGTTGTCTTTCCTCCGTTACTACAACCGGTTAATAAAGAAAAACATAGAACAAAACATAACATAATAGCATAAACTTTTTTAGTACTCATACCTTTCCTCCTCTTCTAAAGATGTAATCATCTTTGATGTCTGTATCTTACCACCTTAAAAACACTTAAGATATGAACTATTTCCATATTTATTGATATAAAGTTTGCTATTACTTTTTATAAAATGCCGCCGGAGATACCCCGATTTTCTTTTTAAATACCCGAATAAAATGCTCTACATTACAGTATCCTACCGCCTTACTTATCTCATATACCTTTAGATTCGTCTTTTCCATCAGTTCCTTTGCTTTATGAATCCTAAGCTCCGTTAAATATGCTACAAAGGATTGCCCGAACTCCTGACTGAATCTTGTACTAAAGTATTTTTCATTAAACCCGACTAAGCTTGCAACAGCACCAAGCGTGATACCCTCATCCGAGTAGTTATCCTCCATAAACCTCTTTGCAATGAGAAAGGCATCAACCGCAGGACGGCTTTCATATTTATGTTCAATATAATCGAATACCCATCTGCAAAAATTAATCAACCACATCTCCACATCCCGATTTGTTTTTAAACGCTGTAATTTATCATAGAAGTTTATATTTTTATCAAATAAATTAAAAATGGAGTCTTCATTTTCCTGAAGCATAATTGCAAGATGATAAAGTATATTCATGCATCGATGTCTTGCCTCCTCCAGTGGCTCCACAAGCAATTTGGGAAAGAGCTCTCGCTGGCATCGAAGCATTTCCTCATCCTTATTATTCTTAATGCTATTAATCAAGGGTAAGTACTCGTTAGCCCTTCTTATCGCTTCCTCCACTTGAAATTGCTGCTGGTGTTCCGATGTATAAATTCCTTCCCTTCCAAAAATAAATTGCATGGATAAGTTATGGTATGCTTCCGTAATTCTTTTCTGAAAATCCTTTGAACCTTCCCCCAGATTACTAATACCTGCAGAGGTGGATATATTCATATAGTTTTTCCACACTGACATTAACTGTTTGCATATGGATTTAATTCTCTCCAGCGATTCCATCTCGTCGCACCCGTATAACAGAAAGTAATTTGAGGCTGTTATACTTGTAATTTTGTTCTGTGTATTCATTCTTGGTATTTGAGTTGTGAATTGTAGCATTGGCAAGATCAATTCCTCTTCCATGTTGTGAAAACGCTTTCTTACATTTTCAAAATCAACAATCTCAAAACTGATGGCATAATAAAACCTAGGGAGCATTTCCTCTGAAGCCTCTGTTCTGCCAACTACCATTTGCTTCAGTTGTTCCACTTCATCCAATTCTTCATTGACCTTTATAGAATCTACATTCTGCCGTTCTCCCTTTTCCTCCAGTTGGTTTTTCAAATTAAGAAAACAATTGGTGAGCGTTGTTTCGCTCAAATCTGCTTTCAACAGATAATCAACCGCTCCTAACAAAAAAGCATTTCTAACTAATGGAAAATCATTATAAGCACTCAGCACAATAACTACAGGAGGTCTAGGAAGCTTTTGGAGCTGTCTGATTAATTCAATACCATCCATGACCGGCATATTCATATCCGTTAATACAACATCAGCATTCACATGCTGTAAAAGCTCCAAAACTCCCTTTCCATGAATGGCTTCCCCTACAATCTGAAAGCCGATCTTTTCCCAATCAATCATCATTTTAATAGAGGCTCTGTTAATTGTATCATCGTCCGCAATAATAACATTAAACATTGTTCTCTCCCTCTTTGCTTATAATTGGTATTCTCACCGTTGTTTTTGTATAATTGCCCATCTGACTTTCTATGGATATTCCATACTCTTTTCCATAATTCAGCTTAATTCTTCGTTGTACATTGGCGATTCCGATATTTTCTCCGTTCCGTTTTTTGTTCATCAACAGTTGATTTATCTTATCCTCCGCTATTCCGCAACCATCATCTTCTACTACCAGGTTTAACGCTTCACCCTCTTTAAAAATATGTATTACGATATGCCCCATATCATCCTTCTCTTGAAAACCATGTGATATGGAGTTTTCTACAATCGGCTGAATTAGTAGTCTGGGAATCTGATTATCCAAGCAATCCTCTTCCACCTCTATCTTTACCTCAAAATTATCCGCATATCGTATTTTCATCAAGTAAATATAACTATCCAGTAGTTCTATCTCTTCCCGTATTGAATAAAAGCTATTGGAACCTTTAAATGAACTATTTAATATCTTCATTAGTGATTCAGCCACATTTTTTATACTATCGTACTTTGCCACCTGCGCCATAAATCGAATGGTATTTAAGGTATTCACAATAAAGTGAGGATTAATCTGAGATTGAAGCGCTCTTATTTCCTCTTGATGTTTTTCTATTTCCTTGGATTCATTACTAGCTATCAGCTCTCCAATTTGTCTTACCATCTTATTAAAGGAGTGAATCATTTTTCGGACTTCCAAGGCTCCCCCTGGTTGAACATGGGTATCCAGCTTTCCGGTTTCCATCTGTTCCATACCTTTTACCAGATCATTAATTGGGGACAAAATATTTTTTAAAAATAACTTTGTAAAAAAGAAAAATAATATAAATAGGACAATTGATATTGTGATTAGGCTGACTGCCAGGTTATTATATACTCCCATAATTTGATTGTACTTGGATATTGTAATTAACTTCCAATCAGAATCCACCACATTTTGAATTAGTACTCGTAATTTTTGCCCGTTTACTTTCTTAATATGACTACCAACGGTATAGTCACCTAGTTGGGTAATGATACTATCATCTTCAGAATCTGATTTTGAGATAACATTTCCTTTGCTATCAACCAAGTACATGCTGCCTATGTCAGTCCATTCCTTATAGGTTTCAATCAAATGAAAGGCTTGCGAATTTATGTATAAGGATACCATTTGTATTTGCTGGTTAATGTCGTACTTCTCCGGTGCAAATGCAATCACTAACATATTTTTCAACTTATACTTCCCCTTTTTCGCTAGGAGGATTCCCTGCTTCTCATAGCCAAGTGTTACATTGTCTTTATTTTGAAGTGCATTTTTATACCATATGCTGTTCGTTATTTTATCCATTGGCACATCCAAATTGTCCTTTAAGTCATAATGATTTCGATTCATCATATAAAAATGAACAGCCAAAATATCTGCATTGGGTATAAAAAGTGAATTATAGGAGGATTTTAACCGATTATTATAATCATATTTTTCTGCATCTTCTCCCAGGTTATATTCTGCTGCATACTCCAGTACCTGGTTATCATTTGTCAATAAAAAGTGACCCAAACTCATAAAGCTATCCTCTATTTCACTGTCCAAAACCGTCTTTACATTATTCTGCGATAATTTCATGGTCTGGACAAAGGACTCCTCCGACTGGTTGATTACAAATACCATCGCCGCTATTATTACCGCAAGGATAGGAACTACGATTAAGATCATAAAATTCCGGTAAAAAATCTCACTCAGTCTTTTCCTCTTCTGCATACAATTCCCCCAATTATATAGTATAAAATAAGAATACCATATATTAAATTCACACCCAATAATCTAAATATAGTTTTATTGATATTTTTTCATTTTCTTCAAAAAAAGAAGCAACCTTCCAGTGTATGGACACGAGGGCTGCTTCTTTTTTCTATTTAGATAATATAACTATGAAAAGTGCATAAGAGCATTACATTTGAGCGTTGAATAAGCTCTTGATTTTGTAGATTACATCATCGGAATCGGCATTGATGCTGGATGCTTCATTGATGTTGGATATCTTTTGAAGTGCATCAATGTTTGCATTGTACCCAATTGTATAAATCGGGATTTTACTCTGTTCGATCAAAGGCTGTACATAATCAATAGAGGTACCTTGATTGGTCTCGCCATCACTAAGAAGGAATATCATTGTCTTCGCATTTGGATGATCTACCTTTGCTTTTTGTATCATATCAATTGCTACAGTGAGTCCATCATAGGTAGCGGTACCGCCGGTCGCTTGAAGATCTTCCACTGCGCCCTGAAAAAAAGCTCTTTGATTTAGATCAAATTTGCCAATGGGCACTTCCTTCGTAACTCCCGTGCTATAGCTAACCAATCCTACAAAATTATTGTCATTAATATACTGAGCTCCATTCGTCAAACTCTTCTTTAACTGTGAAAGGGGTTCCCCATCCATACTGCCGCTGACATCTGCTACGAATACGGCAATAATATCCTTGCCACCATCCTTATTCTGTTTCCATAACTGCTGCGCCTGCAATACCGTTGCACCGCTTGTGTCATAGCTTTCTCCTTTATAGCTATCGAGACCATTAAAACCATAATCTGTTGCCAGCTTTTGAGAATCCTTGGCCGCACAGAATTCAGAGAACTGCTTTAAAACTGCTTCTTTATCAGGTGTTAATGAACCTACCTTATAAAGAGGATTATCATGACGAATTCCAAACGGTATGAATTGGTACTTTGATAAATCTTCATCATTTATGTACGTCTGATATTCCATTACCATTCCACCTAACTTACCGGATGAAGCACTTTCTCTCATCTGCATGGTTGTATATGCTACATAAGGAACATTATTTTGAAAGGTGGTGAAGCCTTGTTTCGCTTTATCACTTAACATATCTGCACTGTCATAATGATTTAGCGTATCCAATAAGAAGTTTAGACCAGTGGAACTTGCTAAGGGATTTGTATAACCCATTACGATTTCATTTTTCTCAACTGCTTGAAGGACTGCTGCCATATCTGCTTTTTTGTAAGACGCTTCAAGTTTTTTCTTGGTTGCATCATTAATTAATATCCCGGCAACATTACCAACCAGTTTATCAGATACGATTGATAAATCTCCGCCCTGTGCCTTCACCAAGTTCCCCCACAACACACTGGAGGGTGCGAACGCATCAGGCTTATATTTATTTGATACAATATAATCTGCTCCCTGTCCAGAAGCAACATTACGAATGGATACTGAGATAGTCTTTCCATTTACTTTAAAGTTCTCTGCATTAAAACGATTTGCAACTTCATTGATCCATCCATCCTTATCCTTACCGGATTTTTCTGGACTTGCAAATATCTCAATATTAATATCTCCCTTACCTTCCACTACTAACGGGTATTTACTGATATCCGGTAATTCATCAAAAAGGGAGGCAGGTTCCAAATTAATCGATGCTTTACGAGGGCTTCCTGTGTTGACATCAATGGATTGTGACAAGAAACTTACCTTTTCATCCAACGATTTGCTCAAATATGTTTGGAAATCATCCCCCCCCTTGTTCACATTCTGATTATTTGTAGGTTTATTCGACATGGAACTTAAAAAAGATACAATACTGAGCACAATGATAAACAGTGCTCCAATTCCGATTATGAACTTAATCATACTATTTCGTTGCATTATCCTATCTTCCCTTCGTATTTTTTCTTTAAATCATTTAAATTATCATCGTCACTACTTCTTAAGCTTTTCATTGCATTAACCATGTCCTTAAGCTTATTGATGTCTTTTTCCTCATTCACCTCGGTGCTTCTGGACATTTCAGTAATAAGGTTTTCAAAATCTAATAATATATCATTGTTCTTCCATAGCAATTCATTGATATATTCAATATTTTTTCGAACGATTTCTGGAATCCCTTCATCATCAAAAATCTCGATGCGATTACTAATACGTTCTAAATTGCCTACCAATGCATCTTCAACCGTCTGAATAATATTTGTAATGGCTGAAGCTCCTTCTTCCTCTCCTCCTGCAATTTGAATAAGCACTGACTTTCTTTTTTTAAACTTCTGGGTCTGCGAAGTAGCAATTTCAATATTTCTCAAAAGCTGAGGGTTTCGATATCTCCTGGCATAACTCGCTATTTCATCAACAATCCGGTCCAGCTCCGTTATTTTTTCTTCACTGGTAATCTCTTGAACGGAGACACCAAATATAAATTTGTATAACAGGGTTATGGCAATAAGCAAAATCAAGAATGTTGCCATAATTGCAATTGTCTTTGTAAGACTTCCCCCATTCATATTCTGAAATATGATGATGGCGGCAGGAATCGTCATTATTGCACTGATTCCGGTAAACCAGTACATCATATAATTTTTATTATGATTTTTCTTCATCCTTTACCTCCGGTTATAAACTTTTCAATTTTATAACGTTAATAACTTCTTCCTTATTTAAGGCTGTATTAATAATTCAATATTCCACTCTAACTGTTATATCCTTTTACACTTTAACAGAGCAATTTATAAATTTGTTATCATTATATACTATCCTCTTATGAAAATCATTAAAATAATGTTAAAATTTTTAATAATAGATAAAAACTGGCTTTTAATTGGATATTTTTTCTATATTTGGTTGACATTGTAGTCCGTCCTCAATTATAATAAGTCTACAATGTAGTTCAATTTTGTAGGGGGTATTTATGCAAACAGAAAATGTTAACTTAACCAATAATGAATGGAGCGTATTAGAATGCCTTTGGGCGAGTGCTCCAAAGACAGTGATGCAATTAGTTAATCTTCAAAAGGAGCGTATGGGCTGGGCGAAAAGTACCACCACTACCATGATAACTCGTATGGAAGCAAAGGGATTGATCTATTGCGTAAGTGGTGGTAAGGCAAGGCTCTATTACCCCAATGTCAATCGCGAAGCTGCTGTATATGTAGAAACTACCAGCTTTCTTAACAAGGTATATCAAGGGAGCATTGGTATGATGATGAACACACTGGTCGAAAAATCAACGTTGTCAAAAGAAGAGATACAAGAACTTTATAAAATTTTGCAGAAAGCGGAGGATCCAAGTTAATGAAAGAATTCTTATTTTCCTCTTGTTTTTTAATCTTATTCCTAATCCTAATTCGCCCTTTTATAAGGGGAAGGATTCCGTTTCGGTTACAGTATGCCCTATGGGGGGTTGTCCTCATCCGATTACTAATCCCCTTCCCACTCTTTCATTACACAAACAGCTTCACTAATATGGTGAGTGAAATCTCCCATATAGCTAATGTGACAACGAATTACACAGATCGGAATCAAAAATCATCTCCACTAATTGATAATAATCATTCTATAGACCAAACTCTAAATCAAACGAATCTATTACCTCAAGGAAACAATATTCATAAGCCAAACTCCACAAACACATCGACTAGTTCAATAGAACCAACAAATGAACTGGCACCTTTCCCTCTCTCCCTTTCACAGATTATCATAGGGATTTGGTTGGCAGGAATTATTTTAGCGACTTTTTGTATGCTTCTATCCCATTTTATTTTTTATCAAAAGTTAAAGCGCTCAAGAAGTCCTCTCTTAATCAAAAAAGATTCCACCCCTGTATATGTAACTGCTATTCTTTCCTCACCCTGCCTACTTGGAACACTTCATCCTTCCATTTATTTGACCAAGGAGGTGGTAAACAATCCATCAAAGCTAGAATTTACTCTCGCTCATGAAAGAACCCACCTTGCCCATTATGATCATATCTGGTCAATCCTTCGCATTATCTGCCTTTTGATACACTGGTACAATCCCCTGGTATGGTGTGCTGCATCTTTATCAAAGAGAGATGGAGAACTTGCATGTGATGAAGGTACCTTAAAAAGGATGGGTGAGCAAAAGCGATATGAGTATGGTAAAGTCCTAATTGATTTAGCTAAGAGTTCTCCCTCTCCAAAACACTACAATATATTCACATCCTCCATGAATAGCGGTAAACAAAGCCTAAAAGAAAGAGTTCGATATATCGCTAAGAGACCAAATTCTATTCCCACTTTGATGGTTTTTACAATATTTTTAGTACTCGCCGCCACTGGCTGTTCCTTCACGGGAGTGAATAACAATTTGAATCAACCTTCATCTGCTACTCCGTCAAAAGCCCCAACGGAGTTGTATCCCACCAATGCTCTTTCCGTTACCCCTAACATCACACCAACGAATATCCCAGCCAATGGTCGTGGTGAGACTCCAATCATGAACGCTATAACTGGAAAGAGTCTGAACGACTTATCCTCCTTTCAAACTATGAAAGATTGCTTTATGGATAAACAATTCAAAAGCATTACCCTTGATAAGAATAAGGATGACTCTCCTGACTATTACTCGAATACTTTAAGCATTGATCTAAATAATGACAAACGAGCTGATAACATTCAAATTGTATCGCAATCAGATGAACAATTCACCTCCTTTATTTCGGTGAATAACCAAAAAATCTCTTTTACAAATTTCAGTCCCATTGACAAAGAGGTATATCTTATCGACCTTGATAAAAAAGATTCCTATACTGAAATTGCCTGTTATGATAGCGGTCCTAGTGGTGATGAATGTTATCATCTTTTTCAATATGACGGTTATACCCTGTATCAAATTGGGACGATTGATGCATATGCATTATCAGACCAAAATGGTAAGCTTATATCAAGTTTTCATTTAACCAAATATTTTACTCCCCAATTTTGCTCCGCCTGGTATGAAATCAAGGATCATTCTTTAGTATTGTACAATAATGATACCTCCAGCTATTTGGGTAGAAATTATCAGTATGTAGGAGGGCAGGCATATTTTGTAGCCTCGAGTTACGATCAAATAAGTGATTTCACCAAGGTAAACAGTACTTTGAACGATGTTAAGCCACAAAAAATCAAGCTTCTTGATATTATGTACAACCCATACCAAATTGACTTCTCAGATCGTTCGCTGATATATTACCAGTACCGAGTACTCAATTATTTTTATGTAGAAGCAGAATCCGGGGAAAAGGGCGTTCTTTATTTCTTTAATGGGGATTAGGTATAAGCAGTTAATTTTTCCAGTTAATTAGCCATTTCTATGGTAAGTTTAACTATAATTAATTTTCTTTTGCAATATGATTGATTTTTCCCCATAATCTGATAAAATATAATATAATTGTCATTGTTTTAACAAGCTATTTTTATATATTAATATTTAGACTTACTAGTTATCACTCCAGATAAGCTATAGTAACTACCATAAATTTTGTACCAAAACCTATCATGTTTTATCAGAAAGGAAATCTGTATGGAGACTATAAATTGTAAAAACTGCGGAAGATTATTCATACATGAATGCGGGCCGCATTATTGCACAAAATGCCTAGCTATTTTGGAAGAAAAATTCGAGATGGTTAAGGATTATTTATACGATAATCCTGGCTCAAGTATTCCTCGACTAGCTGAAGTAGGTGATGTATCCAAGCAGCAAATTATTAAATGGGTTCGTGAAGAACGGCTCGAATTTACCGCTGATTCACTGGTAGGCATTGACTGTGAAATCTGTGGAACAACAATTCGTACGGGTCGTTTTTGTAAGAGTTGTAAGCTTGATCTTGCAGCTAAATTAGGGAAAGCCTTCAATCAGCCAATTCCAGAAGAAGTTAAAATGGAGCTGAAGGAAAAGTCAGGTCGTAAACGTCTTGAAAAGAGTATGGAAGATTATCTTTCTTGGTAAATAAAACCAAACCCAATACTATGAGTAAAAAGAGCTATACAACCCAGTTTGTTGTATAGCTCTTTCTGTTGTTACATTTTAATCGATATAATTTTGGTATATCCACTATAAACCTTAATTCCATCAACTACAGTATAGCCCCTTACCTTATAGTAATAAGTTTTTCCCACTGCTAATTAACAGGAAATAATGGAACTATATTTAAGTCCTTTATCTTTTTTCAACACGTCCGTCCGGATACTTGGCAAACCTTCCGGTTTCCCTTTCATGAACCGGTCCCTCATCAGTCCATGACCATCCTCCGAATTGTGTTCTTTGAAAATCCGTATAAGCTTTTTGTATCTCTTCATCGGTATTCATTACAAAGGGGCCATATTGTGCCACAGGCTCATTAATAGGCTCTCCTTCTAATAATAAAACATAACTTGGTTTATCCCCATTTATTACGGTGATTTCCTCTTCCCCTGATAATTTAATTCGTGAGGAAGGGGCAATATTATTCCCGTCAATTGTAATGGAGCCCTCTCCTTGATAATAATATAGATTACGATTCATTGTTTTTGAACCTGCTGCAATGTGAAATTCTGCTTCTGGCTCCATTTCTACCAAAATAATTCTCACATGGTTTTCTTCACTCGCTGCCCAGGAAGCTTTGGTCGGTTCAATAGCTTTTTGTTTTTGATAAGCACCGGCGATTAATCTGAGTGTAGCACCCTTTCCTTTTTCATTTGTAGACTTTATTATCGGAATTTCTTCCGCCCAGAGCATTTTATAATCCGGGTCTGTAAATTTACTCTTTGCGGGTAGGTTTAACCAAATTTGAAATAGTTCAAGGGGATTTTCTTTGTCCTGATGAACAAGAGGGAACATCTCCACATGCTGACACCCTGCACCTGTGGTTAGCCACTGAACATCTCCGCCACCATAACGTCCTTCGGCTCCTTTGGAATCAAAATGATCAACAAGCCCTTCCAGTACAATGGTTACCGTCTCAAACCCCCGGTGAGGATGTACTGGAAATCCTGGAACTCGTTCTCCGTGATACATACTAAAGCCATCCCAGCCTGAAAAATCATTTCCAACTCTTCTTCCAGCTAAGGAAACAGATGGTCCTTGTTCCTCATTTCCAGCCGGATATTGATCATGATGGTGCATACATGCCAAAAACGGACTATCCATACCCCATTGAAATCCAATTTTCTCTATTAACTTGATTTTATTACTCATAAAATTCACTCCTTTGTTTTAATTTTTCTTAAAAGATGTACCAATATTTCTTTTTCCTCTTCATTCAGTCCCACAAAGCAATCCTCCAAATCCTTTACATGCTTTGGAAAGATCTCCTCTATTTTTTGTCTTCCTACCATGGTAATATGAATAATACAGGATCTCTTATCCCTTGGGTTTGGTAGCCGTTCGATTAGAGCCTCCTTTTCTAGGTTATTGATTACTACCGTCATATTTCCCGAGGTTGATAGAATACTTTCAATAATCTCATTAATAGTTAAGTCACCTTTATGGTATAACGCCTCTAATACAGCAAACTGAGCTGACGTAAGACCTCCTTTGTTAAATATGATTCCAGCTCTTTTATGAAGTGCCTGCGTTGTTCTGCTTATACCTATAAATACTTTTAAATTAAAATCATTTACTTTTCCATAGGATATTTTGTTTGTCTTCATGCCAAAATTATATCACTAATTAGTGATATAATCAAGCTGTTAAATATGCTAAAATAAATTCTATATTCCCATTGTACATATCCCATAATACAAAATCCCATAAATACATTATTTGCCTTCAATGTATTTATGGGATTTTGTATTATATCTATTGATATTGATTTGCTACCTCACAACCTGCCTCCCGCTAGAATCTATTACATAATTTTTCTTATGAATCAACTTCGATACCGGCACAAATTCATATCCCTTTTCCTGTAACCCCTCAATGATACCACCTAGTGCTTTAACCGTATTTTTACCGCCCTCATGCATCAATAGTATAGAACCATTCCCTAGATACTCATTATTCACTGCCCTGTTAACAATGCAATCCGCAGTGTAGTCTTTCCAATCGTAAGTATCAATATCCCACTGTATCGTGTAATACCCATTATTTCTAGCAGTTGACAAAATTGTATTATTAAAATCGCCATAAGGCGTACGAAATAAGTTCATATCAACTCCTGTTAGCTTCTTTACCCGTTCATGTACTTTCATAATCTCATCTGAGCACTGCTTCTCCGTCATATTTAACATTGATTTATGATCTTCACTATGATTACCCAACTCATGACCCGCTTTAGCTATTTTTTTTACATCATTTGGATATTGTTTTACCCAATCACCTGTTACAAAGAAGGTGGCTTTGACATTGTTTTTTTCAAGCACCGAAAGAATCTTATTTATCTCTTCATTCCCCCAGGGGAATGATAAATCAGGCTAATCTTTTCACTAACAGGCTAGTCGCACATACATTTATACACCAAAAGCCCAAAGCAATAATGCCTTGAGCTAAGTTATTCTACATTCATTCTTACCTTGCATATAACAAAAAAACTCAAAGCTATTACGCCTTGAGCTGAAATGTTTCTCATATTGACTTTATCCTACACACGAAAATGTCATCCAAAGAATGTTTCCATTCTATCTTTACTGTAAACCTTTTAAGGTCAAGCCCTCGACCTATTAGTAACAATCAGCTACATACGTTACCGCACTTCCACCTTTGTCCT
>JAEZLH010000017.1 GCA_023435895.1 Bacillota bacterium
AAGAAGTACCGCTTTATAGCGGACCAGTAAAAGTGCTTGCGATACTGCCCTTTGGGGCAAGCAGTAACATAGCCCTTATGAGGGCTAATAACAAACCACCAGTTGAACTGGTGGTTGATGACTTAGATTATTACAGTAGTCTGTAATTGTCAAGGGAAAACTCCATATAGTTGGATATAAAGATATAAAGATATAAAGATCTAGTTCAGTTCGTAGACATTCATTCTTAGATAATGAGGTTGTTGGATTGAAATAGACTTTACAAAAGTGTTCATTGATTAACTGCATAAAGCAAGAGAATGAATGTGCCTATGGAATTTATTAGATGTTCTTTTATCTTATATATTACATTGGAAGTAAAAATCTTTTGGTTTCGTGTAAATGATCATTGTTAAAGTAAAAAAGGTTGTATGATTCCGACTTCACTCTTTTGTTTAATAGAAATTATGGTTGAGCGTTCGAGCGGAGGAAGCGAACGAGGTGATTTTTCACTTGCTTCTAATTTTATGAACCCTAGTAACGAACCATATAATAAAAGTAATTTTAGATCATATTTTATCAAGTCTCTGATTTTATCTCTTAGTTTCTTAAAGTATTTTATTAACTGTCTAAATATTTTCCTCATCCTAATCCCTCAACTCATAAAAACAATCCTCAGCTTCATCTTAAACCCTCCAACTCATAAAAACAATCCTCAGCTTCATCTAAATTCCTCCAACTCATAAAAACAATCCTGAGCTTCATCTAAATCCCTCAAACTCATCAAAACAATCTTCAGCTTCTTCTTAAATCTTATGAAAGCGTTATAAAAAAGAATTAAAATGGGGAAGACAACTAAAAATGGTAAAATTATCTTGACAGAAAAGTGTATTATAGCTATAATACACTTAATGAAGAGGTGATGGAATGATATCGTTCAAGGAAATTGTAATAAATAATGAAAAACCGGTTTATATACAACTGGTGGAATACATCAAGAAGCAAATCTTCTTAGATAAAATTCAGGACGGGGAGGAATTTCCGTCACGAAGGGAACTTGGAGGGTTACTTGGTATTAATCCGAATACAGTGCAAAAAGCCTATAAAGAGTTAGAAAATCAAGGATTGCTGAATACGTCTGCCAACGTAAAAAGCACCGTAGCGGTGAATGAAGAAATCAAAGAAAGAATTAGAGATGAACTAAAAAAGGAAGCGACCCTAAAGCATATTGAATATCTGAAGAGTATCAATTTATCATTTAAGGAAGCTATTGAGCTATTAACTGAATTATGGGATTAATACACTATGGGGGTAGAAGCATGAACAGCTATAAATTAATGAATCATATTATGTTAAGGATGATGAAGATAACGGCACCAATATTTTGCGCACTATTTGTAATTGAAACAATTTTATTTTATAACACCTCCACTAATTTGGATTTTTATTACTATCGATTTGAACAGGCACTTGCAAAAAGTGGATTGGGAGTGATGTTTTGGATTGCCTTTTTTGGTATTCTGGGAGTTATGACTTTTATATTACTTAGCTATTACTGGGGAGGAAAGAGTATTTATACCATATTATCCCTTCCGGTCAAGCCCTCCGGGATGGTCTTGTCTTTTCTTGTTCCCTGTATAATTAATATATTCATTTTATTTGCGCTGCAATTAACAGTGATAATCTTGTTTGGTTTATGGCTTCCCGCATTTTTCGGAGAGTGGATGACCGTGTGTGATTATATGCACAATTATATTCTATTGGGTGTGATACGTTATACACCGACTTCGTTTTTATTCCCGTTGTCAGGAATACAGCTAATCAAACTATTATTACTGACGATTACACCACCAATAGTGCTTTTGTATAGTTTCTTCTCCATTATGGCTAGAAGGTATTATTTCTTTGTTATTGTTGGATTATGGCTGTTGTTTATGCAAGATGCGATTTCGGAAAGTGTCGGGTTTGCACATATGGTTGTAAAGCTTATCCTGTGTATACTGCTAACCGGATTCTTGTTGTGGAGTACTATTCGCAGTGTGAAGGAAAGGAAAATAGGATGAAAATAATAAAGAAAGCCCTTGTCATTCTATGCTTCATACCCGCCCTTGTACTATTCGTGATTTCAAATAACTATCTTTATAACCAGACTTTAAAGGATTACTTTGAGATAAAAGATATTTCGGGTAATAGAGAATTTATGAAGGATATTACGTTGAAGGGTATGATGACAGATGGTACTTACAAATCGATCTTTTCATTAAATCAAACGTATTCCAACAATAATTTTAGTAAATTATCCTATCAAGATATTTATGAATACTCATACGATAGGTTTCATTGCTATTATAACTTTAAGGCTCCTAAGGAAAGGAATCAGGAAGAGGGCACAGAACAGAAACCCTATACCAAGGCAGATATCATTTGTGTGGTTAAAGATCAATATGATTTTGGCTATCCTCATTATATTGAAACGGACATCACCTATGTGTCAGATTTGTCTACAATGAATAAAGAAGATCAACAGGATTTCAAGTCTCGCCTCGGCGCACTCATCGGTATAACAAATATGCCTGAATACGGGAAATCAATTGTTCGAAGGGATGACGTTCATCATAGAGCATATGCATTTACATACACCGACCCCAAATGTGTAGGATTTGGAGGAGCATATGATATAACAGAATTATTAGAAAAAAACAAAGAGAAACCTCCAAAATCCCAAAAACCGACCCGTTTGGAGAATCTCGCTCCAATTGATTTGGAAGGGGGAAGGATAAAGATATTTGGTATGGAGGTGGTAAATAACAGGTTGTTATTTCTCATAGCTGAGGATAATAATATCCTGTTACGACCCTTTGACTTAAATCTCCATAAGTTTCTTCCTGATATCAGTCTAGAATGTGAAAATATAGAGATGGACTATTCGATGTATAGCTATTTCGGTGAATCGGATGAAAAATACATCTCAATCCTTCTGCCTTTAACAGAAAAGAGAGGGGATGGGGAAGTAAAAATTATTAAGAATGTTGTTTATGATGGCGAAAAGAATATGCTGGTAATGAATGATAGTATTGTAGATAAAAAAGGGGATTTTAAATATGATTCCGATTCGGGTGTAGAGGTTATCATGAAATATAAGAACAATCAATTATATGTGGTCACCAGCTTTGATGTTTTCCGAGAAGAAGAGGTGGATGACCACACTAGGGATAATTTGAATTTAATTGTTTTCAGTGGCAATGGAGTAAGTTATCAAGGAGAAGTGCTATCCGGTGTGGAAGAGGATGCAGCCTTCGGTGTGAATCCCTATTATAAACCCGATCGGTGGTTATCTTACCGAAGTTATTATAACTTGTCGCTAGAATAACTTGGTGGAAAAGAGGTGTGGTATGGGAAGGATAAAAAATAAATTGGTTACGATTTGTGTTATCGTTCCGACGATTCTATTCATGATTTGCTATGGATTATTGTGGTATCAAGCGGAGCATATGAGGTTTTATATTAGGGATATTTCAGGGGACAGGTCGGATCTTAAGGATATTATGGTAAAGGGACTTGTTAGAGATGATTTGTATAAAACAGATTTTCTAATCAAGGATGATAAGGTTCGTTATGATATAAAAGACTCAAAAATGGATGACCAATTTCAATATTATCTAGAGGACCAGGGTTATTATAGCTGTCTGGAAGAATTTGAACCATCGGAGGATGCTCACATTATGGGAGGAAAGCCCTTTGTTTCCGGAGATTCCGTGTTAGAAGGGCAACAGGTGAAAAATATTAAGGTAGACAAAGCAGATATCATATATAATATCACACAACAGGATGGCCCGCTATCCGCGTTGGTTCACACAGAGATGAAGCTTAACTCAGATAACTATGGTATTGGAGTCACATATAACAAAGAAAGCGGCAAAGCAGTGATATCAGGAAGACAGCTTGAGGGAGTTGACATTGGAGATGAAATAAATAACCAGGATGCAATCATTCGCACCAACAAAGGAACTGGCAGAATCTATGCATATACGCTAACCGGAAGTGACGTAAGCGGAACAGGAGGTGCGTATGATATTACGGATTGTCGGAGTGAAACGTGGTATCCACTACGATCACCTGAAAAATTGAAATTGATTGCGCCAATTCCCTTGGAGAACGGAAAAGTTCATATAGTTGGTATGGAAACAACAGGGAATATGCTGTTATTTATTATTGTTAAAGAAGAAGACATAATATTAAAGCCATTTGACCTTAGTCAGAATCAGTTTTTGGAAGAAATTCCATTACAATATGATAGTCAGAATTATAGTATTTTTGGTTATGACTATCGCGGTGATACCAATGGGGAGTATATCTCCTTAATGTTTCCATTAAGTCAAAAGAAAGAGCAAGAAAACTATATTATGAAGTCCGTTGTATATAATGCAAAGAGTAACCGGATAGAGATGCAATCGGATCAGAAGGGATTGGAAGGTAATACAAGAGCGGAGACTATGAAGTACAAGAATCATAAGCTCTATGTAGTACAAAGAAGAAACACCTTTCAAAATGTAAAATATGATAATGACGGTTTCGGCAGTGAAAGTCAACTTATCGTAACTGTATTAGATGAAAGCGGCATTAAGTATCAAGGGGAAATATATACGGGTGAAAGCGAAGATGTACTGTTTCAAGGTAGTCCGGATTATCATGATTTAAAAGGGTTGGAATGGAGAAATCTTTATAGGCTGTCTTTGGAATAGGGCAAAGGAGGGAATGGGTTTATGATAGAAATTATTAAGCTGAAAAAACAATATGAAGAGAAAGTGGCATTGGCCCAAGTGAATTTAAAGATAGAAGACAGTCAGGTAATTGGAATACTCGGAGAAAATGGAGCTGGGAAGACTACCTTGTTAAAGTGTCTGGCAGGTTTGACGGATTATGAAGGGGAAATCCGCTACGAGGATGTGACTACCATCAAAGAACGCAGTGCAAAGATTGCCTATATGACCGAAGAGGGCTCCTACTTTCCTTTTATGACAGCACTGGAGAATGCGCTGTTTTTAGAAGATTTCTATGAATGCTTTGATTTGGAGCGGTTTAAAAAGCTCTGCGAATTTCTTGATTTGCCTATGAAACAGAAAGCCAGAACCCTCTCCAAGGGACAGAAAGCAAAACTTGAAATAGCCCTGGGTTTTTCAAAAGGTGCAAAATACCTTTTGCTAGACGAGCCCTTCCTTGGAAATGATATCTTTACCAGGCGTAACTTTTTGAAAATGATGTGCGACAGCCTCATTCAGAATGAGACTATTGTGATAGCCACACATTTAATTGATGAAATTGAGAATTTTATCGATCGTGCGGTGCTGATACGAAAAGGGGATATAATTGAAGATGTTATGGTAGAAGAACTTCATGAGCGAGGAGAAAATTTGGAAGTGTTGATGAAAAAGGCGTTTGAGTATGATGAGGAACGGTATAGGAAGATATTTGCGTAGAGGGGGAGTGGAGAAGATAAAGCGTATAAGCGGGGTTGTTTTGATATTGATACTAGCAGGGATGCTTTTAAGTTGTAAGGATTCTACGCAGGATAATACCATTAAGAATACTACCCCAACGTTATTCATGAATACACAAAATCAAACAGAGGAAGAGTTTTATGGTAGCTGGGTGATAAAGCGTGTCGTTGCGTTTGCGAGAATTTATGGACTAAGTGATGATGATATAAAGGGTATGATTGGAAAGAGGATTCAGTATTTTGCTAATTTTATTAGGTTTGATAATGAGGTGTACAATAAGCCCAATTATATAAAAAGTGTTGTGTCAGAGAATGATTTCTTTGAAGATAACGGTTATACATATTTAAAAGAGATTGGTATAGAAGGTGATCATGTTAACAGGATTAACGTGTCCAGTGATGATCCGAACTTTGACCAGCGTAGCTATTATTTTATAATTACAGATGAGTTTTATATTAAGGATCAGGATACAGTAATAGCGAATTTGGGAGGGGTGTTTTTTGAACTTAAGAGAGAGAAGTAGAGGGAACCATAAGTTCAGAGGAAGTGAGGGAGTATGAACGATATTGTAAAATTAGTGGTTGCAATTATTTTATCTCTAGGCGCATTATTAATTGAAGTTATACTGGATCGAATTGCTGATTTATCTTGGTATATTGTAATAATTAAAATAGTTGTTGCTTTTGTGCTCATTGTTGCTTTAGGTCAAGTAATTAAAATTATTTTAGAGTCTGCACTATATTAAATGATTTTTATGTGGATATTATTGCTCTCAATAAATTTGCGCTAAATCAGGTTATTTTGACGCAAGAGTTATTAAAAGTAAATCCATCATAGTAAACCACATACCTTTCATAGGCGGTATTGGATTTTATTATATGCAACGAGGGATGTGCAGTTTGCTTATATATGTACTCATTAGGATTGGGAGGTGGATTTCATAGGTCAGTACAAGGTTAAGATGAATTTTAGTAAAACATTAATTTGTAGAAGATGAGGGTCTTATAATCTAAGTATAGGAGGACAGCAATGGGTATTGTGATTTTTTTTGTAATAATTGTTATTTTTCCAATAATCTATATCTCATATAATTCATCGAAGAAGTATTTTATATGCCAGAAATGTGGTAGAGAATTCCGCGGAGGGTTTAAAACATATATTGGTAATGCGCATACCATCAACAAAATACAGGTTACATGCCCAAATTGTGGTTATACTGATTTTATGCCACTTTATAAAGTAAATAAATAAAATCTATAACAATTTGAAAATGCGGTGTTGCTTGTTTAAATAGCCATTCATTAACAGGTGCCTTACCAATCGAGGATTAGTAAGAAAACCCTTCGTAACGGATAGGTAAAAAGCTTTAGGTTCCGGCTAAATCCATTTGCGTTAAAGAAGTTTTAGTGGCTCTTCAGTAAGAATGTAAAATGATGATATATTCTAGGAGGAATGGTAATGGTTTCAAAGAAACATATTATTGTAGGATTTATTTTTCTGGTATTTCTTTTAGGATACTTCTACCCAAAAAAACCATCACTTAATTTATATAATGTAATTAAAAATGAGAATATTGAAGATCTTAGATTGACAATTTATTACGCAGGACCAAATTTTTTTAATTTGGTTGCTTGGAAGGTTGATGATTTGATTAACGCAGACCAAACTAGGAAGATTGTAATTAATGGCAGTGAATTGAAAAATCATATTGATTTATTCAAGCAAATCAGCGATGAAGACTTGATACCAGTTTGGAAGAAATCACCCTATATGGATGCTAAAGTGTACTATGTTCTTGAAAGTAAGAAAAGTGGAAAGTTACTTGATGTTGCTATGTGGGGCGTCGTCGGTGACTCAGGCACCATATTTGTCAATGGGTATGAAGTAAAAGAAAACGAATTTTTTATAATGTAATAATACCGTTTTTACCCAAAGATTTAGATGGATATTGGGAACCATTTAAACAGAAACAACAGGGATAGGAAATCATGTTGATGGGAGAAGTACTATGTTAAAGGCAGTTTGGTGGATATTACTTAATGGTTTTATAGCAAATGATATTTATAAAAAAAATCAGAGTAAAGCCTTAAGAACAGTAATAATTATTTTGTTTATACTTTTAATTGGGTGTAGTGTAATATTGCTTATCAATGAAATTGTGATACTGGAAATTATTGAAACGATAATAACAGCTTTTTATATATGTTGCTACATAAGACATAAGAGGAAAAAGGTAATTTAAATAAAGTTGTTAGTTTATTATAGTGGTAAGTTTTAAAGAACTGAACTGGAAAAAATCGTATCAAAAATCACAGGAGGGTAACCTTTGAAACGAAATTTTATTTGGATGAGTTTTGGAAGCAATATATTGATATTTGTCTACCTGTTATTATCATTAAATACATTATATATGGATCTTGATAGTGTTTTTGCTTTTAATGAGAATGCTCGAGCAATAAGTGGTGTAAGTGTTAATATATCATATATTACACTAAATACAGCTAATGATAAAATCTTGATTGATAATACACCTTTACAAATTGTTTTAATAGCGCTTATTGTTAATGCGGTAGAATTGATTGGTAATTGGGCTTACTTGGAGATAAAAGAACGAAAAGGTAAGTAGATACTTATTTCATCATCATAGGCAAATCCTCGTGATCTATAAAGTCAATCAATTCAACCTCCTGCGGTGTAACACGGTATTTCCACACGCTCTTTACATAGGTTGTTCCAAAAGTGATTCTCCAATCTTTGGTTAAAGTAATATCATACTCAGAGGCAGATATCTTTTCTGTTGAGGTATTGAAGCTGACCTTTGCAGTGGTTCCTCCGGGTCCCCCGGTACTTAAGAATTTAGTAATGGTTAGTGATGGGTTACTTGGAAAATCAGGATGTTTATTTATAATACTAGTTATGGCATAGTTTTCATTAAAGGTGGATTGCTCCAAATCATTCTCCAAGGAGGGCTTATCACCTATTTCCTGTTCGATAGCAGCAGCCATTAGAATTTGTAATTCTTCTATAATCTTATGATAATCCGCCCTTGTTTTCGAATGATTCACATCACTTTGTTCGTGATTCACATCGCCTTGCTCATAAGCATCCTTATCACTAGGATCAGCCTCTGCTTCCATACCAATAATATTTTTACCATTTTGAAAGAAGAGATAGTAGTTTAGGGGTGTATTGGTATCCTCATTTGCTAATTGGATTTTTGGCAACTGAATATTTCCATTTGATAGAGTTACCATATTCTCCTTTGGTATTTTAGGAAGTGCGAGGTCATCAGTTGAGAACCGAAAGAATTTAAAGCATTTGATTGCATCTAACGAATCTTTATTAAAATAAACATAATTGACTTGATGAGCCAAAGATTTGCTGGGGTTATTTGAAGCTTCACTAGAATATTCAGAGGAGTCCTTTAAATTCTTATAAACGGTCGTGTAGTCACCTTCCGGAAGGTAGTAAACCGGTAGGGATAATGGAAGCGTACTGGCTGAATCAGACCAGAGATAGTTGTTATTGTTGTCATTTTTAGCATAGGTGATTAGTCTTTCTTCCAAGAAGAAGCCGGAGATTAGATCTATATATGTGCCAAATTCTATATTGGGAAGTTGGATATTATGATAAATCCCATGAGGTTTGATCGTTTGGGCAGCAGGCATTGGCGAAGGAGAAGAGTTTGAAGGGATGGGAATATCCGTAGTCTTTGCCGGATGACTTAAATTCGTGAATATAATTAGTATTGCTACAGCAAGGCAGCAGAACGAGATAGCGAGCGGACGAATTACATGATAAACACGTGGGAGCATTTTCATAGACTCATTCTCATGGAGCTCATTCTTTAATTTGCTGACTACTTTTTCATCAGGAATCATGTGGTTATGCATCTTCCTAAAGAAATCCTTATTCATAAAAATACACTCCTTTCAGCATATCGCGCAGCATAGCTCTACCCCGGGACAAATGGACTTTCACGGTTCCTTGCTTTGTTTTAAGGAAGTTACTTATTTCCTTGATGGACATCTCTTCAAAATAAAATAAATAGATGGGGGTCTTATATTTGGAAGGTAATTTGCTTAATGCAGAATATACTTTGTTTTCTTCCTCTGTACGAAATTCAAAAACTCCTTCAGGGGGCTGCTCTAGCATAACTTTCTTTCTCCAATTGCTATGGGTGATTCGTTTAGAACAATTGATTGCAGTTCGGATTAGCCATGCTTTTTGGTGTTCTTGCTCGTGAAAATCCGGACGTTTGCGATGATAGATAAGAAATACCTCTTGAAACACATCCTCCGCATCACTTCGGTTTTGGGTATGAGTCAGAGCTATGCCGAATACAAGATTACTATAGCATTGAATGATGTAATCCATGTTTTCATCCATGTTCCTTGAATCCTTAATCATATAGTTCACCCTCCTTCCCATATTGATAACTCCTTTAAAACTTTAAAAAGGTTACAGAAAATAAAAAAATTTCGATGTTTTCTTTTTGACCCTTTTTGACATTTTTGACGTCTCTTCCTGAGACACTCTTCCCAGGGACTTGGCTGAGAGGATAAAAGAACGCATGAGAGAATAGAAAAAGCTGTTCTAAACCAAATTTCAGTCTAAAACAGCTCTAGCATTTTTTACCCTAACAACCAATGGATCGTACTCTGTATCAACTCAATATAATCCTTCTTTACTTCTTTTCCATTCACCTCAGGTGGCAGGAACGAATTTCCCATAATACTTTTCTTCACGATACTTTCATACCATACAGCAGCCACCGCATAACGACCGTAAACTAAATTCATATGAAAACCGTCTCTGCATAGGGAGATACCTCCGTTGGCGTAATCAAATTCAGGAAGGTTACGAAGAGACTGAATGATTTTGCCACATGGAATAATTTCTAATTTCAAATCCTCAGAAACCCGTTGATAAGTTTCAACGATTTTATCATACATATTCCATTGATCTTTGTTGTAGTTGATAAAACCACCGTGGTCGGAGTCAAGCTCATATGCCCAAGTCTGATGAAGAAGTTGTATGGCCTGTGGAGCGAGTTGTGTCACATATTCTGAGAGGTTGGTAATGTAAGGATAATAGCTATCGATGATTCCACTTTCAGAACTTACTTGTTGAAGGGTTACATAATCCCATTCTTCCTCTAGTAAGGCCTCTTTAATTGATATAAAGCGACCGGTTGAAAGACCATTTCTTTCATATTCGTAGGCGGCTTTATCTTCCAGAATATTGTTCCAATGTGTTTCCAGTGAACATCCGCCGATGTAGAGATTTACCACGGTAATATCAACGCCATCTGCATTTGCAATAGAATGCAGATAAGCGGTAGCATCCTGAGAAAAGCTATTGCCAATTGCAAGTATTCGAAGCATTTTTCTTCCTCCTAAGTTCTTTTCAGAGATGATTTTTTGTCAAAATCATCTCACTTCTTGCATCATACTCCCCCTAGTCAATATTTTCAACCATCAAATGGAAAACAGGGTAATGCTGAAAACGCTCCTATATTAAATTGACGACTAGTAATAAATATGTTAAATTTATATTAATATACATTTAGTGACAAAATTGGAACTATTATTTAAAAGCACTTTATTCGATTGAATATTATATCGTGTACTACCACTAATTATTATTACATAGAGGGTATGGTTCTTTAACACAACAGATGGCTCGGATAAGAAAACAAGCATCAACTTCATGGGAAATTCTAAGAATGTATTGCAGCGGAACATTATTCGGATACTGGGGATGGTAGTTTATCTTTACAACATAGATGCCCATAACAGTATAACCAGTATCATTATAAAGAGGGGATAGACTGATTTATACTAGGAGGAATGATAATGGTTTCAAAGAAACATATTATTTTAGGATTTATTTTTCTGGTATTTCTTTTAGGATACTTCTACCCAAAAAGACCATCACTTAATTTATATAATGTAATTAATAATGAGAATATTGAAGATCTTAGTTTAACAATTTATTACACAGGACCTAATTTTTTTACTTTTATTCCGTGGAATGTTGACGCCTTGATTAAATCAGATCAAACTAGGAAGATTGTCATTAACGGTAGTGAACTGAAAAATCATATTGATTTATTCAAGAATATAAGAGATGGTGATTTGATACCAGTTTGGAATAGACGCCCCATATGAATGCCAGAGTGTACTATGTTCTTGAAAGTAAGAAAAATGGAAAGCTACTTGATGTTATTATGTGGGGCGGCGCCGGAGACACAACCACCATATTTGTCAATGGGTATGAAGTAAAAGAAAACGAAATTCTTTATAATGCAATAATACCATTTTTGCCCAATGATTTAGATGGATATTGGGAACCATTTAAACAGTGTAGTGAGAAATAGTCATTTACGAAATAGCTCTAAAGAGGGCATAAGAGTTAATTAAACAAATAGACAATTGTAAATCTAATTGATATACTATTGTCTTTTTTAACTTTATAGGAAAGTTCTCTGTTTGGAGGCGTTGATTATAAAGAATGTCCGCTAAAAGTAGGCATAGGAAACAGACGATTGTAGAAAAGGGAGTGGAATTTATTTTTTCAACTCAGCTTTTATCATAAACAAACTAAGGGGGGAGTCGTATGTGCAAGAAGAGGGGAATAAAACCATTGTTAATCAGTTCTATGTTAATTCTACTGCTTAGTGGTTGCAGTACTACGGAAGGGGAAAGTAGGGGTCAAACTACAACAGTAACCCCCATACAATCAGTAAAGGACAATAAGGCAGAAGTAAAACCGAATACGGAGCTAACAAGCACCAATAAAGAGGAAGAGGTTAGTGATCCAACTGATAAAAATCTATACATGGCAGAAGATGGAAAGCTGCATTTGAATGGTTATGAATGGTTTGATCAAGAAAATAAGGATAAAGTGCACGGTGATTTTAAGATATCAGAAGAATGGATAAATAATACCCCTTATTATAAAATGGAGAGCCAGGAAGTAAAGTTACTTGTTGATGCATGGGGCGAAAATTGGACATTGTACAATGGGGAAAGTAAAAAACAATTAGATTATCATTATCCATTGTATGATAATGGAAACAGTTTTACAATTCCTGGTTTATATGATTGCTTAGGATTGGGAGAGTCACAACTTATCTTAGAAAGTTATGGTGGAGGTACTGGATGTAGTACGGGGAAATTATTAATATATAATATTGACACTTGTCAACAATATCAGATAGAAGATTATTCAAAAAAACTCTTAAACTTCGTAAAATTAAAAGTTCTTTCAGTGAAGAATGATATTGTAACAATAAAAACCATATGTGCGAACGGTAAAGTATTCCAAGGTAACTATCAAGCAGTATATAAAGAAAAGGATAAGTACGAGGCGAACATTAATTATTTTAACTCGTATATTGTTTCGAATAAAGGTAAAATAATAGCCTGTCATCGTCTGAATTCAGATCAAAACAATATATTGGGAACCCTATCAGGTGAATTAGAATATAACGGCTCTAAGGTAGTACTAAAAGAAAAAACTATAAAATTTACTGAGGAAGGTAGTAATAAGCAATAAGTAAGTGCCATAGAGAAGAAAAAATAGAAATTGAGAATCTTGATTTGGGTGTGAAAAGAGTCGTTGAAAAGGTTCTTCAACATTATCATCGAAGCATGAATCTTTTCGCTTTGTGCAATTTGTTATTGTCACAGTATAAACAGACCTTTTGTACCTTAATTAATCTTTATACTGCAAATTCAAGTTGTTTCATGATAATTAGTCAGGGCATAAGCGATACAGTAATGTATTACTTTATGCCCTGGCTATTTTTATAACTTTTAAATGATTATACTGTCACTAGCCCCCTTTAAAAGAAGTATGCTTATAAAACAAGGCATCCAGGAGTGTTATCCACATTTGATAAAAAAATGAAAGAAAGTAAACAAATCACTTATCATCGTCTATTCTTACGTGGATAAATTAATTGGTTGAGCGGAAATAAAAAATAAAATTTCAGCAATTTTTACAATGCACCAGCAAAAGATAATCTTTCACCCTTTATCATTATCAAAGCTTAAGATAGTCAGCCGATGGGTTGCTTTACTTCCTTTTGCGCAGACTGGCTGAGCTCATCTTGTGAAGCGGAGCGTTCTGAACGAGCGAAGGTAAAGCAAGTAAAAGGAAGCAAAGCGACCCATTGGCGTTCCTAGAACTATGACTAGGCTGAACTGTAACGAACCATCTATAAATATTTGTCATAAATCGTAGAAAAGTACAAAAAAGAATGCTATAATCGGCTAAAAAGGCGGAAAGGATAGATCGTATGAAAAATGTTGTTTTAATCGGTATGCCCGGTGCAGGTAAAAGCACCATCGGTGTGATTCTGGCAAAGGTTATGGGGCTCCAATTTGTAGATTCTGACCTGCTAATTCAGGAACAGGAGCATTGTTTGTTAAAGGATATTATAGAGAGAGATGGTCTGGATGGACTTATCCGCATAGAAGAACAGGTTAATTCAGAAATTAATCTTGAACATAGTGTGATTGCTACTGGTGGAAGCGTTATTTACGGGGAGCGCGCTATGAAGCATTTGAGAGAAATAGGAGTGGTAGTTTATATTCGTTTGAATTATCATACCATTAGCAGTCGGCTTGGTAATATAAGACAAAGAGGAGTGGTTTTTCGAGAGGGTCAGACGCTCAAATCTCTTTATGAGGAACGTTGCCCCCTCTATGAAAAATACGCTCATGTCATTGTGGATGCCGAGGGACTTGGCATTGAAGAGGTGATGGAGAAGATTGCATCCCAAGTGAGCGGGATAAGCGAGCAAACCATATAAAGACAAAATCCCGATCCTAAATAATTCGGTAGCCTTGCTTGGTTAATGCCGTTATCGCGTCCTCAATATCCTTATCCTTGACCAAAATATAATCAGTATCATAGGTTGAGATTGCAAAAATACTAATCTTACTTTGTGCAAGAATCGTACTGATGGAGGATAAAATCCCAATCAGGGAAAAATCAAGAGTTCCTTCAATCTTTAAGCTCCTCCAATCTCTTTCACATAGAATTCCTGTGGGAATTTGCTCTAGAGCGCATACAATGGATAACTCCTCCATGGTTTTGGTAATCGAGTAGAAATCAGAGTTAGGTACCCACACAGGGAGAGGCTCGGAAGGAAGTAGCCTGCAAATCCCGTATTTTTGCTGATCTAAGCACAGTGTTAATGGAATACTCATCTTTTTCATCCTTTTTTGTTTGATTTACGAAACATGGTATCTACAATAAAGATACCAAGGGCGATTGCTCCTGCAATCTGAAGGGTTTCATTAAAATAATGCTGAGTCATTACCGTATCACTTTCAATGAAGCTCTGAACAATTTGATACATACCCCCACCGGGTACAAGGCAGATAATCCCTGGAATCAAAAACAATATTACCGGTGTTTTTAAAACTCTGGCAAGGATATGGGAGGTAACGGCAACCACCAGTGTAGCCACAAAGGTTGCAAGAACCGTGTCATCGGTAAGTCGATCTACGATTAGGTAGATGAACCAGCAAAAGCTCCCCGTCATACCGGCATGAATAATGTATTTCCTCGGTAGAAAGAACAGCACGGAGAATGCTGCGGAAGCAAAAAAAGCACTGATACCTTGAATAATCATGCTACCACATCCTTTCTAACATATGATAAAAGCCCATTCCAAAGCCCACACCAACCGCAATGCCAAGGGAGATTACAAAGGCTTCCAACGCACGTGCGGCACCGGAGTTATAATCACCCTGTAAGGTATCACGGATTGCATTTGTGATTGGGATTCCTGGTACGAAGGGCATAATGGAGCCGATTATAATGATATTCATGTGTGTATTTGGAAAGTAATTTACATAAATCAACGTTACGAAGGCCAATACAAAGCACTTAATGGCATCAATCATAAAGGTACTGCTTAATTTCTTATCAATTATGGTACCCACCAACAAGATGAAAAGCCCGTTTACCCCGGCAAAGGCGCAATCTAGAATGGAACCGCCGAACAATCCGGCAAATCCGATTACTGATATTACAGTCGCTATGGCAACGGTTAGGTTGGAATAGATTTTCCTTGTTCGTATTTTTAATAATTCCTCATAAGCCTCTTCAATGGTAATCTTCCCGTCACAGATATTTCTTGAAATCTGGTTCACATCATTTACCCTGCTTAGGTTATTGGAACGGTTTGGAATCCTTCTGACATCGGTCAAGGGCTCGATTTCAGGGGAGGATATTGAGGCAACAATACCAGTGGTTGTTGCATAAACTTCTACGGATTCCGCTCCCGAAGTCTTAAGTATTCGAATCATGGTATCCTCAACCCGGAAGGTTTCGGCACCACTCTGTGCGATTAGTTCACCAGCCAGCATGGCGGTGTTTAAAATATCTTTATAATCCATATGGTTCTCCTGTGGAGTATTCTATTTCGTTCTGTACTAATCATTTTATCACAAATAAAATAGTTGAACAGATATATTTTGGTTTACATAGATAATAGCATGAATGTTTTATTGATTGAATTATTTCTATATGCTTCAATCACAATAAACATTCATGCTATTTTGCTACATATACTATTTATTTCTCAGAAAGAGGGTATGTCAATATTATTTAGGAATACTTTATGAGGAATCACCTGTAACTGTTTACGCCCATCAGAGCTTAGCATAATGAATTCTATAAATGATTTCCGAAAAGGAGTATTTGCATTGGTCGAAATCATATCCTCAACTTTAACTGGGAGTAAACAATAACAATCACCCTTCAAACAAACGATTCATCTTATCCGTTATCCGTTGCTCTCTCTTTTTGGTTTCCTCAAGATCAAGCTGATACATACCGTCTCTATCAGTTATAAGACATTGGCCTTCCTTACATTCCGGGGGAAGCTTGTATTTGGGAACCTTGATAAAGCTTTTGTCCTCCTGTTCGCAGATAGCGAAAACACCTTCAAAACGGTCGATAATTAATTTTTTCATGGAATGCACCTCGCTATTATTGGTTTGGTAGATCATTTTTGGTAATTTCATAAGGAGCTGAATTTTTTACCAAATTTGTTCCGTTCGTGGTAAAAACAATGGAGCCCTGAATATCCGTACGGAAGATTTTTATACCGTGGTTTATCATTGCGAGCAGTGTCTTCGGGTTAGGGTGATTATAGGAATTGTTTCTGTCCACGCTGATTACAGCAAATTTTGGATGGACTGCATTATAAAAGTTTTCATTAATGCCATTGGAAGCACCGTGATGGCTTAATTTTAAAACATCGGCGGAAAGATCAATTCCGGTCTTGGTCATTTCCTCTTCGGAAAGCTTCTCTGCATCCCCAGCCATGACGAAGGATACCTTACCCAGGGTAATCTTGATTCCCACGCTGTAATTATTCATTTCCTCGTAGGAGGAAGAGGAGGGAGAGAGTACGATGAAGCTTGCCTTCCCAAGATTATATTGATCTCCTACCACAGCTTGTTTCACCGGTATATTTTTCGCTGATATGGCATCCAACAAATCTTCATAGGTTTTGGTATTATGTGCAACCTTTGGTAGAATAGCCTGATCTACCTTGATATTGTTTATGACGGTATCGAGTCCCCCGATATGGTCACTGTGAGGATGTGTACCGATAACATAATCAAGCTCTTCTACATTCTGCTTTTTTAAATAATCAAGCACCGTATCCCCTTTATCATTTTCTCCGGCATCAATTAACATGGCGTGGTTATCATCTTTAATTAAGATGGAATCTCCCTGCCCCACATCGATAAAATGCACTTCCATCCCGCTGGACATGGAGGAAGGATTGCCCGAAGAGGGGGCGTCGTTTGGTTCAATAAAATAATTTGCGGTTAAAGCAAGTACTGCCAACAGAGCAGCACCCGCGGCACGTATTCCCATTTTCTTTGTTTTTTTACTCATTATTATCTCCATTCCTGCACAGAACTAAGCGCATCGAATATTGTTTTAGGGTGAAACAGATATAGATTTTGGAGTGAATATGTCATTTTTCCCAATTGTTTAAAATTATATATTCTTTCAGTAGTTATCGTACTATTATATCTGTTAGAATCTTATAATACAAATAAAATATGTTCTCATCTTTGTATCAATACATTGAAGGGTTGTGCGTATGAAAAATATATCATCACTTTATTATACTGGATAGATTAGTTTTGGATGCCATATGCTCTCTCTAACAGAATTGATTAAAGCAGGAGTCGCTTGGTTTTGTGTGAATTACAGCAACCTAATATAATTGCTATTCCCTCCTTGCTAGAAATCATATCCACAACTTTGATTAGGGTGAACAGTAACCCAATACAACCATGCTTTTAACAATCGAAGCATATTCTGTTGTTTGATAAAGCGAATTGGGATATAATCAAAATATATTATCCGTCGATTAAAGCATTTTATGTAACTTTTCAGGAAAATGAAGAATATGGCGAAAGGGGTTGAAATTATGAGAATCCTGGTAGATGCAGATGCATGTCCGGTAAAGGAAATCATTGAGGACATTGCAAAGCAGAAGGGGATACCGGTAGTGATGTTCATAGACACAAGTCACATGTTGATTTCAAATTATAGTGAAATTGTTACAGTCAGCAAGGCTCCCGACGCAGTTGATTTTGCTCTGATTAATCAATCTCAAAAGGGAGATATCATTGTTACGCAAGATTATGGTGTAGCTGCCATGGCTCTGGGAAGAAAAGCATTTGCAATTCATCCGAGCGGGAAGATTTATACCAATGAGAATATTGACATCATGCTTCTGGAGAGGGACATCGCAAAACGCCAGAGACGAGCGGGTGAAAAAGTGAAGGGACATTCCAGGAAGAGAACTGCCGAGGATGATGAGCGGTTTGGGAATGCAATGAGGAATTTGTGTAAAAGAGCGCAGGAACAAGATAGTATGGAGATATAGTGATTAAAGTAAATATTTTACAATTAATCATAGATCAGGTGACAAAACAGGAAATAGAATGGGAAAAAGAAGAATATTTCTATTCCACATTCGTAGAACATAAGAGGTAAAACATGATTCGTTTATCAAAATATTTAAAATATTTTAAGCTGGAATTAATGATAGGACCGTTTTTTAAATTGATGGAAGCAGTATTTGAATTAATCGTGCCGCTGGTGATGGCATCCATTATTGACATTGGGATTAAGCAGGGAGATAGGGATTATGTGCTTCATAAAGGAGTGATTATAATATTGCTTGGAGCTGTAGGGCTCATATTTGCTCTGATATGTCAGTATAGTGCTGCGAGAGCATCTCAGGGTTTTGGCACAAGAGTGCGTAACGATTTGTATGCTCATATTAACACCCTGTCCCATGCGGAACTGGATCGGTTGGGGACAAATTCTTTGATTACGGTGATTACCAACGATGTTAATCAAATGCAGCTTGCAGTGGCGATGCTGATACGTTTGGTGGTTCGGGCACCGTTTCTAGTTATTGGAGCGACCATAATGGCAATGATGCTGGATTTAAAATTATCTGTTATCTTTCTGATTGTAGCTCCCCTTATCGTATTATTACTGTACATTATTATGAAGAAATCCATTCCTCTTTATGGATTGAGACAGAAATCTCTCGATCAGATTTCGTTAGTAACCAGAGAAAATCTAAATGGCTCCAGAGTGATTCGTGCATTTTCAAAACAGGAGAAGGAAGAAGAGAGATTTCAAAAAGTGAATGATCAGAGTGCGGAGATTGCAATTAGGGTCGGCAAGTTATCAGCTCTCTTAAATCCTGCCACTTTCTTGTTGATGAATATGGCGATTGTAGCAATTATCTGGTTTGGCGGACTACGGGTTAATATTGGTGGACTGACTCAGGGAGAGGTGATTGCATTAATTAATTATATGACGCAGATATCCCTTGCCATAGTCGTTGTGGTCAATCTTGTAATTATATTTACAAAGGCAGCAGCCTCCGCTTCAAGAATTAATCAGGTGTTTGATACAAAGAGTACTCTGGTGGAGGGAGAGGAGAATTCGGTACGCAAATCAATGCCTACTGCCACGCAGCAGTATGAAACTGCTTCTACTCCTATGCTTTCTCTTAAAAAGGTATTCTTTCGATATCCTGATTCGGAGGAATATGTGCTGGAAGATATCAATTTTGATATAAATAAAGGGGAACGAATTGGCATTATCGGCGGAACCGGTTCGGGGAAAAGCACGCTGGTCAATCTCTTACCTAGATTATATGAGGCGACAGAGGGTGAAATTCGATATAACGGGAAGCTGCTTTCGGAGTACTCCTTTCCTACACTGAGAAGTGAGATCAGCCTGGTGCCCCAAAAGACCGTATTATTCTTTGGAACACTGAAAGAAAATCTTCTTATGGCTTGTAAGGAAGCCAGTGAGCAGGATATCCGAAAGGCAATTGAAATCGCTCAAGCCAGTGAATTTATAGATAAGCTGCCGGATAAGCTTGAACATCAAGTAATGCAGGGAGGGAAAAACCTTTCCGGTGGACAGCGACAGAGAGTAACTATAGCTAGGGCAATCGTCATGAGACCCGAGATATTAATACTGGACGACAGCACCAGTGCGTTGGATTACTTAACTGACAGTAAGCTGCAGAAAGCCTTACGAGAGGAACTGAGTGATACTTCAGTGCTTATGGTATCCCAAAGAGTAGGAGCCATTCGCAATGCCGACCGGATTATCGTCCTTGATGATGGCAAGGTGGCAGGCATCGGTACGCATGAGGAGCTTTTGAAGGAATGTAAAATCTATCAAGAGATTTGTTCTTCCCAACGTGAAGCAGAGGAGGGAGAACTAGCATGAAGAAGAAGTCTGATACAAAACAGGTTTTAAAACGACTTTTAAAATATATTAAACCCTACCGGGCTTCACTGATAGTTGCGTTAATCTGTGCCTTGATTAGTGTATCTTTATCCCTGTTGACCCCGATTTTGATTGGTAATGCGGTGGATCATATAATAGGAAAGGGAAAGGTTGAATTTGATAAAATCCTTCCAATCCTCCTATATCTGTCACTATGTATTGGTGGAAGTGCACTCTTTCAGTGGTTGATGACCTTTTGTACTAACCAGATTACATTCAAGACCATTAAGGACCTAAGAAATCAGCTGTTTCAAAAGCTGGAAAAGGTGCCTATCTCCTATATTGACGGGAACTCCCACGGTAATATCATCAATCGAATGGTCAATGATATCGACGCGGTTTCCGATGGTCTTTTACAGGGGTTTGCAGGTCTATTTACCGGTATTATTACGATTTTTGGAACCATAATTTTTATGCTTTCCATCAATGTGCGCATTGCTATGGCAGTTATTTTGATTACACCGTTGTCCTTGTTTGTGGCTGCATTTATCTCCAAGCGAATTTATAACAAGTTCAGTGAGCAGTCCAAGTTGAAGGGCGAAATGGGAGGCTTGATTGAGGAGATGATTGGCAATCAGAAGCTGGTTAAGCTATTATCCTATGAGGATAGATCTAAGGAACGTTTTGAAGAAATCAATCAAAGGCTTCATGAATGCGGAACTCAGGCACAGTTTTATTCTTCTCTGACCAACCCCTGTACTAGATTCGTTAACGGTGTGGTCTATGCGACGGTAGGAATCTATGGTGCATTGACAGCCATAGGAGGATTTATTACCATTGGTCAGCTTTCCGGATTTTTAGCCTATGCCAATCAGTATACCAAACCTTTTAACGAGATATCAGGAATTGTTACAGAACTCCAATCAGCACTTGCCTCAGCACAGAGAGTATTTGCACTGCTCGACGAGGAAGAGGAAAGCAAAGAAGATGGGCTATTGGAGGAAGCGTTTGGCAGTGGTACGGTTGAGATTAGTAAGGTGGATTTTTCGTATCAGAAAGAACACAAGCTGATCCAGGATTTTAATATAAAGGTTAAAGCTGGGCAAAGAATCGCAATCGTTGGACCTACTGGAAGTGGAAAAACCACGATTATTAATCTTCTAATGCGTTTTTATGAAAGTGATTCTGGAGAGATATTGGTTAATGGAATTGATATAAAGAAAATGAAGCGTCGAACACTCCGTAGCCTATACGGAATGGTTCTTCAAGACAGTTGGCTGTTCCAAGGAACAGTCAGTGAGAATATTGCTTATGGAAAAGAGGGAGCCACCAGGGAAGAAATTATTCTTGCTGCCAAGGCGGCTCATGCCCACAGCTTTATAAAGAGACTTCCCAAGGGATATGATACGGTTTTAACTGAGGACGGGGGAAATATCTCACAGGGTCAGAAACAGTTACTTTGCATTGCCAGAGTTATGTTGATGAAACCTTCCATGCTAATACTAGATGAAGCCACAAGCAATATTGATACACGTACGGAGGTAAAGATTCAGAAGGCATTTGGGGCTTTAATGGAGGGTCGAACCAGCTTTGTGGTTGCCCATCGATTGTCAACGATCAGAGAGTCAGATCTTATCCTTGTTATGAATAACGGTCAGATTGTAGAACAGGGAAATCATGAAGAATTACTGAATTTCAATGGATTTTATGCAAATCTTTATCATAGTGTGGATAAAATGGAGTAAAACATGTTCTGTAGTGGACAAAGTAATTAGATTAATTGCCAAAAGTTATATTTATGCTAATAGGATATCAGTTTGCGCACTGTTAAATACTCTGATGGACTTTACCCAGAGGGGTTTGATACTTTAGTAAATATTTCTTAAATAACTGGACTGAAAACATGGTACTGATGTATTTCTTTTAACGGATAAAAAGATACGTCATATGATATATGGAATGAAATTAACGGAGGCTTCCATGAATCAGAACTGTGATGATTTTAGGGACAGTAATACGTATAAGAACCTGCAGGATGCATTTGCCGGAGAGACATCTGCCAGTGGGAAATATGCAATATTCGGATTTAAAGCAAAGGAAGAAGGTTACGAACAGATAGGAAACGTATTTTTTGAGACCTCGGGCAATGAAAGAGAACATGCTGAAATCTGGTATAAGCTTTTAAATGGAGGAGAGGTCCCCAGTACCTTGGATAATTTACAAAATGCATATGGGGGAGAACGTCATGAGTGGACCAATATGTATATGGATTATGCAAAGGAAGCAAAAAGAGAGGGATATTATGATATAGCAGCTCTTTTTGAAGGAGTGGCAAACATCGAGCATCATCATGATATGAGATTTCGAAAGCTTGCAGAGAATATCATGAACAATGAAGTATTTTGCAAGAGAGAGAAAATGGTTTGGGTATGCTTAAACTGTGGTAATTTGGTTTACGACCGCTGTGCGCCGGAGGTATGTCCGGTCTGTGATTATCCACAGGGGTATTATCAGATAAACTGTGAGAATTATTAGTGTTTGGGTGCCATAGGACCAACAAACAAAGTTCATAGGCGATTTTTATTAAGCTGTTCACTCTCAAATCTGAACTTGGCATTATGATTTTGATAAATCAGAACAAACATTCGAAAATGTATTGATTTTACATCCCTGCTATGGTAGAATTAGAGACATTCCAGTAGCTATTGCGTGAATCCTAACGCAATTGGTTAAACTGTAGTCTATACCACTGGCAGGGAGGTTTTTTATATATGGAATTTAAATTGATGTCGGAGTTTCAACCTACCGGAGATCAGCCGGAGGCAATCAGAGCGTTAGTGGAGGGCTTTCAAAGCGGAAATCAGTGTCAGACCTTATTAGGTGTTACGGGTTCTGGTAAGACCTTTACTATGGCGAATGTAATTCAACAGATTCAAAAGCCAACGTTGATTATCGCCCATAATAAGACCCTTGCCGCACAGCTATACGGTGAGTTCAAGGAGTTTTTCCCTGAGAACGCGGTAGAGTATTTTGTAAGTTATTATGATTATTACCAGCCGGAGGCGTATGTACCGTCTACGGATACTTATATAGAGAAGGATTCCTCTATTAATGATGAGATTGATAAGCTTCGACACTCTGCCACCTCATCTTTGGCAGAGCGAAATGATGTGATTATTATTGCTAGTGTGTCCTGCATCTACGGTTTGGGAAGTCCTATCGATTATCAGAATATGGTACTTTCTTTAAGACCCGGAATGAACAAGGACAGGGATGATGTACTAAAAAAGCTGATTGAGATTCAGTATGATCGTAACGATATGGATTTTAAACGAGGAACCTTTCGTGTTCGCGGTGATGTGGTAGAGATTTTTCCTATATCATCCGCGGAAGTAGCGGTTCGTGTTGAATTTTTTGGAGATGAAGTGGAACGAATCCTTGAAATTGATGTGTTGACGGGAGAAGTGAAGTCAAAACTGGAACACATCGTTATATTCCCTGCTTCTCATTACGTAGTTTCACAGGACAAGCTTACACAGGCCATTCAGAATATTGAAGAAGAGATGATAGAACAGGTTCGTTATTTTAAAAGCGAGGATAAGCTTTTGGAGGCGCAAAGAATCTCAGAGCGAACGAACTTTGATATAGAGATGATGAGAGAAACCGGATTTTGTGCCGGCATTGAGAACTATTCTAGGCATTTGACCGGTTTAGAACCGGGATGTGCGCCTCATACGTTGATGGACTATTTTCCGGAGGATTTTATGATTATTGTGGACGAGTCCCACATTACACTTCCTCAGATCAGGGGTATGTATGCGGGCGATCGATCTAGAAAGCAGACCTTGGTGGATTTCGGCTTCCGTCTGCCTTCCGCATTGGATAACCGTCCGTTGAACTTTGAAGAATTTGAAAGCAAGATTAACCAGATTATGTTTGTATCGGCGACACCATCCGTATATGAGAATGAGCATGAGCTTCTTCGGACGGAGCAGGTAATCAGACCAACAGGACTTTTAGACCCGGAGATCGCGGTAAGACCGGTTAATGGACAGATTGATGATTTGCTTGGAGAGATTCATAAGGAGTTAAATAAGAAGAACAAGGTGTTGGTTACAACACTGACGAAGAAGATGGCAGAGGATTTAACCACTTATCTTAGAGAAGTGGGAATAAGGATTAAATATCTCCATTCTGATATTGATACCTTGGAACGATCAGAGATTATCAGGGATATGCGTATGGATGTCTTTGATGTATTGGTAGGAATCAATCTATTAAGAGAGGGCCTTGATATTCCAGAGGTAGGCTTGGTGGCCATACTGGATGCGGATAAAGAAGGCTTCTTAAGATCTGAGACCTCCTTAATTCAGACCATAGGACGTGCTGCACGTAATGCAGAGGGTCATGTGGTAATGTATGCGGATAAAATGACCGACTCCATGAGCAGGGCTATCTCGGAGACTAACCGTAGAAGAAAAATTCAGCAGGAATATAACGAAGCCCATGGAATTACCCCGACTACTATTAAGAAGAAGGTAAGGGATTTAATCAGTATTTCGAAGAAGGCGGATACGAATATTAACGAGATAGAGAAGGATATTGAATCCATGTCCCGTCAGGAGTTGGAAGCTCTGGTTAAGAAGATTACCAAACAGATGCATACCGCAGCCGCAGAACTTAACTTTGAAGTGGCAGCAGAATTGAGAGATAAGATGGTAGGGCTGAAGAAGCAGCTTTTGGAGCTCGAGAATTAGTTGAACTATTGCCTTCCCGAGTGGAAAAAGGGTTATGAGGGACGATATGTAGAAAAAGATAAAGAATTGAAATTAGAAGATATAGAATTTAAATAAGAGATAAAGAATTGAACTACAGGTAATGTTGAAAAAGTAATTAGATTACATTGGTGGAACAGGTGATGATAGCAGCGGTTGTTTTGATCTTTTGAAGGTGATTAAGAATGCAATCCTGTTTTGTAGGGAATATCAAGATAATCTGGAATAGGTGGAGAAATGGCTGATAAGAAAAATTATATTAAAATCAGAGGTGCAAAAGAAAACAATTTAAAGAATTTAAGTGTGGATATTCCGAGAGATCAGTTTGTGGTACTTACCGGTTTAAGCGGCTCGGGCAAATCCTCTCTGGCATTTGACACAATTTATGCGGAGGGACAAAGAAGGTATATGGAATCCCTTTCATCCTATGCTAGACAGTTCCTTGGACAGATGGAAAAGCCTAATGTGGAAAGTATCGAAGGGCTCCCTCCGGCAATCTCGATTGACCAGAAGTCAACTAATCGTAACCCTCGTTCAACAGTAGGTACAGTTACAGAGATTTATGATTATTATCGTCTGCTGTATGCAAGAATTGGTATTCCTCATTGTCCCCAATGTGGTAAGGAGATTAAGAAGCAGACCGTTGATCAGATGGTGGATGAAATTATGAATCTTCCACAGGGAACAAAGATTCAACTTTTAGCTCCTGTTGTAAGGGGGCGTAAGGGTGAACATACAAAGCTCTTTGAACAGGCAAAACGCAGCGGTTATGTGAGAGTTAGAGTGGACGGTAACCTTTATGAGCTGACAGAAGAGATAAAATTAGAGAAGAATAACAAGCATAATATCGAGATTATTGTAGATCGTCTTGTGATCAAGGAAGGAATTGAGAAGAGATTATCGGATTCCGTTGAGAATGTATTAAAACTAGCGGAAGGTCTTGTATATGTGGATATTATTGATGGGGAACAGCTGAGTTTTAGTCAGAATTTTGCCTGCCCTGACTGTGGTATCAGTATTGATGAGATTGAGCCAAGAATCTTCTCGTTCAATAACCCCTTTGGTGCCTGCCCTGAATGTCATGGTTTGGGTATTAAGATGGAGTTTGATGAAGAACTTTTAATTCCTGATCACTCCAAGAGTCTGATAGACGGTGCGGTTGCTGCACCTGGTTGGCAGTCTGCGGGAGATAAAGGCAGCTATACCAGAAGTGTGTTGGAGGCACTGGCGAAGGAATATAAGTTCGATTTGAATACTCCTTTTGAGAAGCTGTCGGATGAGATTAAGCATATGTTCATTCATGGTACTGACGGCAAGTCAGTCAAGGTGCATTATCAGGGACAACGAGGATATGGTGTTTATGATGTAACCTTTGAAGGGCTTCTTCGTAATATTGAGCGCAGATATCGTGAAACCGGTTCAGATTCTGTAAAGCAGGAATACGAAACCTTTATGAGAACCACTCCATGTAAAGAGTGTAATGGCAAGCGTCTTAAGAAAGAGGCTTTGGCTGTGACGGTAGGAGATAAAAATATATCGGATGTGACGGAATATTCAATTCGTGAACTTGCCGCATTCATGGGAGGATTACAGTTAACCTCTATGCAAATGAAAATCGGTGAGATGGTACTGAAAGAAATTCGTGCAAGAATCAGCTTTCTGTTGGATGTAGGTCTTGATTATCTTACACTTTCAAGAGCAACCGGAACTCTTTCCGGCGGTGAATCTCAGAGAATTCGCCTTGCCACACAGATTGGATCTGGCTTGGTAGGTGTAGCATATATCCTAGATGAGCCAAGTATTGGGCTACATCAGAGGGATAACGACAAATTACTGAAAACCCTAAATAATCTGAAAAGCCTTGGTAACACCTTAATTGTGGTGGAGCATGACGAAGATACCATGTTTGCTGCGGATTATATTATTGATATTGGCCCTGGCGCAGGGGAACATGGTGGAGAAGTAGTAGCCGCAGGAACGGCGAAACAGATTATGAAGGTAAAGAACTCTTCCACAGGAGCATATTTGAGCGGAAGAATTAAAGTTCCCGTACCTTCACAACGACGACAACCGACCGGATTTTTATCTATAGTTGGTGCATCGGAGAATAATCTAAAGAATGTGGATGTAGACATTCCGTTAGGTATCATGACCTGTATTACCGGTGTATCCGGATCGGGTAAGAGTTCTTTGGTAACAGAGATATTATACAAAAGACTTGCAAGAGATTTGAATCGTGCAAGATTTATACCCGGTAAGCATGAGAAGATGGTAGGAATTGAACAACTAGACAAGGTAATTAATATAGACCAGTCCCCGATTGGGCGTACACCAAGATCTAATCCTGCAACCTATACCGGTGTGTTTGATCAAATTCGTGATTTGTTTGCAGCGACACAGGATGCAAAGATGAGAGGTTATTCCAAGGGACGTTTCAGTTTTAATGTAAAAGGCGGCCGTTGTGAAGCTTGCGGTGGAGATGGGATCATTAAAATCGAGATGAACTTCCTTCCCGACATCTATGTACCTTGTGAAGTTTGCGGCGGTAAGCGATATAATAGAGAGACACTCGAAGTTCGATATAAAGGAAAGAATATCTATGAAGTACTTGATATGACTATTGAAGAAGCAGTTCACTTCTTTGAGAATGTGCCATCCATTAAGCGAAAGATTGAGACACTGTTCGATGTAGGATTGTCCTATTTGAGACTTGGACATCCTTCTACTTCACTTTCCGGCGGTGAAGCGCAAAGAATAAAGCTGGCAACGGAATTAAGTAAGAGAAGTACGGGTAAGACCATCTACATTTTGGATGAGCCTACGACTGGTTTACATTTTGCTGATGTTCATAAGTTAATTGATATTCTTAAACGTTTCTCAGATAGCGGTAACACGGTTGTGGTAATTGAACATAACCTGGATGTAATCAAGACAGCCGATTATATTATTGATATCGGACCGGAGGGTGGAGATAAGGGTGGAACAGTTATCGCTCTTGGAACACCGGAAGAAGTGGCCGCCAATGAGAAGTCCTATACCGGACATTATGTGAAGAAATACTTGGAGAATCAAGTATAGATAGACAATTTAATTAAATTCTACAGGAATTAATCTGACGAACAAGGATGAATATGACCTGCATGGGCTGTGGCTGAGGGTAATGATAGAAATACCGAATAAGGCAACAGCCCATTTTTTAAAAAATCGAGTTAAAGGTTAAAGCCTATGGACTAGAGACTTTGCTATGAAGCTTTGAGTATATAGGGACTTTAGTGAAAATATTTTGACTCTATAGGGGAGGTTACTACAAAGGTTTGACGATATTAGGAAGTTTTATGAAAACACTTTGACTCTATACGGGAAGTTACTACAAAAGCTTTAATTATATAGGAAGTGCTACAGCAAACGCTTAGACTATTTGGAGGACTATTATGGAATACGGATTTTACGCAATGATATCTAGAATGAAACTGATTGAACGATGGGCTCTTATGCGAAATGCCATTTCAGAAAACATATGTGAGCATTCACTGGAAGTAAGTGTTCTTGCACATGCGCTTGCAATCATTAGTAACGAACGTCTTGGGAATCATCTTAATGCGGAAAAGGCTGCATTGATTGCAATCTACCATGATGCAACGGAGATTATAACCGGGGATATGCCAACACCGATTAAGTATTTTAATGAGAATATACAGGGAGCGTTTAAGGCGGTGGAGCAAGCAGCAGCTGACAGATTGCTAACCATGCTTCCGGAGGATATACGCAAAAGCTACGAAAGCATATTTAATCCCAAGGAAGAGGAAGCTTTCCTATGGAAGCTGGTTAAGGCAGCGGATAAGCTTTCTGCTTTAATCAAATGTATTGAAGAGAGAAAAGCAGGAAACACGGAATTTTATAGCGCGGAACATTCCATCCGTGAGATTTTGAACTTGATGCAGATGAAGGAAGTGGAGATTTTTATGGAGGAGTTCCTACCTGCATATGAAAAGAATTTAGATGAATTAAACAGGGGGTAAGCATATGAACAAAGAGTGGATTGATTTCTTGATTACCGCAAAAAGAAATACTTATGCGGCTCATGGTGCAGAAGTATCATCTTCAAGACCGAGCTCACACGACTTGCAGTATAGACAGGGAGATTTTTTGTACATTGATACTTATCTTGGAGGAGAAGCATTTATTGGGGAAGAAGCAATTTGGGTAAACAACCATCCCGTATGGGCGATGAACTATAGTGGCAGAGTGCTGGGAGAAGGGTTCTCAGGAGACTTTCTCAAAGAAGCGTTGTATCTTGTGCCAAAGGAAAGTCCATTTCGAGGTCCAGCGATTTACCGAAAGGGGGAATACAGCTATCATTGTATTGTCAATGGTGATGTAGATTGGTACTGGGGGTATGAAGAGATATTTTTATCGGATACAAAGGTAATGGAGTGTTTCTTTCATGGAGGAGTCGTGAAATAGAGGTTGATTAAGGTGTAAAAAGGTCCGTTTATACTGTAGCATTAGCAATTTGCACAAAGTCAAAAGATTCGCTTTATACAGATTGCTAATGAACTTTTTGAAAGACTTTTTGGCTCTTTAATTAAGATTAAAAATTTAAATAGGTGGTGAATATCATGGTTACAATTGAAGGAAAATGGACGATGGAGGGACTTCGTAATGATGATCCCAATCGAATTAAAAATCATAGGGAATTAACAGATTTTATTAATCAAATAGGTTTTCTTCCTCTATTTAAAAATGAAATCGATGGGTTTTCTGTAGAGGAGATTACCTCAGCATCTTCTTGGTGGTCAGACCCGCCACAGGAAGATCCCTGGTCATGGAGAGAGGTGATTGCTGCTGAAGGAGAAATCGCTTACGGGAAATTATTTAACAATAAGGCGGGCTTTGTATCCAAAGAATGGTACCCTTATTTTGCATCCTTTCGCAGGGACGGATATGATTTTGACAGTCGATATGAAGATGGATTAGCCAGTATGCGGGCGAAGAAGATTATAGATGTACTGACGTTGTGCGAGCAACTTCCATCGAATGAATTAAAGTTGGCGGCAGGCTTTGGCAAGGGCGGAGAGAAGGGATACGAAGGAGCTCTGTCTCAACTGCAGATGCAAACCTATATTACGGTTAGAAGCTTTCAAAGAAGACGTAATAAAAAGAATGAAGAATTCGGTTGGCCAGTAGCGATTTATTCACTTTCCGAGAAACTATACGGAGAAGAGCATGTGCGTAGCGCATATTCGATTGGTTCATCTGAGGCAAAGAAAATAGTAATAGAGCAAATTAAGAGGAGTTTCCCCAGAGCACTTGAAAGTGATCTATTAAAGGTAATCCGTTAGTTAATCTGGTGATTTTAGTGTTAAAATGTGAAAGCACCATTCTGTTTCTATAAAAATGTCAGACGTTTCTTTTCTAACTATATTTTTTAAATTATAATATAGTTGCTTGCAAGCAATAGAAAGAAGGAGCAATTATTATGATTGAATTTGGAGAGAAAGTAAAACGGTTTCGTGAAGAAAAGGGAATGACTCAACAGACTATGGCGGAACAACTCTATGTAACCAGGCAAGCAGTCTCAAGATGGGAGTGCGGAGCAAGATATCCTGATTTGCTTACTACAAAAAAGATTTCGAAAATACTTGGAGTAACGATTGATGAATTGGTTTCCGGTGAGGAATTACAAAAGAATATGGAAAAGGAACCCGTGTTGGCTCAACCTATATCAAATGCAATTCAATCAATGTTATTTACGTTTGCATTTGTTTCATATCTATTAATGTGTATTGTAAGCCTTTATATATTTGCACCATTAATACGATATGGTGCCCATAGTGATCGAATGACTGTAATCAATATAACAACGGTAATCGGATATTTTGTGAATTTGTTCATTTTGATATTTGGGTTGGTTCTATCCATACGAAATAGACTATCACCAAGGAGAACGGGCATTATTATGAGCTTGCCATACGCAATTAAGGTGGTTACATTACTGTTTACTTTGATCGTGGTTTCCGCTACGAATCATAAAATCAATCCACTAAATGGATGGTTGATTATGATTCCATTCCTAAGCGGGGCTTGCATATTGTTTTTCTTCTGGAGTGAAGCAAAAAGATTACCCCTTTTTGTGATTTGGTTGATTGCTGGATTTACAATTCTCGAATTGATGATGGAATGGATAACAACTTTACAAGCTATTACAGAGTTAGAGTTCATTGTGAGAGTAATATTAGGATTAGGGAGAGTGGGTTTGGTACTTCTATTGTTGTATCAGTCTCACGTGTTTAACCAAAAAAGAAAAATTGCATATAAGCAATCGATAAGTAAGAAGGAAATAATTCGTTAAGCCATTGCTATAGTTTAGAAAATTAGTAGGAGAATAAATTTCCTCTCAGTAGATGAAAAGGACTGATGAAGCGGAGTAAGTTATTACGCTCATCAGTCCTTTTTTGTGATTTAAGATTGATTAGGGAGAAAAAATTCTGTTTATACTGTGGCAGTGGCAAATTGAACAAAGCTAAAAACTTCATGCTTCGATGATAATGCATAAGATGTTCTAATTATCTATTAATTTGAGTTAGACATATCATAAACAGATAACTCGCTATGATAAATCGTTACGCTCAGACAAATCTGTTTTATGATATAACACAAATTATTAGATAAAAGAACATCTAACACATTATCATAGGCGCATTCATTCTTTTACTTTATGTAATTTGCCTATGGACTCTGTTGAAAGACCCTTTTGACACCTTAATCAAGTTTTGAATTTTGACTAATATAAGTATTTGACAATTTCAACTTTGTATACTAAAATAGAACTATGGATACCGAATTAGTTCTATAAGGTTAATGTTTGTATTCGTACATGGCAAAGAAATATTAATAATAAAGGAGTGGGAGTATGCTTATAGAGGTAAAGGATGTTGGAATCGCTTTTAAAAAGCAGCAAGTACTTAGTCATATCAACTTATCCATAATGGAGAATGAAATTTTTGGATTGATTGGCCCGTCAGGAGCAGGTAAAACCACATTAATTCGATTAATCATGGGAGCAATTAGTGCGGACAATGGAAGTATTGAAGTAGCAGGTAATCAAGTTCCAAGTCTTAAGGCACTTGATCTAATCGGGTATATGCCCCAGAACGATGCATTATATAATGATATTTCCGGTTTAGATAATTTAATGTTTTTTGGTGGAATGTATCGAATGGACAAGAAGGAGCTTGAGAACAGAGCCAATGAGGTATTAAAATTAGTTGAATTAGAGAAAGACAGTAAAAAGAAGGTATTGAACTATTCTGGGGGAATGAAGAAGAGGTTGTCTCTAGCAGTGGCATTATTACACAGACCACAGGTTCTAATTTTAGATGAACCTACAGTTGGCATTGATCCTATATTACGAATGAAGATTTGGGAAGAGTTTTATCATCTAAAGGAGCAAGGGAAGACCGTTCTGGTAACAACTCACGTTATGGATGAAGCCATCAAGTGTGATAGGCTGGGGTTGATTTACAACGGCGGTTTAATTGATTGTGACAGGGTAGATACCTTGCTTGCAAGAACGCAGAATAATACCATTGAAGAATTATTTCTTATGAAGGGAGAGCAAAGATAATGAAGACTTTAACAATAGTAAAAAGAATTATTCGTCAAACAGTGAACGACAAACGTTCTTTAGCATTAATCTTAGTGGTTCCCCTTTTTATATTTACATTGATCTATCTTTTGCTTGGAGATTCCGATTATAAGGCGTCCATTGCGCAGTATAATATGCCGGCTCAGCTTGTAGAGAAGCTTGAAGATCAAGACATAACAGTAAAAAGTATGGAGTTTGAGGAAGGGCAGAAGGCAGTGAAGGACAAAGAAATCGATGCTCTGCTCTATATGGATAACAAAGATATGGTTCTATATTTTGAAAGCAGCGATGCAGTAAAGACAGGACTAATCACCAAGGCTCTCCAAGCTGCATTGAAGGAAGTTAATCCTAATGGTGGAATTAGAACGGAGTTTTTATATGGTGATCAGGATTCCAACATGTTTAATAGTCTAGGATATGTGTTCCTTGGAGTTATTTCCTTTTTCCTTATCTTTATTATAGCAGGGATCTCTTTTGTGAGAGAGCGAACGGCTCAAACCATGGAGCGATTAATGATTACACCCGTGAAGCGTTGGCAGGTAGTACTTGGATATACCCTGGGATTTGGAGTTTTTGCAACTCTTCAAAGTATTATTTTACTTTGTTATCTTAAATGGGTGCTTAAGTTAACCATTGTTGGTTCACTAGCCGGGGCAGGGTTAGTTATGATTTTACTGTCGATGTCAGCAGTATGTATTGGTGCATTTTGCTCTATTTATGCAAATAATGAGTTTCAGATGATGCAGTTCCTTCCTCTTATCATTATCCCGCAGATTTTCTTCTCCGGGCTCATCTCACTTGATACACTACCCTACCATTTGGGCTATCTTGCAAAAATCATGCCCGTGTACTATGCATGTAACGCTTTAAATGCTATACTAGTGAAAGGTTTGGGACTTGTGGATGTCCTCCCTCAGATTTTGGCACTATTCGTTTTTATTGCTTTGTTTTTCTCACTTAATATTATTGCACTGAAGAAGTATCGAAGGATATAACAATAGAAAGAGTAATAATAAGAAGCAATAGGAAGGACAATAGGAAGGACAATAGGAAGGACAATAGAAGGATACAAGAGAAAGAAGTATTGGAAATAAAAGAAAAGTATTGGATACAAGAGAAAAGTATTGGGAATAAGGCTATAGTTAAAAAAGAGGAATGTTAATATGGCATCATATGAAAGCAAGAGAAATAGGATATTGGATTTTTCTTTTCAAAAGTTTACATCCGTAGGAGTGAATAATATTACTATGGATGAGGTTGCAAAGGGACTTGGTATGGGGAAAGGAACCCTATACCGATACTTTCCATCCAAAGAAGAATTGATTTATGAGACAATTAAATATTATGCCGGTAAAATTGAATTATCGGTACAGGAAATCGTAACGGATGATAAACTGGGGACAGTGGAAAAGCTTAATCATTTCTTCAAATTAATTGGAGAAAGATTTGCAAAGTTAAATCCTACCGCAGTTGAAAGCATTGCAAGAAGTTTTCCGGAAGCATTTCAAACAATTACAGAGATACGTACAAGAGTTATCATGACAAACTTGCTTCAGATCTTTGAAGAGGGGAAGAAGAGCGGTATTTTCAGATCGGATATGGATGCAATGTTGGTGGCACATATACTAGTGGGAGCTTCCAATCATATGGTTCAAATTGGGGTACTATCTTCATTGAATTACAGTCTTGATAATTTGCTGCAGGAAATTATCACTACCATATTAAAGGGTTGCTATAGTGAAGAAGGTAGAGGTACGATTTTACCCAATGTTTAGACAATTATCCTATGTTGCATTAAGCATAAAAGGGATAGGGAGAATAACGTATAATACTTAAAACAGTTTTTATAGGCGATTGCGAAACAATAGGACGAATCATATTGTTTCGTAATTACAAAATCAATTTTTCTTCTATTTCATAATAAGAAAGAAGAAACAATACAATGTCCACAGGCAATTGATGCAGTATTCCCATCCGATGATATCTTTCTCTATTCCAGGTTGCAATACCTTCTTCTACTAAGTATGGATTACTATAATTAGAAACTAAGGAGCTAAAATTGTAAGATATGAAGAACCATAAATCTTTAGGATGACTGGCGATATTATAGTTCCTAACTGAGGAAAGTACATAGGCGTTACATGTTTTGACATTATTTAATGATATTGAGATAATACAAGCAATTACTAAAATGGAAACTAAAATTTTAATTTTCCTTATACATTTTTTCATACAAATATCCCTTCAAATAATTATTGTAAATCACATACTATTCAGTTAAAATATACCATATGTATTATGTTTAAACAATAGAAGGAGTGAAAATATTGAAAAAAAATACAATACTATGTAATTTAATAAAGAAAAAGTCCTTATTAATTTTTTTACTTATTCTTATTTTCATTTTTATTTTAGTAAAAGTAAATTATAAAGCTTTATTATATGATGCTAAGATTAATCAAGTTATAACTAAAGAAAATCAATATTTATATAATAATAATATTATTACAAAAAGTAACAATATAATAAGAGAAAAAGTTGGAATTGTTGTTTATTCAAAAGGAAAATTCATTGAACTTATATATGATGTAAACCAAATTCATTTTGATTCATATTACATTTTTAATGGAAAAGAAAATGATTATGAATTATTTAATGATATATCTAATCCTTATTATCAAAAGTATTTTAACACAACAAGTTACACAGAAAATATTGGAATTAAATAAGTGATCAGTTTAAAACTAAAACTGAATATAAGTTAAATTTAATTAATAATCTTAAAACATTGTGAAACGCTTGGCACCCCCAAAGGTGGAATTTAAAATTTCACTTTACGATAAAAAAAGCTCCTATACTTCTCATCGGATAAGTTCTCTCGTAGATAAGCAAGTTATATTATCACACTTGTCTAATTAAAAGGATATATCAGATAGAGGTAGAGGGGCTTTCTTTATTAGCGGATAAAAAAACGAACATTTAATATATTTCAATAGATGCATTCATTCTTTTTCTTTATACTATTCATCAATGAACTCTGTTTGATAGGGCTTATGACACCCAAATCAATTATTCATGTTGAAAGATAATTTTCTTTGCTTCCAGAATATTGTCTTTGTTTGGATAATATAATATATGACTAATTTCTTCCTCTTTATCAAGCTTATGATCAAAGCTATAAGTAGTACGCTTAATCGTAGAGTCACCTAACTTATCCTTAGAAGTTTCCTCCACGATAATATAGGAGGTATCCTTGCCAATAAAGATTTTATCGGAGTCAGTTTTGTGATATTCAGTGCTTTTTAGCAATTTATCATTTGAACTCATTTCTTTCAAAGTTACAGTTTGAACTTCCGCCATTTTTTTGAAATGTAGAACGAATTCATTCTTTTTTTCTTTATCCTTTTTATTATTTGTTGTTGTCTGAGAAGAAGAAGAAAGGTTAAGGGAACCATCAGAACCAACATCGTCAACTAGAGCTCCTGTTGTTGGTAAACAATAATAGCTCTTGTTAGGGCTTTGGTAGACCGCATATAATCGGATAACATCGTTAAAATCAAAATTGAAGTAAATATCAGCATCTACTTTATACCGTTCGCTCTTATCATCAGCAAATACAGCAAGATTACAATTTTGAAGAGTTTTGTCATTTATAGCACCAATTACAGGCTCCCCATTGAAAGTACTCTCATTAACGCCAAAATAATAACCATTCACCCCATTAAATTTAATTAATCCATTTTCGTCTTTTATTCCTTCTTGCTCAGAAGAAATTAATTTTTCGTTGTTAGTAACTACAAGAGCGCCAACCATAACATCTTGGTTTTGAATTGCATTTTCTGCTTTCACATCTTTCTTCGCTAGCTGGCAACCTGACAGCATACCTATTAGTGACATTAATAATATTGATAAAATAACAACTGCATAATTTTTATTCTTTCTCATCTTCTTCGTCCTCCTCTAAATTTCCATCACAACTTAAGATTTCCCCAACATTGCACTGGAGATAGTGACATATCTTATTCAAGGTACCAAAACGTACACCTTTTGCTTTCCCACTTCTTAATACGGATAGATTAGCCTCCGTAATATTCACTAACTTACATAACTCTTTTGAAGTCATATGTCGTTCACGGAGCTTTTCATCCAAATGCACAATTATTGCCATAGAAACCTCCTAAAATTACTGTAGATATTCTAAATAATCATATTATTGTCTTCATACAAATGTCTAGCTTCTTTAAAATATCCCGCCAAAATATATGCTGCGAAAGCGATAATTAATGGGGTAAAGGAAATCTGTAGATTGAAATTTATATTTTGCAATTGCTTAGAAAATATGAATTGAAATACATTTTGGCAAAGATTGCAGACTATCGTAATATAAACGGTTTGTTTACTGATCTTTCCCAGCGCTCTTGCGGCTATTGCCTCCTCAGCTTGCATATGATTCAGGAGAAATGTTTTTAGTAGGGCGATTCCACTTACAAGGATAAATATCAAGAATATCAGTGGAATGATATCAAGAAAATAGGATAATACAATATACATCCGATTTAGTAACAGATTGGAGTCGAGAGGGAATGCACTTTTTGGTATCATGAAATTTACCGACTCGGATGGGTACTGATTGTTGAAGGTTGTGTATTCATTTAATAATCCATAGGTACAAAAATATGCGATGAAAAAGGTGTACAAGCCTGCAGCAATGAATAAGATAATCTGCAATTGCGAACTTAGATAGCTGGCTGGCTTTTGCTTTAGCTTTTGCTCAGTTAGTCCCTCAAGTAAGTGTAATATATAGTACATAATTAAGAGGGTGTAAAAAATAATGCTAAAGGTTAACTCAATATAAGGAAGAGAATCAACATCGGATAGTGCATTACTTATATGGTTTAACATCAAAGACGGATTAATAAAATGGTATATCATATAAAATAGATAAGCTGACAGAATGATTAGAAGAAAATCTGCCTTTCGCACAATCTGCTGGCGATATCGATACAATAGATAGAAGATGGGCACCAGCGATAGAAGGATGTAAAAAAATATAGAACAGATATTACCGGCAACGGAATTCAGTGACAATGCTTGCAGTCCTCTTCCGATGATTACAAAGGGAAGAGACAAGAGGTAAAGAGGATGAGAGATTACTTTTGTAACAAATAAAAGGATGGCCATAAGCATTGCGACGATTCCTTCTATTAGTAAGAAACTTTTTATTTTACGCATAAGTTACCTCCGATTTATTATTGTTTTACGATAATTATATGCATAAAATTATTGTTTGTCAATAATAATAGTAAATTTTGCTAAAAGATAATTAGATTTAGGTAATTAGCTTAGGAATTAGGTTTAGGTAGCGTTTAGACTAAATAGTATTTAGGATGAAGTGTTTAGGATTTAGTGTTTAGGTTATTTAGTGTATAAATTGATGTGAATTCTCTGCTGGAAAAGAAGTTACTTTATAAAAATAGAGAATACTTGAAAGTTATTCTGGGACATTTGCAAATAAATATAGATTGTTTGATAGTGATAATTAAATTTTATAATGGCACAATATTTGAAAACGAAGTACAAACAACGAGTTTATAATCGAAATACACGGTTGAAAAATAAAAGGTAACTAATATTACCCAAGAAAAATTTTGTATATTGCAGGAAGCCTATCGATACTTAAAATAAAAATAAAAAAATTTACTGTATCTACTAATATCCCAAATTAGCAGTGCGTTCATATTATGATATGACAGGTGATAATATCAGCCATATAGTAGGGATGCGTGCACTACCAATCAATCCAGCTTAACAAGCACTGGATTCATGCATCCGAAGATGGAGAATGATGAATCGTGAAAAAGAGGATGTGCTTGAAATGGCGAGAACGAATATTATGATTGTTGGCGGCTTTCTTGGAGCAGGGAAGACAACAGCAATGATATCAGCTGCAAAGTATTTAAAGCAGCAGGGCAAAAGAGTTGGTATAATTACCAATGGGCACAGTACATCAATTGTAGATACGGAGTATCTAAAATACCAAGGCTTCGAGGTGCTTCCTGTTACGGGTGCTTGCCTTGGTTGTAATTTTAATCAGTTTAATGAACGGCTTATCGAATATACAAAAAAAGCAGAGTACGATTATATTCTAGTAGAACCGGTGGGGAGTTGTACAGATTTGGTTGCTACCATCATGAAGCCCATTCGTCACGGCAGAGTCGCCAATTGCAAAATTATGCCCTTATCAATTGTGGTAGATCCCCTGCGCCTTTTGAGCGAGGTAATCTCTATTGATCGCCATCTTACCAGAGATAGTGAATATCTTATGTTAAAGCAAATCGAGGAAGCAGATCTTATTATTGTTAACCGCATGGACATCTTAACAAAGGCAGATATCCAAAGGCTCGATTCCTTCTTTCGAATCAAATATTCCATGAAGCAGGTCATATACATCAGTGCAAGAAGGAATTATGGCATTAATGTTTGGATGGAAGAAGTAGAACGAATTAGTATGCACTATAAAAATTTCGCACGAAGTAGCTTGAAGTTAAATTATGATGTATATGCAAGAGCAGAAGCAGAACTGACTTGGCTGTCACTAAGCACCTCGGTTACAATGCAAAAAAGAATCTCAGGCAATTATTTTGTAATGGCCATAGCGGAATCCATAAAGAAATCTCTCAAAACAGAATCCTGTGAAATTGCCCATATGAAAGTTTATATGGAGACTAGCTTTTCAATTTGTAAATTAAGCTGCGTCAGTCTTTATCGTGATAATATTATGGATTGGAAGCTCAAAACGCAGATTGACAGCGGAAAGCTCATTATTAATATTCGTGTTGATATGGGTGTAGAAAAATTAAAAGAGATTGTAAATTCTACCATAGATGGCGTGTTGGTTGATTTTCACGGGACGCAGGAAGAAAAGATAGTAGAGTGTTTTGCACCGGAATATCCTAAGCCCAGCTTTCGATATACTTAAGATGAAGTGAGCACCTAACATCCTATCTCAGTGATTGTTGGGTGCAATACATAGTTTGTTATAAGATGAAGCAAAAAAAGGATTATATTTAATGTTTTAAGCATCAAATCATATTTATTTTATAATATAGTAATAACATAGTTGCATATGAGGGTTAAAGATGGATATTTATGTGGTGAAAAAAGGAGATACAGTAGAATCCATTGGAAAAATGTTCGGGATGGATAGTAATAAGATAATCCAGGATAATGGATTAAGATATCCACATAACTTGATCATAGGTCAAGCTATTGTGATAGCATATCCAGAACAAACCCATGTAGTACAGGAAGGGGAGAATTTAAGTAGCATCGCAGAGGCCTATGGGATATCGGTAATGCAACTATTAAGAAATAACCCATTTCTTTCAGACAGGGATTTCATATATCCAGGCGAAACTCTGACTATCAGCTATAACACAATCCGCCCTATCAGTACTATGGGATATACTTATCCCTTTGTTGATATGAAAATATTGATTAAAACCTTACCTGAACTAACTTGTTTATCCATCATCAATTATACTTCCACAGAACGAGGGGAAATTATTGAATATAGAGATGATAGCAAAATTATATCCTCTGCAAAAGCATACGGGACAATACCATTGATGCTTTCCACAACACTATCACCCATTGGAACGCCGAATTTATCCGTAGCTCAGAGCATATTAACGAATGAGAATTACCAAAATGTCAATATCGAAGAGTCCATAAAGATTATAAAGCGAAAAGGCTATGGGGGAATGAATGTTGTATTTAATTATCTTAATAAAGAAAATGAATCCAGATATATTGTTTTTGCTACTAAAATTTCAAAACGATTTCGTGAAGAAGGACTTTTGTTTTATTTGACCATAAATTATGTCGAATATCTAGTGGGCGACGAGATAAGCTATGACAAGGTAGTCTATTCGAATTTTAGTACATTGGCGGATGATGTGATATTCTTAAAATTTAAATGGGGCTCCTTCTACGATCCACCTGCTCCGGTAGCCAACCTGACCAATATGAGAAAATTGGTCAGCTATGTTGTAACGGAAATACCTTCGGATATGGTGGATATCGGAATTCCATTATTGGGCTATGATTGGCAGCTCCCCTATGTTCCTGAGGAATCAAGTGCATCTTCTTTATCCATTGATTCCGTACTAGAATTAGCACAGGAAGTGGGTGCGTTGATCCAATTTGATGAAGTATCACAGACTCCTTTCTTTGAGTATTTTCAACATGTTTTAGGAGATTCCTATCCACACATTATATGGTTTGTTGACGCCAGAAGTATTCAAGGGGTAACAAAGTTAATTATAGATTATCAACTGAATGGTAAGGGTGTCTGGAATATCATGCAATATAATGCACCGGTTTGGACTGTAATTAATGCAACCTTTGATATCATAAAATTAATTTAGCACCTTGCGCCTTTTAACGCTGAATCAAAGCACTATAAAATCTATCAATCGGATTAATAAAATACTCCGGTTGATAGATTTTTTTATGTAAATGGAATAGAAGTTATTAACTAGATTGATAAATATATTATTTAGCAAAATATGAATATGATTATGGTGTATGAAGGTGCCTTATTACAGGCGTATTTATCCTTTGGCTCTACTCAAATTGTCAATAGACTTTTTTAATTAGTTTTAACACTTGAATTATATATAGAAGCAGACTTGTTGATAACGGAGAATGAGTTCACTTATCATATAACATTGAAATGCCTAAGATAATATAACACACAAAAATATATATTACGAAAATATATACATTGACAGGCGAGGTATATATGGATTATAATGGCAATGTAAGAAGGAGGAAATTAACATGTCAATAACTTCAGATGTCATTAGAGGCCATACGGAACCGATTATTTTAGCTCATCTTTTGGAGAAGGATAGTTACGGCTATCAGATAAATAAGGAAATAATGGAGAAGACAGATAATTTATATGAACTTAAGGAAGCAACCCTTTATTCCGCATTTCGAAGGTTGGAGCAAGCCAATTTCATAATATCCTATTGGGGGAATGAAGAGATTGGTGCCAGACGCCGCTATTACGCTATTACGGATAAGGGAAGGGAGGCTTATTTGGAATATAAAAAGGACTGGGAAAGTGCAAAGAAAATCATAGATAAATTACTAAAATAGGATTAGGGTAGCCTTGACGATTCGATTAATAAGGAATTTATTTAAAAAGGGAATTGACACCTAAACTCAATAGTGAAGATCAATGAATGCAAATGAACAGACGCCTGGAGCTAGTACTGTTTCATGTTAGAGACTAACGTTTGGAGAATGTAAGTTCTCGAATTATTATACGAAATTATCACGAGGGCAAGAAGCCCGCAGATAGTAGGAAGGGAAGGTTATTATGAATGAGAAATTGAGAGAACAACTTAATGTATTGTTTGAAGAAGCACCCAAGACAAGAAAAGCCTTAGAGTTAAAAGAAGAGTTATTATCAAACGCAGAAGAACGATATATAGATTTGGTAAGCGGTGGTATATCCCCGGAGGATGCAACAAAGAACGTAATTATATCCATTGGCAATGTATCGGAATTGTTTCAGGGATTAGAGGAAACCAATGAAGAAACAACTGCCAGAGATTTTGAAAGAAAGAAGAAAATTGCGGTATATGAAACCATAGCCACCGGGTTATATTTCTTTGGTTTAATAATATTTCTCTTCTTTTTAATGATAAACACCTATCAGTCTTATTGGTACAAAGGAATGGAACCATTTAATTATATATGGCTCGGAGCAATTATTATGCTGCTGATCTACATCATTCCAACCTGTATGCTGGTATATGTATATAGCCTCTATCCGAAATATGCAAGGTCAAATGATACTGTTGTGGAAGAATTTAAAGAATGGAAGGTGAAGAATACCAAAGTTAAATCGATCAAAACAACAGTTTCACTTATCCTTTGGAGCTTTACCTTGATTGTATATTTTGGAGTTAGTTTTATAACGATGGCATGGTATATCACCTGGATTTTGTTCTTAGTTGCAATATGTGTTCAATTTGTAGTTACATTGGTATTTCAGCTGAAGGAGAATAGGGGATGAGGAAGGTTGTCATAATATTTGCCGGGATATTTTCTTTATTGGCTGTCATGCTTGTGGTATTTATGATCTATATCATAAATCATAATGGCAACGAAACAGGAAGTCCCATAGAATTAAAGCTTGTGAATACCCAGCAGATTAAGTTAGGGGATATAAATAATATTGAGATAAAGTATTATGCTGATGATATCGAGTTTTATAAAAGTGAGAGTAGCGATTTGATTCTAAAGGAATACAAAACGTACACACCTACCCAGGAGGAACTTGCAATAATCATTTCCAAGAATGGTCAGCTATCCATAGAAGGGGAACAAGGGAATAAAAAGGGGTTTAGCTGGAGTAATCACTATGGCAAAGCAGAAGTATATCTTCCGTCTGACTATGTGAAAAATCTTAACGTATCAACTAGCAGTGGAAAAATCAAGTCGGATTTATCTTTTAAATTTGATGATTTTCAAGCGGTAAGTGCTAGTGGTGAAATCAGATTCAATGAAGTGATAGGGCAAAAGCTTCAGTTTTCGACTGCCAGTGGCAATATTACTCTTGAGAAAACAGAGGGGAATCGCAAAGTAATTACTACCAGCGGAAGTATAAAATTGAATAGTGGGGATGGGGATAGTTTTGTACAATCTTCCTCAGGAGCAATTTATATAAAAGGCTCTAATGGAGCAATTAGTGCAAAATCGATCAGCGGAAATATTAAGATTGCGGATAACTCAGGTACAAAGGATTTGGGGACCTCATCAGGTACAATTATCGTTGATCATTCCAGTGGTGATATTTATGCAAAATCTGTAAGTGGAGCCATAAAAATTGATTCTTTGGAGGGGAACTGTAAGCTTGAATCGGTATCAGGCGTACTAACACTTGATATTCAAAAACTGAAAGATACAATTACCATGAACTCTACCAGTGGTGATATAAAGTTAAAGGTTCCGGGTACATCAGCATTTGGGATAAAAGCGGATGGCGTAAGTGGAAGAGTAAGGACTAATTTTGATGATTTGATTACGATAGATCAGAACAAGAATCATGCAAGCGGTTCCGTCGGAGAGAATATCGAAACCAGTATTCAGCTTAACAGTGTCAGTGGTAACATTAGTGTGCAAAGATAAGCTATAGGATATGTTAAAACTTATGACTAGGGTGTCAAAAGGTCTGTTTATACTGTGGCAGTGGCAAATTGCACAAAGATAAAAGATACATGCTTCGATGATAATGCCTATGGACTCTTTTGAAATACCCTTTTGACACCCTAATCAACTTATTTGTAGTTTAACATCGTCCATGCAATGCAAAAGAATAGAGAGAATGTGTTTTCCGGTGAGTAACTGTATTCGTGGGTACTTAGTTTTCAGCAATTTAGAAATCTATGTATTACTACCTATTACAATAAAGAGGAGTGACTCACTTATGAAACGCGTTCTCTTTCGTCGTATACATAGCATTTAGGTTGAACTGTAACAATATTTGTAGAAGAAAATACTTAAAGTATTGACAGATTAGTTAAGTTCGTTATAATATATCTAAAAGATATATGTATGAAAGGACAGAGCCATATGAAAGCAGCAATGATCTATTACTCCCTGGAAGGAAATATGGAGTACATCGCAAAAAGAATTTGTCAAAAAACTGGAGCGGATATTATTAAACTGACCCCCAGCAAGGAGTATCCCACCGGAAAGATTAGCAAGTTCATCTGGGGAGGGAAAAGCGTTACCTTTGGCGAGAAACCGAGTTTATTAAATGAAAAAATAAAGCTAGAAGAGTATGATACCCTAATTATCGGTTCTCCCATATGGGCAGGAACCTTTACACCTCCAATCAATACCTTTTTATATGAGTACGAAATAAGTGATAAAAATATCATTCTGGTAGCCACACATGCCGGTGGCGGCGGTGAGAAGAGTTTTCAGAAGATGCGGGGTCTCTTAGCGAACAATGAAATACTCGGAACTTTTGAATTTAAGAATCCGACGCATACCAAGGATGAAAGTGTTGAAGAAAAGCTGGACCAGATATTACAATTATTACAGAAGGCTTCACAATAATGAAGAAAAAAACAAGATATGTCATACTTGGTCTGCTTCGAGATGAAGAATTGACCGGTTACGAACTCAAAAGTCAGATAGATCTGAGGATGTCCTTCTTTTGGAAGGAAAGCTATGGACAGCTTTATCCGGAACTAAACACTATGGTGAAGGAAGGACTTCTACTCGGTAGGGAAGAAAACGAGGAGAATAATCGAGGTAAGATCAGGTATTCCATTACGGAGAGTGGCAGGGATGTGTTTAATCAATGGATGAGTGAAGATTTTGAAAAGGATACGGTTAGAAGTGAAGCATTGCTTAAATTCTTTCTTGCCGACGATAGTAATAAATTGGATCTAATAAAGCATTTAGAAAAGTTCTATCATCAAAATCATGAAACCTTGGAGCTGTATCAAAAATTTCATCAATCGCTGATGCCCTATAAAGAATTTCATAATCATAGCTACATCCTTCAGATGCTTGATCTTGGAATAAAACAACAGAGCCTGTATTGTGAATGGAGTCAGAATTATATTGGGGAATTAAAGAAAGAAAACTATGATTTAAGAAGTAAGGCTTCAAGGATAAATAGTAGGACGCTTAATGATTGAGCTCCTTACTTGAACAGAATGAGGGCTAAACATTGAAATATTACTAATAAGCTAGAGAGGGAGAAGTGATTTATGAAAAAATATAAAATTAGTTTCTCTCCATTAGGACTTATACTCTTTATGATTCCTATGATTCCTAATCTATATTGGGCAATCGTCCCACCTAAAGCTTTGGAGCTATTAGATAATGAACCAGTCCTTCCTATATTCGGAGTATTGCAGGAGGTATGCAGGTTTCTTATGATTGGCTTACTAATTATGGTGGTGAATACTAATAGGCAAAATACTTCTCATAAAAAATGGTTCATGGTTATTGGAACGCTTTGCATGTTAGCTTATTTTATATCCTGGGTAGTATACTACAATTCCATCATAACTCCTTATATTTTAATGGCAATGGCAGTATTGCCAACCATATATTTTATTTGTGCATGTTTGTATCAAGAAAATTATCTTGCTTTTTGTCCGGCTATATTATTCGGGGGAATTCATATTACGACTACCGCCATAAACTATCTGTAAAGTGCTCTTACAGATAGTTTGTTGTGGTGGGAAGGCTTGGTTTATTGATAAATTGTTCCGATTACAACATTTTTAGCATATTGTATCCTATGAGCTTGGAGTCATTTCCAGGCTTCTTCTTTTTCTTTGGTCTGTTTATCCCGCGCTTCCTCCAGTTCTTTGGTCAGTTTCGAGTGACACCAAACCCACCATGGGTAAAGAGATTAGAAAGAAAAAGTCACCTCAATCGGCAGTCTGATAAGCTACTTGTAAAAGGAGGAGAGGAGATTATATTTACATATTATAGTGATTATGGTATCTTTATATATAATTCTATACAACAGTAAAGTATTATGAGCTACAGAAATTAGACATTGAAAGGAAGATGTAATAACTGCCTTCTATCCAAACGTTTTAGCAAGATCAAAAATCTAGAATTAATGCGGAGGTTACTCACTTGAAGAAAAGAATAATGTCATTTTTGATTATTATGGCTTTGGTTTTTACACAACTATCACCTTTGGCGGATAATATACATGTGTCTGCCCAGGTTGATCAGCCTCAAAACCAGACTAGCGATAGTAAAGATGTAATGGAGGATGTAGCCAATAGTGTGCAACCTACTGACGATATTGGGAATTTAGATGTTGCAAATCCATTTGAAAATATGGATAAAATAAGAGCTCGTGGTGTTAAATTTTCGACAGAAGCTTACCAAGGAAAAGTAAAAAGCGAGATTAAGGACTATAATGAACAAACACATTCAGAAAAAGAGATTTTTAATAATGATAAAAACTGTTATATTATCAGGTTTCGAGATGATGTGGCATTAAGTGATATATATGATTGCATAAGAACCATGAATTATAAATTGCTGGCAGGTAGTAAACAGCGGATGTTTAAAATTGAAATTGGGGATATAAAAGCATTTCGTGATAAGTATTCTTCTCTTGTAAAATACATAGAAAAACCTACCTCACTTAAATTAAGTGACGTAACTCCAAATGATTCTGAATATAGTAGTCAATGGGCTTTGCCGGATATGAATCTTCCATCTGCTTGGGATATTACAAAAGGCTCAAATAATGTTAAAGTGGCTATTATTGATAGTGGATTGTATCGCAATCATGAAGATCTTCAAGGTTCAAATTTCCTGACTGGATATGATGTGTGCCAGAACAAGGCCGGTGTGACATCGGATGAGGAAGGGCATGGTACTATGGTGGCAAGTGTTATTGGTGCTACTACGAATAACCGAAAGGGTGTTGCCGGGGCATGTTGGAACATAACCATCGTTCCTTACAAGGTTATGGATCGGTATGGAGATATCTCTTCTGATGATGTCATAACAGCGATTATGATGGCAGCCGATGACGGGTGTGATGTTATTAATATGAGTCTTGGCGGCTATGAGATTGATAAGGCAACCCAGGATGCAATTAATTACGCATATAATAAAGGGTGTATCGTGGTAGCGGCTGCAGGAAATGAAGGTGATTCAGATGATCCAGATAGCGGTAAGTACAGCTATCCGGCATCCTGTAATCATGTCATCAGTGCAGCAGCGATTAATAGTTCAAATTCAGCATCCTCCTTCTCCCAGCATAATAATTTGGTGGACGTAAGTGCACCGGGTGAAAATGTTTTGGTTGCATCCGCAAATGGGGCAAGCGTATATTCTAAGGCGAGTGGAACATCATTTTCATCACCATATGTTGCATCTGTGGCTGCACTTGCCAGATCCTTGGATGACGGAATTAATCAGGATTTTTTTGAGAAGTTTATTAAAGAAACAAGTACGGATTTAGGAGACTCTTCCTATGATAATTACTATGGTTGGGGGTTAATTAATGCGAAGAAGATTGTACAAAAAGCGAAATATCCCAGTGTTATAGGAGTTACGGAGAATGCTACCTATAATGGGGCAAAAAAAATTATCTTCTCTAGTGGAAAAGCTACGTTAAATGGAGTAGCATTTGTCTCAGGAACTACAGTTAGTAAAAATGGAACCTATACATTGATTATCACTAACAGCGTCGGGAAAATAACAACAATACATTTTACAATTGATGCCCCCCTTGTGTTAAAAGACATCAAAAACAACGCTTCTTATAACACGGATAAATCAATCGTATTTAATTACGGAACTGCTACACTGAATGGAAAAACCATTGCCAGCGGATATGTGGTAAAAGCGGAAGGCAAATATACAGTCGTATTAACCAGCCCCTTAGGGGGAAAGGCTACCTACAATTTTACAATCGATAAAACAAAACCGGTTGTAACAGGTGTTGAGAATGGCAAAACCTTTAGTGGTAAAGTAACCATTACCTTTAATGAGGGAACTGCAAATTTAAATGGAAGTAAGATTAATAGCGGGTATATTCTTGCCACAAACGGAGTATTTCATTTGGTAGTTACAGATGCTGCCGGTAATGCGCTGACATTGGACTTTACATTAATCAATAATGAATCAAGCATAACAACGGTGGACAGCCCTCAAATAAAAAAATGGGTATATGATGATACCTATAAGTATTTGTTTGCAATTTCAGAGGATGGTCAATCGATACTATATATTAATGCATCGACCCTTAAGGTGGATAAAACCTTGAAGCTAGCAGCACCTGCATCTGATCTTATATCCAGTGAAGGAAAATTATATATTTCAATTAATTCAAAAAAGCAAATCTATATAGCTGATATTGCAACTACCGCAATAGTAAAAACTCTAAGTACAACAAAAGATGCGTATCGAATGATAAAGGACGGCTCTGTGATTTATTATATACAAGGAGAGCAAGGGTGTGAAGTTCATAGCTATAATTTGACAACGGATATTGATAAGAAATTAAATACTGGAAATATACACAATGGGGAGATGGCAATAAATCCGATCCAACATTTATTGTACTTTGGGGAGTCGGGCTTATCAGGATGTCATTTGTATTATTACAATATAACGGAAGATAAAATTATCGGAACATCAACCTATGATAATGGTTATGGCTATTCATATCCACAAAGAGGACTTGTATATGATGGAAAATATGTGTTTTATGCCGGAAGAGCTTTTGATCCTAACAATGTCACCCATGTTGAGGGAGATTATGATAGTAATAAACAAGTAGGCCATGTATATAACGGGATGGTGTTCACAGCCAATAGTATATATGACGAGGAGAGCCATGTAAAATTAGGCAGTTTTAAAACCGATACAGAATTAATTAGTGTTTCACAAGATGGAAGAAACTTGTTTGTATATAATAGTGGAAAGCTAACTAGATACACAGATACTATAAAAGCCATTGATAAATCCTCCATAATAAAATTAATTGGAGGCACTTATCCCCCTAAAATTCCTTCCACTACTACAAGTAAGAAAACTGATGACACTGAAAGAACTCTTAAGATGACTTCAGAGCTTACAAAATGGGTTTATAATGGCGATACACAGATGCTTTATGCAATCTCAAACAATGATAAAGCTCTGTTTTTCATAAATAAGAAGACCCTTAATATTGAAAAGACCATACGTTTAAAAAGCCAGCCCACAGACATAATCATCGATGATGGATTTCTATATGTTGCATTAGATGACGCTAACCAAATATTACAGATTGATATTAAAACTGGAAAAGTAACAAAACAATTTTACGTGAAGTTTGATCCGTATCAAATAGTAAAAGATGGTAATTATCTCTTTTATGCAGCACGTGATCAAGGGCGTGATGTTTCTCGATATGATGTTACTACTGGTATTGACGAGAAATTAGGAATTCGAACGTTATCCAGCCCGAGTCTTGCTGTTAATCATGATAAAAAAATCTTGTATATTGGTGAATCAAATAGCACCAGTGCGAGGCTTTATTATTATGATATGGAAAAGAACACAGTTATCGGCGTTACTGATGATAGTAGCAATCTTTATAATAGAACTACGATCTATGATGGTACTTACGTATTTTATAATGGAGCGGTATATGATTCCAATGCGCCAAAGTTAGTAGAATCACTGGGAAGTAGCAATATTATTTTTGTAAAATACGGATTTATTTTCACCCAGAACAAAATTTACTCGGAAGACGAGTTCTCTCTAATAACTGAATTGCCACAAAGCTCTGAATTGATTGAAGTTTCAAATAATTATGATCTCTTTCTTTATAGTAAGAAGAATCAAACGATTGTGAAAGAGTTGGGAGAGAGCCCCAAAGTAACAGGAGTGGAAGACGGTAAGGGATATATCAATTCGGTTACCATTACTTTTGATTATGGTACAGCACTTTTGGACGGCAAGCCATTCATCAGTGGAGGAAAGGTTACGTCAGCCGGTGATCATAAACTTATCGTAAGCGGTGATGAAAATAATAACACGGAAGTTCGATTTACCATATATAACGAGCAACCCGGTGATAATACACCGATTAAATTTGCGGATGAAAATCTGAAACAGGCATTACTTGACATGGAGGTTGATGCAAACCGGGATGGAGAGATTACACAAGGTGAGATGAGGGTTGAAACAGGAGAATTATATTTGGATGAATATGATATTACGAATTTATCCGGACTCCAGTATGCGATTAATCTGACTTGGTTAGAGCTTTCGGACAATAATATTAGTGATTTAAAACCACTGTCCGGCTTGACGAAATTAACCTATTTGGACTTAGGGATGAATAAAATCAGTGATTTATCACCTTTATCACCACTTGATAACTTATCCACCTTATATCTGAATGGCAATAAAATTACCGATATCAAAGTTGTTAGTAAGATGAAAAAATTGGAGGAGCTTGATTTATCTTCTAATCAGATTACTGACATCAGTGCCTTAGCTGGATTGACTAATTTAAACTCCTTGTATTTGTTGAAGAATAAAATATCGAGTATTACTTCTCTGGGAGCGCTTACAAAATTATGTTATTTGGATATTTCCTCAAATACAGTCGTTGATATTACTACTTTATCTAAGCTGACATCTTTGGGAATGGATGAGGGGGTACTAAATCTATCAGGAAATCAAATTACGAATATCAGTGCATTAAGTAAACTTACGAAGCTGACCACTCTTATGTTATCAGGCAACCCAATCGCTGGAATAAATGCATTGGGTCAATTAACTAAGCTGGACATGTTGGATATATCGGATTGCGGTTTAAAGGAATTGAAAGGAATTGATCAATTAAAGAACCTGTCTTATCTTGATGGATCCAAAAATCATATTACTGATATCAATCCAATATCTAAGTTAACGAAACTGGAATTCCTTGATTTATCAGGTAATCCTATTCATGATGTAACACCGATTAAAACAACCGGATTATATGTACTATATTTATCGAATTGTGGTATTACGAATATAAGTTCTCTGAAGGATCTGAAAGGGATTAAATATCTGGATTTATCGAAGAACAGCATTGTGAATATTTCTTCCCTGGGGACACTAGAAAATTTGGTAAGTATTAATCTGTCAAATAATCAACTCACGGACATAGAGCCATTAAAAGAATTTGAGCCCTTTTATTTAGATCTTTCGTATAATTATCTTGATACGTCAAATGCTTCAAGAACAATGGAGATAATTAATGATTTTATTGATTTTTCTGAATGTGAAGTGATTTATACTCCGCAAAAGGATTTATCCAAGGCTCCCAAACCTGTTATCAAGATATCGGATTATGTGAAGACAGCCACAAATAAGAATATTACTGTAACGGCCACAACGGATAAAGGAAAATTAAATGCAACAAGCCATACCTTTACACAGAATGGAAGTTATACGTTTGTTGCGACGGACAATTTGGGTAAATCCTCTTCTGTGACAGTGAAGATCACTAACATAGATAAAAAGCCACCTGTGATTACTATTAAACCATATAATACAGCACCAACATATTCAAAGGTTGTAGTATATGCTGCCGTCAATGAAGGTACTCTAAATGCATCTAGTCACACATTTACAAAGAATGGCACATTTACCTTCTCAGCCACGGATAGCGCAGGTAATAAGTCACAGGTTACAATCTCAATAAAGAACATACTCGAGGGTTATACAATTAACTTCAATACACAAGGTGGAAATACCATATCCTCAAAGAAGGTTGCATTAAATGCCAAAATATCAGCTCCTGCGTCCCCTAAAAGAAGCGGATATGTATTTGAAGGATGGTACACAGCAGCAAACGGAGGAACAAAGGTAGTATTCCCATATAAGGTAAAGTCAAATGTAACCCTTTATGCCCATTGGAAGCTTGGGACTCCAACTGCCTTAAAGGGAAGCAAATCAACCAAAACATCGGTTAGATTGACCTGGAAAGGAGTATCCGGTGTTTCCGGATATGAGGTATATTATGGAACCTCATCCTCCTCGGTAAAGAAGTTGGCATCGACCATTACTACAAATAGTTATACAAAAACAGGGTTGGCGAAGAGAAAGACATACTACTTCAAAGTCAGAGCATACAAAGTAGTGGGTGGCAAAAAGTTGTATAGTAGTTATACGAAAGTTGTGAAGGTGAAGCTGTAAATGAGGTGGATTTTTTTGGTGAATAAGTGATAAATCGAAATAGAGAGGCATTACGATGGGTATATTTAGCAGATACATAATTAAACTAACCAGAAATTAAAAAAGAGATATTAAATCATATATACAGCCATCAGCGGAAACGTTGATGGCTGTATGTATATTCTTTAGATACAGTCAAATGACAATGTAATAATATTATTTATTTGACTTTGGAATTTGTAACACAACCTTAAATAAGTCCCCATCAATGTGAATATTCAGTTCACCTTTTTGGCATTGCATGAGTGATTTTGCAATATCAAGCCCTAACCCACTTCCTTCGCTATTCCTGGACAAATCCCCACGCTTGAATCGTTCTGTTATTTCATCCGCAGGAATATTTAACTCACAAGCAGAAATATTTTTAATCTCAATCAGTACAAAGGCTTCAGTTTGGCTAACGTTTATGTACACCCTGGAATGTGGAAGAGAGTATTTGAAAACATTGGATAATAAATTCTCCAGTACCCGCCAAAGAAGTCTGCCGTCTGCCAGTGCAAGGACAGGTTCCTCGGGAAGATTGACTTTAAAGCTCAATGAGGAAGCTGTTACTTTATCGTCAAGTTCTCCGAGGCCTTGGGTAATCAATGCGTTTATATTAACTTCCTCCAAATTAACCGAGATATTGCCACTGGAGGCTTTGGAGGCCTCAAAAAGATCGTCAATCAGAACCTTTAATCGGTCAGATTTGATGGCAAGGATTTCTATATACTTTTGTGCGGCTTCTGATGGAATATCTTCCTTCTTTAATAAATCCACATAGGTAATAATGGAGGTTAATGGGGTTTTGATATCATGCGAAACATTCACGATTAAATCTGTTTTTAGGCGCTCACTTTTCATTCTTCGAAGTACTTCATCACCAAGTCCGGTTGATATGTCATTCAAATCAGCTGCTAGTTTTGCCCATTCGCCGGTTCCTTTTATTACTATGTTCTGATCGTAGTTTCCGTTTTTGATGTCTGTCACATAATTTCTAACACTTTGATACTTAAGTACTTGCCGGTATACAAACGCTACGGTCAAAGGAATAGTTATGAATCCGACAAATGGAATCATGGTGAAAAAGCCTAGAAGGAGGATGATTGCAAGAGTTTTCACCATGGGAGTGCCTGCGTCATAAACTTTTCTTATTGGTCTGAACAAGAATACTAAAAATTTATAAATTAGGGTGTTTTTTATTATGGTACGGCTTTTTATGTTGCGTACTAGTACCAGAATAAATCCAACAGTAGCACATACGCAGGCAGAAACTATAATCATTAATAGATATTTGAGAGTGAGGTCTGCAAAGATAAGTAAGCTGAAAAATAATACGCCAAATGCTGACAAGGTGGCTAGCGCTAATATAAACTCATTATAAATTCCATCCAGACGAATATGTGATATTACTTTTGGGTTGGTGGATTTTCTGCCGGCAGCAAAGATTAAATAGATGAGGCATATTAAAATTATTAAGACACATATGGAACCTAAGATAATTCCATTTATGATTACTTTTTTATAATTATTGAAAATCGAAAGCTGCTGGTCAAAATATTCTGGCTTAAGACCAAAGAGATATTCCGATATGATTTTATCATCACGTCTCACATCTGAAGCGTACTTTTCCCTTTGCCCTTTCTTAAATTCAGCATAACTGATATTTAAATTTGAGTAAATATTGCCCTCAGCATTAATATAATACTGTATATTAGCGTTTGATTTTAGTTTGTTAAGCGAATCCCGGAATGAATCTAGTTCATTTTGAATTAAACTCTTCCTGATTTCTTCAAGCTCTGATTTGTATCTTGCTTTAAATCTATCGATACACATTGTTTCTGATATATTTTCAGCAGTGATATCTTCGTCAAGAATATCCTGATAAATACCCTCATACAGAGAGGGATACATTCCCTGAATTTGTGAATCGATATCAGATTGTGATATGAATTTTCCAGTCAAAATATTAGCTTCACTTACATCATGCATAACAGTTTCAATATCATACGCTATTTTGTACATCTGTCGATCATGTGATCTAGTATCTTCATAAGAGACATTAATGTCAAAACCATAGTTCGACCATCCGCTGTTTGATTGAATTTTAAGTCCTATTAAAACAATACATATTGACATTGCAGCAATCATAACAAAAGCAAATGTCTTAAGCCACACACTATATCTTTTCAATTTTATATCCAATTCCCCACACCACCTTCAAATATTTTGGTTCCTTCGCATTAATCTCAATCTTTTCACGAATATTTCTTATATGTACTGCTACAGTATTATCGGAGTTGAAAGACATTTCATTCCACACGGTTTCATAGATTTGATCAATAGAAAATACCCGACCCTTATTTTGTATCAGCAACAAAAGGATTCTATATTGAACCGGAGTTAATTTGATTTCTTCTCCATCAACTTCAACTTTTTTACTTAAATCATCTACAATAAGCCCACCGGTTTTATATATTCCGGTTTTTTGTTCAGAGCCACCAAGCTCCGTGTATCGACGCAGTTGTGATTTAACCCTTGCTAAGAGCTCCAGAGGTTTAAAGGGCTTAGTGATATAGTCATCCGCACCCATCTGTAGACCCAGCACTTTATCCGTATCCTCTGACTTTGCTGAAAGCATTATAATGGGAATGTTCTTGGTTTCCCTGATTTTTAACATCGCAGACAGACCATCCATTTGCGGCATCATAATGTCCATTATAATGAGTTGGATATCATTATTTTGAATTAATCGGATAGCCTCTAGTCCATTATACGCCATAAAAGTTGTATATCCCTCGGATACTAAGTAAATTTCAATCGCATCTACAATTTCGATTTCATCATCACAAATTAAAATATTCATATGGTTCCATCCTCGATTTTTATTACAATCATTTTACCACATCCTTCCTATGAAACAAAGTATAGCTGACAATTCTGAATTTGAAATATGGTGAAATATTAAGATTTTATGAAGATTAGGTCAAATAGGGAAGGAATTATCAAAGACTATAGGAACGAATTTATTGTACAAAAAGATACAGAAGCACTTGACCAAAGGCTGAATAGAGAGAGGTAAGAGAGATTGTATCTATGAAAACGCAATTGGATATAAAGCGAAAAGATGGAATTACAATCAAAAAACATAAGTTTTAAGGGGATTTTTAGTGATAGTAAAGGGGGAGAAGATATTCTTTTAACTGTAAAATAAGGATTGTTTGCTTGAAACAAAGAAAGAAGTAAGACGAGATAAACTGTGAGCTGTTGAACAAGAACAGCTCACAGTAATTGCCGGATGGAGTATATTTTGGTTCTGGATGTTGTTATTGATTACTTTGCGGAGAATATATCACTCTGGTATGGCTCCTTTGAAACGGTCTCTCAGGTATTGTTAATTAATTACTTTGCAGAGGTCATTTCATTCTGAATATTATTATTCATTTTAGTAAGAACATCTGTAAATAATTCCAAGTCTTTTCTGGGTATATTGAATAGAATTTTTTCATAAGCTTGCTCTGTGGTTTTTACAACCTCTTGCTTTAATGCATTTCCAGAAGAGGTTAATAGAATAATAAAGGCTCTACGGTCTTGCTCATCCATTTGACGTTGGATTAGCTCCTTTCTTTGAAGAACATCTAATATTCTGGTTAGGGTTGTCTGGTCTTTATCAGTTATTTCTGATAATTGCTTTTGGTTGATCTGTTTATCTGCATTTAAACTCATTAAAACTGCCCATTGCTCTAAGGTGATATCATGCTTTTTAAGGCATGAGTTCAAATATCGTAACATTCTTCTATTCGTTATGGTAGAAAACCGACCAATTGATTCCTCATAATTAGTTGAAATAATTTCACGTCCTATCTTATCCTATCTTGACAATAATAATTGCTAATAATATAGTAAGTATAGCAAGTATTGTTGTCAACATATAATTCGCACTACAGTTATATGTTGCACAGAATGTATTCGATATAAACTCTATTAACGAAATACGTCATATGAAATAAGTTAGTAATGATAACTGAATTAATTAGGCAGATTCCAAGCTAGTAATTAACTCTCATATTGATAAAGGCAAACTTACCAAATAATTAGTTAAGCCAGAACATAAAGCGATGGGAGTAAGATGTAAAACACTATGATTGTCAGAGTGCCATAGTTAGAGAACAGAAAGTATTATTTTTGAACCGTGGTTTAACATTCCTTTCATATATACGCTTTGAAAAGGGTTATATAAAGCATGGAACCAAGAAAATAATATAGAACTCTACGCTCAGAGTGCTTAAAAACTTAGCAAATATGTTTTTATCAAAGCGCAGACATCTGAGTTGTTATATAGAGAAAATCGTTTATCAGATATTGTAGATAATTAGTAATTTCATGTAGATAAGTAGTACTTGCAGGATGGATATATCTGACGAATGAAGGATGCGGCTATTGGGTACTTGGAAGTGATGACTTGAATTAATAAAATGGGGGATCAAAATTAACAAAACTATGATGTGGAGGATTTACGAATGATTAAATTATCGGAACTGGAATCGTGTAAAGCATTGATTGAAACCTTGGTAAATTTAATACCTGGCGGGGCTTCATTTGGAGTAATCGAAGAAGATACCATTGTGTGGACGAAAGAATCACACTCTTTTGAGATAGAATTACTTAAGGTTGGTAATAAACTAAATGAAAGTAGTACAACTATTCAGGCAATTCGCGAAAAGAAAGTTTTATCACAGAAAGTTCCACGATCGGTATATGGCATAAGGCTGTTAGTCGTATCGATACCAATTATGAATGAGGAGGGTGAAGCAGTTGGAGCCTTATCAGCAGCATTTCCTAAGTTACATTCGGTTGCAACGGCGTTTGGAAGCTTTGCCCCTATTTTAGCAGAGATGTTTCATGAAGGCTCATTTGTGTATATATCCGATTTGCAAAAAATTGGTTGGAGGCAACCTTCATCAAAATTTGATATACCGGAGATAGGATTAAATACGCCACTGAATGAAAATGATATATCCTACCAGGTAATTCAAACAGGGGAATCCATTACCACACAGCTGGATGCGTCGAAGTATGGAGTGCCTGTTTCTATTACGTGCCATCCTTTATTCAATGAAGATAATAACCAGGAAATAGTAGCGACCATGGGGATAATAAGACCTAAAAAAACTGCTGCCACATTACGTGAAATGGCTAATAATCTTGAATCGGGACTCACCGGCATCGCCTCCGCAGTTGAGGAATTGGCTGCTTCTGCTTCTCAGATTCATTCAAATGAGCAAGCTCTTAATGTGAACATAAAAGAGATTATCCAGATTACAGATGAAATTAATGAATTATCCGCAGCAATTAAGAAAATTGCCAATCAGACCAATATGCTTGGATTAAATGCCTCCATTGAAGCAGCAAGAGCAGGGGAGGCCGGAAGAGGATTCAGAGTTGTGTCGGATGAAATAAGAAGACTTTCCGACCAGTCCAAAAACACTGTCCCACAAATAAATAGTTTGACAGAGAGGATAAAGTTAAAGGTTGCAGAGGCAAGTACGAAAAGTAAAAATTCATTACTTGCAAGTCAAGAGCAAGCAGCCGCAACACAAGAGGTTACCGCAAGTGTAGGAGAAATGGCCTTCATGTCAGAGGAGTTAAGTAAGATATCTAAGAAGATATAGAGAGTGGTCTGTTAATAAAGGAATTAGAATAACTAGCAATAAAAAACCGTTATAGCCCTAATAAATACTTAGCTGTAGCGGTTTTTATATTACTCCTATTCGTGCCTGTTAAAGATGTAGGTAGAGTTTTTCATGTGAAAAGAAGTATTCATAAAAAGCTTTATAGTAAATTTTCTGATTCCAGTCTTAATTTATAGAAATATTGTAACCATTCAGGTGAAGTTGGAATTTCAGCCTTCATTTTTTGAAGAGTTCTTTTACCAACCCGCCTGTCCAAAACTGCAAGCATTCTTACAAGTAAATCATTAGAACGAAGCGATATCTCTATTGTTTGACTTAAATAGATATCAACCGCATTACCGAAATCATAGGGTCGGAATTTTCCATTTTGATGGAATTCCTGTGTAATTTCCATACTTAATTGAAACAAAGTTTTTTGACTTTCGTCAAGTCGTTTATGTGCTTCTGCATATACTATATTTTCGTTTTGAAAGGGCATACTAAGAACTTCTTGTCTATCGACCAAAATACAAACTCGACCAGTTGAATCATGAGCATTTCGGTATCGTGTGGCAAAATATCTGATGCGACCTTTCAATGAATCACATATAAAGTCATTTTCCAGTATATGACGCGTTTTCGTCCATGGCATTTTCATAAAAATCACCTCACAAATATATATGATTTTCAATAACTATTACAACAAAAGGCAAACTACCCGTGTTTCAATTTCATTAAACGCGGATAATTCAAATGTTCGTATTCAATACCTATAATGAAACAGGGTACATTAAATCACAATACTCATCCCTCACCCCTATCTACAACTCGCCATTTACCGGATTTGCTATCTCTTATTAATGTCCATGACCAAGCTGAGGTGGTTGAATTTGGTTCAAAACCCTCAGCAGCGCCTGAAGAATCTACGTCAAAATCAGATAATAAAACAATTATATTTTCCGCCTTGACGCCATTTAAGGAATTGTGTCCACTTGAGGTTTCAATGTAAGTATTAGATGTTACTTCATCATACCATATTTTTTTAAGCGTACATCCTTTGTAAGTTAAAAATTCTTCCTTTGCGCATTTGATTGCGCTCTTTACTTCTTTTTCATTAAACTTATTGGATTCTCCTATAACCACAGAAGCGTTATTAATTTTGTCTTGGTTGCATGCTACGATGGAGAATAACATTAAAGTTAAACAAATAGAAGATATTATCTTTTTCATACAGAGATACTCCTTTTTATCCTCATTTTAAGAATAACGTTTTACTATTGCCAAGATTAATAATGCATAGATCTACTTCAAGTTAGTTTTCTTCATGTAAAAAATCATATAAATCCATTAATGTTATGGTTCTGTCACGGTAACGATCAAGATATATCTGTGCTGAATATATTTGCATTATAGACCCTTCGCCATTTATCTGATCGTATGTCTGCCATTCCAATTCCTCGTTATCTTTTATGAAAGTCTCCCATTTCTTTTGTGATGATTTTAACCATTTACGTTTGTCTGAATTTAAATCGTTGTACAATAAACTGTAGTATTTATTCATTTCGTCTTTCCATTTGTCACCGAATGAGCAAATGATATCTACTCCTTCAGCAGTATTTCCAGACCAATTAGCCATAGCTTTATCATAATCTATATCAACAGGGTATTCTTTCTCGACTTGTAGTTGTAGAGTTTCGTTAGTATCGATTAAAGACTTAATTTGATTCTCTAATTGGCTTATTTTTTGAAAATTATTAGACAATTCTGAGGTAAGCTTTTTGTTATCATCAGTTAAAGACTTGATTCTCTAGTAGGCATATATTTTGCTTTTTATTAGAAACATCTACATTGAGCTTTTTCAATTGATAATCTCTCTCTATAACAAAATAACCTAAAGTAATACAGAACGAAATTAAGAAAACTATCAAAATTAAAAATACTTTATTTTTATGCATTAAATACCTCCTTTTTCATTGGTGTTATATTCCATGTAAATTTTATCATAGCCACAAGGGATTTTCCAGTAGAATCAACATTGCCATTCAAAATTGAAAACTGAGAAACTGAGAATTTATTACTACCATTTATGACGTATCAATGGTAAAATCATGAAATAGATTGTAATATATATTTGAAGAACATAAACGTTAAGTTCTTAAATACGGAGTAAAGATTTATTTACATTTTGCAAAGGAGATATAGGTGTAATGAAAAATAAGATATTTATAATAACAAAAACAGGTACGTTATTTTTTATAACCATTTTTATTCTAATAACCATTATCAAATTTGTATTCGACATTCGCTTTATCAATAATTATGTAGATACGATTACAGGTTTGCTCTTTCTTTCATCAATAATAACATGGCTTGTCATAATTATAAGAAAGTCTAATAATCTTAAGGCTTTAAAAATAATCGCATTGTCTTCCGTTATTGTGGTATTATTGCTTTTGTTATGTGTAAATATTTTGTTTGGTTCTTTAGATAACCATATAATCAAAACAGCCCATTCACCCTCTGGAAAGAACGCTTTAGTTGTATTTGAGGGAGGTTTTATTGATGCTACATATGAGGCTTACCCTATAAAGTGTAACTTCTTATATCAAATACAAAATAATGGTTATGTATCGAATCATGATGACTGGGGAGGCTCAGATATAACTATAACATGGGAAAACGATAATAAAGCTATTGTCAAAGTTAACTCTGATTTCCATCCAAATGAAGGGAGCAATATAAATAATGAGATTGTTGTAACTTTTAAATGATTCTTAACTCCATCAAATATGTAGAGATGGCTCATTATCAGTAGATAAGTGAATGAAAATATTACACATAATAGTGCGCATTTTAATACTGTAGCGGATAAGGATTTCTATGTGATAACACATGTGTTGAGAGCTTTATGTGATAAATCATGTGTTGAGAGCTTTTTTGCTAATATTAAGAAGGAGTATTTACAGAAAAGAATATGTTAAATGGGTGATATAAAACAGGAGATGTTCCTTTTCACAGAATTGCTTTATAATGGAAAGTTTGTGCATTGCGTTTGTGTTATGAGTCCAGTTGAGAATTAGTAGGAGTAAGTTGTATTCTCACAAAATGGTATTTAGGGTCGTTAGATACAAAAAATATTTAAAAGCATCGTTAATAAATAGGCTTTAAAAACTAATATATTGCATGCATTTCAAATATATGAAATTGATAAATCGGGCTAAAAAATATTTAGCTCACTATACCGTACTAAAACAAAAAAGGAGAATTATAGATGAAATATTTAGCAGAATACACAGGAGGCTTAATTTATATTGACTTAGCAACAATTATCTTATTAATGATTTCATTACTTATAGTAGGGATTACATATATAAAAAAATATAAAATCTCATATAATAGGCAAACCCTGATAACATGTATCTTTGTTTGGTTCTTATGTAAGTTAATAAGTAAAATCAGCACTATTTATGGTATGATGGAAGTTTTGTATAGATTTAATAAATAATTGCACATAATCGGTTTAAAAAATAACTAAGACTAAAGTATAGGTCAACAATGTCTTTGCTCGCTCATATAACAACCAATGCGACTTCCGGTGAGAAAGCAGTGGAGATTATATGAGCAACAAAGAATGTATGTAGTTATTCATTGGAATATTATTTTATTTTTTAACGCTTATCACTCATTAGATGATAATTACACCCAATTAGTTGAAAATACCAATAATATATCTTCTGATAGTAATATAGCAAATACATGGAGCTATCACTCAAGCAATAATCCATCAAGCATTAGTCCACTTGCAATTTCCGAATTGGAAAATATCACCTTCCTGCTTTCTTTAGCAGATTTTCAAAAGATAATTGGAGTGTTTGAAACAAGCCTACTAAATTTATTCTGCATCAATACCAAGCTCCTTTTTTACCGTTTTCTTAAAATCGGAGATAGCCTGCTTTTTTGTTTTATGACCTGCAACATACTCATGCACCTGCTTAAGCCAGAAATTGTTGATGCTTAAATCAAACTCAGTCATATTCGTACCAGTGGCTAATTTGCTTGCTGGAATGAATACATCGAACATGTTCTGCCCTCCGAGAAAATCAAGTTTGCCGTTAGCCTTCTTCATGACAGTAGCGGATGCAACAACATCCTTTACTCCATCAGAATTCATAGCACCATTAGCACAGTAGTACTGAAGACCGGAATCAGAGCTGTCAAGGGTAATCCACTTTATGATATCACCCACAGCGGTTTTCTTCTTAGTATCTTTGTTTGCAAGAATCCATGTACCTCCCCAAGAAAAGCCAGCAGGAGGTTCACATACTGCCCAATCACCATATGTGCCTTCGCCCACTTTTTCGCCGCCAGAACGGTCAATCAGTACATAGTTAATTAACCATGCTGGACCGAAAAATCCGAAGATTTCCTTTTTTCCTTTCCCTTGCATATCTGCATACCAAGGGTCTAACCAGTCTACTGTATTATTGGTATAACCCTTATCCTTGAGTTTTTTCGCATAATCTAAGAATTTTTCTCGTTCTGGATCAATATGAAGTTTACCATCTACTACCCAGCCAACTTTTGCACTATTCTCGACTACATGCCAGAGATCACCATCACCAGATACAATACCATAACCCTTGGCTTTTAATTCACCTGCAGCTACGAAGAATTTATCTAAGCCTGGACCAATCTTATCTTTGATCACAGTAGGATCGTCTGTGTTCCAAACATCCCTCGCGATAGAGCGGCGATAGATGAATGCACCACCGTTTGACTGATAGCCAAGACCAATAAGTTTACCATCTGGATTGGTTCCTATATCAACGGAATACTGAGCAATATCTGCTTCTTTTAAAAGGTTATCAACGTCAATACCGAGTTCTTTATAAGGTGCTGCATGCTGATACATAGCACCTTTGGTGTACTTCAATACGAAAGCAGATTCTGCACAGTAAATGTCGGGAATATCTTCACCACCGGTAGCAATGCCCTGATCAAGCCCAGTCTGATAATCGCCGTCTGTCCCAGCCCAGCAATAGCTCTTGAGTTCATAAGGGAAATCAGGATGAAGTTCTTTGAACTTAGTAGCACATTTATAAACTTCATCTGTGAAACTATAAATATTGATAATTTTATCATCCGGATCGATGGTTGGAGTCGCTACTGGGCTGATTTTATTACCCTCATCTTTAGAACTAGTAGGAGTAATGGTTGGGCTAATTGGATTTTTGGCTACTTTGCCACATCCTGTTAATGTCATGGACATTATGAACAGGCACGCGAGAATAAAAGCTGGTAAACGTTTCATGGTGGAACCCCTTCTTAATTTTATTTTTTAGTTTTCCTTTATCTTTTTGGAAATTGTAGTGAATGTAGGTATTAATCACTCGCTGGTTTAATTAACGTTCTAGCCACAGTCTTTTTATTTTGCCAATAATTTGTCTATAGTTTTATTCTTAATTGTATTATAAAGTGCTAAGTCTACAATGTAAATAATAAATACCATTATATGGGTATTGTATTTGATGTCCTTTTCTTTTTTATAATCCTTTAAAACAATTCTGGGGGCTATGCAATTCAGCTAATGAAACTAATGATAGCGGAAATTTTTGATGATTATGTAGATTATGTAGAAGTCAATAGTGGTAGTAGATAAACTAAAGGTTATGTGATTCTAAGCATTTCCCACGAAATACCCATTCACTCTCTGGAAGGAAAACTTTATTAGTATATGAGGGAGGTTTTATTGACGCTATATATGAAGCTTACCCTATAATGCGTAACTTCTTATATCGGATACAAAATAATGGTTATGCATCCAATCATGATGACTGGGGAGGCTAAGATATACAACTTCTTTATTACCAAAATGTGAAAGCTGCGATAGATACCTTACGTTTAAAGCTGATAAAGATAGCCACATCGATTATCTCTTCAGCAAGATGTATAAAATTCAAACTTTGCAAGGTTTGTATTTTACAGCACCATGAATAATTTAGAGATATATATAACTATAAAATCTTTATTATTTTGGAATGTTGAAGACATAAACTCTGAACGAGTTTCAAATCATTCGGTAACATAAAAATCTGGTGTTTTCTACCATGAGCTCTGAATTTAAGTCTAAAATTAAAATTAGTTATAATACATATTTCTCTATATTTTAAATCGCTGATATCACTCCAATTGATTATACGGTCTTTTTCCCAAAACCGATAAACACCTTCATTACATATAACCCATACATTAGACCAATGTTTTTGCAATAGAGCTCCCATTCCCATTGATACTATAAAAACAATTATAACAACCAATGCTGGAGAATAATGATTCATTTCATTGGGAGATATAAAAAAAAAGAAAATACAAAATGCGCCAAACGGAAAAGAAGCTACTCGCCATTGATCTTTAAATGTTAATCTTTTCTCAACAAAGATATTCTTTACCCTTAGGCTTTTTTGTTCTTTTTTTATTTTGTGTGCAAAAGAAATAGCCGATACAGCACATGTAAGATAAATTAACATTTCGATACTACCAATGAGATATGGTAAAATGGATACCCCTCCTAATCTCTAAACTGTACCGAATATTATTCTCATTGCACCATTTAATTGCAGTATGCTTATTTTATAGAGTAATATGAAATTAATAAAAAAATGTAAAATAGACTGTGTTTTTATCTTTAAAACTACCATCATTTATAGGCATACTAAATATCTTGTTCACCTTTGCTCCAATAAGATATATTAATTGGCTGTTGTCACTTTTTATCTTTACGGCAACAGCTTCATTTTTATTCATAGATTTGTTTTCGAAAAGTATATATTGTTCTTGTGTACTACCATCTGAATTTATAATAAATGTTGAAATCCTAACATTCATACCATTTTTGCAGGGTGAAACTAACATAGTTCCACCATCTTCATCAATAACCAAATGTTCTACTTTATTATATGATGAAATCAACTTATCACTGGGAGATTTCGTTATAGCGAAACATTTACTTCCAATTAAATATGAACCTTGATAGTAATAATTTATACCCAATAACAGAATAACTACTAGCACATATGGAATTAAGTTACAAATAATTTTTTTAAAAGATGATTTCATTTCTATGTCTACTTAATGTCTAAATATGAATAATCTTCTGTTCACAATCTAAAAAACTCGAATTACAATACAAATAATACATTAAGCTAATTTACCATATTAATTTCAAATGCTTTAATCTGAATATTTATTGGAGTGTGAAAGAGTTTTAGGTATCATTTTGGTATCACGAACTGAAGTTATAGTTGCTCCCTTAATTGAGTTCTTCGATTAATACTATGACACTAGAACCATGATATGGTATATAACCAATTTTCAAATGCTGCCCATTTTTCCTAATAACTCCACCATTAGAACGGGTATGACTATATCCTAGTATGGTGCTACAGTTTGTATAATTAAAATTTACTTTATTCAAAGTGAATTTTTCATATTCTATCCAAGATTTTTTCTTATCCGTTGATAAATTAAAATTCTCAACATAACCGTTCACTATTTTATAATTTCCGTTTTTATATGGTATTAAAATAGATTTAAATTCATCAATTTCTTTCTTTGCACATAGTAAAAATAATAATATAGAAATAATCATAAAAGTATTTCGACTATGTCTAAACTTTTTGCTTTTTGCAAAATCCGTTATTGTCTTATTTGGATTATTCTGCATCCAAATTTTTGCTCCTCTTAATCTAAAGTGTGAATAATACCAAGGTAATATCTTGGGAAATAAAATTGAATATATTAATAGTCCAAGAGGGGCGAGCAGTATTAAGTCATATATTTGAAATTCATATCCAACTTCATATAGAATTTTAGTCATATTTTTCTCCCCTAGTAAATTTGATGAATATAGCTGTTTAGACAATAGATAGAATTAAGGTCTGCAATTTTAGATGGCCAATTCAATTGTCGTGAATCAAAAGATCCAACGTGGTACGCATCGTTGAGAGGCGTGTCGGGTTCTGTTAATATTATTATATGCCGGCTATGCCAAATGTCAAACATAATCAACCTTACAAGTCGAAAACTGAAAAGTTTAATTCCACCCCCCTCTGTAGAATTTACCTTCGCACAAGTTTAGTTTACACCTTCATACGTTAGTGATATGATTTTCATACCTTCTGATGGCGGTAGGAGGAGTATTTATGAGTATTCTCATACCAGTCAACCAGAAACACCTAGAGCTTAATAACCGCATGTTTATTGAAAAGTCTTTGAATGAAGGACGAAGCTTTAAGGATATAGCTCGCTTCCTGTGCAAGGATCCGACTACAATCTCAAAGGGAGTGAAGTTGCATCGATTAAGTGATTGGTATCATAAGGGTACATTTTATAATGCACATAACTTTTGCGTCCATCGACATCACTGTAGAAAAACGAATGCCTGTAACAAGATTATTGTCTGTGGTATCAAATGTACCTCCTTAAAAATAATAAAATAGGTGGCTACGATGTCCACAAAACAATGTGAAAAACATACATAGTCACCTATTAATAATTGGAATCTTTACAATTGAAAAACGCTCAAACCCTTGATTTAGCTACGTTTTTACGGCTTGACCTACTCCCACTCAATCGTTGCCGGTGGCTTGCCCGTAATATCATAGCAAATTCGATTTACATGCTTCACTTCATTAACGATACGATTTGAAATCCTACCCAGCAACTCCCAAGGTAGCTCCGAGAACTCCGCAGTCATAAAGTCAGTAGTAGTTACCGCTCTTAATGCCACGGTATAATCATAGGTTCTCTCATCGCCCATAACGCCAACGCTTCGAAGATTTGTTAATACTGCAAAATACTGTCCAATACTACGGTCAAGACCTGCTTTGGCGATTTCTTCACGGTAGATGTAGTCTGCATCCTGAAGGATGGCAACCTTATCCGGAGTGATGTCACCGATGATACGGATTGCAAGGCCGGGACCTGGGAAAGGCTGACGGAATACTAATTTTTCAGGGATACCAAGCTCTAAGCCTGCTTTTCTTACCTCATCCTTGAAGAGATTACGTAGAGGCTCGATGATTTCCTTGAAATCAACATAATCAGGAAGACCGCCTACATTGTGATGGCTCTTGATTACAGCTGATTTGCCAAGACCGCTTTCGATTACGTCAGGATAGATGGTTCCCTGTACCAGGAAGTCAACGGTACCGATTTTCTTTGCTTCTTCTTCAAATACACGGATGAATTCTTCACCGATGATCTTTCTTTTTTCTTCCGGCTCGGATACGCCGGCTAATTTATCATAAAAACGTTGTTGTGCATTTACGCGGATAAAATTCAAGTCAAACTGGTTGGAGAAGATTTGCTCTACTTCATCACCTTCGTTCTTACGGAGTAAGCCGTGGTCAACGAAGATACAGGTAAGCTGTTTACCGACTGCTTTACTGATCATAACAGCAGCAACGGAAGAATCAACACCACCGGAAAGTGCACATAATACTTTTTTATCGCCAATCTTTTCTTTTAAGGAAGCTACCATTTCCTCAGCGAAGGAAGACATTACCCAGTCACCGGAGCAGTTACATACTTCATATAAGAAGTTGTGAAGCATCTTGGTACCTTCGGGGGTATGAACAACTTCGGGATGGAACTGAACACCGTAGAGATTTCTTGCTTCATTTTCGATTGCAGCTACCGGACAGGAGTCGGAGTTTGCGACAACGGTAAAGCCGGGTGCTAAGGTTTCAACATAATCGGTATGGCTCATCCAACAGATTGTTTGCTCGGAGACGTCCTTGAACAGCTTAGAAGTTGTTGTAACATTTACTTCAGTTCTACCGTATTCTCTAAGAGGTGCCTTTGATACCTTGCCATCTAACAGATAAGTCATAAGCTGGCAGCCGTAGCAGATGCCGAGTACCGGAATTCCGAGATTGAATACTTCGGGATCACAGTGTGGAGCATCCTCTCCATATACGCTTGCAGGACCACCGGTAAAGATGATACCCTTTGGCGCTAACTCTTTAATACGCTCAATGCTCGTATTGTAAGGAAGAACTTCACAATAAACATTACATTCTCTGACTCTTCGGGCAATCAATTGGTTATATTGTCCGCCGAAGTCAAGTACGATTACTAATTCTTTTTCCACTTGTTAACCTCCTAAAAATCCGTTGAATGGGTTTTCGTTCATTTATTCAAAATGTAGATACATAATACAACATTTTCTGTGTTTATGCTAGTCCAAATAAAAGTTTTAGCGATATATCTAAACTATAAGCAAACATTCCCGTTATTCCTATAAAATATGCAAAATAGGGCATGTGGATAGAAGGAATAAGGTTTGGTGTTACTGGGGATGTTCTAAGAAAGTAAGCAATCTATCAAAATACGGCACAATTCTTCGTGCTATATGTCGAATAAGAACATTTTTGTCTATTTATCGTGCATAATAGTGAAAATTGTTACACGAAACTTTGGGTTATAGGTGAAAATAGCCCAATTCCTTATTTACAAAAAAGCTCGTCCATGGTAATATTTGCCTTGTGCTGATTTGTGGTACAAGCATTTATCTGGTAATGGAGGAAAAAGGAATGAAGGGGACAATGATAACGGAATTGTTTTGCGAGGTTCCGGAACTTGAATTTCATATTGGTTATCAGTATTTTCTTGGAAATATGGATAATTATAATAAAGCACTTATGTCCATCTTGAAGAGCATTAAGTCCAAGCTCCCTTTATTACAGATGATGTGCAGCACTCAGGAATATGAGGGGTTGAGGTCTATTACTCAGACTTTAAGAAGATTGTTGGATAAAGTAGGTGCAATCTCGATCTCAGAGAGAACCTATTTATTAGAGCTAATCCTTTTAAATGAGGATGAAGTGGCAATACATAAGCAGGTAACGGATTACAGAACGTTATTACTGGACTTTTCAGTTCGCTTAGAAAAGCTCATTAAGAAAATAGATGCAAATAAAGCTGAAATAGAAAAAGAAGAATTAGCTTATAATCGATTTAATTATTTAAAAACCATGGATCGAATTATGAAATCTGTTTAAGCATTTATGAAAGATCATTAAAAAGATCATTAAAGGTGAACAAACACTCCGTATAAATATAGCAAAGGGCTATTGAAGAAAATCTTTAGAAAAGATTTTGTATTCAATAGCCCTTTTAGTAACTAACTAAGCGTTGCTTTTTGCCCCTTATCCCCACGCTTACGATTACGAACCTTCTTTACACTGAGTGGTTTATCCTTATAGAGGAAGGTTTCACTGTTTTGAGGTACAACAATTGCAAAGCTCACGCTATCATTCTTATCAAGGGTAATCGCTTTCACGCCACGGCTGGTCTTTTTGAGTTCGCTAACCTCGGAGAGAGAGAAGCCAAGGGAGAGACCCTTCTCGGTGAGGATGATTACCTTCTGATCAGGACTCATTACTTCGGAAGCGGAGAGCAGGCATAAGGAAATAATTTCATCATTTTCATCCAGCTTCGTTGAGACAATCTGGGAACGGTTGGTTTCAAATTCCACGCCGGACACCTGCTTGATATAACCAAGCTTAGTCGTGAACATCAGCTGGCTCTCAAATAGTTGTTCAAAGGAGGTATAAATAATTACATTCTCTTTATTTAGCTTGCAAAGGGTATGAATGAGTACACCCTTGTCCTTCATCTTGCATTTTGGAATATTCTCCGCCTTTACCTGATACATATTGCCCTCGGCGGTAAAGAGACATAGCTTGTCCGTGTTTTTCATCTGTACAATCCGCACATATTCCTTTAGATTATCCTCGGAGGCTCTGGAATAGCTGGAGAGATCAACGGACTTGGTATAGCCGAAGCGGTCAATTAGCACATAGATATCTTCAATTTTGATTTCTTCTACATAATCCATGGTAGCTGCATTCATCAGCATGGTTTTTCTAGGAGTGTGGAAGAGTTTTTTATAATCCTTAAGGCGGGATTTGATCACCTTATATAACTCTTTATTACTGCCAAGAATCTTTCTGTATTCCTCGATAGAACTTAAAAGGGAAGTATTCTCTTCGTGGAGCTTTAAGATTTCAAGACCGATTAATTTACTCAACTGCATGGTAAGGATTGCGTCTGCCTGACGTTCTGTAAAGTTAAAACTCTTTGCTTTCTTCTCGGAGGTAGCAGTTTTGAATTTAATTCCCTCAACGTTTCCGTCTGTTAAGCAGGCTCTAGCCTGTTTAATGGAGGAGCTTCCACGTAATACTTCTATAATCAGATCAATTACGTCGGTAGCCTTGATTAAACCGCCTACGATTTCCAACCTTTTAATCGCCTTATCAAGTAGATATTGATATTCTTTGGTATAAAGTTCTACCTGAAAGTCCACAAACTCACCGAGAAGACTCTTCAGATTAAAGGTAATCGGTTGTTGATCCTTGACAGCAAGCAGGTTAGCGGAGTAAGTGTCCTCCATAGGTGTCTTTTTGTATAAACCATTCAACAGGTTATCAATATCTCGATCTTTCTTTACTTCGATAACTACACGGATTCCTTCCTTGGAGGATTCGTCCCGGATATCAAATATTTCTTCAAATACCTTATCCTTAGTCAGCGTAGCAAGACTCTCTACCAACTTTGTTTTGTTGCCTGCAACTGTATATGGAATTTCAGTGATTACGATATTTTTTCGTCCATTATCCCCGGTTTCAATATCAACCTTGGAACGGATACGGATTTTGCCTTCTCCGGTTTCGTATAGGCGGATTAGGTCATCCTGATTGATAATAGTACCGCCGGTGGGAAAGTCAGGAGCGGGAATGTACTTCATTAACTGGGGGATGGTAATCTCGGGATTGTCCATGTATGCCATAACACCATCGATTACTTCATCCGGGTTGTGAGGGGGGATATTGGTAGCCATACCTACCGCAATACCGGTGGTTCCGTTAATCAATAGATTCGGAATCATGGCAGGAAGTACGGTAGGTTCCTTCTCACTATCATCAAAGTTTGGAACAAACTCAATTAAGCCCTTTTCCAAATGATCTAGTAAAGCCATAGCACCAAGGGACAAACGAGCCTCCGTATAACGCATTGCTGCCGCGCCGTCACCATCAATGGAACCGAAGTTACCATGACCATCCACAAGGGGAACCATCAGGGAATAATCCTCGGTCATACGAACCAGTGCTTCATAAATGGAGCTATCACCGTGAGGGTGGTATTTACCCATAGTATCACCAACAATACGGGCGCTTTTTCTATGGGGTTTGGCAGGGTCAAGACCTAACTCAATCATGGAATAGAGAATTCTTCGTTGAACCGGCTTTAATCCATCCCTTACATCGGGAAGAGCTCTTGAGATAATAACGCTCATGGCATAATCTCGATAACTATTTTTCATTTCCTCAGAGAAATCCATCTGGATAATCTGATCGGATACATTTTTCATCATACTAACCTCCAATTGCCCTATATGGGCAGTTTATAACTTGGAATTCTGGTGTCCAAAGACCTTTCGAACAAGATTCATGGGTAATTTGTAAAATTGCCGTTGAAACAGTATGCCAGGTGTTTTTACCTCGAATTCGCGAAGATAAATGCATTACTATTAATTATATATCAACCTTAGCATATTGGGCTTCTTCCATAATAAAGGAACGTCTGGGAGGGACATTGCTACTCATGAGCATGGTGGTAATTTCGTCCGCTTCCACCGTATCCGTTATTGTAATCTGTGCCAAAATCCTGCTTTCAGGATTAAGGGTTGTTTCCCAAAGCTGATGGGCATCCATTTCACCAAGACCTTTGTACCTCTGTAGGTTTAATATTTTATTACCTTCTATTTTACGGAATTTCTCCAGTTCAAAGTCATTAAATAGATACTCGGACTTTTTGGCTTTTTTCCCTCTTGCAGTTGTTTCATACTCCACTTTATAAAGAGGGGGCATACCTCGGTATACCTTTCCTTCCAGAATCAATTCCGGCATAAAACGATAGAAGAAGGTTAACAGCAAGGTACTGATATGTGCACCATCCACGTCAGCATCGGTTAAGATAATGATTTTATCATAATGAAGCTTTGTAATGTCAAATTCATCTCCGATTCCACAGCCAAAGGAGGCAATCATGGATTTGATTTCATTATTGACTAAGATTTTCTCAAGGGTTGCTTTCTCCACATTCAGAATCTTTCCACGAAGGGGAAGAACAGCCTGGGTTCTACGGTTTCTTGCAGTCTTTACCGTACCGCCCGCGGAATCACCTTCGACAATATATAATTCGCACTCCTCCGCCTTTTTGGAAGAGCAGGAGGCAAGCTTGCTTCTGGTATCTACATCATTTAGCTGCTTTAATACGGCAGTTCTAGCCTTATCACTGGCACGTCTTGCATTAAAGGATTTTAGTGAATTCTCAAGAATGCTCCTTAATACTTCCACATGCTTATCAAACCAGCGCTGTGCTTCAGAAGTAAAGACCTCGTCCACCGCACTTTTGGCATCGGTATTGCCAAGTTTGGTCTTAGTTTGTCCCTCGAATTGAGGGTCGGGATGCTTAATGGAGATGATGGATACCAGACCGTTACGGATATCCTTACCATCAAAGTTCTCATCCTTATCCTTTAACACATTCAGTTCTCGGGCATATTGATTCATTACACGGGTAAGAGCAGTCTTAAAACCGGTAACCAAGGTTCCGCCGTCCACAACATTGATTCGGTTACAGTAAGCATTAATCTGCTCCGAATAGCTGTCCGTATATTGAAAGGAGATCTCCACTTCAATATCACCGCTCTTGCCTTCCAGATAAATCGGTTCCTCATGCAGAGGAGTCATGTCACGGGTCAAATAGGAGACAAAGCTTTTGATACCGAATTCCTCATGATAAGTCTTTGATGTACCGTGTTTTTGATCGATAAAGTTAATGATTATGTTCTTATTTAAAAAGGCAATTTCTTTTAGCTTTTTATGAATTACTTCCGGTTTAAATTCAATGGTCTCAAAAATTGTATCATCCGGGTAAAAGATTACCTTGGTACCGGTATCGGATTTGTTGCATTTGCCCACCACAGGTAAAAGTCCCTCTTCCAAAGTGGTTACGGGGTGACCGCCATTCTCGTATTCATCCCGGTAAACCTTGCCATCCCTTCTTACTTCAACAATCATACGCTTGGAGAGCGCATTTACAACGGAGGCACCCACACCGTGAAGACCGCCGGATACTTTATAAACGGAATTACCGAACTTTCCGCCCGCATGCAAAATGGTATAAACCACTCGAACAGTGGGGATCTTCTTGGTAGGATGAATGTCAATCGGCACACCTCGACCGTTATCACTGATTTCAATTCCACCATCCTTTAATAAGGTAATATCGATTTTTGAGCAAAAGCCTGCCAGATGCTCATCAATTCCATTGTCTAAAATCTCCCAGATCAAGTGGTGCAGACCTCTTGAACTGGTACTTCCGATATACATACCGGGTCTTTTTCGAACTGCTTCCAGACCTTCCAAAATAACAATTTGACTTCCGCTATATTCTTCCATGGTATAAACCCCTTTTTCCTAAATTATTACAAAATGAGCGTAAACAAACTCAAATTGGATTATAACATAATATAAAATAGATTTCTAGTAAAATTGCAATCATACGTTCGACTCATAGATATCGGAATATGAATTTTGCTGTCAAAAAATATAAGGTATACAACGTGTACATATTTTTAAAAAACAATTGAAAAAACCTTGGAATGCGGTATAATAGGAGCAATTATTCATAAAAACCCCCCTGAAAGCTGAGCAAATGGGGGAATTCTTTTTGGGTTTATGTATCAATATAAATCATTGAATAAATAGCGAGTATTATGACACAATTTCATCTCTGGTACTATGGTCTCTAAAATAACCGGACAGAAAACTCAGGATAGATGTTCAGAGTAACATTCAAAAACGTAGGTGTGGCGGTGCTACAAAGAGACTTTTGAAGGTTGCATATGGAAATTCAGACAAGGTTCATGTCAGGTTAATAATAATGATTGTACTGGAATTGACGGAGGGTTTAAATGAACTATAAATATGAAACTCATCTTCATACCTCAGAATCCAGTGCCTGTGCAGTGCTGGATGCAGTTTCGCAGGTCAAGATGTATAAAGAGCTGGGCTATACGGGTATTATTGTAACCGACCATTTTTTTAACGGTAATACGAATATTCCGGAAGACCTGCCTTGGAAGGAACGTGTTGATTTGTTCTGCAAGGGCTATGAACATGCCAGGGAAGAAGGAGAGCGGATTGGATTAGATGTCTTCTTTGGATGGGAAGCCAATTTTGACAGAACCGAATTTTTGATTTATGGACTGGATAAGGAATGGCTTTTAAATCACCCGGATATTCTAAATTGGTCGATTAAAGAGCAATATGAGAGAGTTCATCAGGATGGAGGATTAGTAGTCCATGCACATCCTTACCGTATCCGCCCATATATTAAAGAGATTCGACTGTTTCCGGAATATGTGGATGCGGTGGAAGCAATCAATGCAGGGAATGGCAATGCAGTATTTGATTTGAAAGCGATTTTGTATGCCAGAGAGCACAACCTACCGATTACAGCAGGGTCAGATTCCCATGGAGAAAAGGGTGAAGTTAGAAGCGGCTTATGCTTTCATCACAGACTGAACGATATTCAGGAGCTTATTACTGAGTTTAAAGATGGCAAGTATGATCTGGTCAATATTTACTAGTAAGGTATTTAATTAATTAGGTAAGAAAACGGCGTTAACATCAAATTCAGCAGCTAGAATGTAGAATTTTAGATTACGCATTAAATAAAGACGACATATAATTTATGAGGAGGTTCCATATGAAAGCACCTTTTGTAACACAAGAGCAATTACAAGAAATCACAAAAAAATATCCTACCCCCTTTCATATCTACGATGAGAAGGGAATTAGAGAAAATGCACGAAAATTATATGAGGCATTCTCCTGGAATAAAGGATTTAAGGAATATTTTGCAGTAAAGGCTACACCAAATCCTTATATCATTAATATCTTAAAAGAAGAAGGCTGTGGAGTGGACTGCTCCTCTATGACAGAGTTAATGTTATCCGAAGCCTTGGGCTATCGCGGCGAGGGAATTATGTTCTCCTCCAATGCAACCCCTCCGGAAGAATTTGTGAAGGCAGCAGAATTAGATGCCTATATCAATTTGGACGACTATACTCATATTGACTTTCTTGAGAAGGTATCAGGAATTCCGGAGACCATCAGCTGCCGCTTTAATCCCGGTGGAGTATTCAAGACTGCCAACGGAATTATGGATAATCCGGGAGATGCAAAGTATGGCTTTACCAAAGAACAGCTGATTGACGGCTTTAAGAAGTTAAAGGAAAAAGGTGCAAAGTACTTTGGAATTCACTCCTTTTTAGCAAGTAATACCGCAACTGAGGAATATTATCCGATCCTTGCAGGCATATTATTTGAGTTGGCCGTTGAGGTAAGAGATCTGACCGGTGTGGAGATTAAATTCATTAATCTCTCCGGCGGCGTTGGCATTCCTTATAAGCCACACTCTAAGAAAAATGATATTATGAAGATCGGAGAAGGTGTCAGAAAGGAATTTGAACGAGTTCTGGTTCCGGCAGGAATGGGAGACGTAGCAATCTATACAGAGCTTGGACGCTTTATGTTAGCTCCCTATGGACATTTGGTAGCTACCGCAATTCATGAAAAACACATCTATAAAGAATACATCGGACTGGATGCATGTGCGGTAAACTTGATGAGACCGGCTATGTACGGTGCATACCATCATATCACGGTTATGGGGAAAGAGAATTTACCGAACGACCATAAATATGATATCACCGGTTCTCTCTGTGAGAATAACGACAAATTCGCCATAGACCGTATGCTTCCAAAGATTGATATCGGAGATTTGGTTGTCATTCATGATACCGGTGCACATGGCTTTGCTATGGGATATAACTATAACGGAAAGTTAAAATCCGCAGAACTTTTACTAAAAGAAGACGGAACCGTTGATTTAATCCGTAGAGCAGAAACTCCAAAAGACTATTTTGCTACCTTTGATTTTAGCGATATTTTGAAAAATGCAACAGAATAGCCATATGCAAGTACTCGTAAAAATATTGCAAAAAATAATGAAAATCTATCTCTGATTATTCATAATTCATTAGAATATTTTAAAGAGTTTATTGATAAGATATAATGTAACTTTTGAACAGGAAAAGCTTGATTTTAAACCACTTAATCAGGTTGACAAGATACAAACGATACGATATAATACTTTGAATGTATTGTATGTAGTATAAAAAGCAATATGGAGGAAGGGTGTTTTATGGTAGAAAAGAAAAACATATTGACTTATGCGGGATTACGACAACTCGAAGATGAGCTTCACGATTTAAAAGTTAATCAAAGAAAAGAAGTTGCTCAAAAGATTAAAGAAGCTAGAGAGCAGGGGGATCTTTCGGAAAACGCTGAATACGATGCTGCTAAGGATGAGCAAAGAGATATTGAGGCAAGAATAGAAGAAATCGAAAAGATTCTTAAGAACGCAGAAGTTGTAGTTGAAGATGAAGTTGATTTGAACGCAATAAATATTGGTTGTAAAGTAAGAATTTTGGATATGGAGTATGACGAAGAGCTGGAATATAAATTGGTTGGATCAACCGAAGCAAACAGCTTAAGAGGCAAAATCTCAAATGAATCTCCCCTTGGAAGCGTATTAATCGGCAAAAAAGTCGGAGATGTTGTTAACGTTGAAACCCAGGCAGGAATCATGCAGTACAAGATTCTTCAGATTCAAAAATCGAATTAATAAAATATCGGTAAGCAGGAAAAGTTTACTGCGTTAGAGGTGAGATACATGGCTGATGAAAGAATTCAAGCAGAACAGGATATTAATGAGTTATTAAAGGTAAAGAGAACGAAATTGGCAGAGCTTCAAGAAAGCGGCAAAGACCCTTTCCAAATCATGAAGTATGATGTGACTTATCACACCAAGGATATCATCACCAATTTTGAAGAAATGGAAGGCAAGACAGTATCCATCGCAGGACGTGTTATGTCCAAACGTGTAATGGGTAAGGCTTCTTTCTGTAATATCAACGACATAAGCGGTAACATTCAGATTTATGTGAAACGTGATGAAGTCGGTGAAGAACCCTATAAGGAATTTAAAAAATATGACATCGGTGATATTGTTGGTATTGAAGGTGAAGTATTCAAAACTCATACTGGTGAGACATCCGTAAAAGCAACGAAGGTTGTTCTTTTAACAAAGAGCCTTCAGATTTTACCGGAGAAATTCCATGGTTTGAAGGATACAGATACCAGATACAGACAACGTTACATTGATTTAATCGTAAATACAGAAGTTAGGGATACCTTTATTAAACGTTCTCATATTATCAGAGAAATTCGTAATTACCTGGACGGCAAAGAATTTATTGAAGTAGAGACACCGGTATTAGTACCGAATGCAGGTGGAGCGGCAGCAAGACCTTTCTTTACTCATCATAATGCCTTGGATCAGGATATTCACCTTAGAATTTCCTTGGAATTATACTTAAAGCGTCTGATTGTAGGCGGTTTGGAACGCGTATACGAAATCGGAAGAGTATTCCGTAACGAAGGCTTATCCGTAAGACATAATCCCGAATTTACTTTGCTTGAATTATATCAGGCATATACCGATTACTATGGTATGATGGATTTGGTAGAGGAATTATTCCGTACCGTTGCTTTGAAAGTTCTTGGAACCACAGCAATATCCTATGATGGTGTTGAAATAGATTTGGCAAAACCTTTTGAACGTCTGACCATGATCGAGGCGATTAAGAAGTATGCAAATATCGATTTTGACCAGGTAGCGGATGAAGCAGCTGCGAAAGCACTTGCAAAGGAACACCATATTGAATTTGAAGCTCGTCATAAGAGAGGCGATATCATCAACCTTTTCTTCGAGGAATTCGTAGAAGAACACTTGGTACAGCCTACCTTTATTATGGATCATCCGGTAGAGATTTCTCCTCTTGCCAGCAGAAAGCCAACCAACCCGGATTATACCGAGCGTTTCGAGCTCTTTATTACAAAGAGAGAGATGGCAAATGCATTCTCCGAGTTAAACGATCCACTTGATCAAAGAGGCCGCTTTGAAGCACAGGAAGCACTTCGTGCAGCTGGTGATGATGAGGCGAATGAAATGGATGAAGACTTCTTAACTGCACTGGAATACGGTATGCCGCCAACAGGTGGTATTGGTATTGGTATTGATCGTTTGGTTATGTTGTTGACGGATTCAGCGGCGATAAGGGATGTGTTGTTATTCCCGACGATGAAGACGTTGGAGAAGTAGAGCCCAGTATTTATGCGGGGTTGAGAAAATAATGGTCGGGTTTTACGACTAACTTATGACCCAAAAAATAAAGTATTTGGAAAGAATCTCTTGGAAACAGGGGATTCTTTTTGCGTGCAAGGAATGGTACTATAGTTTAAAACAGTGCGAAATTTTTTTCAAGATTTGAAAGAAAGATCAGTAAGATTACGGAAATATTTCGGATGTATTCAACCTGGCAGTGTCTATATTCATATTAAGTAGTCTGGATGAAGCTAAGGGCATAATAGTTTTTCACAATCAAAATACTGAATTTGAGTTGAAGTGAAAAGTTGTGAAAAGTTCACTTTACGGCTGACTTAAATTAACTCTTTCTCCTGGAGAATAAAAACTTTATGTCTATAAAGATTAGAGTGGATATTGGGACAGGAAAATGATATGATATATATGGTATTTTTATTTATATTTCAGAAAGGATAAGGACGATGAAAATATCATATAACAACTTATGGAAAATGATGATAGATAGAAACATGCAAAAAAAGGATTTGATTGATGAACTGGGTGTTAGTTCGACTACTATTGCGAAAATGGGAAAAGGAGAAAAAGTATCATTGGATGTGCTTGAAAGAATATGCATATATTTTGACTGTAATATTGGTGATGTTATTAGTTTCGAAAAAACTGAAATGGATAAATAGTGAATGGAATTGAAAGGAAACACGGAGAAAATGAAAAAGGCTAATTATTGTGAGCGTTATGCAGAACTAAATGAGAAGGATTTTGATGAAAAATATGCGTTAATTAGTCATGCGATTCAATCAATTAATCGAGAAGAGGCAGGGAAGTATATAAATATTTTACATAAGAATGGTATTAATATTGATGACTACCATGAGAAAGAAGTATTTAATGAGCAGGAGAATATAGTATTAGCAGTAAAGAATCCTCAATTTTCTTTTATAGATTTATTTGCTGGAATTGGTGGATTTCGAATTGCAATGCAATCGGTTGGAGGACAGTGTGTTTTTTCAAGTGAATGGGATGAGGCAGCCAAAGAAACATATTTTGATAATTATGGGGAGGTACCATTTGGGGATATTACTAAACCAGAGACAAAGGCGTTAATACCAGATTATTTTGATGTGTTATGTGCAGGGTTTCCGTGTCAGCCATTTAGCAATGCGGGGCTGAGAAAGGGGATAGAGGATACTAGAGGAACCTTATTTTACCATATTGCTGAGATATTACGTGATCATAAACCTAAGGCGGTACTACTGGAAAATGTTAAGGGGTTGATCAGTAACGATAAAGGAAAAACGATTCAAACCGTCCTTAGAACTATTACAAGTATGGGTTATAGATGCAACATTTCGCAAGACTTGATAGATAATGGACCTATATCAAAATTAAAGACAGAGTGTTCCAAAATGGTATTAAGTGCAAAGGACTATGGAGTGCCACAAAATAGACCGAGAATCTTTATTGTATTATGGAAAGATGATATCGACATTAAGGAGTTTGTTTATCCTGAACCCCTTAAGACTAAGACACGATTAGGGGATATCCTTGAAGAAGACGTGGATGATAAATATACGATATCTGATAGGCTCTGGGAGGGACATCAAAGAAGAAAAATTGAGCATGAGAAAAAAGGAAATGGATTTGGATATTGTTTGTTTAATTCGGACTCAGAATATACAAGTACGATTTCAAGAAGATACTATAAGGATGGAAGTGAAATTTTGATAGAACAAGAGGGAAAGAATCCTAGAAAACTTACACCTCGAGAAGCTGCAAGTCTGCAAGGGTTTCCAGCAGAGTTTAAAATACCATCTTCGAATGTTAGGGCATATCAACAATTTGGAAACAGTGTTGCGGTTCCTGTAGTTAAACAAGTTTCTGAACAAATTGTTAAACAAATATTGGAGGTATAAGGATGTTTGGAGATTTATTAAATAAAAATATACAACCGAGTAAGATTGACGTTAGGCACATACCAGATATTGAAATATCTGAATCATTAGGGAGGGAATTGCAAAAGGTTTTGCAGGAAGAAGAAGGTAATTTTGCTAAAGTATCGGATAGGACTGCTGTTGTTCAAACTGATAAAAATTACGTATTCTTCTCGAATCAATGGTTGTATTTGGCGGTGTTATGCAAGAAGTATGCAGAGGAACTAAAACCATATGGGGATTTTTTTGATCAGAATATAAGAGGGAATCAACAGGTTATCAGTATTTTGGTTTCAAAAGATTATACTAATGAAAACTGGATTAATCTTATCCCAGATGTTGTTGATAGAGATCGAATGAAAAGATTTATTGAACCTGATACAACCTTTAGACCTGGAAAAGCATTACTGAATGGGGATAAACTACGCTCGATAAAAGATATTTTTGGTTCATGTATATTGAAGAAAATAGCTGTTCCAGACATGTCATCTGCGTATCTGGGCAACTTGATATATTACCTTGCAAAGAGACCAGAGCTATATAATGCTTTAGAAAGTGAAGTGATGAACCAAATCTTTACTAGTAATAATGCAATAAAACTGTCTTCTGTAACAAAGGACTGCGCCAAAGAGATAATAGATTATGTATATGAAATCGATAGGTTTGATAACATAAAGTCTTTGTTTGAGGTGAATGAGAAAAACGTAAAAGTGGACATATCAAAAACAGGAGAGCTATTGCCAGTAGGTAATTTCCTTAGATATTTGTTTGCAAGACCTAGTTCAGAACTATATGAAGGCGGTTCAGAGAAACCTAGAGTATTTACTAATAAAGAGTATTATATATGCATTGATAATGAACCTATCGAATGTAGACTTACCACAGAGTGGGTTGATTCAGAAGTTGAACAAGGTGGAAACGGTAATTATCTTAAAGCATTAATTCAAATTGTAAATAGGTATTATGAAGGACGTATCGAGATAAAGAAAGAAATGGGGGATAAGTATATGTATGTAAAAAAAGAGACATTTGAATTAAATAGCCTTCCAGATCTTTTTCAAAAAGAGTTTTCAAAAAGATATATAACCTCATTGTTAGCTAAGCCATTTGTAATACTTACGGGAAATAGCGGTTCAGGAAAAACAAGAATCTCAAAGCAGTTTGCAGAGTATATCGAGTGTATTTCTCGTGAAGGAAAGAAAAATTGGGCGCTTGTTCCAGTGGGTGCAGATTGGACTGATAATGCCAAGGTGCTTGGATTCTTTAATCCGCTGGCAAATGAAGGAAAAGGAGAATATGTAAAGACTGCAATTGTTGAACTTATTGAAGAAGCAAACGAGCATAAAGATATTCCTTACTTTGTTATTCTCGATGAGATGAACCTTAGTCATGTAGAAAGATATTTTTCTGATTTTTTAAGTCATATGGAGACGCCAGATTGTGCGTTTTTGCTAGATGGCTATCAAGGAAAGAAAGAGAAAAAAGGAGTGCTGGAGTATCCGGATAACCTATTTGTCGTTGGAACTGTAAATATAGACGAAACAACATATATGTTTAGCCCAAAGGTTTTGGATAGGGCTAATGTGATTGAATTTAAACCGGATAAAGAGGAGGTTCTAAAATTATTTTCAAAACCAAGTAGGATTGAGAATATAAAACCTGCAAGTGATGGAACAGCAGAGGCTTTTTTGAGATTATCAAGGGAGATTCGTTCTGGTAAATTTGATATAGGAGAGTCGGGCAAATGTTTTTATAAAGATGAAAATGTTGAAACAGCAAAAGACAATATGGAATATGTTGAAGCAATCTTTTCGACTGTGTATGAAATAATTGAAGCGAATGATTTTGAATTTGCATTTAGAACAGTAAAAGAGATTCGTCAGTACATCTCGGCGGCATATGAAATAAGTTCAAAAGAAGAAAGCTTTGATCTAACGAAGGTTATTGATGAACAGCTACTTCAGAAGGTTTTGCCAAAGATTCATGGTAACAGAAAGGAAATTGCATCGTTATTAGAAGATTTGCAGAGGGTGTGTGAAACCTATAACCTTGGTCTTAGCAATAAAAAGATAGAACAGATGAAAGGGAAACTTGCAAAAGTGCAATATGCAAGTTTCATATAAGAGATAATTATGATTGGTGCAATATGTTTCAAAGTTACAAGTGAATATCAAGCAAGAATATATCCAGTTGGAACATACAATCTGATTGACTGGGAAAAAGAAGAATTCTGTATTTTGGGCACGGAATATTCTTGCTATAGTTTGAAGGAACCGACTAATAATAGTTTTATTGATGTAGCGCAAAGAACGGACGGAGTCTTTACGTTACGATTGATTGAAACTAAGCAGTATATCCTGAGACTGGTGTGTGAATCGAATGTTGATATGGCATTGCCTAGATTTCAAAACGAAAATAATAAATCGCTGAAGATTAATAAGGATAAGGAATCCGTTATGTTTCAGTTTATTAATTATCTAGGCCGTTCGAGGATTACCTTTGGGGAAGACGAGAATCAAAAAAGTATTTCATTTGAGGTTGTTCCAGATAAAATAAATTACGAGGAAGATTACATAAGTCTAACTGAGGCATTAGATCAGGTGTGCGCTGGGTTGCTTATGGAGAATACAGGTTCAACATCAAATGTATTTCGACAGTCGAAAGAAACCACAGATTCAGTGTTTGAGCAGTTCATATTTTTGAGAAAGTTTTGTTATAGCCAGAATCTGGAGGTTATTTTTGCATCAATAAAGCGAAATCCTGACCGTTTACTAATTAGAGAGGATGAGATGAGGCCTGTAGGTCAAGGAGTACCTTCGAAGAAATTTTATTCAAATCCGTTTTCATTTAGTAAGGGGTGGCAAAGGAACTGTAGTAATGAGGGTGGATATTTATATTTACCCCAAGAGGTTTCGGTCACTCAGAAGCAAGATATTCTAGATACGCCCGCTAATAGGTTTATCAAGTTTGCATTGGAAAAATTTGATGATATATGTATTGAGTTAATTCGAATACTAAATACAAATGATAATACTAAACAGGTTGAGTGCTTGTCGGAAGCCATCGCTATTCATGAAATGTTAGGGGACATTTTTAATGACAGTTTTTTTGATGATATTGGCATTTTAAATATAATGCCACAGAATAATCAAGTTCTTCAAAAAAGAGAGGGGTATTCTCAAATTTTTGAAGCTTATTCTATGCTAGAATTGGCATTGCAGCTTGATTGGAAAGGAAAGAATGACGTGTATGAAGCGGAATCGAAAAACGTTGCACTTTTATATGAATATTGGTTGTTCTTTGAATTATATAAAATAATAAGAGCCATAGATGGTTGCGAGCTGGTTCATAGCAAAGAAGATTCGTTTTTAACAATAGATGTTGAGGGCATTACCGTTTCGCTTGAACAGGGGAAAAAATCATGTCAGTCCTTTATTATAGAGAAGTTACATACAAAAGCCAACTTGTATTATAACCGAACTTTTTCGCCAACCGAGTTTCAAACAACAAGATATGAAGGTTCGTATTCCAGACCGTTTAGGCCAGACTATACATTAGCAGTATTTCCGGACACCTATAGTAAGGGAAGATACAATGGCGAAGAAATGGCAATTAAGAACGGAGCGGTTAGTTATGTTCATTTTGATGCAAAGTATAGGGTTACAGACATTGCATCTTTAGTTGGAAAGAGGTATGAAGAAGGATTTATTGATGATAAGATTGATGAGGTAATTAATACATACAAAAGAGGTGATCTTCTCAAAATGCACACATATAACGATGCTATTCGCAGAACTATAGGAAGTTATGTGTTATATCCGGGAGAAAACAATACTACATCCCAGACGAATGAGACATTTAGGCTATATGATGAAATATTACCAGGTGTAGGTGCATTTGCAATCAAACCGAGTATAGAGGAGCAGTGCGAGAATGAATTGAGGACATTTATCACGGAATTGTTAGAGGAAAAGGGAACTATTAACTCCCGCTTGAATCGAATGAAGCATTATACAGAAATGGTTTTAAGAGAACCATCCATTAATTCTAAGGATGTGTCTAGAGCAATTATTACAGAATGTGTTAAGTCAGAACGAGGGGATTGTTGTGTTCTGGGTTATATTAGGGCTGATGCTGATGAAGATTATTACTTCTCACTTCGGGATAATGGCTTATTAAAAAATGGCTCGGAGTTTTTATTTTACTTTTATGCGATAAAAGGAACAGAGGTGTATTCACATCATAAAGATGTGTTTAAAGCAGAAGACTTTTGCTTTTATACAAATCAGATAAATAAAACAAAAACGTATAAGCCAGAACCTGTTTTATGCAAAATCGTTACTAATGAGCTTATGTCTAGAAGGGCATTGGTCGAAAGGTTAGGTCAAAAGGGAATTGTAACAATAGAAGAAAGGCATCAAGCAGATTTTTATTACGTGCTTACAGTGAATGTGGTAAATGATAATTATCGAATGGAAGAATTAGATGTTGCTGAAATAAGTATCCAAAATGGAAATGATACATTTAGTCCACATTCGCCTAAGGTATTAGTATGGGGAAATAATTAGTAGCAGAACACTAATGAGTTGAGGGAGTTACATATGGGAATAATTAATGAAACAGATATGATTGTTAGAGAAATAAAGCCAGAGTACAAATTTTTGGATAAGCTTTATGCAAATAATCCGTTAATTGGAAATGCGATAATTTCTGATAATATTATGGAAAAAATATGCGAACAAGCAAAATTGGCACTTGATAAACTTGTTGAGAATCCATCTCTTGCAGCGTCAGTTTCAACGACTTGCCATCTGTTTATTGCATTGTCAACTATTAATTATGCTAAAAGGTGGAATGCAGTTGAAGAAAGTCGCTTCACTAAATATGTAACCCTTCAGTTCGGGTATAGAGATGACTCTGGAAAAGTATGGGGGGTAATTTCTAATTCAGTGGAAAAAGCCTTTAGTGTTAAAAGAAGATTTTTTATTAAAGATAAAGGTGGAAGAGAGTTTTATGAAACAGTATTAGTTCACTCATTTGCACCAGAGAATGCATGGAATTCTGTTTTTGATTTATTATATGATTTTCTAAGGAATAATCTTAGGTGGAATTATATAAAAGGAGATCCTATTGTTGAGAAAATGATGTCTATTCTTAATGCTAGAATGAACGGCAACACGGCAGAAGATGAGGAATTAATCATTAGTTCAACTGAATACAAGATAAAGCTAGGGGCAAAAAGATTAATTCAAAACCGTCCGGAATATACAATAGAGTTATTTGATTGCATTTTATGCAGAATAAATGATTTGATTCATAATCAGGCAGAAGATTTCAAAAGTTATGTAGAACAGCTTGTTGACGTGTGGTTTGCTCGAAAAATTAGTAACATGTTAGAGGGAGATAAACAACATATAAGCAGGGCTTCACGAGGGGTAAGTGATACAGCATTATTTTATTCAAGAATCAGGGTTTCTGTATTTGCAAAGGATGGACGACTATTTGTACACAGTCCAGCAATTCGATTGTCTGAGGCAGGACATAAATTAGCTGAAATAAAAGTTTATGAGAGCGATAAATTAGTCGGAAGAAGTATTCCTGAAATATATGGTAATGAATTAGGAGAAACAATAAATTCATGTGATATACCAGTTAATATTCCTTCAGAACGTGGATGTAATATAAACGTTAAAATCTATTGCGATGAGGAATTAATTTACGATTCTAAACAAAGTTTATTTAGAAAGTTCTTTGCGTTTAAAAATTCAAGAGAATGTAATATAAACAGTTTAAAAACAGGCGAATATGAGATGTATATTCCAAATGTGGAACAGTATATCCTTAAGAATATTATAATAATATCAAGAACAGAAAAATTTATGGTTGTTAATTTGCTTGAAAATTTTTCAATCAAGTTTGGTGATAAGATTTTGGTTATGGATACATCCAATATTCAAGAGGCTGCTTTGTCCGAACCTGTATATATTGCTAATGCATGGTATGAAATGGATGAAGAACGTTACTCTGTTGCAGAGTCTATAGATTCATACAAGTTATATGCAGACAGAGAGCGACAGGGAAAGTCTATTCGCATGTTTGTGGATGAACACGAGGTGGATATAGATCACTTCTGGACAGATGATGTGTGTGAAATTCCTCTTCAAGCTTTTTGTGAATCTGGGAAAGTACATAATATTTCAATTATTAATCTTGAAACTAATATTACACTGTACCAAAAAAGTTTTTTGATAGTAGATAGACTTCATACAAGTTTCAACAGAACGGTTTATTTATCGAGAAGTGATTATGAAGCAGCAAAATTAGAAGTTGTATTGGATAATGAAGCTGGGAGTTTTAATTTTAATGTTTCTGATTCTGAAATAACAATAAATTATCATGGAGGAGAAATCAAAATTGTTATTCCATGCATAAAGTATGAGTGGAATGCTATTCCTAGTATGTATCCAGGCGATAATATTTGGAAGAGAGATGTCCGTGAAGACTCGAGTTTGGTTATTCATAGACCGATAACATTGGATGTTTTTGTTGAAGTAGGGGAATTAAAATATAGAGAAACGGAAATAAACTTGTACAATATAGTTCAAACAGAAGAGGAAAAAGCTTCATATAACTATCCAATTACTGTTGTTTCTGGAAATGATTCTTATAAAATTGGTCAACTGATTTTTTCTCAAATGTTTACAAAAATGCCGGTTTTTACTGTGGAGAACAACACGGTTTACTGGGATGGCGGAATAAATTATATTGGAAATAAAGCGGATAGATTGTTATTGGAGTTATTTGACAATAATGAACAGGTATATCAGTTTTGTTTGTTGTTAGGAGAAATTGCTTTTGAGCTTCCAGATGATTTTAATGATGGAGAATACACTTATTTTATTGTCAATAAAGAACATGACAAAGAGCATATTATTGCACAGGATAATCAGTTTTTTGGAAATCATCAAAACAAATTTAGGTTTGAAAAGAAGACTATTCAAGTTAATGAGGTGACGGAAGATGTTGAAGATGGTTCAAGACCGCAACAAATAAAACCGGTATATATTGAGAACATTAAATATATAAGTAGGGATTATATTCCATCAGAGGATGGCATTTTTGATATATATGAAGGACAAATGTATTTTACTAGGTCTGATGGAACCAAAAAGTATTATTCTTCGAAATACTATGATTATAAGAATAATTCATATTACAAGGTGAATCCAGTTAAGATTATTTATATTAACGATAGATTATTGCGAATTGTCAATGATGATGAGGAAGGCCTATATTGTTATGATAATTTTGGAACGACACCTAGATTAGAATTGACTGATAGAGAGCCATCAAGAGGTGCTAAGAATTACAAAGATATATTGTTTTATGTCTATGGGACGAACAAAATTATAGAGAAGAGAAGTAGCGTTCAGAATGTTGTGCCACAATTGTTTTCTAGGGAAGCTCGTATTTTTAACAAATTCGAAGAGGTCGAACAAAAATGTGTTATTGAAGCACCTGCATCACGTAGAATGCTCATTAATGCAGGTCCTGGAACTGGAAAAACGTGGACACTTATTGAGAGAATTATTGATTTGGTAGATGTTCAGGAAATAGATCCAGAGACTATATTAGTTCTTTGCTTTTCAAAAGCGGCAGTGGAAGTTGTCAAAGGAAGATTGGCAAAAGCAGCAGAGGAAGAGCACGCTTCTGAAATAGTAAATCTGGTTGATGTAAGGACATTTGACTCGTTTGCATCACAATTATTATATTGGGTCAAAAATGAAAGTGACTATGAAGAATTACAGTACTATGAGATAGGAAAGCTAAACTATGACGAGAGAATAAATCTGTTTAGTAGGTTGATAAAAGATATTCCGGAATTAATATCTCAGTGTGAACATTTATTTGTAGATGAGGTGCAGGATCTTGTGAAAAATCGAGCCAGAATGATACTAGATATGATAAGAACCATTCCTAGTAGTACTGGTGTGACTTTATTTGGCGATTCTTGTCAATCGATCTATGACTATCAGACTGGAAGTGATAATATGTCATCTTCACAATTTTATAGTGTCATGGTAGAGAGAATGACAGGATTTTCATATGTTACCTTTAAGCGTAATTACAGGCAAGGGGATTTTCTGGCAAGATTGGGAGATGAATATAGAAATGTGATTCTGACAGGTAATTCGAAAAATTGTGATGTTCACTGGAAGACAATAGTACAGCGAAATATAGAGAAATTTAAGACATATGAGGCTATAAAAATTGAATTGGAAGATTTAAAACCTTTGTTTGAAATAGGTACGGTTGGTATTTTAACAAGAACAAATGGACAGGCTCTAAAAATATCAGCAGCAATGAGAAAAAAAGGGATAGAACACGTTTTAAGAAAAAGATTGTCCGATAATTCAATAAATAAATGGGTTGCACTTATTTTTAATGAATACTCATTATCCTCAATGAGTGAAGAAGAATTCACAACTTTATATAAGAAAATCATTGGTGGTGAAAGAAAAGTAGAAGCATTAGAAGTCTGGAGCGCACTTAAGGAATCGACGAAAAGCTCTTATGAGAGGATTGGGGTAAGAGAAATATTAAGAGGGTTGATGACAAGTGCAAAAAACACGCTATTGTATTCCGAAGAAAAGGAAAGCAGACTAACAGTTACGAATATTCACAGAGGAAAAGGACGAGAGTTTGACACTGTTTTGGTTGAGAACGATATATTTGATGAAGATGTGAAACCTTTGGATGAGCACAAGGTGTGTTATGTTGCTTTAACAAGACCAAAGGAAGAGATATATAGGATTGATGCAAAAGCCGAATATATGAGAATAGATAAAGATGGGGATCGAAGATCTTATAAGTCTGATTTTGTTGGATTTAATAAGCAACGATTAACATATTTTGAGGTTGGTCTTGGATCGGATTTAGACTGGAGATCTTTTGTGCATTTAGAGAAGGTACAGGAATATCTTAGAAATAATCAAAGGAATCTTATAGGACAATCCGTCGACCTGATTAAAGTTAAGAGAGAATCAAGCTTTGTAAAATATAAGATTGTTCTTGAGAACAATGGATTAGTTTTGGGATATACTAGTCAAGAGTTTTATGAATCACTTTCTAGGGCATTACGTTCAGTGTATAATTTGCCACAAAGTAAAACATTATATTTTAATGTATATCCTGAACGATTTTCGGATATTTACATAGAGGATTTAATCTCCGTTATTGAATCGTCAGATGGTTCGGAAATTGGAGTGAAAAATCATGGAGATATGGTTACTTGGAATGCAATAAATATTGTTGGATATAGTAAGGTTGAATATTTGTAGGAGGATAATATGCCAAAATACGATGAATATTACGAGGCTAGAGAAGAGATAACAGATATTATCAAGTCAGATTTAATTGGCCCAGTTAGGTCGGACGAGGTATTGATAGAGGGACCTACTACATATTATGTCATGGGAAAACTGTATCCTCGTTTAGAAAATGAAGAGGAAAATGAACGGGATGCAGATGATGACATAACTACAAATTCCTCAATGGATCAAAATACTGATTACTATGACTTGGCGCTTGCTTCAACAAATGTAAGTGAGCCAAGTACCATGGGAGTCACTTTTACTCTTAAGCCAGGAGTTTTGAAATATAAAGTACATATAGAGTATGCACGATATATTCCTTATTCTAAAAAAGAGATAGAAAAAGCAGCGTATGATATTAGTAGATTCGAAGATGATATTAAGGATAAAACTGTTTTTTGGGTACGTAGTGGAGGCGAAAAGGATTATATCTTTACCACTGGAGTAGATGAGGAGTTTCAAGTATTAGATGAAACATATGTCAAATCATATACACACAGGGTGTTTGATGATGGAGAAACTGTTATTACGATAGTTTTAACCAATAAGTATTTGCTTAAAGGATTTGATTTTGAAGAGAAAAACAAACATACCGTTTTCCAAGCAGGCATAACAGTCACTTCAGATGAAAAAGAGGGTAAAGTTTTTACGTTTGTAAGGCGGCAGATAGAACTTGCAGATGATATGGAGCTTGCAGAATTAGATATGCTTTATGCAGCAAATGGTTGTTTTGCTCAAGGACATGGCTGTGCTGTTGAGTGGAATTTAGATGATATAGAGCCTTCTTGTATCAAGAGTTCATTTATGCCTCATTTTGATTTGCTTCAAATGAAAGCGGTTCAAATAGAAGGAACGCCTGTCTTTAATATGAAATATTTGCATACAGCAAGTGCAGATGAGATGATAACTAATCTTGAACATTTTGTTGGAATGTATAAATTATGGATAGATGATTTGGTGGTTAAATTAAGTAATGGAGAATTGGGAGCATATTCAGAGAGTGCAAATAACAACATAGAAAAATGCAGGAATATATGTAAACGTATTGAAAGTACAGTGGCATGTTTGAAAGAGAGTGCTTTACATAATGGGAATGAGTGGAAGGCATTTCGCTTAGCAAATGAAGCTATGTATATGCAGAGAAAACAGTCGCTGATTAAAGCAAAGAAGACACCACGTGATAGTGACATTAATTGGTATCCATTCCAATTGGCATTTTTGTTACTTGAAATAATGTCTTTTGTAGACCCACAAGGAGAAGATAGAAAGACAGTTGACTTGTTATGGTTTCCAACTGGTGGAGGAAAAACGGAAGCATATTTGGGGATAGCAGCCTTTTGTATTTTTTACAGACGATTGAACAATGAAGTTGAAGCTGATGGAGTAACTATTTTGATGAGATATACGTTAAGATTGCTAACTATCCAGCAGTTCGAGCGTGCAAGCATCTTAATATGTGCATGTGAGCTACTTAGAAAAAAATATACATTGGGCGGTAATGAAATATCAATTGGCTTATGGGTAGGAAATAAGCTTACGCCAGGAACAATCGAAGCAGCAGATAAAACAATAGCGAAGTTGTATAATAATGGAAATATCGAACAGGATGAAGCAGATCCATGTCAGATAAAAATTTGCCCTTGGTGTGGTGAAAAACTATATCCTAAAAACTATTCGGTTAGTCCTGTAAAAAAGAGAATGTTTATAAAGTGCACTAATGCAGATTGTATGTTTTCGAAAGAGGAAAACTTGCCTATTTATTTAGTAGATGAGGAAATTTATGAGTATCGACCAACATTTATTGTTGCAACTGTTGATAAATTTGCGCAGATAACATTGCAAGATAAACCAGCGGCTTTATTCTCAGTAGATAATAAAAACATGCCGCCTGAACTTATTATTCAGGATGAATTGCATTTAATCTCAGGCCCTCTGGGTACAATGACAGGAATATATGAAGCGGCAATAACTAAGATTTGTGAAAGAAATGGATTTCCAGTCAAAGTAGTTGCATCGACCGCTACTATCAGAAATGCCGATAAACAGATTAGGGCCTTATATGGAAGAGATTTCGCTCAATTTCCACCTCAAGGCATTTCAGTAGATGATTCATTTTTTGCAGTGAAATCGACATCTGATGAACGACCTGCAAGATTATACATGGGTGTTATGGGCGTAGGTGCTACATTTACGACAACGTTGATTAGAGTGTATGCATCTTGGTTATTTGCCTCAAGATATTTAATTGATAAGGGATATAGTGAAAAGATTATAGATAATTTCTGGACTTTGACAGGATATTTTAATAGCATACGAGAGCTTGGTGGAACGCAAACGCAGATTGTGGATGATATTCAAAGTAGATATCAGTACCTTAAAGATAAGAAATTTGTTGAACTGAATCCGAAATACACTGGAAAGGAAAAATACGAATATTTTGAAGAGCTTACCAGTCGAATGACGAATGATCAGATTTCAGACATTATTCAGACTAGGTTAAAAGTTCCTTATACAAAAGAAGAGGGTGAAGACATTCCGTTTGATTTCATCTTGGCATCAAATATGATATCTGTTGGTGTTGATGTTGGAAGACTTGGAACTATGGTTGTTGCAGGACAACCAAAAACAAATGCGGAATATATCCAAGCAACTAGCCGTGTTGGTCGTGATAATCCAGGTTTAGTATTTATGATATATAATGCTTCAAGGTCGAGAGATAGATCACATTATGAGCAGTTTCTACGGTATCATGCAGCATTATATAGATATGTTGAGGCTACAAGCCTAACGCCATTCTCTAACAGAGCTAGAGATAGAGGATTACAGGCATTGTTTGTTACATTGTGTAGATATTTATGTCCTGATTTATTAGATAATCAAAATGCTGGAAATTTCGATCCGAATTTACAACAGATAAAAGAGGTAGAACAGATGATTTTTGATTATGTAAAGATAGTTGATCCTAGAGAATTAGGTAATGTAATTAAAGAAATTAAGGATATTGAAAGCAAGTGGGTTGGTGAAGCGCAGAGTGAGTTATGGTATCATCGTAAGAAAAAGAAGTCGTTATTAAAAGATGATATAGAAGAGGATGACCGTTTCAGATGCATGAATAGTATGAGAAGTGTAGAAAAACAATCAGGCTTGTATTTATTGGGAGAATAGCATATGAGGTTAGGTGGAAAAAATACAAAAACTAAAAAAGATGCAATAGGTAAATTAAGAAAAACTCAGTTGATTACAACTTTTGCGACCGGAGCAATTGCGGATATGCCAGATTATTCTGTTATTATGGCATCAACTGATTACTGGAGTCATTATAGCCCAGTGATACATGAACCAAATCTTGAACGATTATTGGGGGTAACTGGATTCAAAGAGCCATATGCAACGGATTCTGAAAATCCTAAAGGAAACCCAGATATTCCAGCATTCAGATTTCCGAGAAATCATTTTTGTCCATCATGTGGTTCATTAAAAGATTATAAATTATTTGGAGATCCGAAGCATAAGAGGTGTACATGCAGTAAAGGAAAGCCTTTAGTTCCTTCGCGTTTTGTATGCGCATGTATCAATGGACATTTAGAAGATTTTCCTTATAAATGGTGGGTCCATTATGGGAATACAAGTGAGTGCCCTGGAGCAGATAAATGGGACCAAATAGAGATTCAGTTTAAAAATACTACTGGGGGTCTTTCAAGTATTAACATTAAGTGCAAAGCGTGTGGAAAAGAAAGAACGATGGAAGGCTGTATGAGCAAAGATGCTCTGAGGGGACATAAATGTAAAGGAAAGAGGCCATGGATTGGATTTGGTTCGGAATATGATGATCCTGAACCATGTAATGCACCTATGCGTACACTTCAAAGGGGTGCATCAAATGTCTTTTTCAGTGTAAATCAAAGCGCACTTACAATTCCGCCTTATAGTCAAAAACTTCAAAGTGATTTGAGTAATCGATGGGAAGATTTAAAGCCATTATTTGATAATAAAATGGATGACACGAACCTTAAGGTTGTAATGAGCTCTTTTTTCAGTATGTCTTTGAGAGATGGAAAGTATGCGGCGGATGATTATTTGAAAGCTGCAAAAGAACGATACAATCTAGAAAATCCAGATCCCGATGTTGAAGAGGAAGAACCATATACTGAGAAGATGCTATATGAAGATGAATATGATGCATTGTGTTCAGGATATGTGCAGGATGAAGATGATAATGAGCCTGAGCAATTTATTTCAGAAGAGACAGATATCCCAGAGATTCTGGAGGGATTTATTGAATCTGTGATGCTTGTTAAGAGATTAAGAGAAGTATTAGCAGTTAAAGGCTTTAGGAGAATTACGCCAGAAAAACCGAATCCGGATGATGAAAGAGCTGCTGGGATGAATGGAAATGAATATCAACCTTTATGGAATAGGCCACACGATTGGTTACCGGCAATTCAAATGAGAGGTGAAGGTATCTTTATTAAATTTGATGAAGAAAAGTTAAAAAATTGGGAAGTTGAAAATTCTGAAAGATATGAAGTGATGAATAGTAGATTGGCAGATGCTAATATTGGAAAAGGAATGATGTCAGCTAGATATGTTTTACTTCATACATTTGCCCATTTACTGATACGGCAACTGACGCTTGATTGTGGATATTCTGGAGCAGCATTGAAAGAAAGAATATATAGTTCATATCCAGATTCTGATAAACCAATGGCAGGAATATTGATTTATACATCCTCGTCAGATTCAGATGGAAGTCTTGGGGGATTGGTTAGGCAAGGTGACCCAGAACTTTTAGAATCTACGATACGAAATATGCTTCAAGAAGCGTCATGGTGTTCATCAGATCCCTTATGTAGTGACTCGAAAGCGCAAGGGTTTAACTCATTAAATTATGCCGCTTGTCATGCATGTACCTTGCTGCCAGAAACAAGTTGCGAGGCTAGGAATTGCTTATTAGATAGAGTTTCAATTGTTGGAAAGTACGATAAGAGAAGTCTTGGATATTTTGGAGAATTAATGGAGAGAAATGATGGCTAGAATGATACCGGCTACTATTAGCCCCGAAATAAAAAGTACAGCAGAGAAAACGATCTATAGCTGGTTGAGCGAATTAGAATGGGAAAATTGTATCGTTCTACATTCACTCGGTATGGCAGAGCATGTAGATAAAATTTTCGGAGAGATTGATTTTGTGATTATAGCTGACGAAGGTGTCCTATGCATTGAAGTAAAAGGGGGAGTTGTTCGTAGAGAAGATGGAGTATGGAAATTTATAAATAGATATGGAAAAATATCAACAAAGCACGAAGGTCCATATGAGCAGGCTCAAGGTAATGAACAATCTCTAAGAAGTTATCTAGTGAATAAGTTAAAGGACAAGTCGGACTCAATATGTAGATGCGCTTATGCAAGTTGTGTAATGACACCGGACTGTGTTATAGATGCGGATAATAACATTGATATAATTCCGGAAATAACCTTTGATAAGCGAAATACAAAGGCAGAGCTTCCTAAATTTTTTGAAAAATCATTCAAATATTGGAAGGAAAAAACACAGGAAAAACATCATTTTTCTGGTATTCATTTACAACAAGAAGATAAAGAACGACTTGTAAATATTTTAAGAGGTGATTTTTCATTTGTCCCAGCGATGTCGCTTTCTTTGCAGCGAACTGATGAAATGCTATTAGCACTTACTGATGAGCAGTATGTAGTAATGCAGGGATTCCATTCAAAAAGAATGCTAGTTTCTGGTCCTGCCGGTACAGGAAAAACGCTTTTAGCAATGGATCAATGCCGAAAACTTAAGGCTGGTGGATATAGAGTTTTATATCTATGTTATAATCGTTTGATTGGAAATTATGTTAAGAATGTTTTTGCTGTAGAAAAGCAAGAAATAGACGTATATACTTTTCATGGATTTTTGCTTGAAAAAACAAAATCTACAGAAGTGGTAAATGGTGATAACTTTTTTAAAGAAATATTACCAGAGAAATTCCTTGAATCTATAGAAACATATATGCCGGAAGACGAAAAATACGATGTGTTAATAATAGATGAAGGTCAGGATTTAATGAATACATATTCCATTCTTTGTATTGAATCTATAGTAAAAAAAGGACTAAGAAATGGAAGGTGGTCAATTTATTATGATAGAAATCAAAATATCTTTGGTAAATATGAAGAATTACAGAGCATTTATGATGATTTAGAGGATTACGGTGCAACATGCTACGAGCTATCAGTAAACTGTAGAAATACAAAGCAGATTGCAACTGGAAATTGGTATGCGACAAATATATCTCAAGCAACAATCATGAAGGCAGAGGGTGAAGTTGTCGGATATATTAAGTATGATAGCAAAAAAAATGAAAGAAAAGAATTGTTTAAGCTTTTAAGGAGATTACTTGCTGAAGGCGTTTCTAAAAAAAATATAGTAATTTTGTCACCGTATAGAATGGATAACGAAAACAGTTGTCTTTTTGGTGCATCCATCCCGCCGGAGATAGGAGAAATCCACCAGAATGAGTTTAATAAACTAGAAAGCGATTTTTTCATTAAGTTTTATACAGTTCAAGCATATAAGGGGCTGGAATCTCAGATAGTTATATACTTAGATATTGATGGATTTAAAGATGATGATGAAAGAATGATGAATTATGTAGCGATGTCGCGTGCAAGAACTTTATTATTATTATTTTATGATGAAGAACTCGAAGAAGAACGTCAACAAATGATGCTAAAGGCATTAGTGAACAATTCATATAATAATCTTTGCATAAGAAAAATGGTATAATGAAATAAGACGTATACCGCCTTTAATGGTGATAATATGTTTACAGCAGGGGCAGCCGTGCTAGGCTATCCCACGAGTGGAAGGCTCTGGTTTCTATTGGGGGGGAAATCAGAGCCTTCCTTTATGCCTTCCAGCACGGCTGTGGGTTCATGCTGTCAACATAAAGAAGATATTAACTTTTAGTCCACTGGACCAGAAGTGGTCGAAAATTGGATTATAGCAATTCCCTAACGCGGACGACATAGTTGACATAGTTACATCAGAGGATTATATGTATGAGGAGATCATGATGATATTTGCGGAATTGAGAAATGATAAGGTTAAGAAGATTGCATTAGAGCAGATGGAGTTGGTTAACCATATGTGGGAAATCAAATGAGAAGGAGAATGAATCCAACCCTTCCTTCTCATTTGATGTTATGGCATTAGCGAGGATACAAATCATCGACTAGATCATTGAATGCATGTTGTAATCTGTAGCGGTATAAATCTGAGTCATTATCTTTTTGCTGTGATATACAATAGCATTGGTCTAATATATTATTTACTATTTTTACGGCTTCAGCTAATTGTTCACTTGGTTCAGGATCTCCGGCCTCGATGCAATCATCTCTGTGATCTAATGCTTCTGTGAGTAATTCGTTTCCTAGTTTTTGCTCAGCTTGTTCCCAAAGCCTTTTCTCTTTGTCAGGACCGGAATAAACATCATCTAAATCTTTCAAGGACTGAATAAAAAAGAAAAATTCTTTTGAGGAAAATAATTTATTAAGTATTTCGGTGGATTCATCGGATAGTATGTGAACTGAAGAATATGCAGAATTATGAGAAGTAATTCTTTTAATATTTCTTGTTGCATATTGATTTAAGCCTAAATAGTTACTTGCTTTTTCTAATTCAAAGGAATCATAGTCAGTTTCACCTGTCAAATATCCAACAGTAACATCGAAAAATTCAGCAATTCGAATCATATGGCTGTACTGTGGGAAACCAATAGTAGAAGATACTTCATGCCCATTTTTTATAGTTTTAGTGATATTACCAACTCGTAGCCATCTACTTACATCTTTTTGAGTGCACTTGATTTCACCGATATATTTCTTTCAAAATGCTTTAGCAAAGGCATCTTGGGAAGGGAATTTAGGAAAGATACAGTTATTTAGCCTATTATTCCATATTTCTTCTCTTTTAATATAACTCATGGTATAAAATACTCCTTTCAGAACTGAAATTTACGCAATAACGATTGTCTTTGTTATATTGATGTTTATAAGATTAACATTTATAATTTAAAGTGTCAACAGAGATGAAATCAAAGAAAGGAAGGCTATGCATGACCAATTTAGAATATACCATATCGTTGATTAGAGATATGGATAAGATTTACATTGACACCTCAGCTTTAATGAATGTAGAAGAATTAGAATTATTATTAAACAGAATGAAAGGGATATTGTTGCGTGAGAACAAGTTTATAACTGTACCTCGTGCGGTATGCCTGGAGCTTGCAAGACATCTTCAATCAACAGATAAGAGCAAGATAAATCTTGTTTTGAGAGTTTTCGAAATTCTAAGCTATCATGACAAAGTATTTATTGTTAACAATGGAAATCTGAATGAGTTTGATGTGCTGAAAGCATTTGCAGATGCTAAATTACTTGCTGAATTAACTGAGAATAGATCAGAGTGTAAACAACTTTTAATTACAAACGATAAGAAACTTGGACATGATGCATATGACCTAAATAATTTAGAATCCTGCAAGGGTCATCAGATTAAGGTATGCTTTATTAATCATGTAGGAGAATTACATAAGTGTGAATGTGTTCGTCAGGATTATAAGCCAATTGAAGTCCCAGAAATAAGGGAAATAGTAAAAGTGGTTAAAGTACAAGAACCTCAGAAGAAAGAATCGTGGCTTTCTCAGATAGGAGTTCCAGTTGCTACATTGATTTTGGGTTTTGCGATTGGTAAGCATAGCGATACAATAGTAAAGTATATTAGGGCAGTTGCCTAAGGAGGTCGTTATGGAGAATGAAATTTTGAATGTAAAAGATTTTGTGCCAGATTTAGTCAGAAGTACACATTTAAGCATAAAACTTGAAGGGTGGTCTGCGTCAGCAGCATTGATTGCAATCAGCTTGTCAGTAGTTGCAATTTGTGGGATTAAAACACTTGGTATTCAGAAGATTAATTCTAAAGAAACGGTTGGTTAAAGAAGGAGTTTATAATGACATGAATTGAGAAATGATAGGACGTGTATATGAAATAATTGATCGAGATTAGGATTCACGAGAGCGCGAGTATCGTAGTAAAACTGCAAACGTGAGATTTAATGTAGATCAACACAAATAAATAATAAATTATATGTATGAAAAACGGCTTTGGGATGTGTGTCTTGAAGCCGTTTTCTTGTTGTATCTCAGATAAAATAAACCACTTGCTATGCAGGTGTGTCCCAGATGCTTTAGCTTTAAGTAAAAAACCTCCCATGTTATAATTTTCATGGGTTTGCTAACCAAGAAAAACACATAGGAGGTATCCAAAGTGGATATAAGCAGTTTAGCCCATACAAAATGGGAATGCAAGTATCATTTGCTTTTCGCACCAAAATACAGAAGAACCAGATAATTTATGGAAAACTTAAAGCTGATGTGGCTCAAATACTGAGTACACTGTGCAAAAGAAAGGGAATAGAAATAATCGAAGCAGAGTGTTGCAAAGATCACGTGCATATGTTGATAAGAATACCACCCAAGTATAGTGTGTCTGATACAATAGGATATTTAAAAGGGAAAAGCTCACTTATGATATTTGAGAAGCATGCAAATCTAAAATATACATACGAGAATCGTCATTTTTGGTGCAGGGGATATTATGTTGATACAGTAGGAAAAAACACAAAGAAGATACAAGAATATATTGCAAATCAATTGAAAGATGATATGGAAGCCGACCAAATTACCCTAAGTATATTGGAAGAAGGTATTTTGGTATCAGACTATCTAAATATTGAATTTGAAAAACTTGATGAAGGCGGGCTGCCATTGTAGGAGATGCAGATTTTTAATATTACGCATAATCTGTCGTAAAAAAAAGGCATTAGTTCAAATTTTCAATCTAGTGTCATAAAATATGTATTTTGTAATTATCATTTGAATATGTAATCCCTGATATGTTTTACCAGCTGAAAAAACCGTATCTAATAATACACTCAAAAAATTCTCACAAATATTGCTCAAACACTTTGATTGCTAGAATTACCTTTACACCTTATGATATAACCAAAACACAGCAGGTAGCACTGATTTATATGAATCATATTAACCAAATCAATAGCTTTTATAAATCCTACAAGGTTTATAAAGCTAGTTATATCCTAACATAGTATAAAAGAAAAACAAAACGGAGTTGAAGAGTTATGTTAAATTGTGAATATTGTAATTACCTAATGAACGCCAATGAAACACTAAACGAATTACAACCTAATCAGGGTACCCTATGTAAAATCAGCGGTCATATTTTTTCAGTTGATGAGATGAATATGGATATCGAGTACCCTTGCAAGGATATATCCTACGCAGAATACTTGAAGAAAAATCTACCTTCAAATTATAAAATTAAGGATGATAATTGGAAAATCCTTTATGCAAGCAAGCATCGTGTTCCGGATACGAAGCATCTTCCGATAGCTGTATAAGTTGAAGTATAGCCTATTTAAAATAATTACAAATAACAATAGCAATAGGAAGATCCAAGTAGCGCGTATGAAGTAATCCACTAGTTACCCGGATACTATGTACTAACAGCTTGGCTTGCGTAACAGCATGATAGGAAAGAAGTAGGATGTGAATGGAATGAGATTATTTGATACTGAGGTTCAAGAGCTAAAATATAAAGTTATCAATGAACTGGTGCGTCTCGCAGTGAAGGATAAGGTCGACAAGGCTTTCTATGAAGTGCCAAGAAAAATCGTACCGGGGCCGAAGGCAACCATGCGATGCTGTATATATAAGGAGAGAGCCATTGTACAGGAACGAATAAGTTATGCGATGGGAGAAGGAAGTGCTGAGGATACAATCGTACAGGTAATTGATATCGCCTGTGATGAATGCCCGGTAGATCGATTTACCGTTACCGAAAGCTGCAGAGGTTGTATTGCACACAGATGCTTTTCTGTATGCCCCAGAGGTGCGATCAGTTTTGATAATAAAAAGGCGAGAATTGATAAGGAAAAATGTATAGAATGCGGCAAATGTATGAACGCCTGCCCCTACAAAGCCATATCTGAGAATATTCGCCCATGCATACGGGGTTGTAAAGCCGGAGCGATCACTATTGATGCGGATAAGAAGGCTAAGATTAGCAGTGATAAATGTATTGATTGCGGTGCCTGCGTTTATAACTGTCCATTTGGTGCTATCGTGGATAAATCCTACGTTCTGGATGCGGTTAACCTCTTGAAAGAATCAAAAGGTGGTGAGAAGTATAGGGTATATGCTGCGATAGCTCCCGCCATTGTTAGTCAGTTTACCTACGCAAAGACAGAGCAGGTAGTCGCAGGGTTAAAGCAGATGGGTTTTCATGCAGTTGTGGAGGTAGCTTTAGGAGCCGATCTGGTTGCCAGTAAGGAAGCGAAGGAACTGGCAGACAAAGGTTTTCTAACCAGCTCCTGCTGCCCCTCCTTCGTAAAATATATCGAGATAAATTTCCCTGATCTGGTGAAACACATATCGCATAATGTGTCTCCAATGATTGAGATTGCCAGACTGATTAAGTCCACGGACAAGACCTCAAAGGTAGTTTTTATTGGACCATGTATCAGTAAGAAAGCGGAATATCGAAAGAAGGAATATGAGGGAATTGTTGACTGTGTCATAACCTTTGAGGAACTACAGGCGCTTTTGGATGGTATGGATATTGAGGTTGAAAAACTTAGCTGGCAAAGCTTAGATAACGCTTCCTATTTTGGACGTATCTTTGCCAGGAGCGGAGGATTATCTGAAGCGGTTGGCCAAGCCTTAAAGGAGGAAGAGCTTCCTTTTGAGGTTAAGGCGGAAGTATGCGATGGACTGGAGCAATGTAGGACTGCTCTACTGAAAACTTCAAAAGGCAAGCTGGATAAAAACTTTATCGAAGGAATGGCCTGTGAAGGTGGCTGCATCAACGGTGCCGCTTGTCTGCATCACGGTCCGAAGAACAAAATGGAAGTCGATCGATACGGAATGCAGGCGATCGAGAAGAGCATTAAGGATGCATTGGTAATAAAGCCCTTGTTCAGTTGGGTTGACAAATAATTAACAAAGTTATAAGATGTTTAAAAACAGTATGGAGGGATCATATGCTCCAAGTATACATATGTGTTGGAAGCTCATGTCATATCAAAGGATCTTACCAAATAATTAAGTCCTTTGAAGAACTTATTAAATTTAATCATGTTGAAGATCAGGTTGAACTAAAGGCTTCCTTTTGCCTGGGTCACTGTACAAAAGGTGTCTCGGTGAAGGTGGAGGAGGAGTTTATTGAGGATCTCAACGTCTCCAATGTAAAAGAAAAGTTTGAAAAATATATTTTGAGAAGGCTTACGTATGAGCACAATTCAATTTAAAGAAGCAAACTGTAAAAACTGCTATAAATGCATAAGAAGCTGTCCGGTGAAGGCGATCACCTTTAAGAATGAGCAGGCTAGAATTATTGAAGAGGATTGTATGCTGTGCGGAAATTGTCTGAAAGCATGCCCCCAGAATGCAAAGACGGTGAAAAGTGATATCGATATCGTGAAAGGCTTTGTTAACAAGAAGGTGAAGGTTTATGCTAGCTTAGCTCCTTCATTTATTACAGCCTTTGATCATGATAGCTCGAAATCAATATTTGCTGCGTTACGAAAACTAGGTTTCACTCATATTGAGGAGACAGCGATTGGTGCTGCTGCGGTATCGAAGCAGTATGAGAAGCTTATGAGTGAGAAAAAAATGAAAAATATTATCACTACGGCTTGCCCTTCGATTAATTTCCTGATTGAAAAATACTATCCCGAACTAATCGATCAGATGGCGCCGGTGGTATCCCCAATGATTGCACATGCCAAAATGCTGCGTGAAACGTACGGACAGCGAATTAAAGTCGTATTTATTGGACCTTGTCTGGCGAAAAAGGATGAATGCAATGATTTTCAAAATGAGGGAGCAGTCGATGCAGTTCTGACTTTTGAGGAGCTAAGTAGCTGGATGGCATCAGAAGGAATTGATTGCAAGGATGATTTCACAGAGGATATCAAAGCGGCCAAAGACATGACTGCTCGTATCTATCCAGTACCGGGTGGAATATTAAAAACAATCGACAATAAATATAAAGCAAATTACAAATGCATCAGTATCGATGGTGTCGAGCGATGTATGAAGGTACTGGATTCGATTAAGCAGAATGGCATTGAAAATTATTTTATCGAAATGAACAGTTGCCAGGATGGTTGTATCGGTGGTCCATGTATGAATGACACGAATGCTGGCTTCCTGGTAGCAAGGGAAAGGCTGATTGAATTTGTACGAAAATGCCCAGGGGGTATGAATCAGCTGGCGGACATGGGTACGAAGATTGATTTTAGTAAGAAGTTTATCGATCGGACAAAGAAGCATAAGGAACCCTCTTCGGCATCAATTCAGGCAATCCTTAACAGCATTGGAAAGTTTACTAAGGATAAGGAACTTAACTGCGGAGCCTGTGGATATTCTACCTGCAAAGAGAAAGCGATTGCAGTATATACCGGTAAAGCGCAGTTATATATGTGCCTCCCCTATATGAGGGAACGAGCAGAATCAATCTCTAATCTGATCATCAATACAACTCCGAATGCAATCTTTGCACTGGATAATGAGTTACAAATTCAAGAGATTAATACCGCGGCACGTGAGAAATTTCATCTGACCTCGGACGACCTGATCGGTGAGAACATTTACACATTGCTGCCCTGTGAGGACTTCATCAATGTCTTTGACAGCCATGTAAGTGTTTATGATACCAAGTACTATTATGATAAATTTGATATGACAGTGGAACAGTCAATCATCTTTATATCAGAACAGAATATAATCATTGTTATCATAAAGGACATCACGGAGGAGGAACGCTACCGGCTTCAGATGCATCAAGTACAGACAGAGAATGTTGAAATTGCCCAGAAGGTGATTGAAAAACAAATGAGAGTAGCCCAGGAAATTGCCAGTCTTCTTGGAGAGACAACGGCAGAAACCAAGGTGGCATTAACAAAGCTGAAGAAATCGATCATGGCAGGAATGAGTGATGTTTTAAAATGAGACTTTATATAGATAGCAACTTTGAAAGCATAAATAAATATCATGAGGAATTATGTGGTGACAAGGTAGAAATTTACCGCGATGAAAACTATGTAATTATTGTATTATCGGATGGTCTTGGGAGTGGTGTGAAAGCGAATATCTTAGCTACCTTAACCTCCAAAATTATTGGAACAATACTGGCGAACGGACTTGATATTGATGAAGCGGTTGATACAATTGCCAATACACTTCCGGTTTGTCAGGAGAGAAATATTGCTTACTCAACCTTTACCATTCTTCAGATATCCATGACGGGGGAAGGATATCTGGTAGAGTTTGATAACCCCTCTATATTCCGATTCCGAAAAGGATGTCCATTACCGATTGAAACGGTGGATAGAAGAATCAGCGGAAAGACCATCAGGGAAGCTAGATTTACGATTGAGCAGGAGGATTTATTCGTATTAGTAAGTGATGGTGCGATTCATGCAGGTATCGGTCATTCGTTAAATCTTGGTTGGCAGTGGGAGAATATTAATGAGTATATTCAAAGAAGTTACACGAGCGATATGTCTTCAAAAAGTATAACGAAACTACTGCTTTCGGCATGTGACAATTTATATGGACATAAACCGGGGGATGATACGACGGTTGTTGCAGTAAAAGTTCAAAATAGCGTTTCGTTAAGTATTATGGTTGGACCACCGGTGGACTTACAGCAAGACAAACAGGTCGTTCAGAGATTTAACGAAATGGAAGGTAAGAAGATTATCTGCGGAGGAACCACCTCCCAGATTGTAGCCAGGGAACTGAACAAAGAGGTAAAAGCTAATTTCAACTACAGCAATCCGGCAGTTCCTCCAACCGCCGAAATTGATGGAATAGAGTTAACCACGGAGGGCGTTTTGACCTTAAGAAAGGCATTAAGTCTGATCGAAGCCTGTATCTCCTCGGATAGTACCATGCAGGATTACTTAAACCTGAACAAAAAGGACGGTGCTTCCAAGCTTGCTAAGATTTTATTAGAGGAATGCACCAATGTTAAATTCTTTGTTGGACGTGCCATGAATCCTGCCCATCAAAACCCGGGCTTCCCCCTTAACTTGAGTTTAAAGCTCAAGCTTGTGGAGGAAATTGCGGAATGCATTCGAAGTATTGGAAAGCAGGTCAGCATTGAGTATAACTAGTATGCGCACAATCGTATTAAAACTCCATAAACCCAGCAAAAGCAAACAGCATATTCTTGATGAAGCCCTGCGAAACTATAATAATGCATATCGCTATCTGCTTGATAAGGCGCAAAGTGAGTTGGGAACCATATGCGAGAGATATGGTGAGGATAGAGGGGGATATAAAGCGAATATAGTATCCAAATGGGTTGACAAAGGATTAAGCAAAGAGCTGAATCAGTTTCATGTGCAGCCCTTTAAGGATGCACTAAAGCTCGATTTTGGCATGACTATGGCAAGTTACTTTACACTCAAATCCCATATATTGAAGGCTAACGATCCCGGTAATGAGCTTACTCTTCAAAAAACGGAAAAGAAAGCATTGAAAATTGCGTTGCCCGAAACAGACAGACCCATATACTTTTGCAGATATGATACGAAACGAAGCTATTCCCTGCTGTATAACAAGGATAAGGATAGATTTTATGTGAAAGTCTATCTAACTGATCATAAGAATGCCAGAACAGTGCAAAGGAATACTCCTGTAACAGGTCGGCTTATCTATGTGCACAAGGATAAGGAGTCTCATATAGGAAGAGCAAAGGAAACGTTTCTTATCCTTCCGCTATCCTTCGGAGCATATCAGGAGGCATATTTAAAAGAGGCACTTATGAACCCTGCGATGTTGCGAACGGCTAAGCTGTATAAAAGAGGGATGGACTATTACCTGGCGGTCAGTATCGGTACAGAAGCGACTACGCAATTAACGGCAGAATCCTATCTTGGAGTAGCCAGAGGGTTAAATAAACAATTATGCTATACGATTGTAGATATTAGCGGGAAGCTGTTGGCATCCGGTACAATTGCAGAGAACTCAAAGGCTTCTAAAGAATTGGGAGTTCCGCTCTATGAGATACATAAGGCTGCAAATACCATTGCCGGTTACGCATACGAGTTTAAATCACAAGTCATTTTACAAAACCTAACGCAGATTGGTGATCATATCAGTTGGACGGACGGTGACAAAAAAGAGTATCATCCGGAATATAATTGCAGCAGTTATAATAGGTTAGCCCATATCTTAGAATATAAGCTGCCGGAGAAAGGGCTGCCTTCCCCGATTAAAGTAAGTTCCTTCGATATTTTTTATCGCTGCCAGGATTGCGGACATGTATCGAGGAATAACAGATTTTCGAAAGATGTTTTTCTATGTACAAAATGTGGTTCCTCTATGAAAGTCGATTCACTTGGGAGTCTTAACTTAGCAAGAAAATTGATTACTTATCAGAAATCGAAAATAAAAATCAAAGTAATACAGACCTCGGAGGGTACTAGTTTCACGAATAAGCTATTGGGTTTGAATTTTGTAATACCGAATAAGGGTAACCAGTTTGAACTGCTTATGGGGGAAATTGACCGGGTAGTGAATGAACTAAGGAATAGTATAAAGGAAGTAAATCGATCAGATGCCAAGAAACTGGAAAGTATTATTAAAAAAGTTGATAGTGCCGAGAAGCTGATTGATATCGTAGATTTTGTTTATGATTAGTGGATAGTCAATTCAATAAGTGAACCGAATGAGGTGGGAAGTTAATTTCTGCTTTGTTTTGATTTTAAAATAAAATGTTCTTGCTGCCACAGCATTTGCGTTATGTAAACGCAAATCTTACTGAGTAAGGCACCGAAGATTGGTGTGAAAGTGCAGCTATCTAATATCCCCATGAAGGAAACTTCATGGGGATTATAAATTTTAGGAAAGAATTTCTGCTGGACTGGTGACATTCCTAAGTCATAAATATCATAGTTGGTGCATTAACTATAAAAGATAAAATAAATAGTATAGATGAAATGATTCCAAACACAATACTTAATTTAAATTGAGTAAATTTCTTTCTAATTCCAAAGAAAAATATTCTTATGGCATTCAAAAAGAATAATAATATTAATATTATGCTTGTTTGAATTTCAACGTCAATTAATTTACTTTGAGTATATCCAGCAGAATTAATTTGGCAACTATGCAGAATACTACTAACCAAGAAAATTAAAGAGGCACAAAGTAATATAATATTAAAAATTGAAAATATATGTTTTTTATTCAATGCAATATTTATTCCTTTCAATATTTAGATGAATTATGATGTTAACTTTGTATTAGAAACTATTGCAAACCAAGTATATGGTGATATTATATGTTCAAATATTTTCATAAGCAATATTTTATTAAAAATGGGCATAGAAACAGAGAGTTAGCCTATAACCCACATTGATCCATATATTGCCTGGAATGGATATACTCTTCATCTTGTCCGGATATGTCATAATACCAATTTTTAATGAACTGAATTATGATTTGTTAAAGTTTGGAAGTTTCAAATAAACGTGTTAATGTAATTTATCGGAAAGGCTTATAAAAACAGGAGTGAAGACTATCATACGATTTCTCCACTATATACCGGAATTATATAAAACTTGACAAATTAATAAAATATGGTAATAATTAGCTGTAATAAGGAATATGTTCCGTATACATGCTTTCGGCATTGTCTTTACTTCTTGTAAACCCCTATATAAATTTTAATCGAGGATAATAATATGAGTATGATAATAAGCTATATCGGCGATATGATTTATTATATTTTAGCCGCATTACCAATATATATAATAATACGATATCTTATGGTAAAGAAGAAAAAAATAACAACTACACTGGTTAAAGAAACTATATTAGGTCTTTTTGTACTTTACCTTGTAGGTCTGCTATCTCAAACGTTAATTCCAATGTGGAACGCTGGAATAAATAATGGACAATTTTACTTCGACATTTACATATATAAGCCTGCACCCATTAACATCATTCCATTTCATACGTTATATCAGTACTTATATACAAATAACACGGCTGTTGACGGTTGGAAAACGGCGGGAACTCTTAATATTTGGGCGAACCTTCTGCTATTTTCACCCTTGGGAGTATTTCTACCACTTTTATTCAAGAAAAGATCTTCACTATTACATGTTCTTGGAATTGGATTGATAATATCTTTTGGTATTGAGTTCATTCAGTTCTTTATTGGGAGACGAGCTGATATTGACGATATTATATTAAATTTAATCGGTATCTTTATTGGATTTATCACTTATCTTTTATGTCGTTTCATAATATGTAGCTACAGAAAAAGAGCTACCGCTAAAACAGCTATGACTAAAAAAGAAGAATTTTTATAAACCCAAAGTAATGTGTTATAAGCAAGCTTTTGAGCAACAATACCTAATTTACTGCAAGTGAGAACTATTAATTGGGGGGATTCATTCACATCCCTGCATTCTAGAAAGGAGGCATATTTTGAAATTAAAACCGATGGCACTAATCACCATCCTTATTATAATTGTACTTACAGGATGTGCTTCTAATAAAAAGTTAACATTGAGCAAAGAATGGTTAGAACATACAGAGCGGATTGAAGGAGTTATATACCCTGACAATACCAAAATAATTATGCAAGATCCACAAGATATTCAGAATTTCTTTAATTTAGTTACAAGTTTAAAATATAAAAAAACCATGACCAAGGATGAAGCGGTCAAACAAAGAATTTTGCCACCGGGTACAGAATACAATTTTGTACTTACGAATAGTGATGATAAATTATACATAAGTTATGGCGTAAAAGATAGAGCGTTAGGATTAGGTGATAAAGTGTATATTTTACAAGATGAGATATCAAAAAAGATTGAAGAAGTGATTAGTCGAATAAAATAAAGGCTCCACCCATATTACAATTGTGATTATTGTAAAGATAGTCGAACTAAATAAGAGTACACATTTTAGGACACTCTTCTAAAGAATTTTAGAAAAGTGTCCTTTTTTGCATTATTTAGAAAAGAATTAAGATCTTCAATAAAACAGTATATGCATCAACTCACTCGCTTAAAAAACATAATTGCAAAATTATCCGTTATCCTATTCCCCATCAATAGAAATTATCCCATCCTTCATTCTGTACCTAACATCTGCAGCTTTGGCTACATCGAGATCATGGGTTACAACGATGACACAATAACCGTCCTCATGCGCGAGTTTACTGAGCAATGCCATTATATTCTCGGTATTTGCAACATCCAAATTCCCTGTAGGTTCGTCAGCAAGCAGAATTTTAGCTCCTGACGCCAAGCTTCTGGCAATAGCGACGCGCTGCTGTTCTCCTCCTGACAAGTTCGAAGGAAAGCGCTTCATTTTATCTAGCGTAATGCCTACGCTAAGAAGTAGCTGTTCCGCTCTCGGTTTTGCATCCCTAGGATGTATCCCGCACAGCTCCATGGGATAACAGACATTTTCAATAACCGTAAAGAGTGGCAGCAGTTGAAATGACTGAAATATCATCGAAATCATCTGGCTACGGTAACGGTCAAGATTTATTTCTTTCAGGTTGGTTTCACTAATGAATACATCACCTTCGCTAGGATGGTCAAGCCCCGCCAACATGGAAAGAAGGGTTGATTTTCCTGAGCCACTTGGTCCCACTATGGTATAGAGCTTTCCCGTTTCAAAACTACAACTTACCTGATTAACCACTGGCGTATCAGAGTTTCGGTATCGGTACGTTACTTTTTCCAGAGTTAGATTAGACATAATTGGTTCCCCCTATTCTTTTGATTGAAGTAAATCTAATACCTTCCGGTTCGATGTAATAATTCCGCTAATTAAGCTGCCTGTAAAGCATCCTGCAAAGAACATAACAGCGACAAGATACAATTCCTCCAATATTTCACTTATCGCGGATGGACCATTGTAGAGCAAAAGTCCGAGTGCTCCTAGTATAAGCCCGAATATACAATAAATTATCTGTTCTAATATTAAAATTACGCAGGTCTTTCGTCTCGTAGTACCAAGTACCCTCAAGATAGCCACCTCTTTTGAAGTATGTAATATGATTAACCCGCAAACAAGACCTTCTATTAACACCGCCACCGCTAAAACTACCGGCAAAAGTTTTTCAAAAAGGGAAAGCGTTTTTAATAGATTGTCTATTTTACTTGTATCCATTATAAAAGAAAGACTACTTGACGAGTGTTCCTTTGTATTTATCCCAAACATCTCTTCAACACTTCTTCGGAATTCATTTATTCGTAAATTATCTATGATCTTGAATTCAGCAAGGTCAGGAGCTGCTCCTTCACCGAATATTTGAGCTGCATCAAGTGTTCCCGGTGAAAAAACCGTATTTTCGTATTTGTCTGATTGAGTTGTAAAAGTCCCAACGATCGTATAATTCAGTCCCTGACGTAATAGCTCCTTTTGTAGTTCATCATTAATTTGCTCAAGTATTTTATCATCAGTTAAAGCAGTATCGGGGTGTTCACTTTTATACTTATTTATATAATCCTGCTGAAGATCCTTCAAAGTTTGGGTGATAGTAACATGAACCTTATCTCCAAGCTTTAGTCCGTTTGCTTTCAATAGATTATCACTTATAACGCACACTTCACCATATTTTTTCATGCAGGCTTCATCATATCCATCGCCATAAGTTATGTTTATATTTTTGTCTGTATAAGCAGCTATATTATTTGTTACAACCCAGTCAGTTTTAGAATAATTGAAGTCGGCATCTTTTTTATATTCGTAATATGGATTTGTCACATATCCTGTATCCATAAGTCGGGTTATATTAGAAAATGAAAATCCATTAATAAATTTCGCCTTTATCTCTGTACTTTTACATAAAGTAATATATGACTGACGCATCGCATCAAATTGCCCGACCGCTCCAAATAATAAAGTTATCAGTAATATTGATAAAATCGATTTTCCAACCGTTCTACGTATATGCTTTGCTATGTAACGTAATACAAACCTGAAATGCCTATTATTGCTTGTCTTAAGCTTGGCATCCGTTTCTTTTACTTTAGTAGTATTTAAAATCTTGGTAAGAATTGTATAATCGATAGGAGCATTCGCAACGGCATCGTCATTATTAACCTTAATAACCTTTCCGCTTTGCACCGGATTTTCGCTTTGCACTGTCTTTCCACTTTGCAACGGCTTTTCGCTTTGCACTGTCTTTCCACTTTGCACCGGCGTTCCACTTTGCATCGGCTTTTCTCTTTGTACCGGCTTTTTACTTTGCATCGACTTTCCGCTTTGTACCCGCTTTTTGTTAGGAACCTTTTTGCTCTGATTATCCTGTAGAAGCATAAGTGGAGGGATGGTGCTTATTCTCCATATTCGATATAATGCGATGATTAGCACAAGGAATATCTCACCCAGTATACATAATACAGCTACATTGATTGGTATTGAATTGTCAACCGTATGATCCTTTATTTGTGAAAAGGTACTACTTTTCGAAATAGTATTAGTGGTATAAATCCATGCTATGCAGCTACCTGTGAGTATAGCCGTTATACTTAAAATCATGAACGGTAGGATGAGCGCCTTAACCGATTCTTTTCTGGAGGTTCCTAGCGCGCGGAGTATTGCATACTCTTTTTTCTTCCTTCCGATAAAAAGATATACGATAAGCACCGTTGACGCAATTACTGCTACAGATAATGCAATAATAGCAATCAATGATAATTTTATTGACATTTTGTATTTGTCAACAATATCAGGCCAGCCACCGTCATTAAATATTATCTTTAGTCCCATTTTCTTTAACGTGGGAGTTCCATTATTAATTATTTTTAGAAAAGAGGGTATATCCCATGCATTATCCACCATAAAACTGACTTCACTTGGTGAAAACTTATGCTTGGTTAGCTCACTATCACCTAGTGGAAGCAGTGATTTAGGAACAAAAACCGTATTGATGGAGTAGCTCCAGTTGGGTTTACTTAACTGCTGTGCGATACCATCGGTGTCTATATAGATACCGACGATTTCAAACTCTTCTTCCTTCTCCGACCGTGAATACCTTTCACGTGTACCTGCGACCGCCCCGAGTCCTTTATACTGTGCGAACAGCTCCGTACCAAGCTTTAAGGTTATTTTATCACCCAGACCCAGCTGGTTGGCGGAAGCAAAATCGCTGCTAACTACGCAGACTCTGGCTCCATTATCGCTGTCTTCTTTCGTAAGTTCACGTCCATCTTTTATTGCCATACTCCCTTCTGCAAAACGCATAATGGCGGACATATTATCCGTGTAAACAACGTCAAACGTATGCAGGTCGGAGTTGGTCAGTTCTATTAATTCTTTCAGCGGTGCAAACTTCTTTGTCTCAAGATAGTTATCGGGTTGACCTTCAACCGGTTGAATCGCTTCACACCACAGGTCTGTCAAAATATCACTAAGATATAAGGATATTGTGTCAGACAACGGATCATAGCGACCAACAAATACATATCGACCTCCTAACGCAAGTTTTTTAATATATTCCGAATCATACTTAAAGCTATCATCATAGAACGCAATACATCCACTATTTGAACCGACGCCAACCAAAGTGTCTTGCTCAATTTTATTGGCGCAGGCTTCAATTGATATTTTTTTATTTTTAATAGAAGCTGGAAGAGTTCCTGCCAGTACAGTGCATCCATCAAGAATTAAATTATTATAATCAAAACCGTTAATTTTTACCCCATAGTTAACTTCAGATAATGTACCCTCAATAATGAAGCGTGATGTATAGTTATAGTAATCCGCTCCTTCATCCATTCTATAATACTTGTCGGAAACACCGGGTGTCATATAACGAGTACTTAACGATGAAACATAGGGGAGTTCTGATAATGAACTGATCTGTTCTTGTGATAATGGCTGATAAGAAAATTTCTGGGATAAAGAACCATAACGGCTTCCTGATAGGCGAGAATCCTGGTATATTGTGTATGGGCTTGAAGGAAGTGTCTCGGGAGCCGGTGAAATCTCCGCAGTACCTATGCCACGGTATTCTTTCGTGAGATTTTTGATTTCTTTGTTTGTAACAGAATACTCACTTACTCGAGAAAAGAACACAAAGGTTACAGCAGATAGCAATAAAAAGGTGAGGAATGTTTTGAAAGGCGTTCGAAAAAGTGTTTTCATTAACTGTAATGATCTCATGATATACTCTCCATCCTAATGTTTAAAGTATATGTATCTTATTTATTGACAGCTATTTACCTCTGTGATAATAGTACGTGTGCATATACAACTACGCTAAATGCATCCTAAACGCTTTGCTGCATGCAATTACCCAATTATCCCTAAATTACAACAATTATACATTTGTTTAGATAATGGTGTCAATCGGTATATGTTTTTACTAATATTCTCTGTATAAAATCTATTGACGGTATCTCATACAATCTCTCAAATGACTATTGAAATAATATAAATCAACTTTATAAGCCATAACATACAATAGGTTATTTTATACAAATAAGAGAATTATTGTACTATATTGTAAATATTTACTTGACAAGGCATTTGATATTATATAGAATTTGATAAGAATATTAAGGGGGAAGGAACATAGGTAAAAGAATGGAAAGGGATAAGGATAACAGACAAAAAATCATTGATAAAATAATTCATATCATGGTTCAGAAGCTAAAAGTTAATCAAAATTTACTTATCGTAGAAAACTATGATAAGCCTTTGACGGGAACGGTGTTTAATATTAGTGGGTTGATGATGACCTATTTATTCTTTGAAATTGAGAAGAGCTTTGGTATTAGAATTGATACCGCCAAGATACTCAATTATGAATTTAATACGATCAATGATATTACAGAATTGATTATGGTTGGGATATATGATTAGAACTTGTCATACATAGTGATGTACAAAAAACTGCACAGAAATGGAGCGGATAAAAATGGATGAAAAAATACCGTTTATACATTTGATGGAATCACCAAACGGAAAATATTTTTATGACGTAAACACGAATGAGATTGTCCCTATTAGTAAAGCAGCTTATGTCGTTCTAGGTAAGATTATGAACAAGCAAACTGTAACTATAAGTGATGATGTAAAACAGGAAATCGTCGAATTGGAATCCCAAGGCTATTTGTCAGATCGCAAAGTAACAACAATAAAGCACTGGGCTTCTGAATTTTTAGAACCAATTATGACAAGAAAATTGTCTAAGATTACGTTGCAGCTTACTCAAAATTGTAACCTGCGTTGTGCTTATTGTGCTTATACCAGCTCTGAAGGTGGGATACAAAGAGCACATTCTACGAAGCGAATGTCATTTGAGACCGCCAAAAAAGGGGTTGATTTCCTGTTGGAACATTCCATAGACAGTGAACGGATTAATATCGCTTTCTATGGTGGTGAACCTCTATTAGAATTTAACCTACTTAAAGACATCGTTGCTTATGTGGAAGAAAATGCCGTAGGTAGAGATTTCAGTTTTAGCATAACAACAAACTGTACAATGGTTACAGAAGAGATAATTACATACTTTATCGAACATAATATCATAATGTCAGTCAGCTTGGATGGACCCAAGGGAGTTCATGATGATAACAGGCGTTTCGCAAACAGTGGAGCAGGGAGTTTTGATAAGGTAATAGCAACATTGAAAGGAATATATGACAAACATCCTGATTATTTTGAAAAGATGCTGACTAGCATGGTAATAGATTCGAAAAACAGCTTCGACTATATTAACTCTGTTTTTTCGGATTATGAATTTTTAAAAAAGATGATTCTTTTGCCAACTCTTATAGATGATACATATTCAGAGGAAAAGGCTATATATTCAGAGGATTTTTCAAAGGAATATGAATACAAATATTTTTTGGGGTTCTTAAACCGATTTGAACGTTTAGATGAAAATCATATTTCTCCCATAATAACAAGGAATATTTCTGTTTTTGAGGATAAGAAGGACAAATTCGAACCTTTGATACATTTGTATGAACAAGCGTCGCCCGGTGGACCATGCATTGCAGGACAATTAAGGTTGTTTATGGACGTAAACGGTAACTTTTTCCCTTGTGAAAGAGTGAGCGAAACAGCTGAATGTATGAAGATTGGAAACGTTGAAGAGGGCATTGACCTTGATAAGGTAGACAAACTAATAAACATTGGAAGGCTAACAGCAGGGAGTTGCCGCAATTGCTGGGCGTTTCTCCAATGCAGTATATGTGCTAAGCAGGCAGTGGATGAAAATGGGGTTTCAGCAGAGTTTAAATTGAGTCATTGTAATGACGTTAGAAGGAGCTTCGATTTCTTTCTACATTATATGATTTTATCTCGAGAGATTCAAGAAATCTATAGATAACAGGGGAGTGTTAGTATGGAAGTTATTAAAGTGAAAGAAGCGGCGATTTATCCATACAATCCGGAACTGGTTGGTGTTCTACGCTATTTTAATCAGATGAATCATGATATTCGAATTAAGAGGGTGGTCTCACTGCAAGGATTCCGATGTGATGGAAAAGACGCAGGACTTCTTTTCAATAAGCCAGAGATGGGTATTGCTGTTACAGAGAACATAGAGGAAGCAATAGGTGAATGCGATTGCTTGATTGTTGCGGATGGAACTTATTTGGAGCGATTGCGTCCGGTTATCATCCAAAATATTCAGTTGACACTTCAAATGGGCAAAGAAGTTATCTGTACGATGAAATTGACAGATGATGAACTGGTATACATCAAGGGCATAGAGAATCATACCCACACTCGGTTTTCATACTGTCCAGAGTATTTGACGATGGACGAATTGAAACCAAATAGAACTAAAAAATTATATTCTCCCCAAGCACCTGTAATCTTTATAAGCGAAGCATTCAGTGGTTTGGATGCATTTGAGATCACATTAGGTCTGACCAGTTATCTCAAACAGGAAGGATATAGAACTGTCACGATTGCGGAGAAATCTTTGGGTGGATTGCTCAACATAAAATCCACACCTGAGTTTATGTGGGGATGCAAAATGGATGATAACGATAAGGTTTATGCTTTAAATCAATATATAAAGCAAATAGAACAAAAAGAAAAACCGGACATAATCGTTATTCAGCTTCCAGGAGCAATCATGAAATTTAATGATAAGTTAACTGAGGGCTTTGGCATTGTTCCGTATTTAATTGCATTGGCTGTTCAGGCGGATTATATGATTTTTTGCTCCAGCTTTGATACGATAGAGCCGATTTATTTCGAGAGGCTGAGCGAAAGATTTAAATATCAGATTGGTATAGGTATCGATGCAATCCATGTATCAAATGTAATGGTTGATGCAGCTGCATCTACGGAAGCTGATAGATTATCTATTATACACATCGAGCAGAACAGAGTAGATAAAGAAGTGGTTAAGCTGATGCAAAAATGGGATATTCCTACATATAATGGCTGTAAATCAGAAGAATGTAAAAATATATTCATCGGTATTATTGAGTCTTTAAAGGCTGGGAATGTTTCGTAAACTTAGCGCAGAAGTAATGAAATTCAACGATGTAATATGGGTAGTAAAAAAATAACTAATTTGGAGGTATTACATGAATAAATTAAGAAAAAACAAAATAATGGAAGCACGTTCTATTCAAGGATATGCTTGTAATTGCGGTATTTGCCAATGCTCTGGTTGCGTTTGTAGTGGTCCGGATTCAGTATTGTATTCTAAGAATAACGGAATAGGTTCTAATAGTATCAGTTCTATTCATGACTTGGCACATGTGTAAAGGATTTTTGATAACAAATTGTAATATATGTAAGAATGCTTTTGCATAGATATTTTTTGATTGCAGTAGAATGAAACAGAATTACATCGATGAATTTTTTACATAATGGTCCTGTCATTATTATGATGGGACTATTTAAATGTTGTAAAATAAAATTGGTTATTTACAGAGGGTGATATGAATGAAGGTGAAAGAAAAATTTTCGGGCAAATTAAAAACCGTTTTTGAAATTAGCCTGTACTGTATCTCATTGTCATGGAAATCTTCAAAAATATATACCGTGATAAGGATGGGTGGAATGATTTTGGCTCCATTTATTGGAATAGGTATTGCGGTTCTGGGAAAGTTCATAATTGATTTGCTATCAGGAAATATGGGGGCACAAGAGAAATGGAATACCATGATTTACTTGCTGGTTATGTTAGCATTTTTAAATATTTTAAGTATTGTTATTCAGAAGGCTCAAGATTATGCAATGAGCATGCAGAATGACATTCTAACCAAGGACATTAGTAAAAAAATGATGGAACGTTGCAGCCAGGTAGATATGGAGTGTTATTACAATCCGGAATTTTATAATTTGTTTAATCTTGCAAAGCAAGATATGAATTCGGTAATTAACGTTATTTGGAACTCCATTGATTGTATCAGCGCTTTCGTTACCTTTGTCGGAACCTTTGTAATTATGTGCAGAGTGAATATATTCTATGCGATTGTATTAATTATTGTTTCTTTTCCCTCTGCAATTGCAAATCAAAACTATATAAAGGCGTTGTTTAAGATAAATGTAGGGCAAATCAAAGACGAGAGAAAATTAAACTATTTTTACAATATTGCTACAGATAAGGAATATGCAGAGGACGTTCGTCTGTACCAAATCGGCGGGAGGATGAAACAGATGTATTTGGATTTGTGGGGTTCTTTGTTTTTGCGCCGAAAAAAAGCAACCAGAAAGGGATCTTTTCTGGTCGGACTGCTAGATGTGCTACCACAATTATTGACTTTTTTGATTTTATTGGACATTACATCGAAAATAATAAGCGGAGCCTGCACGGTAGGTGATTATTCTTTATATCTTGGTATACTCGGTCAGCTCACCGCTAGTATTTATGCTATGTCTACTTCTATGATGCGAATTTATGATAACAAATTAAGAATTGAAAATGTAAGAAAATTCGATGCAATAAAAAATAAAATAGAGAATTTGGGTAGGGAGATCTTATCACAGGTTCAAAACATTAGATTTCAGGATGTTTGTTTCACTTATCCCGGAACGGATAAGCTGGTACTGGATCATGTTAGCTTTTCTGTTGATAACGGGGAAAAAGTAGCGCTGGTTGGTGTAAATGGCGCAGGAAAAAGTACGATTATAAAATTGTTACTGCGGTTTTATGATGTGAACAAGGGACAGATTCTGATTAACGGGAAAGATATTAGGGAGTATGAACTTAACAGCCTTAGGCGTGTATTCAGTTCCTGCTTCCAAAAACCTACTGTCTATGGCTTTAGTCTAAAGGATAATATTATTATTGGTGATTATGAGGCTTATCAAGAGAATGAGTACGGGGTAATAGAAGCCCTGGAAGAGGGAGATGCAATAGATATTCTTAACCAATTACCGAGTGGCTTAGATACGTATCTGACAAGGAGCTTTGAGGAAGATGGTGCCGAGCTGTCATTGGGACAATATCAGAAAATTTCGTTGGCAAGGACGTTTTATAGGAGTAGTTCAGTCATCCTATTGGATGAGCCTTCTGCCTCTTTGGATCCCGAGGCAGAGGACAAGGTATTCAAGACCTTGAACCGCCTATGCAAGGGTAAAACGACACTCTTTACATCACATCGACTATCTAATATTTCAATTGCGGATAAGATTGTGGTAATTGAAAACGGTAAGATCATTGAACAGGGAACTCATAAGGAATTAATTGAGAATCCCAATCGTTATGCAGTACTATACAAGTATCAGGCTGATAAATTCAATATTGCTTAGGGTGGTAGATTGTACATGGAAGTAATTGTAATAGATGATGGTGTTAATGAAGATTGTTTCTCAGTAGGAAAGCTAAAACATAACCTAGAGGTTCTGGAAGCCTTAGAAATCGTACCACGAAGAGGGTATGACACCAGAAAACTAAGTCATGGTAGTGTATGTGCAGGAATTATAAAGAAGTACGCTCCCAATTGTGAGATTGGCAGCATTAAGGTGATGGATCAGGAACAATGTAATGGTACAAGCCGGCAATTGCTACTTGCACTTGAATGGTGTCTCAGGGAAAATATCCGAGTAATTAATATGAGCTTAGGCAGCGTTGATTTCAGGGATTTTGAAGAAATACAAACATTGGTTGCCAGGCTCTTAATGAATAATTGTATTATAATCTCCGCCATGCATAATAGCAATTATTATTCGATTCCTGCTTGTTTATCCGGTGTCATTGGGGTAGTAAGTGAACCATCTTTTCATAATGATCAATACACCATTAATTCCAATTATTTAGAGCAGGCGGATATATTTGCTTCCAGTCAACATAATTTGTTATATGATTATAACGGTTGGTTCACACCTATACCAAAGGCCAATAGTTATGCGGCGCCAATGGTTACTGCAAGGGTTACTCATTTATTGCAAAATAATGTATATCATAAGGTTTGCGAAGTCAAAAAGGCATTGTGGAATGCTAGTGGAATGGAGAAAAAATCAATTGGATTGGGGTATGGAATAAGGCCGGACTTTATAGAATCCGCCATCGTATTGAATTTTTCGAACCACATTATGTCTGAACCCTATTTCTTTCGTATATTGGAATGGCATGAAAAACCTGACCTAAGTAAAATTGTTTTAAGCGAGGGACCACATTGCTTTGTTATTCTTTTTTCTGATGAGTACGTATGTAATCCAAAGTTAAACTTGGAGATTTATCAATTCATTCTGAGAAATAAAGATCATATCTACGGGCTTCTTTACGGAGGCATTATGCCAAATGATTTAAAAAAATTATGTGAGGATGAGGTGTTTTGCTTAGTTTGGGATGAGAATGCCTATGGAAGGCTTTTGCTAGAATTTAAAGCTACTTCAAAAGAGTGTGAAATACCCATTATTAGTGTAACTGGTCCCAAATTACTGGCGATTCAAGCTCTTTCCTTACTTAAGAGTGAATTTTATTACGATGATTACTATGTGGTAAAAGCATCCTCAATGAAAGAGGCATATTTATATGGGGTGGAGTATATTCCAAATGCTATTGCGACTCGGGATATATTTCAATATTGGGAAGAGCGGTATAAGAACAATGCAGTTATTTTTGCAGGCACTCCATCCGATATAATAAATGCAGATATGCAAATTATTCTAAGGGAAGATGCAGATATTTTGGAGTGGAGCGGAAATCAAATGATCGTGAGTGCTTCTCGGTTGCTGGCAAATATAAAAGAGATTTATCAGTATATAATAAAATTTTTTGAAGAAGGCGAAATAAAATAAACTATATGGGGGGAAGTTATGAAAAAAGTAGTAAAAACATCAATATCAATTATTGCTTTAGTTCTGATTATAAGTGGAGTGTATTGGTATATCATTCATCCTCACTCATACAATTATGATACTGCTGTTAAAAATGGCGATGTAGTTGCGGGGGCAGATGGTTTGAAAAATGTAGATCAGTTCCATGCATTTATTAAGAATGTAGAGAATAAACAACCAGATAAAATACGTATCACAGCATTTTCTAAAGAGGGTTATCCAGAAGTATTCGATATTAATTTTGATGGGAATATTATAAAATGCACTACTGATAATACAAGAAATCTTTACGGTAGAGATAATACTAAGAGATATGGAGAATATACAAAGATAATAAAGAATGAAATAAACGATTATATTCTTGTAGACGAAACGAAGAGATATGAAAGTGAGGGGTTGTTTCAAGAATAGACAGTAAACTGTTAACAAAATTTTATATTAGCTTCGTTTAAGAAGGGCGCATTATTATACCCGATAGATATAGGGCCCCAGAGCGTTTGCCAAGGTTAAATCAATACAAAAATCTAATAATTTGAATTCAGAGATAAATAAATTCTATCTAATAATCACGCAGACGAGGACTAAGTAGTATTAATCAGTCCTTGTCTGTTTTTGTGTCTATCTTTTTTGTGTCTATCTGTTTTTGTGTCTATCTTTTTCTGTGTCAAACTGCTTTGTGTAAGTATTATCCATCTGCTAGGTAATTCAATATGAATATTAGTAATATCAGAAGCAGCCTCCCTTTGGCTGCTTCTTTCTCATCCAATTACGGATTACTCTGAAATGCATTATTAATCATCGTTTCCCTGAATTCACTGGGTGAAATCCCTTTTATCTTTTTAAAAGCCCGGTTAAAGGACGATACGCTTGAAAATCCCGAATCAAAGGCAATATCAATGATATGTGCTTTCGGATTTGAAATCAAAAATTCTGTCTTCTTAATGCGCTCCGTAGTGAGAAAATCAATAAAAGTCATATTGGTATACTTTTTAAATAAATGCGAAAAATGGGATTTGCTAACCCCTATGTGATGAGAAATATCATCGAGAGTAAGAGGTTTGGTGCAATTTTGTGATATGTAAAGGCAGGCTTCTGACATTAGCTTAGTGTATTTATAATCTGTGTTTCCATCATCCGAGAATTCCTCTTTCTTCGCTTTCACGCAGTATTGTCCAAGCTTTACAAAAAACTGTAGAAGAAGGGTGTAGATATATACTTCACTAAAAAGTGATTCGGAATAATAAAGCTCAGGCAATTCTTTGATTAATAAAATCATTTTATCCGCATCAATATTTGAGGGGTCATATTTGATGAAATGATACTGGTAAAACACAGAAAAATTGCTGTTAAAGTCATTCATGACCATCAGTAGGTCAAGGGGGAACTGAACGAGAATAAAAGCATTTTCGTCTACTCGACCAAGTGAGTGCAAGTCGCCGGGGTAGATGATGACCAGGTCATTGGTTTTCAAAACATATTTGGTAAAGTTAATCGTGACTTCATTATTATCATAAAGGCTAACAAGTATTTCAATATAAGGATGCCAATGCATCGTATCAGAAAAGGTGATATCGATTTTCTTTGATACATTAATTTTCTTCCCGCTATTAAAATCCAATTTCTCGAAATAGTTATTTGAATCCATAATCGAAAATCTCCTTTACTGGTCATATTGGTTAAGCGTTGTACATTAATAGTCTATCATTAATGAAGTCAAATCGCAATATTTGATATGTGTGAGTAGAAGATATGCATACAAAATAGATAAAGTGCATTGATTCCAAGGTTTTTTTATGGGCAAATTATCTTCAAATATTTAAATTATAAGAAGATTTGCATAGGTAATGCACAATTTTTTGAGAGATGATGGTGTGTGAAATTGATATGATTGGTACAGAAAAACACATTGAAAAATGGTTGGCAGAAATAAGAATCTAATTAGGAAAGGAGCAGTATTTTGCGAACTTTTAAAATCGGTATACTGGGGTCTGGAGTGATAAGCAGAACCTACCTTGGGGATATCAAAGCGCTTTACAAAAATCTTGAAGTGGTCGCTTGTGCCGATGTCAATGCAGAGTTTTCAAAGAAGCTGGCATCGGAGTTTGGTATAAAAAAGGCTTATACGACGGAAGAGCTGTTAACGGATGATGAAGTTGAGATTGTTATCAATCTTACACCACCCCAGTTTCATGTTGAGCTGAACAAGCAAATTATATCAGCAGGGAAACATCTTTTTAGCGAGAAACCGTTTGCACCCACTCTAAACGCTGCAAAGGAAGTGCTGGATTTGGCAGCAGCAAAGGGTGTGAAAGTTGGATGCGCACCGGACACTTTTTTAGCGTCAGGTCTTCAGAGCATGAGATATTATCTGGATGCGAATCTGATAGGAAAGCCTTTCTTTGTTACGGCTAATATGACCACCTTCGGGGTTGAAACCTGGCACCCTAACCCTGCAGCTTTTTATAAGAAGAACAGCGGCCCTTTATATGATATGGCACCCTATTATCTCTCGGCCATAGTTGCTTTATTAGGACCAATTGAGAGTATAGCGGCTTTTGATGCAAAGGGTAGTGATAAGAGACATATCTATATGGGACGAGAGGCTGGAACGGATATTGAAGTAGAGATCCCAACTCATTATACATCTATACTAAGGTTAAAAAGTGGTGTGGTTGTGAATTTTAACGTGAGTTTTGATATCTATAAGTCGAACCTTCCCATGTTTGAAATCTATGGAGATGGTGGCACACTTACCTATCCTGATCCGAACTTTGGTGGTGGCACTCCCACTGTGTATCGAAAAGAACAGTACACAGATATGGTTTATCAGAGTACAGAGGAAGCGATGGCACGAAAGAATAAGTTCTATGAACTGCCGGAGCTATATCCCAGAGTGAAGGATTATTCAAGAGGCTTAGGAGTGCTTGATCTTGCGAAAGCCATTGAAACTAAGTCAAATAATAGGGCAAATGGCAGCTTAATAATGCACATTACCGAAGCCATAGAGGGAATGATGATTTCTTCTGAACGTGGTGAGTTTTACAAAATGAAAACTACCTGTGAGAGGCCGGAGCCTTTATCACCGGGTGGATATATGGATGAAGTTTAATAATTAATTTAGCAAATAGGTAATAGCGAAATGAGAGAATTATAGTCGTTTTGTGAATTTCCCAAAGACTGAAAGGAGACATAATATGTCAGGAGTAGTAGGAACAAATTTAGTAGCACAGGTTGGTTTTATCGTTAAGGATGTGGAGGAAACAAAGAAAAAATGGGCAGAATTTTTGGGGGTTGAAGTTCCTGCGACGCAACCAATCGGTGATTTTGCAGTTACAGGAACACAGTACAAGGGAGAACCCGCACCCAGTGCATATTGCTGGATGGCGTTCTTTGATGTAGGTCCCGGACTACAGCTGGAACTGATTCAGCCTAACGAGGAGCCTTCCACCTGGAGAAGCTTCCTTGAGGAAAAGGGGGAGGGTATTCATCACGTTGCATTTCAAGTAAACGATTCAAAGAGTGCTGTTGCAAATGCGGAAGCTGCCGGATTAACGCTGGTTCAAAGAGGTGTTTATGGTGATGGCAGCGGTGAGTACAACTACCTTGATGCTCCAGATCTGAAATGTATTGTTGAGCTTTTAGAGAGTTATAACAAGTAGATTCAATGATAGTACGACGTTTTCTAAATAACAGGTTGAGAGATATGGATGATTCTTTATAGATGAAACTCAAAAAAGCGTAAGTGCTGTAGAAGTACTATAATAAGACTTTTTGAAGGTTGTATATAGAAATTCTGACAAGAGTTATGTCCGTAGAATTGAAAAACGTTGCACTAACTGTAAATAGAATAGAAAGGCATGATTCTAATATGAGACTTGGGACATCTTCCCCATTAGAACACAACAGCCCAAAGGAATGGGCGTTGAAACATAAAGCCCTGGGACTTGGAGCAATAAATTTCCCGCTCACTTATGAACATGATGCTGCACTGATTGATGAGTATGTGAAAGAAGCAAAAAAGAATGACCTTGTGATAGCGGAGGTTGGCGTTTGGCGCAATACTTTGGACTTGAATGAAGATGGACGAAGAAAGGCGATTCAGTATGCTGTGAACCAGCTTGAACTTGCGGATCGGATTGGTTCTCGCTGTTGTGTGAATATTATTGGTGCAAGAGGCTCACGTTGGGATGGTGCATATAAAGAGAATTATTCGAAGGAAACGTGGGATCTGGGGGTAAAGACGATTCAGGAGATTATTGATGAGGTAAACCCTAAGAATACATATTTTACAATCGAGTCAATGCCCTGGATGTTTCCCACCGGACCAGAGGAATACCTGCAGCTGCTGGAGTGTGTGGACAGAGAGCGATTTGGGGTTCATATGGATGCTTTTAACTGGATTACTACACCCAGAAGATACTTCTTTCAGGAGGAATTTATATGCGAATGCTTTGAAAAGCTAGGGAAGCATATAAAAAGCTGCCATCTGAAGGATGTGAAGATGGAGGATGACTATACGCTGTTTTTTCGAGAAACCTATGCTGGTAATGGGGGCATAAATATTAAGCACCTAATCGAAACAGGATTATCCTATGATAAAAATATGCCCTTCATCATTGAGCATCTTAATTCAGAGGAAGAATATTTAAGCAGTGTTGGTTACATAAAGGCTCTAATGGCGCGTTAAGCGTTTGTTTATAGCAAGGGTTAACAAGTAAAAGGAGGAGATTAGAAATGAAAAAAGCAAAAGTTGTATTAGTGTGTTTGGTTACTTTAATACTGATGATGTCAACAGTACTGGCAGGATGTAGCGGTAGCAAAAAGGCAGTAGATACTTCAACGGAAACATCAGGCGAAGTGGTTTGGTGGGGTTGGACACCCGGATCACCGACAAATGAGAAATATATCGCAGAATTTAACAAAGAATATCCCAACATCAAAGTTACCTGGAAACAAACATCAATCGATGATTATGACGCAGCAATTAAGCCGGCTTTAGCCAATGGCGGGGGTGTTGATGCTTTTGAAGTTTCAGCAGGTTCCGGTAATGGTGGTGTTAAAGTTTTTGGTGGTCAAGCAATTGATCTTACGGATGCTGTAAAGAAGGCGTTGGGTGATGATTATAAAAACAAACTCAATGAGGCAGCGATCACCACAATGACGGTCAATGGTCAGTTAAAAGCACTCGGTGTAGGTACTGTATATTCAGGAAATCTTTGGATTAACCAAGATCTTTTTGATAAATACAATGTAAAAGTTCCTACAAATCTGGATGAGTGGAAAGAAGCTTGTAAAACTTTTAAAGAAAATGGTATCGATGGTTTTGTACAGGGAGCTGGCCAAGGTGCATTTAACATGGATACATTCCATGCAATTGCTGATAATGTAAGCCCTGGTACCTTCACTAAGGCAACCAGAGGTGAAGTGAAATGGACCGACGACTCAATCGTCAAAGCATTAGAACTATGGAAGGGTCTTTTTGATGACGGAATTATGCAAAAGGGTGCGCTTGGTCTTCAACAGTATCCAGATGCCAACAATCTATTTATGTCTCAAAAGGCTGCTATGGTAATGATGGGATCTTGGTATACCTCAAACACTTTGCCGGATACCATGAAGGCTGCCATTGAATCTGCGTCTTCAACAGAACAACCGTTTACAATGATTCCGATTAATTTCCCTGACATTGCAGGAACAGGAAAGACAGGATCTATGTTTGGAGATTTGGACTACTCAACCGCAGTGTCTGCAACCTCAAAGAATATTAAAGCAGCAACAACCTTTGCTGTTTGGCTTGGAACCTCACAGAAGGGTCAACAAATAATTGCAGATTCCTTAAATGTTGTTCCTTCCCTAAAATCCGCTACTCCGGATTGGAACAGTGTTAAACTTGTAAATCCTGAGAAACAAAACGAGGCAATCAAGAATTATCTTCAAAATTCAATGAACAGTGGTGATAACCCTCGTTTTGCAGGAATTAATGCAGATATGAACCAAGCAATGATGGATGTATTGGCTGGTGTGGCAGGAGGAACGATCACTCCGAAGGACGGTGCTGCTCAGCTTGAAACAACTCAAGAAGATAGCAAGTAAGGGATAATAGTTTGATAGGGGTCATGTTAGTTAGACCCCTATCATTTAGAGTTGAGGAGACTTATACATGAAAAAGAATAACACTTTGAGAGCCACGAAGATAAACGGACTTCCGTGGATTCTTCCAGCATTTATTTTTGTTGTAGGGATTATATATTATTCCATATTTTATACCTTCCACTTGTCTACTTTAGATTGGAATGGGCTTGATCCGGTTCAGATAAAAGTAGGATTAAGCAATTATACAAAGGCATTTTCTGACTGGGTTTTCTGGAAAGCCATAAGAAACACGGTAGTTTATTTCCTTTTTACATTTCTAATCCAAAACTTTTTAGGTTTTATATTTGCTGCAATTTTGCATACAGAAGTAAAGTTTGCTACCTTGCATAAGTGCTTGATTTTTATACCGACAATTTTAGCACCGGCAACTATGGCACCCGTGTTTCGATTACTATTCTCCCCTCAGGGAATGTTGCAAGAAATCTTTGATACACTTCATTTGGGTATAACGGTTGATTGGCTGTCAAAACCAAATTCAGCACTTTTTATTCTCATGATTGTTGCGATTTGGGAGTTCACAGGAATGAGTTTCATCCTATATTATGCGGCAATGAGCCAGATAGATAAAGAAATGCTTGAGGCGTCCCACTTAGATGGAGCAGGAAATTTTAGAACCTTATGGAGTATTGTATTGCCGAACTGCAAAGGCACCACAGTTTCTCTTGCAATGTTAGGAATCATAGGTGCATTGAAAACCTTCGATATTCCTTACTTGATTACAACGGGTGGACCAAATCATGCAACTGAATTTTTAGGTACCTATATTTATAGACAGGGAATCAGGCAATCACATCTTGGCTATGCAGCTGCAATATCAGTAATGCTCCTGGTACTGGCAATTACCGGTGCAATACTAATAAATAGAGTGAATAAAGGAGATGAGAAATAGAATGTTTGAAATTAGAAGCTTAAAAAGTAAAATCTTTTTACAAATCGTTCTGCTGATACTTACGATTCCTTATGCGATTCCACTTATTCAAATGTTTCTTGGCTCCATTGGTGGAATAGGATTTTTAAATTATAAAGCGGTTTGGGACACGGGTGTTGTTCCAATCTATTTTAGAAATTCGCTTATTATATCAGCAGGCGTAATCTTTCTGGTTTATATATTCAGTATGACAGCTGGCTTTGGTTTTGCAAAATTACAAATCTTCGGGAAAGAAGTATTCTTTTGGCTGATTCTTGTTGCATTGACGTTACCTGAAGTAATTCTGCTATCCCCATTGTTCGTAACCTTCCAAAGTATGAATATATTTAATACCTTTTTGGCTGTAATTCTACCTGTAGCGGCTTTACAGCTACCATTTACAATCTTGCTTGCCAGAAATTTTGACAGTGGTATTCCGAATGAATTAATGGAGGCAGCAAGAATTGACGGTGCAAATGTGATTTCGATGTTTTGGTATGTCATCCTTCCGCTTACAAAGCCAATTGCATCCTCAATTATTGTACTGACACTCATCAACTCCTGGAATACCTATCTTTTACCACTTTTATTCTTACAAAGCCCGGATAAGCAGACGGTAACGCTGCTTCCGCAATTCTTCCAAGGTGAGTTTACCAATGACCAGACGAAGATATTAGCGGCAGCAGTGCTCACGGCAATTCCTGAAATTATTGTTTATTTGCTGATGCAAAAGAATTTTGAAAAAGGCATGAGTGCCGGCGCTTTAAAATAACCGGATTAAGAGCAGAGTAAGGTAAAGAAGGAGGTAAATATGCCATTGATTCAAGTAGACTTAAGAAGGTCAGTGTTTGAGGATAAAGGAAAAGAAATATCAAATGCAATACATAATTCGCTGGTTGCAGGTCTGGGAATGGATACAACCGACCTATTCCAAGTGTTTCGACCCCATAGGGAAGGAGAGATTATTTTTTCTCCAACCTATGACAATCGCGATCGACAGGATTTGATCATCATTAGAATTACAATGGTGCAAATGTTTTCGCTGGAGCAAAAGAAGAAGACATATAAAGAATTAACAAAGAGGCTTGTTGAGATTGGAATCAGGCGTGATGATATTTTAGTTTGTGTTGTCGAAAACAGTGTTGAAAATTGGTCGCTGGGCGAAAGAGAAGTTAGTTAATTTAGTAGAAGTAAGTAAAATATGTAATGATATTGGAGCCTGTAGAAAAAGGCACAGAGTATCACTCCAACTATCAGTATTGGAGTGAAGGGACGCATAGAAGGGTTTTGAAGTGTATGGAAAATGTAAAAAAAGAATTTTTGCTGGGCAGGTCATATCCTGTTCAGCTGGATGAAAAAATGCCTGATACGCATCGATGGGGAATCCTGGGTTGTGGATGGATTGCAAGTTGTTTTGCTGCACAGGTAATCAAAGCCGGTGGGAATATTGCTGCGGTTAGTTCCCGTGACTTAATAAAGGCACAGACATTTCAAAGTGAGTTTCCGTCAATTAAGAAAGCATATGGTTCTTATGAAGAGCTTATGAAAGATTCTGACATTGATGTGATTTATGTTGCAACTCCACATGCTCAGCACCATGAGTGGGCGATGAAGTGTTTGCAACATAATAAACCGATTTTAGTTGAGAAGGCATTTACACAAAATTATAAGCAGGCGAAAGAAATTATAGATTTCGCAAAAGAGAAAAATCTATTCGTTATGGAGGCGTATTGGACGCGATTTTTACCCCATATCATCAAGGTAAAAGAGTTGATTGATAGGGGAGAAATAGGAGATGTAGTACAGATTATTGCTGACCACGGGGTTTGCTTTCCCTATGACCCAAAACATCGTTTATATGCACCTGAGCTAGCAGGCGGAGCGCTTTTAGATCTAGGAGTATATCCAATTTCGTTCGTGCAGTTCTTACTTGGTAACCCAACGAAAATAATCGCGGCTGGCTCTGCAACACCAACAGGTGTAGACTCAAATGATGCTGCCATTTTTGAATATGATAATGGCAGAGGCGCACTTGCAATGTTAGCTTTTAGCTCGCTGGCGTCATCTCCTGTCACCGGTGCAATCTGCGGAACAAAAGGGAGAATAGAAATACATAGGCAATTTTACAGACCGTCCGACTTCACAGTTTTTTATAACGACGGTTCAACCTTTGAATATGTTTCAAAAATGCATGAGAATCAAGAAAGTGGTCGTGACGGTCTGGTTGGTATGCATTTTGAAGCTGCTGAGGTGCAGAGATGTCTTTTAGAAGGGAAATTAGAATCTTCCGTTATGTCTTGGGGAGACACATTATCCGTGATGAAAATCATGGATGAAATTAGAAGACAACTTGATTTTAGATATGAAGGAGAAACATTATGAAAATCATAAATCCTGTTCTTACAGGTTTTCATGGAGACCCATCAATGATTCGAGTGGACGACACTTATTATATTGCGTCTTCTACCTTTGAGTGGTTTCCCGGCGTGAGAGTTCATGAATCCAAAGACCTTGTGCACTGGAATTTGATCACATCAATTCTTGACAGTGTGGAGTTGCTGGATATGAAGGGGAATCCTTGCTCTGGCGGTATTTGGGCACCTGATTTGTCCTATGCGGACGGAAAGTTTTGGCTGGTTTATACTGATGTGAAGGTTGTTGAAGGCGCATTTAAAGATATGTATAACTATCTGACCTTTGCGGAGGATATCAAAGGACCCTGGTGCAAACCAATTAAACTAAACGGTGTTGGCTTCGACGCATCTCTTTTTCATGATGATGACGGAAAAAAATATCTCATTCAACAAACCTGGGATCACCGTGAATATAACAACGCTTTTAATGGACTTACTTTAACGGAATACGATGTGGATCAAAAGAGGCTGAAACCGGGGAACGCTAAAACGGTATACCATGGTACTGAGGTGAAGACCGTAGAAGGACCTCATATTTATAAACTGAATGGATACTATTACATATTTGCAGCACAAGGCGGTACAATTTGGACACACCAGGAAATTGTTGCACGATCAAAAAGTCTATGGGGTCCTTATGAAACGGAACCGAACGGACCATTTATAACAAACTTTGACACACCGGATCACTATCTTCAAAAACAAGGACATGGCTCCCTTGTAGAAACTCCTTCCGGCGAGTGGTACTATGCTTCACTTTGCGCCAGACCCCTTCATCATTCTACCGAGAATATTTATGACCCGAGAGGGTGGTGTACGCTTGGACGTGAAACAAGTATTCAGAAAGTTTTTTGGGATGAAGAACTTTGGCCGAGAGTTGTGGGTGGACATGGGGGCTTAAAAGAGGTTGATGCTCCTATTGATGGAATATTAACGGATACACCCGAAACTAACGCTGTTTATGATGATTTTTCATCGGATAAGCTGAATGGTGAGTGGAATACCTTAAGAGTTCCTTTCTCCGAGAATATGGGAAAGGTTGGAGGCGGGAAGCTTGAATTGATCGGTCATGGTTCCCTTTCAAATAAGTTCAATCCATCGTTTATTGCTAGAAGGTGGAAGGATTTCGAGTTTTCAGCGGTTACAAAGGTGAAATTTAGTCCATATAGCTATCAGGCAATGGCTGGTTTAGCTAATTATTATAACAGCGAGCATTGGTCATGGATTTTTATTACCAAAGATGACGAGTGCAATGATGTGATAGAAGTTGCGGAATGCGATAATGGTAAATACACTTCTGGTTTAAAGGATAACGCTTTGAGAATTCCAGAAGGTACTGAGTGGGTTTGGTTCAAGACAGTGGTTGATCATTTGGACTATTTTTATGAATATTCATTTGACGGAGAAAATTGGAACAGAGTGCCTGTGAAACTGGATGCAAAGATGTTGTCCGATGATTATGTGAATTTACATTATGGTGGATTTTTCACGGGAGCATTTGTAGGTTTGGCAGCAGTTGATTATTCCGGCTATGACTCAACCGCTACCTTTGAATTTTTTGAGTATAGGGGTTTAGCGTGAAAAGGAAAGGTATAGGTGATTTTTATGAGTAAATTATTAGATGGACAATTGTGCGTTGTCACGGGTGCAGCGAATGGAATTGGCAGAGCTATCGCAGAACGTTTCATAAGTGAAGGTGCCGATTTGATTGTAGCTGATTATGATGTGGAAACCGCAAAAAAAGTATATGAGGGAAACAGTCAGGTTATTGACATTCTAAAAGTTGATGCCACAAATGTGAAGGATTTAGAAAAAATCGCGGATTCCGTTAAAAATACAGGACGTAAAGTAAAGGCAGTGTTACCGATCGTTGGTAACGGACCACAAAACCCGATTTCAGAAATCACACCCGAGGAGTTCCATTTGACAATGGATCTTAATGTCTTTTCCGCATTTTTCACGGTACAGAAGTTAATTCCTTTTATGTCTGATCAATCTTCCATTGTTCTAATATCATCTATTGCAGGTTTTCAGGGTGGAAAAAACGCCATCGTTTATAATGCGGCGAAAGCAGCGGTTAGGTCTATGGCACGTTCATTTACAGGAGAGCTTGCAGAAAAAGGGATTCGAGCAAATGCCATAAGTCCTGGACCAACAGAAACACAGGCGTTTACCGATTTTGTGCAGGGTGATGACGATATAAGAAACAATATCGTTTCGCAGCTTCCCATTGGACATATCGGAAAGCCTAGCGAAATTGCGGCGGTTGCATTGTTCTTAGCATCCGATGAATCCTCTTATGTGACCGGTGCAGAAATTATTGCTGACGGTGGCTTTACGAATAGATAAATTGAAATAATTAGATATAGGTAATTGCGAAAATCAATCAACATAATCATTGTATGTACAACAGATACAATTATAAGGTGAAACTAAGCCCGAAGGAGCATTGGAGCCGAGAAATTTGTATTTGTTATACATACAATACCGATAATAATAGTGGTTCGAAATTACCTAGAGTACTAGATAATAAAGGAGAAAAGTATGGCATTATCATCAACGAATATAATTAAGGTTATTGTAGTAACAGACGATTTAGAAAAAACAGTTTCTGCATATAAGACTTTGTTAGGCACAGGGAAGGAGCCCGCAGAGCAAAGCACTGAGCATAAAGAGGTAAGAACCCCGTTTACAAAGTATAAAGGGGTCGACATCACAGACACCCCAATGAAGGTAGAGAGCGTTTTCAGTAATAATTTCTGGTTCGAAATCATCCAGCCTTTAGGAAATAATGATCCATGGGCAGTATGGTTAAAAGAACATGGCACGTCAATCTGTTCAATTTGTTTGTTATCGGACGGACCTTTGGAAGTGGACGAAGAAACCATGAAAAATGCAGGGTTTGATTCACTTTTTAAACAGGAAAAGGGCTATGAGGCATATGAATATTTTGATACATCAAAGGCACTTGGAGTATTAGTTGAAGTGAAAGAACAGTATAAATAGCAAAAAGGTGGCGAATTTGTTCGCCACCTTTTTGTTGTAAAGATTAATTTTTAAAGGTATGCCTAAACATAGCTATAAGCAATGATCTACATTGAAAGATCTTTTACAAATTACAAAGCTAATTCTGTAAAAACTAAAAATTACAACTACTTAATAATACTAGCCGCAACAATCTCCTGACTTATCTGCTATGAATAAGGAAAAGTAGGATTAAATACTTATCTCCTTTGTTATAGCGGCGTTTTCAGAGAAGCTTGTTCGCACCAGCTTGCTAAACAATTTTCACGTTTTTCTTCATTCACCATTCTTAATTGCACATTTATGATATCAGCAGCGTTTGGCGAAGTATATATTTCAAGTTTTGAATCAACCAACTTAAGATTTTCATTAAGAGCATTTATTTGATTTAGAATATCATTTCGATGATGTAAAAGCAGTTCTTTTCTCGATTCAATACTAACGGTACCTTTCATACAAAAGTCAATATATTTTTTTATCTCTTTGATTTGCATTCCGGTATTCTTAAGACAACATATGGTCTTAATTTGATTGATATCGGATTCGGTAAAGGTTCTAATTCCTGCTTTGTTTCTCGAGACAAATGGCAGGAGACCCTTTTTATCATAAAAATGGAGTGTGAATATGGAAAGTCCTGTAATCTTTGATACATCCTTTACTGTATAAGTCATAGTTTGTCCTCCAATAAAAGTTGCCTTGTTATTTAATGTTTAAGTAAGTATTGATATTTGATGATTGTAAAAGCTCTGACTTTACAAAGGCAATGTTGATTTATATAAAACCCAAACCTCCGTTTGAAGGATTTTAACCGCCCTAATCTTATTTGGTATTTGTGTGATAGTGCGAGAATGTAATACTTAAAACAGTTATTTACTATATAGAAATACTTTAAAATTGCTATTTGAAAAATTACTTGAAAATATTATTTGAAAAAGGTCAAATGAACAAGTGAATTCGTGATTCGGTGAAACAAGAATTTAACTATACATTTTAGTATATTATTTAAAACGTTATTTGAAACGTTAAATGAAACGTTAAATTAAAATTAGCTTGACCTAGACTAAGCTCTAGGTATTACGATGAGTATAAATCATAAATGATTCTTTTTCAAGTATTCACAATACAATTAGGAGGTAATAGCTATGTCAAAAACAGTTTTAGTAACAGGAGGTACAGGATTTCTTGGTGCTCATATCATTCTTCAATTATTACAAAAAGAGTATAACGTAAAAACTACGGTTCGTACCCTAAGCAGTAAAAGCAAAGTAATAGATACCCTAAAATCGAATGGCATCACCACCTTTGATAATCTTGCATTTATAGAAGCGGATTTATCAAAGGATGATAATTGGGATGAAGCTATGAAAGGGTGCGACTATGTATTTAGTGTGGCATCACCTGTCTTTATGACGATACCAAAAGATGAAAATGAAGCAATGCGCCCAGCGGTGGAGGGCATAGTTCGGATATTAAAAGCAGCAAGAAAGGCAGGGGTAAAGCGTGTTGTAATGACTTCTAATTTTGGAGCAGTAGGATTTAGCAATAAAAAACCGAATTCAGTTACTACAGAGGAAGATTGGACAAATCCAAATGAAAAGGGGTTATCCGTGTATGAAAAATCTAAATTATTGGCTGAACAAGCAGCATGGGAGTTTATCAAGAAAGAAGGTGGTAATATGGAATTCTCTACCATTAATCCCGTCGCCATACTAGGTCCATCCTTAAGTGCTCATATCTCTGGAAGTTTTGGTCTTTTGGAACATTTGATGGATGGCTCCATGAAGGCGATTCCAAGGATTCCATTAAATGTTGTAGATGTTCGGGATGTAGCTGATCTGCATATTCGTGCTATGACAAATCCGAATGCAAACGGACAACGCTTTATAGCAACAGCAGATGGTCAGATATCTCTGCCTGAAATTGCAACATTGTTAAAGAATGAAAAACCCAGTGTTGCAAAAAACATTTCTGCAAAGAGAATTCCTAACTGGGTTCTTTATTTTGGAGCTAATTTTAACAAGCAGGCGAGAGAAGGAGCTCTGCTGTTAAGGATAAATCGCAATGTGAGCAATAAAAAAGCCAAGACGATATTGGGATGGAAACCAATTGCAACGAAGGAAGAGGTTGTCCTTGCATCGATTAACAGCATGATTAAATTTGGTATATTAGGAGAATAATTTTAAACATGGACGTAAAGGCGAAACAGCAACAAAACGTTTTATAACGCTCCTTAACAAAAGATTATTTTTGTATTATAATGTAAGGACACTCTCCGTGTAAGATTAGGAAAGTGTCCTTTCGTAGATTATCAGTAAAACAAGGAGGTATCAAATGTCAAATGCAAAAGCAAATTCACAGGAGCATATTTATATTGCCATTGATTTAAAGTCATTCTATGCCTCCGTGGAGTGTATAGAAAGAGGGTTGAATCCACTAACCACGAATTTGGTGGTAGCAGACCCTACCCGTACAGAGAAAACCATTTGCCTTGCAGTATCTCCATCATTAAAGGCATACGGTATATCTGGCAGAGCCAGATTATTTGAGGTTATTCAGAAGCTAAAGGAAATCAAACAACGCACCGGGAAAGAGATTGAATATATTACCGCACCGCCTCAGATGGCTCGCTATATTGAGGTTTCTGCAGATATTTATTCAACCTACCTAAAATATATTAGCCCTGAGGATATTCATGTATATAGTATAGATGAGTGTTTGATCGATGTGACAAATTATTTAAAGCTTTATAACATGAGTGCCAAAGAACTGGCAATAAAAATGATCTATGATGTACTGGAGAAGACGGGAATTACAGCAGCAGCAGGAATTGGAACTAATTTATATTTGTGTAAGATAGCCATGGATATTGTTGCAAAGCACGTAGAGGCAGATGCTAGCGGAGTGCGTGTTGCAGAACTGGATGAGCAAAGCTATCGAAGTTTATTGTGGGAACATAAACCGATTACTGACTTTTGGAGGGTTGGAGGTGGAATAGCCAAGAGACTGGAAGCAAGCGGTCTATATACCATGGGAGATATCGCTAGAACATCCATTTATAATGAAGATTTGTTATATCGGATGCTTGGTATTGACGCGGAATTGTTAATTGACCATGCCTGGGGATATGAACCCTGCACCATGAAAGAAATCAAATCCTATAAGCCCAGTACAAACAGCATTTCCTCCGGACAGGTTCTGCAAAACCCTTATGATTTTAATAAGGCAAGGCTTGTTGTTCAGGAAATGACGGATTTATTGGTACTTGAGCTTGTGGATAAAGGCTTGGTTACAGATAGCATTACACTTGATATCGGATATGATCGTGTCAATGTGGATGAAGGAAATTACAAAGGAACCGTCACTTATGACCGTTATGGAAGGGCGTTACCAAAGTCCGCTCACGGAACTGCGAATCTTGGTACCACCAGTAATAGCACTAAGAAAATTATGACTGCAATTATGGAACTTTATGACCGAATTATATCGAAGGATCTCTTGGTCAGAAGAATTAATCTAAGTGCGAATAGTCTTGTAGAAGAAGGCTTTGAGCAGTTTGATATATTTACAGATCCCGTAGAAAAGGCGAAGGAACGTAAAATGCAGGAAGCAATGCTTAGTATAAAGAAGAAGTTTGGAAAAAATGCTATCCTAAAGGGCATAAATCTGGAAGAAGGGGCGACTACAAAAGATCGTAATAACCAAATTGGAGGACACAAGGCATAGGAGAAGATCAATATGGTAAAAAATCCGGTATCATTGGGAACCAAGGGAACTCATCAATATGATGACATTATTCAAAGGGAATATCCCTTTGTGGATTCTCGTATAAGTAAACATCCCAAAATGTCAACCTTGGACAGGGCAAAAATCTTCGCACCTTTTGCTGCTTTAAAGGGGCATGAGGACGCTATAAAAGCAAAACAGAAAATTGTTGTACCACGTATCGAGTTGGCGGAAGAGTCAAAAGAATATTTGGATTTACAGCTGAGTAAGATAGAACAATTACTGACAAGAGGAGAGCATCCAATAATCACCGTGGTATATTTTCAAAAGAATAAAACAGCTGATGAAGATGGTGGTGAGTATATTCAATTCACCGGTATGGTTGGTAAATTCGATCAGACCTCAAGAATCCTTCAGATCGTTGATAAAAGATTACGGCTGGAAGACATCTATAATATTGAGGGTGAGGATCTGGATGGAATTTAGTGAGGAATAGATGTCACGCTATAAAGTATAATAACAACTTATTATTTAAAATACGTAATAATATTTCCTGTAATAGTTAGATTATATGAAAAATATTGTAATGACATAAATTAGCTCAAATGGAAAAACGCGTTTCCACTAAATTAGAAGCCGTGGGAAGCGTATAAGGAGGAATAAAGCAATGAGAAAAAATTTTGGAGCAAAACCATATACCTATCCGCAGCCCGTATGGATTGTAGGGAGTTATGATGAAAATCAAGTGGCAGACGCCATGAATGTTGCTTGGGGTGGAATTAGTGAAATAAATCAAATTGCCATGTGTCTTAGTGAGGATCATAAAACGGTTAAGAATATTATGAAACGAGGAGCCTTTACAATTAGCATGGCGACTGCAAAGTATGTAGTGGAATGTGATTATTTTGGAGTGGTATCTGCCAATAAAGTGCCAGATAAAATATCAAAAGCTGGTTTCCATGTATTGAAAAGTGAATTTGTAGATGCACCATTATTTGAGGAACTCCCAATGGCATTGGAGTGTAGATTAATCAGCTACGACGAAGAGTCTTGCATGATGCTTGGAGAAATTATAAATGTTAGCGCAGAAGAAAGTATTCTAGGTGAAAATGGAAAAATTGACCCATCAAAGCTGGATCCAATCACCTTTGATCCGGTGAGTAATTCCTATTATAGACTGGGAGAAAAGGTGGGGTATGCCTTTAAAGATGGTCTTACATTGAAATAAAGAAAGAAAAATGTTGCGGTCAAGCTAGCGAAAGTATGAGCCGGTTTTAAACAATAGAGTAATTCATAACTCTTACTATATGAACAGACCTTTCCAAGGAATTTCTTTGTTAAGGTCTGTTTTTTATTATCCTGTGTGGATTTAAAGATGGCATTACAATTAAGTCAGATGTAGTGTAACCCAATGCCATTACATATTAAACAATTGCATTATACATTTATCAGGAAGAGATTGAGCTCTATACCTTTGTAGATTATAGCCCTATGCATTCAGCAGGCAGTAATGTAGTCATTGACTTGATAGACATATTTATTATAATATGAGATAACTATTGATACACACGAAAATCATATAAGAATAGAGGTTTACAAGAATATGGAGGAACATAGTCAAATTGAAATGATAAAACGAAATCCCAGAGCCATTCTCTCTATGGAAAATCCCACAAAAGAGATGATGTTAACAGCAGTTTCTCTTAGCGGACTTTTGTTGGAGCATCTTAACAATCCTCCTCTGGATGTGCAAGAGGCAGCTGTAGCCCAGGATGTCAGAGCAATTCGGTATATTAAAGATCCCTCACAAGAGATGATGCTTCAAACCATAAGCAGTGGGTGGATTAATCTTCAATACATAAAAAATCCAACGGATAAGGTTATCAAAGCAGCAATTGATCAGGCAGGCTGGGCAATTCGCTATGTGAAGCAACCCACACAGGAACAGGAAATCCTAGCAGTTCAAAGGAATTTTGATGCAATTAAATATATAGAACAACCTTCAGAAACGGTTCAATTGGAGGCGGTGCGTACAAGCTACGAAGCCTTAAGATACATAAAAAACCCTTCGCATAATACAGAGTTGGAAGCGGTGAAGCACAATGAAAAGGCATTTCAGTTTGTTGATCAGCTTACGAAAGAGAAGATAATTGATTTCTTGAAGGTGAACCTTATGGTGATGAAATATCTCAGTAACGAGGTCTCGAAGGAAGAGCTGGAAGAGGTGTTAAAATCGGTATTATCACAGGATAATGTGGATGAAAAGTATGTCAGAGATTTTATTAGGTACAATACCGTTAAAGATAGTGCAATACGGAGAGTTAACAAATTAAAACTGGTTTATCAGTATGGAAGCACTCGGGCTAAGAAGATTGCCATGGATGAGAAATTGAAATCGGGCATGGAGTAACATGAAGTATATAGTAGATAGAAACGTCCAAGCTGAAATGATCGCAAGTAAGGGAGACATAGAAACTAGCCAACAGAAACTTCCAAACTGAAACGGCCGCAAGTAAGGGAGACATAGAAACTAGCCAACAGAAACTTCCAAACTGAAATAGCCGCTAAGTAAGGGAGACATAGAAACTACCCTATAGAAACTTATCACAACTACCTTACAGATCGAAAAATAATGAGCTATCAACACCGCAGTACAAAAGTAATACTGTGGCAAATCGGAGGACAACATGAATTTTAAGGATACATTAGACAGCGTAAATCTAGTATTAGCAACAGGAGAAGTGCCGCTAGTTGTTGGTGAAAGCGGAATCGGTAAAACTGCTTTAGCCAAACAGCTGGCGGAAAAAAATAATTGGAGTTTAATTATCATTGATGGAAATTTGCTGAAGGAAGGTGAAATCGGTGGTCTTCCTACCATCGAAACCTATGTGGGAAGAAATGAGGAAGGCCATAATCTGGAGCAAAAGGTCACTGTATATGCCATTCATAATAAATTGTTAGAAATAGAGCAAGCAATAGAGAAAGGGAGAACCGTGCTTTTGTTCATTGATGAAATCAATCGGTGTGAACACACCGTTCAGCAGGAACTGATGAATCTGATCTTGAACAGAGAGATTAACGGCTATCAGTTGGCTAAAGACGTTCATATTCTGGCGGCGATGAATCCTTCTGGAAAATACGGTTCGGATTATGATTATCAGGTTGTAGATATGGATCCGGCGCAAGAAAATCGATTCGTCTGGCTGTATATGGAACCTGATGCCCTCCAGTGGATTGAATGGGCACAAGAAGCCTTACTGGAACAGAAGGTCATAGAGTTTATTGCAACCTTTCCGGAGTACTTGAACAAGAAAAATGGGGATGATATTCACGCTACCCCTAGAAGCTATGAGAGAATTTCCAAAACCTACTCGATTTATGCTCAGAATAAAGAAACTATTTCAAGAGCTGTATTTGTGAATGTACTGGAGGGGAACGTAGGAAAAGTCATTGCAACAGAGTTTGTTAATTTTGTTGAAGCGGATTATAATCCCCTCATATCCTATGAAGAGGTATTTGAGAAGGATGCACTAACTTCCCTATTATCAGAAAGGGTGCTCAATGAGAGCCATACAAGGCTTTATATTACAGCTAAGAATATTTTGAGAAAATTGGAGGCTCGAATAATCAATCATGCCATAAACAAAGAGGAAGCATTGGAGCGTTTGATTGAATTCTTGAAGCTTTATCCGGTTGATTTAAGGGTGGGTATTATGAAGGACATTAGGAATGGATTTTTAACCATTTATCAATATGCCCTTGAGAATGAGAACTTTGTTAACCTGTATTATGAAACAGTACTTTGATAAGGGGATAGTGATGTGATGGAAGATTATTTTGTGGACGGAGCTCAGACGCTTTTAATGGAAGCCAAGGACATTATAAATCGATACAGTCTGGAATGGGAGAAGGATGAGGATGCGAAATTAATCATACCCGAAAAGTTTAAAAAGGAGTTTTTTCTTCTGATAGATAAAGTTAATTTAAACCTTTTGGAGGAGGAAGATAATTTTTACGGTTATTTTCTGTTTCAGATGACACGGGAGATTCGGTTTGATCTTGGAGGACCTACGGGGATTCTTTTTCAGGGTACCGGATATATCATCTGCTATAATCCGTTAATGTATCTGATGCTGAGCAAGGAGCAAATGGAAACGGCGGTCAAACATGAGATTTTACATATTCTTTCCCTCCATCCTATGAGAGCGAAAGCTTACCGGGGTATATATGATGATTTGGCAGTAAATATGGCGATGGATATTGTAGTGAATCGCTTATTGGATCATTTACCCCCTTATGCAACTACTCTTGAATGGGTGAATTTAAAGTATTCCCTGAGTTTAAAAGCCGATGAGAGTTTTGAAAGCTATTTAGAGAGGATTCAAGAGGCTCTTACGCTGGCGGAGGACGATGATGCTTCTGAATCAGGGTATTCCGACTCGGATAACAAATCACAAAAGGAAGATAATTATGAAGGGGAAGGAGCAGAGACTTATGATGAAGAAGCTGAAAGCTCTCTATCCAACCTTGAACATCTCAAATGGAAAATAGAAACACAATACAGTGTGGAGAAATCTCATGCCATCTGGAGGGAATGGGACGAACCGGAGGATCAGATACTTCGCGAATTCACAAAGAAAGCGGCAGAGAATGCGATTAAAGGGAAACTCCCTGCTTGCTTAACTGGGTTGATTGAAGCGTTGCAGGAAAGTGGAGAAGAATTGCCTTGGAACCTTTATCTAAACAGGTTGATGGGAGCCATGGAGAGTCGGAAGAAGAAAACCGTAACCAGAAGAAACAGAAGGCAACCGGAGCGGGCGGAACTTAGAGGAGAGTTAAGAGATCATAAAGCAAACCTGATTGTTGCCCTCGATATTAGCGGAAGTATTACGGAGGAAGAATTTCGCCAGGCAATGAAAGAGGTGTTCTCCATTGTGCGAAATTATAAACATGAAATTACCGTGGTGGAATGTGATGATGAGATAAGACGAATTTATAAAGTTAAGTCAGAACAGGATATGAAAGAACGACCTAGTGACAAAGGAGCTACCAGGTTTTCACCCGTAATCGAGTATGCTAACTCATCCAAGGTGAATCTTTTAATCTATTTTACGGATGGAAAAGGCGAAGATAGATTGAGATTAGTTCCTAGGGGATATAAAATATTATGGGTAATCTCCGGCAGAGGAGATAGGATATCCCTAAAGAACTCCTATGGTATCGTCAAAAAGCTGAAGAATATCAAAGCGAAGGACACGGAACCAGATATGAATGAATTACAGCGAAGTGGTTTCTCAATGATGAATCAGGAGAATGGATAAAGTAGCCATAAGCTTCATTAAATAGTCAAATTTTCCAAATCATAAAAAAATTCTCGAAATTCAAAAACGAGTATGGTATAATACCATTAAACCCTTTTGCAAACTTGATTTCGCAGTACTTAATATCTAAGTGTATATTTGTGAATGATGTTGTGAAAGATTCAGAGAAGTTTGATGGAAGAACAAGAACTTTTGGTTTTAATTCTGGGACGTGCTGTCACAAGTTAATTTAGAATACGCGTCTTACATGGAGGGTACGATGTTAAATAATGATAGAATTAGGTTAATGACCAAACTTGCCATTTATGAAAACAAGGAAGGTAAGGAAGATATCCGTTTAAGCAAATATTATAAAATGGATTACGTACGTCTTGAGATGATTAAATCAATTATATTTGTCTCAATTGCATATGTGCTGGTTGCAGGGATGATCATCTTTTATCGTTCTGAAGAAATCATTAAGGATGCGTTGACTTTGGACTATAAAGTCATTGGAATGAAGGCGTTAATGGGGTATATTATACTCATAACCATATACGGAGCGGGTTCAGCTATCTTTTATTCACTCAGATTTGATCGTTCTCGTAAAAAATTGGGACGTTATTTTAAATTATTAAAACGTCTTAATCGATTATATAAGGAAGAAACACCGGAAGCTTAGATTTGGGAGGATTTACTATATGATGCCATTGTTGGTATTTCGAGAGAGGGTAAGGAATATATATCAAAAATATGATATGTACTTAATCCCGGCTGTTAAATTTATTTTTGCGTTTATTGCGTTTTTGGTTATTAATCAGGAGATTGGCTATGATGCCAGATTGAGATCCATTCCGATTGTTCTTGCACTATCTCTTTTATGTGCATTTACACCGTCTGCCATCATGATTTTATTAGCTGCAGTTGTAGTGGTATTGCATGTATATTGTGTTTCACCATTTCTTTCGGCAATTGTGATATTGCTACTTTTAATTATCTATTTGCTATTTGCAAGATTCACACCTAGACTTGGATATGTACTTTTTGCAATTCCGATTTTATATTTTATTAAGGTACCGGTTCCTTATATTATACCAATTCTCTTGGGAATGATATCCGTGCCGATTGCTATTGTACCTACTGCATGCGGAGTATTTATCTATTATATGATACAGGTTATTAAGACAGCAGTACCGTCGCAGCAGACAACCTCAGTGGGGGATATTTTAAAAACATATATATTAGTGATTGACAGTCTTATAGATAATAAACCAATGATTATGACTATAGTGATATTTGCTATAATTCTTTTGGTTGTTTATTTTGTGAGAAAAATGAAATTTGACTATGCCTTTGAGTTTTCAATTGCGGCAGGAGCCCTGACGTGTATTTTAGGCTTTTTAATCAGCGATTTTATTTTAGATCAAACCGATCAGATTCTGAACATGATATTTGGAACGCTTCTATCCGCAGGAATCGTTTATATCATACATTTCTTTAAGTTGACACTGGATTATTCCGGGGCGGAATATGTTCAATTTGAAGATGACGTATATTATTATTATGTTAAGGCTGTACCAAAGGTTACGGTTACTACCCCTCAGATGAAGATTAAACATATTAATGTAAAGAATACGCTGCATGGATTAGCCAGTGACGAAATCAATAAGCAAATTGATTCAGATGAGGATGAGGATGATGAGCTTAGTACAACCGGAAAGTTAAATACAACTGGAAAGCTCAATACCGAAAAGCTCAGTTCAACGGATCGGATTAATACAACAGATAAGCTTAATATAACTGGAAGGCTTAATGCAGCAGAAAGACAAACGTTAGCAGAAAACTCAGATTCAGAGGAAATTCTGAAAACAGATAGTATTGAGGAATCAGAAGGAAACAATAAGATTTAAAGTAGACTTTAGTGAGGGGTGAAGAGAGATGATGTCTTTAATAAATAATTTTTTTAATGACTATTTTATGCAATTTTCACCCCCAAAGATTTATACAACTGATGTAGTTGAGATGCTTATATTGGCCTATCTGATCTATAATATAGTTAAATGGATCAAAAATACCAGAGCGTGGTCTGTTGTGAAAGGCTTAGTAATGCTAATGGCATTTTGGCTTGTAGCAGTGCTGTTTAATCTGAATGTGATTATTTGGATTATCAAAAATACAATCAATGTAGGCATTATTGCCATTGTAATTATCTTTCAACCGGAATTTCGTAAAGCGTTGGAAACGTTGGGACAAAAGAATCTTGTAAAATCTATTATTACCTTTGATGATGGTAAGGATAAGAATGAAAAATTCTCGGATTATACTTTAAATCAAATTGTCCGTGCCACATTTGAACTTGCCAGGGCAAAAACCGGAGCACTGATTGTTCTGGAGGATGAGATATCTCTGAAGGATTTTGAAAGTACTGGTATTTATTTGGATAGCTTAATTAGCAGTGAACTATTAATCAATATATTTGAACATAATACGCCTCTGCATGATGGGGCGGTTATCTTAAGAGGAAATCGCATTGCCGCGGCAACCTGCTACCTTCCTTTATCAGATAATATGCAACTTAGCAAGGATTTGGGAACCAGACACCGTGCAGGCATTGGAATCAGCGAGGTATGTGATAGTCTAACGATTATTGTATCAGAAGAAACCGGGAAAGTATCCATTGCCAAGGACGGGAAACTGATTCGTAATGTGGATGGGGATTATCTCAGATCCAAGCTTGAAGAAGCGCAGAAAAAGATAGTGGAAGTTCGTAAACTAAAAATTTGGAAGGGAAGATTCAAGAATGAAAGAGATATTGACTAGGAATATCGGTTTGAAAATTCTATCAATTATTCTTGCTGTCCTTTTGTGGCTTGCCATTACGAATTTGGAAAATCCCATTACTACCAAATCTTTTCGAGATGTGCAAATACAAATTTTAAATGAAGATGTAATAGCAAAATTAGGTAAAGTATATGTTATAAAAGAGAATAAAACGATTGATTTCACAGTTTCCGCCCGAAGAAAGGTTATCGAGGATTTGACCCAGTCAGATTTTAGCGTAACAGCAGATTTTACGAATCTTACAAAGATGAATGCGGTTAAAATTGAAATTAAGTGCTTAAGATACAGCAATGATGTGACTTTTGTTAAGGGTAATAATGAGGTTATGAAGATAGAAATGGAAGACCTGATAGAAAAGCCATTTAAAGTTGATGTGGTTCAAAAGGGAGAACCTGCGAAAGGGTATTATGTATACCAAAAGACTGCATCGACTATACTACGTGTCTCAGGACCAAAAAGCAAAATTGACAGCATTGCACGAATTGTAGTTGAAGTAAACGTATCGGATGCTCAGGATACGTTTAGGATTAGGGAAAAGCCAAAGGCATTGAATGCAGACGGTAATGAAATTGATTCAAGTAATCTACAATTCAGTGAACCAGGAGTATATGTGGATATCGGCTTGCATAAGAAAAAAACCATTGATTTAAATGTGGTACCAAAGGGTGAACCAGCGGATGGATATATGGTTTCTAAGGTGGAATATGAACCGAAGACGATTGAAATTGCAGCTTCGGATGATCTACTTCAGAGCATAAGTAATTTGACGGTTAACGAAGATATAGACAAAGCTTCCTCCTCCATAGAAAAGGAAGTAAATCTTCAGGAACTACTGCCGGAGGGTGTGGTATTGGTAGGTGAGAATCCGACAGCAGTGGTAAATATTACAATCGAGCAGGAGCAAATCAAGGAAATAACTCTATTACCTTCTGATATTGAAGTCAGAAACAAGCCCTTGGACTATAAATTGGACTATCTGACGTTGGATCCGATTACGATACAAGTGAAAGGACCCTTCAAGCAGGCGAAAATGGATTCGCTAACCAAAGACAATGTAAAACCGTATATTGATTTAACCAATTACATCGGCGGCACTTATTTTGTTAATATTGGTGCGGATTTGCCAGAGTATATGGTGCTCGAAAATGATCCAAAAGTGAATATACGCTTAATGAAATAACCCTTATGAATAATATTGGAGGTATCATATGGTAAGCAAAAAGCTGGTCATTCAAAATCCAATCGGATTGCATCTACGCCCTATCAGTGTTTTGTGCAACCGATCCATTGATTTTAAATCGACAATTTCAATTCGTTTAGGCGATAAAACAGTAAATGCAAAAAGCGTATTGGGTGTACTTTCTGCATGTATTAAGTATGGGGATGAAATAGAATTAATCTGTGAGGGTTCTGACGAAGAAGAAGCGGCTGAAACTCTCAGTGAGATGATTATGAGCGGACTGGGAGACGAATTTATAAAAAAATAGTTGCCAAATTAAGGTGGCGATGATATAATTTAGAACAATATTCACGACATCATTCAACTGCATATTCTTGTGGTTGAATGATCGTGCTTTGTTTTTAAATTGTTGCTTTAACAAATTGCAGTAAAGAAGTGACAATTTGATATAATAAATTATGAAAGGATTTGATTTGTTTGGGACTCGAGTAGACAACACTAAGTTATTCATTATCAAACGTTACAGCGTAATATATCGACTCCGTGGTTAGTATACGATTTTAATTTGTCGATGATAAACTATATTAAACCAGGAGGTAATTCATATGTTGAATTATAAAAGATATCAGAAAAACCCCGTAATTAATTTACCTGACAGACAATGGCCGAACAGACAGATTGAGAAGGCACCTATTTGGTGCAGCGTTGATTTAAGAGATGGTAATCAGGCATTAATCGAGCCGATGATTGTGGAAGAGAAGATTGAATTCTTTCAGATGTTGGTGAAACTGGGATTTAAGGAAATTGAAGTTGGTTTTCCCTCAGCATCCCAAATTGAATTTGATTTCTTAAGGCAATTAGTTGACCGAAAGTTAATACCGGAGGATGTATCAATTCAGGTATTAGTACAATGCAGAGAGCATCTTTTAAAAAGAACGTTTGAGGCATTAGAAGGAGTAAAGAGAGCAATAGTGCATATTTACAATTCTACTTCAACCTTGCAAAGAGATGTGGTATTTAACATGTCTAAGGATGAAATTAAGCAGATTGCGGTGGAAGGAACAAAGCTTGTAAAGGAATATGCAAAGAGTTTTCCTGGAGAGATAAGGCTGGAGTATTCACCTGAAAGTTTTACCGGTACAGAAGTAGAGTATGCTCTTGAAGTATGTACGGCAGTACAGGAGGTATGGGAGCCTACACCGGACAATAAGGTGATCTTTAATCTTCCCGCAACGGTGGAGATGAATACACCGAATGTATACGCGGACCAGATAGAATGGATGAGCAGGAATTTTAAGAATAGGGAATCCATTATTTTGAGCATTCATCCTCATAATGACCGAGGTACCGGTATCGCAATTGCAGAACTTGCAGTTATGGCTGGAGCGGACAGAGTGGAAGGAACGTTGTTCGGTAATGGTGAAAGAACGGGTAATGTTGATATTTTAACGTTGGCTTACAATATGTTTTCCCAAGGAATAAATCCGGAATTAGAGATAGATAATATTAATGAGATAATTGAAATTTATGAAAGAACCTGTAAGATGAGGGTTCATGAACGTCATCCCTATGCGGGCAAATTGGTGTTCACAGCGTTCTCAGGTTCCCATCAGGATGCTATCAATAAGGGTGTAAAGGCGATGAAGGAACGCGACAGCAGGTTCTGGGCTGTTCCGTATCTTCCCATTGATCCTTCTGATATTGGCAGACAATATGAACCGATTGTTCGGATCAACAGTCAGTCCGGTAAGGGCGGTGTGGCATTCATTATGGAAACCTACTTTGGATTCAAATTGCCAAAAGCAATGCATAAGGAATTCGCAGATGTTATTCAAAGATTATCTGAAAAACAGGGTGAGGTGTCCCCAGAACAGATTATGGCTGAATTTAAGGCATGCTACTTGGATAGGAAAGAGCCATTACATTTTGTAAAATGTAGGCTGGAAGATGTGGCCGAACAAGATAGTGCCAGCACAAAAGCAACGGTTGTCTATACGGTCGATGGAGTAGAAAAGTTATTTGATGCAACTGGCAATGGTCCTCTGGATGCTGCCTTAAAGGGGCTTCAAAAGGAATTGGGTATTCAGGTTAAAATTCTTGACTATACCGAGCATGCTTTGGGCGGAGGAGAAAATGCACAGGCGGCTGCGTATATTCAGATGTTGAATTTAACTTCCGGAAAAGTGACGTTTGGCGTAGGTATCAGTTCCAACATCACCAGAGCCTCCATAAGAGCCATATTCAGTGCTTTAAACAGACTTGGTTGTTAATTGTTATTAATAAATCTAAGCTGCTGAATTTAAGTGACATTCAGCAGCTTTTTTTGTTACTGTTCACTTACAGTCAAAGCCTGGGATATGATTACGACAAATGATTTCCGATACGGAGACGCTTTCGCTTAGTTGCATTACGTAGCGGTACATAAGACTCTAAAAGACAGAGCCTAAGTATTGACGAATGCAAAATACTCCTTTTCGGAAATCATTTATCGTAATCATTATACCAAGCTCTGAATTTGGAGTGAACAGTAACGCTTTTTTTGTCTTTTCTTGACTAAGCGTTATTGCCTTGTTGACTTGTCAGGATTGGGGTGCTATAATCCCTTTGGTATAGATTTTTCAGTGTCACAATAGATGCAAATTATAAACTATGTAATGGAGGAAGATTTAATTCAAAATGTACTTGCTGGATGGACTCTGTTGTACTCTCACGTTGAATGTGGACAAACCTTCTAACCAATACGGATTTGTCAAGGAGAACAAATAATGCGAATACACTTTTGAAATAAAGGTGAATAAGATGAAACGGATTATCAAGAATTTTAAGAAGTATAGATTTTTACTTTCAGAGCTTATTATCAAAGAAGTGAAATTAAAATATAGAAGATCATATTTGGGAATACTATGGACTTTATTGGAACCATTATTGAATACAATCGTCTTAACCGTGGTATTTGGTACGCTCTATGGTAACAAAGATAAGAGCTTTCCGTTATATATTATAACAGGGCGCTTATTATATTCGTTCTTTTCTAATGCGACTAATGGTGCAATGAAATCAATAAGGAATAACTCCCAAATGATTAAAAAGGTGTATGTTCCGAAGTATATTTATCCGTTATCTGCGATAATGGCACAGTATGTTACATTTTTAATTTCGCTGATCGTGTTAGTCGGCGTAGCAATATATGCAAGAGTAGTTCCTACGCTATATATCTTTCAAGCCATCATACCGCTCTTTATATTATTCATTATGGTAGTTGGAATAGGATTGATTTTAGCTACTATGGCAGTATTTTTCCGAGATATGGAGTATTTATGGGGTGTATTACTGACCATCATTATGTATTGCTCTGCGATATTCTACTACCCACATAGAATTATTAGTACTCATAATGGATGGATTTTAAAACTGAACCCTTTATATTCCGTTATTGTTAACTTTAGAGATGCTGTAATCTACGGTACTCATCTAAGCACAAGTGCTTTAATATACTCATTAGGTTTTAGCATTTGTTCACTACTTTTGGGTATTTGGATGTTCTATAAAAATCAGGACAAGTTTATATTGAATATTTAATAACAAGATGGAGGATTCATGGGAAATTGCGTAATTAAGGTTGACCACCTGGATGTTAAATTCCGTATGGGAAGCGAGAAGGTGGACAATTTAAAAGAATATATTATACGAAAAATAAAAGGCAATTTAAAGTACAAGGATTTTTTGGCATTAAATGATGTCAGCTTTCAAGTTGAGAAAGGTGACCGTATTGGTATACTAGGCTTGAATGGTGCCGGCAAGAGTACCCTACTAAAAGTGATAGCCGGTGTTTTAAAGGCATCAGAAGGTAAAGTGGTTACCAAGGGTCGTCTTGTTCCATTATTGGAACTAGGTGCCGGTTTTGATCTGCAATATACCGGTGCAGAGAATATTTTTTTATACGGTGCTGTGTTAGGGTATTCAAGAGAATTTATTAAACAAAAGTACAATGAAATTGTCGAGTTCTCAGAGTTAGGTGACTTTATCAATGTCCCAGTTAAGAATTATTCTTCCGGTATGAGGAGCCGCTTGGGATTCTCTATTGCAACCGTTGTAGAACCGGAGATTTTGATTTTGGATGAAGTTTTTGCAGTAGGTGATGCAAAGTTTCGTAATAAGAGTGAGAATAAGATTAAATCTATGTTTAAACAGGGAGTAACGGTGTTGTTTGTATCCCATAGCATAGAACAGGTTAGGAGTATATGCAATAAGGCGATTCTACTGGAGAAGGGAACCTTAATAGCCCAAGGTAATGTGGAAGAAATTTGTGAGATTTATGAAGCAAAATTGAAGCACTAATGCATGGAATAACTAGCGTGTAAAATGATTAGTGCATAGAATATAAAACTATTTATTAAAACAGGCTGGCACAATTATAATCCTTAAGGATTATATATTGTATCAGCCTGTTTTAAATCTAAAAAAAGTCTGGTCTAAAAAAAGTCTGGTCTAAAAAAAGTCTGATCTAAAATAAAGTCTGATCTAAAAATGAAGTCTGATCTAAAAATGAAGACTGATCTAAAAAGTAAAATCTGATTTAAAAATAAAACCTGCTCTAAAAAACAAATCTAATATAAAAATAATAAAATGATATCCGAGAAAAAAATCTAAATCGAGTATAAAAAGTTACTTCATCTTTCGGATGGTTTCAACCTCGCTAGAGTATTGTTGCACAGTAGAACTTGGAACATAGTCTGCTTTATTAAATAAAAATTCATGTAGCTTTGATACGTTACTACTTAAATCAATCGGGAATACATAGGAGACCTTATTATAAGTATGTGCATCCTTTTCATAAGGGAAACCGGTCTGTCCAGCGATATTATAGGAGAACACATCCTTTGCTAATCCAATTAGATCCATCGTTGACAAATTGGTATATACCTTAGGGAACATAACATCAATAAACTTATTGATGGTGGTGATGTTAGTGGATTTCACTTTATCAAACACCTTTTCAATTACAACTCGTTGACGTTCCGTACGTTTGAAATCTCCTCCAGCTGTATAACGAATACGTGACCATCCAGTAGCCTGTGTTCCGTTAAGAAGCTGCTTTCCGGCTGATTTTACTTCAGCAACATTAGTTCCGTTGATTTTGTTTAGATTACGGATATAGTTATTCATGTACTTCAATTCATTCGGTTGTACATCAATTTCTACACCACCTACAAGATCAATTGCTTTGACAACAGCTTCAAAATTAACAGTTACAAATTCTTTTACATTTAGATCAAAGTTTTTATTGATCGTACTAAGTGCAAGGGAATAACCTCCTCGGTAATACGCTGCATTAATCTTATCGAATTTATCTTTATCAGGGATGTTGACATACGTATCACGGTAGATAGAGGCCATTTTTACCTCTTTTGTTTTGTTGTTAATACTTGCAACAACAATCGTATCACTGTGAGTACTCTTTTTAAGTGAATTGGCTCTTGAATCAACTCCGAATAGCACAATATTGCGATATCCGGTGATTTTTACCTCTTCATTTTGAACGATTTTATCATCATCGTTAGTATCATGTTGAATTTTTCCTATTTTACTGAAAGCATAAATTCCTGATACAATAATTACAAGTATAAATAATTCTAATATTAATAAAGCAATCAGCCTTCCCTTTTTCCTTGATTTCTTTTTCCTGTTCTTAGAAGTACCTGTCCTACCTTGGGGGACTCTGTTTTTTGTATTTACATTATTGTTCGGTCTATCCATTTTGTTTATCCTCCTTCATATTCCCATCAGAAGTTGATATATTGTCCAGTTGAAATAATCACATCAACTTCATTAATAAATTGTCTTTTCATAGTAACCAAATAACTAATAGGCATTTTTATTAATAAAGCCCTTGAAGAAAGTTAAAAATATAATCTTAAAGTCCATTGTTAATGTCCAGTTCTCAATATAGTAAAGATCATGGTCAATTCTCTTCTTAATTGAGGTATCACCGCGGTAGCCGTTAATCTGAGCCCATCCGGTTAAACCGGGAGAGACTTGATGTTTGATCATATACCTTGGAATTTCCTGTTGGAATTTCTCAACAAAAAATGGACGTTCGGGACGAGGACCAACCAAGCTCATATCACCCTTTAGAATATTAAAAAGCTGGGGCAATTCATCAATGCTGGTTTTGCGTATAAATTTTCCGATACCCGTTACACGTGGATCTTTTTTTGTTGTCCAAGCTTTCTTTTCATCATTCTCAGTTTGAATCTCCATGGATCGGAACTTGTACATCTTGAATTTTCGATTATGCTTTCCAACTCGTATTTGAGAGAAGATAATAGGACCAGGTGAAGTGATCTTGATAATCATTGCAACAAGGAGCATCGGAATGGAAAAAAGTATTAATGCTACCGTGGCACCAAATATGTCAATAATACGTTTTCTTATGCTGTTGTAGGCATTTGTCAAAGGTACATTACGAATGTTTATAACCGGTAACCCATAAAGATCTTCCGTATAGGGAGTTGTGGGTATGAAACTATAGTAATCGGGAACAAACTTCGTATGAACACCGGACTTCTCACAGATCTGTACGATTTTTTCCAGCTTATGATACTCATTAACGCTGATAGTAATTGCAATTTCGTCCAAAGTCATCTTTCGAAGGAACGCTTCTAGGTGAGTAACCGTTCCGATTACCGGCACTTTTTTATACATAGTACCGATTTCTATGTTATCATCCAGTATACCATGGATGTAATATCCCCATTGTGGGTTAATGAAAACACGATCAATATAGGCTTGTGCACTGCTGCTATAACCAACTAAAAGTACATGTTTCAAGTTATAACCCTTACGTCTTGCTGTTCTTAATATAAAGGAGATAATCATTCGGGCTGAAGTACTGAGTATGACATTCAATGAAGCAAACAACGCCAAATAGATACGGGAAATATCGCTTTCCTTGGTTATATATAAAAAAGAAAGAAAGAAAGCAATACCGAAAATGTTAGCAACAACGATATGCAAAATCTCAGAAATCCTGCGCCTTCCTCTTTTCGGGGTATATAGATGCGTGTAATAATAAATAATCAAATAAAGTGGTACAATAAAAGTCAAACGCCAGGCATATACCTGAAAGTTATAAAAGGTTCCAGGTTCTGCTTGAAATAGTTTGTTGTTTTGTAAGGGACTTTGAAATCTTAAATAATAAGATAACAGATAGGAAATCACCACAATGCATGCATCAATTACCACATGGATTCTATTAAATGTTCTTTGATTGTCTTTAATCATTTTAACCTCCATACTACCAGAGCAGGTAAATAATCGAAATTCCGATTTTATATTATAATTTATAATGGTTTATTTTTTATTATTAAGGTTAGGGCTGTAGAACAACTTCTCTAATATAATACATGATTATATTAATTTCAACAACATAATTTTTATCTACATTAATGCTATTCCAAGGAAAAAGCATTTAATATTTCATTTTTAGCAATCTTTTTCACAAACTAAACACAATCTGCTGATAAACTAACACTAAGAAAAAATTACTTCAATGCATATAGTCTATTGCTAATTTTAAAGATTCCATTCATCTTTTACAATGGATTATTAATGCATCAACTGAAAGGAGAACCGCGATGTCAGATCTTAATAATAATGGATTCCATAATGACAATGGGGATACGAATCACATAAGCAATAATAATGAAAATAATAGAGCACCGGAGTACAGCTTTTGGGCTGAACAGGTGCCGAACAACACATATACTTATTATAACCAATCTACGAATAATTGGAAGGATTCCACCACCTCTTCTCCAAATGTGGAGTATACTACCGTACAGGAGAAAAAACCAAAATTCCGTGGAATTAAATTTGCTTTTAAGGCAATTTGTTTCGGACTGATTGCAGCAATTACTTTTATGGGTACACAAGAGATTTACAATAAAATTAATCCGAATTCCTCCTTGAGCTCCGCACTGTCCACAATAGGTCAGTCAAACGGAAAAGGAGCGTATGAGGTGGGTTATACGAAGGAGGCTAATGTTACTTCAAAAAGTCGTTCCTCCATCGCAGAGGTTACAAACTCGAACCTGCCGGCGATTGTATCAATTAACAGTACAGAGACGCAACAAAATCAATGGTTTGGTCAGCAACAGGAGGTGCAAGGAAGCGGTTCTGGCATCATTGTTGGAGAAAATGATAAGGAACTTCTAATTGCAACCAATAACCATGTGGTGGAAGGAGCCTCTAAAATATCCGTCGTATTTATTGATGGAAGTGAAGCTACTGCGGAGGTAAAAGGTACGGACGCAATTGCTGATCTTGCAGTTATTACATTGAATATAAAGTCATTAAAGGAATCCACCTTAAAGGCGATTAAAGTTGCAAAGCTTGGTAATTCAGATAAAGTAAAAGTTGGTGAAATTGCTGTTGCAATTGGTAATGCTTTGGGCTATGGTCAATCCGTAACCGTTGGTTATATCAGCGCAAAGGATCGTCAGGTTGAAGTTTCTGATGGGTATAACTCAAAAACAATGACCCTTTTACAAACGGATGCAGCAATTAACCCCGGCAACAGCGGTGGAGCTCTCTTAAATGTGAATGGTGAAGTTATCGGTATTAATACTGTAAAATATGCCTCCAATGAAGTAGAGGGTATGGGATATGCAATTCCAATCTCCAAAGCAACACCGATTATTAATGAACTTATGAGCCGTGAGATTTTAACGGAGAATGAAAAAGGTTATCTTGGAATTGCAGGATATGATGTAACAGAGGTTGATTCCAAGGCTTATAACATACCGATTGGCGTGTATGTAAGCGAATTAGTCAAGGATGGAGCTGCCGAGAAAGCCGGCATCAAAGCCGAAGATATTATAATCAAAATCAACGATCTTCAGGTGACTTCTATCACACAGCTAAAGGATAAGGTTAATAGTTTTAAGGTGGGAACTCAGATTGAAATAACCTATATGCGTAACTCTGACGGTAAATATAAAGAGGCTAAGCTGAAAGTTACCCTCAGTCAAAATCCTCAGTTAAATGGCACATTAAAATAAACGAGATAATATAATAATATAAGATAAGAAGTGCTGGATAGTTGCCGGTTTATAAGGTAGCTATCCGGCACTTCTTGATTTGCTTTAATGGGTAAGATGATAATTAGAAAGTATACACTTTCATCAAAGTATGAAGCTTTGGGATTGTGTAAGTCTAGCTACATTAGAAAAAAGGTTATTAGCACCGATATCAAACCTTAACTTAGAGTAAAATATTGAAAATTCAAAACAGGAAACTATTCTGCTATTGAATGGTATTGGGTAATAAGATATAATCGTCATATAATAGTCCACTTTCAGCAGGTATAAAAGGAATAACAACACAGGAGGTAACAGATGAGTAATAATGATGATAAGAATATAGATAATAACCAGGATGAATTAGAGGAGGTTTGCTATCTTTGCAGAAGACCGGAAAGCAAAGTTGGGAAAATGATACATATTCCGAACCAAATTAGTATTTGCGCGGACTGTATGCAAAAAACCTTCGATACCATTAATAAAGGAGATAATCCTTATCTGCATATGATGGGGATTAATCCAAGCATGCTAAATGCATCCCAATTTCAAAATGATATTCCCAAAGCTCAAAAACTAAAAAAGAGCAAGCCGGAGACCGAAGAGAATCAAGAAATGTTCGATCGCAAGAAAATTCCGTCACCTCATGTTATAAAAGCGAGCCTCGATGATTTCATTATCGGACAGGAGCATGCAAAAAAGGTAATCTCAGTAGGTGTATATAATCATTACAAAAGAATAGGTGCGCTTATGGAACAGGATATAGAGATTGAAAAATCAAACATGCTGATGATAGGGCCCACCGGAAGTGGTAAGACCTATCTGGTGAAAACATTAGCGAAGTTATTGAATGTACCTCTAGCTATCACCGATGCTACTTCCCTAACAGAGGCAGGATATATTGGTGATGACGTGGAAAGCGTTATATCAAAGCTTTTGCAGGCAGCCGGTAACGATGTGAAAAAAGCAGAACGAGGAATTATTTTTATTGACGAGATTGATAAGATTGCAAAGAAGAGAAATACCAATAGCAGAGATGTAAGCGGAGAATCCGTACAACAGGGCTTGTTAAAGCTTCTAGAGGGAAGCGATGTGGAAGTGCCGGTGGGTGCCAGTTCAAAAAATGCTATGGTACCTATGACAACGGTCAATACCCAGAATATCCTCTTTATTTGCGGAGGAGCATTTCCTGACCTGGATAAGATAATTAAGTCTAGACTAAACAAACAATCATCTATAGGTTTTAAGGCTGACCTTAAGGATAAATATGATGAGGATTTAAATATCTTACAGAAGGTTACATTGGATGATCTGAGAGAATATGGCATGATTCCTGAATTTTTAGGAAGACTTCCTATATTATATACTTTGGAAGGATTGTCAAAAGACATGTTGGTATCCGTATTAAAGGAACCTAAGAATGCAATCTTAAAGCAGTATCAAAAGCTTCTTGCACTGGATGAGGTGGATCTACAATTTGACCCGGAGGCTTTGGAAGCAATCGCAGAAAAGGCAATGGAGAAAAAGACAGGTGCAAGAGCATTACGTGCGATACTTGAGAATTTTATGCTTGATATTATGTATGAAATACCGAAGGATGAGAATATTGGAAGGGTTATTATAACCAGAGAATATATTGAAGGTAAAGGGGTTCCGCTTATTGAAATGCGAGGTGCTTCTCCCAAATTACTGAGCGAAAAGAATTAGACCTACTGTTCTATTTCACATTATTAATTATCTTGACACTTTAGGAAAACCTTATGGAAAGGATATCAATTATGTCATTCATTAGTCGTATCTTCAAAAATGAAAGCAAGCAGGAGAACACCAGGGAGATCGGAATAGAACCCATGGAAGATGAACTTTTGCAAGAGGAAGAAGAGCAGGATGGGGGAGAAAAATACCTGGCAGATGGCTCAGAAGCGGAGGATGAGGAAGAATGCTATGAGATATTGGAAAGGGAGATCCATCCCTCCAAAATCAAATGTCCTGATTGCGGTGGGATTACTCTGGAAGGTTTGGATTTTTGTGACAAATGTGGTGGCGAATTAAATCAATAAGAAGGAATCGATACTGTTTATACTGGAAAATAGTAACATATAACAAAATTTAATAAAAAATGTATTTATATATACAACAATTTATTAATTTGTCATGGGATTGCTTTAACGCATTAAAAGATTATATTGACAAAATAATAATGCGAGGTTATTATATATGCAGAATAAAGGCGTTCTAATCGTGACATTATATTGTCAAAGGCGAGGAACGCCTTGTTTGTAACAAGTACACTGAAGGATGGATTATCTGCAAATAATTCATGAACTCAGTGCTCTTGTCTTTTTATGCATTTATATTAGAAATCAGGAGGAGATTAGTATGACAAAGTTTAAAAAAGCCTTAGTACTTATTCTATCATTAAGCATGATAGTAGGTAGCTTAACCGCTTGCGGTACAAAAGAACCTGCTTCATCAGGTGATAAGAATGCTTCAAAAGGAGACAAGTTCGTAATTGGCGGCATCGGACCATTAACTGGAGATGCAGCTGTATATGGTAAAAGTGTTAAGAACGGCGCAGAGCTTGCAAAGAATGAAATCAATGCAGCAGGCGGAATTAATGGTAAGCAGATTGAATTTCTGTTCGAAGATGATGAAGCGAATGCAGAGAAATCCGTTAATGCGTATAATACCTTAAAAGATAAGGGCATGCAGGTCCTTATGGGTACCGTAACCTCCGGTGCTTGTGCAGCTGTTATTGAGAAGACCCACAAGGATAATATGTTCCAGCTCACACCATCTGGATCATCCGCAGATCTTCTGAAATATGATAACTTCTTCCAGGTTTGTTTCACTGACCCGAATCAAGGTATTGCATCCGCACAATATATTGCTAGCAACAGCGTAGCAAAGAAGGTTGCTGTTATCTATAACAGCTCCGATATTTATTCAACTGGTATCTACGAAAAATTCGCAGAGGAAGCAAAGAAGCAGAACTTAGAAGTGGTTGCAGCAGAAGCATTTACTTCAGAGAGCAAATCCGACTTCTCCGTACAGCTTCAAAAAGCTAAAGACAGCGGTGCTGAGCTTGTATTCCTTCCGATCTACTATACAGAGGCGGCATTAATTCTTAAACAGTCCTCAGACATCGGTTTTAAACCTACTTTCTTCGGATGTGATGGCCTTGATGGAATTCTTAATGTAGAGAATTTTGATAAGTCCTTAGCTGAAGGCGTTATGCTTTTAACACCATTTGCAGCAGATGCAGCAGATGATAAGACAAAGAATTTCGTAACAAACTTCAAGAAGGCTTATACTGATACACCAAATCAGTTCGCAGCAGATGCCTATGATGCAATTTATATCATCAAGGCAGCAATTGAAAAATCAGGCGCTAAGGCAGATTTGAGCGTGAAAGATCTTGGTAGTGCTTTGAAAGAAGCAATGCCTCAGATTAGCGTGGATGGTTTGACCGGCGCTGGTATGACTTGGTCTGCAAAAGGCGAAGTAAATAAAGCTCCTAGAGCAATCGTTATTAAAGAAGGAGCTTATGTATCCGCTCAATAATGATGTCATAGTTAAAAGAGTATCATAACGACATATTATGCATAGGAAATCAGAGGGAGGCTTAATTGCGTCCCTCTGTTAATTCATCCTATTGTTCCATAATATAGATAATTGATACTTTTTCAAAGTTGTACCGGATTATGTGCTATGGTATAATGAATTCATCAAAAGCCTTATTATGAGCATAACAGATTACATATTTCAGTCGGCCAGATCGATATGCAATCTGTTATGCTCACAGGAGTTTTTGAGAAATCAAAATAAAAATATTTTTTCTGTATGCTATCCTTCATTGAAGGATTGAAACGTTTATCCTTGAGGATAATGCAAAATACATTGCATGAATAACATGCAGATGGGAGTAATTATGGAATTTCTATCTTATTTAATTAAAGGACTCAGCCTTGGAAGCATCTATTCCATCATTGCGCTTGGTTATACCATGGTATATGGTATTGCAAAGATGCTGAATTTTGCTCATGGTGATGTCATTATGATCGGCGGCTACATTATCTTTATCGCAATGAGCTCCATGGGATTAAACCCTTTGGTAGCGGTATTAGCAGCTGTAATATTATGTACTATTTTAGGTGTAACCATTGAGAGAGTTGCTTATAAACCACTTCGAAAAGCATCTTCCCTTGCGGTATTAATTACAGCAATCGGTGTAAGTTATTTATTACAAAATACCGCACTATTAATCTTTGGTGCAGATACAAAGTCTTTTTCACCGGTAATGAAACTTCCTTCTTTGGAATTGTTAGGCGGAAAGCTTTCTATCCTAGGATTAACCCTTGTGACAATTCCGGTTTGTATTGTTATCATGATCGGGTTATCTTTATTTATTAAGAAATCAAAGACAGGACGTGCCATGTTAGCAGTATCAGAGGATAAGGACGCAGCTGTTTTGATGGGTGTTAACGTGAATAAGACAATTGCAATTACATTTGCTATCGGTTCCTCCTTAGCAGCAATTGCATCTACACTTATGTTCTCAACCTATCAGAGTCTTTCCTCTACCTCAGGAGCAATGCCCGGTATTAAGGCATTCGTTGCTGCGGTTCTTGGTGGTATCGGCTCTATTCCGGGAGCGATGATTGGTGGTATCTTACTGGGTATCATTGAGGTTCTAGGTCGTGCCTATATCTCATCCCAGCTTGCGGATGCGATTTTATTCATCATTTTAATTCTTGTACTTCTTATTAAACCGACCGGTATTCTCGGTAAGAAGTTCCATGAGAAAGTGTAGGTGGATGGGATGAAAAATATGAATAAGAATGTAAAAAGTAATCTGATTACCGTAGGTATTATTTTAGCCTTTTATTTGGTATGCCAGATTTTAATTAAGACTGATAACATGTCAAATCTGATGCAGGGACTTTTGGTTAATCTCTGTTATTATTCCATATTAGCAGTATCACTTAATCTTACCGTAGGTATTCTCGGTGAGCTAAGCCTTGGCCATGCAGGTTTTATGTGCGTTGGTGCATTTTCCGGTGCTATGTTTACCCAGCTTACCATTAATACCATAACAAATACCTTTGTTCGCTTTACCTTAGCGTTAATTGTAGGCGCAGTTATGGCAGCATTATTTGGCGCGTTAATTGGTGTTGCAGTGCTTCGTCTTCGCGGTGATTATTTGGCAATTGTTACCTTAGCATTCGGCGAGATTATTAAGAATGTGATTAATGTATTGTATGTTGGCGTGGATAACAAAGGGCTTCATATTTCTATGGACACCATAGGATTAAAGCTTCAGGAGAATGGACGAGTAATTTTAAAAGGTGCACAGGGTATTGCAGGTACACCGGATGATACGACCTTTACAGTAGCTATACTTTTACTAATTGCAATTTACTTAATTATTGCTAATTTAATATATTCCAGATCCGGACGTGCAATCATGGCAATTCGTGACAACCGAATTGCAGCGGAATCAGTGGGTATCAACATAACTATGTTTAAGCTTATTGCGTTCTCTTTATCTGCAGCGATGGCAGGTATTGCAGGTGTTTTATATGCCCACAATATACCTACATTGATGGCTACACCTGCGAATTTTGGTTATAACCAATCCATTATGATTTTAGTATTCGTGGTGCTTGGTGGAATCGGTAATATCAGAGGTTCCATTATTGCTGCGGTAGTATTAACCTTATTGCCGGAATATCTGCGTTTTATGCAAGATTACCGTATGCTCATCTATGCAGTAGTTTTGATTGTTATGATGATCTTCAACTGGAATCCGGCATGTATCGAATGGCGTAAGAGACACCAGCTTAAAGATGTATTAAACTTGTTAAAGAAGAAGGAGGCTTAATTATGGCAATGTTATCAGTTAGTAATCTAGGTATCTCCTTCGGAGGCTTAAGAGCTGTAGATTCCTTGAGTATTGAAATTCAAAAAGGTGAATTATATGGGTTGATCGGCCCCAATGGTGCCGGCAAAACAACAGCCTTTAATCTATTGACCGGTGTATATAAGCCAGATACTGGCAGAGTATTACTGGACGGCAAGGATATTACGGGTCTTAGCACAATTGAAATCAATAAAGCGGGCATAGCAAGAACCTTTCAAAATATTCGTCTGTTCAAGAACCTTTCTGTTCTTGATAATGTAAAGGTGGGTCTGCATAATAATTACAAATATTCAACCATTTCAGGAATTCTTCGTTTGCCCTCCTTCTTTAAGACGGAAAAACTAATGGATGAGAAGGCACTGGATATCCTTAAAGTATTTGATCTTGATCAGGAAGCGAATAGATTAGCTTCTAATTTACCTTACGGCAAGCAGAGAAAGCTTGAAATTGCAAGAGCACTTGCAACCAATCCGAAGCTTTTACTTCTTGACGAGCCTGCCGCAGGTATGAATCCTGCCGAGACGGATGAGCTGATGGAAACCATTACTATAGTACGGGAAAAATATGATGTAACAGTGTTGTTAATTGAACATGATATGAAGCTCGTAGCAGGAATTTGTGAAAAGATTTTTGTACTGAACTTCGGAACAGAACTTGCAAAAGGGCTACCTAGCGAAGTACTGAACAATCCTGAAGTAATCAAGGCATATCTTGGTGCGTAACCGGGTATAGGAAGGATAGGATGCATTTATGGCAATGTTAGAAATAAAAGATTTACAGGTATATTACGGAGTAATCCAGGCAATTAAAGATGTCTCCTTTGAAGTAAATGAAGGAGAGGTTATTGCATTAATTGGTGCCAACGGTGCCGGTAAGACTACAATCCTTCAGACAATTACCGGACTTCTTCCTGCAAAGGGTGGAGAGGTATTATATGAAGGAATTAACCTTCAAAAGATTCCACCCCACAAGATTGTCGGACATGGAATAGCTCATGTACCGGAGGGAAGAAGAGTGTTTTCACAGCTTACAGTTTATGATAACCTGTTAATGGGTGCATTTACGAGAACCAATAAGGCAGAAATTGCAGAGTCTTTGGAGAATGTATATCAAAGATTCCCTAGACTAAAGGAGCGTAAGAATCAGCTTTCCGGAACCTTGAGTGGAGGAGAGCAGCAGATGCTTGCTATGGGGCGTGCATTGATGTCACACCCAAAGATTGTCCTAATGGATGAGCCTTCCATGGGTCTTTCCCCTATTTTGGTAGAAGAAATTTTTGATATCATCAAGAGCATCAGCAAGAGCGGTACCACTGTTCTTTTAGTAGAGCAGAATGCGAAGAAGGCACTTGCAATTTCAGATCGTGCTTATGTACTTGAGACTGGTAAAATTGTTCTTGCAGGTGATGCGAAGGATCTTTTAAATGATGAGTCGGTTAAAAAGGCATATCTGGGAGAGTAATTCAGCATAGTATGAAGTGAATGGGATTTTCATTCCATTTATGATAGACAGTAGTAGCCATTAGTAAAGCAGGAGGTGTTTCATATGAGTAAATATGTAATTACAATTGCAAGAGGTTATGGCAGTGGAGGCAGGACAATCGGCAAAATGCTGTCCGAACAGCTGGGTATTCCTTATTATGACAGGGATCTTCTTAGGTTGGCATCCGACGATAGCGGTATTAACGAACAGCTATTTGCCAAGGCGGATGAAAAGATCAAAAAAAGTCTCTTGTTCCGTATTGCAAGCAATATCTATAAGGGAGAGATTATTCCTCCGGATAGTGATGAGTTTGTTTCCAACGATAATTTATTTAATTATCAGGCAAAAATAGTCAAAGAACTTGCGGATACGGAAAGCTGTATTATCATCGGTCGCTGTGCAGATTTTATCTTAAAGGACTATGATAATGTGGTAAAATTATTTGTGCATGCTCCGCATGAGGACTGCATAAAGAATGTAATGGATGTAACCAGCAAGAATGAAAAGGACAGCGAAAAGCTTATAGAAACCATTGATAAGCATCGGTCAGAGTACTATAAGTATTATACCGGAAGAGAATGGGACGATGCAAAGAACTATGACCTTTGCTTGAATAGCGGACATATGGGCTTCCAAAAGTGCGTCGATATTGTAAAGGCTTATCTTGATATACGATTCGAAGCATAGTTAGCGGATGGTTTTACATTGACAATTGGATTGAGACTTTAGTTTGAAAACCGGGATGCAGAAGAATAAGGCATGAGAGATTATTCTTTTGCATCCCGGTTTTTGTTTTACGATGTAGAAAGAGAGTTTTTATACATTTAAAAGGAATTTGGGGGAAAAACAGTAAAATATATATATTGATAAGGATACGTATGTGTGATATACTTTACACCAAAATTTATAAGTATTTATATAGGAAAGAGGGATAATATGATTTCGGAAAAGATGAGAGGATTGGTTCAAAACAGTTCAATAATTAGAGCGATGTTCGAGGAAGGAAAAAGACTTGCGGCTATTCATGGAGCTGAGAATGTGTTTGATTTCAGTTTGGGAAATCCCAGTGTGGAACCGCCTGTTGAGATAAAAGAAGCACTAATTAAGACAATTTCAGAAGAAAAGCCTAATCTGGTGCATGGTTATATGAACAATTCCGGATATGAGGATGTTCGAGATGCCATCTCACAATCTATTAATAAGAACTTTTGTACATCCTTTCATCAAGATAATATTGTGATGACGGTAGGAGCTGCCGGAGGACTGAATGTTATTTTGAAATCCCTGTTGAATCCGAAAGAAGAAGTAATTGTATTTGCTCCGTTTTTCGGAGAATATCGTAATTATGTGACGAATTTTGATGGAGAACTAATAGTAGTATCACCGAATACAACTGATTTTCAGCCAAATCTTAAGGAATTTGAACAAAAAATCACTCCGATGACGAAAGCAGTAATTGTCAATACACCGAATAATCCTACAGGTGTGGTCTATTCCGAAGCAACCATTCAAGAGCTTGCTCAAATACTAGATGCAAAGCAAAAAGAGTTTCATACCTCGATTTATTTAATCGCAGATGAACCATATCGAGAACTGGCTTATGATGGGATTGAGGTTCCATACCTGACAAAATACTATAAGAATACAGTCGTAGGCTATTCATTTAGTAAATCCTTATCATTACCGGGAGAGAGAATCGGTTACCTGGTTATTCCGAACGAGATAGATGATTATGAAGAGTTGATACAGGCTGCGAATGTTGCGAACCGAATTTTGGGCTATGTGAATGCACCATCCTTAATTCAGCGCGCAGTAGCAAAATGCTTGGATGTTAAAGTAGAAGTCGAAGTTTATAATCGCAATCGGGAATTACTTTATCAAAATCTGACCTCATATGGTTATGAGTGTGTAAAGCCACAAGGCGCATTTTATTTATTTATTAAATCCTTGGAGGAGGATGAAAAAGCATTTGCAGCAAAGGCGAAGTTACATAATTTGCTGATTGTTCCGGGATCTTCTTTTGGATGCCCTGGATATTGCAGAATTGCTTATTGTGTGGATTATTCCATGATTGAAAGAGCTCTTCCAAAGTTTGAGCTATTAGCTAAGGAGTATGGACTATAAACTAAGATAGAAGATAGAATGGTATCTGTGCAGTGGTAAAAGAAAAGAGTTCGTAATAAATCGAATAAAATAGCATGAAAGATTAAAGTTGAAACAGTATGTATTCAACTACAAGAATTTGTACCTTCGTAATCCTTAGCACAAATATGAAATCGTAATATTCATGCGAACGAATGGAGAGAATTATGAAACAATGGGAAAAATATATACGAAAGGTTGTACCCTATGTTCCGGGTGAACAGCCAAATAAACAAGGAATGATTAAGCTTAACACCAATGAAAATCCATATCCCCCCGCACCGGGGGTTGAAAAAATTATTCACACTTTAGAGACAGATCGATTAAGATTGTATCCAGATCCCACAATTAAGTTATTAGTGGATGAGCTGGCTTCCTTTTACCATCTAAATCCGAATCAAGTTTTTGTGGGTGTGGGTTCCGATGACGTACTTGCTATGGCATTCCTGACTTATTTTAATTCATCAAAACCCATCTTGTTTCCAGATATCACCTATTCTTTTTATCCTGTTTGGGCAGACTTGTTTAAGATTCCTTATGAGAGTCAGCCGCTAACTGAGGAGTTTAGCATTACAAAGGAAGATTATTATAAAGAGAATGGCGGAATTGTAATTGCTAACCCCAATGCACCTACTTCCATTTATGAAGAGTTATCCGTAATCGAGGATATCATCGCGCATAATCAGGATAGTATCGTTATTGTGGATGAAGCCTATATTGATTTTGCGGGGCGTTCGGCCATAGAATTGATAGAGAAATACGATAATCTGTTGGTGGTTCAGACCTTCTCTAAGTCCAGATCCCTAGCAGGAATGAGAATTGGATTTGCTATGGGAAATCAGGCGCTGATAAAAGCATTAAATGATGTGAAATACTCATTTAATTCCTATACGTTAAACCAGACCTCCATCTTGGCAGGAGTTGAAGCAGTAAAGGATAAGGAGTATTTTAATAAAAGAATTCACCAAATTAATAAGACGAGGGAAAGAGTACAGAAGGAATTGGAGAAGCTGGGCTTTACAGGTCCAAAGTCGGGTACTAACTTCTTGTTTTTAACACATGATAAAATCCCTGCCAAGGAACTATTTGAAGCATTGCGTACCAATCAGATCTATGTAAGATACTTTGATCTTCAAAGGATTAACAATCACTTGAGAATTACTATCGGAACAGAAAATGAGATGGATACACTAATCTCATTTTTATATGGTTTTATATTAAATTACTCCAATTAAGAATATTTTTTTGGGAATGTAATTGGAGGGCAATCTATGAGAGTTTTAATAGTCGAAGATGATTTCGTTAGCAGAACCTATATGATGAAACTGATGTCGAAGTATGGTGATTGTGATATTACCGTTAATGGCACTGAGGCAGTGGAAGCATTTCGTGATGCTTTGGATACAGAAAATCGATATGATTTAATTTGCATGGACATTATGATGCCGGATGTAGATGGTTTTGAGGCACTTAAGAATATTCGGGATATTGAAAAGAAATGTAATGTCCCGGAAGAAAGTGCTGCAAAAATTATAATGACAACTGCGCTTCATGAAGGCAGGAAGGTTAGAAAGGCGTTTCAGCTTGGATGTAACGCTTATGCGGGGAAACCCATTGATGCGGAAAAGTTCGTTAATGCATTAAAGAAAATGGAATTAATAGGGAGTAATGAATGAACTATCAAAAAGAACTGGATCAACTAATCAGTGATCTGGATCATAAGAGAGCAAAACTATTGATACATAGCTGTTGTGCTCCTTGCAGCAGTTATGTGCTGGAGTATTTAAGTCAATATTTTGAAATAACAATCTATTATTATAATCCGAATATCTATCCGGAAGAAGAATATATTAGAAGAGTAGAGGAACAGCAAAGGTTAATTCATGAGATGATGCTTTCTTCAAAAGTTCAATTTCTTCAGGGTGAATTTATTCCGGATACTTTTTATCAGGCAGTAAAAGGGATGGAACAGGAACCAGAGGGCGGAGAACGCTGTTTTGTCTGTTATGAGATGAGATTAAAGGAATCAGCCATTTTAGCTTCCAAGCTAGGGTTTGATTACTTTACTACTACGCTATCCATCAGTCCTCATAAGAATGCAGTTAAGTTGAATGAAATTGGAATGAAATACGCAAAAGAATATGGGGTTGCTTATTTACCCTCTGACTTTAAAAAGAAAAACGGTTATAAACGATCCATAGAGTTATCGAAGGATTACAATTTATATAGGCAGGATTATTGTGGATGCGTCTATTCTTTTCAGAAAAGGATGCAGGAGAAATAATGGATAAAGAGCTAGAGCTGATAGGTTCCTTTCTAAGTAGACATGTGCAATAATAAATCACTTGGTGCTTAGAAGGGAGCGGTTCACTTTGAGCTCTTTTTTGGTTGAATTATTTCAAAAGAGCTACTTAGAAGACAGGCAGAAATAAACCTAGGAGAATAGAACAGGGTAAACCATAAAGATACAGAGAAACCAAGTGCTTGCACTGCTTGTATATTGGGAGAAAATACCGAAAAAAGTTAAAATAAACATATGATTTCTGTTTAAATTCAGAGTTGACATCGCTCTATCAAGTGCTATAATGAAGTCGGAAAATGATAATCAAATTCATTTACAATATATGTGAAAATAAAGGGATAAATGGGCAAGAGGGTGAAGAGATGACTCTGAATAATGCAAAAATTGGAAAGAACTACACCGTTAATTCGCTACAGCTTGATCGAGCAATTATGGGGAGGCTTGAAGCACTTGGTCTTACAAATGGAACCAATATTACTATTTTAAATCGTAATCGGGAAGGTTCTGTCATATTAATGGTACGAGGTAGTCGATTGGCTCTTGGTAAGGCAATTACTCAATCCATTGATATGAAGGAGGTAACACAATGAAAAGGGAAATACAAGTTGGATTCGTAGGCAATCCTAATTGCGGCAAAACAACGTTATTCAATGCCTATACCGGAGCAAATCTTAAAGTTGCGAATTGGCCTGGGGTAACCGTTGAGAAGAAGGAAGGTGCCTTTAAATATCATGATGCCCGGTTCAAGCTGGTTGATTTGCCGGGTATCTATAGTCTTACCTCCTATACAATGGAAGAAAGACTTACCAGAGAGTATATCTTAGAATCCAATGTAGATGTCATTATTAATATAGTAGATGCTTCCAGTCTCGAGAGAAATCTTTATCTTACCCTTCAGCTATTGGAACTAGGTAAACCAGTAATTCTGGCGTTAAATATGATGGATATTGTGGAAGAGCGAGGAATGGAAATTGATCTTCATAGACTCCCCGAGATGTTAGGTATTCCAGTTATTCCTGTATCGGCAAGGAAGAGAACTGGACTGGATATTTTAATGCATACCGTTGCCCATCACCAAGGAAAATATATAGATAAGAACCTGGAACATCACCATAATAAACAAAAGCAAACATGTGCCACCCATAGACATGAGCATCATATGGATTACCCCGTTGTATATAGCGATGAAATTGAAGATAAGATTGATGACATCTGTGAATTACTTCAAATGAAATATCCCGGGTTGAACAATACAAGATGGTATGCAATTAAGACTTTGGAAATGGATGACACTATTTTAAAGAATTATCCGGTTGATTCTTCAAAGAGTTTAGCACGCAGCTATGAGAGTGACATCATCCATCAGAAATATGATTTTATCGAAGAAATTATTGAAGAGGTTCTTGTTAACAAAAGTAATCAGGCAGCAATCACGGATAAAGTTGATAAAATTCTAACGCATCGTTATTTTGGATTGCCGATTTTTCTGGGAATCATGGCATTGGTATTCTTATTCACCTTCCAAGTGGGTGATTTTATAAAGGGTGGTTTTGAAGTCGTCATCGGCGCATTTTCAGGTTGGGCGCTTCATACCCTGCAAACGATTCAGGCAGGGGAGTTTATTACCTCACTTATTGTTGACGGTATTATTGCAGGTGTTGGAGGGATTCTTACCTTCTTGCCCAATATCTTTATCTTATTCCTTGCGTTAGCATATCTGGAGGACAGCGGATATATGTCCCGCGTTGCTTATATAATGGATGGAATTATGAGTAAGCTTGGGTTGACCGGCAGAGCCTTTATACCGATGCTTTTGGGTTTCGGATGTACGGTTCCTGCAATTATGGCCTCCAGGGGACTTGAAAATATTAACGACCGAAGGAAGACCATCTTAGTGACACCGTTTATGTCCTGCAGTGCGAGACTACCGATTTATGTTCTTTTTTCACAGATGTTTTTTGGAAAGATGGCCATGCTTGCCGCCTATTCCATGTATCTGATCGGTATTGTTGTTGCTATAACGGTTGCATTCATTATGAAGGGCAATTCTGATCCCAAACTAAGTAATTCCTTGCTGATCGAGCTTCCTGAATACAAGACTCCCAATCAGCGTACAATATTCATCTATGTATGGGATAAGGTGAAGGAGTATCTGTCCAAGGCAGGAACCACGATTTTTGCAGCATCCGTAATTATTTGGTTTATTTTAAACTTTGGTCCCTCTGGGATGGTGAAGGATATGTCATTGAGTTTTGGTGCAATCATCGGCAAAGCAGTGGCCCCGATCTTAGCCCCGGCAGGACTTGGGATGTGGCAGGTAGTATTGGCGCTGATATCAGGGGTGGCAGCAAAGGAAGTAGTGGTTTCAAGTTTTAGCGTACTCTTTCAGATTGGAAATATCACCTCACCCCAGGGAATGGCAAGTCTTACGGATGCATTGTCTCAATATGGTTTTAGTGCGCTTAATGCATATTCGTTAATGGTATTCAGTCTTTTATATATACCTTGTGCAGCAACCATTGGTGTGATTCAAAGAGAGATGAGATCCCTTCGCTGGACACTGTTCTCCATTGTATTTCAACTTGGGGTAGCATTATTTATGGCAACGTTAATCTATCAGATAGGAAGCTTGATTTTGCGTTAGCAGATTGGAGGTTCTATGACAGGAATGATAATTGGATTTTTACTAGGAGCGATTATAATAATCTATACAGGCTATGTGGTATATAGAAAGGTTAAGGATATAAAGGAAGGGAAAACCTGTTGCGGAGGCTCTTCCTCCTGTGCATCCTGTAGTTCTTGCAAAACCTGTCCATCAAAGGATAATTGTAATAAGAATTCGTAGATTTGAAGCTTATCAGGAGCAATTTAATGTAGAAACAATCACTGAGGATAAGGTTTTAATAACTATCCATGGTGCTGTTTGCATAAAATTGCTCCTTAATCTTATATATAAATTGCCAATGAAATTTATTGAAAGACCATTTAATCGCTAATCTTAATTAGAGAAATAAAAATTATCTCAAAATTGTTCTACAAAGTTATATAAATTCCTGAATATAGTTTGTAAAAAGTAACGTCATCACGGGAAGAGTGAAGACTGGAAGTTACTTTGGCAATTTAGTCGGTTATAAATGGTTATAAAAAACTTATTATTTTTTCAAAATTAAAAAAGGAAATAGGCAGTCCTTGTAGAATATTAGTAGTATAGGCATGAGTTCGTCTTATGAATATACATAGTATGAGTTTGGAATAATGTTTATAGATGTTGCTGGCTGGAACCCTTTCACACGATGGTGAGGTGATAATATGGAGCATAGTTTGAATATCCGGCAGAAGCTGGAACAACGAGAACATGTAATCTTAAGTCCGTTTGCGACGTTTTCCGATGAATCCCTCGGAAGAGATAGTTATGAAGAACCCTGTGATATACGTCCGATTTTTCAAAGAGATCGGGATCGAATTTACCACTGTAAGGCATTTCGCAGATTAAAACATAAGACTCAAGTGTTTTTATCTCCGGAAGGTGATCATTACAGAACAAGACTTACCCATACTTTGGAGGTAGCACAAATATCAAGAACCATAGCAAAGGCACTTCTGCTGAATGAAGATTTAACGGAAGCAATTGCACTGGGTCACGATCTAGGCCATACTCCTTTTGGACATGCCGGGGAACGAGCTTTGAATCGCATATGCCCGGTAGGCTTTGAACATCACTTACAAAGTATCCGTGTGGTGGAGATTTTAGAAAAGCATGGACAAGGTCTTAATCTTTCAAAGGAAGTCAGAGATGGAATTAAAAATCATCAGACGGCAGGAAATCCTTCTACACTGGAGGGAAAGATTGTACGCCTATGTGACAAGATCGCTTATATCAATCATGATATAGATGATGCAATTAGGGCGCAGCTGATGAAAGAGGAGGATATTCCAAAGGAATACTCCGATGTCTTAGGACATAGCCTTGGAGAAAGGTTAAACACACTGATTCATGATATTGTAACCAATAGCGAAAATCATAATGATATTAGAATGACACCTGAGATTGAACAAGCCATGCGAAAGCTGAGAGAGTTTATGTTTCAGAGTGTGTATTTAAATAAGAAAGCAAAAAGCCAGGAAGAACAAGCGGAACGTTTGCTGGAACAATTATTTATCTATTATATAGAACATCCAAATTATTTACCGGCAGAATATATCCATCGTATGGAGCAGCTTAATGAGCCGTTATATCGTGTGGTTTGTGACTATATTGCAGGAATGACGGACAATTACGCAATTTCCAAATTTGAATCAATTATGATTCCATCAGCATGGAACGTATATTGATATTGAATTTATACAGGATTGCAATATAGATGTGACGAGTGAAGTTTCAGCGAGGGGATAGGAATACTGGTTTCGTGATGAATTGAGATGGGAGGAATATACTGTGTTTTATTCGGACGAGCTGGTAGAAGAAATCAGAAGTAAAAATGATATTATTAATGTCATCGGTTCTTACATAAGACTGCAGAAAAAGGGCAGCAATCATATGGGGCTCTGCCCCTTTCACAACGAGAAAACCCCTTCCTTCTCCGTAAGTGCTACCAAGCAGATGTATCATTGCTTTGGTTGCGGTGTAGGCGGTAATGTATTCACCTTTATTATGGAGTATGAAAACTATACGTTTATGGAAGCCTTAAAGCATTTGGCAGAGCGAGCGGGAGTAGCACTTCCTGAACAGGAATATTCTCAGGAGGCAAGACGCCAATCTGATTTAAAGGGCAGATTGCTGGAGGCCAATAAACAGGCGGCAAAATATTTTTATTACCAGCTTGTTTCCCCAAGGGGACAAGCCGCCCATGAATATCTGGTGAACAGAGGATTAACAGAAGAAACAATAAAGCAGTTTGGTCTGGGCTATTCCAACAAGTTTAGCGATGATCTTTATAAGTATCTGAAAGGACTCGGCTATGAGGATGTTTTTTTAAAACAATCCGGTCTTGTATCCATTGATGAGCAGAGAGGCGGAACGGATAAATTTTGGAATAGAGTTATGTTTCCCATTATGGACGTAAATCACAGAGTAATCGGCTTTGGTGGACGTGTTATGGGAGAAGGAATGCCCAAGTATTTAAACTCTCCGGAGACGCTGTTGTTTGATAAAAGCAGGAATCTATATGGGCTAAACTATGCAAGGGTATCCAGAAAGACACAACTGCTAATCTGTGAAGGTTATATGGATGTAATCGCATTGCATCAAGCCGGATTTACCAATGCAGTCGCTGCTCTTGGAACCGCATTTACCATGTTCCACGCCAATTTGCTGAAGAGATATACCAATGAGGTATTGCTTACTTTTGACAGTGATGGAGCCGGAATTCAGGCGGCACTCCGTGCAATCCCCATATTAAAGGAAGCTGGTTTATCTATTAAAGTGGTGGATATGAAACCTTACAAGGACCCGGATGAATTTATTAAAGCGCTGGGACCAATCGAGTATCAAAAGCGTATTGATGTGGCGAAGGGAAGCTTTTTCTTTGAGATTGATATTTTACAAAACGAATTTAATCTGGATGACCCAGAACAAAAAACAAAGTTCTTTCATGAAACTGCTAAGAAGTTGACCGGCTTCAAGGAAGAATTGGAAAGAAACTTCTATATTGATTCGGTTGCGAAGAACTACCAAATTGATGTGGATCAGCTGCGCAAATTAGTGAACCGCTTTGGTTCCCAAATGATTGGCGCGAATGAACCCAAAGAATATCGGATCGAGAGTGGAAAAGGAAAGAAGGCTCCAGAAGATGGAATCACCAAATCGCAGAAATTAATGCTTACCTGGTTGATTGAGGATTATTCTCTATTTGATAAAATAAAAGGGATTTTATCTCCGGAGGATTTTGCCCAGGGCATCTATAAAGAGGTAGCAGAGTTGGTATTTGATCAGTATGAAAAAGAACATGCTGTAAACCCTGCTAAGATCATTAATTGTTTCCAAAATAAAGAGGAGCAATCAGAAGTGGCGAGTTTGTTTTCCGCTCAAATTCAAGGAGAGATGGATGAGGCGGGACGTAAAAAGGCACTTAGCGATACCTTGATGAAATTAAAGGAGCATAGCCTGGATTATCAAAGTCAAAAGGCCATTGAAAAGAATGATACTGAACTTTTGATGAAATTAATTAATCAAAAAATGGAACTTAAGAAAAAACAAATCCATTTGTAAATTAACCAAAATGAAGCAATTGACTACAAACGCCCCATTTGAGTGCGATTGCATAGTTCATAAAATGATGGTTAAAATATAAAAAGAGTTAAAGAAGGAAGGATTATCTATGGACGACAATATAGTTAAATTTACGGAGAGACTGAAAGAACTGCTGGCATTTGCCGAGAAAAAGAAAAATGTACTGGAATACCAGGAAGTGAATGACTTTTTTTCAGATATGGAATTAGATCCCCAGCGTATTGAGAAAATTTATGATTACCTCGACAAGCACAATGTCGATGTCCTCAGAATCTCCGAAGAGGATGAGGAGGATATTATCCTCGAGGATGAAGAGGATTTAGAGACCATAGATTTGTCAATTCCTGAAGGTATTAACATTGAAGATCCGGTGCGTATGTATTTGAAAGAAATCGGTAAAGTACAGCTTTTGAATGCAGATGAAGAGATTGAATTGGCAAGAAAGATGGAGCTTGGAGATGAGTACGCAAAGAAACGTCTTGCGGAAGCAAATCTTCGTTTGGTGGTAAGTATTGCAAAGCGTTATGTTGGACGAGGCATGTTATTCCTTGATTTGATTCAGGAAGGAAACCTTGGATTAATTAAGGCGGTTGAAAAATTCGATTATCGCAAGGGTTATAAATTCAGTACCTATGCAACCTGGTGGATTAGACAAGCTATTACAAGAGCTATTGCAGATCAGGCAAGAACTATTCGTATCCCTGTGCATATGGTAGAAACCATTAATAAGCTTACCAGAGTTCAACGTCAGTTGTTGCAGGAATTAGGAAGAGAGCCTTCCCCGGAAGAAATCTCAGAAGTAATGAACATGCCGGTGGACAGAGTTCGTGAGATTCAAAAGATCTCACAGGAGCCGGTATCCCTTGAAACTCCTATTGGTGAAGAGGAAGACAGCCATTTGGGTGATTTCATTCAAGATGATAATGTACCGGTGCCTGCCGACGCAGCTGCATTTACCTTATTAAAAGAGCAGCTTGTGGAAGTGCTTGGAACATTAACAGAAAGAGAGCAGAAAGTACTTCGTCTTCGTTTTGGTTTGGATGATGGACGTGCCCGCACACTGGAAGAAGTGGGTAAGGAATTTAATGTAACCAGAGAGCGTATTCGTCAGATTGAGGCAAAGGCACTTCGTAAGCTGAGACATCCCAGCCGAAGCCGTAAGCTTAAGGATTATTTAGAATAAGAAGAGATTGATTAATATGTGATAAGGGCTTTCGTAAAATGAATTCCATTTTGCTAAAGCCCTTTTCCTAACTATTACTTTAGGTTGAAAATATGACAAAACATGGTAGAATAGAGTTGATTAAGCGTTATGGTTTGGCCATTCAGTTTCATAAAGATTAGGCATAACGGTAACGATATATGATTTATTATGAAATTAAACCTTTATGTAAGGGTTTGCATACAGTGGAGGACAAAATGCAGCTTTCAAAAAGATTACAGATGGTGGCAGATAGCGTGACGAAGGGTTACCTGGTGGCGGACGTGGGTTGCGACCATGCGTATACATCCATTTATCTTGCCAGGAATCAAATATCCCCTCATATTATTGCAATGGACGTTAATCAGGGACCCATTGAGCGAGCAAAAGAGAATATTATTCGATATGGATGTAAGGATTTCATTGAAGCCAGAAAATCCAACGGATTAGAGAAGTTAAACTGTGGAGAAGCCGATTCAGTGATTATTGCGGGTATGGGCGGAGCATTAATGGTACAGATATTGGAGCAGAGTTTAGAAGTAACCAAATCCCTAAAGGAATTAATCCTGCAACCTCAGTCCGAGATATACAAAGTAAGACAGTTTCTATTGGAAAAGGAATTTATCATCATAGAAGAGAATATGCTAAAAGAAGACGGTAAATATTATGTGATGATAAAGGCCGTACCTCAAAAATTAGTTGAAGAAAAAGATGTTTTTTTACTAACGAGAGAGGAAGAATTTCATTACGGTCGTTTGTTATTAAATAGGCAAAATACCATACTGAAAGAATTTCTTTTATGGGATCTGGATTTGTGTGAAGGAATCGCTCAATCCTTGCAGGGCAATCAATCTAGTCAGGCCGAACAAAGACGTACTGATATACAAGCTAAAATGGAATTGATTCATAAAGGGTTAGAGTACTTTAAGAAGGAATAACAGGAAAATGTTAATATATATTATCTAGAGGAAATTGAGTATCAAAAGGTAAATACCTGACTTTTGATATTCCACTCAGAAAGAAGATAGAAAGGGAAGAGGAGAAAACACCATGTCAAATATTAAGGTAGAGATTGACGGACAAGAGTATGTGTATCCAAGGGAAACCACCCTTTTGCAAATCAGCAAGGATTTTCAAAAGGATTATAAAGATCAAATAATTCTCGCTTTTGTTAATAACCGTCTTAGAGAATTATTTAAGTCGGTAAAACAGGACTGTGTTATACGATTTGTTACAACCGGAGAAGATACTGGCGGGAAAACCTATATGCGCGGGTTGATTCTGGTGATGCTTAAGGCGTTTTATGCGGAATTCGGATCGGAGAATGTGCATAAGGTTATTGTTGAGTATTCCGTTGGGAACGGGCTATTCTGTGGTTATGAAGGAAAAACTGCATTGACTGTAGGGAAGCTTGATGCAGTGAAACAAAGAATGAAGGAACTGATTAGCAGGGATATTCCATTTATGAAGCGCAGCATTGGTACAGACGATGCAATTGAACTTTTCAGACAGTATCGCATGTATGATAAAGAGAGGTTATTCCGTTATCGACGCGTTTCAAAAGCCAATATATACAGTTTGGATGGTTTTGAAGATTATTATTATGGCTATATGCCACCTAATACAGGTTTTGTAAAATACTTTGATCTCATCCCGTATGATGATGGATTTATGCTGATCCTTCCAAGTAGGAAGAGCCCTACCATTGTAGACCCATTTATACCGCAGAAAAAGCTTTATGAGACACTAAAGGTATCAAATCATTGGGCTAGAATGCTTGATATACCCAATGTAGGGGCACTGAATGATATCATTGCTCAGGGTAAAATGAATGATTTAATTCTTGTTCAGGAAGCATTGCAGGAGAAAAAGATTAGTGATATTGCTGCAACTATAAAAAATGCAGGGAATAAGAAGTTTATTATGATTGCAGGTCCGTCCTCCTCCGGCAAGACTACATTTTCTCACCGCCTTAGTATTCAGTTAAAGGCTCATGGCTTAAAGCCCCATCCCATTGCTGTAGATAATTACTTTGTAGATAGGGAGAAGACCCCAAGGGATGAAAAGGGAGAATATAATTTCGAAACACTTGATGCCATTGATATAGAGCAATTTAATAAAGATATGATGGATTTATTGAACGGTAAAACCGTAGATATACCCAATTTCAACTTTCTTTCCGGTAGGAGAGAATATAAGGGGGATTATCTAACTTTGGGTGTGGATGATATTCTTGTAATAGAAGGGATACACGGTTTAAATGATGCACTTTCCTATTCCTTACCAAGAGAGAGTAAATTCAAAATCTATATAAGTGCGTTAACTCAGCTTAACATAGATGAACATAACCGAATTCCCACAACGGACGGCAGGTTAATTCGTCGAATGGTGAGGGATGCCAGAACCAGAGGAGCTTCTGCTCAAAAGACCATATCAATGTGGCCTTCTGTAAGAAGAGGAGAGGATGAGAATATCTTTCCGTTTCAGGAGGATGCAGATGTAATGTTCAATTCCGCTTTGATCTATGAACTGGCTGTATTAAAGCAGTATGCAGAGCCGATTCTTTTTGGAATTGACCGAAATAGTGATGAATATATTGAAGCAAAGCGTTTATTGAAATTTTTAGATTACTTTATCAGTACTCCCAGTGAAGCGGTTCCTCAGAATTCGATTCTAAAGGAATTTGTAGGGGGAAGTTGTTTTAAGGTATGATAAGGGGATTTGAGGAACTGCCACAGTATATAGAACGGACTTTTGGCACACCAATATAGGCATAACATAATAATAAAGAGGCTGTTAAAAATGAAAATGGAAGCACAATATCTCCGATTAAGAGATTGAACCTTCCATAAATTCATAATTAACAGCCTTATTTTTGAATCAAATATGAGCAGCACGATAAGCCGGGTTATGTCTTGAATGGTCATCTATCTTGACCACATGTTACCATGTGGCTCCAGTACGGCTTTCGCCGGTACTACGCGACCTACCCTAAAGCACGGCGGGCAGCCGTATGGCTTTATGTTCGGTCTTGCTTCGAGTGGGGTTTACATCTGCCCCTGTTGTTACCAACAAGGCGGTGGTCTCTTAAGCCACCTTTCCATCCTTACCAAAGTAAACTTTGGCGGTATATTTCTGTTGCACTAGCCTTGGAGTCGCCTCCACCGGACGTTATCCGGCACCCTGCCCTGTGAAGCCCGGACTTTCCTCACCTATAAAGGCGCGACCATCTGTACTACTCACAGGTTGTATTCTAACATGACAAAAGGAAAATGTAAATGGAAATGATTTATGTTTGGAGGCGTTCCGCATAGTTTCTGAACCGTTTTGAAAGAGCGATTTTTTGAAATACCTTTGCATAAGTGATTTCATCCATCCCATCAATAAAATTCTGTGGAAATATCTTTTTTAAACCTCGATTCTTAAGGAGGAGAGCAGCCTTATTATAAGCAATTGCGGCTTCCTCTTCACTGGTATAAATTCCGATTAGGTAATCACCATTAATATGAATCTTTGCCCTGAACACTGGCTGATTCTTTCGATAAGTTCTGATTACACCATGATATTGATTAATTACTTCTATATTATGATAGCGCAAATCATGGGCATCACCATTAATCAAACGATAATCACGACCAAGGACAGCATAATTTTTAATACCATACCTTGCTAATACACTTAACTGCATTCCGTAATCAGATACAAAAAGATGTCCACCTCTTCTCATGATTTTGTGATTTGCATAGTAGAAGAGATCTTCTGCGTTGAATTTTAGTACGGTTAAATTATCTATATAATATAGGAAGAAAGTTTTCTTTAAGTAGATCGGATTTTTAAAATAAATCTTATTATCTCTAAAATTCATCAGTACAACCCACTTATGAAAGGAGAGGATACAGGGAGATGGATAATCCTCCAGCTTCCACTTCACATCCTCTTGAAGAAGTTCATTGGCAAAGAGGTAAGCTTCATGTGCTTTGCATTCGGAGGGATAGCTGCCCAAACTGACGTGTTTCCCCCGAAAGGTTATGGAGGCTCGATAATAGAGTTCTCCGTTTTTTTTATTCGCCGAATATACGCCTGCAAGCATGTTTTCACCCCATTACTCCTCGTTCAAAAGGCATGTTTTTGAGCGGAGTTATTATGTTTTGAATATAACAGAAACAAAATTAAAAGGCAAGATAGGCAATGTGAAATAGTGAATTGTTACTAATTTATTAAATCGATTTTTTTGTCAGAAACCCGCAAACCAAGGAAATTTCGTACTATTGTAGTAGAATAGTCATAAAATGGGAAGTATATGCATAAAATATTTAATATATCGTTAATAATTTGTTAAAATATGCTTGTACATAATCCACAAAAATATGTCGAAAAATGTTGCGTGTTTGTGGTGAATTATACTGACAGTATAAACCAAGGAAAATATTAGTAGTATGTAATAACGAAATTACTACTAAGATATTGACAGGAAAAACATGTTTACCTATAATGCAGAATAGTTAACGGATAGCAACCAATATGTGGAAAAGCCTATGGCTTTATTTTTTGAAAAGAGAGGATAGAGTATGTCTATAATATATTCGTTTCTTCAAAAGAGAAAAATGCATGAAAATCATCAAAGCTATGTGATGGTTGTCATTGTATATCTGGTATCAGGTTTATTGTTAGCTTTGAGTTCGGATTCGTTATATAATATTAACTCAAAGGCAGCTGATGTAAATACTGAAATCGAAGAAGGAACGCGAGAACCGTTGTATGCAAGTGCCCCTGGTGATGCATCAACAAAAATATCAAGTTTTTCAGATCCGGAGGATTCCTATGAGTTCGATGAAGAATTTATAGAGGATGACGATGTCACTTCGAATGGAGATACCGTTTGGATGTTCGGTACGGAGATGAATGGGGAAACCTTTGACACCCTAATGGAACAGACCGGTGTTTTGGTTCCGAAAAGTAAGAGCAGTTCTACAAAAGCAGAAAGTAAGTTAAGTGCTACCTACAAAACAGCGTATGGATCAATTTCAGAAAGTGATGTTACTATGCTCCAACGAATTGTACAAGCTGAGGCAGGAGGGGAAGATGCAATCGGAAAAATATTGATAGCGAACGTAGTATTGAACCGAATGCAAAGCAATCGTTTCCCTGATACGATTAAAGGAGTAGTGACCCAGCACAAAGGAAGCAGTTATCAGTTTTCTCCGGTAAAAAGCGGTCGTATCTGGAGTGTGAAGATCTCAAGTTCCACCAAAGAGGCAGTTAACAAAGCTTTACAGGGTGTGGATTATTCCAAAGGAGCGTTGTATTTTATCTCAAAGGATAATTTAAGTGCTTCTAAGGCAAGAGAGTTTGACACTCGGCTTGATTGGCTCTTTAAGCATGGGGGACATGATTTTTACAAACGTAAATAAGACTAATGATTTATCAGGAATGGATAAGATGTATAAGTATACATAAGTATACAAAAATAAGTCAGAACTATTGTATCCGAAGAATAAGCATGTTATAATACATGAAACTCGCCCAATGTAAAAATCTTATAATTCAGACCCATATTAATGTCTGTTACATAAAGGATTGGACAGAGTAGACCGAAAGCGAATAAAGGAAAAGGGGAATGAAGTGATATGAACCTAATGTACAGAAGCACAAGAAACTCCGACAACAGAGTGACAGCTTCCCAGGCTGTGCTGCAGGGCTTATCTTCGGATGGAGGCTTATTTGTACCGGAATCGATACCGGTATTATCAAAATCAATTAACGAACTTTCTAAGATGGATTACCGTGAAATCGCATATGAGGTAATGAAGTTATTTCTTACCGATTATACAGAGGAAGAATTAAAGGATTGTATCAATAAAGCCTATGATGAAAAATTTGATACGCCGGAGATTGCTCCATTAAAAAAAGTTGGTCAGGCATATTTTTTAGAATTATTCCATGGTGCTACCATAGCATTTAAGGATATGGCCTTATCCATTCTTCCTCATCTTCTCACGAAGGCGGCAAAGAAGAATGAAGTAAAAGAGGATATTGTGATTCTTACCGCGACCTCCGGAGATACCGGTAAAGCAGCTTTGGCAGGCTTTGCAGATGTTGAGGGAACAAAGATTATTGTATTTTACCCGAAAGACGGTGTAAGCAGTGTACAGGAGAAGCAGATGGTTACCCAAAAAGGTGACAATACCTATGTAATCGGAATTGAAGGCAATTTCGATGATGCTCAGACCGGTGTGAAGCAGATGTTCAATAATACAGAGTTAGCTGCACGCCTGAAAGAGGCAGGTTACTTATTCTCCTCCGCGAATTCTATCAACATCGGAAGACTGGTTCCTCAAATTGTGTACTATGTTCATTCCTATGTATCTTTATACAGAACAGAGCAGATCAAAGAGGGCGAGACTGTCAACTTTGTGGTACCAACCGGTAATTTCGGTAATATCCTTGCGGCTTATTATGCAAAATGCATTGGCATTCCGATTAACAAATTAATCTGTGCCTCAAATGAGAATAAGGTTCTTTTTGATTTCTTTCAATCAGGACGTTACGATAGAAACAGAGACTTTATCTTAACAGAATCCCCATCCATGGATATTCTGGTATCCAGTAATTTGGAGCGATTAATTTATCATATCGCTGACAATGATTCTGAGAAGACGGCACAATTTATGAAAGCCTTGAGTAATCAAGGCGTATATGAAATCACTGACAGCATGAAAGAAAAGCTTCATGGGTTTATTGGTGGTTGGGCATCCGAAACTGAAACAAGAGAAGCAATCCTTAAGGTATATCAGGATAATCAATATGTGATTGATACTCATACAGCGGTTGCAGCAAGTGTATATGAAAGATATTTAACGGATACACAAGATAATACAAAGGCAGTAATTGTATCTACCGCAAGTCCTTATAAATTTGCGAATAGCGTGCTTGGCGCGCTTAAGGCAGAGGAAATTCCCTCTGATGACTATGATCAGGCACTTGTATTAAAGAAAGTATCCTCCACTGAGATTCCATATGCTGTAGAAGAGATTCGTACTGCACCGGTATTGCATAATACCGTTTGTGCAACAGCAAGAATGCAGGAGATGGTGGAAAGTATCCTTAAGATCAATTAATAAGAAAAATAAATAAAGGGCTGTTGTGAATTAACAATCTCTCAGGAAGAACTTCCTTGGAGATATGGTTAATTCACAACAGCCTTTTTATGTGAATATATATAGTTAAGATGCAAAAGGTCTGTTTATACGTTGGCAATGGCATTTGCACATAGGAAAAAGATTCGTACTTTCATGATAAGGTAGATGTTCTAACGATCTAATAATATGTTTTGTTCATATCATAAAACAACTTCCTATTCTTTGACAAATCCGTTTTGCTATATAACACTAATTATCACCTATTCTTTTGCTTTTTGCATATTGCCAATGTGATTTATGGAAAGACCTTTTTACAGTTTAGTCATGTTTCTTGATATGGCTTTTGGAAACAGAAGCCCACACTATAGAGCACAATGAAAGGTTCTTGATATAACTTCATCCTGCTGTTTGGCACTTAAAGAATTAAAGCGCACTGCATAGCCTGATACACGAATCGTCAGATTCGGGTACTTTTCCGGATGTTCTTTTGCATCAAGCAACAAGGAGCGGTCAAGCACATTGACATTAATATGGTGACCCCTTTGAGAAAAGTATCCATCCAGTAAGGCGCTTAAATTGTGTTTACGGTCATTCATATTCTTCCCCAGAGTATCCGGTGTTACGGAGAAGGTGTAGGAGATACCGTCCCTGCAATGATCATAATTTAGTTTTGCCACCGATTGCAGAGAAGCAAGAGCCCCTTTCTTATCCCTTCCATGCATTGGATTCGCACCTGGCGCAAAAGGAGTACCTCCCTTTCTGCCATCCGGGGTAGAACCGGTTTTTGTACCATATACCACGTTGCTGGTAATGGTAAGAATAGAAAGAGTATGTTTCGCATTACGATAAGTGGGATATTTTTTTAGCCTGCTCATGAATTGCTCAACCAGGTCGGAAGCGATTTGATCCACACGGTCATCGTTATTACCAAAGGCGGGATATTCTCCTGTAATATCAAATTCCGTTATGATACCTCGTTCATCCTTAATTGGAGTAACGCGGGCATACTTAATTGCGCTGAAAGAGTCTGCTACAACGGACAATCCAGCCAGTCCAAAGGCCATAAGACGCTCCACCTGACTATCATGAAGAGCCAGTTGAAGCTTTTCATAGGCATACTTATCATGCATGTAATGAATAACGTTCATAGTGTTCACATAGAGGGAGCATAGCCAGTCCATCATGGGAAGGAAATGCATCATTACCTCATCATAGTCCAGAACCTTACCTTCTTCAAACGTTTTAGAAAGCGGACCTACCTGTTCCCCGCTCTTTTCATCCCGCCCACCGTTTAAGCTCATCAACAGCACTTTGGCAAGATTACAGCGCGCTCCGAAGAACTGCATCTGCTTACCAATCTTCATAGCGGATACGCAGCAGGCAATACCATAATCATCTCCATAGTCAGGACGCATCAAGTCATCATTCTCATATTGTATAGAGTCCGTCTCAATAGACATCTTGGCACAATAATTTTTAAAGGCTTCCGGTAATTGATTAGACCATAATACAGTCAAATTCGGTTCGGGTGCAGGGGTAAGGTTGGTCAGTGTATGAAGGAAGCGGTAGCTGTTCTTAGTTACCATACTTTGACCATGCTCTGTTATTCCACCAATGGATTCAGTTACCCAAGTAGGATCACCGGCATAGAGTTCATTATAGTCAGGAGTACGAAGCTGTCTTGCCATTCTTAACTTAAGAACAAACTGATCAATGATTTCCTGTGCCTGAGTTTCATTAATCAATCCGTGGTGTAAATCTCGTTCAAAGTAAATATCTAAGAAGGTAGAAGTGCGTCCAAGGGACATGGCAGCTCCGTTCTGCTCCTTAATCGCTCCAAGGTATGCAAAATAAAGCCACTGAACGGCTTCCTGTGCGTTTTTCGCCGGAGATGAGATATCAAAGCCATATCCCATTGCCATCTGTTTTAACTGGCTTAGAAAGTCAATCTGGCGGTACAATTCCTCTAGAGTGCGAATATTCTCGTCATTCATCAATTCTTTGCCAAGAGCCAATTTATCCTTTTCTTTTTCAGCAATTAATTTATCAACCCCATACAGGGCAACCCGTCTGTAATCCCCAATAATCCTACCTCTTCCATAAGCATCGGGAAGGCCGGTAATTACACCACTTTTTCTTGCATTTTTCATCTCAGTAGAATACACTCTGAAAACACCGTCATTGTGTGTAGTACGATAACGAAAATGTTCTTCAATCTCCTCAGAAAGAGTATAACCGTAAGCTTCACAGGCTTGTCTTGCCATTCTAATGCCACCAAAGGGATTTACCCCTCGTTTCAGGGGAGCATCTGTTTGAAATCCGAATATAATTTCATTTTCTTTATCCAGATAAGCGGGCTCATAGGTGAGTAGGGAGCTAACTTTGTCCGTATTGATAGATAAGACCCCCTTTTCATGCTCAAGCTTTGATAATTCCGTATAACGAGCATTTAAGGTTAAGGTTCTTTCGGTAGGAGCAGCTAAAAAGCTCTCATCCCCATGATAGGGAGTATAATTTGTCAGGATAAAATCTCTGATATCGATTTCCTTCTGCCAATTTCCAGAGTTAAAGTCATACCATGCATTCATAAAAATACCCTCCATTTCATTTGTCCATGAGATTTCATATAGTTATACCAATTGGAAACTCATTTCGTAAACAGCTGTCAGGCGGGCATCTATAATATTTAAAAATGGATATAAAAAACCGCCTGAGCATTCGCCCAGGCGGTCGACATACATGTTAATATCGGTCCCTTGTGGTTGCCCACTGATCCGCCAGTTCCGATATAATTTTATTATAGGATGAAGGATAGGGATCTGTCAATAAGAGGGTAGTTGATATTAACTAATAGAATTTATAATTCTGGGTTATAAGAATCAAGTGTTATTCCCTTTAAACAGAGTTCATTGAAAATAAACTATTTTACAATCAGGTTACTGTTTCTGGGGATTACTTTCTTCAGTAACGGAACCAAGGCAGATGCTATTACGATTGCCATGAAGTTCTGAACTAGATTAAACGGTACACCTTTAAGAGCAGAGCCCCAGGTACTGGTTAAAATTCCTTCATAGACGAAGTATCCTAAAGTTACGATAAATCCCGAAAAGATACCTGCCAGGATAACGGAATTTTTACGAATATAATGGTAGGAGAGTGACGCAATCATTGCAGCCAGCAGTTTGATGACAAAGGTTGCAGGAGCATATTGTACATAGCCGGATAGTAAATCTGCCAACATGGAACCCACGCCTGCGGATAGTCCACCATAAACCGGACCTAATAAAATACCGGAAAGAAGAACAAAGGCATCTCCTGGATGAATGTAACCTCCATTTGCTATGGGAACCTTGAACTGAAAATATAAAGTAGATATGCAGGTTAAGGCAGCTAATAGGGCAGCAGTAACCAGTTTGGTAATTTCATTGTTTTGTTTCATAAAAACCTCCTAAATACGCCAAATTAATATCACTCAATGATTTATATATAGTATATATTTCATATATGTGATAACTATCTTAAATTATTATGTGAAATAATATCATAGAATTACTTGGATTACAAGAAGTGAAATAAAAAAATCAATGTTAGTATTAATAACATTACTGCAAGATTCTGTGTGATTATATATTTTAATAGGTGCATTCAATCTTTTGCTTTATACTTATTGCCGACGAACAGTGTTGAAAGGGTTGATTAACCCCGATATCATACATAACTATTCTCTAGGAATATTATTATCGATTTTCAAACATAGTATTACATTATTTACTAAAAAGAGTTTGATACATATCAGGCTCTATATTATAATAAAAGAAGAAGTGGATATTCCTGATAATTCTGAATTAGTTAATTGACCCTAGGAGGAAGCATGAAAGAAACGAAACGAATGGTTTATATGAAAATATTGGTAAATTTCTTATTGATAATTGCATTCGCGCTATTATTAATTTTTGTACTGCCACATTTATTAGGGTTTTTTATGCCCTTTGTAATAGGATGGATTGTATCCTTGCTTGCCAATCCAATGGTTCGTTTTTTGGAAAAAAGACTTAAGTTGGTAAGAAAACATGGTACTGTTATAATCATGCTTTTGGTTATCATAGTCATAGTCGGAGTAATGACTTTACTCACCATTTTGGTATATAAGGAGGCAAAGGATTTAGTAGATGACATTCCGGTATTGGTTAATACGGTTGGTGATAAACTATCTAAGTTTACAGAAGTACTGCGTCAAAAATCAGAATTATTACCAGTGAAGATGAGAAATTCGGTTCTGGGTGTAATTGATGGATTGGGCGATGATGTGAAAAAGTTAGTGGACAATCTTGAACTGCTATCCGCTGACAATGTAAGTTCCTATGCGAAAAACATGGCGGAAGGTCTTGTGAATATTATTGTTACGATCATGTCTGCCTATTTCTTTACTGCTTGTAAAGATGAGATGTCTGCTTTTTGCAGAAGGCGCCTGCCTTCCTCGGTTGTAAACTATTGGAGATTAATTGTGGATAATTTTAAGGCGGCATTTGGTGGATACTTTAAAGCTCAGTTCAAAATCATGTTAGTACTTATCGTAATTATGTTTTTCGGTTTTGAAATTCTTCAGATTCAGTACTCCTTCCTTTTTGCTTTGGGAATTGCAGTCTTGGATTTTCTGCCGGTATTTGGAACGGGAGCGGTACTATGGCCATGGGCGATTTTAGAGATGCTGACCGGCAATTATTTTAGAGCAATCGGATTAGTCGTTATTTATCTGGTCTGCCAAATATTAAAGCAGGTGCTTCAGCCAAAAATGGTGGGAGACAGCATTGGATTACATCCCCTAGCAACACTAATCATACTCTTTATCGGTTTTAAATTCTACGGTGTAACCGGAATGATTCTTGGTATTCCTATCGGAATGGTGCTGGTTAATTTATACCGGGTTGGAATGTTTGAACGATTGATTAGAGGTTTTAAAATTATCGTTCATGACCTAAATGAGTTCAGAAAATTCTAAAATTTCAAAATGGCACCTATACAAATTGCGCAATCAGTGGTAAAATAGTAAAAAATTTAGCAAGTTAATACAGTAAAGCTGAGGAGTGCAAGTATGATGTGTAACAAGATTGAAATGAATACGGAGGCAATAATATCAACCGATGAGATTAAATTGATTCTCGATCGATATCGAATCGGAAAAAAACCTTTGGCGAAGCTGCTTGGTTGGGGAGAGACTACGATCATTCGCTATATGGAGGGGGACATCCCAACGAATGAATACTCAGGCAAACTAAGGCGTATATTAAATGATCCGGAATATTATTATGACTTGTTATGCCAAAAGAAAGATTATTTGACAAATGTAGCTTTCCGCAAAAGTAAGAAGGCTGTTATGGCGAAGATGATGTCTTCCAGAATCTACGCAGTAGCTTATTATATTGTAAATCGATGTAATGCAGACATCTGTGCCGCATATCTCCAATATTTACTCTATTATTGTCAGGCATTTTCATTGGCTCTCTACGACAAGGAGTTGTTTCAGGAAGAGTATACAGTGAATGTGGAACATATGCCTTATTTAAAAATCTATGAGAAGATGAAGCGGTGCGGTGTCCATACGTTAGAAGGTGCGGATGAGTTCTTGAATCAGGAGGATATTGAGTTAGTTAATATGGTTATGGATGAATATCGCTGGTTTGGGCCCAGAGCCTTAAAGGCATTGACTTCCTATGAAAGAGCCTGTATGAAGCCTTCCCGAGATAAGTACAATAATAAAATATTATCCAAGGAAGGCATAAAACTTTATTTTAAAGAGATTACTTCCAAGTATCAGATTAGTTCGGTAAAAGAGATATATAAATATCCGGAACAGAGGATAAAAGATATTATGGAATTAAGTAGATAATTTTTATTTAAAACCGTTAAAAATATCACGAAATAGTTTAGTGCTATATCAAAGTAACACGTTAATCATATGACTTGTATTTATAACAACACATAAAATAGTAATAGAAAATATAAACGCCTGAGTTTACAAGTATTTCATAGACTGCTCCTCTTGAAGATTAATAACAAGCAGCAGAAAAGAAAATGTAAAATCAGGCGTTTAATAAGTTTTATAGACAATTGTAATAATTTGTTATATAATGGATAAATGAGTATTTTGTCAATTAGTTGCTTTGACGATTTCTGCGATCACGCATACGCATAGTGGAATCCAGTATCTTTTTACGAATACGTAAATTGGTCGGTGTTACTTCCAGGAGTTCATCCGTTTCAATGAATTCCAGAGCTTGTTCAAGGCTGAGAACCTTTGGAGGAACCAGACGAAGAGCATCGTCCGCACCGGAGGAACGAGTATTGGATAACTGCTTGCGTTTACATATATTTACCTCGATGTCTTCTGTCTTAGGATTTTGACCTACTACCATGCCGGCATATACTTTGACACCTGCACCGATAAATAGGATACCTCTTTCCTGTGCATTATATAAGCCGTATGTGATACTTTCACCGGTTTCATATGCGATTAAGCTTCCTGTTTTGCGATACTGAATATCGCCCTTATAAGGACCATAACCGTCAAACAGGGTATTCATAATACCATTACCCTTTGTATCAGTAAGGAATTCGCCGCGGTATCCGATTAAGCCTCTGGCAGGAACGGAGAATTCAATACGGGTATGACCGTTACCGGCGTTATGCATATTAACCATTTCACCCTTACGCTGACCCATTTTTTCAATGATTGTACCGGCATATTCGTCCGGAACATCAATTACTGCATGTTCCATCGGCTCAAGCTTTTTACCGTCTTCATCGGTTTTATATAATACTTCGGCCTTACTAACTGAAAACTCAAAGCCTTCACGACGCATGGTTTCAATTAATACGGAAAGATGGAGCTCTCCTCTACCGGATACCTTAAAGCTTTCGGTGGTGTCTGTTTCTTCAACACGAAGACTTACATCGGTATTAAGTTCTCGAAGCAGACGCTCTCTTAAGTGACGGGAGGTTATAAATTTACCTTCCTGACCGGCAAGTGGGCTATCATTTACATTGAAATACATTGCGATGGTGGGTTCGGAGATTTTTTGGAAGGGAATCGCTTCAGGGAAATCAGGAGAACAAATGGTATCACCAATGTGGATATCTGCAATACCGCTGATTGCTACAATTGCACCGATGGTTGCTTCATTTACCTCTACTCGCTTTAAACCATCGAATTCATAGAGCTTACTGATTTTAACACGAACATTTTTATCCGGTTCATGGGCATTTAACATAACACAATCCTGGTTTACCTTGATAGTACCGTTATCTACCTTACCGATACCAATACGACCAACATATTCGTTGTAGTCGATGGTACTAATCAGAACTTGAGTACCCTTATCTGGGTCACCTTCTGGAGCAGGGATATAATTAATAATTGTTTCAAATAAAGGAATCATATCAACTGCTTCCTCTTCCATGGACAGGGAGGCAATGCCGGCTTTTGCAGATGCGAATACAAAAGGACAATCAAGTTGTTCATCATTGGCATCAAGCTCAAGGAATAATTCAAGAACTTCGTCAACTACCTCAGTAGCTCTTGCTTCCGGACGGTCAATTTTATTCACGCATACGATAACCGGAAGGGATAATTCCAATGCCTTTTTTAAAACGAACTTTGTTTGCGGCATGGGACCTTCAAAAGCATCCACTACTAAAACTACACCATTCACCATTTTTAAAACACGCTCAACTTCGCCACCGAAGTCCGCGTGTCCCGGAGTATCTATAATATTGATCTTAACATCACCATATTGGACAGCTGTGTTCTTAGATAAAATTGTGATACCACGTTCTCTTTCCAGTGCATTGGAATCCATGACTCTCTCCGCCACTGCCTGGTTTGCTCGAAATACACCGCTTTGCTTTAATAATTCGTCTACCAAGGTTGTTTTACCATGATCGACATGAGCAATAATGGCAATATTTCGAATATCCTCTCGTTTCATTAATAATTACCTTCTTTCTTGTGCGATAACGATCGCATATATCATAGAGCGGATTTATGAACCAATCCGCAATACTTTACTGAGGCCGCTCAAACATTTTACATTGTAGCATAGGGTAGAATTAAAAATCAACGCATGTTTGGAGAAAATTTATAAAAATCAGTATATATATTTGTATAAAGTAACAGAATTTGGAAATAATTTAAATACCTATGATTTTTTACTTCTAAAAAACTAAATCGTGCATATATTTTAATCATAGGTGAATCAACTGTTTTTGACTGAACAGATAAATTTACCCCACATTTTAGAGTAGATTGGCGTAATAAGGAACGCCGAGAAAGAAGGGAGAGGCACGATATGACAGATAAAGTATTTGATAACAATCAAGTAAGTATTGCAGGAGAGGTAATCAGTGATTTTTCGTTTAGCCATGATGTATTTGGGGAAGGGTTCTATGTTTTGGAGGTAGTAGTCAGCAGGCTTAGTAACTCTTATGACATGATTCCGGTTATGGTTTCAGAACGGCTCATTGATGTGAAACAGGATTATAGGGGGAAATTTGTTGAGGTCTTGGGGCAATTCCGTTCTTATAACCGCCATGAGGAAAGTAAGAATAAGTTAGTATTATCCGTGTTTGCCAGGGAAATAAAAATGGTGGATGAATTATCCGAGAATGCAAAGCCCAATCATATCTTCTTGGACGGTTTTGTATGCAAGCCACCGATTTACCGTAAGACACCCCTTGGCAGAGAAATTGCTGATGTTCTTTTGGCTGTCAATCGTCCATATGGAAAATCAGATTATATTCCATGCATCTGCTGGGGAAGAAACGCCAGATTTGCGGAATCCTTTGCAGTGGGTGGTCATGTTCAGATTTGGGGAAGAATACAGAGTCGTGAATACCAGAAGAAGCTTACGGAGACGGATTTTGAGAAACGTGTTGCTTATGAGGTATCGGTTAGTAAGCTGGAGTATCTGGAAGAATACTAAAATTTATGGCATAGAAACATTACATTATATTATAGAAGAAAGACAACAGGTAAAATGAATTTCATATTTCACATAAAGAAACAGATTTGATACTCTGCTTGGCAGGAGGTCAAATCTGTTTCGTTTTGTGCGTATCGTATCGAATAGGACGCATTATCCACAATCCTTGGAAAAATTGATTGACAACGATTTTTTACAGTGCTAAGATGTATTTACGAATATTGTGAAAAGTGTATATTGCTTATGGTAGAGGCGCATTGTTTAAGAGTAAGCTGTGGGATATGTCAGGAGTAGAGGAAAACAGCGAAAGGAAACAGTGCCGAAGTGATAATAACCTGAATTATTATTGCTGGGCAAATGGCAAACAGCCATTTGACTGTCATCGTATTATGATGGAGTGCTGCCTAAAGAATATGTTAAGTATAGGGAATGCGATATGTAATCAGGTATTTCCATAATTATTCTTTAGTGTCGACTCTGTAAGTCGACTTTTTTTCTGCCCGTTTTGTATGCAATGTGGTTTGCACAACCAATTCGTATGTAACGATTCGTTTTGTGATGGCGTATTCACGAAGAATGATATGGAAAGAAGATGGAGGTAAGAAGTATGGCAGTTTTTAAGGGAGCAGGTGTTGCTATTGTAACACCATTTACAGAGAATAATCAGGTGAATTACGAGAAGTTAGGTGAATTGATTGAATTCCAGATTGGCCAGGGAACGGACAGTATTGTAATCTGTGGAACAACAGGCGAAGCTTCTACGTTAACCCATGAGGAACATTTGGAATGTATCCGCTATACGGTGGAGAAAGTAAACAAGAGAGTTCCTGTTATTGCAGGAACAGGTTCCAATTCCACGGATACGGCAATCTATCTCTCCCAGGAAGCAGTAAAATATGGTGCGGATGCGTTGTTAGTAGTTACACCATATTATAATAAAGCAACACAGAAGGGGTTAATTGCTCATTTTACAGCAGTTGCAAATTCAGTGGAGGTGCCGATTATACTTTATAATGTTCCGGGAAGAACCGGTTGTAATCTTCTTCCCCAGACGGTGGCTACTCTCGTAAAAAATGTGGATAACATAGTCGGAATTAAAGAGGCAAGTGGAAATATCGCTCAGGTTGCAGATCTTATGAATTTGACAGGCGGCAACATTGAATTATATTCCGGTTGTGATGAAATGGTTGTACCCATTCTATCCCTTGGAGGAATCGGTGTGATTTCCGTTCTGTCCAATATAGCACCAAAGGAAACTCATGACATGGTTCAAACCTTCTTAGATGGAGATGTAGCGGCAAGCAGGGAGATTCAGTTGAGATTGATACCCCTAATTAATGCATTATTCTGTGAAGTTAATCCGATCCCGGTAAAGAAAGCAGTTAATTTCATGGGCTTTGAAGTGGGAGCACTACGAATGCCGTTAACAGAGATGGAACCGGCGAATGCAGAACGCCTCTTAAAGGAAATGAATGGTGCGGGAATTAAAACAGTTTAATAGTGATTAAGATGCCAAAAGAGTCTGTTTATATTGTGGCAATGGCAATTTGCCAATGAATTTTGGTGAAAGACCCTTTTGACACCCTAATTATAGTTAATTACATTCAGAAATAGACAAAATAGTTCTTTTGATAGGAGGAAGCATATGACAAATATCATTTTGCGAGGTTGTAACGGTAAAATGGGGCAAGTAATTACAGATATCGTTGAGGCAGATGAGAATGCGGTTATTGTAGGCGGGGTGGACATCTACCAAAACAGAGTAAATAAGTATCCGGTTTATCAAAGCTTTACAAAATGCAATGTGAAAGCAGATGTAATCATTGATTTTTCTTCACCGAATAATATGGAAGAAATGCTGGAATTTGCGGTGAAGCGAGGGGTCGGTATTATTCTATGTACCACCGGATTATCAAAAGAACAGCAAGCAGCAGTGGATGAGGCTTCAAGTGTGATACCAATTTTTCAGTCAGCGAATATGTCAATGGGCATTAACTTAATCTCATTATTATTAAAACAAGCGGCAGCAGTTCTGGCGGATGCCGGCTTTGATATTGAGATTGTAGAGAAGCATCATAATAAAAAGGTGGATGCGCCCTCCGGCACAGCACTTGCTCTTGCAGATGCCATGAATGAAGCGTTAAATCAAGAATATGAATATAAGTATGATCGTTCACAGGAACGCGTACCCCGTGCGAAAAAAGAAATCGGCATATCAGCAGTACGCGGGGGAACCATTGTGGGGGAACATGAGGTTATCTTTGCGGGAACCGATGAAGTGATAGAAATTAAACATACAGCGTACTCAAAGGCAATTTTCGCAAAGGGTGCCGTTCAGGCTGCAAAATACCTTCCCGGTAAAGACCCCGGTAAATATAGTATGAGTGATATTATGAATCAGTAATTTTGTTCATTCATTCTAGAATTGTTGATTTCGTTGATAAACAAGAATTTTAATGTATTTACAAACTATAAAGAGACTTTACTGTGGGCTCCTGGAGAGATTACAGAAGTCTCTTTTTTTGCCTTTTATGGAGCCGCTTATGCTCAGTTGCATTCCTTAGTGTTAAGGACTGAGACTAAATACCGACGAAGGCAACTATTCCTATTTGGAAAGGATTTATAAAAAGCATCATGCCAAGTTCTGTCTGGAGTGAGCATTAGCGAAAGTAGCATAGATATCGCACTCATATCGCACACATTTCATGAGATAGTGTATATATAAGGGATGATTTGTGGTAGAATGGGAAAATAATAGCTATTATAGACGATTTAGGAGTGAAAAACCACGATTTTATGGAAATGACCTTTTATCAAAGTTAAAAGGGATGCTTCATTCAAAATGAATAAGAAAATTCTGATTATCTCGTGATATTAACAAAGAATTTACGGTATTTCGTTACGTTTGTTCACAAAATTTTCGTATTCTTATTGTATGATTAACACGATGTAATTTCCAGAGGTAGGAAGCAGAATCAGATGGCTTTCACTACTACAAATCGAAATAGGATGAGGATAATTTCTATAGTAGCTATAGGGAGTATTCTACCAAGAATAAGGAGGAAATAAGTTTGATTGAAGTAAAGAATTTAGTAAAACGTTACGGTAATCATACTGCGGTGAATGATTTGTCATTTACCGTCGACAGGGGACAAGTCTTAGGCTTTCTGGGGCCGAATGGCGCGGGTAAATCTACAACAATGAACATTATCACCGGTTATATCTCAGCCACTGAGGGAACGGTTACGGTTAACGGGATAGATGTTTATGAAGAGCCGGAGACGGTTAAGAAAATGATCGGATATCTGCCGGAGCAGCCTCCGCTTTATCCGGATATGACGGTACGCGAATATTTGGACTTTATTGCGGACATTAAAAAAGTAAAGAAGAATCAGAAGGTTAGAATGCTTGGGGATGTAATGGAAGCAACAAAGATAACCCATATGTCAGAACGTCTGATTAAGCATTTGTCCAAGGGTTATAAACAAAGAGTAGGACTTGCACAGGCGATTATGGGATATCCGGAATTGATTATCCTTGATGAGCCCACCGTTGGTCTTGACCCAAAACAAATTATTGAAATAAGAGATTTGATTCGTGAATTAAGCAAAAACCATACAGTTATCTTAAGTTCCCATATTATGCAGGAAGTAAGTGCGGTATGCGATACCGTACTCATCATTGATAAAGGACAGTTGATTTTAAGCGATAAGCCGGAAAATCTCAGCGCTCGTCTGGGTGTAACTGGCTTAATGAAACTAACCATAAAAGGTGATAGCGAAACTGTTATCAGCGCTTTAAGAAAAAATGATAAAATAACAAATATCGAAGAGGATGCAGAAAAAGAAGAAGGTATTGTAAAGCTGACACTTTATTGTGGCGAGAACGATGATATCCGTGAGGATGTATTCTATGCTATGTGTGAAGCAAAAACACCGATACTTGAGATGCAGACAGTTAGAATGAGCCTTGAGGATGTATTCTTGAAGGTAACAAATCAGGAGAACACATCACCTTTGGAGGAAGAGGAACTTCCTTCTGATGTTTCTTTAGATGAAAGTAAGAGTGAAGAGGAGGAGACTTCAAATGCTGGCGATTTATAAGAAAGAATTACGTTCCTACTTTACTTCGATGATCGGTTATGTGTTTATCGCATTTTTCCTTGTTATAATCGGAATCGGAGTATTTATGCAGAACCTGTACTCAAAATATGCAAATTTTGAATATACGTTAGCTTCGATCACCTTTTTATTTGTATTATTAACACCGGTATTGACCATGAGACTGATGGCTGAAGAGAATAAACAAAAAACAGATCAGTTATTGCTTACTTCTCCACTTACCGCTAGTGCGATTGTAGTTGGTAAATTTTTAGCAGTTTTCACCGTATTTTTATCTGCCATGGCGGTTACCAGTTTCTATCCTTTGATTCTATCAAAGTATGGTGATGTGCCTTTGTTATCGGCTTATTCCGGTATTGTAGGTTTTATCGCCCTTGGCGCAGCCTATCTTTCCATCGGCTTATATATTTCTTCCTTAACGGAGAGCCAGGTGGTTGCAGCGGTGGTTTCCTTTGTAATCTTTTTGTTTACCTTCTTAATGAGAGATATTGCGAATGCAGTTCCATCCGATAACAGAACAGCATTTATTGTTTTCACGGTAATCATTATTCTTGCCGGAGTAATCTTTTATCGAATGATGAACAATATGACAATTGCAGTTGGCGCAGCCCTACTATTAGAAATTGCATTATTCCTGATTTATATGTTAAAGCCTACTTTGCTAGATGGTTCTGTATCAAAGGTAACAAACTGGTTATCAGTGGTTGCCCGTTATGATCAGTTTAACTACAGTATTTTTGACGTAAGCGGAATTGTTTATTATATCAGTATCACCTTTTTATTTGTGTTCTTAACAACACAAGTAATTAGAAAAAAGAGATGGAGCTAGGGAAAGGAGAATAAAGCTGTGAGTGATAAGAATAAGAAACCCCTTTTAAATAATATAAAAGCATCCTTTTCCGGAAGAAAATTACGCAGCGGGGCATATGTGACTGCCATGTCAGTTGTAGTTATAGTAATTGTTCTGGTAGTAAATATGCTTTTCACAAAGATGAATTTTCAGGTGGATTTAAGTACGGAAGGTATGTATAGTTTATCTGATGATTCTAAGAAGCTGGTTAAGGACTTAAAGGATGATATAACGATTTATTATTTGGCACAAAACGGAACAGAGAAGGATTTGTTCACCAATATTGTAAAGCAATATGACAGTGCCTCTGACAAAGTGAAATTAGAATATAAAGATCCTGTATTGTATCCAAAATTTGTAGAACAGCACGGAATTGATGACCAGGTTACCAACAGCAGCTTTCTGGTTGTGAATAATAAGAATAAGAGAGCGAAATACATCGATTATAATGATTTGCTTGTTATGGAGACGAATCCCCAAACCTATGAGCAAACACCTACCGCACTGGATGTGGAAGGGGAGATTACTGCTGCAATTCAAAATGTTACAACAACGGATCCAACAAAGATGTATGTAGTGGAAGGTCACGGAGAAACAGCAACAGGAAATTCATTTAATGAGCTGGTAAAGAAGATGAATGTAACGACGGAATCTTTACAGACTGCATCCAAAGAAATTCCAAAGGATTGCGATATGCTCTTTATCAACGCCCCTACCAGTGATTTTTCAGACAGTGAAACAAAGATGGTTAAAGACTATCTGATTAATGGCGGTAAGGCTGTTATTACCGTAGACTTTAACTCAGAAAAGCTGAAAAACTTTTTATCTATTCTTGACTATTATGGAGTGGATACCGTGAATGGTGTTGTTATGGAAGGTGATGATAACATGCATATCAGCGGATATAATAATTACCTCCTGCCAACGATTAACTCGGATGACATAACAAAGAATGTAAGAGAAAAAGATGTACCGGTATTTATGCCAAATGCAACTGGTTTAAAGGATTCAGAGCAAAAGAGAAAAACGATTACCATAAAGCCACTTCTTTCTACTTCTGATTCAGCTTATTCTAAGGTGGATATGACCAGTAAGACCATCGAGAAAGAGGATGGTGACATCAACGGACCGTTTAATGTTGGTGTAGTAGCAACGGATGAATTTAACGGTGTTACCTCCGGTATTGTAGTGTTAGGAAGTTCCTATGCCTTTGGAGATGAGACTTCTGAGTATGCGAATGCTTCCCTGTTAAGCGGAACAATTGGTTATTGTGTTGGTAATAAGGATTTGCTCTCCATTCCAACAAAGAGCTTATCTAGCCCATCCCTCCAACTGTCCCAAAACCAGGCTATTGTGATCGGCAGTACAGTTGTAATTATTATTCCAATTATAATTCTTGTAGCAGGCGGCTTTGTCTACTATAGAAGGAGGAGAAGATAATGGCAAAAAGAAAGAAAAAGAATGCCATTACTATGGTTTCCCTGTTATTGCTTCTGGTTGTGTTGATTGGAGTTTATGTATGGTACTCCGGCAGGGAACCAAAAACAGATAAACCGGAAGACTCGAATACCATTTCAGTAGCGAAGATTGATTCAACCAAAGTTAAAGAATTGCATTATGTTGGCAAAGATTACGAAATGGACTTTGTTCTGACAGATGGAGTTTGGAAAGAGAAGGATGATTCGGAGCGACCTATTGATCAGGATAATGTTTCTGCTATCATAGCACTCGTCAGCAATATCAATGCATCCAAGGTTGTTACCGATTCTACCAGTGATCTGGCGAGCTTTGGACTGGATAATCCGAAACCAAGTGTAGAAGTAACTTTGGAGGATGGATCAAAAGTTACCTTAAAGGTGGGAGGTGCAGTCCCTACCGGTGAGGGTTATTATGCATTAGTAAACAATGATAATAAAGTATATCTAGTGGATAATTCCTATGGTTCAGGACTTGTGTATACCCAGCTTTCTATGACTATGGTACAAAAGGCACCTGAGATTGATCCTGAGAAGTTAAACTATCTTAATATCGATATGAGAGACGGGCAAGATGTTGAACTATTGTTAAATGCACGTGGGGCAAAGGATATCAGCGGCTTTGATACTTATAAATGGCAGTTTTTAAAACCGTATGGTGATGGTTATGCTGCGGATGACACCGAAGTGCAGAAGATACAGCAAAATTATGCAAGCTTTACCTATAATGGTTGTGTTGACTATAAGGGAGAGGATTTGGCGAAATACGGGCTGGATAAACCTATGGCAACCATTACGGTAGGTTATTATGTAGAGCAGGCATCACCTACACCAACCACTCCGTCTACGGATTTACCTATCAAACGTTATAAGATTTATGTTGGTAATAAGGCAGAGGATGATAATTACTATATACAAGTGGATGGTTTGAAGTCAGTTTATTTAATGGACTCTTCAAAAGTAGATGCAATGCTGAAGGTAGATACCTATACCCTTGTTAATAAATATGCTGCTCTTCCGAATATATTGAAGGTAGATAAAGCATCTGTAAATATTGACGGTAAGTCATACGAATTAGATATCAAAACAACAAAGACCAAAGATACCAACGGCGATGAGAAATCAACGCAGACCTTCAAATTCAATGGGAAAGATGCCGACGAGACTGCCTCCAGAGACTTATATAAAGCATTAATTGGTATTATGTACGATGCACCTCTTAAGGAAAAAGTTGATATTACGAATAAGAAGCCAATTTTATCCGCTTCCTTCCATGTGGCGGAAGAAAATAAAACAATCTCCGTGACATTGTTGCCTTATAATGACAGCTTTGATTTAATCGATAAAGGTACCGGTATTTACTTCCTGGCCGACAAGAGAAAGATTGATTTAATTATAAAAGCAGTCAATGACTTTGATGCTTCATTAAAATAAGATTTGGGTTATAAGCTCATTGTATACTGCATCAAATAGTAATTTACACAAACCAAAAGAGTTATGTTTAATTTAAAGACGTGTTGTAAAAGAAATACTCCCAAGTAAAATCAGAAAGTGATTTTTGATTAAGAGTAGAATTTTATAACACGTCTTATTTCATTGTATGTACACAGGACAAATTTCCATTTATAATATAAATAGAACTTGTACGAATATTATATTCTTTTACATAATATATTAGCATATGAGGATGACGGACGAGGTGAATTAGGGAAAGGCCTGGGATTGGAGCAGCGATGAGTTTAAAAAGAAAGATTGTTTTAATGGGAATTTGTATCGGAATTGTATTGATTGTTCTTACAGTAAATATAATCCGAGCAGTACAAAATGGTAATCCGAGCAGTCCGGATAAGGAGAAAGTGCCTGAGCATATTATAACCAATGCGGAAGCCTTCCGTTTGTTCAGCTATTTAAGCTATAACAAAGCGGAGAGAGATGCAATTCCCATGGGTATAGAATATGAGGATGAGAAGATGTCTGGGTGGTATGATAGCTATATTAATGCAGCATGTAAAATGGGTCTCATTGATAATCGCGTTAAGCTAAATCCGGAAGTTGCACTGACTTATGGGGAATGCAAGAATTATGTGGACAAATTGATTTATTCAAATTCTGACTATCAAGAAGCCTACAATAAGATTACCTTTGATTTTACCAAAGCAAAGGAGGACATGCTGGTTGCAGACTTTCTAGAACTGTATCAGGCTTTACTAAATACCATACCAAAAGAAAAGAGAAAGGTGACGGAAGATACCTTATTAGTGGTAGGCAGGGATATCAGCGAGGATGGGAAGGATCGTATGGTAACAGATAAAGGGAAATATTATTATCTGAATGCCAAAGAGTACGAAAAATATATTAATAAGCAGGCCAAGCCCCAAATTACAGTCACGCCTCCTCCGAACCAGGATAGTGTTAACGGAGATAATAACAAAAACCTGGTCGATCGTTTTATGGATGAAGGAATTAAAGTTTTGGTAAGTGACCAGGAACTGGTATATATAACCGGTGTTACCACAGAAAAGATTGTTGTACATAATGTTTGGATTCAATCAGGAAAAAACACACAGCTGGAAACTTATATTAACGGGATTACCAAACGCTTTGAGGCCATATCAGAGATTAAAACATCAATTGAAAAGGTAATTGGTGATATCACGATAGAGAATAGGAAGATTGTGAAAGTAAATGTAAAACCGGATAAAATCCACGGTAAGGTACTTAGTATTGGAAAGAATTATATTGAGGTATCTGGCTATGGAAAAGTGCCTTTGGAGGACGATTATAAAATCTATAAGGTATATGGAGAATTAGGGCTAGAACCCACCAGCAGTATTTTGGTAGGGTATGATAATACCGAATTCGTAGTTTCCAATGGTAAGATCAGTGCAGCATTGATTACTGGAGGAATTAAGGCAGAAAATATCAGAGTATTAATAAAAAATAACGGTTACAAGGGTAACTACCATCAAGATGTGGTTCTGACCGCTACCACAGATTATACCGTGAGTACAAAAAAATCAAAGAAAAGCTTCAAGGCAGGTGATAAGCTGACTATTAATCCCGATAATGAATTATTTTCAGAAGGAAGGATTATAGTAAAGCCTACTATAGGAACAGGGAAAATCCAGTTGCTTTCGGTTAATAGGGCCTGCGGTAACCCCAAGTATCGAGGGACAGTAGAGATTGCCAAAGGAGACGATGGTTTATTGGTAGTAAATGAGCTTCCAATGGAAGAATATCTTTATGCGGTAATCCCTAGTGAGATGCCAACCAGTTATGGAGTGGAGGCTTTGAAGGTTCAAGCGGTATGTGCCAGGAGTTATGCTTACCGCCATCTTATGGCTAATAGTTTGAGTGAATATGGTGCTCATGTGGATGATAGCCAATCTTTTCAGGTATATAATAATACAGCCGAAAATGAAGATTCTATTTTAGCAGTGAAGGATACTTATGGCCAGGTACTAAAATACAATGATAATGTTATTGTAGCATATTATTTTTCCACCTCCTGCGGGCATACAGCCAGTCCTTCCAGCGTTTGGTCAACTAATTCGAAACTGCCTTATTTAGACGGAAAGCTGATGTTAACCGAAGCAAAAGGAGATGCTTTGGAGGCACAGAGCAGTGCGGAGAAGAAATACGATGATTTATCCTCTGAAAAGAAATTTGAACAATTTATAACATCAACGGATTTTACTACCTACGACAGTGAATTCAGTTGGTACCGTTGGAAGGTGAGTATGGATGCGGATGATGTGGAGAAAGTAATTAATAAAAATCTTGCCACCAAATACAACGCAAGTCCGGACACTATATTAACACGCAATAAAGATGTGAAAGCCGGTTCTTCTAATGAATATCAAAGCAAACCGGTGGATACAGTAGGTAATCTCGTGGATATTAGTGTAACAAAAAGGGATAGTAGTGGAATTATTACCGAGATGATAATAAAGGGCAGTAAGAATACAATTAAGGTAAAGATGGAATATAATATCAGAGCACTGTTAGCACCGTTATATGATGAAATTGTCCGTCAGGATAATACGAAAGTAAAAAGTATGAGTTTGCTTCCCAGTGCATTTTTTATGGTAGATGAGAAGAAGAAGGGTGGAAAGCTGAATACGCTTACTTTAACCGGCGGAGGCTTTGGACACGGTGTTGGGATGAGCCAGAATGCGGTTAAGAATCTAATTGCAGAAGGTAAGAATTACAAAGATATTGTTTCGTACTTCTATCAGGGAACTCTGCTTGGGAATATTTATAATTGATACTACACTGGATGAGAAGAGACCGCTCTAGATTCGTGCGACAAGATATTGCATAAGCAAATTAAGCCTTTCAAACGTTATAAAATGTACAAAACCGGAGAAACAGGATAAATTGTTTCTCCGGTTGGATTGAAAGAAGTAATAATGAAAGCTTAGCCTTTTACCGGTATATGATAGAGCTGTCTAATTTTTTGAACAAATTCCTTGTTCTCAAATAAAAGATTAAACTCAGCACCGATAAATAAAATATACATACAAAAATACATCCATAACATAAATAAAACAATAGCAGTAAGGCTTCCATACATGGAAGAGTAATTGGAAAAGTTATCGATATAAAAGGAAAAGGCGTATGAGAAGCCCATCCATCCAACAGCACATAACATCGCACCCGGAAGCTCATTCATTAATTTGCTGGTGCGATTAGGAACAAAAGAATAAATCATAAGGAAGAATATAATCAGAATGATGAGACCAAGGATGGTCCGCAAACTGATAATAATAAATGCAGTATCCCGTAAAACAGGTAGCTTCTGTTCAATCCAAAAATAAAGACGGTTACCGAATACAAATAAAATCATGGTCGCTATTAACATGATAGCAAAGATTAAGGTGTAGATTGCAGATACAGCGCGAAGTAAAAAGTATTTTCTGGTTTCTTTAATGTTCGATACAGAATTCAACCCCTTCATAATGGCAAGGAACCCTTTTCCTGCTGACCATAATGCTGAAATTGCAGTTACCGAGATCAATGTTCTGGAGGTATCAGTATGATATACTTCATAAAATACCGATACGAACATAGAGTTAATTGCAGTCGGGAACATCTGAGTGAGAATTTTCAACGTGGTACTTTCACCAAGTTTAAAATACTGAACAATACTTAACAGTAACATAATAAAAGGGAAAAAGGAAATAATAATAAAAAAAGAGGCCTGAGCGGAATATGCTTCTACATGGTCTTCTTTTATTTTTTTGCCAAATAGGTTGACTAGACGATAAGTTGCTTTAATCACACCGATAACTCCTTTCAAATGCATTGTTTAGGATTTTAACCACCAGGACGAATGAATGCAGCAGGATATTTCTATAAACTATGCACCAAATATGGATTAGTGAATAGATTAAAGTATTTTTCATAGTTATTTCACAGTAAATAAATGAAATAATGGGGAGCATAATACTAATATATTTGATTTGATGCGATTTTATTCCACTGTTCATTGAGGGGATTCATATGTATAAGATGGAATTTAGTTCCAATGCTGACTTTCTCATTATAACGCAAACATATAAAAAAGCAATAAAGAATAAGAAACAAAGAAATACATCCATTTTATCATTAATTAGAACGTTATTTCACTTGTGTTTCACGGGTGAAAGATAAGTGGGAAAGCAATGTGAATATGGAAAGCAATGTGAATATGGAAACCATAATGGTATGATATACCGACGAATGCAAATACTCCTTTTCGGAAATCATTTATCGTAATCATTATGCTATTGAGAATTGGGAGTGAACAGTAACTGATGTAGAGAATCGTCGAATAATAGCCATAACAAACATTTGCTTAAATAAACATGATATTATATAATTTAGTTGATATTTTATTCTTTATGAGGGATAAACTATTGATTTTTCCATAGTTTATAGTATGATTAATAGGGTAAAGATAAAATTTTGTTAATTTTGTAATCCTCTCTCGGGGAAAAGGAGTTCTATATGATTAATTTTGATGAAGAGATTGAAAAATTTCAGCCAAGCTTGGAAGTAGAACAAGCGGAAGATGTGATAAATAATAATAATCTTACAGATATGTCAGACATACTGAAAGAGTTTTTAAAGGATAATAAAGATAAATAAGAATTGATAGAATACGATAGACAGGTGGGATGGTATGATTTGCCCGAATTGCGGAAGTAATGTATCTGATAAAAGGACAAGCTGTGATCGATGCGGCTCAGATTTAAAAGTATATAGAAAGATAATACAAACCTCTAATTTTTATTATAACAGCGGCTTGGCAAAAGCAAAGGTTCATGATTTATCCGGTGCAGCCAATGCTCTGCGCAAGAGTCTAGAGTTGAACAAGAAGCATACCAATGCCCGTAATTTGCTTGGACTTACTTATTTTGCTATGGGTGAGACGGTAGCAGCCTTAAGTGAGTGGGTAATCAGTAAGCATTATCAGCCAAATAATAATGATGCGGATGGATATATTCAGAAGGTTCAGTCTAGCCCAACTAAGCTTGATACGCTTAGTCAAGCCATAAAGAGATATAATTCCGCTCTGACCTTTGCAAAACAAGGCAGTGAGGACTTAGCAATTATCCAATTAAAAAAGGTAGTAACCTTAAATCCTAGCTTTGTAAGGGCTTATCAGCTTTTGGCATTATTGCATATGAAGCTTGGGGAAAACGAGAAAGCTAAAAGGTATTTAGGAAAGGCTAGTAAAATCGATGTTTCTAATACTACAACGCTTCGATATATGCAGGAAATAGAGAGTGCTTCAAAAGAGAATGATAACAGTACAGAAAGTGAACAGAAAATCAATACACCTGTAATACCCATATCCAGTTATCGTGAGGATAAGCCTAACATTATGGCATATATTAATTTGGTTATCGGTGTAATGATTGGTTTGGCTTTTATGGCTATATTTGGTCAATATTTCAAGCATACTGAGGATAATAGCGGTCAGAAACCAAATACCAATTATGATTACATGCTTCAAAGTAAGGATGAAGAAATTAATAATTTGACAGATGAGAATAAGAAACTACAAGAAAAGGCGGATCAGCTTCAGAAGCAACTGGATGAAGCAAAGGGTACAGGAGATGTAGCCACCTACTATGATTCCTTAATTGCAATCTCTAGTCAGTATATCACAGAATTAGGTAAATCAAAGAGTAATCAAAATTTTACGGCAATTGCGGATTCTTTGGCTGAAATAGATGAAAGTAAAGTGACCGGAGAAGGAGCTAAGAGTCTGTTAACCAACTTAAAACAGGAGATCTATCCGGATATCGCTAGTGACTATTATCATCAGGCACACGTAAAATATGGCTCCAAGAAATATGATGAAGCATTGCCGTTGTTTTTGAAAGCGATGCAGTTTGACTCAAAGGATGCGGATGCAGTTTATTTTGTAGCACGTTGTTACGATTTTAAAAACGATGATACGAATGCAGCCTTATATTATAACAAAGTAATAACGGATTTCCCGGATTCAAAACGTGTCTCCAGTGCGAAACAATTGTTGAAGAAAATAACGGGATAAAGATAAAATAACGAAAAAACCGAAGAGAAGTACTTAAGAAAAAGACATTTCATGCAGAACGTTAATACGTTCCATAAAAGGTCTTTTTTCTATTATAATCAGTTCGCACAAAGGTGAAATTAAGTCTGGTGGTTAGGAGGGAATATTACATGCAGGATGCGAAAAAAAAGGGAACTTCGGTAAAAAAGGGAGGTGTAGAAGGTACAACATATGAAATCAGCAATCGTTGTCTAATTATTCGGTTGCAGGAAGAACTTGATCATCACAATGCAATCCAAATCAGAGAGAATGCAGATAAACTAATTGATCGAAATAATATTAAACACATCATTTTTGACTTTAGCGGTGCAGGCTTTATGGATAGCGCAGGAATTGGTGTGGTAATGGGTAGATACAAAAAGGTGATTTTTATTGGGGGAAAGGCAGCAGTTGCTAATGTCAATACAACGGTGGACAGAATATTTCGGTTATCCGGATTATATAAGATTATAGATAAATATGAATCTGTTGAAGCTGCTTTAAATAAGTTACAAAAGGCGTAATAAAGAAGCCTATAAAAAGAGCATATGATATATATGGCAACAAAGTGGAAAGGGGATAAAATTTAAAATGAATGATCAAAATGAAATGCTGTTAGAATTTGAAAGTAAGTCACAGAATGAAAGCTTTGCCAGGACGGTCGTTGCTGCCTTTGCCGCACAACTGGATCCAACAATTGAAGAGTTGGCAGATATTAAAACCGCAGTTTCAGAAGCGGTTACCAATTCGATTATACATGGTTATGCAAATAGCAAGGGCATTATTAAGATGCACTGTGTAATCATAGATAATGAACTGACGGTTGAGATTATTGATGATGGTGTGGGAATTGAGGATATCGATAAGGCTATGGAACCTCTTTATACCACAAGACCGGAATTAGAGCGATCCGGTATGGGGTTTTCCTTTATGGAAGCCTTTATGGATGAGTTAGAGGTAGAGTCTCTAATCGGTCAGGGTACAACCATAAAGATGAAAAAAAGAGTTGGGAAATAAGAACCCTTCGATTTTAAGGCAAAAAGATGCAATAGGAAGGGAAGTGACAAATTGATGTGGATACGCTTGAATTAATCAAATTATCAAAGGAAGGCGACAGAGAAGCCAGAGATTTGGTTGTGACAGAGAATGTTGGTCTTGTCTGGAGCATCGTAAGAAGATTTGCGAACAGAGGACATGAGATGGAGGATTTATTTCAAATAGGATGCATCGGATTGATAAAGGCGATTGACAAATTTGATGCTGCTTATGAAGTAAAGTTCTCAACTTATGCAGTACCCATGATAACAGGAGAAATTAAGCGATTCTTAAGAGATGATGGTATGATAAAGGTGAGCAGATCCTTAAAGGAGACTGCTACAAAAATTCGAATTGTACGAGAGCGATTCGGTAATACTTATGGTAGAGAACCAACGATAGATGAAATAGAAGAAGAGTTAAATATAGCAAAAGATGAGGTCGTGATGGCGTTAGAGACGGGTGCTGAAGTGGAGTCCCTCTATAAGACCATATATCAGGGCGATGGGAGTCCGATTTTCTTGATTGATAAATTAGCAGAAACAAAGGATGAAAGTGAAAACTTAGTGGACAGGCTTGCATTAAAAGAAATTATTGAATCTTTGAATGAAAAAGAGCAAGAGATTATCAGGCTTCGATACTTTAAGGATAGAACACAAACAGATATAGCGAAAGAACTCGGTATATCCCAGGTACAGGTATCGAGGATGGAAAAGCGTATCTTAAAGATTATGCGGGAAAGACTTGGTGCATAATAGTTAAAAAATAGAGACTTTCAAAATGCTTCTTAATATAAAGAATCATTTTGTTAAGTCTCTTTTTTGTGGTTTGCAATAAAGAAACATTTTACTTGAGTCTCTTTTTTATGAGTGCAATCTTATGCACATAGAATCTTTTTCCAGTATAGGAATAGCATGTTTTGACATAATAACGGTAAGTGGGCAGATTCAAAAGAATGCTTGATATATGACAGAAAGGGCTAATTATTATGACGGTTAAGAAAAAGGTAATATGGATTAGCGGACTAATCATAGTTGCAGCGATTATTATTGTATTATGCGTGGGCTATTTTGCAATGGATAACCATTCCGGTTATGACGGAACCTTGGTTAAAACCTATGATGAATTTCCAATGACTCTATAATTACTTCACAGACAGGAGGTCAATGAAATGGGAGACAAGAATAAGATGCCTGCTTCCGCAGTAGTGGGTCAGCAGGATAAAACAACAAGAGAGGAAAATTATAAAGAATATGTAAAACAAAAAACGCCGAAATTCAGCATGGCAAAGAATATGCTGAAGGCTTATCTAGTGGGCGGGCTAATTTGTCTGATTGGTCAGGGTTTTATAAATTTTTATAAGAGTCGAGGAGCAGATATGGAACTAGCAAAAGCGTATAATACCTTAACTCTAGTTTTCTTAGCAGTAGTGTTTACCGGAGTAGGTGTCTACCAAAAGATAGCAAAATTCGGAGGAGCAGGGACGTTGGTACCGATTACAGGCTTTGCAAATTCTGTTGCAGCTCCAGCCATAGAATACAAAAAAGAAGGTCAGGTTTTTGGTATTGGTTGCAAGATCTTTACCATAGCCGGTCCGGTTATTTTATACGGAATATTTTCCACATGGTTATTGGGATTGATTTATTATATCTTAAAAGTTTTAAAGATTGTTTAAAATAGAATGATAGTACTTCAAAATAATTTTTAGGTAGTTGAGAGATACAATTAGCTGGCTAAGAATGTTAAGTAAGGAGTTAAATATGTCTGATAATGCAACGAAGCAAGTAAAAATGATGGGTAAGCAAAGCATAGCTTATAGCAATCCTCCATACATCATATCGACTGCATCAATAGCGGGCAAGAAAGAGAGTGAAGGACCTTTGGGTTCACTCTTTGATGTGATATGTGAAGATCCGCTGGTGGGTCAAAAGACGTGGGAAGAGGCAGAGAGCGAGTTGATGAAACAAGCTGCGGAAAAAGCCCTTGAAAAAGCAGGATTAAAAAATACGGATATACGGTATTTGGTTGGTGGTGACTTATTAGGGCAGTTGATTGCAACCTCCTTTGGCATTGCTTCTCTTGAGATACCACTAATCGGAATTTATGGGGCATGCTCAACGATGGGCGAGGCAATGTCAGTAGGGTCGATGTTAGTAGAAGGAGGTTACGCCAATAAGGTAATTGCAATCACCTCCAGTCATTTCGCAGGTGCGGAAAAACAATTTCGCTTTCCGTTAGATTATGGTAACCAGAGACCTTATTCTGCATCTTGGACTGTGACAGGGAGCGGCTGTGTTATTATATCCGATAGCGATCAGAAGGGGAATCCCTCCGATGCATCCATTGTAATTAAGGGTATTACAGTGGGTAAGATTGTGGATTACGGGATTAAGGATTCCATGAATATGGGGGCATGTATGGCGCCTGCCGCCTTTGAAACCATTAAACAAAATTTAGAGGATTTTTCAATTCAGCCTAATTATTATGATAAGATCATAACCGGAGATTTGGGTTATGTGGGTTCTGATATTTTAAAGGATTTATTAAAGGAGAAGAACTATGATATAAGTGGTAATCATATGGATTGCGGTGTTGAAATATTTGATCAGAATAGTCAGGATACTCATGCAGGAGGAAGTGGATGTGGCTGTTCTGCAATTGTGTTTTCAGGTTATGTCTTAAAGAAGTTAAGGGAAAGAGCCTGGAAAAGAGTACTGTTTATACCTACGGGAGCATTGTTGTCTCAAGTAAGCTTTAATGAAGGGAAAAGCGTACCAGGAATAGCACATGCTGTAATGGTGGAGGCAATATAACTCAATAAGAATGGATCGGAAAGGCGTGTGATATTTATGGAATATGTAAAGGCGTTCCTTGTTGGTGGAGCCATATGCGCAGTCGTGCAAATACTGCTTGATAAAACAAAATTATTACCGGGTAGAGTAATGGTCATACTTGTGTGTGGAGGAGCCTTTTTGGGAGCAATTGGAGTATATGAACCTTTTGCAAAATGGGCTGGAGCTGGAGCGGGTGTTCCTCTTACCGGCTTTGGGAATATATTGTTTAAAGGAGTTAAGGAAGCAGTAGATAAAGAAGGATTTATAGGAATTTTTAAAGGAGGGTTCACTTCCTCCTCGGTGGGAATTTCTGCCGCATTAATATTAAGTTATATTGCTTCCTGGTTCTTTGATTCAAAAATGAAGAACTAGCAAAAGAGCTATTGCAGGATACCCAGTGGGAAATATCCTGTAATAGCTCTTTTATTAATTGATTAAATCGTTCTATGCTTTGTAGTTAATCGATACTCTTTGACTAAAAAGGCTTTAACAGCTGAAACATATTAATTAGTTAAGGTGAAATGAAATTTTGAATGATATCTTTTAAGTTTTCAGCTTTCTTAGTAGGTTCAGTTTTTGTTGGAACCTTAGTGGGTATCTTGGTGGGCAACTTAGTAGGTAAGTCGGTTGGTGAGTTAGTCGGTGTAGCAATGGGAATCATATTATCTTTGTGAATCGTACAGGTATCCGTTGGAAGTATAAACGGAGAGTCCTTAGTGATACAAATCTCTTTTTTATCCAGGAATACCTTTTCTATTATATCAGGACAGTTGATTGTTGATAATGCATTGGATACGGTACAAATGGAGGCCTTAATATGAACATTACATTTTTCGTTAGGCACAGTACCTTTTGCGAAGTATTCCACTCTGGTTGCATCTCCGCCTTCATATAGATCACATAAACCTTCCACAGCTAAGCGTCCGGATTTCGTACATATCTTAGCGGTAACAACAGAGTCCGGCATTTTAAAGGTTTTTTTCGATAACCCTTTTTGTATATGGATTTGTTCCATAATCTTTTTCCAGATACGTTTTTGATAGAGTGTATTCTCCTGAGACTGATTGTGATCAAATCCAGACCAAATGGTTGCTGTATAGTAGGGTGAATATCCGGAGAACCATAAGTCCTTATTCCCAGTTGAAGTACCGGTTTTACCTGCGACCGGCATTTTGATTGCAGTTAGTTTGGCTGCGGTACCGGTTCCTTTTGTAACAACATCCTCCATGGCACTTGTCAAAAGAAATGCAGTGGAAGATTTCATAACCTGTTCTTTCTTGGGTTTATTACTAATTAATACTTTACCATCATGATCTAATATTTTGGTGTAGAAGATTGGTTCTGTATAAATTCCGTCATTTGCAATTGCTGCATATCCGGCTGTTAATTCCAAATTGCTTACACCATCTGTTAAGCCACCGAGCGCCATGGGATAATTGATATCAGATACAACTTTTCCGTTCGGCTGCTTTCTGGATTCCACAACGGAGGTAAAACCTAGTTTTTTCAAATAATCAAAACCAACTTGAGGAGTGACATCGGCAAAGGTCTTTACGGTAACGATGTTTAATGAGTTTGCAATACCATCTCTTAAAGTGCTAAGACCTCTATAATTCTTTGAAGAGCCTTTTTCGTACCAGTTATTAACTTCAACTTTTGTATCTGGGTAATAATAAGGACCAGCATCGTCTTGTACACTTGCTAAAGTAAAACCGGAAGTATCTAAAGCAGGAAGATAGGTGGATAATACCTTAAAAGTGGAACCAGGCTGTCGTAGCGTGTTAGTAGCACGGTTTAAGGTACGGTTACCGATCTTCTCACCGCGCCCTCCGATGATGGCCTGCACTTCTCCGGTGTGCTGATCCATTACAACAAAGGAAGATTGGGGCTGAAGCGTCATTTGAACATTTTCTGCTAATACAGTATCCCCTTCTTTTACCATTGCCTTTTTAAATTCATCAATCTTCTTCTGCATGTCCTTTTTATTTAAAAATAAAAGTGAGAAACTCTTTTTCTTATCTTTAAAGTATTTTTCGATATCATTATTGTGATAATGAACCGTAGTGCCATCTTTTTTTGTAATGGATAGGGCATAGGTCAATTCATAATAGGATTCTCCCATAGGAGGAAAATTATCTTCATCGGAATATACATCATTACAAACCTGTTGAATAACAGGGTCTTGGGTTGTATAGATGCTTAAACCGCCACTGTAAATCATATTGGAAGCCTGTGCCTGTGTATAACCCAGATCATTTTGAAGATCCTTCATAACCTGTTCAATTAATTCATCCACAAAGTAACTATAATAGGATGTGGCGGTAGAGGTTGTCTCATTATTCACAGTCTGAATACGGCTGTATACATCATCTGCCATGGCGGTATCATATTCGGCCTGATTACAATAACCCAGTTCCAACATTTTTTTAAGTACTTCATTACGACGTTGCCTGTTTTCATCAGGATGTGTAATGGGGTTACGATAGACCGGAAGCTGTGCAATCGCTGCAATTGTTGCAGCCTCTGATAAGGTCAATTCCTCCGCTTTCTTATTAAAGTATCGTAAAGAAGCAGTTTCAATTCCATAAGTACCTGCACCTAAATTAATTGTATTAATGTAGTTCTCTAATATCGCATCCTTATCCATGGTATGTTCCAATTGGATCGCCAGGTATTGTTCTTGTACTTTACGTTCCGCTCGTTCCATAAAGTTAGCTTCCTGACCTCCATTGAACACCTGATTTTTTAATAACTGCTGAGTTATGGTACTGGCACCTTCGTCAAAGCTCATTGAAGATAGTCCACGAAAGCCTGCACGGAAGATACCACGAATATCAATACCGTTGTGTTCATAAAAACGTTCATCCTCTATGCTGACAAAACACTGCTTGACATAATCAGGAAGCGTATTCAGCTTTACATAGATACGGTTTGACTGAGCGCCGGCTAAATTCTCTATAGCATTCCCATCTTTGTCATAAATAGTGGTGGTATAGCTACTTGGTACAACATTGATTTTCGAAATTTCAGGAGCACTGTCGATCAATCCCTTTATAAAGCCATAGCTTGCATAAACACCCACTATAACAAGGAAAAGAGCAGCAATGATACAAACACGAAATAAAGTGATTCTCGCTTTTGATATAATCTTCCTGGAATTTGATTTTATTATATTTTGTTTATTTTCAATTCCTTTTTTACTATAATCCATATTAACCTCCAATCTTACAGAATATAAAAGATATATATTGGCTTATTATGACATCAAAATGATGGCAGCTAATAAGTGATTAGGCGATAAGTAAAAACATAAAAAGCAGAAATCCAAAAGCCAAAATATTGATGCTTTACTCATGCGTAACTTAAATTTTATCACATTTTTGCTAGGAAATAAAGTTAAATATTGCGATGTTAATAATATTACCCATTTTATGGGAAAATAGTCCTTGGTATAAATTTAAATTGTAAAATAATCTGAATAGTATGCGAAAAAATACACAAATTATGTAGAATTAGTTGCATAAAGTGATATAAATTTCAGAAAAGTGTAGATTAATGTTCATGAGTTATGAATATATGTCGAAAATAAACGAAAGTGATAAAAATGTGCGTTGAAATACGCTTTATTTCCTTGTATTATCTGTGTATAATTTAATTTGTCAGTTATTTTATGTTGTTTTATGAAGTTTAGGGGGATGTTGTAAGATGAGACAGTTGCTATTTAGTAATGAAGTAACACTGGAAGATGAAAAGGTGATGAGATTGGATTACAGTTTGACCGAGAACTTGTCAAAAGAAGATCCACATTATCCGTACTATGGGATCCGGATTACAAAGTATCTGGATAGTGTTACTGAGTCAGATGAAATTGCCGGAGTATCTACATCGAAAGATGAGGTTACGTCAATTTTAAAGAAACTTTGCCTGCTTGAGGTTACACAATTTCAATGGCAGAGGTGGTGGACGAGCTTGTTTCACGAGAAGCTTTACCCGCCTAGAACAGAATAACTTCACCGTTCATTTTCGTGAAGTAAATTAAATCATTTTCTTCTAAAATAGCTGAACCGTTTGACAGTTCGGCTATTTTTTTTGTGAATCCATCCTTTCTGCTAGGTGGAACTAAAACTATCAAAAGAACCAAATCTGTGTATTCTGAAGATAATATGGTGATCCCCTCCTGATTTAAATAATATTGTATCTTTCCAATGAGATTATAATCCGTACTAATAGAAATTTTATAACCAATTTCTTTGTTAATGATTACACTATGGTTCAAACCTTCTATTGCTGAGGACTGATATGCCTTTACTAACCCGCCGGTGCCCAAAAGTGTGCCTCCAAAATAACGAGTCACAATGATAAGAACATTGGTCAGCTCATGAGACAATAGGATATCCAGTATGGGTCTGCCTGCAGTTTTGCTAGGTTCACCGTCATCGGAGCATCGCATAATAGGATTTTTAGTACCAAGGATAAAGGCGGAGCAGTTATGAGATGCATCCCAGAACTTTTTTTTCGTAGCTTCTATGATATCGTTTGCTTCTTCTTCGGAGGAAATAGGGTATACAGAACCGATAAATCGTGATTTTTTAATAACAACTTCGCCGCTACCGCCTTGTAAAATGGTCTTATAGGATTCTATCATTAGGATGCTCCTTTTTATATTCTTAATAGTTCTTAATGGGAACTTCATATGCTATAGTTGCTATTTCAAGGTGATTTATGATATTATAATATCTAACCTAGGCAAAACACCAAATATTGGTTGGAGAGTGGGAATTATGAAGCTTAAATATATAACATGGATTCCGGCAGTGGTGATGATGGTACTAATCTTTTGGTTTTCCTCAAAGCAGGCCGATGATTCCAATAATAGTAGTTTGAAAATTGCAAATAAGGTTCTATCAATATACGAAACGATAACTCATCACAAGTATTATGAAGAAGAAAAGGTAACAATATTGAATGAGATTAACCATATTGTTCGCAAAACTGCACATTTTTGTGAATATGCTTTGTTAAGTTTCTTGTTTGCATTCCATATTTGGGTCATTTCAATCAGGAATAAACGACTTTTCTTGATTCCAATTTTGTTATCGTTTCTTTATGCTTCCTTTGATGAATTTCATCAGACCTTTGTATCAGGAAGAGCAGGAATGTTTCGGGATGTTTTGCTAGATAGTGCAGGCGCTGCAACAGGATCACTATTTTTTACGCTGCTAATCATCCTTTTTATTAATAAAGCCCATAAAAAACATTAATTACGATATATTTGGAGAAAAACGGTTCTGCTCATCATTATAGCTATAATCTATAGCTTCAAGTACAGCGATAATTTCATTTTTACTATAATCCAAATCATCACATAGTTCGTCTAATGAAGGGTAGAAATCACGTAATTTCGTGTTGATATAGCTTAGTAACATAATAGGGTCATTGGGTAGGGTCATATGAAATTCCTTTCTTTTATGAGTTAGTGTGTGGCGAAACCAATGTAGATAATGAGTTTGTCCTTATCAGAATACGAATTTTACCGCTTCCGTTGCCCTGCGGTCAAGAGTCAGCATTAAAATTGTATGCTGATAAGAACAAACAGGGAAGGCAGAGAGGTTTCGCGGGATAGTACTTCATAGTTAATGTGGCGAAACCAATTTAGGTAAGGAGTTTATCCTTACCAGAATACGAATTTTATCGCTTCCGTTGCCCTGCGGTCAAGAGTCAGCGTTAAAATTGTATGCTGATAAGAACAAACAGGGAAGGCAGAGAGGTTTCGCAGTTTACTTATTTTATTATGCATATATTTCTGTGATGTTCAATACTTTAACACATTTTGGTGGAAACGAATAGACTGTCTTTGTACAGAATGGAGGAAGGCATGGATTTATTTGATTATATGAGAAATAATACTATGAAGAAGGAAGCTCCCTTGGCTTCCAGGCTGCGTCCGTCCACGCTGGAAGAGGTGGTTGGTCAAAGTCATATAATCGGCAAGGATAAATTGCTTTACCGCGCTATTAAGGCGGATAAAATCAGTTCGATTTTATTTTATGGTCCGCCAGGAACCGGAAAGACGACACTGGCGAAGGTAATTGCTGGGACGACAAGTTCTATATTTACGCAGATTAATGCTACTTCCGCAGGGAAGAAGGATATGGAAGCGGTGGTGGAACAGGCAAAGAATAACCTTGGGATGTATGGAAAGAAGACGATACTGTTTATTGATGAGATTCATCGCTTCAATAAAGGGCAGCAGGATTATCTGTTACCTTATGTGGAGGACGGTACAATAATTCTTATCGGCGCGACAACGGAAAATCCGTATTTTGAGGTGAATTCCGCGTTGTTATCCAGGTCTATTATTTTTGAATTAAAGTCCCTTGATAAGGAAGATATTAAGACGTTATTGGTTAGGGCAGTTACGGATAAAGAAAAGGGAATGGGTATATATCAGGCAGTTTTGGAGGAGGACGCACTGGAATTTCTGGCTGATATCTGCAACGGAGATGCACGTGCTGCGTTGAATGCAATTGAACTTGGAGTTTTGACGACAGAGCGCGGTGAGGATGGATTAATTCACATCACACTCCCTGTAGCGGCTCAGTGCATTCAAAAAAGAGTATTAAAGTATGATAAAAACGGGGACAACCATTATGATACGATTTCTGCTTTTATTAAGAGTATGAGAGGGTCTGACCCAGATGCTGCGATTTATTATCTGGCAAGAATGATTTATGCAGGAGAAGAGGTTGCATTTATTGCAAGAAGAATTATGATCTGTGCGGCGGAGGATGTATCAAACGCTGACCCAAATGCACTTGTTGTTGCAACGAATGCGGCTCTTGCAGTGGAGCGTCTTGGAATGCCGGAAGCACGGATTGTTTTGGCACAAGCTGCAGCATATGTTGCGTGTGCACCAAAAAGTAATTCGGCGATTTGCGCAATAGATGATGCCTTAAGGGTTGTTGAGAATGAGAAGACAGCAACGATTCCTGCCTATCTGATGGATGCTCACTACAAAGGAGCCTCAAAGTTAGGTCATGGGCTGGGTTACAAATATGCCCATGACTATGAAAACCATTATGTGAAGCAACAATACCTTCCGGATGAAATCAAGGATAGGGTATTTTATGTTCCTTCGAATAATGGTTATGAGATTAAAATTCAGGAATACTTTAAACGAATAAAAGGGTGATTATTGCTTGCTAGAATCACTCGTTTCATTTTCTTCTAAGTGATCAGGGCTGAATACGTCCTTTGTTTTATGAACAATACGATAAATCAGCATCATTGCATAAATCATAACAGGAATAAAGAAGGTAGAAAATATGCATGCGAGGAATAATCCATTTGCATAGGGGCTGCCGAATATGGCAGAGAATAGAGTGCACAAATATAAGGATACTAATAGGATGATACCGATTATAGCTGATATACGCTTTGATTTCTTCATTAGATCAATCCTTTCTTGGTAACGAAGTTTTATATATTTTATTATTATATAGAAGCATAGGAAAAAAAGCAAGAAACGAGTCAATATTACGACAATTGGAGCGAAGGTTAGATGCAATTAAAAGGAATAAAACATAAATATTTAGCAATGGGAAAGAAAATTATCATAGTTGCGTTAATAATAGTATTAACTACTGGCAATAGTCTCGTAGCACAGGCTACCCCCATACCGACAAGGGGAACAGATGATGGGACAGATGAAATAAAAAATTCCGTTGAAGATCAGGGGATTTCATTTGATAAAGCCTGGGTCGAGGCAGGTAAGCCATTAAAGGTAAGGAACGCGCCGGAAGGTTCCTCTTTTAAATGGGTTATCACCTCACCAAGTGGTGCGAAACACATCTTTACCACCGTTGAGAATTACTATATTCCGAAACAAGAGGATGAGGAGAAATTAATTTCAGTAAGCCTCGTGGGACAGGAAAGTGTAAATACATCAATTTATTTCAGCACATTACCGGTAGTATACATTAATAGCAGCCATGGCTATCATGAGATTAGTGGGGCATATTCCGAAGCGGGTATGAACATTCAGGGAAGCGCTGAATATGGTAAGCAAAAGCAAGTTTACAGTGGAAATGCATCCATAAAATTAGGCGACAGCGAAGTAAATGACAAAGACAAACGACCGTTTCATATTAAGTTTGAGGAAGAGGAAAGTTTGCTGGGTCTTGGAGTAGGTAAGCAATGGGAGCTGTTGGCAAATGATATTGATCACACCTTAATGAGAAATAAGCTATTATACGAATTTGCCACAGATTTAGGCATGGAAGGTTATTCAAATTCGGAAAACGTTGTTCTCATATTTAATAATGAATACTATGGGGTATATCAATTATGTGAGTCGATCGGGGTCGGCGAGGAAAAAGTTAATATATTTGACTGGGAGAAGGCGGCAGAAAAGGCATCCGATGCAATCGTGGAACAGTTAATTAACACAGATGCCTTATCTTACAGTGAGGGTGAAGAAAGTAATCAAAGCAATACCATGAATGAAGCGGAAGCTAAATCTTTAAAGCAAAATATTGAAATTGCGATGAAGCAGGATTTGAGCTGGATTACCAGTCCATATACCTTTCGCTATGACGTGGATTCAGATGGTACACCGGAGACATATATCATATCGGATTTCGTCCAGTTACCAGAACCCACCGGCGGTGTGCTCCTGAAAATGGATGCCTCTGCCTTTGACAAGAATGCTAAAAACACAATGATTACAGATTATTCCCAGCCTATCTTTTTTATAGCCCCGGAATATGCAAAGACAAATAATTATTTATACAATAATATTAGAAGAATCGTGCAGAGCTTCGAGCATGCGTTACATAGCATAGACTTTACTTATCACGATACTGCAATAAAATACCGTGCGGAGAATCAGAAAGGCGGAACGAAGAATCCGGGATATAAACAGAGCGTATTCTCTGCCCCGGTGTATGACGGGAAGCACTACAGTGAAATGTTTGATATGGATTCATTGGTTCAGTATTTCTTTCTGAATGAATTTTCCATGGATTGGAAAAGCAGAGAAAACACTGCCTATTTTTATAAAGATGTGGATGATCTATTTTATATGGGATCAATTCTGGATTTTGACCAAGCCTGGGGAAATATCAATCGTTCTGGAATTGATACTTGGTTTCCTACAAGATGGAATATCACAAATGATCTGAATGTCTCAAAACAATATTACCAAACAGTGCAATGGAACCAAAGCTTGATTAGAGATCCATTTTTTTTAGAGAGAGTATATGAAAAATATAAAAAAATTCGTAAGACCACAATGGAAGATTTAATCAAAGAGGGTGGAAAGCTTGATCAATATATAGCAAAATATAGGGCTGCTGCCACTGCCAATGATGAGCGTTGGGGATATTCCTATGAGGAGTACAAAAGCGAAGGCTTTGAAAAATCCACTATCTATATGAAACAGTTCCTCATTAGCAGGATTGCTTGGATGGATCGTCAGATGGAGAGTATTGATACCTTTATTGGCTCACTTAATTCCTATCATCCAAGCAAGGACTTAGTAATCGATAAGATTGATAAGAAAGCAGTAAGTAACTTTGTAGAGATTACTACAAAGATTAATAATCCGAAGATTACTTCAATTACTATGGTGGTAAATGGTACTCACCACTATACAGCTAAAGTAAAAAAAGGTAATGTGGTATATCGGATCCCTACCGGGGATTTGATATCCAGCAGTAAAATTCGTAATGTGATTCAGGTTCTGGCTATGGATGAACAGGGAAACTATATTCTTGATTCTGTGGAGACGGGCAACTACAGCCTTGCAAAATCAAATTATGCAGTATTTTATTTTGATAAAAATATAGATGGAATTAAGCAGACAGTAAATGATGCAGTCAGTTCGGTAAAAGAACAGACCAAAGGCTATTATATACTGCAGTTTATTGCTGGCATCGTTAGTGTATTATGTATTTTAGGAATCGTATTTATAGTGAAAGCCCGCAAAAGCTAAAGCTTGCGGGCTTTTATAGTGGTTAAAGAGAAGAACTAGTGAAGGTAAACATATTTAATTGGATATAAATTAATGAAGGTAAACATATTTAATTGGATATAAATTAATGAAGGCAAACATATTTAATTGAGCTATGAACTAATGAAGGCAAATATTTAATTGAGGTATGAACTAACGAAGGCAAACATATTTAATTGGATATGAACTAATGAAGGTAACATATTTAATTGGATATGAACTAATTAAGGTAAACATATTTAATTGGGTATAAACTAACGAAGTTAAACACCTTTGATAGGTACAAGATCATAATTTAGTTGGGTGTTTAATCAACGAATTTATTTATCCTGTAAAGCCTCCTTTATCACATTCTTCATAATATCCTTGGTCATCATGCCGGGAACATAACCTAGAATATTACCATCCCGGTTGATAATAAACGTGGTAGGAAAGGCGTTGATTTGATAGCTTGCCAACAGATCACCACTCTCATCAAAAACGGTGGGGAAGGTATATCCCTTTTCTGTCAGGAAGGCTTTGATGGCTTTCTGATCCACATCCTGATTGTTGGGATATTTGGCGCTAACAGGATTGGTCACACCTAAAAATATCACATCCCCTTTATTTGAATCATATTCCTTGTATAATTCCTCAATATCAGGCATTTCCTTGTTACAGGGAGGGCACCAGGTAGCCCAAAAATTTAGGAATACTATCTTTCCTTTATAATCCGATAGGGTATGTTCATTACCATATTGATCGGTCAAAGTAAAGTTAATCGAGGGATGGGTAGAGGTACTTTCTGCCTCTGGGGATGGAGCAGAGCTAATTGTGGGACTATCCTTATCCGTTTCATTCTGCGTGGTGCGGGGTGAACCTGGCAACGAATTCAGATAACCTGATATTCCATTCATAAATCCGGTATAAGTCATAAAGCCAATAAGGATTAAAATAATTGCTCCGAGCTTAATGGTATAACTTAGAAACTTCTTGTTTCGCTTAATGAGATCCAATGCCTTAGTAGTAAAGGCTCCTAAAACCAAGAAAGGAATAACAAAGCCTGCAGTATAAATAAGAACAAGACCATAACCGAGTAAGTAGGTCTTTGCACTGCTTGCCATTAAAAGCACAGAGGAAAGCATGGGCCCGATGCAAGGCATCCAAGCAAAACTAAAAGTGAAGCCAAGAAGGAAAGCAACAAGTGGATTGATCTGCCTGTTTTCTAAGTTAATATGAAACTTTCTTTCTCTTTGCAGGAATGAAAAATTGAAAACGCCAAGCTGAAAGAAACCAAGTAACATAATAAGAATACCGCTCAGTTTCGTAAATAGCAGCTTATTCTCATTAAAATAATCTCCTAACGAAGTAAAAGTAAGTCCAAGCGTAAAAAAGGCTGTGGAAATACCCAGTATGAAAAACATCGTATGAAACAGCATTTTCTTACGGTTATAAATAACTTCCCCATCTTCGTTGTAATTCTTCGCATTACCCGCTAGGTAACTCATATAAACCGGTAGTAGGGGGATTACGCAGGGTGAAAAGAAGGATAAAATTCCTTCAAAAAATACCAAGATAAAATTCACGTGTGTCGATAAGAGTCCATTCATCGTTTCATCCTCCATAATCTATTGTATTTAACTTTTGGATTAGCTATTCCCTATTTTATCATATCCGATTGCATTTTTGGGGCAGATTGTGACACATTTTCCACATTGGATACAATCTGGATGAGAGAGGGGATTTTCCTTGTAATCATAGGGTACAATTCCGAAGGGACATTTCTTGTGACAAAGCTTACAAGAAACACATTTCGGTGAGATTTGCAGAAGTTTTTTCTTTGTCTTTATCTTCGAAATAAGTGCAGCCAACGTTCCCATGGGACAGATCTGACACCAGGTGCGGTGGTTAAAAAAGAGTGATAATATAACGCCTATTACCGTTGTAATTACAATAATTCGGTAAAACACCATTCCGATACCATAGGGATTTCCCCAGTTTTGTATTACTCCGGTTGTGAACATGGATAGTAAAAATACAACCATAATTCCACGAAATATTCGGGTTCGAAATAATTTTGGAATCGCTCGTTTCTTACTGATCTTTATGATCAAGGTTATCATAAAAGCTACCTCGGGGACATAAATTGCCACACCAAAACCTGCCTCGAAATAACGCCATCACCAGAGGTGCAATCATACAGATGATTGCGGCTAATGCAAATCGTAAGTCAAACAGGCTTAAAATAATAAATGCCATCAGTAGTAAAAAGGAATACTTCTTCCAGAGTTCAAGTAATTTCTTCATTGTCATTTCTCCAAACATAATTTATCCCAACGCGATATGGGGTGCGTAGGATGATATTTTTCTAGTATAGTTTATAGGATACTGGTTATGAAAACAGTGACTTTGTTACTGTTTAGATTGATATGGCATTTTTGGATAAAAGCAAAAGGATTTCGCTCCATTATGTGGAAGTATAAAGGATTAACATGACATACCTAAATACCGACGAATGCAAATACTCTTTTCGGAAGATGATTTTTGAAATCATTAGACCAAATTTGTGGGAAAGATTGAAAGTTTTTATGGGATTCTATATAATATTCTTAATACTTGTATGGTTTTGGAATTATTAAAGTGATTCGTAAGCTATGATTTATTATTTGGGAGATACCTATTGAATTTATAAGCTTAATAATTTCTTTTGACTCCAAACTTTAAGATGAATACCATGTGAAAGGAAGTAAAACATATGCCTTATATTAATACGAAAACTACGGTTACAATTACTGAGGAAAAAAGAGAGAATATCAAGACAAAATTAGGAAAAGCAATTGAGTTGATTCCTGGTAAGAGCGAAAATTGGCTGATGCTATCCTTTGAAGACAATAGCGTTATGTACTTTAGAGGAAGTAATGACAACCCATTAGCTTTTGTGGATGTAAAAATCTTCGGTAAAGCATCGTCAGAAGCTTATAGCAAGTTAACAAAAGCGATTACGGATATTCTTCAGGAGGAACTGGAACTTCAGCCGGAGGGTATCTATGTAAAATACGAAGAGGTTTCTACTTGGGGATGGAATGGGAATAACTTTTAGACGTAGAGCCTTAGATTACATTGAGTACCAATACACCAGAGAAATAGAATTAAATATGAGAACTAAGATATAAAAGAACCGGTATCCATTCGTGTTAAATCACACTTTTGGATGTCGGTTTTTTTGTTTGTTAATATATGCATAATAGATGGTCTGAAAATATCTAGGTTGAGTCGATAGAAAGCATATGACAAAGATAATCTTTAATAACATTATTGGATTTTGGTTGAAATTATCAAAAAAGGAATTTTAAGAAAAAACACGGAAAAACTTGACACTCTGCATAAAAATAAATAATATGTAATAAAAAGGGGTAAATTCTATAAAATTGTAAAACAGGGAGAAGAAAGAATGAAAAAGTGGAAGAGAGTTGGTAAAAGTATTATTTCATTAATCTTAATTTTTGTTATGCTTTTAACATCTTCGGCAAGTAATGAAGTATTTGCTAAGGTGACTAGTGATTATGACAAAAAAGCATTAAATGATGTAAACAATAGTGGTGATGTAGAGGCACCTTCTGCACCGTCAAACTTATTGGTAACTTTATCATCTAATCATTCAGTTGAATTATCATGGGATAAATCATTGGATAATGATACAGTTAAGACATATGAAATATTTTGCAATGACCATAGTATTGGGATGACTGAGGAGTTAAGTTATACATACTCGTTAATTAGTATCGGCACATATTCTTTTTATGTTGTTGCATATGATCAAGCAGGGAATAAGTCCGGAGAAAGTAATATAGTGACAGTAACAGATGTAGACGATGAACGTCCTACAACAGTTACAGACTTAACAATAATATCAAGAACGGATACCTTGTTATTATTGTCATGGAAACCCTCTTCAGATAATGTTGGTGTTGTAGGATATAAAGTTTTTAGAGATAATATTGAAATCGGAACATCGGATAATACATCATATTCAGACGATAATCTAGTTCCCGGTAGGCAATATACCTATACTGTTATTGCATATGATGCATCAGGTAATTTGTCAAATGAAAGTGCTACTTTATACGCATCCACGATTGAAATGGAAGCACCATCCTCACCTATGAATGTAGAATATTCGGATGTCACTGATTCATCAGTAACATTATCTTGGGATGCGTCAGAAGATAATGTAAAAGTAGAAGGATATAGGGTATATAGAGATAAAATAGAAATTGGTATAACAACTGATACTAGATATATAGATACTTCTGTCGAAAAAGGTAATGTTTATACATATATGGTGAAAGCATTTGACCCTTCAGGAAACTTATCTGAGGAGAGTAACTCAATAGTCTTAGATATGAGAAATCAACAGGCACCAACCACACCTGCGAACTTACATATAATAGATAAAACAAGTACAACAGTGACCTTATCCTGGGATGCATCTACGGATAATGGTGATTCGCTTGAATATATGATCTATCAAGGGACAAGTTGTATAGGGATTGCATCCAATTCAACTAATTATTTAGTAACAGGATTAGAACAGGGGACAGAATATAATTTTTCAATTATCGCAAAAGATCTAGATGGAAATATTTCTGATGCAAGTGAAATCTTGACTGTAACGACACTGGTAGAAAATCCTTTAGGTTTATTAGCTACTGTCGCAGATTCTGTAATTAGTATCTGTTGGAATGAAATAATTGGTGTAGACAGCTACGAACTTAGTATTAATGGAGAAATCGTTGAAGTTGGAAATACTACAATATACTCTCAAATGAATTTCAGTCCCAATTATGAATATGAATATAAAGTAAGATCAAAAAAGGGAAGCATATATAGTGAGTGGAGTTCACCGTATGTTTTAACAACTGGACCGGAAAAGGTTCAAAATGTTAAATCTAGAGTAATAAATGAAACAACTGTAAAACTTACTTGGGATAAAATAGAGAATGCCACGGCTTATGAAGTTGAGATTAATGGAACAGTTGCCGATACGGTTACTGATAATACATATACCCACAATAATGTAAATACCATAGAAAACAATGCGTTTTACAGAATTCGGGCTATTCGTGGAGTTGCTAAAGGTGCTTGGAGTGAAGTGGTATCACAGATGAAAGTCACAATAGTATCAGGAGAAATTGTAGAAGATACAGTATGGGATGGTTATATTATAATAGATGGAGGAGCAGTTATTCTTGAAGGGGTTAAAGTTACAATTAATTCAGGTACAATAGTAAAATTAACAGATCGTTCTAGTATTGTTGTAGTAGGAGGAACAATTTTAGCACAGGCAGAAGCAGATGATCCTATAATAATGACCGGAATAAATGATCCTGAATATGGGGGGAATAATGATGATATAAATGCAGATATTTTTGTAAATAATAATGGAGAAATAATTGGTGATAATCTGAAAATTAAATTAGAGTTAAGTTCTTTGGGTTCATTAGATTTACGAAATTCGAATATAACAGATGCATGGTTAAATGTAAGTAATGAACAAGATATAAGAATAAAAAATAGTGAAATGATTAATACCAGTATTTTTTTTAGTAGTTCAGGAGATTTAACACTAACTGATAATGATATCCATAATGAAGTTGATTGGAGTATTATCGATATAAGGAGTAGCAATGAAGCTGCAAAGATATCAATTGAGAATAATACCATTACTGGTAATAATTTGAATAACGGCATTAATATGGATGGTGTTACTGGATTAGGATTGTTTATTATTAAGAATAATAGAATTACTGAAACAGAATATCCTATAGCTATTTATCCGGATACTTTGATTTCATCTAATTTTTTTGAAAATTTCAGTGATAATAGATTTAATGACAATAAATATGATTGTATATACTTGAAGGGCACGATAAATGGACCGATTACTCTTACTAAAAATAATTCTTATTATATTCCCTATTTTATTGTTGGACCAAATGGTTCGTGTACGATTCAACCAGGAACCGAATTTTATACAAAATATGTGAGCGTTAATGGGAAGTTAGTTGCCCAAGGGACAGCGGATGAACCAATAAGTTTTATCCCACATGCAAATGATGCTATGAATTATAATGAATATAACTGGCAGGCATTCAATGTTTATGGTGGAGAATTTATTGGAGATCATGTAATCATTGAAAATGTAAATAATTTATTCATGTCTGGGAAAGTACAATTAAATCATTCTGTAATTAATAATTCATGGAGTTTATATTTAGATGGTGCCAGTATACAAAACACAGAAATATCCAATATAAGATATCTGGATATTAACAATGATATTTCAATAAATAATAGCGATATTTATGATAATGGAAACCTCAATCTTTCTATAGGCAATAATAGGTATATAATTGAAAATAATACCATTAAAGATAATCAAGGTATTTATGTATCCTACTATTATACGAATGGAACTTATTGTATCAAAAATAATAATTTTATAAATAATGGATCTGGAATTATTGGGAATTATGGTTATGAGCCGATTAAACTTGAGAATAACTATTGGGGTTCAATATATGGTCCAAGCTTGCTTAAGGGTTATGATTATGATTCGACAACGGATACGTGGCTCCCTAGATGGGTAGGTTCCGGTGACAAAGTCAGCGGAAATATTGATTGTACACCATATTATGGTTATGAAATTGCATTAAGGACACAATTTAATGCAGCAGAGGGAGCATATGCTCCGACAGGAAATTACTCAAAGCAATATACAGACTTAGAGGTAAAATGCATAGATGACTCTTTCGAAGTAACAAGATTATATAATTCTCAGGATACAGAAAGCAGCGGAATATTAGGAAAGGGATGGTCGTTTAATTACGATTCTTATATTACAAAATATGAAGAGTATCCTAATGTGCTTTTAATAAAACTTCCTGATGGCAGCAATGAATCATATTCAATCAATGAAGATGGCACTTTTACTTCTTATTATTCGAGAAATAGCTTAGTAAAGCAATTAGATGGGACTTATATATTAACTTGCAAAGATAGCAGACTCCAATATAAATATAATGCTGACGGAAAATTAATCTGGATAAAAAATAAACAAGGCAATGCTTTATCAATAACTTATGGAACAAATGGACTAATTCAAGTAATTACAGATTATGTGGGAAGAAAATACACTTTTAAGTATGAAAATAATTTACTTAAATCAATTGAAGATACAATTGGCAGAAAAGTTAATTATAATTACGATGATTATAACAGGTTGATTCAAGCAAAAGATATTCAAGGTATCGTTACTAGTTATAGTTATGATCAGGAAGGTTATTTGACAAGTATTAGAGATGGAAATAACGATTTGATCGAGGCAGTAACTTATAATAATTTTGGTGGAATTATTAAAGTTAATCAAGTGACCGATGAATATGGTAATACTAAGACATATTCTTATGATGAAGTAAATGGAAAAACAACAATTACAGATAGTAATTTTAGGGTATCCACTATAGGTTATGATACTGCTTATTATGAAACTGACACAACTGATGCAGATGGAGGTAACACAACAACTATCTACAATTCTGAGGATGGACAAAATAAATATGGTGAGGAACAATCTAAAACAGATCGTAATGGTTATACTACAGAATATAAATGGGATAGCAAGGGGAATATTGTAGCTGTAATAGAACCAGACACGAGTAGTAGCTCAAAATATTGGTATGATGAAAAAAATAACCTTATCAGTACCTGTGATGAGAACGGTAATTATACCTATTATATTTACGATTCTACTCAAACCTATCTGTTAAAGGAAGTAATTCCCCTTAATGGAACGGATATATATTCATCATCAGCAGACCAAGATAAATTTTCAATAAAATCGTATACCTATTATCAGCCAGGAGAGAATGGTTATTCTATTAAAGGACTGTTAAAATCAGTAACTGATCCTGAGGGATATACGACGACGTATACTTATGATCAATATGGTAATATTGCGACTTCTTCTGATGACAAACACAATATAACAAAGTATACCTATAATTCAATTGGATTATTGACCAGTACTCTCTCTCCAAAAAGTGAAATAACGACATATACTTATGATCAATATGGTAATTTGACGGATACAATATTACAAGGTGGTGAGACTACTCATTGTGAGTATGACACATTGGGGAGAAAAGTAAAAGAAATTTCACCTAATATATATAAAGTATCACCAACAGGAGACGTTGGCTATCGATATACGTATTACGTTAATGGGAAAGTACATACTATTACAGATCCGGAGAATAACATAATTAGTTATACATATGATTATTACGGAAATGTTCTAACCGAGACCAAACCAAATGGGAGTGTTTATTCTTACGATTATGATTCATTAAACAGATTAAAAAATACATACTTTCAGGAGGATTTGACTTCAGAGAATAAATTGTTACGATCTAATACATATTATCCGGTTTCTGATAATCATACTATGAAATCGGAAACGGTATATTTAAATGAATTTGATTCTGCAACTACTTATTATATATATAATCTGAAAGGGCAAATAATTAGACAGATTAATCCTAATGGTGGAGAACAGTCAACTGTATATTATGTTGATGGCACTATATATTCCATAATGGACGCATTAGGGCTTATAACATATTATAAATATGATAAATTTAAACGATTGTCAGAGCAATGGACACCATTAGCAGAGGATATATATTCATATAAGAAGTATGGGTATGATAAGAATAATAATAGGACTTCAGAGGCAACTAGTACGGAAGGGGTTGCTCTGTGGGAATTGCCATCGGCTTTAATGACGACGAGATATACATATGGAGCTAATAATAAGTTGGTATTACTAGAGGATGCAGAAGGTGGCAAAACTGAATATGAATATGATGCTAATGATAATCTAACAAAAGAAACCATATATCTTGAAGCAGATGACAAACAAGTTACAGATTATGTTTATAATTATTTGGGTAAAGAGGTTAGCATAAAAAAACATATTGATACCAAAGACCTGTATGGGTATGATTTCAATGAAATTTCGGATATACCTCTAATAACATCATTTACATATGATGCTAATGGTAATATTCTTACTAAGTCGACGCCGGATAATGTTATAACATCTTATGAATATGATAATCTTGATAGAACTGTCTTAGAGACAACATCTGGTTTGGATGAAAATAATCAAAGTACTTTAATAACTACATCTTATTCTTATGATTATAATGGAAATAAATTGTCCACCTCAGATGCGAAAGGAAATGTAACCAGGAATATTTACGATAAACGAGGGCAGTTAGTAAAGACAATCGATGCGAAAGGAGGCATTACAGCCTTTTATTATGATAAAGCTGGTAGACAAATTGCGAAAGTAGATCCACAGAGCTATGTTGAAGGAGCGGCACTTTCAGAAATGAATAGAGTTGTTTTTACCTATGATAACATGGATCGAGTACTTTTAGAACAGGATGTATATTATGACAATAAGGATAGCGAATTCAAGACCATTAATTCAAAAGCATATTTATATGACTTAAAAGGTAGGGTAATTAAAGAATTAGATGCGATTGGATATGATAGTGGCGTAGGGGCAACAATATCTGAGAAAATAACAACGGGATATGGAACAAAATATACATATAATGCGAATGATGATTTGCTTACTATGCTTACACCAGTAGCTGATGAGAATGGATATTCTTTTGATACAAGCTACACCTATGATGCGGCAGGAAGGAAAATTGCCGAGACAGATGCCAATAATACAACAAAAAATTATTGTTATGATAAGCTTGGAAGATTGATAAAAACTACTATTGTCGATGGTTCAGAAAAATCATTGCAGCAGAATTCATATGACCATGCAGGTAATATTTTGAAACAAACTGATGGGAATGGCAATTCAACAGAATTTACTTACAATAAATTAGGACTGTTAAGAAGTAAAACAATTTTCGGAGATACAACGATTGGTGACTATACGATTACGAATAAATATGATATTGCAGGAAGATTGGTATATCAACTAGACAGCATGGACAAAGTCATTTCTTGTACTTATAACAATAACGGACAAGTATTAAGTCAAACTGAGCAAAAAAAGGATGGATCACAATCCATCACCAAATACAATACATATGATGTTGTTGGAAATTTACACTCTACAACGGACTATCTTGGAAATACGACCGAATATGAATATGACTCTTTAAATAAATCTGTAAGTATGACAAAGCCTGTAAGTGGTAGAAGCCAAAAGACATCATATTCATATGATAAGAATGGTAATTTACTTACAACAACAGACTGGTTAGGCAATACTTATAGTAATAAATACGATTCTTTAAATCGGTTAATAAGTAAGAGTAATCCATCAGATATCGTTTATGAAAAATATGAATACGACAACAATAATTCCCAAATCAAAGCTATAGATGCTTTGGGCAATGAAACAATATTTACTTATGACAAAAATAATCGACCATTGACTACGGTAGACCCTATCAATAATGTTACCTCGCAAACCTATGATGCAGTTGGAAATATCAATTCTAAGGTTGATGGTAATGCGAATGTAACAACTTTTGACTATGATGGTTTGAATAGACTGATATCGGTTAATAATGCAAAAGATGAAGTTACAAATTATACCTATGATTTAAATGGCAATATGCTTACTGCAAAAAATGCGAAAGGTTTTGTTACTACTTATGCTTATAATTCAGCGAATAAATTAATAAAAGAAACAGATATAGATAGCATAACGAAATATGATAGTTATAAGTATTATCCGGATGGTACTATGAAATCTAGGATCGACAAAAAAGACATTACGACCCTGTATACTTATGATATACACGGTAATGTCTTATCGGACAACACAATAGGGGGAGATACTAAAAACTTCAGTTATGATAATAATGGCAATATACTTTCAGAAAGAAATAATAATGGCGCCACCAGTTTTACGTATGATGAAAATGGAAGAGTATTGAGCAAAACTGTGTCGAACATTGGAACATCATATTATACTTATGATAATATAATGGATGTCGATCAGGGTTATTATAAGGAAATATTAAAAGATCCGAAAGGCAACACTACAGAAAAAGTATATGATAATTTAAACAGATTATATAAGGTTATTGATGGAGATAATGAAAGCACATACTTATATTATGAGAACGGAAGTGTAAAAAATGTCACCTACAGCAATGGATGTAAGGAAGAGTATATATATTATGATAATAATTCATTAAAGACATTAATTAATAAAAAAGCTGATGACAGTATTATGGATCGCTATAGTTATACTTATGATCATGCGGGAAATCAGCTTACAAAGGAAGAAATAATTAATGGGCATGTTAAAGGAACTACTTCGTATACTTATGATGAATTAAGTAGATTAGTATCTGTAATGGAACCAAATGGCATGCATACAGCTTATGGGTATGATGCTGTAGGCAACCGTATTCTTGAGACAAAAAATCTAGGTACAGAAAAGGTGGAAACCAGTTATTTATATACGAATCAAAATAGATTGGTTTCTGCTAGTGAAAAGTTAAATAATAAAATAAAGGATATAACTGCATATACTTACGATTTGAATGGTAATCAAACCGCAAGTACAGTAGCTTCTTATCGTGAGGAAGAATTGGTATCCACAACAACGAAGCAAAGTAATACGTATGATTTTAATAATCAGCTAATTAAGACAGTTATGAGTGACGGTACAATTGTAAATAATACGTATGATACCGAAGGCTATCGCATTGCTAAGAATGTCAATGGTCAAGCAACCTATTACTTATACGACAGTGATAAAGTAATTCTTGAACAGAATTCAGATGGAGACCAAGTAGCAAGGAATGTATATGGCATTAATCTTCTTCGAAGAACAGTCGATAGTAATACATATTATTATATGTATAATGGACATGCAGATGTGACAGCTCTATTAACGGATACTGGGGATGTAGCGGCAACATATTATTATGATGCATTCGGAAATAAACTCGAAAGTACAGGCGATGTTAATAATAATATTTTATATTCCGGTTATCAATACGATAATGAAACCAATCTGTACTATCTTAATTCCAGAATGTATGACCCGGTAACAGCTAGATTTATGCAGCAGGATACGTATACAGGTGAGCCTGATAACCCGTTGAGTTTGAACTTGTATACTTATGTAACAAATAATCCTATAATGTATACAGACCCAACAGGTCATAAAGCATTACGGGTTGGATCGAAGGGAGATGATGTAAAGGAATTACAACTAAATTTAATTTCTCTTGGATATAGTGTGGGAAAAAGTGGAGCTGATGGAAAATTTGGACCCGCCACAAAGGCAGCTGTTTTACAATATCAAAAGGACAATGGATTAAAGGTAGATGGAGTAGTAGGTAATCAAACAATGAATAGTATTAGTTACAATATGAAAAGTTCATATTATAGTTCCTATTATTCATCAAAACCGAAATTACCGTCGACTTGTACCGCGGTACAGGAAGCAAGAAAGGAGGCAAAGGGGTCAAAGAATTCTAATTCTAATAATGTTACTAATAAATCTCAAGTGAATCCTACATTAAAACAGATATTAAAATCAAATTCGAGTAGTCCTATTTATAAAAATACAGCAAGTGAAGGACAAAAATATTATCTAGCATGGTATTATGGGAGTGAAGCTTATAATAGGCTCGATGAAGCCACTATGAGCCACAGTTCATATCTTGTGTATAAACTTAATGGATTAAGTGAAAAAGAATTATCAAAGTTAACAGTAAATGATGTAGACAAAATGTGTGTAAAGAACGAAAGTTTTTGGTTTAAGACTGATTCAGTAGCATTGGCGGCATTTGGAGCTTATAGTTTTTTAGGGGGAACGAGTAAGACATTAAATTCAGTTGATGACATCGTGAAAAATCCTCAAAGTTTGTATGGGAAATCGAAAACTGATGTCTCAAAAATTCTTGGAGACGGATGGACTGAAGGAGCTTATGGTTCAAGTAAAACAGGATGGAAATTTACCAAAGGAGACCAATCTATTTTTTATCATCCCGGTGGGGGAAGACACAGCGGATCATACTATGGTTACTCCAGTGGTGCTACAGGTAAAATAAAAATAGTAGGATCAGATTACGTTCCGCTGCCTGGAGACAAGGCAAGGATAATACATGTCAAATAGGAGATATGATAAAAATGGGAATATCAACCAATAAGCTTATGGAATTTTATATTGATACCTTAGAAAAATGCGGTACATATTTATTAAAAATGAGCGATGAAGATATTGAGTATAATATTTTTGAGGAGTTCGATGTAGGGGTCATTTCATTTCTACATGATGATACTTTATCAAAGCTCAAAGAAGCAAATTTGATAACTGAAGAAATATCTCAAAAAAGTTCTGTGTTAAGGAGTAACTTGATGCTTCTTCAAAACACTGACCAGTGGAATGTCGATTCCGTTAGAAATGGTGAAAACTGGAGTGAAATCTTAAAACTATCAGACGAGATTAAGTCATTATTGTATCAGTAATTTAGAGTATACAAGTGTCCTGTATAGTTATTAATTAATTCCTTGGATGATATGTCTATATTGGCTGTAAAAAGTGTGGCCCATACAATATTTTGGGGGTTTCGGGGGAATCCCACTTGACAAGTTGCAAAAGAGGCACATGTCTCTTTTGCGTAACTTGCTGCCTATACCTAATATGCTGATGATTATTCAGGATTGAATTTTAATGAAGAACCTTGGGAAAACTCCTGCTTTAGGATAGTGGCAGTTCCACCATCTCCAACTGTTCCACCCGGTCTATATAGTTCACCCACTATATTTGATGCAATAAATTTATTTAAATAGAGGAGTTGGTAGATATGAGCAAAAGATCAGAAGAATTTTTTGGAGTAATGCTAAACTTTTTACCTTCATTGAGCAGTGAATATACAAAATCAATAGAAGATAACGGGGAGGCGTTAGAAACTGTCATAATAGAGGACATCTTTATGCCGGAAATAATTGGGTTATTAAAAGAAGATAAGAATATCAAGTTATTAAAGGATATCTTTAATTATTTTGAAGAAATATCTGAATGTGGAGATAAATACTTGACTAACATTTTATCAATAACAGTATTTGAAATATTAGGTAATGATAAAACGATTCTAAGTGTAGCACAAAAGTATATGGGGCCAATTGGCATACAACTACAAAGAGAGGCTGATAGAGGATTAGGCAGAATCTAAGATTTATACGAGTATTGCGATTCATAGAGTAGTTGTATAGAAAGTGTAATGATTAAATTGGAAGAAGTTGGTAAACGTATTTAAAAAATTATCTACAAGTAAAGAAAAGTATATTAAGGCATTGAGAAAGAATATTGAAATATAGAATCTCAATTGCCCTTTTAGAGGTCACACAGTTTTGGCTGATGTGACCTTTCTTCCTATCATGTGAGCAAATATAAAATATATAAAGTGAAACCATTGCAGTGTAGCCTTTTCGAACATTAAAAAGAAAATTTCCAAATGGGATGATATGGGCTGTAGAAATAGCTTATATCAAAGTCTATGCGATATGTTAGTATCTGTGAAGTAAATAAAAAGACTAACTATTAAAAGTCAAGTTTAAAAATAAAGTTTTTGAATAAAGTGCAGAATTGCATTTTAGATAGATTAGTACCTTGAAAACTGCATGACAAATAGGGCATCATGGCAGGTGCTCAAAAAAGAAATATATTTTGGAGAAAGTTAAACGGATTTTATGTAAAGCTGTCCAGTCTTTTGAAGATGATATATGACCCTTACAAGTTTTTTCGCAGCATGAGAAATAGCAACATTATAATGTTTGCCTTCAGCACGTTTCTTTGCCAAATAAGCATTGAAGGTTGGATCCCAGTGACAGACAAATTTGGTGGCATTAAACAATGCATATCGTAAGTATCTGGAGCCACGCTTTTCCATATGAGAATAAGCTCCATCTAGCTGTCCTGATTGGTAAGTTGAAGGGGATAATCCTGCATAGGCTAGTATCTTGTCAGGAGAATCAAATCGTTTAAAATCACCAATTTCGGCAATAATCATCGCACCCATACGATAGTTGATACCTGGGATTGATAGAATCGGTGAATTGATATCATCCATTATAGTTTTGATTTCAGATTCGATTTCATTGATTTCAGAATCCAGCTCGTGCAAGAGTTTAATAGTATGTTTCAGTTCGAGTGATTTTGCAGGCATATCTGACCCGACAGAAGTCCTTGCAGTTTCCCGAAATAGAATAACGGTCTTTTTAGAGTAGTGACCCTTTGAGGCTGTTTCTAAAAGGTTTGTAAGTCTTGTAAGATGAGCGGATGCAACTGCGTTAGCGCTTGGGAATTCGCTGAACAGGACATATACAGAACTCATATGGAGTGTAGGAACCAGTTTCTCTAATTCAGGGAAAAGAATGGTTACAAGCCTGGAAATTGATGTCTTTAACTTGGCTCGTTCTTTTACTTTAACAAAACGATAGCGAGTTAATGACTTAAGTTCTTCATTGTGATATGATGTGTCTGAGTAGGACTTTAAGTTCACATCAGACATAATCATAGAAGCAATCGTTCGGGCATCTACTTTATCCGTTTTCGTCTGTCTAAGGCTTAGACTTTTTCTGTACAGATTAGTATGCAATGGATTGATAACATAGGTGGCAAGACCTTTATGAATGAGATAACCGAGAAGATTGTAACTATAGTGTCCAGTGGCTTCAAGTCCTACTTTTACTTTGGTCAAATCTTCTGTAACAGAGGAAATCTTTTGATAAAGATCATCAAATCCATCACGGTTGTTTTGAATGGTGAATGCTTTGAATAGTACTTCGTCATCTGAGTTAGTGATAAAGCAATCATGCTTATCTTTGGCAACATCGATTCCTGCGTATATCATAAAAATACTCCTTTGAAATATATTTGATACTGTTTTTGAACCACTGGTGCTCTCTGTAATTGTAACCTCGTTCTAAATAAACCGTCATGCGGTATCTAACTGATTAACAAGTGAACAAAGAGACTGTGGTTAGAGCCTTTTTAAAACCATCTAGTGGTAGGAGAAATGAACTAATCCACAGTATCTAAAACAAGCATAGCCCAACCTATAGAAAAGGTAAAGAATGGCTATGACTATATAATACGAGGAGAGATAAATAATGTCTGTACCAGCATCTATTGAGGTGAAGTTAAGATAGGTAAAAGTACCGGTTTGGTTACTCCTCAAAGGGGTGTCTCATTGAATACGGATGCAGGTAAAATGTCTATGTTTGGAGGAGCATACAAAATAGATAGTATGCCTGAAGGGCTGCAAATTAAACAGGTTGGTTCAGATTTAGGACATTTTGAAATTGTTCCAAAGTATCCAATGACTCAAGCGGAATTCCAAGGAAAATTAAATTAAATTCGAACATCACCAGTAAAATAATAATAATAAATAGGGACGGTGTTGAAAATGGAAGAAATAGAAATATACTTTCAATATGATAGTGAGTTATCGGAGTTTGAGGCTATTCAAAAAGGATATAGAGTAGATGTTTTTGTAAAAGTTGGAGGAATCTACTTCAATTTAAGAGTTTTTGATATTATTAGGTTGCAACAAGAATTTGAAAATGAAGTAGATAATGAAGGTTATTATGCAGTCGAGCCTAACTTAATATTAGTTAAGGAGGTTAACAAAAAGGAGATTTTATGTACTATTAGAAACCTATACAAACATAAATATTTTGATGAAATAAAACCTACACGTTATGTTAATGTAGATGAATTGATAGAAATTAAATAAGTAAAAAAGTATCTTGGCAGAAGAACGGCTGTCGATATGATGGCTGTTTTTCGGGTGCCCAGCATGAGCATGTTCTTGCGGGCACGTAAATACCGGTAAACATATACAGCCACCCTAAACAGCACCCGCAAAACAGCTTAAAATGAGGGTTTTCTGGCAGTGCTGATAATCTGCATTTGAGTACTATAGATATTATTTGATGTTTAACCCCTAAGTTTCAAATTGACTTTCTATCAATCCTTGTGTTAAAATATAGTTTGATTATCAAAGTAATATTACTTTAAAGAGCTAGAAAAGGGGTAACTTATGATTATAGAACCGAAGGTGAGAGGATTTATCTGCATGACTGCACATCCGGTGGGCTGCAGAGAGAATGTTTCAAGACAAATATCATATATTAAGAATTTAGGGAAATCAGAAGGTCCCAAGAAGGTACTGGTCATCGGTGCTTCCACCGGCTACGGATTAGCATCCAGAATAGCAGCGACCTATGGTTGCGATGCTTCAACAATTGGAATTATGTTTGAAAAGCCGGCAAGTGATCGAAGAACAGCCACTCCCGGATGGTATAATACGGTTGCCTTTGAAGATATTGCTGCAAAAGATGGATATTATGCAAAGTCAATTAATGGAGATGCATTTTCCAAAGAGATTAAAGATCAGACAATTGAGCTGATCAAACAGGATCTTGGTAAGGTGGATATGGTGATCTATAGCCTTGCTGCACCGCGCAGAACTATGGCGGATGGAACTATTTATAATTCCACATTAAAGACAGTTGGTGGTGATTTTACCAACAAATCCTTGGATTTGAATAAGAATATTATTACTGAGGCTACTATCGGATCCGCAACGGAAGAAGAAGTACAGGCTACCATTAAAGTTATGGGTGGTGAAGACTGGAAGGATTGGATGAAAGCATTGTCAGAAGCGGATGTACTGGCTGATAATGCAGTGACAATCGCTTATTCCTATATCGGACCGGAGTTAACCTATCCGGTATATTATAACGGAACAATTGGTCTTGCAAAGAAACATTTATATGATACCTCAGTTGAAATCACTGACGAATTTGCCTCAAAGGGTGTAAAAGCCTACATCAGCATTAATAAAGCTCTGGTAACACAGGCTAGTTCCGCAATCCCCATCGTACCCTTATATTTTGCCATCCTCTATAAAGTGATGAAGGAAAAGGGAAATCATGAGGGCTGTATCGAGCAGTTGGGTCGTTTATTCCATGATAAATTACTATCCACCGGCGCAGTGGTAGATGACGAGAATAGAATCCGTCTGGATGACTATGAGATGCAGGAGGATATTCAAAGTAAGGTAATGGACATCTGGAATGAGATTAATAATGACAATGTGGGAGATTTGGCTGATTTGACAGGCTATTGGGAGGATTTTTATCATATGTTCGGCTTCCGCTTTGACAATGTTGATTATACGCAGGATGTGGAGATATAAAGTAGTAAGATTCGAAACAATGTTGTGATAAATTGCTCATTATAGCTCTATTAAAAAGAGCAATATTCAAGAGCTATAATAAAGAACTATAATAATTGTCTATAAGAACCGAACTATAAAAAGGGTCTATAATAAAGAAATTATAATAAAAGCTCCATAATAAAGGGTTTATAAAAAAGGAATTTATAATAAAAGCTCTCTCATATATGTGAAGGTGAAGTACTACCTAGCATTTGTGAGAGGGCTTTTATAATACTGTATTAAAATTCGACTTCCTCGTAGCTTTTTCTAAAGCAATGAAAGATAAAGTTTCTACGAACGGACAGGCACAAGCTATGCTTTGAAATGTCGATTTAATAACATAATTGTCGAATAAGCATATGATATATTATATCACCATAAGGAGGATAAGGTTGAAAGAAAATCACTTTTAACCATAAAATTTGTGCCAAGGTTAGCCTAAGCACAAATATATATGCGCAAAATTCTTGCGCAGGAATGGAGGTAAATATGAAGTTACTTGATATTCTGAAGCGATTATCAAAGAGAAGCCGTATTACCATTACGGAAAATGAAGAAAAAACATCGAGCCAAAATAATCAACCGATTACCAGACTTGATCCAATGTTAATTAAAAAGTATGAAAACCAATTGGCAAAACCCTCGGTTTTCGTTCCTGAAATTGTAAAGAAGGACTACAACGGCAATGAAACAGAAGGTAACATTGATGGGGAATATACAACGGAGCATCGATACCGCGTTGATATCCTGGAGTTCGAACAGCAAGTATTACCGAAAGGTTATCCTAAGACTACGGTATGGGGGTATGGCGGATTAGTGAAAGATTCTATTAGTGGGTCGATTCATTATTCAAAGTCATCACCCGGACCAAGCTTTGAAGCAAGCCAGGGAATACCAATAAAGGTAAAATGGTCATCAAAATTAAGTGGAAGACATCCTTTCCCAGTTGACCCAACATTGCACTGGGCAAATCCGAATCATATGCCAATGGACCCTCCAAAGCCCTGGCCTTTGTTCCCACCTGGTTTTTGTGAAGCACAGAAGCCGATCCCCGTTGTAACACATCTTCACGGTGGTGAAGTGGCTCCGCCATCGGACGGATTTCCGGAAGCATGGTTTACCTATGACGGAAAGAAAGGACCAGCCTATCAGTCTCCTATCACCACATATCTGAATACACAGGAACCAACAACCTTGTGGTATCACGATCACGCCATGGGAATTACCAGATTAAATGTATATGCTGGGTTGGCAGGCTTTTATTTGTTAAGAGAAGGTAAGGGCTCTGGTCAATGTGGCTTTCGCCAGGAGCTAAAACTTCCTAAAGGAAAATTTGAAATTCCGTTGGTAATTCAGGACCGCTTCTTCACAACCAATGGAGATTTTTATTATGAAACAGTTGGGGTTAATCCGGAGATTCACCCTTACTGGGTTCCTGAATTATTTGGAGATACCATTATGGTGAATGGAAGAGTTTGGCCGAACTTAAATGTATCAAGGCGTCAGTATCGTTTCAGGGTGCTGAATGGTTCGAATGCACGGTTTTATAATTTAACCCTGTCCAATGGAATGGAATTTACACAAATCGGCTCGGACGGAGGATTTTTACCTAAACCGGTTAAGTTAACCTCGCTCTTGTTAGCACCGGCAGAACGGGCAGATTTGTTAATTGATTTTTCAGAGATTAAACCAGGAACGAAAATCATTATGCAAAATGATGCAAATGCTCCGTATCCTGACGGCACTCCTGCAGACCCGGATACAGTAGGACAGATTATGCAATTTACGGTACCAATTACTGCAAAAATCCCTGTAAAGCCGCCAAAGCTTCCGGAGCGTTTAAACTGCATGCCGGAATTTTGTCCGGATAAGCAAAGGACAATTACACTTTATGAGGTTCCAGGACCAAATGGACCGGAAGAGGTATTACTGGATGGGTTAAAGTGGATGTATCCTGTGACCGAAAAGCCAGTTGTAGGTTCCACTGAGGAATGGATTATTGCAAACCTTACCATGGATGCTCACCCCATACACCTTCATCTAGTACAATTCCAGCTTAAGAACCGCCAAGATTTTGATGCAATGGCATATCAGGAGGAATGGGAGAATGTAAATGGAATTCCGCCATTGATGTGTGACCCTATTCAAGTGCCGGTAGAACCCTATCTGATTGGCGAGCCCATAGCCCCTGATGAAAATGAGATGGGCTGGAAGGATACCATAAGGATGAACCCCGGTCAGGTTACAAGAATTATAATACGCTTTGCTCCGCCGACTGCTTCCGCCTGCAAAGTATCACCAGGAGAAAATCTCTATCCCTTTGATCCCACCGTAGAGCCTGGATATGTATGGCATTGTCATATCCTGGATCACGAAGATAATGAGATGATGAGACCGTATAAGGTGGAGAAAGAATAATATTTCGATCAAGTGGCAAAAGGTCGGAATATACTGTGGCTATGGCAAATTGGCATTGGTAATCTGCCATAGCCAAATGTGCAATAAACTCTGTTGAAAGACCCACCCTGTTATGTCAAATAACATTTTCTAATTTGGATATAACAGCTCATATTGACGATTTACCCTATCCCGGATCTGTTCCACTACTCGAGCAGGTCCGGTTACTTTAAGTACTGGTCCGAAGGATAGCAGCTTAATCAATAATTCGCTCTCATCCTGTGTATCATACCAAATGGTTGCACTACAGGTTTGATGCTCTTGATCCCATATAGTGCTTTTCTCATAGTGTGCAAATTCCATCATAAATCGTTCGATTGCATTTCTTTCCCGCGTTATCTCTAGGGTCAACGGTTCTGTACATCGTTTCCACTTAAAGATTTCCTCCAGATCAAGGGGTTTGGTATAACGAAGCTTGAGAGCTTTCATGTGGAGAATTCTTGAAAGATTAATGGTGCCAAAGCCAACTGCCTTTCGATTCTTAATTCTTGCAACAAATACTCTAAACTTATCATTTTTTGGAGAATACTCCAAGCGGTAAGGAAGATAGTCTCCCTCAATAATCCTTCCTTTACCGGATTGATATATAATACTTTGTACTTCTTTCTTGTGTAGGGCATTTATTAGCTGTCTGAAATGCTTGATATAATCAGGATTCTCATAATCATCACCATCTGTAAAAATATCAAAGTATTTAAAATGCTGGGAATGAAATAGGGGTTCGACCTGCCCCAGCTTCTCAGATAATACCTTGAAAGCATCCTCTTCCAGAAAAAGTTGCATTCTTTTATCCTGAAGAAGAGCCTTCAGCCAGCGCTTTTCAAGTAGCGTAAGGGGAGTCTTTGGTTTATAGATAAGGCGGGAGGAATAAGTATCCTTATCCCTAGTTAGTAACCCCCAACCGTCGCTTTTGTAGAGCTTAGGAGCAAGATATAAAGCAGATTCCGAAAAACCCTTTGAATGAATTAGTTGATTCATTTCATTCTCGGTAAGTGGTGAATTCTTAAGAATCTGAGAGGTAACAAAATAGTAGCAACCGTAAAGTTCAGAAAATAATTCCACCTTAATCCTCCTTATATAAACGTTTCATACGAATCATATCTCTATAAAATTTTGAAATAATTGTTTGATTTGTGCCTTCAAGTGAGCTGATTCTGCCGGTAAAGGATTTTATCCAATGCATCATTTCATTACTGTCAAAAACATCTACTGTAAAGGAGTAAGTATTTGGTTCAAGTCGTGTAATTATACCGCCTCGACCCTCCCTCTTTAAGCGATCAATAATGTAGGGTTCCTTCTCTTCATCAATTTGTAATATCATTTTAATGTTCTCACAGGGTCTGTACCGATCCTTATTACCAAAGGAGACACCCCAGCTGAATGGTGCATTATGTTCAAATCTGGTACGGAGCGTATCATATTGTTCGTATTCGGAAAGAGCTGTTACGGATTTAATATAATCCAGACGGAGTGCGTTAAATCGTTTTGCTACAGGGTGATAGATCATGGCGTATCGCCTTCCGGTCTGCGTGGAAATGTATATCATAAGAGGAACACAATGAAGGATAGTTTCACGTTTGCTCTTGCCAAAGTTCATGATTTCAATCAACTGTTTTCTTTCTATGGAATTTAATAAAGCATGCAGGATGTGATCCTCCAGTGTATGTACGATAAAATGATGCTTATACAAAAAAACATCGTTCTTATGATTGATTTGATCCATCATATAATTGCCTACCACACCAAAGGGGGAGCATTCCGAAAAGAAGGTAATTGCATCAATCAGCCCATCTGTGCTTTGACATAGGGAAGGTGCATCCTCAGGGGAAAGTCGGTAGGAAAGAGCTTTTCCTCTTTTTTCTTGAAGCAGGATACCTTCTGCCACATACTCCCTTAATTTGATGCGTACTGTTTGCGGCTCAAACAAACATCCATAGCACTCGTTGATTTTATCGGTAAGTTCCTCCACGGATAGTTCCTGATATTTTTGAAGAAGATCCAATATATAAAAGTGAAGGAGAATATCGTTATCAGTAAAGCTCTTTGATTTGTGAGCCTGATAGAGAGGATTGAGAGAAAGCCTGCTACTATCCACTGATAGGGAAATCTGTTTGCCCTTCTTGGAAGAATCAAATTTGATTAAATCAGATAGCCAGCTTTCAATGCGCCTTTTCTCGTTATCATAGGTGCGAAGGCTTTTGTATTGAAAGTCGGTGCGTGTCTTGAACCCATAAATAAAGAAATCTCTCATATAATCTCTGGTCTTATCAAAATTTTTAATCAGTTCTGAAAAATTACTCACAATGATCCTCCTTACTTAGGATTCGAGGTTTAAAAGTCCTGCCAATACTGTAGCGATAGCAAATTGTAATTAGTAAAGTGCTAGCTTCCATTGGTGCTCAATCTTTTGTTTTATATAATTATCTGATGTAATTTGTTTGAAGGGCTTTGAAACCCGAATTTTCAAGGGTAATAATTAGCTTAATCTTATTATAACAGAGGAGCTTGGATTCGCACATAGAGAGAGAGGTTTTCGTACCTTTTTTTATATGATAGGAAGACACATAACGGGATATAATGAGGAAAGAAAATGAAAGGGAGTGACATTATGTTTGTATATTACAAAAAGGATGAAATGCTTCATCCAATCAAAATATGGCTTGAGGAAGAGGAAGATCTGGAGGAGTCCTGTCTGAAGCAAGCATTAAATCTTTCCAACCTCCCCTTTTTACATAAGTGGGCGTGTCTGATGCCTGATACACATACGGGAAAGGGTATGCCCATTGGAGGAGTCATTGCAACAGAGGGTGTGGTAATACCCAACGCGGTGGGTGTAGATATCGGTTGTGGAATGGCATTTGTACAAACGGATATTCCTGTTCAGTTGCTTCGCGATACCATAACGGGGAGTGGAACTTTATTACAGGCTATCATTGGAGATATTCTGAGGAACATCCCCACCGGATATAACCGCTATAAGAAGCCCCAGGTATGCGAAGTTCTTGATCAAGCAAAAGAAGAGATTACACGTTATCAGGGGGAGGAAGAATTGTTAGCGCAGCTTGAGGAAGGGTACTATCAGGTTGGAACACTGGGAGGAGGAAATCATTTTATCGAACTTCAGCAGGATGAGAAAGGAATGGTTTGCATCATGCTTCATTCCGGCAGCAGGCATTTTGGAAATGTGGTTGGACAGTATTTTAACCGATTGGCTCGTGATTTAAATGATAAATGGTATTCCTCGGTCCCATCCCAGTTTAACCTTCCATTTTTGCCTGTGAATACGGAAGAAGGGCAGCGATATATTAATTGGATGAATCTTTCTTTGGATTTTGCATATGAAAACCGAAGAAGGATGCTTGATAAAGTTAAGGATATTTTCTCACACTATCTGTTAAAGTACAATAATCTCACACCTGTATTCACTGGTGAACTAAACTGCCATCATAACTATGCGGCTCTGGAGAGTCATTTCGATAAAAATGTATGGGTTCATAGAAAGGGTGCAACCAGGGTGCGGGAGGGAGAGTTGGCCATCATTCCTGGGGCCATGGGTTCCTATAGCTATATTGTAAGAGGCAAAGGAAATGAAGATAGCTTCCATAGCTCCTCCCACGGTGCGGGACGCAAATTCTCAAGAACAGGAGCGAAAGAGAATTTTTCAGTAGAAAAGGTAATAAATGATTTAAAAAACAGCGGAGTAGTACTCGGAAAGTATAATAAGAAGGATGTGGCAGAGGAAGCACGGTTTGCCTACAAGGATATTGATGAGGTTATGGCTAATCAAATAGATTTGGTCGACCCGGTTAAGAAGCTATTTACCATAGGAGTGGTAAAAGGATAGCGATATTCACTTTTACTAATAATGATAATGCATTGACATAGTTGTCAAAGTAACATCAGCTCCCGGGGGTGCGGACTGGAATTTACTTTGGCAATTTAGTCTTTGATTAAGCACCATATATTACCAGGTACAATTTTGTAAATCTTTGGAACATGCTTTGAGATGATTTCGTCTAATGCTTATAAAATTCATTTCAATGAAAGGAGAAATAACATGAAATCAAGAATGACAATAGCATTAACATCGATGATTTTAGCTTTGGGTATTATAGTCAGCGGCTATATGGTAACGAACAGGGATAATATTTCTCAAGCCTCAACCATGCCCAAGGATTCATTAATTAATAATGATACAATCATCGTGCAGGGAGAGGGGGTCGTCAAGCAAGCTCCGGATATTGCATACATTTCGATTGGAGTTCAAACTAAGAATGCAAAAGTAGAAGCAGCACAAAGCGAAAATGCAAAAAAGTTTAATAATGTTGTAAAGGAAATTGAAAAGCAGGGAATCCAAAAGAAAGATATTCAAACGGTCGATTATTCCGTTAACCCAAACTACAATGACAATGGAAAAATAACCGGTTATACAGTTACGAATACGGTTAGCGTTACGATCAGAGATATATCAAAGATAGGTAAGATTATTGACGCAGTAACCGATCAGGATGCCAATGTTATAAACGGCATTCGATTTTCAATCGACAATAAGAGCAAAGCCTATAATGAAGCTTTAAAGCTTGCAATCAGCGATGCAAAGACAAAAGCGAATACAATAGGGGATTCCATCGGTAATGTATCGATTCAATTGACCAGTGTAAAAGAGCAGCAGCCAAATTCCGACGTTGTATATTATGGTGCTGAGAATGCAAAGATGGCGGCGGATTCTGTAGCAACATCCATTAGCGGGGGAGAATTAGAGGTTAAGGCAAATGTAACGGTGGTCTATAAAATAAAATGAGGATTGTGAGATTGCGAAACAGATAGGTATTGAACTTAAAAATAACATGGATACGAATTTTCTCGCTGTCGTTGCCCGAGCGGTCAAGAGTCAGCGTTAAAATTGTATTCATGTTATTTTTAAGAGTGAAGGTAGTGGAGTTTCGCAATTAGTTTAAATGGGATTGAGAACTGGATAGGTATTGAAATGAATCCCTGTGTATATGAATACAGATAGTAGGATCTTTCTAAATATGATTCATATTATTCCATTGCAGTTGGTATAAAGGATACGTCGCGTCAGTATTGAGATAATGACTATATAGTTCTGGGTTATCTCGATGCCCATGCTCGACAAACCTCCACACGTGCACCTGGAGGATTGTCACCGTGATGAGGGTCTTTATAAGAATAAGCGTGTAATTTACCGCATGATGTGTTTTCGCATTCTCCACACGGATAAACCCCTTCCAAATTTGCTTTTTGACAGTCTGAGTATGAACATTCTGTAGGCAAATCAGCACATTCCCCACAGTGGATATATCCCTTGTTTTGACAGCATTTTGCAACATGGCATTCACCGTGAAACGGATTCCCGTTTGTTGCGGCACAACCACCGCAGAGGTGAGATTCCCAGTATTTACACCAATTACATAAAAGTCCGCAGCGTGATTGTACAGTAAGGAGTTTATCGATTGTAAACTCTGCGCTCTCTTTGTCTATCCACAAGGAGACCTGTTTGGTAGTAAACTTAATGATGCAATAATTAGGGTCGCTTTCTCCGTTAGGAAAGTGATTGATGAACCAATCATGCCAGTATCGTGATTTTGTTTTTTGGTCAGTGAGGATTTCCGATTCACCGATAAGTGTGATATTATTTCCTTCGATATGATAACAAACGCTTGCTCGTTTGTCAGCAAGCAAACGTTTGGTTTTGTTAGCACCAATGCCAGTGGCAAAGTATACCTCAAATATGTTATTCGGTTTAATTGTGGATACTGTAGAAACATGAGGGTATCCGTTCTCTTCAATGACACCGAGATAAGCCACGCCGCAAGTTTCTATAATTCGGTTTGCTTTTTCAAAAAGATTAGAATCCATAATTCACCTCCATAGTATCAGAAAAATGCCCAACGCACTTCGTAATTATCGACTATATGCTCTTTTAATAAGCTGTAAGCACATATATCAAGCAGGGAAAAACTTTGATCTTATCTGTCAATGAATCATTTGTTTTTGGATAAAAACCTGCATTTTATGTTCTCAATCGCACCAAATTTCCGTCAGGATCACGGCATTCCAACACCAAACCGCCCCAATATGTTTCAAACGGCGGATTGGATACCAATCCACGTTGACATAATTCTTCGTATGTTTTATTTACATCGTCACACATAAAAACTAACTCAGCGTTGCCACTGTTAGCTTTTTTATTCTTATCGGCACGCCAAATACACAAATGTGGCTCAGCAATAAATCCTAGCGACACACCATCATAATCTGGATCAATTTCACCCAATATGGGTATCTCAATGATATCCCGGTAAAATTCCACCAATGCTTTGGGATTGTTAGATGTTAAGTTATAACGGAAAAAACTTGTAATCATGTTGTTATCCCCCTTTTTATCAACGGCACCATGGAAGCAGCGTGCCCTATAATAGATTTCTAAGCATATAATATAATGACGAACACGACAACAGTGTGTCACATTCAATGATATAATTTAAATATTTTTTGTGTTATCATAGCAAACTCTACTCGTGTTTCTTCCGGTTCAAGCACTCTTGCTTTTTCGCCAAATCCGAGAATCCAACTGTATATATAATCTTTATTCGTGTAGTCGAGAGAGAACAGCAAGCCCCCCTCTGTCTCTTCGTAACAATTTAAGCCGTATGTTTCAATTAGAAGAAATCGCACGCTTTTATCAAATAAAATCTTTATAGTATATTTCTCAGGAAAAGCATCCTCAGCGTTAACCTTATCGGTTGGTATAGGACGCAGGTTAAAATTGTGATGCGTAATAATTGGGTTCAATAATCGGTTAAGTTTAAAACGGCGAAAATCCCCGCGTAGTTTACACCAACCAAAGATGTACCACGCCGCCCAGCGAAATTCCACGAAATAGGGTTCTATCTCTCGAGGAATCTCGCCTTTGGCATAATAGTAATCAAATTTTACCGTCTTGCACTCTGCAATTGCTTGCTTGAACAGTGTGATTTTGTCCGACAAAGCATCCTTGTAATGCGATGAAAGGTCAATGACCACACTGCCGGTCAGTGATACCATGGCGTCTTTGGGAGCGAGCTTCGTCATCAGATTTTCAAAACTAGATTGTTTAGTCACGGAATCAATACTTTTCAATCCAGCAACAAGGGTTTGAAGTTCTTCAGCGGTCAGCACGTTTTTGTTGATTTTATAGCCTTCCATAATGTAAATGCCACCGTCGCCGCCCCGCAGGGTGACAACAGGAATTCCCGCAAGGCAGAGAGAGTCAATATCCCGTAGAATCGTCCGACGGGATACAGAGAAGCGTTGTGCTAGTTCCGGAGCAGTAGTTTTATCATTCTGTAGGAGAATGGTAAGTATGCCAATTAAACGATCAATCTTCATAACATTTTCCCTTTACTGGGTTCAAAAGCAAACAAGCTTATTAAATTTCTTATAACATCTGAATTATGCTCTGCATCCATTTGACATAATGAAAGAGCAATATCATAAAAATTCGAATGCTCAATAATACGGAACATCGCTGACAAAAAATCCACCAGATCCGTAATACCTTTATTCTTTACCATGCATCCCATAAGATTAAATTCAAGAAAAGAAGTCATTATGATAAATGCAGTATAGGAATCCTTAGTAGCATAGTTATTACAAAAAGGAAAGTTATTATAAAACATATGGTTAATGATGAGCTGCTCCAGGAGAATAGACCAATCTGGAAGCAGCTTATTCAGATGAGCTTGTCCCTTTCGATATTTTTCTTTGATGGAAATGATATCTACTTTGTTCATATTCATTTGACCGCCTAGCTCATAGTAATCTAATGTGGTTTGGCAATACTCAGAAAGATTACTATCCAAAAAATATCGGTTTATTCTCAGGAGAAAATCAACGGCACAAGCCTCATTCTGTTCAAACTTCCCCCAAATCTCGTCTAGGTTAAAATACTGTGCCAGTTGAAGATATCTTTGATGCATGGGAAATTGGCGGTTCTGAAGGATGGTAATACATTTATAAAATACTTCGATTTGCTCTGCTGTCAGGTCATGCTTTAATTCCGGAGAGACCAATAAATCAACGTCCTTCTGTAGAAGAGGGTTCTGATATTTCATTAATAGTTCAATAACCGCTTCACAGCTGTTGGAGCAGGAGCATTGTCTTAGCTCTCCAAGCTCTTTCGTACTTCTGGGATATTGTCTGCAGACAGTTGGGAGAACTTCCTCTCCCAACTCTGATTGAAGTGCACAAAGTCCGTTCTCCAGATGAAGCATACAGATTCCCTGCCAATTGGTGGAGATTTGAACGTAGCCTTGACCGTGGTTATCCTTGCAAAGCTTTAATGCACAGTCCAGTTTGGTACGAAGCTCTCCGGAACAAGGAATGCTTAATAGATGATAATATTCTTTCATTGATATTCTTATTGGCCATCCATCGCAACAAGAGTGCCTGCAGGCACCGCATTTGCATTGAAATCGGTCATAATATTCAGGAACCATATACTTCATAAATTTTACCGCCTGACATTTAGATTTTTACTATTACGGAATGATATATAGGATTAAATTCATCGGTCATCTTAATTTATATTATTGACTTTAAATTCTTTGGGGCTCATGCCCGTGTATTTTGTAAATACATGTGTAAAATAGGCAGGGTCTTCAATCCCTACGGAGCAGGCCACCTCGAATACTTTGCTTTGAGGGTTTTTTAAAAGTATTTTGGCAGTATCAATACGATATTTATTAATCGCATCTATGATCGACTCACCGGTTTCTTTTTTGTACAATCGGCTGAGATAGCTGTTATTCACATGGATGTGATCAGCGATAGCTTGAAGAGTTATATTTTTTGAATAATTATCACGGATATAGTTTTGAGCTTCTTTAATTAGATAGCTGAAATTTTTATCATTGGAAGCGGTGATCTGTGATATGGTTTCAATTAAATTCTTTAATATTAAATTCAGATTATGAATGTTTTTGCTTTCCTGTATATCCTTGTACAGTTTGGATTCCTCGTCAATAAGATCGGATGTAAGTAGTCGATAGCCGGAAAGAAGCTTGTAACAATGGGAGGCGATGAGCATACTGGCTACTTTTATGCTCTCAATGGGCTCCCGGTTATTTTTGTACTCCTCCATCAGACCTTCAAGTGACGATAAAGCTTTAGAGGGATTGGCCAGCCTCAGATTGTCTATAATTTTGTCCGCATAGGAATGGGATTTGCCTGGGGAGGAGGAAACAGGATTAGTATTAGGTATAAAAACAGAAATACGGTTATCATTATAGAAGTTGCCCTTAAGTGCATCCTGAGCCTCTTGAAATGCGATGGGCAGACTTTGCGTAGTTTGATTCCTTTGACTGATACCGATACTGGCGGTAAAACGCATAAAATGATCCGCCATAGATAAGATTTCATTACAGGTTTCAAGAATTGCCCGGAGAGAGTATGCTTCATTACTGTTGCTTATGGAAATAACAGACACAAAAAGGCTTCGTTCCAAAGCAACCGTGTAATGGGAATAGTTCTTAAATGCCATAGAAAGAAGATTGCTTACCGATGTCATAAATTTATGACTTTCTTCGGGATTCAGAGGGTTTCGGTTGGAGATATTATGGATATCAAATAAAATAACATAATAATTTTCAATATGGATTCCCAGTTCACCTATCTTTCTATGAATTAGATCTTCGTTTATAAGAATTCCATTAAAAACATCTTTAAAGAAATTCTCGTATAATTCTGACATTCTGACATTTGCCTTTTCTTCCAGCAGCATTAACTTTTCTTCATTCTCCTTCTCCTGAACAATTAACCCCTTTGCTTTATTGATGGCATCAGGAATTTTTTCGGAAGGATTTGTTTTAACCACAAAGTCTACTACATTATATTTAATCGCACTCTGGGCATAGGAGAAGTCTGCAAAGGCAGTTAGTATTATTACCTTCACACAGGGATAGTTTTCATTGATGAATTTTGATAATTCCAGACCGTCCATACCCGGCATCTTAATATCCGTTAAGACAATGTCCACAGTATGGGAAGCCAGTTTTTCCTTTGCATCGATTCCATTTTGTGCATCACATACTACTTCACAATCCAAAGCCTCCCAATTAACAAAGCATAAAAGCCCCTGTTTAATAACCGGTTCATCATCAACTATCATAACCTTATACATTCGTTAAGTCACCTCGATCTGCTGGAATATGTACTATTACTTTCGTTCCCTTATTGATATGGCTCTCAATATGAATCCCATATTCATCACCATATATGAGCTTAATTCGTTTATTCGTATTAATAAGACCAATACTGTTATGTCCCTTACTTCTAACAACGGTAGTGCTGTCCTCTAAGTTTATAAGATTGCTTGCAAAGCCGGTTCCGTTATCAATGATTTCAAAATAGATGGACTCCATATCCTGATGGATGAGCAGCTTAACCATGCCTTTTCCTAGTTTTCCCTCCAGACCGTGGACAACGGCATTTTCAACCAGAGGTTGGATGCTCAACTTCGGCAGCTGAAGCTCCAGAATCGCATCATCGGATACTTGAATTTCATATTCCAGTCTGTCTTCGAACCTCATTTTTTGTAAATATAGATAAAATTCAACAAACTCTAATTCTTTTTGGATGGAAACCTTAGCCTGACTGTTGGTATAAATACTTGCTTGCAACAGCTCAGTCAAGGAGGTAACCATTTTGTAAATATTTTCATCCTTGGAAAGTCTTGCTTTATAACCAATGGTAATCAAAGTATTAAATAAAAAATGAGGGTTCATTTGAGATTGCAGGAATTTCAGTTCACTGTCTTTTAAGAGTAATTGTTTTTCATAAACCTGATTGATAAGATGCTTGATCTCATCAGTCATATTATTGAAGGTGTCGCTTAAAAGCCCTAACTCGCTGTCTTTATAGGCGGGCATTTTTACTTCATAGTTGCCCACTTTAACACTATTGATAACACGAAGCAGATCTTTAATAAAACGGGTAAATAGAAAGGAAATTGTAATGCCGGCTAATAGGGTCACCATTATAATAATTAGGGTAATTACGATATAATTCCTCATACTGTCCGACAGTTTTTCAAGAACTTGACTTTTTGGAATGCCCACGATAAAATTCAAACCCGTTCCGCTGATTTCTCTATGCGCAATTAGATAGGAAGTATCGTCCAGGTTAATGGTTGCCACATTGGATTCATCCTTTAAGTTTAATAGGGAGAAATCAACCCTGCTGCCAAGTAGGTTTTTATCAGAGCAGGAATAAATGGTACCTTCGTTATCTGTTATATATACTTTTGAACCTTGGAAGGAAAGAAGCTCCACGTATTTATTATAAATTTCATTTTCTTCGATACCAAAGATGAGAACCAGTCTTTGCATTGGTTTCATGACATTTGGTACAATACGAGTAAAATATATCATAGGATCTTCAGCGGACGGGGGAACAAAGGATTTTCCTCTGGTTTCGGTTTCGATAATTTTTTTGTAGATATTCGTATTTTTGTTATCAGCAACCTGGATGTTCGTGGTGGAACGAAAGATGGAACTGAAAGTATCTTCATTCAGGAATACATAGGCGGTAGAGATAAGATGCATATCCCAGGCATTATTAAACATTAGACTGTACTTTAGGTCTTCTTCAATACTGCTCTTGTTTTTAAATAGATCATAGAAATCCCCTTCAAAGGAGGTATCTCCTGATATCCAAGATCGTATAGTCTTATTCGAGAGAAAATGCAAAGAAGTAGTATCGATAATTTTAAAGGAGTTCTCAAGATTGCTATTGGTTTGCTGAATAAGCTGATTCAGGTTTTCATTGGCATTTTTGGTTAATACGGAAGAGATATTCCAATAAAAATAAACCCCTACAATTGTCATAGGAATCAAAAGTAAAAGTACAATGGATAAGGTAATCTTATGCCTTATAGGCGTTCTCTTTATTATATCTAAGATATGTATCTGTTTTGATAATCCTTTGAACTTACCCATTGAGTTTGTTCTCTCCTTATTCGTAGTACATTACCATTTCATTATATCGCCATAGGATGAAACGTGTCAAGAATGCCGAAAATCCACCGAAGAAAGAGGTAAAAATAATCATACAAAGGTAAATATAACGCAAGAGATACTTGAGGGGAGAAAGCATTTTCAAAGAGAATGAATTTTGTATCGAAAAATTACAAGAATAAGTAGAAATAACAAATTAACTTATTCGTTCACATCGCCTATAATGCAACTATAGCGCTATAAACTTAAAATACCAGGAGGAACAGGATGAAAAAATTAGTATCACTAATGTTAGCTGTTTTATTGATGTTATCTTTAACTGCATGTGGTTCAAATTCGGATGTTAAGGATACATCGGGTGATTCAACACCCACTGCAAAAGCAGGGAATGAGGGCAAAAAACCAATCACCATTACATATCCCACCTATAGAGTAGGTACACACGCATCTGCTGCCATGGAGAAGGAGCAGATCGCCAAATTCAATGAAAAATACGGTGATGAAATTATCGTAAAAGTAGAAGAAATACCCAGTGATACAGCGTATAACGATAAAATGAAGATTCTGGCTGCATCAGGAGATCTTCCTGATGTAGTTATGGCGAAAAACGGCATCAATGAAATATTAATTAAAGGTAATTTAGCAACTCCTTTTAATGAGTTTCTTGATAAAAACCAGGAATGGAAAGCTGCAATCGGTGAGGATGCACTGGCTGCCAATACCCGCGACGGAAAGATCTGGTCAATCAGTGATCAGAAACAAGTAATCGGATATTTTTATAATAAAGAAATGTTTGAGAAGGCAGGCATTAAGCCGGCTGAGACCTGGGATGAATTTATGACCAACTGTGAGAAATTAAAGGCAGCTGGCTTTACTCCTATTGCGCTTATGACAGGTGAAAATGCGTGGACTACGAATATTTTGCTTTCCTCCATGGTAGGTACTAGTGGAGAAGCAGGCAAGAAATTTATGAATACGCTACATCCGGATAATTTTGAGACACCTGAAGTGATCGATGGTTTAAAGAAAATTCAAGTGCTATTGCAAAAGTATACAACGAAGGATGCTGTTGGTGCGGTATATGCCAATGCAGCTAATAATTTTGAACAGGGAAAAGCTGCAATGATAGCGAACGGTCCTTGGATGATTGGTGATTTCAGTGATGCCAGCAAGTCCCTTCCGGGCTTTGATAAAAAAGTAGGAGTTGCAGCATATCCTGGCAACGGAGCATGTTTCTCCTATGAAGTTGGATATATGATCGGATCAAAGACACCAGAAGAGAAAGAAGCTGCTGCTAAATTTATTGAGTTCAAAACAGGGCTTGAGGGTCAATCAATTGCACTGGAACTTGGTAATGTATTACCTGTTTCTGATAAAGTTCAGCCTTCGGAAGAATTTAAACAAAAGTATCCATTATTTGTGGAGACAATCAATGTTGGTAATAATGCAGCAATAAAATATCAATATTTTGACAATATTGTTTTTCCTAATGTGACGGATGTGTGGAAGAATTTATATCCGGAATTAGCATTTAATAAATTAACAGTTGAGAAATTCGCCAAGAAGCTTACAGAAACTGCGGCAAAGAATAAATAATGATTCGAATTCAAAAGCCCTGATTATACTGTGATATAGGTAATCAGCACAAAACCATTATCAATGAGCTCTATTCAAGGGCTTTTGAAACCGAAAATAATTAAGATTAAAATTAATAAGTGGTTTTGCGATTCTCCCCGAATTTATTCGAGGAGAATCGCATTTAAGGAGATGTTAACATGGCGAAAAAGAAAGGTTATATAGCACTATTCCTTCTTCCGACAATCATACTGTTCTTAATCGTGTATGCAGTATCAATTGCAATTCTATTCGGTACATCCTTTACGGAATGGTCTACCGGAACCAAGCCGGTTTTTATTGGACTCAAAAATTATATTAAAATGTTTACCGATGATATGGATTTTAACCAAAGTCTTATTAATACCGTTATTTGGATTGTTTTTCAATCCACGATTCACGTTTTTATCGGCGTACTGTTTGCTATTATTCTTAACATGAAGCAATTCTATTGGAAATTCGCACGAACCGTATTCATGATCCCCAATATTATATCCGGAGCCGCAGTAGGAATGTTGTTTCTTTGCATCTTAAATCCGGAATTCGGTGCGGTAAACAGTATTGTCAGAGCACTGGGCTTTCAGGATTTTTCACAGAACTGGTTTATGGATTACAGAACATCCTTTTTTTCGGTCACTATGACCTGGTTGCCCTATGCAGCAGTAGTTACCCTTCTAACCCTGGCAGAGATAGCAGCCATTCCCGAAGCAATCTTTGAAGCTGCAAGAATAGATGGTGCAAGTGAATTCAAATTAAATTGGTATATTGTACTTCCTCTGCTTCGCAATATAATTGGAACCGCTGTTATTCTGTCTGGTACCAGTATGCTTCAGAAGCTGGATATCATTATGATGACTACAGGCGGAGGACCGGGAAATCAGACCTTAAATCTTCCGATGTATATATATAAAACTGCTTTAATGGATAATAACTTTGGATATTCCAATACCATAGGAACATTTCTTGTGATCTTTGGTATTGTGTTAGTGCTTATTTATAGAAGAATCTTTAAAATAGGCAATTCGGAAGCGTGAAAGGAGGAGAGCCAGAGTTGAAAGGAACAAAAATCTTATTTTCTATTTTAAAATATGTATTTGTAATAACAATCATTTTATTGTCAGTGGGTCCGTTTCTATGGGTTTTAATATCATCCTTTAAAAGCAATACGGAAATTCTTAATTCTTCCTTAGGGTGGCCTGATAGTATGCGCTTCTCCAATTATGTAAAGGCTTTTCAGATTGCTCCGTTGGCGCAGTATTATTTAAATAGCGTCATTGTTGCAATCGTTGGAACCATAATGAATCTGATTATTCTGGGAATGGCAGCCTACGTAATAGCAAGATTTGAATTTAGGGGTAAGAAAATACTGGTGGGAATTTTCTCACTGTCCTTATTAATACCAGGTGCGGCTATGCTCCAACCGCTTTATCTTACCGTAAATGCATTGGGATTGTATGATAAATTAATCGGATTGATCATTGTTTATGCAGGCTTTGGACTGCCTGCTTCCCTTTATATCATATCAAGCTATTATCAAACAATACCAAGGGAGATGGAGGAAGCAGCCAGCGTTGATGGTGCGGGCTTTATCAGAACCTTTGTATCGATTATTCTCCCGATTGCAAAGCCTGGTTTTGGAACAGCAGCAGTACTTCAGTTTTTGCTATGCTGGAACGAGTTTCAGTTTGCAATCACCCTTACAACAGGGAATAAAAGCCGAACACTCCCCCTTGCGTTATATTACTTTAAAAGCCAATTTGCGAGTGATTATGGGGTAATGTTCGCAGCTACGATTATTCTGATTATTCCAAGCATCATTGTATATATGGTACTCCAAAAGCAGGTTGTATCAGGACTTGCAGCAGGTGCGGTTAAGGGATAGGATGCATTGATTCTATAATATGAGGATGAGAGAGATGGATACAAATAAGCAATTACTTGAACAAGAAGCCTCCTGGTGCTTGATAGAAGAAGGATATAAAAAGGACTTTGGTAAGCATTATGAAGGACTCTTTACTCAGGGCAATGGGTATATGCATATCAGAGGAAGTTTTGAAGAAGGAGTATCAGGTGCTGTTCAGGATGAAGAATACCTTCGCATGCCCGCTAATGTTACCCTTGAAAAACCAAGACATGAGGAATCGAAATGGGGAACCTTTATTCCAGGAGTAGTAGGAAACCATCCTTTACTCAAAGAAGAAATCGTTAACCTTCCTTACTTTCTATATATGGATTTCACGGTAGCAGGGGAAAAGCTTGATATGAAGGACTCTACGATAACAGAGTATAAAAGATGGCTTGATTTAAGGGATGGAATTCTTTACAGAAGCTTTATCTGGCATACAAAAACAGGATTCGAATTAAAGTGTTTATTCACTCGGTTTATAAGCTTGGCAGAAAAGCATTTATGCCTACAGAAAGTTAATATAGAAGTCCTTTTTGGAGAGGGAGTTATTCACGTGGATGGAGGAATTGACTATGGCGTGAGAACCAACGGCTATAATCACTTTCAAAAAATAAATGCATCCAATGAAGATGGGGATGGCATTACCGTAGAAACAATCACGGACAAAGGCAACAGAGTGAGAATGCAATCTTGCATAAAATCCGGTTCTGATATTCCTTGGAAGGTTGCAAAGAAAAATAATAAGGTATTACTTTGTGGTTCAATCGCAATAAAACAAGGAGATTGTCTGGAGATTCAAAAAGCAACAGCAGTGGCAACAGACAGAGATCTGGAAGAGGGGGAGCTTATCTATAGAGTGAGCACCTATCTAGACGGCTTTTATAAGGAGGGCTGGGATGCTCTCTATCGAAGACATGTGAATACCTGGAGAAACAAATGGGAGTCTAGTGATATAAAAATTACCGGAGATCCAAAGGCACAGCTAGCAATCCGTATGTCGGTATATCATCTTATCCGGTCAAACAGTGAAGAAGATCCGAGGGTGGCAATCTGTGCAAAGGGATACGCAGGCGAAGCGTATTTTGGACGATATTTTTGGGATACCGAGATAAATATGCTTCCATTCTATTTGCATACCAATCCGAAGGCTGCAAAAAATTTGATCCTGTTCCGATATGAGACTCTGGAGGGAGCACGTAAGAATGCGAAAGCCTATGGCTATGAAGGAGCGCGATATGCCTGGGAGTCTTCGGTCACCGGAGAGGAGCAATGCCCTAACTGGCAATATTGTGATCATGAGGTACATATTACAGCAGATGTCGTCTATGCCCTATGCCATTATGTGAGTAGTACCGGTGATATAGAATTCATATGGGATTACGGTATTGATATTATGGTGGAAACCGCAAGATACTGGAGGAAGCGGATTAATTGCAATAAGGATGGTCAATACAGCTTAATCGGAGTAATGGGACCCGATGAATATCTTCCAATGACCAGGAATAATTCCTTTACGAACCGTATGGTGAAGTTCAGCCTGAACAAGACAGTGGAATATCTGGAGTATCTCAAAAACGAGGATCAAGGTAAATATGGGGAGGTTAGGAATAGGCTTCACTTAAAATCAAGTGAAATAGAGCTTTTTAGAGAGTTTGGAGAAAAGTTAATCCTTCCCTATGATGAATTAACAGAAGTTATTCCACAGTCAGAGGATTTTGAACACTATGAGGATATTGACTTTGATCTTATATGGAAGGATAGAACCAAGCCATTTGGAACCTTTCTGTCACAAGAGAGAAACTATCGATCTAAAGCGTTAAAGCAGGCGGATGCGGTTGAACTAATGTTACTTTTCCCGAAGGATTTCACTCAGAAGCAAATGGTTCATACTTATGATTATTACGAACCAATCACAACCCATGATTCATCCCTATCTGCTTCAGTTCACGGAATCATGGCTGCACGGATGGGAAGGATGACAGAATTTGAGAAATTCTTTAAGAAAGCGATGGAAATTGATTTGTCACCGGAGTCAAAGGGAGCTGCGGAGGGGATTCACATAGCCAATTGCGGAGGTCTTTGGCAAATGATTGTATACGGCATTGCGGGATTAAATAGCGCTTTGTGGAATGAGGATGTACGATTGGAACCACAGCTGCCTGACGGATGGAATGCGTTAGAGTTTACCCTGGTATGGCATGAAAAAAGGTATCGGGTTACGATTAATAAAGAGAAACATGAGATAGTAGAACTGATGTATTAGGATTCGATGATTGAAAGTCTTTATCCTTCCCTATACAAAGATGCACCTGTGGTTAAACTTGCGGGTGATAGAAAGGCCGGTAATTTATAGATGAGTTTATTGAAAGCTGCGATTTTTGATTTGGATGGAGTTATCGTGGATACAGCCAAATTCCACTTTCTGGCATGGAGGAGATTGGCTGGGGAGTTAGGGTTTGAATTTGAAGAAAGAGATAATGAACGGCTAAAGGGAGTCAGTCGCATGGATTCACTTGATATACTCCTGCAAGTTGGTGGAATAATTGATCTATCTTCGGAGCAAAAAGAGGAGTTAGCTTCAAAGAAAAACATATGGTATAGAGAATATCTGAGTGAAATCACTCCTTCTGACATATTGCCAGGGGTCAAATCATTGATTGAATATCTAAAGAGCCAACAGATAAAGATTGCCTTGGCTTCAGCAAGTAAAAATGCACCTTTCATACTTTGTAAGCTGGGTATTACTGAATTGTTTGATGTGGTAATTGACGGTAACAGTGTATCAAAGGCCAAGCCAGATCCTGAGGTATTTATAAAAGCATCGGAGAAAGCCGGAGTTTCCCCTTTGGAATGCATTGTTTTTGAGGATGCACAGGCAGGTGTGGAGGGTGCCAAAGGTGCAGGTATGAAGGCAGTTGGAATTGGAGAGATGGATATACTCCAACAGGCGGATTTCGTGATACATGATTTTTCGGAATTTACTCCTGCTGATTTAGTTTGTCATATAGAAGCGATAAAAGATCAACATTAAAATCAAAATTAAAGAATTATAATTTAATATGAAAACTCCTATTCGTTTATAATTTTGTGGGAAACCACAATTATAAATAAATGGGAGTTTTTTTATTTGTGATAGATCAATTTCAGAAAAAAACGTGTAGCGTTTGAAAGATGTTTTCATTTTTGGGATATAAACCATTAAGCGGTAAAGTTTATACCTATTATTGGGATTTTATAAAGAATATAGTAAGATGGAAGGGTTCGTATATATGAATGCAAAGTGCACATTTTATATTTATAAAGAAGTGATTCTGACACAACATTTTGCAATTTATTAGAGCAATTCTAGCATTAGATTTTGTGGTTTTATGAAGAACAATTCTTACTCGAGATTTTGTAATTTTAAGAAGAGCAGTTCTAACACGAGATTTTGTGGTTTTATGAAGAGCAATTCTAGCATGAGATTTTGTAATTTTAAGAAGAACAATGCTAACATGAGATTTTGTAATTTTAAGAAGAACAATGTTAACATGAGATTTTGTAATTTTATGAATAACAATTCTGACTCAACATTTTGTAATTTATAAAGTAATTCTAGTACGATTTTATGGAGTAATAACTCTGGCACAGGGTTTTTAAAACCAATTCGGATAATGATAATAATATATTCAAGGTAATAAGGAAGGTGAAATACATGAATAAAAAACTGGCAGTGGTATCTCTTGCAGTAATTCTATCCATCATCGTTACCATACCGGTGCTTGGCTCCATAACAGACTCAGATAACATTGGTAAGAATAGTACATTATTAAACCAACAGAATTGGAAATCAGAATGGGAGAATGTGAAGAAAGACTATGAGCAGCTTTCGATTACTCCTGGAAGGGATGAAAACCATGTGAATTTTGGATGGTATTCAAGGACTGCAGACCAAGCAAAGGTTAGAATATCAAGCACGAAAGATATGGAAACCTCCATCACCTTTCATGGGACAAGCAGCCAGTATAAACGAATGGATGGCATTCTTTATTATTCGAATAAAGTAACAGCCTCCTTTCCCAAAACAGATACGGAGTTTTATTATCAATATTATCTGAATGGAAACTGGTCCAATGCAACGGCATATAAAAATAGGAGTAAGAAAGAGTTTGACATGCTCTTCGTGGGTGATCCGCAGATTGGTGCATCTATCGGCAGGAAAGCAAATGGATCAAGTTCTCCACTCACTGGAGAGGAAGCAGCAAGAAATGACTCCTTTCAATGGAAGGAGACCTTGGAGGATGCCATATCGAAATATCCGGACATTCGTTTTGTACTGTCAGCAGGAGATCAAATCAATGAGATGGTCAAAAAGGATACCCCGGAACAGGATCTTCAGCAGGAAATGGAATATGCCGGCTTTCTAGCTCCTAAACTTCTGGATTCGTTACCGGTGGCAACTACCATTGGAAATCATGATAGTTTTAGTGCAAATTATCAAAACCATTTTAACAATCCGAATTCTTATATAGATGCAGCAACCCCATCCACTGCAGGGTATGATTATTACTTCACATATAATGCCGCATTGTTTATTTTCCTTGATGGGAATAATGCCACTGTGAAGAATCATCAGGAAATATTAAAGAAAGCGACGAAGGAAAATCCAGATGCTATTTGGAGAATCGTAACCATTCATCAAGACATTTATGGTTATGGAGGTGGGCATGCTAATTCAGATGGTATGGTATTAAGGACACAACTTACACCACTCTTTGATACTTATGACATTGATGTGGTTTTGCAGGGGCATGATCATACCTATATGCGTAGTTATCCGTTGACGGGGGATGGAAGAAAGCATCAAGCATACGATTACAGTGTTGATTTGAAAGACCCCTCCAGCTATAGGAAGTTTTTGGAGGATAATCAGTGTTATAAGCTTGTGGGAAAACAAAAAAATAAGAAAGCCTTAAGTCAAAATAAATCAAAAGGAACTATCTATGTGGAAGGCGGTTCATCAACAGGGAGTAAATTGTATGCGTCCAATGGAACTGAACCGATTTATGTGGCATATAACAACAAAATATTGAATCCCACTTATTCCATAATTCATATCTCACCCACTTCATTTAAAATAAAAACCTATGATGTTGTTACTGATGATTGCATTGATCAGTATGCAATTCAAAAAGGAAACGCAATTGAGGATGAATTGAACAAAGAAGAAAAAGCTTGGATAAAAAAAGTATTTTCAGAACTAACTGATTATTTGGGACATATAGTTAAGTAATGAAAAGAAATAGAATACCCTAGATCTAATGCATTCACCGGAGTTTGGTGCAATGTTTTGGATCTAGGGTATCTTATTTTCAAAAACACGATTAAAGTGTAAAAGGTCTGTTTATACTGTGGCAACGGCAATTTGCAAAAGCTAAAGGATTCATGTTTCGGTGATTATCAATGCTAAAAAGGAGAGAATTCTTGAGTCTCGAATCCAACTATTCACTGAGTATTCCCAGGGATGCCTTCCACTTGAGAATTCGTAGTACGGATTCATTGATACGTTCCATGGATATCTCTTTATTCTTCACTGCTGCGATGACTGCGGGAATCTGTACTGTATAGTCGGAGGCAATCAGCAAATCATTACCCGCTTTCACTGCCAATACGGCGGCTTCTTCATTATTCGTATATTCCTTAATCGCGTCCATACTTAAATCATCTGTCATGATTACACCATTAAAATGTAAATCCTGTCTTAAAATTTTATGAACAGCAGGAGAAAGAGAAGCTGGATAATCTGGGTCAAAAGCTTTTACAATATTGTGGCACACCAATATACTCCCTGCACCGGCATTGATCCCAGCTTGAAAAGGAATAAAGTCATTATTATAAAAACTCTTGCTGGTGCGATTATCAACCGCAATTCCTGTATGGGTATCCACGTTATTGCCATAGCCCGGAAAATGCTTTAGTGTGCTTCCTATATCCTGTGAACCCATCGCCTTAACTACCGTCTTTACGTAATCCGCAGTATTCGCAGGGTTCTTTCCAAAGGAACGGCCATAGATAAAATCCTTAGGATTGGTTGAAACATCACAAACAGGGGCAAGATTAACGTTAATTCCCATACTTTTAAGCAGTATTGCTTTTTCAATGGTATCTGTTTTAACTAATTGAAAGCCGCCCAGTTGGAATAATTCCTGAGGAGATTTAAACGGAACGGCACGGAAGGCAGGATATTTAGAAATTCGGTTTACCATGCCGCCTTCTTCATCAACGCCAATTAACATGGGGAGCTCGGAAGCTTCTTGATAGCCGTTAATAAGGTTCTTCATACTTGATTTGGTTTGACCTTCAAAATCATTTGCAAATAAAATAAATCCACCTAGATGATATTTATTTATATCGTTTTTCGCTGTTTCATTATTACAGCGTACGAAAAACATTTGACCTATTTTTTCTTCCAGTGACATGTGGCTCAATAAATCGGAGGCACTTCCCTTATTACCAGCTACCGGGGTGGGGGTTGCTTCGGGTTCGGTCTTAGTAGGCGCATTGGTAGTTGTGGGGGACGGTTCAGAAGTTGGTGATAATGTCTCTTCCGGTTCTTGAGTTGGAGAATCACTGGGCTCAAGGGTAGAAGAGGGTTCATCGCTTCCAGAGGGGGAAGGATTCTTAATCGATGTATCGTTGTCATCCCTTGTATGGCTACAGCCAGTGAATAATACAATCAGGGATAGTACGAATAGCATTTTAAACAGTTTCATAATATTGGGTTCCTCCTAAGCTTGTATGATTCCTTTATAATACTCTTCCTTAGGTTTGTCAATCAAGAGCAAGAAAAATATAGGAAGGTTTTAAAATAATCGTTGACAACCAAAATTAAATTGTGTACAATCTAATCATAAAGATTGCATACAATTTAATTGCATAATATTTTATAATAATAGAATGAACTATTTGAATTATGTATAGTAACAAAACCAAGAGAACAAAATGACTATATGGTAATACAGAAAGTAAAGGAGAAGGAATATGAGTTTGTATGATTTTCAGGTGAAAGATGCTAAGGGCAATGTCGTAGGTATGAAAGATTATAAGGGCAAGGTACTGTTAATTGTGAATACAGCCACAGGATGTGGATTTACTCCTCAATATGAAGGCTTACAGAAGTTATATGACAAATATCAAAGTCAGGGTCTTGAGATTTTGGATTTCCCATGTAATCAATTCGGGAACCAGGCACCGGGAACGGTGGATGAAATACAGAGTTTCTGTCAGCTGAAATACCATACAACTTTTCCTCTATTTGAGAAAGTTGATGTGAACGGCGAAAAGGAAGAACCGTTATTCAAGTTCCTCAAGGAAACTCAAAAAGGATTACTCAGCAGCAGAATCAAATGGAATTTTACAAAATTCCTGGTAGATAGAAGCGGTAACGTGCTGGAGCGCTTTGCGCCAACCACAACACCGGAGAAGATAGAAGAAAAAATCAAATCACTATTATAGGAGGCAAATATTATGAATATCTATGATTTTAAAGCAATCAAAGCAAACGGAGAGGAGGTTTCTTTATCTGAATTTAAGAATAAAGTTCTCCTTATTATCAATTCCGCAACAGAATGTGGATTTACACCTCAATATGACAATCTTCAGGATTTATATGAAAAATATGGACATCAGGATTTCTTGATTTTGGACTTCCCCTGTAATCAGTTTGGGAAACAGGCTCCTGGAAGCAATGATGAGATTGCAACCTTCTGCCAGTCGAGATATGGGGTAAAGTTCCCCATATTTTCGAAGATAGAAGTAAATGGCGATGGGGCTGATCCTATCTTCAAATATCTGAAGAGTGAAAAGGGCTTTAAAGGCTTTGACAGTGAGCACCCGTTGAGTTCAATACTCACCAGTATGATGGAGAGAGAGAACCCGGATTATGCCAGCTCACCGGATATTAAATGGAATTTTACTAAATTCCTGATTGATCGTAACGGAAACGTAGTGGAGCGCTTTGAGCCGACTACGGATATGTTTGTTGTAGAAGAGAAAGTGAAAGCACTTTTGTAGTATCAAAACTAATGTACTCTTGCTTCAAATCGAATATTCTATGAATAAGTTAATTGTGTGAAGCTTGATCATATATTATTGTATCAAAACAGATACAGTTTCGGAGCGGAATAAAAGCTTTAAGGAGCGTTGAAGCGAAGAAATTCGTATCTGTTTTGCATACAATACCTGTATCATATGGCTTCTCATTAACTAATATACTGAACATTAGAAGGAGATTCTTCACATGGAAGATAACTCAAAATTATATGATGCTTTAAAAATTGAAAATCAATTATGCTTTCCGCTTTATGCTGCTTCAAAGGAGATTGTCCGAAAATACAAGCCACTTTTAGATGATTTGGATTTAACCTATACGCAGTATATCACCATGATGGTCATGTGGGAGCAGAAAGAAATGAATGTGAAAAAGCTTGGGGAGTTCTTGTATCTGGATTCAGGAACCCTGACACCGGTACTGAAAAAGCTGGAGAGCAAGGGCTATCTGACCAGGGAGCGTGATAAAGAAGACGAGCGTAACCTCTGTGTAACGATTACAAAAGATGGGGAAGCCTTAAGGGATAAAGCAATCGAGATTCCGGTGAAGATGGGTCAATGCATTAATCTTGAGCAGGCAGAAGCCAAGGAGTTGTATCGATTATTGTATAAGGTATTGAATCAGTTGGCATAAGAATAGAGCGGTTTAAAGAAGAGAGTGTTGTCAAATTAAACGAATAAGAGCGAAGTATCATTCTTATGGGTTAAGTTGACATCACTTTTATTATTTGTATTAATAATAATTAGAGCTGCTTTCTCATAACTACAGCCGGCAATACTTTACCAGTCCAGTTGAGTTCGATATTTTCATTGGGAAGGAAGCCACATTTCATCCAGAAATCAATAACCTTGTGATCATAATTCGTAACAACATCAATTCGGAGGCATTTACAACCAAGTGATATTGCATGTGTTTCCATCAAGCTATAAATCAATTTACCAAGACCTTTATTCTTGTAATTGTTATGCAGAATTAATAAGGAGAGATAGGCTTCCTCTTTCAGGAGTATATCAATCCCCCCAATTATCACTGATGTTTCTTTATCAACGACCTTATAGGAAGTAAAGCCGGAATCTCTCATGGAACGCAACTCCTCACTCATCCAGTCCTTCTCTATATGATCTTTATCCATGTGATTAAGTAAAAAATCTCTATTGGAGTTGTATACCTCCGTCAATTCACTGATGTCCTTGTCTGTTACATAGTCAATGTAAAAATGTTCGCCTTCCATTATCATAGATATTCATCCTCCGTATTCTCGTGATGTAAAATATTGGTCATGTATTTTTGTACATATTTATTTCTCAATATCATATGGCCAGTCAATAATCCCTCCAAAGTCATACACAGAGGTGTAGCCAAGCTCACATAGTGTTTGTGCTGCGAGGGCACTTCTTCTTCCGCTTCTGCAATAAACCAGTATTTTAGCCGATTGATCGGTTAATAACTCCTTGGCCTTATCTTTTACTTCATAATCAGGAACTAAAATAGCGTTTGCGATATGACCGCTGTTGTATTCTTCCTTTGTTCTTACATCCAGAACAATAATTTTCTTGTCCTCATCCATCATTTCCTTTGCCTTCTTTGCACTGATTTTCTCTGGAGAAGCACTGGAGGATGAAGAGGAAGAACAACCGGATATTGCAATCACCATGAAAGATAGTAACAAAAGTATGGATATTAGTTTTTTCATATCAATTCTCCTTGCATTAGTAGGGTTACGGGGTAAGAACTTCCTTTGTATTATATAACGTCAATTCAAAGTATTACAAGCAGGAAGTAAAGAAAGCCGCCTCGAACAAATGGTACAAATAAGTTAGCACCACTAATCAGCATTTTATTAATGTTCTTTTAGTTTCTTATGTTGCATGAAATATGAGATACCATAAATTGATTAATTCTATGTTTAGTTTAGTATAAGCCAAATCGGGATTAGGTTCTGTGATAAAATCACAGAATAGCTAATTTGCATATAAACTTTGAAGGGGAATTCGGTTAAATAAGATTTTTAATCGCTATTCCCCTTTTTGCTTCCTACTGCTTATAACACAATTAGTCAAATCGCGTATTATATAGCAGAGCAATTTTTATAAGTTAGATAGGACTTATGAAATCTATTGTTAGTCTTAAAGTTGTTCTAAATTAGCAATAATCCAGTTTTGGCTTCGCCTAAGGAAGGAAACCATGTGTTTATGAAGATTATGTTGGAGAATGTTGTAACCAGGAATGAGGAGATCGCCTTCGGTATGATGGATGGAGAGGTTGTAATGATGAATGTGGAAATCGGTAATTATTACAATTTAGGGAAGACAGGAAGCGATATCTGGAATATGATTGACCATCCAATCACAGTGGAGGCAATAATACATGAGCTACTGGAAAAATACCGTGTGAGCCGAGAGCAATGTGAGAGTGAAGTGGTGGGATTTTTAAATCAATTATATCATGAGGGGCTGATCAAAGTAAAATGAGCGCTATATTTGGCATATTTCATACCAATAGACGATCAGTTGAGGCGTCGGATTTAGTAAGGATGCAAGAGCGAAACAGGCATTATGGAAGAGATGGAGAGAGCATCTATCAGGAAGAAGAGATTGGTCTGGGGTGTTGCATAAGCAGTATAAAATCCGGTTCAAGGAAGGAAAATCCAATTTATTATGATGAAACGTATCAGATTACTTTAATCTGTGATGCTTTGCTATACAACGAAAATGAATTAAAGTCTGAGCTTGATCTTGATGAAGAAGCAGAAGTAGCCACACAGGGATTGCTTATTAAAGCTTATTTAAAGTGGGGAGAAGATTGTGTCAAACATCTTAATGGTGACTTTGCTTTTGCTATATGGGAGCGAAGACAGAGAAGGTTGATGATCTTCAGAGATCATCTAGGTGTTCGTCCAATGTATTACTTTTTTGATGGTTCGACCTTTGCATTCTCAACTGACTACAGGGCGCTTTTGGCTCTTTCTTTTGTTCCAAAGAGCCTTAATAAGGTCATGCTCTATGCATTATTAAGTGATACCTATCATATTGATCCGGGAATTACTTATTTTGAACAAATAAGTCGGTTGCCGCAAGCGCATAGAATAAGGGTTGATGAAACTGGATTAGAGCTTAAGAAATATTGGACTCCGGGTCAGGTTCCAAAAGTTATGTTATCGGGTGAAGAGGAGTACGAAAAGGAGCTTTATGCAATCGTGGAGGATTCCATCAATCGAAGGCTGTCTGGTTGTAAAGATAAGGTTGCATCCGAACTCAGTGGTGGATTGGATTCCACTGTGGTAACCATATTGGCTAATAGGGAACTGAAGAGGGTTGAGAAGGAGTTGGAGGCATATTCCTGGTCACCATCTCCTGAGATTTTTGCAATAACCCAGAACGATGAAAGGGCGATTATTACAGAATTAGCTGAGAAGGATGGATTTCTCTGTAGGTTTCGAGAGAGTTATCATTCACCGGAGGAAGCAATTGAGAGCAAACCAGTGCTGACAGACGGACAAAGAAGCGATGAATTAAGTCAGATCATGGAAGAGATGTCCTCCCATGGAATCCGAATGGTATTAAGCGGATGGGGAGGGGATGAGGGTATCAGCCACCGGGCAGATTTGTTTGAATTATTATTTCATCGGGAGTTCAAACACTTTTTTGAGGAAGCAAGATATCTTACCAATGGATCGTTTCTGCGATATGTTAAGCTTATGGTATCTATTCCGGTTCTTTTACTTAGGCGTCCATACAGTGTATTCGGTTCACAAAGTAAAGGGATACCCCTAATTATTAATAGACAATTTCAGAAAATGGAAAGAAAGCATTGTAAAAGAGATATTCTCAAGCTAAAGGTAAATCCGGTCAAACATCTGGAATCAGGAGTCACGGTAAGCAGGACGGAATTAACTGCATGGATTGGCGCAGACTATCAGATTCAATATTTATATCCATTTCTTGATTATAGAGTGATTGATTTTGCTATGTCCATACCCAGACATTTGTATTACAAGAGGGGAATGACCAGGTATATTTATCGAAAGGCCTTCGATTCTATTCTGCCGACAGAGATTTGCTATAATGTAAGTAAAATTGATATTGCCAGAGAGAAGTACTGGAAGGATTTTGATGATCTGCAAAGAAAAGCGGAATACGTGATGGGATTAATTGATAAGAAGATGTTTGATGACTATATCGATTGGGAAATCGTCGAGCGGTTAGTTGGAGAAGGATATTTTAAGGAGCAGTCCAGAGGAAGTATATTTACATTAATTAAGCTTTTGGTTTGTTATGATATACAGCGGCTAGTTCAAGAGGAGAAGGATATGACGAAGGAGTAACGGACGATTTTATGAGGTAAGAACTTATGGGTGTGCTGACTAAAATCAGAATAAACATTCCAAATGATACATTTTGAAGTGTTCATCCTGATTTTAGTTAGCTTATTTAATCTAGTGGTAGGTTATGATACGTAGGGGAATCAACCATTATGATGGCCCTTGGACAGTAAGAATCTCAATCGGCAGAATAACAAGACCGCTGTTGGTATGCATTTTTGTATCAAAACATTGTAACTGAGGAGATTCCCACTGCAGTTTTTCTTCTCTAATATTTAACATAAAAGACCTCCTTTTCGTTTCTATCATAAACTGTATTTTGATCATTTGAGCTAAGGGATTCAGCCATCAATCTTAATAACACAGTAATACCCTCTATAACATACACCATATTAAGTTACTTAATGATTAATCAAGGTTTTAAGACGGTCCTTGAACACCAAGTATTTCAATAGGTAGTATAACAATACCGCTGTTGGTATGCATTTTCGTATCGAAACATTGTAACTGAGGAGATTCCCACTGCAGTTTTTCTTCCATACTATTTAACATAAAAGACCTCCTTTTTGTTTCTATCATAAGCTGTATTTTGATTATTTGAGCTAAAGGATTCAGCCATCAATCTTAATAACAAAGTAGTACCCGATTTTTAAGCAGGTTAAGCAAAGAAATTTAGCCTATCAATCCTAATATCACAGTAATATCGGTAATGTCATACATTATATTAAGACTATAATTATGATTAAGATGGGCTGTTGGTATATTATATGCGGTCTCTCCAAGAAATGCAACAAATCGACATAGAAATACCTTTTCTTATGAAGCTACGGGTTTGGAGCAAATAGATTGGTTGCAAAAAATCATTATGAGGGGATATGAGGAGCAAAAATATAATAATTCAACCTGGAAATGACTTAGAGAGGAAGCTTTTGCTTCTTTGTGTACATTCCTTATCTACACAAGAAGAAAGTGAGAGTATGCAAGAGCTTCTTCATCAGAATATAGATTGGTCTTTGTTTTATCAATTAATTGTGAAAAACCGAGTAGAAGCTTTGGTATATAAATACTTGCAAAATAAATTTTGCACAGAGCCCATAGTTTTTAAGAAACTAGAGGAGGATTATAAGAAAAATCAGTTTCGAGCAATTCTACTGACCATGGAATTGCTTCAAATTATGGAGCGATTTAAGGAGAATCAGATAGCTGCACTTTCCGTGAAGGGACCTTTATTATCTGCATTGATTTATGGGGATATCTCCTTAAGGACATCCAGAGATCTTGATATCCTGATTTCTCAAACGGATATGATTCAGGCTAATCAGCTATTACTTAACATGGGATTTGAACTGGATGATTCTATCAAGAATCTAACCCCAAGGCAGCAGGAACATATTAAGAAGAACTTTCACCATTTTGTCTACCATAATCAAAATGGATTAGAGCTTGAGCTGCACTGGAGGCTTTCTAGTGATTATTATGATATACCCTTTGGGAAACTATGGAATGAAAAGCAAAAGTATATACTCTTTGGAAGGTATGTTAATACCTTAAATAGGGAAGAGAATCTTGCCTATCTGATTGTCCACGGATCAAAACATGCCTGGAAGAGGGTAAGGTGGTTATGTGATGTCTATGAAATCCTATCCTTAGAAAGCTTTGATGAGCAGAGCTTTATTCACCGATGTGAAAGTCTTGGAATTTTGCATATGGTAAGGCAAACGTTAATCTTATGCAAGGAGCTATTTGGTGGCGATTATGATATTCCGATTAAGCTGTCGATGAAGGAAGAGGGAATCTCTCAGCGTCTCGCGGTGATAGCACTAAACTTTATTTATAGCCAGGAGGAGGAGCCTGAACTTTACGGCGCTTCCCTATTTAAAGAATACAAACAATATATGTTGCTATGGTACCGGGGATATGGCAGAAAGCTACGGTATTTCAGGAGGCATTTCATACCAACTGTGGAAGACTTTCAAAGTATCAAATTGAGAGATCAGTTTTTTATCCTATATTCAATATTACGAGTAATAAAAATAATAAATCGATGCGCTGAACTGGGGCTTAAGAAACTCAAATTAGTAAAGGGGAGTAGAGGGGGGCATCATGAATAACTATCAAGCATTTGGTTTAACAATTGAGTCGGAGTTCATTCTGGAAGAGTTTTTACCAGGTAGTGGTGGTTTGCCCGATCTGACCATCACAGCAGGAAAAATACCGAAAGAAATAAAGAATCCTGTAATTAATACCGAATCAGTAAAGATTTCAAAAAATAGATTTTGGATGGTGGTAAAAGGAATTGGTGGCTTCTATGTGGAAAAGGGAAGGAAGATTGTAGTTGAGCCCTATGAAGGCAGTTCCTTTGAAGAAGTGAAGTTATATTTATTTGGCTCTTGCATAGGCGCAGCCCTCTTTCAGAAAAGAATATTACCGCTGCATGGAAGCTGCATTAATGTAAAAGGGAAAGGAATATTGCTAACCGGTGATTCCGGTGCCGGAAAGTCCACCGTCTCCGCTGTGATCTGTAAACAAGGTTATACGATGCTATCGGATGATGTATCAGTTGTAATAACGGAGGAAGGGAAGGAACCCATCGTTTCTCCGAGTTTTCCTTATCAAAAGTTATGGGGGGATGCAATTGAGCGGGTAGACATCCGGAATGAAAGAAAGGCACTGAACCGGATCTCGGAGAATATCTATAAATATGCGATTCAAAACGATACCCATTTTGAGGAAGAACCAGTTACTCTTGCAGTAGTTATTGAAATTATTCCATCCTTAAACGAAGGACTGGAGATAACAGAAATAACAGGAGGAGAGAAGTTAGATGTGATTTTGAAAAATACATATCGAAAAATAATGGCTGAAGCAATGGATTTGAAAGAGTGGCATTTTAGAGAATGTATAAAAATCGCAGAGCATGTACAAGTGTTTCGTATTCATAGAGCAAAATATAGACATTTGGAACAGGAAATTGCAAAATTAATCTTGGAGAAGATAGGTTAAATAAGTATGGTGTCAAAAGGTCTGTTTATACTGTGGTAATGGTATTTTGCGCAAAACCAAAAGATTCATGCTTCGATGATAATGTATAACCTTTTGACATTCTAAACAGTTTTTATATTGCAAAATCTTTATTTGCGCTTTCTTGTCACAAATTAGGATGCGCAAAATGTAGTGTCGGAATGGAGCATAAAAATGAAGCATAGAATAAAGCAAGTAATCAAGTTTATAAAGCTTCCCGCGAAGCAAAAATTCCTGTTTGGAGAAACTCTAATTATACTGGGTACTTCAAGATTTATTATATGGAAACTGAAATTCAAACAGCTTGCACACTTACTAGGCAAGGTTAATCAGGAAACGAATGAGTATATGGAAGAAATTGATTTGGAGCAGATCAAGCAGATTAGTACTACCATTAAAGTACTAAGTCGGTATACCCCTTGGAAGAGTAATTGCCTAGTCCAGGCATACGCAGGAAAGCGGCTACTGGCCCGAAGAAAGCTTGGGTGTACGCTCTATCTTGGTGTTGCAAAGGATCATGACGGAACCATGATCGCGCATGCCTGGTTAAGGTGTGGCAATTATTATGTGACTGGTGGGAATGGAAGTCTAAGATATACCATTACAAACAGGTTTGCCTCTCATCATAAAATTCCTAAAAAACCTCAAGTTACTCCATCTGCTTGATTTTATTCGGATTATAGCAAAAGGGCAGCTGCTCATGCTTTATGATTAGGGCGGGGTAATAAAAATGGAGGCCAGTAGAATCCAGGGTGTGCCAACATTTTACTAGGGCTTCATACGTTAGGAAAGTATAATAACCTAAGGTCCATGGATCCATGAAGAATATACGTTTATCGTCATATCCACAGGCGATTACATAATGAGAATCCCGCCAATCATAACAATAATCAATGTCATCCTCCTTCCAAGCTTGAAGCATGAGAAGGGGAGTGATTTTATTGTCAATCAGTTCTTTAATCATCTCTATTTTCATTTCAATATGAAAAGTAGCTAGAAATCCAAGCATTTCCATAAAGGATATAATATTTCTATAATCAGTCCCGTAAAGAGGTTTTTGTTTTAACATCTCGGAGAGGACATCCTGTGTATAGGTTAATCCGTAGCCCTCAAGAATTGACTGAACACTGGCAACCCCGCAGGTATAAGGGGTTTCCTGGTGGCAGAGAGGGACATAGATAAACTGTTTAAATTCTTGATTATCCGGGTTTATAAACATGTAGAATCACTTCTTTCGGTTATAGTAGGGTTCTTTCTAGTCATATTATATGTTTCCATGTCGAATAAAGTGAGTCTTGAGAAAGTAAATGTATTATTTACCATCCGATGTAATATAAGAAGGTGTATTGGAGAAACAATATGTTTAACCAGATAGAATAGTAATTGCTTTAGATGTTAAGTATTGATAGGGTGTCAAAAGGGTTTTTCTACATCCTGAAAAAAGTTTAGAAATTCAGGAACATAAGCCAATCAGCATACGTCTAATCAGTGAAGGCGCATAAGAGAGGAGGCACAAAATGTATTCCCTTTCGGTACCAAAGGAGAATAAATCAAACCAATGCAAAGATATAGAATATGAAATTAACAGAATGATGGACAACTATGGGAATGATGTGCTGAGAACGGCTTATATGTTTCTTAAGGACTATCATAAAGCAGAGGATGCCTTTCAAGAAGTGTTTGTTAAAGTCTTTCATAAATACGAAAGCTTTCGGGAGGAAAGCAGTGAAAAGACCTGGATTATAAAAATAACAATTAACACCTGCAAAGATATATTGCGAAGTGCCTGGCTAAAAAGAGTGCATCTCACGGATACAATCGCAAATGAGGGCAGTACTGCGGGAATTGAGAACAGAATCGTAAAGTCAGAGGAGAATCGGTTACTGTTTAATGAAGTGATTGCATTAAAACCTGCATATAAGGAGGTTGTTATCCTCTTTTATTATCAGGATTATGATACGTCACAAATAAGCAAAATCCTAAATATTGCGGAAGGAACTGTGAGAAGTCGTCTTTTTCGTGCCAGGGAGATACTAAGGACAAAGCTGGAGGGGAGGGTAGATTTCAATGGATAAGTTAACAAATTTCAGAAGTATAGCAGACGAAGCAATGAGTGAAATACGTATGAGTGAGGAGCTAAAGAATAAAACATTAGTTCAATGCAAAAAGAAGAGGAACGCTATGTTACCAAAGGTTCTTGTACCCGCAGCTTGCTTGTTGCTTACATTTGGATATCTTAATTTTAGCGGTGCATTTACAGGGAGAAATAATACAATAAAGGATTCAGCTATAAAGCAGGAAGCTTCAGAATTGGGTACTTTTGTAGATGATACAAAGGATGCATCCGCAACAATCAGCGCAGGAGCTCAAGTTGGAGAAAGCTCCGTGGTGCAAGGAACAGTGGGACTTTTGGAACTTGCCGGCTCGATTGATGAGGCAAAGGCAGCCTTTGGAAGTAGCTTTCTTACACCGAATTATATACCCGAGGGATACAAGGTGGATCAAATACAAATCAGTAAAGATGAAGAGAAGCAGATATTTGGTGTATCCCTAACGTATCTCACCACAGGGGGTTGTTTTGTGATTACCCAGGAGAAATCAAGATTATCAGAAGACGTCAGTGGTTTTGATCAGATTAAGTTAAAAGAGGCAACCGGTTATATAAAAGAGAGTGAATCCGGGGATACTCCTGAAACAAGTGGAACATATGGGGAGTTGCATTGGATGAAGGACGGAATCCATTATGCAATATCCGGCTCTTTAACAAAAGAGGAAATTGTCAAAATAGCAAATGCATTAAGAAAATAAGAAGCGAAGGGCAATACAAATATAAGATATGGAGGAATGAAGAATGAAAGCGAAAATATGGAAGATATTAATGATTAGTGCCGTTATGGCTACATTTTCGTCAACTACAGCATTAGCTGCAACAGGAGGTGGAGAGAATGCTTCCAATAGTGCAGTTGTAAATAGTAGTATGGATGAAAAACAAAGAGAAATTGATAATTATTTATTCGGTGAGCATGGTAAGGATTTAGAGAAGATGGGCTTTAAGATTACAAGTACCTTCCCGACTGAAGAAGGTTATCTTCAGATTGGTATTACTCCTTACAAGGATAAGTTTGCAGATTATTTATATGAGCTTTTTGGAAAGGACGTTATTAAAGTAGTGGAAGAGGATCAGTCCATTCCTTATAATCCTAATATCGCTTATACCACTGCTCCTGGAACGTCAGTAGCAGGAGCTGAGGGAGGAATTGACCCAGTAGAGCCGGCTGACCCAGATAAAGTTGTTACAGATCCTTCAAAGGCTGCAGAATCAGGAATGGCGACTACCTCCTCCGATGAACCGAAAGCCCCGGATAGTGAGGTAAATGAAGGTGTTTATACAACAACCGGTACCGATGATGTACAAAATGCAGAAGACCTTGCTGCAGACGGAAAAATGGTAGCTTATAATACAGTTTCCGATGTTCAGGATAATGAGAAAAATCCTGCGTCTCAGTTGGTTATCCCGATTGCGATAGGTGCTGTTATAATAGCAGGCGGATTGGTGTTTACATTTAGAAAGCGTAATGGATTAGGGAAATAAGTGTATGAGCCTATTCTGGTAAGAGTCGGGAGATAAAACGAATCAACATAATAGTAGGAAGATAAGAAAGTAATTCCGTTCCTATAGGCTAGGAAGATAAAACTTTTAGTTCAAATTGTATATTGAAATAATACGAGAATTGCAAACAATGAACAACTCATAATTCGTTAAAAAGATTCTCGTGATAAATAAAATGAAAAATATAATTTATTCTCAACCGTACTTGTATCCATAATGGTATCATACAGAATGGTATCTGTGGTTGGTGATAAAGAATATTTTTCATTTTTTATGATTTGGTATAGTAATCCTGGCATCCAGGGCAAGCACTATTTGCAAATCGCCCAGGAAGCCTGTTTTGAAGAGCTTTGGACGTCCGGCTATGATAGACGTTTAATACTTACTCTTCCTCATAGACAATAACGGGGGTACCGGATTCTACGTTTTCATAGACTTTTTTGGCTAGATAAAGTGGAGCGTTAACACAGCCATGTGATCCCTTGGTTTTATAGATATTACCACCGAAGCGATATCTCCAGGATGCATCATGCAACCCCATATTACCAAAGAAGGGCATCCAATAAGTTACCTTTGAGGCATAGTTTTCCCCTACTAAAGTGGCATTCAGCTGCTTATAATTAATCATATAGGCGCCTAGAACGGTGGCATTGCCTCTGCTTGGATTGCCTGTCACTACGTCACCCTGTACCAGCATTTTGCCATTCTTATAGAACCAAACATGTTGCCTTGTAATGTTGATTTCAATATAAGTATCCCCAATCTCGTTGCCTTCCCTAGAGAATGCAGTCTGAATATATTCTGGTTCCTTCTCAAGGACTTCCCCTTTCATTATATGAAATAATAAAGCCTCCCCCTCCAAGTCCCGATTGATTTTCCAGCCATATAAACCTCCTTTCAGAGAGACAATACGGCCGGTGGAAGCCTTGAATTGCCTGATAATACCCACAGTATCGTATTTTTTACTTAAATAGGAGATATATTTGGCAATCTGTTCTTTGTCGATGGTAACTTCAAGTTGATCATTTATAGTAATCCAATCATTAATAAGTGAGCCGTCCAATACCTCGGTCTGTTTACCAAAATGATAAGTGATTTTAGTGGAAACATATCGGTTTAATATAGCTCTTGTAGACAGGATTTTCTCTGATTTGGAGGTATAGGTGGGATTGTCATAACAATTCATCTTATGAAGATTCAATTTGGTAAAGCCAAGTGAAATGGATTTATAAATCGCTTGTTTGAAACGGTTTTGGTTGATTTGATCGCCGTTACGCTCCTCCACGATTGCATAACTAAAGTTATTATATCGAAAGCCTGCATTCTGGGGAGGGGTTATTGATTTATTCAGACAATGCAAGTTGTTAATACGATTGTCTAAGAGAGCATTGTTATACTGGTATAAATCATCAAAGAGGTAGGTATTCTTTTTAAATAGAGAAGGAAGCCAAAGCAATGGATTTTGAAGGGAATGAAGCTTAATACAGTCAAAATTATGATTGCATTGTAGTTCGATTTCCTGGCCTTTTATAATCTCTGATCTTCCATCCCGTTCCATTAATTCGAGTTTATAATCATTAAGGTAATTCTGCATAGATTCCATTACTTTTTTGTGGGATTTCATGGACAGATTTATCCCATTGATTTCTGTACGGAAGAAAAAATGATTGATAAAATATAGTGTTATTATTAAATAGATTCCAATTATTGAGGCAACTGTAATTAGAATCGTCCTTTTGACCTTTCTTTTGCTAATCATCATTATTCTGATATCATTCATCGACCAATACCTTCTAACTGAGAAAAAGCACTTCATCATATGTATATTGAAAGGAAGGCAATTTATGAGTCTGAGCCTCAATCAGCATAGAAAATGATTATATAAATTTAATGCATTCATTTAGCCCAAAGGCAATGGATAAGGAGTCGCCAGCATTAACTGCATCCAGTATGGAATCTTTCCCGTGAAGGCAGCAGTCCACAACATGGTGGATCACAGCGTCGTAAGGATCACAATCTTCAAGCTGGATTTCTCTCTTATGGTGGGAAGTGTATTCCATAAGTGTTTTCTTATCCCCTTCAGCAGTAAAGGTTCCGTGAAATTCCAGAGAGGCATGTTCAAAGAGTGCTTCATAATTTACAGTAAAGGGATAAGTTTTTGCCATCATGGAAGTAGCAATTAAATCCACCATAGCATCTTCATAGCTGAGATTTGCCCTCACATGACATTCATTAGCATTAGATGAGATAGTGTTAATACTCTTGCTTATGGGTAATCCAAATAGCCATTCTACACAATCGAGATCATGGATCATTAGGTTTGTAATGATGTCCCTGACACCCAGAGAACCCCAGATAGGAGGAGTTTTTCGCTCAATGGTGAGCGCTTTTAATTTGCCGTAGGTTCCTTCTTTCATAGCATTATAAAGAAATCGGTATTCTGTATCAAACTTGATGGATTGATCCACAAAGAGATATTTTCCATAGGTTTGCTTTGCCTCTAAAATTATGTTCAGTTCTTCCGGGCTATAGCAGAGGGGTGTTTCACAAAGTACATGCTTTCCCGCCTTGAATGCTTTTTGAATTGCCTCGGTATGCAAGGAGGTGGGCAAGCAAATGTCAATTAAGTCAATCTCAGGGTCCTTAAAGATATCCTCCATATTATTGGTGGTAAATACACCAAGTTGTTCCGATAGATGTTTAAGTGTTTCTTCCTTTCTTCCGAAGACCTTAATTAAATCAATTTCATTCATTTTACTAAAAATCTTTGCGTGATAGGAACCAAAACCAGTTCCGAGAATTCCTACTTTCATAATAACCTCCTTATTTGGGCTGTTACAGGTTATCTCCGAACATCACTTCATAATGAAGAACAAAGCCTGTTCTCAGTTACGAATAGGATAGTTGGTAATGTAAGGAGCCTTGTGAACGCCGTTATAAATTAATCCTAACATGGGATTGTTGACATCTATATGTCAGCGATTATATGATAGGATAAAGATAGTTACTGAATATGAAAAAATAGATATGAACAGAGGATATGGGAGTGGTGAGTGATGCGTTTACATCGTATGTTAGCAATTTTATTATTAATTGAATCCAGAGGGCAGATGAAGGCAAAAGAACTGGCCAGGGCCCTTGAAACCTCGGTTCGAACTATTTACCGGGATATTGATGCTCTATGTGAGTCAGGAATTCCCCTAGGGGCATCTTCTGGTCCAGGTGGTGGAATCTATCTCATGGAGGGCTATCAAATTGATGTGAATAATCTGTATGCGGACGAAGTGGTGAATCTATATCTGAGCGGAATTGGCATCCGACCTGAAGGACAAACTGACGCAGGAGTAAAGCTTCAAAGTACCTTGTTAAAGCTTGAGAAAGTGTTACCCTCCGCGTATGAGGAGGATATTAAAAAGGCAAGAGAGCGGTTTTACTATGATGAAGTACCCTGGTGGGGAAAGAGGGCAGTATTACCCTATCAAGAGGTGGTTCGCAAAGCAGTGTGGCAGTCAAAGGTGTTACGAATTCGTTATGGAAGGCAGGAAGAAGGTGCTGAAGAGCGAAAAGTACACCCTTACGGAATGGTTGTTAAAAATATGGAGTGGTATCTAGTTGCCTATTGTGAAAAAGCAGGGGAGATAAGAACATTTAAGTGCGATAGAATACAACAAGCAGTACTACTTGAGGATTCCTTTCAGATAGCGAAACATTTTGTCCTAAAGCAATACTGGGAGAAGCAAGAAGAGGAGTTTAAAAGGGTTCGTTCCGACGAGGAGCATTATCCAGTTACAATTAGAGTGCATTCGTATGACAGAGATTTATTGACTAAGTTAGAGGTAATAGGAAGCACCATAGAGGGGGAATCAATTCTTGCCACGGTCAATATGCATAAATATGAATATGCTTGTAATGAAGCAATGGATATCATCGGAAGGGCGAGTATAGTAGAACCGCCAGCACTGCGTGAGTATGTGAAGAAAAGAGCTCAGGAGATTATGCTGGAATATGCATAGAGGGTTGGAGTACGTGATAGATAGATGGCTCTATGGTGTGTATTGGTTGAATTTGTGCTTGAGTCAAAGTTAAGGATATCATTATGTCAAGTTCTGAATGGGGAGTGAACAGTGACAATTTGTAATAGGACAAAAGAACCTGGTTAGACGAACACTTGAATCATGTTACATTATATGGTAATGTAAAATATATATTAAACGTCAAGGTTTGTGAGAAAAGGTGTAGGCAAATTTTACTTAGAGAGAGGAATGTCAAAATGGAGACAAGTAGATTGATATTACGTAAGGCGAAACCCGGGGATGAAAATGATTTATTCGAAATCAGAAACAGTGAATATGTTCTCAAATACAACTGCATGAAGAAGCTTTCCTTGGAGGAGCTGAGGGAGCAGCTTCGAAAAGATATGGAGGAAGAGGATATCTTTTATATAGAGCTTAAGCAAAATAATAAAGTAATAGGAGAAATCGGTCTTACTCCTGACTCATTGAGATATGGGGTCAATTCCTTATGTGTATCATATTATTTGGGAGAGGATTACTCTTCAAAAGGATATATGACAGAAGCCTTGGAAGAAATAATTCGATATGTGTTCGAGGACAAGCAGGCAGATGTATTGGCAGTTCGTTTATTCAAGGAAAATACAGCATCCGAAAAACTGGTTGAAAAAGTAGGATTTGTTCATGAAGGCTGCATTAGAAGCTGTGTAAAAGGATATCAGGATATTGTGTATCATGACATGGTTTACTCCATACTGAAAGAGGAGTATGCAGCAAGACAATAACTTGGGGTGAGAGTTCTTTCTAGATATAGGGTATAAGGGAACAATACCTGGAGCTACGAAAATTGACCTTTTGGAAACGCTTTACTCAATGAACAGATATGAGGATTGATCAATGGAAAACTGTATTTATGGTGGGAAAGAACGATGTACCTTTGATTTAAAAGATAAGCATGGGTATTATTATAATGATTTGGTTATTGAATGGAAGATGGCAGCAAATAAGGGAGAGCTAAGGTGTATTGATTGCGGACAGCCAGTGTATTTGGCAGCAGGACCGATCAAAGAGCCTTATTTTGCACATTATGATAAGCAGGCTTGCCCATATGGAAACCATATTGAGTCAGAAGAGTCAAAGAAGGGCAAACGTCTGTTATACACCTTATTAAAAAACAGCTTTCCGGAGGGTGATATTCGTGCAAGATATCGAATGGGAAACGGAATGTATGCTACCTGTTATGTAATAAACCCCAACGGGCAAGATATCGCCATCGATTACCGGCTTCAATATAGTGGTATTGAGAATTTTCATATGAGAGATACGTATTATAAAGAAAATAATATTATCCCAATTTATCTATTAGGAAGCAATAAGAACCGACCCACTAATCAATTATCTTGGTATGATAATTTGATCCAGAAAGCTATCGGGTATTGCGGTTATCTTGATGTTATCAAGGAACAAATTCTTTTAAAGAAGAGCTTTGACTATACTGTGGGGATGCGTAGAAAAATTAAATATTTGGAGAAGAAGTATTCCTTGGAGGAGCTTAGAATCAACGAAAAAGGAGATTTTGAAGGAGATTTTCAAGAGCTGTGTAATGAGCTTGAAAAGTCCATAGAGAAAGACAAAAAAGAATATGAACAAAACCAATTGAGGGTAAGTCAGACAGCGAAAAACTTTTATCTGGAAGGCTCCAATGGGATAAGGGCAGATATTCTTAAGAGTGCGCTGGAATATCTCAGGCGTAACGAGGGATATCTTGTAGCAAGGAAATACCTTGATTACATCGCAGAACATAATTTGTTTGAAGCTTCTGGGGAGGAAACTGAAAAACGGAATGAGTGATATATCTATATATTCCACATATTATGACGAGAATTTGACTATATAATAAGTAATTGGTATGAATTTCCTTTAAAAATAAATAAAAAGGAGCTAAACTATGAAAAAACTATTATTGTCAATCGTTCTCGTTATATTTATAATTGCACTGATTGGATGCTCGGATATAAAAAAAGAACCAACTCCATCAAAAGATATCAGCTTACCTACGGCAACTTCGGCACCAAAATGGTCTAAAGAGGAATGGAGTATTTCTAAGCCCGAAGATCAGGGCATTCATTCAGACTTCCTTGATAAAGCCAATACAAGAATACTGGATAATTATCCGAATGTCTATAGCTTCTTGGTGGTGCGCAATGGGTATCTTGTATACGAAAAATATTATCAGGGAATGAGTGAAAATAATAGTAATCCGGTTTATTCGATTACGAAAAGTGTTATGTCTGCTTTAACAGGTATTGCAATTAATAAGCATGTCATACAAGGCACCAGTCAGAAGGTGTCCGAGTTGATACCGAAATATTTTGAGGATATGAATAATGATAAGAAGAAGGATATAACGATTGAACAGGTATTAACCATGTCAGGTGGACTTGACTCGGTGGATAACAGTATTTACGAGTATTATTTAAGTCCTGATTGGATGGCGTATACCCTAAAGAGACCTCTTATTTATGAACCGGGGAAAAAGTTTACTTATAATACCGGTTTGACGCAAGCGTTATCTAATATTATTACAGAAAAGTCGAAAATGAGTACACTGGACTTTGCCAATCAACATCTCTTTCAACCGTTAAATATAAAGAATATTTACTGGGACTGTGATTCTACAAATAGCTATGGAGGTGGAGCTGGTCTACATATGACTCCCAGAGATATGGCTAAATTCGGTTATCTCTATTTAAAGAAGGGTAACTGGGATGGAAGGCAGATTATACCTGAGGAATGGGTTGCAACATCAACCCGGAAGCACATTCGTGCAGACCAAGGACGTGACTATGGGTACTTATTCTGGATTAATCAAATGTATGCTGGAACTACAGGAGTAAAATATGATACATATAGTGCAATAGGAGCAGGTGGACAAAAAATCATCGTGGTACCACAGCTTGATTTAGTAGTCGTAATTACCGCAAACATTAATTCCTCCTCATTGGATTCTTCGGATGACGATCGATTGGTTGCGGATTATGTGCTGCCCGGAATAATAAAATAAGTGTGAAATAAAATGGTAATCCTTTGACTTAATAATATAATATTATTCGATCTGATCTATGCAGTTGTTTGTGGAATAGGAAAGGTTAATGGGTCTGTAAAGTTAAGATATTTGTAAGAATTACTTTGGGTTTTTTGAAATTATTCTTGTTTATAATAGAGTCAGCTTAAAGGATTTCTTCCTTAAGCTTCAAACCACCGGTGGTAAAATAAACGAAAGGTATTAAAACCTGTAATGAATCAGCAAAAGATACTTGTAGTAGATGATAATAAGGAAATTGTATATACCCTGTCAAAATTATTGGAATATGAGGGCTATGGAGTTAAAAAGGCTTATGACGGTATGGAGGCACTGGAAATTGTAAAGGATACTCCGGTGGACTTAATCCTACTTGACGTCATGATGCCTAAGATGAATGGCCTGAGTGCAATGATGAAGATTCGGGAGCATAAAAAAATACCCATCATAATACTTTCAGCAAAGTCAGAGGAGAGTGATAAGGTATCCGGTCTGATTATAGGGGCGGATGATTATATCACAAAACCATATAATACCCCGGAGCTGCTGGCAAGGGTACAGGCTCAGTTAAGGCGTTATCTTCTCTGGAATGAAGGAAGACCTCAAAGTAGAAAGGATCAAATTGTTAACGGTGATTTGGTGCTTGATCTATCCTCAAAAACGATTGTTGTAAGCGGAGCTGAGGTCAGACTTACTGCCAAAGAATACAGTATTATGGAGCTGCTTATTAACAATGCAGGAAGAGTGTTCTCAGCAGAGGAAATCTATGAAAAGGTATGGCAGGATAAGAATAGCTTTGCCGTAGAGAATACCGTGATGGTACATATTCGAAGAATTAGAGAAAAGATTGAAGTTAATACAAAAAATCCAAAGTATTTAAAGGTGGTGTGGGGAATTGGATATAAAATCGAGAAGATCAACAATTGAGAATGTGGCTTTTGGAATATTTGGAGTTGTGTTTTTCATGGCACTTACCATTTTAGCTGTCGATAGTGCAAATAATAATTTTCTTTCCATGTTCTTTGCGATTATGTTTATTAGTTTGATGGGAATTTTAATTATAGGAGTAAACTGGATTTTTCGAAGATGGAGCAATATACCGAATGAGGATAACGTTGTTGTAAGTAAAAAAACAATTATCAAAAGAATTAGCAAGCTTCAAATACTTCTTATTATATATTACCCGGTGAGTCTTTTGTTAATAACAATTTATCCAAGAGATAGAGAGAGTCTTTATTATAGCTTAGTAACAAGCCCAGATCATAGATATATGTTACAGTATATGTTTCTTGTTATCCCTATTTGTTATGAACTCATTATTGCATATTTTGTGAGCATTTATTATTATTATTATCCCCAAAAAAGACAGATTCAAAAGCTTGAAATGATGTTAAACACTATTTCAGAGGGCAATTTACCAAATAGTAATCCATTCACAGAAAAAGAACAATATCATAATTATGGGGAGGCATTGGTGAACCTGGGGAATATCACCACGAAGGCCGTTTCTGATAAGCTGCGGAATGAGAAGATGAAGGTAGAGCTTATTACGAATGTATCCCATGATCTGAAAACTCCATTGACCTCCATGGTAGGTTATATTGAGCTGATGAAGAAGGAAGAGCTCTCTGAGATTATGAGTGACTATGTGGCAGGAATCTCAGACAAAGCAGAGAAGTTGAATGAAATGATTCAGAGTCTATTCGACCTGGCGAAAACAGCCAGTGGTAATGCAGACTTACATATGGAAACCATCAATATGAACCGACTGATTTTACAGATTATGGCGGATATGGAGAATGCAATCAAGAGTAACGAGAAACTCATAAAGCTTTCACTGAGTGAGGAGAATGCTGATTTTATTGCGGACAGTTCATTTATGTACCGGGTATGCCAGAATCTGATGGAGAATGCAATCAAATATTCGCTGCCAGGCTCTAGGATTATCGTATCAACAGATGTTCACGAAGGTAATATTATGCTGACCATTAAAAATGTTGCTAATTATGAAATGAATTTCTCGGAGGATGAAATTACGGAACGCTTTACAAGAGGGGAGGAGGCAAGAACGACTGATGGGAATGGGTTGGGTCTTGCCATAGCAAAAACATACACCGAGGCTTGCGGAGGGCATTTCAGTGTGAAAGTGGATGATGATGTGTTCGTGGCTAAAGTAGTGCTTAGTGTGGGATGAAGCATTAAGAAGGCGTAATTGTGTCAATAATTGCTATGAATATATAAATGTAAAATGCATAATAAGATATCTTTGAAGCCCCTCTTTTTACATAATTAAAGAGGGGCTTTCGAGGTATTATAACAAATTAAATTACAAAAAATTATTAAAATTTAACAGAAACATTAAAATGTTGACAGTTCATGCCATATACTTTATATTTATTGGTAAATGTTACAAAAATAACTTTTGGAGGGGTAACACTTGAACGATAGCGTATTGCAATGGGATAACACAGAAAAGATGGATAAAAAGTTTGAAGATCGGCTTTATGTAGAAGATAAAGAAGAATGGTTAAAAAAATGTGGGCATAGTTATAAAATTGAGGGTCAACCAGAGGTAAGAACAGTGGAAAATGGAATGATTTTGCCACTTGTTAGAATGGGAGATTCTTGGGATGGAATATACGGTGGAGGCGTTTGCGATTCAGAGTTCAATTTCATTTCCGGTATGTGTAGGAATGTTGAAAAACCAATATTTAACTATTCTTGTTACTGCAGCTATGAGGTTGAAGAGGAACAACTGGAGCACATGGATGAAACTGTTATTTATGGAGGTGTTGTAATTAACCATTTTGGTCATACAATACTGGAATGTTTATCACGTTTATGGTGGGTGATAGAAAATTCTGAATCAAACGATAAAATAGTTTTTTTAAGTACAGTTCCTGGGAAAACTTATATTTATCCGTTTTTAGAGATGATGGGGATTTCCAAAGATAGAGTTGTTTTGCTGGACAAGCCTACACAATTTAAGCAGGTGATAGTACCTGATGAAACAATTCATTCTCAATCCGGTTATCGTGATAAATATATGATTCCCTTTAATAAAATCAGAGAAAATGTAAAGCCGTCTACTCATAAAAAGGTTTATTTTACAAGATCCATGTTATCAAGAAATGACACAATTAACGAAGATTATTTTGAAGAGTTTTATAGAAGTCGTGGATTTTATGTAGTAGCTCCGGAAACATTACCGATTGAGGAACAGATTGGTCTAGCAGCTGGTGCTGATGAAATTGCCAGTGTATTAGGCACGTTATCTCATTTTGCTTTGTTTTGTAAGCCTGGAACCAAGTTTACATTATTGACAAGAATGTATATGAACACATTAACGGCACAGATGATTATTAACGAAGCCTCTGAGATAGATTATAATATTGTGGACGCATCGTTTAATTTTCTTCCTATTAAACATACTGGTGGTGTATTCCTGCTTGGACCGACTAACCATTGGGTAAACTATCTAAAAGATTATAACATACCGTTTACGGAGGAAGAAGGTCACTTTGAGTTAGAGTTATTCAGCTACCAATATTTATTGAAATGGACAAATACCTATTCGAAAGAAAAGAATTTCGGATCAATAAAAGATTACAAGACACAGCATTTTATTAGTGCATTAAAAAGAGTGTTGCCTGAGGATGTAATGAAAGCCACCTCCAATCCTAATAGTAAAAGCTTTACAAGTCTGTTAAGAAAAATAACTGAATTGCAACATAAGAATGAGGAACTGATCAAGGAACGAGATAGTTATAAGAGAAAATTCGCAGATATACAGAATTCGACTATATGGAAGGCATCAAAACCGCTGCGTAACTTGCTTGATAAAGTAAAAGGTTGAAGTAATTTTATTAATAAAATATAGTGTATACCTTGGCAAAACTCTCATTACAAGTTGTAATGGGAGTTTTGCTATAAGGAGAAAATGTAGTAAAGGAGATTGGTACACTGTACAAATAACTGCTCTATGAAAAGAGTTCATATGCCTTTCGTGCAACTCGTTGACCCAAAATCTTGGCTCTGTTACGCTGCACTTCGTCTCCATTATGCATAAATACAGTTCCAAGGTGTGCAATTTGGGGCAAAAGTTGGGGCAAACAATATATGTGTGCAATTCTGCTGTATTGATTTAACACAAGTAAGTTCTTATTGTATAATTGGCTTTATTCTGCTATTATTTCCCTTATAGAAAATACTTTTTTATTTTTATTCAAAACTGTAGATGTGGAAATTTAAATTATAAAGGAGATTGACATGACAGGGAATAATTCATCTGCTAATTTACCACGTGGTATATTTTGGGGGATTTTTCTTTCTCTATTAATGATAACAATAGGCAACTGGCATTTTGAAACATACATACAATTGGTAGGTGTATTTGTTTTATCAATTGCAGCGTGGCGAATGCATCATGTTATGCGTCAATTTATGTATATGTTTTTCTCTGGTATATTTTTAATAATGCTTATGCTTTGCGATATTGTTATTTCTGCTACCCCCATTAACGGTAGTTATACAATGGGTGTTTCAAATTCATATGCATTTCAAGGCAATGGAGCTTATGTTGCTATTTATAGTATATTATTTGTTATACTTAAAATCATTATGCTTTGTTTTATGTTCAGTGGACTTAGCAGAATTATCAAAGATTTACCAATTAATGGTAAGGCTGAATATAATGATACAGACCTTAATAAAACAACTCCATTTATTGCGCAGAAAATTTACAATTGTTCTTACCTTCTCTTTTTTTTCTTTTTATTCTTATGGACTGCTTCAATAGGGTTATTTATCACTCTACCGGCAGCATTGATCTTTATTATCATAATTTTAGTGCGCGTTAGTAAAGCGATTGCCGTAATAAATAATGCAAAGATAAATTTAAATATAAATAAACTAAATTTTTGGCCGTTTGCTTTATTCTTTGTTTCATTAGGTTTTACATGCAGTATACTGTTTTTCACATTTCATGTTGTAAATGCACCTTCACCGCAGGGAAGACCGTTTGTTATAGCTGATTCTCAATACCATTCTAGTGCACAGGATGTACGTAGCTCGTTGCTTTCGCTTGGGTTTGATAAAAATGTATTAAATGTTATGCCTGACAGCGAAATCATGCATTATCAAAATGTTATATCATGCCAGGTAGAACATCAAAACACTGACATTGACGGTGGTCATCTTGATGGTACATTTTGTATTGCTAATTATGATGGTAGCAAAATGCGAATTGTGCTATATTATCATTGGAGTCAACTGCCACAGCATTGCTTTACGGATGCGGTGGGAATATATCCCATATCTTATTCTGGAGGTGTGGTTATGCCTAACTACGATGAACGGAATATTTTTATGCAATCTCTATCTGAAGTATCTGAACAAACTATGCTGATTTCGCCACTTAAGAAATCATCGCCAAATGTAGACATGTTTTATCAAGCAATAAAATTCCGTTTGTTTAATAATCGTAATAATCAATGTGCAATTATTGCTTTTGACGCATATAGGAGTAATGAAATTATCGACTTAACCATAGAACCGTTTTATATTCATCAAAATAGTCTTTACAATATGCCGTATCAGGATTGCTTTACGCTTGGTAAAAATTACAACGATTATAGTTTTATGTTAAGTATAACCAACCCAAATACTCTAGACATTGCCAGTAAGCCGTTTCAAGTGTTTAAAAGTCTTGTCACAATAAACCGATTATCACAAGATCCGCAATGAAACATACAGAATAAAGTAGTAATAAGCAAAACCCCCATGACACCAGTCATGGGGGTTTCACTAAAAAGGGGAGGATAAGTATTTAACTTCTCTTTGGTGATCATAATTGGAGGGGGAGTCCAATTATGAAAGAGCATACGCATTTACATCCATATAACGGAACGCCTTTGTTCCACATTTGGATATTACTAGTATGAACGCAAATTTATTGATTATTCATGAAATAAAAATATTTTACACGTAGAAAAATAAAAATTTTCATGTTATACTAGGTTTCGCGTGAAGTAAAGGGCAGAAAATTGAAAAGCGCCCTATTAGAAGGGCTCTTTTCAATTCTCTGTCCGGCTGGCGTAAGGATTATTCCGGCAGGCTGATTCAGCTTTGCATTGCGTTGTTACGAGGCAACAAATTTAAGAGTACGAGGAAGGAAGAATATCATGAGTTTATTACAAGAGTGGAGAGATCATGCATACAATAGTGAGATGGATGAGCGTACCGCACAATTATTTTGGGCTAACTATTTCAACCTTGAGAAGGATATCTACAAGATCATACTTGCTGATCCTGATAAAGTATGGGAAGGTAGTGTAGCTTCTCTTGCGAAGGAAATGAATACAGATCTTAGCTGGTTTGTAGGATTCCTTGATGGAATTAACGACAGCTTGGTTACACCAAATCCTATCGAAGAGATGGAAAAGGATACTGTAGTAAAGCTTCAGATTGATAAAGAAAAATTATATTATAATATGGTAGAAGCAAAAGCAGACTGGCTATATGAACTGGAAGAGTGGGATACCATCCTTACTCCAGAGCGTAGAAAAGAATTATATCGCGAGCAGAAGGGCTCTGGAACTGTAGTGAAGGATAAAAAAATCAGCAGAAACGATCCATGTCCTTGTGGAAGCGGCAAGAAGTATAAGAAATGCTGCGGAGTGAATGCGTAATCATATAATAGAATAGATAAAAAAATGGTATGTTGAAAGTGGGTAATCCCTTTACCTTTCGACATACCATTTTTTCATATAATGATTAATTGATTACCTGATTGAATAATAAGTACTTAGTAAATTTATGTAGTTCCTCAACGTTTTCAGGATTCAAACGTTTATATAAGTCAAAGAACTCGACGATATTCTTGTCCAGTACTTCCCCACCTACGGGCAGGTAGGTATCAGTAATCCCAAGCAAGTAATCACAGGAGACATCAAAGTGCTTTGATAACGCAATTAACTTATCAAAGGAGGGCTCATTGCGTTCTGACTCATAATTTGATATGGCGGTTGGTTTTACCCCCAAGATATCGGCTAATTCCCCTTGGGTTAGTTTGTTCTTTTGTCTGAGTTGTTTCAATCGGTAGCTAAAGTTCATGTTCCAATCCTCTCTTTTGTATACCCCGTTATGTGCTTCATATATAAATAAAATTATAGGACTACTAATTTGGGAATGTCAATAAAAACAAAATAAAATGAATAAAATCAAAGAAAAAATGCATAAAACGAGTTGATAATATCTTGATATGTTGTGGAGTGTTCAAATTAATTAAGAAATTGATTCCTATTTCCCCAAACAGTATATTATACAAAAAATGTGAAAATACTTCTAATAATAAATTATGACATAAGAGGTATCTACCATGGGAAAAAGAAATAAGAACAAGCTCAGATTTGATAAGCAATATCATAAAAATGAGAATAAACCCTGGATGTATTTGGTCGTAGTAGTGATTTTAGCAGGGTTAGCGATCTGTACTTATTCCATAATGAGGGTAAACACACTTGCCAATGATCAAGATAAGGGTCAGGAATTCTCCATGATCAGTTCGCCCAGTCCGGTTCCAGACAGAAATCAGTCTGTGGCTACCCAGGCTGTTACACCTACGGTAAAGCCTATAGTTACTCAAGCGATTGGTACAGATCTGACACCATCAATCTCTCCAGTGGTTACAAACACACCGATTACAGGGGAAGAGGATCAGGTAATTGATGTAGATGCAACACATACACCCACTGTGGTAAAAGGGATTTATGTACCTGCAAGTAAGGCGGGTTCGGGTAAAGTAGAGGATTTGATCACCCTAGCTGCTTCTACAGAAATCAATGCATTTGTAATCGATGTCAAGGGAGATAACGGCAAAATATCCTATAAGATGGACAATGAGATGGTAAAGAAAATCGGAGCCAGTACGAATACTATTACGGACATCAAAGAGTTGACACGTAAGCTCAAAAGCAAGAATATTTACAAGATTGCAAGGGTGGTTGCATTTAAAGATCCCTATCTGGCAGAAAAACGTCATGATCTGGCAATAAAGAATGCGGACGGTACATTATACCGGGATAATAATAATCAATGCTGGGTAAACCCTTATAATAAAGAAGTTTGGAATTACCTGGTGGGAGTTGCTACACAAGCTGCCAAAGATGGCTTTGACGAGATACAGTTTGATTATATCCGCTTCTCCACTGGAGAAGGAATTAAGAAAGCGGATTTTGGTACTGAGGCAAAAAATAAGAGTAAGACACAGGTGATCACAGAATTTACAAAATACGCATGTGAAAAGCTTCATCCGCTTGGCGTATATGTATCCGCAGATGTATATGGTGCAATCATTAACAGTAAGGTGGATTCCGCCATTGTAGGTCAAGATTACCAAGCGATGTCTAAATATCTGGATTACATCTGCCCCATGATTTATCCTTCTCACTTTGGCGAAGGAAATTATGGTATTAAACATCCGGATACCAAGCCCTATGATTTAATATATAAGGTTCTTATAAAATCAGATGAGAAACTAAGTGAATTGCCCAGCAGTACCCATAAAGCTATAGTAAGACCATGGCTTCAGGATTTTACTGCCTCCTGGATCACACACCATATTGATTATGGAGACGAGGAAGTCAGGGCACAAATCAATGGGGTGTATGACGCTGGATACGGTGAATGGCTCCTTTGGAACTCAGGTTGTTCCTATTCCCAGGGCGGACTTATGGATAATTAGAACCTGTCTGAAAATAGTACGAATATATTAACAGGATGACTAATATATATCTACTATAGATAATCCGGGAGGTATCCTATGGATAAGGGTTTACATCAAAATGCAAAAGCAATGGCGTTGCTTCGAGGAGTATTGTTTTCCTATATTATGACGGCCTTTGTATTACTGCTATTATCCTTTCTTATGCTAAAGCTGGATTTATCCGGTGCTGTAATCGGCGGAGGAATTATCTTTGCATATATTGTATCCACATTTATTGGTGGCTTTTTTGTAGGGAAGAAATTGGAGCAAAAGAAATTCCTGTGGGGATTGGTGATGGGAATCATCTATTTCGCCATTGTATTGGTAGTTAGCTTGGCAATGCATCGGGCTTCACCGCTTCCGATGGGTAATTTATTCACTACCTTTATCATTTGTAGCCTAAGTGGTATGTTGGGTGGAATGATTAGCTAAGATAACAGAATGTCAAAAATCGATTGGGCGTCCTAACCAACCGGGATGCCCAGTCTTTTTGTTGTGTAAACATATAGTTGTGAATAAAATCAGAGTAAATGTTGGGGGTAATGCTTCGTCTTTGTATAAGAGCAAGTCATCTACGGCAGAACGGTAATGTTTCTACAATTGATGATGTGGACAAGCCCGAAAATATATTGTATTTTGGGTGTGAAATGATTATACTATTGATAATCATATGTACTCCAGTTGATAAATGATGGAGAAGTAAGAAATAGCTTTACATTTTAGCAGGAATATTGTTTAATCTAAAAGCGATAGTTTGAAAATGATTTATCATATTCCTATGGGTTCGCGACTGTAAACTCTTTGGCACGAAGAATATAAAAGCAGATCAGTTATATTAATAATTTTTAATACGGACAGGATGAACAAATAAGAAAATAATATTACACAAAAGTAGTAATAACACAATTTTGAAAGGTAAGGTACGAGCATGAGATATGAAGAATTTACAATAGAGGGGCGTAATGCCGTTATGGAGGCGTTCCGCGCCGGAAAAACCATAGACCGATTATTTGTACTGGATGGTTGTCAGGATGGTCCTGTGAAATCCATCGTGAGAGAAGCTAAGAAAACAGATTGCATCATTACGTATGTGAAAAAGGAACGCTTGGATCAATTATCCGAAACTGGGAAGCATCAGGGTGTGATGGCATATGCCGCAGCATATGAATACGCTGAGGTAGAGGATATCTTAAAGGCTGCCGAGGAGAAGGGCGAACCGCCTTTCATCGTATTATTAGACAGCATCGAAGACCCTCACAATCTAGGCGCAATTATCCGTACCGCGCACCAGGCAGGAGCACATGGTGTGATTATTCCCAAAAGACGTGCGGTAGGCTTGACAGCAACAGTGGCAAAGGTATCTGCTGGCGCAATCAACTATCTTCCGGTAGCAAAGGTAACAAACCTTTCTACAACCATTGAAGAATTGAAAGAAAAAGGCCTCTGGTTTGCATGTGCGGATATGGAAGGGGAATTGATGTACCGAGTTAATTTAAAAGGTCCCATCGGTTTGGTCATTGGTAGTGAAGGAGAAGGCGTTGGAAGACTGATTAAAGAAAAATGTGATTTCACCGCAAAGATTCCGATGTTTGGTAAAGTGGATTCCCTGAATGCATCCGTGGCAATGGGAATCATGGCATATGAGATTGTAAGACAGAGAATGAACTAAGCATAGAAGACTATTATTTGGTAATATAATCAGAAAACGTATCATAAGGTAAGGAGGATTGGCATTTTGAATACTGTTGTAAAATATGATGGTTTAACAGATGAAGAAATAATAAGCAGAATTCAAAATGGCGATCAGCCTGCCATTGACTATTTACTGGAGAAATATAAGTATCTGGTTCGTAATAAGGCAAAAGCACTGTATCTAATTGGCGGAGATAAGGATGACCTGATTCAGGAGGGTATGATCGGGTTATATAAGGCAATACGTGACTATCAGTCAGGCAGGGAAAGCTCGTTCTTTTCGTTTGCAGATCTTTGTGTATCAAGACAGATTTATAGCGCAATCAAGGCTTCTAACCGTAAAAAGAACATTCCCCTTAATACATATATATCCTTGGATTCCCCAGCTTATTCTGAAGGAAATGATTCGGAAGAGAAGGAACCATTAGTTGACATAATAAATCAAAAATATATTTTAAATCCTGAAGAATTAGTTATTGACAAAGAGAATACCAGTATGATAGAATATGAACTTGTAAGGCGTCTGAGCGACTTAGAAAAGCGTGTTCTAAGCTTGTACATGCAGGATTTAAAGTATGTCCAGATTGCAGAGGTGTTAGGGAAAGAACCGAAGACCATAGACAATGCATTAACAAGAATCAAGACAAAATTAAATCAAGTCCTCAGGGAGATTTAAGTAATTTGCTGCCATGGCTCAGTCGGTAGAGCGTCACCTTGGTAAGGTGGAGGTCACGGGTTCGATTCCCGTTGGCAGCTTACGAAGAAACATAGGAAAATCAAGGGTTGTAAGCGAATAAGAGAAAAATGAAAGCACTCGAAAGAGTGTCTTTTTTTATGCGTTGGGGATCATTTGGTGATATTAAGAACAACGGTTTACCCTCCTCCGTGAAATATACTAAAATATGCCCATAAATCATGAAGTAGGGAATATTACATGCCTGATATAAGCGATGTATTTAAATTATACTGTACAAATGATCAAAAAAGTCATTCTAACGGTAAAATAGTATCATTAGTAGGGTTTGATATGAAAGGTTCACATAACTTGAAGAGGCAGACTAGTTCTTAACTAATGCTATTTCAATTACAAGGTCTTTTCAATTTAGAAAATTGCTTATGCGTTCCATAATATCAATAAATATATAGAATGAAGTAATTTGAATTTATTATAGTGTAATTAGGTAATTTAATGTATTATTATAATACAAATAATCAGAAGAGACACAAATTAGTAACTAGTCAATAGGAGGTTCAAATGGGGAAAATTAAAGAAAACTGGGTTAAGAGTACATTATCAAGCAAAATATTTATGTTAGTATTATTTATTTTATTTTGTATAATTACGGTAATATATGTAATTGGGATATTTGGGATAATTAATATTAACACTTCAGGCGATATAATGCATACAATTATCATGGTAATGACTCTATTATGTGGTATTAGAATATATAAGAATAATAAAGCTAGTGCTATTTTTATTTTTTGCTGTTTTGCGATTCTTTTATTTTTTCGTGTATCATCATTTTATATGAAATATTTCAAATAGAATATTTAAAAGTTTTATAAAATCGGGTTGATTATATTTTAACAGAGAGGATAGCATATGAGTAATAAAAAAAATGATATGGCAAAAAAAGAACGCATTGCCAACTATGAAAATCAAAGAGAAGTTTTTCTCGGACAGGGTTATATAGAAGAGCAATGTATCATTACTGTGATAAGAATAAACTTTCAAGCATTATTGTATGCTATTCCATGGATTGTTATAATGTTTTCACTTTCGGTTGCATTTAACGGTGAAATGGAGTTTGAGATTTCAGGTCTTCCCTTTCTGTTTTTGCTGATTGCTATGATTTTGTCAATTCCAATTCATGAATTTTTGCATGGTCTTGGATGGTACCTTTCCTGTAAGAATGGATGGAAGTCTATCGTATATGGAATCATGTGGAAGCTTTTAACACCATACTGTCATTGCAAAGAACCCTTAAGTTGGAGAAAATACATAGTTGGTGGATTATTGCCATTTATGGTTCTAGGAACAGGGATATCTGTCCTTGGGATCATTTTAAACAGCGGAATTTTGTTGCTCTTAGGAGCTTATAACATTATAGCTGCGGGAGGTGATTTAGTGATTGGGGCTAAGACTTTAAAGTATCGCGATGGTATCTTGCTTGATCATCCCAGTGAATGTGGATTTATCGCTTTTAGAGACGATAATAGGCGTTAAGACAGTTTGAATCTGAAAAAGGCATTCATTTATCTTTCCTTTTATAATTTTGAATTATAGATTAGTTGAAATCACTTTTTAAACCTAGAATCAGAGACTATGAATGCACTTGTAAGAGTGTCTATTTATGATTGAAATCAAGACTCATCAAGTTACTTCTTCTATAATCTTAGCTATTTCATACTGAGTATTTATGGAAAGCCATAAATGCGGATTATAGGTCATAATATTCCATATACCAGTCCCTTTTAACTGATAATCAATTGCTAAGCCCAACAATGCATTGATGGTTCGTACATCAATAAACCACACGATGTGTTGCAGCTCCTCGTAATTAGCGGGTAAGGAGTAGGTGAAATAAGGGGTGAAGGATTCCGTGTCAAATTGAATGTCTGCATCCACAACTCTGGCTAAGTCAATCGCTGTCTTGCTATTTAATAATCTTACTTCGGAGATACCTGCAACAAAGGGAAGCTGCCAGTCATAGCCTAGTGTTGGGATTCCGATGATAACTTTATTAGGAGTCATGATCGTTTTAACGTAATCTAGAAATAGTTTGATGTTATCAATGGAGGTGATGGGAGAAGGAGGGTTAATATTCGTTGACCACTCAGAGGACATAAAGATTAAATTGTGGGCAAGTTGATTAATAACAGTATAATTCAGGGATTCTACTTTTATTTGGTTATTAATAAAACTGATTCCGGGGGATAAAGTGACAAACACATAGAAGCCCGATTGATGCAGTCGGCGAAATATATTAGAAAGATAACCTTCATAGGCTTTTAGTGTGGATTCATTAATATATTCCAATGAAATATTTAAGCCATAATAACCTTTTGATGATAAAATACTTATAACATTGTCAATCATTATATCCTGGAAATCCTCGTTCAATAATATATCATAAGCAATCCCAATATTTGCTTTACCTTGGATTGTTAATGTGGTCAATAACATTAACGGTTTTACACCATATTCCTTTATTTGCATAATTAATTCTGTTTCATCAGCATAGGATATGATTTCTCCGGAATTCGTTACGGTATAATTTATGATTGATAAATAAGTCAAGTATGGCAAAGTCTTTCTGAGAATATTCCTGTTAACATACGGAAATACATTGCCATGAATCGTCAATAGCCCGAGGGTGTTGTTATAACGAATTACAAGAATTTCACCTGGGTAAATATAATCCCGATCAGCCAAAAACGGATTATTACGATACAAAGTCAGAAGAGTAGAATTATGGGATTCTGCTATGGATAGAAGGGTATCACCGGGTTGTACAATATACGTTTCTAATGGCTTTGTGATAACAAGGCATTGCCCTACAACAAGCTTTTCTGAGATATCCAATTCATTGTCTCGAATTAATAGTTCAGGTGCAATTTCATTCGCGATTGCGATGGACTCAATTGTATCTCCTTGCTTTACTACATAAATTTCCATTGTGATACCCCTAAGCCTGCATTAATTCATTATATGAGTTTTAAAACTCATATGTTCTTTTTTTTATAAATCGGTGAATGAATTCATCATTAAGCAGTAGTATTAAACCAAAGAAATGGAGAATAGAAATGAAATTTAATTATGGAAAAGCAATAGTAACCTTTATCATTGGGTTTATTTTATCGATGGCAATCGGCATTGCATTTAATGACGGAGAACTGGCCACGATGACAGCAGTATGTTATGTGGGGGCAATCGTAGTAGGTACATTTACCAAGTAAGTGGGCTTGAATAGAAGTGAGATTAATAGAAGTTTTTATTATGAAAATATCTACATAGGGTAATCGTTTGGAACTGATTTTATCAAAGTTGTTTTAATTTGACATATTGCAACAAACAATGTTAAACTACTAATAAATGGAAGCGCTGAGTGTAGTTCATTTATTAAGTGTATGGGGTGGTTTGTATGTGGAAGATAATATTGTTTGTTACAATCATTTATGGTATCTATTGGACGATTAAGGGTTTTACCAGGGGCGGAGATTCCTACACAGGTGGTGGCTCCAGTAGGGGAGATAATAGCTTTTATCATAACGGAGACTATAACTTTGACGGGGTACCGGATTATATGGAGCATAAAAGTGTAGATCAAGATTTTGATGGAGCGTCGAATCATTCGGCACATCATACGGATTTATTTGGTAACTTTTCTGATTTTGATTCTACGGGGAATTATGATAATTCCAATGCAGGTGATTTTGGTGGTTATGATAACTCGGGAAGTTTTGATAGTTCGAGTAACTTTGATAGTTCGAGTAGCTTTGATGGTTCGAGCAGCTTTGATAGTTCGAGCAGTTTTGATGGTTCAAGTAGTTTTGACAGCGGTAGTTCTGGTTCGAATTTTGATTGAGAGAATTGAACTGGAATGAATGTTTTGAATTTTATATAAAATTTCTTCAATTTATTGTTGACAAATGTTTGTTTTTCGTAATATAATAACTTTGCTGTCTTGAGAGGCGATTTAACAAAGCCGATTAAGAAGGCAAAATTCGAGGCGTGGCTCAGCTTGGCTAGAGCGCTGCGTTAGGGACGCAGAGGTCGCAAGTTCAAATCTTGTCGCCTCGATTATATTATAGAGGTAGTGAATTTGAACTTCATTCAAATCTTGTCGCCTCGATTATTTTATAGAGGCAGTGAATTTGAACTTCATTCAAACCTTATCACTTCAAGGATTATATTGAAGTAATGAATTTGAACTTTATCTAAACCTTATCGCTTCAATTATAACTAAAAATTATTGCACGGTTGATTCCTTCAATCGTGTTTTTTTGTTTCTGTAAGTCTCATTAGAGAGCATAAGATATTTAGAAATCAAATGCATTCTCAAAGAAACATGACTCTTACGATTTACATAAAGTGCTACTGTCACAGCTTAGTAGGTCTTTAACAATCCAATTTAATCATAATAGATTAACCATAAACTATTTGGATAAAGGTTTTTGGTTGCGTTTAGATACCTAATAATAAGGAGGACATCAAATGATACTTTCCGCTTCAAGAAGAACGGATATACCCTGCTATTATTCCGAATGGTTTATGAAACGTCTGGAAGAAGGATATGTATTAACCAGGAACCCAATGAACTATTCCCAGATTAGCAGAATTAAGCTCTCTCCGGATACGATTGACTGTATTGTATTTTGGTCAAAAGATCCCCTTAATATGATGGATAAGCTGGATCAAATCGATGCCCTTGGTTATCGTTATTATTTTCATTTTACCATTACTCCATATCAATTGGATATCGAGAAGAATTTACGGCCGAAAGAAGATATTGTAACTACTTTCAAGCAATTGTCGGAACGGATTGGAAAAGAGAAAGTTCTGTGGAGATATGATCCCATTATTATCAACAAAGAGATGGGGCTGGAGTATCATATTGTGGAATTTGAACACCTTTGCAGAGAACTTTGTGGATATACAGAGCTTTGCAATATCAGTTTTGTGGATCGATATCAAAAGTTAAATAAGTCAGTGAAGGAGAATGTTTTACCGGAGATATCACAAGGGCAGATGATCGAATTAGCCTCTAAGCTGGCCAAGATAGCGAAACAATACCATATCCAAGTAAGGGCTTGCTGCGAAGAGGTTGATTTGAGCAATACCGGAGTAGAACCGGCTTCCTGCATTGATGCAAGGGTAATTGAGGGATTGATCCAACATCCCATCAAAGTAAAAAGCGATAAGCATCAGCGTCCCGGCTGTAATTGCATCCAGAGTGTGGATATTGGTGTCTATAATACTTGCAAGAATGGATGTGTATACTGTTATGCTAATCACAGTGATGCATCTGTCCAGAATAATTTTTTAAAGCATGATAAGAACGCGGAGATATTAATCGGCAAAGTGGAGTTAGGAGAACGGATTACAGAACGCAAGAAATAGGGAAAATATGGTGTGCATTGTTACTATTTTCCATAAAAATCAGTTTTATTTGTATCTATATTTTTCGTTTTAGTATTGACAGAGCAAATCCTGTCATGTATACTTAGCAAATCAATTCATAATGAAATATTATATCAGCGATTCGTGAAACGGAACGATTATTATTCAAAACACAATAGTATCATAGTTCACATCACGGAAAGTTAGTTCGGAAGGAGAGAAACCATGAGAACATCATTTATCACAATGTGCGTTAATATGTGCGGTATGTGTAGCATGCCGATGAAACATGTTTGCTTGATAAGTGAATGTGATGTTTTCATGCCGCAGAAGAAGTTAGTATAACTTTTCTCTGAACGAATGATTTCATAAACAGGAGGCTTATCAAGGCGCTCCTGTTTTTTTTGCGGCTCGAATCCTAGGGCGCCCATTTTGGAAGGAAACTTCAATCGATTTCACCAAAATAGGATTCAGAAGTAAATTAAAATTGAATTGAAGAAAGTGGAGGTTCGATGATTATGTATGAGAAGCCAATCGTAGAATTGGTAGGCCTGGGGAAGGTATTTCAGAATAAGGGTAACGAAGTAAAGGCACTGGAGGATATTAATCTATCCATCAGAGAAGGCGAAATCTTTGGAATTATCGGCTTGAGCGGTGCAGGTAAAAGTACGCTGGTAAGATGCATCAATTTTCTTGAGCGTCCTACATCAGGTTCGGTAATTTTTGATGGAGCTGATCTGGGTGGATTGACACAGCCAAAGCTATTACATGCTAGACAGTCCATGGGAATGATTTTTCAGCAGTTTAACTTATTGATGCAAAGAAACGCATTGCAAAACATCTGTTTTCCGCTAGAAATTGCAGGTGTGCCAAAGGCACAAGCAAGGGAAAGAGCATTGGAGCTGCTTGAGATTGTTGGTTTATCCGATAAGGCAAAGGCATATCCCTCCCAGTTATCAGGAGGACAGAAACAAAGAGTTGCAATTGCCAGAGCATTGGCAACCAATCCAAAGGTTTTGCTCTGTGACGAAGCCACCAGCGCGTTAGATCCTACGACGACTCGTTCAATCTTGAATCTTTTGAAAGAAATAAATCAAAATCTTGGGATTACCGTCATTGTGATCACTCATGAGATGAGTGTAATCGAAGAGATATGCCATCGGGTTGCAATTATTGATCAAAGCCAGATTGCGGAAGTTGGAGAAGTGGAAGACGTATTTGTCAGACCACAATCGAATATCGCAAAAAGGCTGGTATTTTCAAATGATACTCATATTGCCAGCTTTGATGGAGAATATAAATGCAGAATTATATTTGACGGAAGAACTTCTTTTGAACCGGTAATCGCCAATATGGTGCTGGAATGTAAAACTCCGGTCAATATATTATTCGCAGATACCAAAGATATTGATGGTAAGGCGTTTGGACAGATGATTATTCAATTGCCAAAGGATGAAATGGGAAGAAAACGTATCATGAATTATCTGGTAACAAATCAAATTCCTTATGAGGAGGTGGAGAGCCATGTTTAATGAAACAGTAATAAAAATGCTTGGTATGGGTATTTTGGAAACACTCTATATGACCTTGTTCTCCTCTTTCATTGCTTATTTGATCGGACTTCCCATTGGAATATTACTTGTAGTAACAGATCGGGACGGAATTACTCCCAATTCCAAGTTAAATAAGGTAGTTGGCATATTGGTTAACATTGTTCGTTCCGTTCCCTTCATCATCTTATTGATTGCAATCCAGCCTGCTACCAGAGCAATTATAGGAACCACCATCGGAGCATCAGCGATAGTGATACCGTTGATTGTATCCTCCGCACCCTATATAGCAAGAATCGTGGAATCCTCTTTAAAGGAAGTCGATAAGGGTGTAATTGAAGCTGCACAGAGCATGGGAGCGAATCCACTTCAGATTATATTTAAAGTTCTTATCCCCGAAGCTAAGCCTTCTCTTATTGTGGGAAGTGCAATAGCGATTTCAACCATATTAAGTTATACCGTTATGGCAGGCTTCGTGGGCGGTGGCGGATTGGGAGATATCGCAATTCGTTACGGTTATTATCGAAATGAAACGGAGATTATGTTAGTAGCAGTGGTTCTGCTAATCATTATCCTGCAGATTATTCAGGAATTCGGATTGTCCTTAACGAAGAAGTCCGACAAGAGACTATAAAAAACTAAAATACAAAACATACATTTGTTTAGGAGGAATTATTTATGAAGAGAATTATAAGCACACTAATTGTATTGACCTTAATTGCAGCTGCTTTCACAGGCTGCGGTAAAAAAGCAGGCGCTGATAAAACAATCGTAATTGGAGCAAGTGCCACTCCCCATGCAGAAATTCTGGAGATTGCAAAGCCTTTGCTAGAGAAGGAAGGCTATAAGGTGGATATCAAGGTATATAATGATTATGTACAGCCGAATGTAGCGTTAGACAGCGGTGACCTGGATGCAAACTACTTCCAGCATGTACCTTATCTTGATTCCTATAATAAAGAACATAAAACAGAATTAATTTCCGCAGGTATCATCCACTATGAGCCCTACGGTATCTATCCCGGCAAGACAAAAACGATCGAGGCATTAACAGATGGCGCTAAAATTGCAGTACCCAATGATCCGTCCAATGAAGCAAGAGCACTCTTATTACTGGAAGCGCAGGGCATCATTAAACTGAAAGAGGGTGCCGGAATCAACGCAACAAAGAATGATATTGCAGAAAACCCGAAGAATGTAAAGATAGTTGAACTGGAAGCTGCACAGATTACTCGTTCTTTAAAGGATGTGGATTTGGCAGTTGTAAATGGTAACTATGCAATCGAAGCAGGTTTAAGTGTTGAGAAGGATGCCATTGCGGTAGAAGACAAAGACTCCTTGGCAGCGGAAACTTATGGTAATATCATCGCTGTTAAAAAGGGAAATGAAAACAGAGAAGACATCAAGGCTTTAATTAAAGCATTGCAAAGTGATGAAGTGAAGAAATATATTGAAGAGAATTACAAGGGAGCAGTTGTTCCTAAGTTCTAGTTTTCATGATAAGAGGGTCGATTTCCTTAGGAGTATCTTGGGGGAATCGGCCTTTTGTTTAGTGCTACTTAGTTTGGTGAGCTATCATTTCAATGAGGATGGAAGTCTAATAAAAGACTGTTTGTCTCCACTAATTATATCAATACGGTAGTGAATTCCCAAAAATTTCACAGATTAGCAGGGGGCTGTGGCATTGCTTATGAGGATGTTTCGTGTTACGATAATAGAAATACAAATTCCGTCGCACCTTAGTTAGAATAGTAGAATACAGAGGACCCAATATGAAGCAAATATTAAAATACAAACGTACATACTTACTCCTTTTCCTACCCATATCCCTGTTATTGACCTTTGCAGCAAGACAAAGCAGCTTTTTTGCAGAACAAATTTATGCAAAAGGGATTTATAAGGTTTTGTCACAGGTTTTTTCCACAATAACCGGAATATTGCCTTTCTCGCTGGCAGAAATATTAATTATTGTGTTACCGGCGATTTTTTTAGCACTCATTATAAGATTGATTATACAGATAGTTATAAACAAGAAAGAGCGCAAATTAATTCTAGTAAAAGCAATACTTAATGTGCTCTGTGCAGCAGGTATGATATGGTTTCTATTTCTAATCTGCGGCGGACTTAACTATTATCGGTATTCTTTCTCCGAGTACTCCAACCTGACCATAGAAAAGTCTTCAGTGAAGGAATTATATGAACTGACGGATAGTCTTGCATCTCAAGCAAATGAATTGAGAGCAAAGATTACCAGTACAGATAATAATGGAGTGTTCCGGCTGTCAACAAGCAATAACGAGTTAGGAAAGATAGCAGACAAAGCCTATGAGGCGTTGTCGAAGGATTATCCGGTGTTAAAAGGGCATTACGGACCTCCGAAACCGGTATTAATGTCAAGCTTTATGTCACAAACGGAGATAACCGGTATATTCATTCCTTTTACCATGGAGGCAAATGTGAATGTGGATATGCCGGACTATAATGTACCATATACCATGCTCCATGAATTGGCTCATTTACACGGGTTTATGAGAGAGGATGAGGCAAATTATTTGGCCTATCTTGCAGGCATGAAATCGGATAATATTGAGTTTCAATACAGCAGTACAATGCTTGCTATGATAATGGCAGGAAATGCTTTGTATGGGAGTAATCATGATTTATATTTTGAGATAGCAGGTCGCTACTCCGAGGGCGTGAAAAAAGATTTGAAGGATAATTCCGAATATTGGTCTCAGTTCGAAAATAAGACCATAAGTACAGTGTCCAATAAAATTAATGACACCTATTTAAAGGCAAATAACCAGACAGACGGAGTACGCAGTTATGACAGGATGTTGGATTTGCTATTGGCAAAATACCGAAAAGAGCATGAGAAGCAAGAGTAAGATTTATTTGACTTTATGCTAATCGCCAGGTCACAAGATAAACATACCTTTTGATACCGGATCAATCATTGAATATCAAAGAGCTATCACAAAAGTGTAATTGGGAATATGTCCTTCCGATGGAACTAGTGTGATAGCTCTTTGTGACTATGATTTTGCCAATTCATGCTTTTCTGTTAAGATAAACTGTGTTATTATATAAAAATAATATTTTCTGGAAGATAATACTTGAAATTCATTAATTTAAAGAGTATTTTAAAGATTAATAGCAGTGTTATATGTGTTGATGGTATCAGTTAGAATTATTTACAATCTGAGTGTTATTTATGGATAATAATAGGAAGAGTGAACCATTTAATGGAGAAGGTCATACTGATATTCAACAGAAAATATATTGTTGAATATCTCTTACAATCGAATAAATAGAAAATACGCACTTAAGAAATGGAGGATTAAAATTGGCTGGTATATTTTCAGGACTTGAGGAATTTGGACTGGGTAATTTATCTGGAATGGATATTTATGAAAGCCAGGAGAAGGAAAGGGAGAATGCGAGAAAACAGGGAGAAGACAGTAAGCCTGCATTTTCTGAAGAAGAAAATATTTTTGATAAAAGCTTCACCTGTCCGGTATGTGATAAAGAGTTTAAATCAAAAACAGTGAAATCCGGTAAAGTAAAGCTTCTATCACTGGATACGGATTTAAGACCTATATATGAGAATATGGATCCATTAAAATACGATGCAGTAACCTGTCCTGTATGCGGATTTTCAGCGTTAAATCGTTTTTTTAAATTTGTGTCATCTGCACAGGCCAACTTGATAAAAAGCAATATATCGGTTAATTTTAGGGGATTAAAAGAAGCTGGTAATATCTTTAGTTATGATGATGCAATTGCTCGTCATAAGCTGGCTCTTGTGAATGCAATTGTAAAAAAATCGAAAATATCGGAACGCGCTTATACCTGTCTGAAGACCGGTTGGGTGATACGCGGAAAAGCGGAAAGTTTACCAAAGGACACTCCAAACTACGATAAAGTGATAGCGGATTTGAAGCTTGAGGAGGGAGATTTCCTGTCAAAGGCATATATTGGCTTTGGGGAAGCCTTCAGTAAAGAAAACTTTCCAATGTGTGGCATGGATGAAACTACGATTACATTAATGATGGCGGAACTGGCAAGAAGAACCGGTAAATATGATGAAGCTGGAAGATGGATATCCAGAATTTTGATATCAAGGGATGCCAATGAGAGGATTAAGCAAAAGGCAAGAGAAATCAAGGAACTGATTAAAGACCAAAAGAGTGAATGAGAATAAAAGGCGGTAACTACTTTGAAAGAAAAATTATATACCATACCGGTAAATGAGGCCTTTGAGGCGGAATGTGAATGTCCATTATGTTCTATGAAAAAGAAACTGGAATCCGATGCAATCGAATATACCATGGGACCAAGCTATATGGAAGATGACATTAGAATCGCTACTTCAAAACTTGGATTTTGTGAAAAGCACCTGAATCAGCTATACCAGAATCAAAATCGTTTGGGACTTGCTTTGATGTTAAAATCCCATATGGACAAAACCATTCAATCGGTTAGTAAGCTCTCTGGTAATAAAGTAAATGCTCCTTCTCTGTTTCGCAAAAAGGCAGAAGAGTCAGAGATGGTAAGCTACTTAGAACAGCTGGAAAGCAGCTGCTTTGTATGTGATAAGATTAATAACACATTTAACCGATATGTTGCCACTATCTTCCATTTATATCATACAGACAATGACTTTCGAACCAAATTTAAAAGCTCAAAGGGTTTTTGTGCATCCCATTATAAAATCTTATATAAAGAAGCACCCCTTAATCTGAATGGCACAGAGCTTACAGAATTTATAGCAGAGTTGAATGCACTGTTTATAGAGAATATGAAACGGGTTGCAGATGATTTGGATTGGTTCATTAACAAATTTGATTATCGTTATGCCAATGAGCCATGGAAGAATTCGAAGGATGCTTTACCCAGATCCATGCAAAAGACAAATAGTATAATATAGGCTTTGCTATATGTGAGCAATTGTCATGAATAGTTTGAGAGAGATAACATTTGTACTCAGTGGTATATTTTGTTTAAGAAGGAAATATACTTAGTAAGTATGGAAGGAATTGAAAAGTTATTACCGATTGGTGATAACTTTTTCTTTCGTCTCTTAAAAATTGATTAGAACGTAGAATTGGGTTTAATGTATAAACTCCATCAGTACAGTGACAATGGAAATTTGTATAAAAATTAAAACGCTCCAGTATTGAGGAAATGCATAAGATGTTCGGAATATCACCATTGGATAGAATCAATTGTTGTGTATTAGAGGAAAATGCTTTATATTAATAAGTAAAACAGAGAAAAAATGAGATAACAAGAGTAAAACTAAGAAAACAAAAGAAATTATTAAATTTGCCGCGGTATTTACCTTGAAATGAAGTTGCATAATAATAGCAAATTTACTAATATAATAATCAAAGTTAGCACTCAACTTAATGGAGTGCTAATAATTCTAAAAAGAACTTTGAAAAGCAAAGCAATTAATATTTAAGGAGGAATTTTAACATGAAACTTGTACCTTTAGGAGATAAGGTAGTATTGAAGCAGTTGGTTGCGGAAGAGACAACAAAATCAGGCATTGTATTACCAGGTCAGGCAAAAGAGAAGCCTCAGCAGGCAGAAGTAGTTGCAGTTGGCCCCGGCGGAGTGGTTGATGGAAAAGAAGTTGTAATGCAGGTTAAAGTCGGCGATAAGGTTATTTACTCCAAATATGCTGGAACAGAAGTGAAATTAGAGGATGAGGAATTCATCGTAGTGAAGCAGAATGATATCGTCGCTGTTGTAGAAGAATAATACATTTTCTCGGGGTGAATAAGATAATTTTCAAAGTGAAATTATCTTCTATTAAATGAGTAAGCAATATCGATTAAGATGTTAATTTGCAGATTGTGAAACATGATAGATAGAAGGATAATGACGAGTGTTTTATAAGCTGAACAACTGGTTTGTGGCAGTTGCCTGAAATGATTGTTAAGCCGCATTGCGGCAGAATGGAGGACATATAAAATGGCGAAAGAAATTAAATACGGCGCAGAAGCAAGAGCAGCGCTTGAAATCGGTGCAAATAAATTAGCGAATACAGTAAAGGTTACCCTTGGACCGAAGGGTAGAAATGTAGTTCTTGACAAATCCTTTGGCGCTCCATTAATTACAAATGACGGTGTTACCATTGCGAAAGAAATAGAACTGGATGATCCTTTTGAGAATATGGGTGCTCAGTTAGTAAAGGAAGTTGCTACTAAGACAAATGATGTAGCAGGTGATGGTACAACAACAGCAACTGTTTTAGCGCAGGCAATGATTACCGAAGGTATGAAGAACTTAGCTGCAGGCGCAAATCCTATCATTCTTCGTAAAGGTATGAAGAAGGCAACCGATTGTGCAGTAGATGCAATTCTTAAGATGAGCTCTTCTTTAAAGGGCAAAGAGCAAATTGCAAGAGTAGCTGCTATTTCCGCAGGTGATGATGAAGTTGGACAGTTAGTTGCAGATGCAATGGAAAAGGTATCAAATGATGGCGTAATTACCATTGAAGAATCCAAAACCATGAAGACAGAGCTTGATCTTGTAGAAGGTATGCAGTTTGACCGCGGTTATCTTTCCGCTTACATGTGTACTGATATGGATAAAATGGAGGCAAACCTTGAGAATCCATATATCTTGATCACCGATAAGAAGATTTCTAACATCCAGGAGATTCTTCCTGTATTGGAGCAAATCGTTCAGACCGGGTCCAGATTATTAATTATCGCTGAAGATGTAGAAGGCGAAGCACTTACAACCTTGGTATTAAATAAATTAAGAGGTACATTCGTAGCAGTTGCTGTAAAGGCACCTGGTTATGGTGACAGAAGAAAGGCAATGCTTCAGGATATCGCAATCTTAACCGGTGGTACTGTTATCTCTGACGAAGTAGGTCTTGATCTTAAGGAAGCTACCTTAGAGCAGCTTGGACGTGCAAAATCCGTTAAAGTTCAAAAAGAGAATACTATCGTTGTTGATGGTGAAGGAGATAAAGCAGAAATCAGTGCAAGAATTGCTCAGATTAAAGCTCAGATTGAAGAAACTACATCTGAATTTGATAAAGAAAAATTACAGGAAAGACTTGCAAAGCTTGCAGGCGGTGTAGCGGTAATCAGAGTTGGTGCTGCTACCGAAACTGAAATGAAAGAAAACAAGCTTCGTATGGAAGATGCACTTGCAGCAACCAGAGCAGCAGTTGAGGAAGGTATCGTAGCAGGCGGTGGTTCCGCATATATCCACGCTTCCAAGGAAGTTGCAAAATTAGCTACTAAGTTAGATGGCGATGAGAAGACCGGTGCTAACATTATCTTAAAGGCTCTGGAAGCTCCTTTATACAGCATTGTATATAACGCAGGCTTAGAAGGCTCCGTTGTAATCAGCAAGGTAAAAGCAGGAAAGCTGGGTATTGGTTTCAATGCTTTGACAGAGAAGTATGTTGATATGGTAGAAGCAGGAATCCTTGATCCTACTAAGGTTACAAGAAGTGCACTTCAGAATGCAACCAGCGTTGCTTCTACACTTTTAACTACCGAGTCAGTTGTAGCAAATATTAAGTCCAATGAGCCCGCGATGCCCGCAGGTGCTCCAGGAATGGGAATGATGTAATAAAATTAAATTGCAATACAAGAAGGGATGCTGTATATTGGCATCCCTTTTTGACATGATCAGAATCAAAGTGGCCAAAATTTGAAAGCAGTGGTTGATTTATTCCGACTTTTTATTTCTCATTGACATACGATTCGTTATCCGTTATGATAGCTTTAACAAAATAATATTAAATTTTGCTAGGGGAGCCCAGGCTGAGAGGTATGAGTAATCATACTGACCCTTACTACTTGATCCGGATAATACCGGCGGAAGGAAGCATTCAAGTGGCCCCCTCCGATGCAATCACAAGGAGGTTTTTTTATGTTTCAAGATGTATTTAATTTATTAATTACCAAGCTCGAAGACGGAAGTTATGTTCCGACAACCGCAGGCAATATTGCATTGTTTATTGTGGTAGCACTTTTATTTATTGGTATGGCAGCTTTTACCGGAATGAAGACAAAGGTAAGAGTAAAGCAATTAACCTTTTCGGCAATGGCAATTACCCTTGCCGTTGTTCTTTCCTTTATTAAACTAGGGCAGATGCCAAATGGTGGTTCAATTACTTTATTCTCCATGATCTTTATTTGTTTAATTGGTTATTACTATGGAACCAAAGCTGGTATCCTGGCAGGTATTGCCTATGGCTTGATTAATTTGATTATTTCACCCTATGTTTATTATCCGGTTCAGATGCTACTGGATTATCCCATTGCTTACGGTTGTTTAGGACTTGCAGGCATCTTTTCAAAATCAAAGAATGGATTAGTCAAAGGCTTCATCTTTGGTGTAGTTGGAAGATTTATAGCTCATGTGCTGTCAGGTGTTATATTCTTTAGTGCATATGCTCCTACCGGTTGGAATTCAGTTGTTTATTCCATTTGGTATAATGCATCCTACATATTGCCGGATCTTATTATAACAATAATGATATTATATATTCCGCAAATTCAAAATGGTTTGAAACAGGTAAGAAAAATTGCCTTTGATGAATAAAATTTTATAACTAGAAAGACCAACCTTAAATACTTGTCGCAACGGGCAAAGAATTCAGGTTGGTCTTTTTATACTATTGCAGTTCACCCATTCTGGTAACGGCAACATAGATACCAGAGATTTTATACCAGGTGGGAAAGTCTACTATGCCGTTAGCAGGCAGGTTGAAGATTTGTTGAAATGCTTTTACTGCCTCAGCAGTTTGGTTATTAAATTCTCCATTTACTGCTACAATCGGTATAGCGGGGTATTTTTCGGCAATCTTATTAAGCTGTTCCTGAATGGTTCTAACATTTGCACCGGAGGATCCGATGGTCAGATTGGCTCCCGGCCAAGAAGAGGGAACACCGGACACTTCGGTTGCAGTGTTGATATAGATGGAGTTCCCATAGAAATGCCTTAATATTTCTATGGCAGAAAGTCCCTGATCGCCAAGTGTCTTTGAACCCCACTGGGTCATCCAGTTGGGACATTGCACTCGGTTTCCGTCGCAATACTGGGTAAGGATGGGCTGTTTGATATTTGGTCTGGAAAGATAATTGTTGAAAATATTATCTACAATTAAGCCGATGTTCTCGTAGATATTTCTTCCCGGTATCCATTTGTGGTCAAATGCGGTGGAGGAGGTAATTGTAAAGTTAAAGCCCTGATTACGATACCATTCCGTATAGACGCGATTCAAGGTAAAGGATAATATGGCAAGCACATTGGCATTAATGGTCGCATCCGGCCAAGTGGAGTAAATTTCACTGGAGGCTACATTCTTGATATAATCACGGAATCTTACATAATGGTTTCTGGCAGAACGATCCGTAGGAGGTCCATCATGAACGATTACGAACTCGGGAACCACTACTCTATTTAAAACAATTTCACCGGTTTCGCCGGTGGGTTTTATCTCGGACTCTGCAATCTTTGGAGGATAGTCACCATAAAGGGTATGTGGGGGAATAACAAACAACCCGGGTTGTTCCTGCGGCACGGATGGGGTCAGGGTATTTTCTTGAAGGGCGGTTACATCTGGCATTATTTCGGCATTTTGAACCACTACAGGGTCAAATCCAGCTGCTGACATGGAGATGCGATAATTAGCATAAGGCTGTTGGTCGGAAGGCTGCTGGCTGAAATCAAGGGAGGGTGCTGGTAGATCTACCGTGTCCGTTAGTCCGGAGGAGTTTGTTCTTAACTCTGCAAGTTGCTGTTCGCCTACAGAAGTGTCGGATATGATTACAGTTGCATTTTCAATTGGTGTCATACCGGCTCCCATAACACGGACTCTTAAGCGCCCGGTAGACTGGGTACTCATTTGTGTTGGGTAAACCCTAAAATTATTATTTTTGTAATTGTACTTATCAAAATAGTAAGGATTCATTAAGTCACCTCTTTAATACTTATTTGGATTAATTAAGCTCTGCCAGTCTTGATATGGCTACAAAGATTTGAGATATCTTATACCAGGTAGCACGGTCGACAACACCGGTAACAGGCAAACTGAAAATCTTTTGGAATGCTCTTACAGCATTGGCGGTTCGGGGACCATATTGTCCATCTACCACCAAAGTGGGGATTGCGGTGTAAACCTGGGCAATACGGTTGAGCTGCTGTTGGATGACTCTTACATTATCACCGCTTGAGCCGATTGATAAATTAGCTCCCGGCCAGGAACTGGGAACACCTGCTACTTCGGTAGCAGTATTGATAAACACATCATTACCATAATAATTACGAAGAATCTGTATTGCGGTCCGTCCTTGATCGCCCAGGGTTTTGGAGCCCCATTGGGATAACCATTGGGGGCATTGAACACGAGCTCCGTCACAATACTGAGTTAATAGCGGTTGTCTTACGCCGGGTCTTGAAACATAATTTACAAAAACGGAATCAACAATTTGGCTGATGTTCTCAAAAATATTTCTTCCTCTGGTCCATTTGTGATCAAAGGCAGTAGAAGAGGTGATTGTAAAATTATAACCTTGATTACGATACCATTCTGTATAGACGCGATTGAGTGTGAAGGATAGAATTGCCAGTACATTTGCATAAATAGTATTTTCGGGCCAGGTGGAATAAATCTCGCTGGAGGCTACATTTTTAATATAATCTCGAAACCGCACATAATAATTCTGTGCGGTGGAGCTGGGAACTCCGTCATGTACAATGACATACTCCGGAACAACAACACGGTTTAGAACAATCTCTCCGGTCTCGTTTACCGGCTTGATTTCGCTCTCCGGAATCTTTGGAGGATAGATTCCGTATAAGGTGTTGGCATCAATATTGAAGACTGCGGTACCTTCTGGGGTTTGTTCAGAGGGAACTAATACGGAATTTTGCTCTGCGGTAACATCGGGAAAAACTTCCACTCCGTTATATACCATGTTTTCAAAATTTGGTGCGGTGACTCGTACATCGTAATTGGCAAAGGGCTGGGGCTCTGAGGGTTGCTGACTGTAGTCAAAAGGAGGGGTAGCCAGTTCAACTTCCGGTGACAGACCGGAGGCATCGGTTGTTATTTCTTCTAATACCTGAGTGGGTTGATTTGGAGGAGTGATAGTGATAGAGGCATTTGGGATTGGGATTTCCCCAGCAGTTACACATCTTACACGCAGACGGCCAAGAGACTGGGTTTCCATCTGGGTGGGATACACTCTAATACCGGGGCGTGAGTTATAGCGATTTCGAGGAATATAGAACGGATTCATGGTAATGACCTCAATCCTCTCATTTTATTACCAACTTATGATGATTGTAAGAAAATGTGAATTTTAAAAAGGAAAAGTATTATAATTTGACTGGTTCTATCAGATGATAAATATGGCAGAAATAGTTAAAATGTAATGAAATGCTACCATTACAGTGGAGTAATAGGTATCATTAATATATATAATGAATAAATTTTTTAAAACCACTTGCTATTTCAAAATAGATATGCTACAATCATAAAAATGCTTAGAGAAATGAATATTTATGCAAATATAATTTATAAAAATTAAGAATAATTATTGGAGATTTTGCGGTCTCCAATATGGTTTAGTATTCTTTTTTTTTGCCAAAATTCAGTAGCTAGTTGATAAATATGCAAAAAAATACATGTTTTTTGCTTAAATATAAGCCGGGAAACCGGCGGAATGGAGGATATAATGAAAGCGTTCTTAATTCTTGAGGATGGTAATGTCTTTGTAGGAGAGAGTATTGGGTCCAAGCGGGAGATTATCAGCGAAATTGTATTTAACACAGGTATGACGGGTTATCTCGAGGTATTGACGGATCCTTCCTATGCGGGTCAAAGTGTAGTTATGACATATCCTTTGATTGGAAATTATGGAATTAGTTATGAAGATATGGAATCACATCAGCCTTGGCTTGATGGTTTCATTGTAAGAGAATTATCAAGAATGCCAAGCAATTTTAGAAATGAAGAGAGCATTCAAAGCTTTTTAGAAAGAAACGATATCCCCGGAGTATCAGGAGTCGATACCAGAGCACTGGTCAAACTGTTAAGAAATAAAGGAACTATGAATGGAATGATTACAACCGATGAGAATTATGAGCTGGAGGAAGTACTGGAGAAGATCCAAGCTTATAAGGTAGAGAAGGTGGTAGCAAAGACCTCTACAAAAGAAGTAAAGGTAGTTCCTGCTGTGGGTGAAACCAAGTATAAGGTGGCTTTAATGGATTATGGCTTAAAGAACAATATCCCAAGAAGCTTGTCAAAAAGAGGTTGTGAGGTAACCATCTATCCTGCCTTTACAAAAGCGGAAGAAGTACTTAAGAATAACCCTGACGGGATTATGTTATCCAATGGACCGGGAGATCCGAAGGAATGCACCGACATTATTGAGGAAGTTAAGAATATGTTTGACAGTGAGGTTCCCATCTTTGCAATTTGTCTTGGACATCAGCTTTTAGCACTTGCCAATGGCGGTGATACTGAGAAGATGAAGTACGGACATCGTGGTGCCAATCACCCGGTGAAAGATTTAAAGACCGGAAGAGTATACATCTCCACTCAGAATCACGGATATATGGTGAAAGGCGATAGCTTAAAGCCGGAAGTAGCAGAAGTGAGCTTTGTAAATGTAAATGATAAAACGGTAGAAGGTATGCATTACCTTGGTAAGAATGTATTTTCTGTTCAGTTCCATCCGGAAGCTTGTGCAGGTCCGATGGATAGTGAGTTCCTATTTGACGAGTTTATTAATATGATGGAGGTACAGGGATAATGCCGAGAATAGAAAGCATAAAGAGAGTATTGGTAATTGGTTCCGGTCCGATCGTTATCGGTTCGGCAGCAGAATTTGACTACGCGGGTACACAGGCTTGCCGTTCCTTAAAGGAAGAAGGCATCGAAGTAATCCTTGTAAATTCAAATCCAGCAACCATTATGACGGATAAAGAAATTGCGGATATCGTATATATTGAACCCTTAACACCGGATTTTGTAAAGAGAATTATTTTAAAAGAAAGACCAGATAGCGTATTACCTACCTTGGGAGGTCAGGCAGCATTAAATATTGCAATGGAATTAGAGGAGTCAGGCTTTTTGGAGGAACAGAATGTTCGATTAATCGGTACAACCTCTTTAACCATTAAAAAGGCAGAAGATCGTCTTGAATTTAAGACTACCATGGAGAAGATTGGTGAGCCTTGTACTGCAAGTACCGTAGTAACTACGGTTAAGGACGCGGTTGTATTTGCGGAAACAATCGGTTATCCGGTAGTTGTTCGCCCTGCTTATACCATGGGCGGCAGCGGAGGCGGTATCGCAGCATCCAAAGAAGAGTTGGAAGATATTTGTACCAATGGTCTTCGTCTCAGCCGCGTTGGTCAATGCTTAATTGAGCGTTGCATTGCTGGTTGGAAGGAAATTGAATATGAAGTAATGCGTGATAGCGCAGGAAACTGCATTACCGTATGTAATATGGAGAATCTTGACCCGGTTGGTGTTCATACCGGTGACAGTATTGTTGTGGCTCCTTCTCAGACGCTTGGAGATAAAGAGTATCAAATGCTTCGTACTTCTGCGTTAAACATCATTACAGAGCTTGGAATCACCGGCGGCTGTAACGTGCAGTACGCACTTCACCCGGATACCTTTGAGTATGCAGTAATTGAAGTAAATCCCCGTGTTAGCCGTTCTTCTGCACTTGCATCAAAAGCAACCGGTTACCCCATTGCTAAGGTTGCTGCAAAAATCGCACTGGGCTTTAACCTGGATGAAATTAAAAATGCGGTAACGAAGAAAACCTATGCAAGTTTTGAACCAACCCTTGATTACTGTGTAGTTAAGATACCCAAGTGGCCCTTTGACAAATTTATCACAGCAAAGAGATTACTTACCACACAGATGAAGGCGACCGGTGAAGTTATGTCCATCAGTACAAATTTTGAAGCAGCACTGATGAAGGCCCTTCGTTCCTTAGAGCAGAATATCTATAGTTTAAAATACGGCAATTACGATGAGAAAACCACCGAGCAGATCAGAGAAGAACTTCATTTGGTAGATGATAGACGTCTCTTCGTAATCGCAGAAGCAATCCGCAGAGGAATTACTTATGAAGAAATTCATGAAATCACCAAGATTGATCTTTGGTTTATTGATAAAATCGCAATCCTTGTAGAAATGGAACAAGAATTACAAACGAAACCTCTTACCAAGGATTTATTAGCCAATGCAAAGCGCATCGGATATCCAGATCGTGTTATTGCTGAGCTAACAGGAAAGCCTGCAACAGAGATTAAAGCCTTACGTAAAGAAAATAATATTGTGGCTGCTTATAAGATGGTTGATACCTGTGCGGCTGAGTTCGATGCAGCAACCCCTTATTACTACTCCACCTTTGGCAGTTTCAATGAAGTGGAGAAAACCAGCGGAAGAAAGAAAATCATGGTACTCGGTTCCGGACCCATTCGTATCGGACAGGGTATTGAATTTGACTACTGCTCAGTACACAGCGTATGGGCTTTGTCAAAGAGCGGTTGTGAAACCATTATAGTAAATAACAATCCCGAAACAGTAAGTACGGACTTTGATATTGCGGATAAGCTTTACTTTGAGCCATTAACTCCAGAGGATGTGGAGAATATCGTTGATATTGAACAGCCGGACGGAGCAGTGGTACAATTTGGCGGTCAGACCGCAATTAAGCTGACGGATGCATTATTAAAGATGGGCGTTCCCATCCTTGGAACCTCTGCAGCCGATGTTGATGCGGCAGAAGACAGAGAATTATTTGATCAAATACTGGAACAATGTGAAATCCCAAGACCCGCAGGCAAGACGGTATTAACAACAGAGGAGGCTCTGGTAGCAGCAAATGAGCTGGGCTATCCGGTGCTGGTTCGTCCTTCCTATGTACTCGGCGGACAGGGAATGCAGATTGCGGTAACAGACAGTGATATTGTAGAATTCATGAGAATCATCAATATGACAGTTCAGGAACATCCAATCCTGGTTGATAAATATCTCATGGGTATGGAAGTGGAAGTGGATGCAGTATGCGATGGCGAGGATATCTTAATCCCAGGTATTATGGAGCATATTGAGAGAGCTGGTATTCACTCCGGTGACTCGATCTCCGTATATCCTACTCAGAATGTCAGTGATAAGGTAAAAGCTGATATTGTAGATTATACAAAGAAGTTAGCAAACTCCCTCCATGTGGTTGGATTAATTAACATACAGTTCATTGTATATAATGAAGAAGTATATGTAATTGAAGTAAATCCTCGTTCCAGCCGTACCGTACCTTATATTAGCAAGGTAACAGCATTACCTATCGTAGATATTGCAACTAAAGTAATATTAGGTGAAAAGATTAAATCCCTTGGCTACACCCCGGGGTTATGGCGTGAATCAGAATTTATCGCAATCAAGATGCCGGTATTCTCCTTTGAGAAATTACGAGGTGCAGAAACCAGCTTAGGCCCTGAAATGAAATCTACCGGTGAATGCCTTGGTATTGCTAAGACATATCATGAAGCGTTATATAAAGCCTTCTTAGGTTCAGGGGTAAACCTTCCGAAACATAAGAAGATGATTATGACCGTAAATAAGGCAGATAGAGAAGAAGCGGTTGATCTTGGCAGAAGATTAGTAGCGATTGGCTATGAAATCTATGCAACAGAAGGAACCTTAGAAGCATTAACCGAAGGCGGAGTACCCGCAACTTTGGTTGAGAAGATGGATGCAGAAAGCCCGAATATCATCGACTTGATCTTAAGCCACAAGATTGATATGGTAATTAACACCCCTACTCAGGGACGAGATAAGACCAGAGACGGATTTATTATCCGCCGACTTTCCATTGAGACAGGTGTAACCTGCTTTACTGCGATTGATACGGCAGCAGCATTAATCACTAGCATGGAAAGTGACAACAGTGATATTACATTGGTGGATGTTGCGAAGATCTGATAGATAGTCCCTTTAGAAATTGAACTTTAAATAAGAAAAAAGACTGGCTCATGAAGCGAAACATGAAGTCAGTCTTTTTGCATTATCCTTGTACATAAATCATTGGGATTTACCCAAGGTGACTCTACCCTATATCAAAGGGTAGTTTCAACTGAATAAAGATTCATTATAAAGGGCAGGACAATACTTAGTTAAGAGGAGTTGCCTTATGAATTCTGATTAGAAATGAAGCAATTAATAGATTTGAATGTATGAGAGTGGTTTGATATAATGAGCTTATGGAAGAGTAAGTGAAAGGAGGCATTACAAATGACACATATTTATTTTGTAAGGCATGCTCAGCCGGATTTTGGATGGACGAATGATAAGAGCAGACCACTGACAGAGGAAGGACACAGAGATAGCAAAAAAGTCAATGAGGTATTACAAGGTATTAAGTTGGATTATGCGTTGTCAAGCCCTTACCTCAGAAGTATTGATACGATAAGGGAATGTGCTCACACGCACCATTTATTCATAGATACAGATGATCGCTTGCGGGAAAGAATCGGTGGTGTTAACGGAAATAATCTTCCCATGTTTCGTAAAAGATGGGCTGACCTGGAGTTTCATGAAGAGGGAGGAGAATCCATCGGCATGGTACAAAGAAGGAACATGGAAGTGGTAAAGGAATTATTACATAGCCACAAAGATCAGTCGATTCTGATTGGCACCCATGGCACGGCTCTTAGCTCCATACTTAATTATTTTGAACCTGAATTTGATTGTGATAGCTTCCTGCGGATTATTAACTTTATGCCCTATATTATCCGGTTGGATTTTGAGGGAAGTGAGTGTGTTGGGAAGGAAGAATTGTTGATTATTGAGAAAGAATTCAATAAATAGGTTTAGCAAAGAAAGGTCTATTCTGATTTAAAATAAGCGTGAAAAGATACATTTGAAATAAAAGAAGCAAATATCAAGCCAGAAGAGGTTTGAATCAAGAATAAATAGTCAATCGAAATTAAAAGGCAAATAGAGCAATTTGAAATCTGAATTGCAAAACTATAAGCTCTTAACCGGGAAATGATAATCTTTATATCATATTCCGGTTAGGAGTTTTTTGTTGTCGATAATACTAAGTAGTTGACGGGTGAAAAAATGCAGGTACACATAATTGCTTCGGAACAGTATTGCCGCGAATAGTTTCAGTTAAGAGGTCAACACATTCCTTTGCCACCTGAGGAATGTTCTGCTCAATATAAGAGATACGGCTATGATTGTTACAGTCGAAAGAGCAAACCTTATATTTATGCCATAAATTTTCTTCATCAAGAATTGAAATAATATAATTAGCCATTTCTTTGTTGGAGGACAAGATTCCATCTATTAAGGAGTAATCATGTAGAAAACGCCGGATATATTCCTTCTTTTCGTTGGAATCAATAATGTTTAAGGGTACCATACAGGAATTATGTGTATTTAATTGCGTGCTATTATCCAACAAGCAGTCTTTGAAGCCATTCAGACGGTCTTCTGTTACAGAGTTTCTGCTATCTGGTGATAGGAAAGCAATATTATCGCATCCCAGCTTGGTTAAATAAGCTGTGGCAATCTTGGTTATTTCGTAATTATTCACAGTTACGGTATTGGTTCGGATACCTTTTAAGTAACGGTCAATTAATACAAAAGGAAATTTCTCTAGATTAAGCTTTAGTATGGATTCGTTATATAGTTCATGCTCTGTTGGAAAAATAATCAGCCCACTGGCACCCAATGCTTTTAATTTCTCAATGGCCTCGGATTCCTTATACTGATTTTCACGGGTTATAGTCAGAGTTAATAGATAATCGGTTTTGCTGATTTCTTCCTCAATATAGTTTAGCAGTTGCTGGTCAATCCCTGTTTTCATGGAAGGGAGTATTAGACCTATGGTTTTGGAAGAGAAGTCACTTCGATAAGAGGAAGTGTTAGCAAAAACGGGTATAGACATAAGGTTTTCAAAGGTGTTGACAAAAGAACCTTTTCCTTTCTTTCTTACTATGTAACCTTTGTCGGCTAACTCGACCAAGGCATTTTTTGAGGTGATGGAACTAACCATATATTTTGAACTTAATTCATGTTCTGAGGGTACCCGATCACCGGGTCTTAGTGTACCGCTAAATATTTCATCTAGAATATCATTGATGATTTGTTTGTATAAAGGAACAGTTGTCATTTTTACTCCTTAAATAGTATATTAAGTCAAGTTAATATAATATACTATGTTTTATTTAAACTACTAAAGTTATTATCGATTATACTGTAAAAAATATGATAAATCAAGTGAAAAATTTCTGATTTATGTTCAATATAGACATTTTACATATTGTTTTAAATAAGAAAATCATATTATATACTAAATATAGTATATTAAATATATTTATGATTTTATATAATGATTTTACTGAAGGAAAGGAGAGAGAAAATGAAGAAATATGAAAAAATAAAGAAAAGTAAAAGAAATGCAGCAATCGTATTTTTAGCACCTGCGATCGTATTTTTATTTGTATTCTCGGTTGTTCCGATGTTGTACTCGTTTGGAATCAGCTTTTTTCGATATAACACTTCCATGGCAGCGGATACAGTGAAATTCAACGGCATTCAAAATTATATTAATGTTCTTACAAATAAACAGTTTTTAGATTCCATCGGCTGGACATTCACTTTTACAGTGAGTGCGGTATTCTTGAATGTTGTATTAGGTATGACATTGGCGCTATTGCTCACTACAAACTATTGGAACAAGGTTTCAAAAATATATCGAACTTTTTTTACAATGCCTATGATGATTGCTCCGATTGTAACAGCAACCATATGGAAGCTTATATTTTCACCGATTTACGGAGTGCTGAACGGAATTTTGTATACACTTGGTTTTGAACGAGTAAATTGGATGTCACAAACATTAACCTCACGAATCGCGCTGGTTGTAGTAGAAGTATGGGCAACGACTCCGTTATGTATGTTGATCTTTATAGCTGCCCTCAAAACAGTACCGGAAGAAATTATTGAGGCAGCCACGATAGATGGAGGTAATTGGGGGCAAAAATTCAAACAAATTATTCTACCTTTAATAAGGAGTTTCATTACCTTGGTTGTTACCATGCGTTTTATGGATGCCATCAGAATGTTTGATATTGTATATAACCTGACTAACGGGGGCCCTGGAACATCAACAGAAACCTTGGCCTCCACCATTTACAAAACAGCCTTCCGTTATTATGAAGTAGGGGAAGGATCGGCAGGTGCAATCATATTCTTTGTTCTTATCATAATGTTTTCACTGCTTTTTATGAAGTTGTTCAGTGAGAAGGAGAATTAGTCAGGAAGGAGATTTTTTATGAAAAAAAGCGTAACTAGAGCAATATTAATATTAATCGGAATGACAGTGCTTGGTGTATTCTTCTTTTTTCCGTTATACTGGACCTTTATTACTTCATTTAAGACCTCGGCACAGATATTTGTGGAAAAGCCATTGTTTTTCATCGATACCCTTTATTTAAATAATTATATTGAAATTTTTATAAAAACGGATGTCATACGATTCTTTATGAACAGTTTGGTGGTGTCTTCCGTTACAACAATCGTATCGTTAATGATTGCTACAATGGCTGGGTTTGGATTTTGCAGATACTATTTTAAGGGAAAAGTTGCATTACAGAATTCGGTGCTGATTGTTCGTATGATACCAGCGCTGGTTTATACGATACCGTACTATATCATCTATAACCAGCTACATTTACTGGATACTATTCATGGACTGATCCTAGCATATATTGCATTTGCGCTTCCGCTAGCAATATGGCTATCCATCAATTTCTTTTCGGAAATACCCCATGAATTATATGAATCAGCAGAGATAGACGGATGCAGTGAATATAAAATTTATTGGAAAATTGCGCTACCATTAGTAAAGGCAGGTATTGTAGTAATTGCGATTTTAGTTTTTATCGGAGCTTGGAATGAATTTGGTTTAGCATTGGTATTGCAGTCCTCCGATCATAATAAGACGTTACCAATCGGAATTGCAAGTATGATTCAAACACATAAGGATACGCCTTCAGGTTCGTTGGCGGCAGCGGGTATGTTAGCTATGATTCCGGCAGTTATTCTTTCACTTACGACACAGAAATATATAGTGAAGGGAACAATGGCAGGAGCAGTGAAGGGTTAGGAATATCCCAGGTGATAGCTATTCATATACAAGGGTTATTAAGCTTATTAAAACAGGAGGAAAAGGTATGAACAGGAGGAAAGTTATGAAAAGAGGATTAGCCAAGATTATAGGTATCGTTTTGGTGGTTACAATGATGCTGACCGGTTGTAAGGTAGCAGTTAGTGATGAGGGGAATACTAGCACACCATCGATACAGCCAACGAAGGGCGGTACAGAAAGTTCTGCAGATAAAATTGTTAAGTATGGTAAAGAATTGACCAATCTAAATCTGGATGGCACTCTAACAAAGAAGTATGAGGGTCAGAGTATCGTTGTGCCGGTAATGTCCGGTGATTTTGAAAAAGCAGTAAATGATGCGGTACCGATTTTTGAAAAGCTCACAGGAGCGAAAGTGGTAATAGAATCCGTACCCGGTGAACAATTTACGGATAAACTTCAATTAGATTTAAATAATACAAAACGATATGATGTTGTATTGGCACCCATAGCCTTTTTGCATAGCTTTGCAGCATCGGGGAAAATTGAGCCTCTGCAGCCTGTAATTGACCAATATGCAGGTAAATCCTATGATACAAGTGATTTTATTCCATCCTTATTTACAACTTACGGAATGTACAATGATAAATTATATGCAATTCCCTATAAGCCGGATGTGGAACTTTTATTCTACAGAAAAGATTTATTTGAGGATGCAGCCAACAAAGCGGCCTTTAAAGAGAAATATGGTCGAGAATTAGAAGTTCCAAAAACCAATGAAGAGTTAATGGAAGTAGCAGCGTTCTTTACAAAGTCCTTGAATTCTAACTCTTCTGTGGATTATGGATATTCTACGAATATGATGAAAGGCTGTACCAGACTGCTTTATATCAACCGAGGCGGAGATGATGTTGAGAATGGTAAGCCCAATATGAATAACCAAGCAGGAGTTGATGCTCTGAACAGAGTTCTGGAATTAGAGAAATATGCTCCGAAAGAATGGATGCAGATGGGTTGGGACGAAGCAAATCAGTTCTTTGCGAATGGTAATGCAGCAATGATGGAGCAGTGGCCCGGCCTTTGGAACACCTGCCAAGCGGATGGCTCCAAAGTTAAGGATAAAGTAGGAGTTGCAGTTGCTCCTGGAGCTACCCCTGTGCTCGGTGGATGGGGCGTTGGGATTTCTGCCGGAAGCAAGAATAAAGAGCTTGCCTGGAAGTTTATTGAGTTTATGACATCTAAAGATGGTGAATTGCTTAAAATTGAAAATACCATGGATCCTTGCAGAACCTCTTCCTACGCGATTGAAGAAGTTAATAAATCCAGTGCTTTATATGAGGCATTGATGGAATCTTTAAAATATGCGAAAACATTGGCTGATGTTGATATTCCCTATGTATCTTCCAAGTTAAATGATGTTATGGAACTCCATATTCAGGATGCTTTGAACAAAAAAGTAACACCGCAAAAGGCACTTGAGGAAATGGAAGCTGATTTTCATAAAGAAATAAAATAAGTATGTATTTTTGCTTTTGCAAAAATGAATATGTGTCTGCAGTTAATATTAAACTGCAGACACGTGTTTTAAGAAAGGAATCAAGATGAGAGAGTACCATGAACTTGACTGGAATTTCCTTAATATGAACAGTCCGGCGGATTTATTTGCAGAATATAAGGATGATGGGGTACATCTTAATGAATATGATAGATGCAGAGACGGGCATGCACTGGTCTCACGCTTTTATTTAGAGAAAGAGAATATTGAATTTTCCACTAAAGTAGTTGAATTAGGTGCGGGCATCGGCATTGGTTTATATTATGGAGATGGATGTTTTAAGGATTATCTGTTGATATGCGTAGATCATAAGGAAGTAAGCGTGCGTGTTCCAAACGGAGTTCCGCAGGGCGATACCTTTCGCATGGAAGGACCAAAACGATATTATACAATAGCTTCTGCTAGCAGGCAGGAATTCGGTAGCTTTACGATAGGTATAAAAAAGAAGCAGGATGAATTTTCAGTAATGATTCAGGATGAAGTTGTGATACGCATGGATTGTCTAAGGCTTCCCTTTTCTACGGAGGGAAAACGAATCAAGGTCATGGTAAAGGCACTGAATGAGGATGGAGTTCAACCAAAATCAAAGAGTGTTTTTCGAGGTTTTTTTGCAGAAGGTATTCAAGAGTGTTTTGATCTTAAAGGAATATGCATGGATTGTAAGTTAAATAATGGAATGTCAAATGTATACGTTCATGTGTTAGGAGAATATAAGAAATGGGCAAAGACCAATGAAAACGGAGAGTTTGTGGTAGAGGGCATGCCCCTTGGTAAGTATCGATTGAGCTTTGCGAAAGAGGGAAAGGATTTTCAGGTCTTAGATGGAATTCATGATGGAGGTCAGCAAATTTATACACCGGATTTTTCAGAATTAGTTCATCAAAGAGAAAGTCACCCTCAGGAGAATTTAAAAAATAACCTTCCTCACATTGGATTAAACGGAGTTTGGAAGTTTGAGTTTGACAAGCAAGATGTTGGCGAAAAGGAAGGCTGGTTTGGTGAGGGAAAGCATGACTATTCTCACTGTATACGTGTTCCATTCTCCTGGCAATCGTTGAATGCATTTGGAGAAGAGGAACTGATGGATGAGTATTCCCTTCATCAAGCTAATTCCTTTACCTCTAATAGCAGGGAAATCGGTGAGATCGGTTGGTATCAAAGAAGTTTCTATGTGGATGATTTTGGCGTAGATGATTTCTATGAGGGAAGCGAAAGTGAGCTTGTAATTGGAGCAATCAGCGGTGTATCAAAGATATGGCTGGATGAAGAATTAATTGGATGTACGACAGATTCTTATGAGAAATCCGTTTTTTCACTAGGTATTTTGAAGCCTCAACAGGAATACAGGTTAACAATTAAGGTGAACTATGAACATGGAAATAACTGGGCGTGTTCTGGTAAGCAGGGCTTTTGGTTTACTGATTCACCGGGTATATGGCAGAATGTGTGGTTGCGTAAAAGAGAAGAGCTATCGGTGAAGGAGCTATTAATTGATTATAACTTTACAGATGAGAAAGAAGTAGAAATTAATTTCTTGGCGGAAATGAGTACGTTATCAGGGGCAAAGATAATGGCACAAACATCGAATAACTGTCTATCCTTTCAGCTAAAGGAATCAGGAAACTATAAGATTTCCATTAACTACTCGGCACTTTATGAGACGGAATGTGAAATTGTGCGAAATGGTCATCGCACAGGAACAAGATTAATCTTTGATTCGGTTCATGGAGATTATTTCGATAAGAAAGAATATTATTGCTATTTAAATAAAGGAGACAACAGAGTTGACTTTTTGACCGAAACAGAAGAATTTATTGTTCTCGGAGCGACGGTGGAAGAAGTAAAATTACAGCAAAAAGTTGAACTTTGGTTTGGTAATAGCTGCATTGGAGAGCTTCAGCCGAAAATTAATAGGGATAAGGGAAGTCTAGAATGTAAAGCCCACTATCATTTGAAGGAAGCAAGGATATGGAAGCCATCCGACCCGTTTCATTACCCTATTAAAATCCGAATCAAAAGCGGAGACAGTTGGACGGAATATACAAGAGGATTGGGTATTCGAAAAGTAGCAAGTTCCGAACTCAATAGCCAGAACTCATCATATATAACAATCAATAACCAAAAGACCTATATTAGAGGGGTATTGGATCAAGGGTATAATCCTTGGGGACTGTATACGTATCCTAGATTAAGGGGTCAGTATAAAGGCAGTGCAGAATTCGATATTAACGCTGCGAAAGAATTCGGTTATAACCTAATTCGTATGCATATTAAGGATAATGAACCGGATTGGTATGATATTTGCGATGAGACCGGCATGCTGGTATGGGATGAAGTTCCCTGTAATTTTTATGGAACTGCAGAGGATAGGCACTGGCAAAGTATGTACATGCGTGCATTAAAGAATATGGTGAAGAAGCATAATTATCATTCGAGTGTAATACTGTGCTCAACTATCAATGAATCCTGGGGAATTACAGGGGATCATGAAAAGAGCCCTTGGGATAAACCCCTGGGACAGAGTTTAATTAAAGGGTATGCCAAGTACTATAAGTCCCATAATTACAATGCGCTAGTTATCGATAATTCGGGCTATGGTAAGACGTCTGAAACACAAGTAATTGACCATCATGCATATCCTCTTGGTTATGAGGATGCCAGAGACTTTTTTGAACGGCTTTCCCATCAGAATTATCCGGGATCACATTTTAATTTTTATAATAGGAAGAATAAAGATTTAATGCTTGATCATTCCATCAGAGATTTGCTGCAAAGGAATTGTTCACAGAATCTATCAACCATAAGTCACACAGGAGACGATATACAAAGCGGGCAGCCGGTGCTGATCAGCGAATTCGTTCATACGGATAAGCAAGAGGAACTGGTAAGAATGTTTCCCGGGTTTGCAGGATATATCCGAATGAATATTGCATCACAGGAAAATGAAGATACAAGTCCACTTACCGCAGGGCGCAATAGAAGGGATTTTGGATTTGTGAGGGATGATTTTTCTAAGGCATCCTATAAAATAGCGAATAGTGAAAATATGATTTATATGGATTACCCGTTTTTATCCAAGATTTTTGAAGGAGATGAACTGGAAATTGATCTATATGCCAGCTTGTGGGAAGAGGGATTATCTGAAATTGAGAGCATTCAAGTAGAATGGAAGTTCATCGGAATTGACGCAATGGGTTATTACAAGGAAACTGATATTAACGGAACATTTTGTGTTAATGTTACCCCTTATCAACCTTTTTTAATTCAAACTATTAAGATGAAGGTGCCACAGGCAGTAAAAGGCGGTTATCTGTTTGTGAAAATAATTTCAAAAGAAGAGATGATGTCATATGTTCAATTTGAAATCTTTGAAAGAGATAGCGATTTCGTGAATGATAAAAGCAAAGTCTGTTCGCTGGAACTTGATCCTTCCGATATAATGGTACGAAGTGGTTTTGACTATAGTGACATCTTTGAGAAGGATAATCGGAATGTGATATGGGGCTATGGGAAAGGAACAATAGCATATCAAAAAACCTTTCTGCATAAGGAGTTTACCAAAGCGGTTCTAATACTTGAGCTATCAGATTGTTTGTGCCTTCAAGGAACCCGCGAGACGGATGAATCATTAAAAGAAAGCGATATACAATTATATATACAGGATAAATTTGTAAAAGCATTACGAGTCAAAGAGCAGTCCTGTGATAAAAGAGCTATTTTTTCAAACAGCAGCTCATCTGAGGAAAGAATAAGTAATTATTCTCGGACTGGAATCTATGGATACGGCAGCCGAGTTGAGATTGATATTCCGGTTGATATAATTGAAAGAATAAAAGAAGAAAGTGCGATTAGGGTAAAGTTGGTATCAGCGGATACGGGTATTATGATTTATGGTAACAGAATGGGTAGTCATGGTAGTAATCCGATGATTGTATTGACATAGAGGATATTATTTTTAAAATATTGTAAGTGTCTAATGAATGAGCTAATGAATGAGACGATGAATGATTAGGGGGATAACAGATTGATCAATGAAAAAAAATTAAATAGTCCAAGACCTGATTATATTCGAGAGAATTGGGTTGGTTTAAATGGTGAATGGGAATTTGGATATGACGATAATAGAAAAGGATTACAAGAAAAGTGGTATTGTAGTCATTCCTTTGACAAAAAAATTAATGTTCCGTTTTGTTATCAGAGCAAGCTGAGTGGCATTCATGATACAACAAAACATCCCTATGTGTGGTATTCCAAAATAGTAGCCATCCCAAAGAACATGAAGGACAAGCGAATCTGGCTGAATTTTGGAGCAGTGGACTATAGGGCAATTGTATGGGTTAATGGTAATTATGTGGGCGAGCATGAGGGAGGGCACACCTCGTTTTCGTTTGAGATAACAGATTATGTAGCAGAGGAGATAACCCTTTCAGTATATTGTGAAGATTCCTATGCAATTGAACAACCTAGAGGAAAACAGCACTGGAATGAGAAAACAGATCGATGCTGGTATACTGCAACCACAGGAATATGGCAGTCTGTGTGGCTGGAAGCCACGGACTCAACTAGGATGGAACGGGTACTTATTACACCGGATATTGATAAAAAAGAAGTAGAAATCAAAGTGAAATTATCAGAAGAAATTAAAAACGGGATAATTGAATGGAAATTAAGCTTTGATAGTAAAGTAATCAAAACAGGGAATGTCAGTGTTGAATCAAATAATGTTAGATTTATTATTCCGATGGAAAACACTGATCCTATTGATAATCTGGTTCATCTTTGGAGTCCCGATACGCCTCATTTATATGATTTGGAATTGATGATGCGAAAAGACAATCAGCTATGTGATCAGGTCGAAACCTACTTTGGAATGAGAAAAATTGAACGCTCTAAAAACCACATCTTGCTAAATCATTACCCACTATACCAAAGACTTATTCTTGATCAGGGGTATTGGGCGGAAAGCTTAATTACCCCTCCCAGTGTAGAGGCATTAAAGAAAGACATTACATTAACTAAAGAAATGGGCTTTAATGGTGTACGTAAGCATCAAAAGATTGAAGCACCTGCATTTTTGTATTTAGCCGACTGCTTGGGACTATTAGCTTGGGAGGAGATGCCCTCTAATTATGAATTTACCGAAGACGGAATGAGGGCAATGAGAGCAGAATTGGAGGAAATGATTATTCGCGACTATAATCATCCCAGTATCATAACCTGGGTACCTCTGAATGAGAGCTGGGGTGTTCGTGATATTTTGTGGAATAAAAAGCAGCAGGATTATGCATTATCTTTGTATTATTCTACAAAGGCGCTGGATGGTACCAGACTTGTAAGTACAAACGATGGTTGGGAGACAGTTACCTCTGACTTGTTGGGAATACATGATTATGAAAGCAGTGGAGAGGCATTTTTTGAAAAATACAAGGATAAAGAAAAGATATTTAATTGGACTGCGGTAGGCAAAATGATTTATGCAAACTCTTTCTCCTACCAGGGAGAACCGGTATTCATCTCTGAATTTGGGGGAGTTGCGTTCGAAGATGGGAATCATGACAATTGGGGGTATAACGAGAAAGCCTCGGATGAAAATGAGTTTTTAGAAAGAGTAGGGAGTTTAATTAAGGCAATTGAAAAATTGGATTATGTGGAAGGGTATTGTTATACCCAATTAACAGATGTAGAACAGGAAACCAACGGATTATTATATCCAGACAGAACGCCGAAGGTTTCTATTGATAAAATCCACTCAGTTATTCTGAATTCCAAGGTTAATTAAAGAGATAGGAGTGGTTAAAAATAAGGCTGTGGCAGATTAATCAATCTGTCACAGCCTTATGCGCCGTTAGTGGAGACGATTGGGAGCAATTTGGATCTAAGGGTGGCTCATCCCTACCTCTTTGGAATAATCTCAATCCAATAACCATCGGGATCACTAATAAAATAGATACCCATTCCAGTGTTTTCATAACAGATGCAGCCCATATCCTGATGCTTTTGGTGTGCCTCCTCATAGTTTTCTGCTTCAAGTGCCAAGTGAAATTCATTGTCCCCAAGATTATAAGGACGATCAAAATCCCTTAACCAGGTTAATTCGAGCTGGTGGGAAGTGATGCCGTCGCCTAAGAAGACAAGAATGAATTCACCGGATTCATGCTTAATGCGTCTTACTTCCTTTAAACCTAGTGCATCTTCATAGAATTTCAGGGACTTCTCTAGATTGGTTACATTAAAATTATTGTGTAAAAACTTAAAACTCATGATATTCCTCACTTTCTATTTACAGTAAATTAGGGGTTCTTAAGATAGAATACAGAGATTGTTAAGACATAACGACAACAATAGTAAATAGTAACAATCTCAAAACCATATTAATGAGATATATATGGTAACATATAAGTATAATTTTATAACATATAATTCTTGATAACAAGATTACATTATTGATTTTTATTTGAAAAATTTTTATCATTATTAAAATTGATAGTGGTCTCTTTCTTTTTTTGCCTTAAATTTAGGAAGTATTAATGATAACCTATAAGATTTGCATTAATATCAATATCATAGTACTACTCTCAATGTAAACTGACCGTCCTTCGCTACAAACTGGCAATTTCCTTTCAGCTTTAATGCAACATATTGAATGCTTTGCGTTCCGAGTCCGTGACCGCTCTCTTTCGCCTGTGGGATGCCATCCAGCATATCCACCCGATTTGCGTAGGGATTTTTGATGGATAAAAGCAGCTTATCATTATTCATCCACAAGTTCAGAGAAATGCTTCTTTTGTCCGGTGCAAGTTTAGAAACAGCATGAATTGCATTCTCTAAACCGTTAGAAAGAATGGAGGTTAAATCCACATCGGAAATTTGTAGATTCATAGGTATTTGAATTGAGTGATGAAATTGGATACCCTTTTCACTAATTTCATTTTCATAGGAAGACAGGATCATGTTAACAATTTCATTCTCACAATATTTCTGTATGGCAGTTTTATCGGTCAATTCGGTAATCTCATTAATATAGGCTTTTGCTTTATCCATGTCGCCATGCTCAATATATGAGAAAATGTTATTCAGAAAATGACGCATATCATGACGAAGCAGTGCAACGTCATATTCGGAACGCCTGATTGCTTCGATTTGCTTTTCTGATTGTTCCCTTTTCATCTCCATTAACTGGTTGTATTGCTCCGCTGCACATTTTTCTTCGTATTCCTTGAAATAAACAACACTGAAAATCAGATAAGCCATGCATAGAACGAAAGGTAAAAACTCGATTACTACCTCCGAGCCACTGTAAAGAAGGTCGGTGTAAACAGTAGCGAAATAATCAAATAGATAATACGCAGTTGGTAAAATGCTGAAAATTAAAACGGTTTTAAAGGGCTTAGTTAAAATTACAGCAATATAGGGGGCAAAATAATGTATTATAGGGAAGGTTAATAAGATTGTAATAACTGCACGGATTCCATAGACCGCCCATGGATTACCTGGATGTACCCATGGCAGCATACTAAGCCACATGCTTAACTGGCAACAAAGGTAAGCGGACAAAATGGCGTATATACTGGATAGTACCTTGCGTTTATAGTACAGGCAAAATAATAAAACTGACGGAAGATGTGTGATAAAAGGATATATCTTATGAGTAAAACTTAATCCATCAATGGAATAGCAAATAACTTGAAGTGCATTGACAGCGATGCTAAAGATGATCAAAATAGCTATATTTTTTTTATGAAATGGTATACTAAGAATCGCTGCTGATACAAAGACTCCAAATAGAAGTAAAGTACTGTTATTCAACATCCCAAATATGAATTGTAACACATCCATCCCTCCTTTTTATATTCTATTCCTGAAACATGATAGCAAAGTATGCATCTTGAAATGCTTTTCCATATCCTCTGGCAATGGGGATACGGCGGCCTGATTTTGTTTTGATTTCCGTATTGCTGAAATGATCAACATTTAGGAGATAGACAAGATAGCTACGATGGCATTTAAAAAATCCTTTATTGTGTGACAGCCCGATTTCAAAGCTGTAAAGAGGTTGGGTAACTTCAACATTTTTATCTGATTTTAAGAAAAATAACACCCGCTTATTCTGTGCCTCTATGTATTCAATATCGTGTAGATAAATTTTCTGATATCCGTTCGTCGTTTTGAGTGTTAGACTTTCCGGCTCATGGCGATGAAATACTATGTAATCGTCCATAATCTCTTTCAGCCTTTCGATTACAAGAGGCTTTAAGCAGTAGTCAGTTGCTTTCACGGAGTAAGATTGCAGAGCAAACTCTGGGGATGAGGTTAAGAAAATAATCTTAACAGTCTTGTCCCTGTCGCGCAGCTCTTTTGCCACATCCATCCCGCTCATCAGTGGCATAATAATATCGAGAAAAATCATATCATATCGGGCGTTTTCGAGCTCACTAAGCAACGAATCTCCATTATCAAAGCAGTCAACTTGAGTTTGAGAAGATGTAGAAACAGACCAACTCAAAAGCATTTTCTTTGTGTCGGCAAGACTTTTCTCATCATCGTCACATATGGCTATTCGTAGCATAATGCTTCCTCCCTTTTTTTGATTAAATTAAACATAGTTTAACATAAAAAGTACTCATTTTCAACGATTCTGGCTTTCTCAAAATTGCATTTCACTCCTTAAAAGCGACATTTTATGGCGACAGCGTTTTTGCTCCTCTTTATTTTTGTATAATAAAGCGAAAAATCATGTATGCAGCACACGATGATATATCCGCACGCTTACCGAAGAAAGGCAAGGAAGTTTCGATTTATATTAGTTATTGACAATAAATGGATATCACTATACTATAGATAAGTGCTTGCAGTTTGTACTGTTTACGACCCACTCAAAGTTAAGGATGATTTCTACAAATGCAAACACACCTTTTCGGAAATCAATTATAGAAATCATACTGCCAAATTCTAGCTGAGGAGAGAACAGTAACTGCAGTTTCCCACTACCAACATTTAGATGACTTTTACTATTGTAATATTCTTGTAACATTTGTATAATTAATTTTGTGGGATGGGAAGTAGGAAGTAGAACTGTGAAGGGAGAATTTGATTATGCGGCATATTTTAATTGCTGATGATAATCGTGATATTACGGACATGCTATCTACATATTCCAGAATGGAAGGCTATGAACCGGTTGTTGCGGCGGATGGGGAAGAGGCTTTCAAGCTATTTTCTGAAAAAGAGCCTGAGGTGGTTTTGATGGAAGTTATGTTGCCGAAGGAAGATGGTTATGAAATATGCAGAAGAATTCGAAATGTATCCAATGTGCCGATTATCTTTATCACAGCCAGAGGAGATGAGTTTGACCGGATTTCGGGACTTGATATCGGTGCAGATGATTATGTTGTAAAACCGTTCAGCCCGCGTGAAGTTATGGCAAGAATCAGGGCAATCAGAAGAAGATTAAATCATCCGGTGGCAGAGGAAAAGACGGATAATATATATAGAATTAATGATTTGGAGATTAATTTAGAGGAATACATGCTCCATATCGGGGGCAATAAGATTTCACTGACCAAGAAAGAAATAGAAACCATGTGGACTCTTGCGACAAATCCAAATAAGGTGTTCACTAGGGATAATCTTCTGGATAGCCTTTGGGGCTTTGATTATTTTGGGGACAGCAGAACGGTGGATTCCCATATAAAAAGGCTGCGTTCTAAGCTGGATGTGGTTGATCATCCGTCCTGGAATATCAAGACGATTTGGGGTGTGGGCTATAAATTTGAGACCGCTGAATAAATAAATTTCATTTATAAGATTTTATTGATTTATTAAAACATCTTCAATAGAAGTCATCAATACAGGAGCCTTTTGGTATATGGCCAATTGCTATTGCCACCGTATAAATTGCGATAGAAGCATCCAAACTAATTTTGGAAAAAATGTTCCATGGGAATCGAACTTAAAATTACCAAGTAAAAAATAGATAAAAACCTTGAAAAAAATCAGAAAATTGGTTACAATAATATTAGATTTCCTGAGATGTACGACACTCCTGCTATTTTGAACCTACATGATTTAATACGGGATTCCTACATTCGTAAGTAGATGTCAGGCCACCATGCAGTGGAAGGCAGAAGCTTATGTGCGGTTACCCACCTAGCTTAGCTAGGAGTCAAAATACAGGAAACGGCATTTTGGGTAAACACGAATGATAAAAGCGGCTTCTGCCGCTTTTTTTGTGTGCGACAGACAGTCGCACAACTCTTGGTAAGTCCAAGACTATTTTCGCGCTTTTATTTTCATGAACATTGCATTAGAACAAAAGCTACTGTTCACTCCCAATTCAGAACTTGGTATAATGATTACGATAAATGATTCCGAAATGGAGTATTTGCTACATTCTAGAGGATATCGTACATTTTTCTTGTGTTTTTGTAGGAAGCTATCTTATAATGAACTAAAAAGATGATGGAAAGAAAAGCTTTAAAACGAGCGAATGAGGAGGCATCCGATGAAACATGGATTTATACGAGTTGGAGCAGCAACTCCGGTTATAAAGGTTGCAGACTGTGATTATAATGCCGAAAGGATTATGGAGTTAATCGAGAAGGCAGAGGAGCAGGGGAATAAATTAGTCGTATTTCCTGAACTTTGTATTACCGGTTATACCTGCGGAGACTTGTTTCTACAGGATATATTATTAAAAGAGGCTGCGAAGAATGTCAAGAAAATAGCGGACTTCACTGCGAATAAAGAAATTCTTGCAATTGTAGGATTACCTTATGCGGTAAGGGGAAAGCTTTATAATATAGCTGCAGTTTTGCAAGGGGGCAGGGTGCTTGGTCTTGTTCCGAAGATGAATATTCCTAATTATACTGAATTTTATGAGGCAAGACATTTTACAGCCGGTTATGTTAAGCCGGTTGTGATTGATTTTGAAGGAGAAGAAGTATATTTTGGTTCAAGAATTCTTTTTGAATGCAGGAATATGCCGGATTTTATAGTTGGTGTTGAGATTTGCGAGGATTTATGGGTTCCAAAATCACCCAGTGTAGAGCATACCATTGCCGGAGCTACCGTAATTGCAAATCTATCCGCCAGCGATGAGTTGACCGGTAAGGATGTGTATCGCAGGGAACTTGTGAAAAGCCAATCAGGGAAGCTTGTATGTGGCTATCTCTATTGTGATGCCGGTGAAGGGGAATCTACAACAGATGTGGTATATGCAGGCCAGAATATGATAGCGGAATACGGAGCTATATTAGCAGAATCCATACCCTTTGAGAATGGATTGATATCAAGTGAAATCGATCTTGGTAAAATAAAAAGTGAGCGCAGAAGAATGCTTACCTATTTCACACCGGATACTAGGGATTATCAGATTGTTCCTTATGAATGGAAGAAGGAAAGCAAGGAGCTTTCAGAGCTTGAACTAACAAGATATATTGATCCCGCTCCTTTTGTTCCTTCCGTAAAGGCGGATAGGGACAAGCGTTGTAAGGATATTATTAATATACAGGCAGTAGGGTTAAAAACCAGACTTGCACACATAGGCGGAAAATGCGTGGTTCTTGGCATCTCAGGAGGCCTTGATTCCACCCTTGCGTTACTGGTTGCATATCGGGCTTTTGAACTTCTATCCCTTGATTATAAGGGAATTATAGCAGTGACCATGCCCTGCTTTGGTACAACGGATCGAACCTATAATAATGCGGTAGAATTATCGAATAGACTGGGTGTTACACTACTGGAGATACCGATTAGAGATGCAGTGGAGCAGCATTTTAGAGATATTGGTCATAATAGGGAACAGCATGATCTGACCTTTGAGAATAGTCAGGCAAGGGAACGAACCCAGGTATTGATGGATGTAGCAAGTAAATACAATGGGTTTGTAGTTGGTACAGGAGATATGTCTGAGCTTGCCCTTGGCTGGGCAACCTATAACGGGGATCATATGTCCATGTATGGTGTCAACTCCTCTGTTCCAAAAACCTTGGTTCGATATTTAGTTTCTTATTTTGCTGATACCACGAAGGATATTAGGTTAAAAGAGGTCTTGGAGGATATACTTGATACACCGGTCAGCCCCGAGCTTCTTCCGCCCAGTGATGGAGAAATATCCCAAAAGACGGAGGATATTGTAGGACCCTATGAACTTCATGATTTCTATCTTTATTATATTCTTCGTTTTGGTTATACACCTGCTAAAATATATCGCTTAGCAAAGCTTGCATTTGGGAACAAATATAGCAATGATACAATATTAAAATGGTTAAAGGTATTTTACCGTAGATTTTTTACACAACAGTTTAAACGTTCTTGTCTGCCGGACGGACCAAAGGTTGGTAGTGTATCCGTCTCGCCAAGAGGAGATTTAAGAATGCCCAGTGACGCATCCGCTGCTTTATGGATGAAGGAATTAGACCAGCTATAACAATAATAATGATAACGTGCATGTAGGATCAGCATGTTGAAGATGCAAAGGAGGATCTTTTTTATGGCTTTAAAAATTATTACTGACTCGGCTTCCGATACCCCCAATTGGGTGAAAAAAGAATTTGATCTACATGTAATTCCTACCCCTGTTGTGATTGATGAGAAGGATTATTTTGATGGTGAAACAATTTGGCCTGAGAATTTTTATCAAATACTGACCTCAGGGAAGGATGTTAAGACCTATCACATCAATTCACAGATGTTTTATGATAATTTTCTGCCTTATGCAAAACAGGGTGATGAAGTAATCTATATCTGCTTTTCCACAGGAATTGCAGGTACATACAATGCTGCAAATATAGCAAAGACGGAATTACGGGAACAATATCCTGATTTTGATTTGACTATCATTGACTCAAAATGTGCATCCCTTGGCTTTGGACTAGTAACCTATTATGCTTTGTTAATGCAAAGAAATGGTGCCACAAAGCAAGAGATTATTGACGGAATAGAATGGCACTGTGACCATATGGAACATGTATTTACAGTGAATACGCTGGAATACCTCTTTAAAGGAGGACGTCTTAGCAGAACTTCTGCTATTGCAGGAGGTTTACTAGATATTAAGCCGATTCTCCATGTAACAGAGATTGGTTCCCTGGAAGCGGTTGAAAAAGTAAGGGGCAGACAAAAGTCCTTAAAGCGTTTGATAGAAATGGTTGGAGAACGGGGAGCTGATCTTAAGAATCAGATGATCGCCGTAGCTCATGGAGATGACGCGCAAACGATGGAGTGGGTAAAGGAACAGTTAACCGATATTTATGGTAGCCAGCATTTTATGGATAATTATGTTGGTTGTGCAATTGGAGCTCATACAGGACCTGGTATTATCGGGATCATCTTTTTAGATGAAGAATCACCTTATAAAAAGTATTGCATGTAACGCAAAGACATTAGTATAAATAAAAACGTGTTATATTACCGTAATTAGGGTTGGTAATATAACACGATTTCCTTAAAATGATAGTTCTGTAATACATTAAACATTGTTGCTTAGAGGTTATATTCATATATCTATGATTCCTCTCATTTGGAAGTTGAGGGTATTATGTATTTATTTCTTGCTATCAAGGATAGCTGGTTCCAAAGCGGCTTTAATTGCATCAATCAACATTAGTTCTGTATACTGCTTATCTTGAGAAATGTCGATTTTATCAAGAGGAACATCGTTGCTTAATTGCAGCTTGATATCATCTAAGGATGGTTTCACAAGAGGAAACATTGCGGCGATCGTATCATTATCGAGATTTTCTATCTCAACTGAATTGATATGATTTTTATCAACCACAACCTCCAAATTATAGTCCATATTATTCAGGGATATGGTGGAGGTATATTTTCCCGACTTGTATAACTCGGATCCGTTCTTCGCTACCCCATCATCCTTATTACCTCTAAACATAAATATGAGAAGTAGTATTAGTAGAATTCCTAATGCTGCAAAAATCACAGTATATATGATTTCTTTTAATTGGATAACTACTATTTTCGTTTTTGCCATATCGATCCTCCGGAGCATGATTCGCTTCATGTCTTGATTCTTACTATATCTTATTAATAGAAATATTAAAATATGCAGATAAAATGAAATGATGGAGGGATATTTTATGTCCTTACAGTTTTACCTTGGAAGTGCCGGTTCCGGTAAATCCTATCAGTTATATCAGGAGATAATCAGGCAGTCAGAAAAGAATCCTGGTACAAATTATCTGGTCATCGTACCGGAACAGTTTACCCTGCAGACGCAGAAGGATATCGTAACCATGCACCCAAAACATGGTGTAACAAATGTGGATATCCTTAGCTTTTTGCGCTTTGCTTACCGAATTTTTGATGAAGTAGGTGGGGGAGAATTGCCCATCTTAGAGGATACGGGTAAAAGCATGGTACTTCGTAAAGTAATCTCTCAAAAGAGAAAGGATTTAATCCTATTTAGTACGAATGTAAAGAAGCCAGGCTTTGTGAATGAATTAAAATCCTTAATGTCGGAGTTTTATCAATACAATATTAAGTCCGAGGATATCAAAAAAATGCAGGATATCTCACGAAGTAAACCGGTGTTAAAAGCAAAGCTGACGGATTTGCTGACGGTTTATGAAGGGTTTCAGAACTTCATGCAGGAACGATATATTACTGCAGAAGAGATTTTGGTTGTCTTAAATGAGGTGATTGACCGATCAGAGTGGTTAAAAAACTCCGTAATCTGCTTGGATGGCTTTACCGGATTTACTCCCTGCCAATATCAGCTCTTAAGCAAAATGTTAATCCATGCAAAAAAGGTGATGGTGACAGTTACCATTGATCCGCGCGAGAAACTAGGAGATAAAAAAGGGGATCACCTTCTATTTGCACTCAGTGCCAAAACAATTAACAGGCTTACAGAAATAGCTGACGAAGTGCAAGCTGTAGTGGAAGAGCCGGTATGGGTTAAGGAAATGTATGAACAGGATACACCCTATCGTTTCTTAAAAGCACCAGGTCTTGCTGCAATTGAACAAAATCTGTTCCGTTACCCCTACCAGGTTTATAAAGAGGAACAAGAAGATATTACCCTCCATTCTACGAAGGATAGTGAAGCAGAGATTGCATTTGTGGCGCGTGAGATTATAAGACTGGTTAGGGAAGAAGGCTATCGTTATCAGGATATTGCGGTGGTATCCGGAAATATGGAAGAATATGCAAGGATTGCAAAGCAAGGTTTTACCTTGGCCGGGATTCCCTGCTTTATTGATTATAAAAAAGACATCCTAGGCAATCCCTTTGCAGCACTTCTTCGTTCTGCATTAGTGATCGTCAGTGAGGATTTTAGCTATGAAGGAGTATTTCGTTATCTACGGACGGGGCTGGCTGACTTTACGGAGGATGAAATCGATGCATTGGAAAATTACATCCTTGCAACCGGAATCAGGGGCTTCAAACGTTGGAAGGAACCTTTTGTTAGGAGATATCGCACTAGGGAAACTATAAAACTAGAGCAGCTCAATGAAATCCGTATAAGATTGATGGAGCAGCTTACTCCATTATATGAATCCTTAAAGGATAAAGAGAAGACGCTTAGAGATTATACAGCGGCGTTATATGAACTGGGTGTGACCCTTCGGATTGAAGAGAAGCTGGAAGAGTACAGAGCGTATTTTGAAGACCAAAATCAACCATTGATTGCGAAGGAATACGAACAGATTTATAAGATTATTATGGATCTCTATGACCAAATGGTGCTGCTTTTGGGAGATGAGCATTGTACCCTGAAGGAGTTTTCAGAAATACTGGATACCGGATTAGTGGAGGTAAAGGTTGGATTAATTCCTCCTGGTGTGGATGAAGTAGTGGTCGGTGATACGGAACGAACTCGTTTGAAAGACATTAAAGCTTTGTTCTTTGTAGGAGTGAATGAAGGAATTATCCCCAAAGCCCTCTCAAGCGGTGGAATTCTTTCTGATTTAGAGAGGGAGTTGTTGATAAATAATGATATTGAACTGGCGCCGACCAAACGTCAGCAGGCATTTCAAGAACAGTTCTATATCTACCTTAATATGACAAAACCAAAGGAACGACTATATATAACCTACCATAAGGTGAACGGAGAAGGAAAAGCAGTAAATCCCTCCTTCCTAATCTCCAAGGTAAAACAACTTCTTCCGACGATTGTAATCAGGGAAGAAGATGAAGAAACCGAGGAAGTGGATTACATATTAAGAGATAATGGCTTGGGTTATCTGGCAAAGGGCTTAAGAAAGTATCACCAAAGTGAAACCTCCAATCTGTGGAAGGAGCTGTATTTATACTATCATTCCGATGAGGAGAAGAACCTTATTCTTCAGAAGTTGGTAAGGGGAGCCTTTTATATTAACAAAGAAAAAGGGATATCAAAGGAGGCTGCCAGATTATTATATGGAGCAGAACTAAGGGGGAGCGTCACCAGATTGGAACGCTATGCCGGCTGTGCATTTGCACATTTTCTCTCCTATGGTTTGACCTTGGAGGAACGGCAGGAATATAAGCTTGCAGTGCCGGATATCGGTAATATCTTTCACAATGCCATAGACCTTTTTTCAAAGAGAATCGATACGGGAGAACATAACTGGCATAACATACCCGATGACCTCAGAGATCAATGGGCATTGGAAAGCGTTACGCAGGCAGTGGAGGAATATGAAAATTCCGTACTTCGGAGTACAAAAAGGAATGAATATCTAATCCGTCGAATGGAGCGAATTACAGTCAGAACTCTATGGGCATTGTGTAATCAGATTAAACAGGGAGCGTTTGAACCGGCCGGATATGAGATGGCCTTCCACCATATTCCGGATGAGTCACTGTCCTTACAGGGAAGGATTGACCGTCTTGACCTTTATGAAGAAGAGGATAAGATTTACGTTCGTGTAATTGATTATAAGACAGGCAATACCTCCTTTGATATCAGCAAGGTTTATTACGGATTACAGCAGCAGTTATCCATCTACCTCAGCGCAGCTATGGATTATCTGAAGAAGCGACATCCTGAGAAGGAGATTGTGCCCTCCGGCATCTTCTATTATCATATTGATGATCCCATTGTTGCAAAGTCAGAACAGGTGGAGGATGAAATCTTTAAGAGCCTCAAAATGAATGGTTTGGTCAATGAAGATAAAAAAGTACTGTCACTGATGGATCAAAGACTGGCCGGACCGGACGGAAAACTATCCCCATCCGTAAAGTCAGAAATCATACAGGTAGAAACTAACAAAGAAGGGGAGCTGACAAAGCGTTCGGTTACAGCAAAAGCAGGTCAAATTAACGGGATGCTTGATTATGTTAATGAAAAGCTTTCAAAGGACAATCAACACATTCTTGAAGGAGATACCGAACTGAATCCATATCGTTTATCCAATGAAAGGGCTTGCGATTATTGCAGTTATCGTAGCGCCTGTGGTTTTGATACCAAGCTTCCGGGGCATTCTTATCGCAATCTTGCGAAGAAATCGGTGGAAGAGATGAAGGCAGAGATTTTTCGGGAAAAATAAAGTGGTTGTGGGGTTTGATTAAGTAAATAGGTCAGGAAGTAATCTTTTTATGGATAGAAGGAGTTTTTATGGCATGGACAACGGCACAACAAAAAGTAATTGATACGAGAAACAGAAATGTATTGGTTTCAGCGGCTGCGGGATCAGGTAAGACCGCTGTATTAGTTGAGCGTATTATTACAATGATTTCAGAAGGGGAACACCCGATTGATATTGATCGCTTGCTGGTGGTTACATTCACGAATGCTGCGGCAGCTGAGATGAGGGGACGAATTGGAAAGGCAATTGAGGAGAAGTTGGTGAATGAACCGGACAATCGTCATTTGCAACGACAGATATCACTGCTGCAAAGTGCACAGATTACAACCATACATAGCTTTTGTTTAAACGTGATTCGAAATTACTTTCACCGAATTGATCTTGATCCCTCTTTTAAGATCGCGGAAGAATCTGAAATCACCCTAATGAAGTCCGATGTGATATCCGACTTGCTGGAACGCCATTATGAGGAGGGAAGAGAAGACTTTCATGCTTTTGTAGAAAGCTATTCTTATTCCAAGTCAGATGCACCTATTGAGGATTTGATCCTTCAATTATTTGGCTTTTCCATGAGTGATCCCTGGCCTGAGAAATGGATTAATCAAAAAAGAAGAATGTTTGAAATAAGTTCCGTAGAAGAAATGTGTCAATCCCCTTGGATGAAGGAGCTTCTTAACTATGTGAAAGCTGTGATTGGGGATATGGTGGTTAAGAACGAAAGAACTCTGGAGATTTGTCATGAACCTGGCGGACCCACAGCCTATGAGAATGCGCTTCTTTCCGACCTTGAGCTTTTGGAAGAATTAAATCAGTTAACCACCTACGAGGAGTATTTGAACAGATTTGCTACCATATCCTTTGCCAGATTATCCACCAAGAAAGAGGAAGGTGTTGACCCTAATAAGAAGGAGCAAATTAAGGCGATCAGAGAAGAGATTAAGAAGGGAATAAAGGATTTAAATGCCCAGTTTTTCTTTCAGTCCCCCGAAGAGATGGTTAAAGATATTCAGGAAGTGGGCAAGGTGATGCAGGTTCTGTTTGATCTGACCTTGGAGTTTATGCATGACTTTGCTAAGAAAAAGGAAGAGAAGAATTTAATCGATTTTAATGACTTGGAGCATTTTGCTCTTAAGATATTGATAGAAGAGGAAACAGGGGCAGAGGAAAAGAATAAAACAGAGCAGAGAAACAAACCAGAGGAAGTAAGCTGGTCAGATGGTGGTGAGGAACCGGAAGAGGTAACTTGGCTTGAGAAGGATGTTGAATATCTGAAGAAGGACCATAGGCAAGTGGAAAATCACGCTGATCTAAATCAAGTTGAGGAGATTTACTCTGAGGTAAATTATACTGAAAATTACTCGGAGGGTGAGAAGCAGCCTAAGAGCGGGCTGAAAGCTGGTATGGCACGTCCTACGCAAGCAGCCCTTGAGCTGAGCGAGCAATTTGAAGAGATCTTAATAGATGAATACCAGGACAGTAATATGGTTCAGGAGACAATTCTGCGCAGTATTTCAAGAGAGGATATGGGAGCACCGAACCGTTTTATGGTGGGGGATGTAAAGCAGAGCATTTATAAATTTCGACTTGCCATGCCAGAAATCTTTATGGAGAAGTATTACACGTATTCAGGAGAGGATTTCACTGAGGAGGGGCAAGAGAATCGATATCAGCGTATTGACCTTGATAAAAACTTTAGAAGCAGAAAAATCGTTCTTGATTATGTCAATCGTATTTTTGAACAGATTATGCAAGAGTCCATGGGCGGCATCATTTATGATGAATCCGCTTCCTTAAAGTACGGTGAATTATTTGAAGAAACTTTACAATCAAGTCAAGAAACCCTAACCAATAAGGAACTAATTACTGCCAGTACGAGTTCAAATACCGTTAATGATTCTATAGCAGCCAGCGAGAACGCAATCGTTGTGAACCAGGAACTCTTTGATGAAGCGAAAGATGAAGAGGAAACCTTATCTTCAAACCAGTTGATACAACGAATTCCCACGCAGATTGATGTTCTATTAGTGACGGAAGAGGAATTCGGTGACAAACAGGATAAACAAGAAGACGCTTATCAAAATGCCAGTGAAACGGATGTTATGGGAGAAGGAGCATCTGAGGATGAGGAAGATCTTGAAGAGGCTGTTTATACCAAGAAGGAACTGGAAGCAAGAATGATTGCTAGAAAAATAAAGGAGCTGACAGATCCTCATAACGGTATGCTTGTATTTGATAAAAAGGCGGGAGGATATCGTCCTGCTGTGTATAAGGACATTGTAATACTTCTGCGAAGTATTTCTGGTTGGTCAGAGGTATTTGTGAATACGCTTATGCAGGAAGGGATTTCTGCCTATGCGGATACTGGAACGGGATACTTTCAGACTCTTGAAATTATGACACTGCTTAATATGCTAAGGATTATTGATAATCCCAGACAAGATATTCCCCTTACAGGGGTTCTATACTCACCTATTGTAGGGCTAAGTACCACAGAATTAGCTATGATTCGTGCAACCTTGCGTAATGTAAGTATGTATACCGCATTACTTCACTATGCTAGGGAAGGATCAAATCAGGAATTAAAGGATAAAATCACAAAGTTCCTCACACAGCTGGAAGGGTTCCGCGGAATGGTTAACCATAAGCCCCTGCACGAATTAATCCATACCGTATTGGAGGAGACAGGGTATTACTATTATGTAAGTGCCATGGTCGGAGGAGATAGAAGAAAAGCCAATATTGATATGCTGGTGTCAAAAGCAGTTCGTTTTGAGAAAGGTGCTTACACCGGTCTGTTCCATTTTATTCGCTATATGGAGAAGCTGAATAAATATGAGGTGGATTTTGGAGAAGCATCAACCTCTGGAGAACAGGATAATACCGTCAGAATCATGAGTATTCACAAAAGCAAGGGTCTGGAATTCCCGATTGTGTTTGTGGCAGGAATGAGTAAGCAATTTAATACACAGGATCTTCGCAACAGTATAGTCCTTCACAGCGAAATGGGTGTGGGACCAGAATGTGTAGATAGTAAGCTCAGAACCAAGATACCTACACTGATTAAAAAGGTAATTCAAAAGAAGATTCAGATAGAGAATCTTGGAGAAGAATTGAGAGTACTTTACGTGGCGCTCACAAGACCCAAGGAAAAGCTCATATTAACCGGTTATTTGAAGTCTCTTGATGATATAAAAAAGAAGGATTTTTCCTTCTTTGAGCTGATGTCAGCAAAGAGTTATCTGGACTGGGTGCTTCCCGCAACCATGAACCGAATCGGACTGGAAGGTGAACTAGATAAGAATACATTGACCTATAGGAATGAAGAAATGTCGGTTACCGTAGTTCCTAAAAGTGATTTGGTCAATGAAGAGGTAACTAGACAGATCTTTTTGAGAAAGGATGAACAGGAGCTGAGGGCCATCAACTCGGATACCGTATATGATAGTGAGTTGAAAGAGGAGCTGAGGGCAAGACTGGATTATCAATACCCTTATCAAAAGGATGCTGGACTTAAGGTAAAAATGACGGTATCAGAATTAAAGAAGTTAGGGCAGTTTCAGGACGAGGAGCAGAGTGTTAACTTATATGGTGCAGAGAATAGGGATGGGATTGCGGTAGAGAAGAAAGAGGGAAGCGTAGAAGAAGTTGAAGAACAGAGTCAGGCAATAAAAGAAATTGGTATAGAAAAATTAAAAGAACATAAAACGGAAGAATATAAAACGGAAGAACATAAAACAGAAGAAAATAAAGCAGAAGAAAATAAAGCAGAAGAAAATAAAGCAGAGGAGCATAGATCAGAGGAACATAAAGCAAAGGAGCATAAAGCAGAAGAACATAGATCAGAAGTACAAAATGCTGAAGCGCCTAAAATAGAATCCTCAAAAATCGAAATCAATAAAGAAAACCCTCAAACAGTGCCGAACTTTATTATGCAACGTCAGGAAACACCCTCTGGCACAGATCGGGGAACACTTTACCATAAGGTATTAGAGTTACTTGATTTGACCGCAATCAACAATAAGGATGATGTGGATGAAGAGCTGGAGCGTATGGTCAATACAGGTCGTGTTTCGGATTCGGATATAAAGAAATTGAAAATCCAAAATATCAAACGTTTTGCACTGTCTGATACTGCAAAGAGAATGAAGCGTGCGGCTTTAGCAGGCAAGTTGTTTAAAGAAAAGCAGTTCGTAATTGGAATTAAAGCGTCTGAAGTAAGAAAAGAATATGACAGCGATGAGTTAATCCTGATTCAGGGTATCATTGACGTGTATTTTGAAGAGGACGGGGAGCTTGTTCTGCTGGATTATAAATCAGACTTAATACAGGAGGAGAGCCAGTTGATTACTAGGTATAAAGTACAACTGGAATACTACAAACGAGCCCTAGAGCAGATGTTTGATAAGAAAGTTAAGGAAATGATTCTATACTCTTTGTCGTTAGGAAAAGAAATTCGTATAGAAGGCTAGAAGTTGGGAACACTCTGATATGAAAAAAAGTTAGTATTTTCACAGTCAATTTATATCAGAAGGGTGTGTCAACATGGGTAAGAAGGAAGAGAAGATTGATCTAAATAACATTAAGCCGGAAGAGGCAACAAAGTATGAAATCGCTGGAGAACTGGGGTATTTGGATAAGGTAATGGAAACAGGCTGGAAATCACTTACCGCCAAAGAATCCGGGCGAATCGGTGGATTGATGACGAAGAGAAAACGGGAAGCAACAAAGCAAAAAGAAAAAGAAGAAGTAAAATAATAAAAAGGATTGAAGATATCCTTGCAGAAAAGGTATCGATTACAAGAATGATGTGACATCAACTATTAAACGTAAGAGCCGTGAAACAAAATTTTCATGAATTAAATTATTCATTAAATTTTGTTTCACGGCTCTTCTAATTGTTTAAATTTTAGGCATTTACAAACGAAGATTCTAGTGTTTACAGAACGAAGACGCCTGTGATTTATAAAACGAAGATTCTAGTGTTTATAAAACGAAGACACCTGTGATTTATAAAACGATGATTCTAGTGATTTACAAAACGAAACATCTAGTAATATTATCAAGCAAAATTCTACTAATTCACTTACGGAAACCATGTAGTTTGATAAATGCAAAATATATGCCTATTTTCTAATATCGATATGATTCAATTTCAACAAATCAACCCCAAGAAAGCCCTTGATTGCCACACAAATTCCACCTAAAAGAATAGAGGTATCCTGAAGAACGGAGGGAACAATGCGGATAAAGCTGTTCATCTTACTGGTTAATGCTGCTTCAATCTTTTGAGTAATATGAGGGAAAAAGATAGTAAAGGAGCTGTTGATAATTACGATATCAGGGTTATATGCATTGAGGATATTGTTAACCCCCACGGACATATATTTTACGAAATCATTCATAATCTCCTCAGCATCGGAATCGCCCTGTTCATACGCAGCCCGAAAGTCATCAAAACTTACATCCGGTAAAGCCTTTAATTTGGCAAAGTCATTTAATAAAGTACGTTCTGAAACATACTGTTCTAAACAACCTTTATTGCCGCAAGGGCATTGTCTTCCATCCAGTTCAATGATGGTATGTCCGAATTCACCAGCTCTGCCGTTATAACCGGTGTATAACTTATGGTCGATGATGATACCCAGACCGATACCGGAATGAACGCTGATATTCGCAATGTTGGAATAATCATACTGAAAGGTATTCTCGCCAATTACCGAAAGGTTTGCTTCGTTTTCAAGATAGACCGGAGTGCTGAAATGTTTTTCTAAATTATCAGCCAGATTAATTCCGGATAAATCATAATAAGGAGTAAAAGAAATCTGGTTATTATTCACAAGTCCATGAATGCCGAGAGTGATTCCTACAAGCTCGTAGGGAGAATTTTTGGGAAGCTTCATCGAGTCAATTAATTCAATCAGCACATTGATGATATTTGCGGGATTCTTTGGTGTCTTTATTTGCTTTAAGCTGCAGTCCTCACCAATCAAATCTGCGAGTAATGCGGAGATCGTATCAACGCCAATGTCGATACAGATTACATAACCAGCTTTTCGGTTTAAACTTAGTAAAATGGGTTTACGACCTAAACTGGTGTCGTCACTGCCAATCTCTATCACTAATTTCTTGTTGATTAATTCCTGTACTATAGCAGAAATGGTTGCCTTTGTTAAGCCGAGGTATTTAGCAATCGCAGCTCTTGATATCGCGGTATTATTTATAATTGTTTCCAATACCAGTTTGGTATTGATGTCTCTTATGAGCTCTTTACTGCCTGTTACCATTACCGTCACCTTTCATTTCATCAGAATAGATAGCGTTGAAGCGGAAACAACAGAATGCATTTTTTATTTCGGTTATCATAGACAGGGGAAATGGTAACCTTAATAGCAATGTATCCGTTTTAATCCATTTACGTTATCAGAATTGAATATATGTTAACATAGATTGATTTTTTTGGAAAGCCTATATTTTGGATGTAAGGGTTAATGTATTCCTACTTGACATAAATAATACTACTTGTTATAGTATTTGTATATAGTTTATTGACCAAATAAATGTTTTTTCTGGTTTAAACCGATTAGCATGGCAGAAAATAAAGCAATCTAATCAGTATAAGCAGTATTGGAAGGGAAGTATAGCTTCTTACCAATATTCTGCAACAAAGTAATGCAATCCGAAAGGAGCGAAAGACTCCTTTCACACAAACCGAAAGGAGTCATTAGAATATGTTATACGTTGGTGTGGATTTAGGTACTTCTTCTGTAAAGCTTTTATTAATGGATGAAACAGGAGATATTAAGAGTATTGTAACAAGAGAATATCCGTTGTATTTCCCCAAGCCCGGCTGGTCTGAGCAAAATCCGGAGGATTGGTATGCAGCTTTGATCGATGGTGTTAAAGAATTAACCAAAGACTGTGACAAATCCCAAATCGACGGCATCAGCTTCAGCGGTCAGATGCATGGTATGGTTATTCTGGATGAGAATGATAATGTAATTCGTCCTGCAATTTTATGGAATGACGGACGTACTCAGGCAGAATGCGATTATTTAAATAACGAAATCGGTAGAGAGAAAATCTCTTCCTATACTGCGAATATGGCTTTAACAGGCTTTACAGCACCAAAGCTTCTTTGGGTTAGAAAGCATGAGCCGGAGAACTTCGCTAAGATTAAGAAGGTTATGCTTCCCAAAGATTATATTGCATATAAATTATCCGGTGTACATTGTACTGATGTATCTGACGCTTCCGGTATGCTCTTATTCGATGTTAAGAATAAGACCTGGTCAAAAGAGATGCTTGAGCTTTGTGGCTTAAAGGAAGAGCAGATGGCTAAAATCCATGAATCCTTCCAGGTAGTTGGAACGATTACCAAAGATGCTGCAGAAGAACTCGGATTAACCGGTGAAGTAAAGATTATTGCAGGCGGCGGCGATCAGGCAGTTGCAGCTGTAGGTACCGGTTGTGTTGGTGAGGGTATGTGTAGTGTATCCCTTGGTACCTCCGGAGTTGTATTCATCTCCTCCAAAGAATTTGCAGTGGATGACAACAATGCACTTCATGCATTTGCTCATGCAGACGGCAAATATCACTTCATGGGTGTTATGTTAAGTGCAGCAGCTTCCAATAAGTGGTGGATGGATGAAATCATCGGAACTAAGGATTATCCTGCTGAGCAGAAGGCAATCACTAAGCTTGGAGAGAATAATGTATACTTCCTTCCTTACCTTATGGGAGAGAGAACTCCTCACAACAACCCCAATGCAAGAGGTACTTTCATCGGTATGACTATGGATACCACTCGTGCAGATATGACACAGGCTGTTCTTGAAGGTGTGGCATTTGCACTTCGTGATTCCTTTGAAATTACAAAATCCCTTGGCGTTACCATTGAAAGAATCCGTATCAATGGCGGCGGTGCAAAGAGCCCCTTATGGTGTAAGATCATTGCTGACGTATTAAATGTTAAGGTGGATAAGATCAATTCCGCAGAAGGCCCTGCTTTCGGCGCAGCAATTCTTGCAGCAGTAGGCTGTGGAAAGTATGCTTCCGTGGAAGAGGCAACTGCGAAGTTAATTAAAGTGGTTGAGACAACTGATCAAGATAGTGCTGAGGTTGAGCTTTACAATAAGAAATATGATGTATTCAAGCAGCTCTATCCTACACTAAAGGATATGTACGATAAGATGGTATAAAAAGTGAGCCGATACTCTTGAATGGCTTGATATTGTGAACTTGATGCCTTTCCTAGAGTAAGGTTACTTGATAAAAGAATAGCTAATACATTTCCATAGACTCATTCATTCTTTTACTATGTGCAAACAACCAATGAATTTCGTTGAAAGGTTAATTGAACTAATATCCTTCATCATAAATTTATAGAAGAAATTGACAACCTTCAGACAATTTGGTAGTATAGAACTATACTATCATAATAGTCTGGAGGTTTTGTAATGGAACAAATTAAATTATTTGACAGTGAATTAAAGTTAATGGATATTATTTGGGAGAAGGAGCCCATATCCGCAAAGGAAGTAACCCTAATTGCAGCGGATACAATCGGATGGAATAAGAATACTACTTATACTATTATTAAGAAGCTGATTGAAAAGAATGTGATAGAACGCACAGAGCCTAATTTTATTTGCAGTTCTATGATTAAAAAGGAGGAAGTACAGCGAGCAGAAACTCAGAGCCTCATTGATAAGCTATTCAAGGGCTCCAAGAAAGCGTTTTTTGCAGCGTTTGTGGAGGAAAATCTGTCGGAAGAAGAGTTTGCGGAATTAAAAGATATGATAGAGAAGAGGTGAGAATATGCTTTCCGAGGCATTCTACTGGTTATGTAATATTAGCATAATTGGAAGTATCACAGGAATTCTCGTATTAATCCTTCGTAGAATTAAATTATTGCCGCGTTTCGGAGTATATTTTTTGTGGCTGATTGTTTTGATCAAATTTTGGGTGCCCTTTGGAATTGCCAACCAGTACAGTCTTATGAACTTTATATCAAGATTTGGAACAAAGACGATAGTGCTCTACAACCGGAGCCCATTGACAATGGATGATTTTAACTTGAGAATAACCGCCACTAATTCGCTTCAAGCTGCCAGAAGCTATCATCCCCTCGTCTATAAGACTAATGTATTGAAGGATATCTTTCAATATGCTTCTGTGGTATGGATTATCGTTTCGATTGCCGCCTTATTAACGGTGTGTCTTCTGTATTATTTTACAAAATCAGAGCTTAAGAATGTGGAATTAATTCGAGATAATATCTATCAGTCCGATCAGATTGGGGCTCCGGCGGTATATGGAATTATTCATCCAAGAATTATTATCCCATCCTCCGTAGCAAAGGGAAATATTGATTACATTATCCTTCACGAACAGGTTCATATCAAACGCAGAGATAATCTTCTTCGTGTGGTTGCGGTTCTTACTGCATGCGTTCATTGGTTCAATCCGTTGGCGTGGATCTTTTTAAAATACTTCCTGATAGATATGGAACTGGCCTGTGATGCAAAGGTGGTAAAACAGCTGGATCAAAGCAGCTCCAAGGAATATGCCCTGGCGGTATTAAATGCCTCTGCCGGAAGAGCATTTTTTGTATCCGCCTTTGGGGGAGCCAAGACCAAGGTAAGAGTTGAGCATATATTGTCCTATAAGAAATTAGCATTTCTGTCATTGTTGGTTATTATCATAATGGTGGGTGTCATAGCTATAACTATGCTCACCAATGCGGTGGGTTAAGTTGACTCCAAGGGATTATTGCAAAGAGCATAACCAATAACGTTTCACAATCACCTATTCATTATTTATGACAAAAGGAGAAGGGAAGTCAATGAAAAGAGCAGGTATATGGATTTTAGTAATCCTGATAATGTTACTATCAGGTTGTGATAAGGAAAAGAGCGCTACTAGTCATCGGTATGATACGAAGGGATTTGCTAAGCTTTTAAATATGCAACTGATCAAAACTTCGAAAGATAAAAAAGAAAATGAGTCTTATGTGGACATTACCCCGGAGGATATCTATAAGAAAATAGGATGTCAAATTTTCAAGAATTCAAGCACCAGCGAATCCTTTTTAGTCTATAAGAATAAAATATATCCAATCGGTAGAGGGTTTGGCGGATTTGGCATCGCTAGTATACAACTATGTGATTTTAATAAGGATGGTCAATATGATTTGATTTATACAGATTCCTGGGGATCTGGAATGCATAGGTGGGAGATTGGATTGTTTGATTTTGCAACCATGAAAGATGGTTTGATCTTTTCTTCTTTGGGAAACACAGCGTATGAGAATGAGGATGTCATACTTGAACCGGTAGGGGAAAATCACTTTAATCTGTATACTGTGAAATTAAATCTAAAGGATAATAATTTCGCTAAACTTGATTATTCAAAAGAAGAGCTGATTGGAGAAGTTACACAGGAGAATAATATGCCCAAAGTGATACTGTTCGAAAATAGAAAATGATGTAACGATATTAATAAAAAATGAAAAAATAATCTATAACAAGAAGCCAAAGGAAACGGAAACTGATTCCTCCAAGTAGACATTAATATACTAACTACTTGGAGGAATTGTTCGTATCTTCTGCTTTTTGTTTTTGTATGGATTTTTCAGAATTGATATGCTTTTATAGGTATGTTAAAATGAATGCGGTAAATATTAGTATCATCGAAATGAGAGTTTAACAAAAGGAAAGGATTGGAATATGCAGGCTTATACAAGTTTTGCCGCTGTTTATGATCTTTTTATGGACAATGTTCCATATGAGGAATGGGCAGATTATGTGCAAAAACTATTAAAAAAATATAAGATTGAAGATGGTCTTTTATTGGAGCTTGGCTGTGGTACAGGAAGTATGACACGCTGCCTTGTGGATAGAGGATTTGATATGATTGGCATTGACTATTCAGAGGAGATGCTTGCCATAGCTAGAGATAAGAATTTTGACCGAGAGGATAATACACTTTATCTATGTCAGGACATGAGAGAATTTGAGCTATACGGAACGGTTCGAGCGGTAATCAGCGTGTGCGACAGCATGAATTATATACTGTCCGAGGAGGATTTATTAAAGGTCTTTAAGCTGGCAAATAATTATCTTGACCCACAGGGATTATTTATCTTTGACCTGGATACGGAATATGCTTATAGTGAGGTGCTGGGTGATAATACCATCGCAGAGAACAGAGAGGAAGGCAGTTTTATCTGGGAGAATACTTATTATAGAGAAGAAAGCATGAATGAAGTAAATCTTACACTTTTTATACCTGAGAGGGAGCAGGATTCGGAGAACAACATATTTCGTAAGTATGAAGAAACTCACTATCGAAAGGCTTACACCATAGAGCGAATGAAAGAACTGATAGAGAAAGCCGGTTTGGAGTGGGTGGCGGTATATGATGCGTTGTCTGAAAAGAAACCGAAAAAGAATAGTGAGAGGGTATATATTATAGCTAGAGAGAAACATCAGGCGGATAAATTATATGTATAACTACTCATTTTGGTCAAATATTAAATCAGTTATCAGGTATGATATTTATAATGAGTTGTAAGATTTCTTGATGAAGTATCATATCGCAACGTTTGCGGATAGGGTTATTACAAAATGTAGACGATAGTTAAAGGTAATTTAAAAAGCTTTCAAATAAGAAATTGCAGTATATCGAAAGAGAGCGAAGCAAACAATAAAGAACTTAGAAGTTAAGAAAGGTAAGGTTAATATATGAAGGACTATATCGTACGTGCCAGCGCGGCAGACAATCAAATACGTGCATTTGCAGCAACAACAAGAGAATTAGTGGAGTATGCAAGATCAATCCACGAAACCAGCCCCGTGGCAACTGCCGCCTTAGGAAGATTACTTACTGCTGGGGGAATTATGGGAAGTATGATGAAGGGGGACAAGGATATCCTTACCCTTCAGATAAAAGGTGACGGACCCATTGAGGGAATCACCGTAACCGCAGACTCAAGTGGAACGGTAAAGGGATATGTGTACAATCCAGAGGTCATTATTCCGGCTAATAATAAAGGAAAGCTGGATGTATCAGGAGCCCTTGGTGCAGGAATCCTTAGCGTAATTAAAGATATGGGACTGAAGGAGCCTTATGTTGGACAGACACATTTGGTATCCGGTGAGATAGCGGAGGATTTGACCTATTACTTTGCAGCCAGCGAGCAGGTACCCTCTGTGGTAGCCCTTGGTGTGCTGATGAACAGGGACAATACCGTTAGAAGAGCAGGAGGTTTTATTATTCAGTTGTTACCTTTTGCAGAGGAAGGAATTATAACACGTCTGGAAGAAAAAATCAGTGAGATTGACAGCATTACAAAGCTCCTAGACAAGGACATGACTCCTGAAATGATTTTAGAAGATATTCTTGGGGAATTTGGTTTAGAAATCATGGATAAGCTACCTACCGCTTTTGAGTGCAATTGTACCAAGGAAAGAGTAGAGAAGGCAATTGTGTCCATTGGGGGTAAGGATATTCAGGAGATGATTGATGATAATGAGCCAATTGAAGTGAATTGTCATTTTTGTAATACCCATTACCATTTTAGCGTTGATGAACTGAAGGATATTATTAAACGCAGTAGATAAAAGATGTTATAGGTGATTACAAAACTGAATAATTCTTATGAACAACAGTTACAATTTTAAGCGGAAGCTAAACCCGAAGGAGCGTTGTAGAGAAGGATTCGTATCTGTTGTTTATACAATACCAACAATAAATTTTATTTTACAGTTGTCATAGTATAAACAGCTGTTGACACCTTAATCAAAGATATTACAAAAAGAGGATAAGGAATGACATTGTGATTGAAATTTACACATTATACAATGAGATAGCCTAGTGCAACATTTTATGATTGACGGGAAAGTGAATTGAAGTTTATAACACAAAGCACAACCATATAATTTGTTGATGAATGATGTACGGGTTAAGGCAAAAGTTATACCAGGAGAGGGAAATAAATAATGAAATAAAGGAGAAGGATATTATGAACTATGGCTATTTTGATGAGGGAAGCAAAGAGTATGTCATTACCAGACCGGATACTCCGGCCCCTTGGGCAAATTATCTTGGATCACCGGAATATGGCGCAATCATATCCAATAATGCGGGGGGATATAGCTTTGTCAAAAGTGGTGCGAGCGGAAGAATTATAAGGTACATCTTCAACCAGGAAGACAAGCCGGGAAGATATGTATACTTACGTGATGATGACTCTGGGGATTTTTGGTCTGCCTCCTGGCAGCCCGTGGGGAAACCCCTGGAGGAATATAAAAGTGAGTGTCGTCACGGTACCGCGTATACAACCATAAAAGCGGAATATTCGGGGATTCAATCTGAGGTGCTGTATTATGTTCCTCTTAATAAAACCCATGAAGTTTGGAAGGTTTCCGTTCAGAATACTGGAGATAAACCACGTAATCTTTCCACTTTTGGATTTGTGGAGTTTACTAACGAAGGCAATTATGAGAACGATCAGGTAAATCTTCAATATACACTTTTTATTACGAAGACTTATTTTAAAGGAAATAAGATTCTTCAAATGATCAATGAAAATACAGGGAAGAATGCAGAAGGTTCTAATGGAAATGAACGCTTCTTTGGGCTTGCAGGAGCAAAGGTTGCTTCCTATAACGGAGATAAATCACACTTTATTGGAAGCTATCGCAGCTATTCCAATCCCATTGCACTAGAGCAGGGAGAGTGTGATAATGCATTGAATTATAACTCCAACTGTTGTGGTGCATTGCATACAAAGATGACACTACAGCCGGGGGAAAAGAAAGAGTTTGTGTTCCTGCTTGGTAAGAAGAATGATAAAGACTCCGCAAAAGTTATTTCAGAATATGAGGATATAACCGCAGTAGATAAAGAGTTGGAGGAGCTTAAGAGCTATTGGCATAATAAGCTTTCAGTGTTCCAGGTTAATACACCGGATAAGAATTTTAATGCCATGTTAAATACCTGGAATGCCTACCAGTGTTTCATAACCTTTATCTGGTCGAGAGCAGCGTCCTTTATCTATGCCGGTCTTAGAAATGGATATGGCTACCGTGATACAGTTCAGGATATACAGGGAATTATCCATTTAGACCCTGAGATGGCGAAGGAGAAGATTGTATTTATGTTATCTGCGCAGGTAGATAACGGAGGAGGACTTCCGCTGGTGAAGTTTACCCACAATGCCGGTCATGAGGATACCCCGGATGATGCTTCTTACGCTCAGTCTACGGGACACCCTGCCTACCGTGCGGATGACGCATTATGGCTATTCCCTACTGTATACAAGTATATGGCGGAGACCGGAGATAAGGAATTTTTGAACGAAATAATCCCTTATGCCAATAAGGATCAAGGGGACGTGTATGACCACCTAAAGAGAGCCATTCAATTCTCCATGGAACGCTTAAGCACTCATAAGATGCCCGCCGGTCTTCACGCAGATTGGAATGATTGCTTGAGACTTGGTAAGAAGGGGGAATCCACCTTTGTAGCTATGCAGCTCTATTATGCAATGAGCGTAATCCGTGATATTGCAGAGGATAGAAAGGATTCGGAATATATAACATACCTTAATCAGGTTCAAAAGGAGTTAAAAGATACCATCAATGAAAATTGCTGGGAGGATGACCGTTTTATCCGCGGCTTTAAAGAGGATGGACAGGTGATTGGTTCCAAGAATGATCCTGAGGCAAATATGTGGTTAAATCCGCAGTCCTGGTCAGTAATCAGCGGATTGGCGACGGAAGAGCAGGCAAAGAAGGCACTGGAAAGTGTTCATAGAGAATTAAATACCCCTTATGGCGTAAGGGTCATGGCTCCTTCTTTTGTGGATCATGCCTTTGAAGGTGCGTTGGCAATCTTATTTAATCCTTCCACTAAAGAGAATGGTGGCATTTTCTCTCAGCCCCAGGGTTGGATTATCCTAGCGGAAGCATTAATGGGACATGGAAATCGTGCCTTTGAATATTTTACGGAATCCTGTCCGGCAACCTTAAATGACCAGGCTGAAATCAGAGTTCTCGAGCCCTATGTACATGGACAGTTCACGGAGGCAACCGACAGCCCTCATCAGGGAAGAAGCCATGTTCACTGGCTGACCGGAACCGCATCCACGGTCATGGTGGGTTGTGTGGAAGGTATTCTGGGTATGAGACCGGATTTGAATGGCTTGACCATTGCGCCTAGTATACCAAGTGAGTGGAAAGAATTCTCCATGGAGAAGGTCTTCCGTGGGAAGAAGCTAACGATTAAAGTGCAAAATCCGAATGGAGCGCAAAGCGGTTATCAGGAATGTTATCTGAACGGTGAAAAGCTTGAGAAAAATTATCTGGCAGAAGTGTCGCTGAAGGACATAAATGAAGTGCTGTTAGTGATGTAACAGAAATTTGTTTAAAATAATAATCATGATTAGGGAGTCAAAAGGTCTGTTTATACTGTGGCAATGGCAATTTGCACAAAGACAAAAGATTCATGCTTGGATGATGATGTATAAGATGTTCTAATTATCTAATAATTCTAGCGGTGTTGGAATAGCATAGATAAGTTATATGATTTTAATCTATTAATTTACTTACCAAAAGCGGAAACATAAGTTTAGAAGTAATATAAAAATAAACAGGGCGTACAGTAACAAATCTTTGGCAGATAGAAGATTTGGCTGTATGCCCTGTTTTCTTTCGATTTTTTACTGGGATTTCTTGTTGTTAAGCAGTTAAGAAATTTAGTTCTGGTTATGAACTTTACTTTGTGTATTATAGCACTACTATACTGTGGCAATGAAATTTGATTAAAGCAAGTCGCTAATAATCTCTATTGATGTGAACGTTATTCTATTGAACTAAATAATCAATGACAGATTGATTATGAAACCTAAGCGCTTCAGGGAAATCCTTGCTTCGTTTTGATAAAAGGGCAAAACAGCCGTCTTCGTCGATAACTTCTTCTATTCGAATATTATGAAATCCAAAGCGTTCAATTAACTGGCAGTATAAATCCTTATAATTAATAATGTCCTCAGACACCAGATGGAAGGTACCTTTTAAGTCATTGAGAATCAGATGACATATTTGTTTTGCTATCATAACATCCGTATTTGTATTTAGAGAAAGCCTTGGGTATACCGTAATAGCGGAACCGTTCCTATTACAATCGCGCAGTTCTCTAAGTCTTGGAGAATCCTTTCCCCATACTTGAGGAATTCTTAAGATGCAGGCGTTCTCATGCAATAGCTCAGTTATTTTCTTTTCACAGGTAATCTTGAATTGACCATAATCACTTTGAGCATATGGCACATCGTCTTCATAATGAGGTCGACTTAAATCACCATCAAATACATTAGTGGTGGAGAAATAATATAGAACTCCATTCGTTCGCTTCAGGTACTCCCCAACGGCTGTATGAAGTGTTAATTGAAGTGCAAAATCACCGCGCAAGCTAGATATTACTATGTCCGGTTGAACCTCGTTTAATATATGGGTGATATTATTAGGATCGGTCAAATCAAGCTTGAAGGATCGATCCGAATGAATACCGGGATGATTATAATAAGTGAAATAGACCTCAAACTGATGGTAATGGCTTATTTCATTGATGATGGCACCACCCACCAGACCACTTCCTCCTAATACTAGAACTTTACTCATAGAATTCTCCTCCTTTATGAGTTTGTGACTTTTTTATGGTATTTCATCATTATATACTATTTTAGTGATTTAGCAAACAGAGTAGAAAGATAGTACGGAGAGCATATGTATGATGGTTACTGTTTACAGCGAATTCAGAAATTGGCATAATGATTAGATAAATTATTTCTCAACTTTGACTGGGTGAAGAAGTAACACATAATGTGAGTCATTAAATATAGCGCAGTTGTTGTCAGGAAATTGAAGCATGTCAAAGGGGGTTTAAAAGGGTATTCAAAACTTGGAAAATATGGTTGCTAAATAAAACCAGAAAAGGTATAATATCAATATGGACTACTACTATAGTCTTGTTGTAAGTAGTTAAGAAACACGAATGAAAGACACTTAATGTTTATCAATATGGATTTGATAGTAAGACGATTAATATTACCAGGAGGTTAATTATGAGAAGAATAATAGGTTGTATACTTATAGTAGTACTAATAATAGGATTATTTTTATTTGCTCCGACAGACTATTCACATAAATTAAAGAGTGGAGATTACACGGATAAGACAAAAACCTTATATGGACCGGATTCTCCTTGGATCAATATTGATAAGAAGACACAAAGATTAAGTTATACGAAATCACTGCTTTCATCGGATATGAGTTATGGCAAGTACACGATTAAAAATAACATAATAAACTTCACAGACTACGCTCACCAAGAAGCGAAAAACTATCAAATCAAAATCAGATGGGATGGCTCGTTGGAATATAATGGGGTTATCCTTCGTTATGTGAAAGTCAAATAAGGAGGTTGGAGAACGTTATCAAATGAAGATACGAAAAGACGGAGCAATAGAATTTCAAGGCTTCATTCTATATTACCAAAAAGAATGAAGCTTTGTATGGAAAGGGGAGTTGACAGGGAGAGAAGATAAAATAGAGATGATCTAAACTATTTTATGGAATAAAGGTTACAGGGTGGGCATATTATTTTCATTGAGTTGATTGGTATGTTTTGTTTGTGAGTAGTAAACTTTCTTAGAGAGTTTGTTTTATGGTGCTATAGTAAAGTGGTATAAAGAAGCAGCTACATTTTTATGAATACTTTTCCTATAGATTTGGAAAGATATATTGAAACTATTTGGATATAATGGTAAAATTGATAATAGTTACTAAAGTTAACATTACAATCAAAGAAAGGATGACGATATGGAAGAATTAAAAGGGACAAAAACGGAGGCCAATCTTATGGCAGCGTTTGCCGGTGAATCTATGGCTCGTAATAAGTACACCTATTATGCATCTAAGGCGAAGAAGGAAGGTTATAATCAAATAGCTGCACTTTTTGAAGAAACCGCCAACAATGAAAAAGAGCATGCTAAAATTTGGTTCAAGCTTTTACATGATGGTATTGGTGATACGAATAAGAATTTAGAAGATGCGGCTTCCGGCGAGCACTATGAGTGGACTGAAATGTATGCGACCTTTGCCAAAGAAGCAAAGGAAGAGGGTTTTAACCATATTGCATACTTGTTTGAGGCAGTAGCTAAAATTGAGAAGGATCATGAAGAAAGATACCGCAAGCTATTGGGCAATTTGGAAGAAGGAATTGTATTCTCAAGAGACGGAGATACTGTTTGGATCTGCAATAATTGCGGATATGTTCATGTTGGAAAGAAAGCTCCTGAGAAATGTCCCGTTTGTGAACATCCGAAGGCTTACTTTGAAATCAAGAAAAATAACTACTAAAAAATAGGAGGGTTTTACGATGAAGAAAGAAGTATCATTTTTCAGATGCAGCCATTGCGGCAATATTATTACCTTTGTGAAGGAATCCGGTGCTCCGGTAGTTTGTTGTGGAGATCCAATGAAAGAGTTAGTTGCTAACACTACGGATGCAGTTAAGGAAAAGCATGTGCCTGATATTACAAAAGAAGATGGTTCAATCTATGTTAAAATTGGTTCCATCGCACATCCTATGCTTCCCGAGCATTATATTGAGTGGATTGTCTGTGTATCCGGTGATAGAGTAGAATTCAAATATCTTGAGCCCGGTGTAGAACCCGAAGCTACTTTTGTAGGAGTGGAAGAAGGAACCGTTTATGAGTACTGTAATCTTCACGGATTATGGAAGGCTGAGTTTTAATTATTATAGCTGATTCAGTAATATAATAATTTACAAGTATCATGTTTGATTACTTGCTTCTGGCTCTTACCTTAATCATATTTGGTCAATCAAAAGACGTTGTATAAATTATGATATTAACATATGACTGCTGTAATATTCTGCAAGTTGAATTGTAGAGAATTGCAGCAGTTGTTTTTATATATTTTTGGGAACCTTCCTCATTTTGCACTCGTCTATTCAATGTAGAATAGAAACGATTAGCAAACACCAAAGGAGGAACTTTATGAAAAAGCTTTCAATAATCATGATGATGTTATTATTTATATTAACTGTAACCGGGTGCGGTACCGTGGATAAGACAGGCGATACGAACCCTTCACAGAACGGGACCAAAGGAAATAATATTAATACAGGGAGTGATTCCAAAGTAAAGGCTGTTACCTTTAAGGCAGAAGTTATCGAGAATAAGGAAACATTATTAATAGCCCCGGATAAGGATAGCAATGAATATAAATCTTCGGATAAGATGACAGTAAATCTTACCGATACGGTTATTACAGATAAGGATGGCAAGAAGATCACAAAAGAGGAGATAAAGCAGGGGGATAGGGTGGAAATAACTTATAACGGTCTTGTACTTGAGTCATATCCAGCTCAAATCGGTGCAGCTACGATCAAAGTATTGAACTAATCTTCACCTATATTGATTTAGAAGTATTACGAGTAGCAAAGATAAAGAACATCGTATAGATATTCATAGTCATATACTTTTGCTTCGTGCAAATCATCGATGAATATTGTTTGAAGGGTCTTTTAATACTAAAATTAAATTAGTTGGTTGATAAATTAGGAGGAAAAAGGATTTAATTAGGGGGAAAGGGCATGAAGCATGAAAAGGTGGTAGTAATTGCACTGATTGTATTGGTTAGTATGCTGCTGGTATATGTGGGAAACATAATTGGAAATAGAAACATGAGTAAAGATATTTCAGTTGAGGAGCCGGGGAATCAGTATTATGGTGGCTCTTACTATGAGGACGGCAAGTTTTATTACTGCTATACGGATAATCTGGAAGAACTAAAGACATATGTGCCAATACCCTGTTATTTTACTAAAGTAAAATATAATGTCAATCAATTGAATAAAGGTATGGAAGAGGTTTCGAAGGTAATGGGTGAGTATGGTATCACAGCTGCGGTACTATCCCATAAAGAGAATGCAATCATTGTTACGTTGGATGATTTAAGTCAAATTGATAAAATCAATAATAAAGTGGAATTTGATGGCTTAATATTTGAACAGGCTCCAAAAAATTTGAATATAGGTTTTTAACTAATTGGTAGAATAGAATAAAGAATTAAAAAGGGTGATGATATGTTCCGATGAAATTTGAGACATGGCTTAGGCTGAAAATTTCATTTGCATGAAAGTCATCCTTTTTGATTTTGAAATACATGAATTTTCTATCACCCAAAATGCAAAAACTATCATCATAATTTATTTATTAACTGTAGTTATAAGTACCATAAATGTGCTTAATTAATGGGCGTTTGCGCACTTTTTTGGCTCGAATAATGTGATATAAAAGACTTTAAAAACAGAGTTTGTTTTGTGCATATATACAAATTTATTCGTTTCAACTTTAAAAAGCTAAAATCCTATTGCGAAGGCGCAAATGTTTATTATAATATGTAAGTGTAACGGATGGCTTCTAAGTATTATATTAAAATATAGTAAAGGATAGGTGGCAGTTGCAATGGAAAAATTAGACATGCTCTATGAAGGAAAAGCAAAAAAAGTTTATAAGACGGATGTGGAAGACGTTTATATCGTTGATTATAAAGATGACGCCACTGCATTTAACGGTTTAAAGAAGGGAACAATTGTAGGCAAAGGCGTTGTTAATAATAGAATGTCCAATCACCTTATGGCTCTCTTAGAGAAGGAAGGCGTTCCGACTCATTTTGTTGAAGAACTCAGCGACCGTGAAACAGCAGTGAAGAAAGTTACTATCATACCCCTTGAAGTAATTGTAAGAAATGTTTCCGCAGGCAGCTTTGCAAAGAAACTGGGCATGGAAGAAGGAATTAAGTTAAAGGCACCTACTCTGGAATTTTCCTTTAAGGATGATGCTTTGGGTGATCCAATGATTAATGACTACTATGCAATTGCAATCGGTATTGCAACAAGAGAAGAAATTGATCGAATCACAGAATTGACATTTAAAGTAAATGAATTTCTTTGCAAATATTTAGCAGAGAAAGGCATTGAATTAATTGACTTTAAGATTGAATTTGGTAAAACTTCAAGCGGAGAGATTATCCTTGCAGATGAAATCTCACCGGATACTTGCAGATTATGGGATGTGAATACTCATGCAAAGCTTGATAAGGATCGTTTCCGTAGAGATATGGGCGATGTGGAAGAAGCTTATATTGAGGTATTTAAGCGTCTCGGTATTTAATAAGAGAATAAGATGAGCAGCGTAGCTTGTCGCACATAGAAATTAATGAGGCTGTTCGAGAATTTGGGCAGCCTCATACTGGCTTTGTAAGTAAAGGCTTAAGGATAGAATGGGAAGTCGTGACGACTGATTGAGAGGAAGGTTCATACTCATGGAATTTGAATATAACAGCTATAACCCGGATGAATTGCATGAAGAATGTGGTGTCTTTGGCGTATATGATTTGGATGGCAATGATGTGGCATCCACAATCTATTACGGATTATTTGCACTTCAACACAGAGGACAGGAAAGCTGTGGTATAGCCGTAAGCGATACGGATGGACCCAAAGGCACTGTAAAGGCGTGGAAGGGCATGGGTCTGGTTAGCGAAGTGTTCACACCAGAGCATTTGGAGAAGTTATCAGGTGGTAATATTGGTGTTGGACACGTTAGATATTCCACTGCCGGAGGAAGTAATATTGCCAACACACAACCGTTGGTATTAAACTATGTAAAAGGTACACTGGCGTTGGCTCATAATGGTAATCTAGTTAATACACCTGAGCTTAGAAGAGAGCTGGAATATACCGGAGCTATTTTTCAAACAACTATCGATTCAGAAGTAATTGCTTATCATATAGCAAGAGAGCGACTGAACTCTGCTACCGCTGAGGAAGCAGTTGCCAGAGCAATGAAGAAGTTAAGCGGTGCTTATTCACTTGTAATCATGAGCCCAAGAAAGTTAATGGGAGCAAGAGATCCCCTTGGCTTTCATCCACTGGTGATTGGTAAAAGAAAGAATGCATATATATTAGCTTCCGAGACAGCAGCACTAAATGCAGCAGATGCAGAATTTATTAGAGATGTATTGCCGGGAGAGGTTGTTATGATTGATGAGAACGGAATTCATTCCGATACTTCTCAGTGTGGCGAAAAGGCAGCAAAATGCATCTTTGAATATATTTATTTCTCTAGACCGGATACCACTTTTGACGGTGTTAGCGTATATAATTCAAGAATTATGGCAGGAAGAATTCTTGCACAGACCTATCCGGTTGAGGCGGATGTGGTAGTTGGTGTGCCGGATTCCGGTAATGCTGCTGCCATGGGCTTTGCACTGGAATCAGGAATTCCCTTTGGAATGGCATTTGTGAAGAATAGCTATGTAGGACGAACCTTCATTAAACCCAAGCAGTCCATGCGTACCTCCAGTGTCAGGATCAAATTAAATGTGTTAGCGGAAGTGGTAAGGGGCAAGCGAGTTGTTATGATTGATGATTCCATTGTTCGTGGAACTACCAGCGAAAAGATCGTAAGAATGCTTAAGAAGGCTGGAGCGACGGAAGTTCATGTTAGAATTAGTTCTCCTCCGTTCTTGCATCCTTGTTATTTTGGTACCGATGTTCCTACTGGCGATCAGCTGATTGCTCACAATAATACTGTGGATAAGATTAAGGATATGATTGGTGCAGATTCTCTTGGATATCTGGCAGTAGAGAGATTGAGTGATATGATAGGAGGAGATAGCGGATATTGCGATGCTTGTTTTACGGGCAAATACCCAATCGAACCGCCGAAAGAAGATATTCGAGGAGAATTTGAAGCGTAAGTTAAAAATCTATGCTATAATAGGGGAAGCTTATTTGTTTAAGGAGTACTTATGAGATTTTTAGCGGATAATAAAAACGTAAAAGTATTAGGTCGAACCTTGTTTTATAACAATGTCAGATACTTAGGTTATTCCTGTACCGGAGTGGAGTTTACCTTCACAGGGACCAAGGTAGAAGCTGAACTATGGACAGATTCCCTAATATCGGATGAAAATGGTGTAGCTGTAATAGCAATCTTTGTAAATGAAGAAGTAATCCCTTATCAGCGCATTGCGGTGGAGCATTCTGGCAATTACATGCTTTATGAGCAGGAGCAGCCTAAGGAAACAACCATAAGAATGATTAAATTCTCTGAAGCGGCATTTGGAAAAGTTGGAATTGTATCCATCACCACGGATGGGAATCAGCCCCCAACCCCTGCTACCATTAAGGACAGAAGAATAGAATTCGTTGGAGATTCCATTACTTGCGGTTATGGAAATGAAGGCATATGGAATAAGGACACTTTTCATACCTCCACAGAAAATCCTTGGGAAGCATATGCAGCAATGACTGCAAGAGCATTGGAGGCTGACTATCAACTGATATGTTGGAGTGGTATTGGTGTGATTTCCAACTATACGGAAGAAGATATACCGAATGACGGCTGGTTAATGCCTGCGCTGTATCCTTATACGGATAAGGCAACGGATTTGGCTCTTGGGAATGAGAACCCTCAACAATATAGTTCAGAAGTTTTTTATCCAGATTGTATTGTAGTCAATCTGGGAACCAACGATGCCAGCTACACAAAGCAGATCACTGAACGTGTATCCCACTTTGGAAAAGAATATTATCTTTTTGTGAAGAGACTTCGAGCCTTCAATCCCAATTCCAAAATCCTATGCACCTTGGGAGTAATGGGACAGCATTTGTGTGAAGAGATAGAGAAGCAAGTAGAGAAGCTTAACTTGGAAGGATTGAAAGATATCTATTTTATGAAATTTAATTTACAGCTAGAAAAGGATGGAATCGGTACTGACTTTCACCCCAGCGTGCTTACACATAAAAAGATGGCGGCAAAGCTGGAAGAGAAACTTCGTGAAATAATGAACTGGAATTAGTGTGATACTGTTTTGATTTTATAATGAGAGTTGAAGGTCAAAAGATCTGCATTAATGTCATGCAGTTTGCACAAAGTGAATTGTCTGTGGTCATAATAAAGAATTTTTGATTGCATAAGCTAAAAAGTATACATTTAAATAATACGAAATGAAGAAAGGGGTAGGAAAGATGAGTAATGATAAATACATGTCTCCTTTATCTGAGCGTTATGCTGGAAAAGAGATGCAGTATATCTTTTCACCGGATATGAAATTTAAAACCTGGAGGAAGCTTTGGGTTGCACTTGCAGAAGCAGAAAAGGAACTGGGTTTAAATATTACACAGGAACAGATTGATGAATTAAAAGCGGCTCAAGATAATATCAATTATGATGTGGCAAAAGAGAGAGAAGCATTAGTTCGCCATGATGTTATGTCCCATGTATATGCTTACGGAGAGCAATGTCCGAAGGCGAAGGGAATTATCCATCTTGGAGCTACCTCCTGTTATGTAGGAGATAATACCGATCTGATTATCATGACAGAAGCATTAAAGCTGGTCAAGAAGAAGTTAGTGAATGTTATGGCAGAGCTTTCTAAGTTTGCAATGGAATACCGTGCTCTTCCAACCTTAGCGTTTACCCATTTTCAGCCGGCACAGCCTACTACGGTGGGAAAAAGAGCGGCTCTTTGGTTAATGGAACTAAAGCTTGATTATGATGATATCTGTTATATGATAGAAGGCATGCAGTTGCTTGGCTCCAAGGGTACAACCGGTACTCAGGCAAGTTTTCTTGAATTATTTGATGGAGATCATACTAAAATTAAGAAACTGGATCAAATTATTGCAGATAAGATGGGCTTTTCCGGTTGCTATCCGGTATCCGGTCAGACCTATTCCAGAAAAGTTGATTATAGAGCACTCAATGTACTGGCTGGAATCGCTGCTAGTGCTCACAAATTCTCCAATGATATCCGTTTGCTACAGCATTTAAAGGAAATTGAAGAGCCTTTTGAGAAAAATCAGATTGGTTCTTCTGCAATGGCATATAAGAGAAATCCCATGAGAAGTGAACGTATCGCGTCCCTAGCGAACTATGTTATGGTGGATGCATTAAATCCTGCCATTACAACCTCCACACAGTGGTTTGAGAGAACACTTGACGACTCTGCAAATAAGAGAATCAGTGTTCCGGAAGCATTCCTTGCAATCGATGGAATTCTTGACTTATATATGAATGTGGTAGATGGTCTTGTGGTATATCCAAAGGTAATCGAACGTCGCTTGATGCAGGAGCTTCCTTTTATGGCTACCGAGAATATTATGATGGATGCCGTAAAAGCCGGTGGGGACAGACAGGAGCTTCATGAAAAGATTCGTACTTTATCCATGGAAGCAGGCCAAAATGTAAAAGAGAGAGGTCTTGAGAATAATCTTCTTGAGCTGATTGCTGCAGACCCTGCTTTTAATATGACCTTGGAAGAGTTAAAGAGTACCATGGATCCTGCAAAATATACCGGACGAGCAAGCGAACAGACTGAAGAATTCATTCTTGAAGTGATTCAGCCGATATTAGATGAGAATGAAGAGGCATTGGGGATGAAGGCGGATATTAAGGTGTGATGAACTTATCATTGTGATAATAGTTCGTTTTTGACCTGATACCAGCATAACCTGTTAGAAATATATACTGTTATTGGAGTCATTATGGGAATACCTAGCCGGTACATCGTAATGACTCCTTGTTGCATAAATCACCTTTTTGTCTATCGTTTTCATGAGATTTGAGCTGTTTTAACCTAGACAAATACTGAGTTCCTAAATAATAAAATTCCATGTTCTTATTGTCTATAAGGTTCTTTATCATCCTCTGTGTGTTAATCTCAATTTGTCATACGAATCTTTTGTTTTCCATCTAAATCACTTGTTGCCAGAAACGTGTAATCTTTACTGCAATCAATTTTATGGCTTTTATTTTTATCAATCTTATCCGCACCAGTTTAAAAAATCTCAATTCTGTTCTGCTCAACTTTTGGAAAGGTAGTACTTTCCGAAAATTGCGTCTGCCTATATTGAGTAGGAGATAAACCGGTAACTTGTTTGAACTGTCGCATGAAATGTACATCATTTTCGTATCCACATTGTTCTGCAATATGTCGAATGGAAAGCTTTGTCGTACATAACTGTTGCTTCGCATATTCTACACGTGCATTAATCACATCGGACATGCAGGTGATACCAAAGTGTTTCTTATAGAGACGTTGAAAATAATAGGGACTAAGACAAATCTGATGGGACAGGTTTTCAATCGTCCAGTCCAAATAGGGGCGATTATATATTTTGGAACGAAGTAAAGAGAATTTATCATAATTTTTAATCCAGCTATTGGAGTTTTCACGAAGAATTGCCTCGGAAATTTTATTGAAAAATATATGCATATAACAGTTAATCGTGTCTTCTTTATATTTGTTATTAGAATATTGCTCAATATTAATGCTATTGAGAAGCATGGAGTAGGACTCCATATCTTTAATTGCAATGGGTGTTTCAAAAGGAATTTTCAAACTCTCAAGATATAACTTATCCTCGGCAGTCATTTCAAAGTGGAACCAATCATTTGAGAAAGACGTTCCGGCACTACGGTAATACTGGGGTGTCCCTTCTTTATAAAGAAAGAAGGTATTGGGCTCTATTTTGATGTTGGTTCCATTGATTGAAAATAGCGCAGGACTTTTAATGAGCAAGGCTAAATAATCACCTGACCCGGAAGGGCGATCGATAAAAAAATCGGAATCATGAACATGATTGTATCCAATATATGTAATTCTCATATGACCTCCAATTATAAATAGCATTATATATCAGTTATTTCACAGTTTACATCATTACAATTTTTGTGTCAAGAATATAAAATAATAAACGTAGCAAGAGAAAAAATAGCAAAGATTTATAAATAAAACTGATTTGCATCCCTCCAAATTAGTATAATTGTGGAGAAAAGTGGAAATGCAATCGGCTTATTCATTTTTGCTAAAAAGCTTTATTAATCAGTGTTATTTATTAGAGTAGTTAAAAGGAGGATGACCATGAAAAAAGGGTTAGTAGCGGTTATTATGGCATTAGTAATGACAATGGGATGTCTTACTGGTTGTGGGGGCAGTAAAAGTGATAAACCAGCAGATGCAGGAAAGACAGCAACAGAACATGGTAAGGTAATTAATATTTACGGATGGAATGAAAGTTTCAAAACATTAGTGGATAAGTATTATATTCCAACAGGCAGATTGCCGAAAGATGTTAAGATTAATTGGGTAACAATTCCGAGTGCAGACAATGCTTATCAGAACGCTCTGGATGAAGCACTGTTAAAGCAGAAAGATGTATCAGCAGATAAGAAAGTGGATTTATTCTTAGTGGAAGCTGATTATGCATTAAAATATGCTCAGTCAGATGTTACTTTAGATGTACAAAAGGATGTTGGATTAACACAAGATCAAATGTCACAGATGTATGAGTATACAAAACAAATTATGACTACTAAGGATGGCGCAATTAAGGGTGTATCCGGTTTTGCATCACCAGGATTATTTGCTTATCGTAGATCAATTGCAAAAGGTGTATTAGGTACTGACGATCCCAAGGAAGTACAGAATTATTTAAGCGATTGGAACAAGTTTGACGAAATTGCTAAAAAAGCTAATGATAAGGGATATAAGATGTTAGCTGGTTATAGCGATTCTTACAGAGTCTTCTCAAATAATGTATCATCTCCTTGGGTTGACGGAACTAAGATCGTAATCGACAAGAATATTCTTAATTGGGTTGATCAAACAAAGAAATATACAGACAGTGGTTACAACAATAAACATGGTATCTGGTCAGATGGCTGGAGTGCAGATCAAGGTCCCAAAGGAAATGTATTAAGCTTCTTCTACTCAACCTGGGGTGTTAACTTTACTTTGATGGGTAATTCCTTAGCAAAATCAGTTGCTGATGGTGGAAAAGAAGAAGTTGGTAATGGTATCTATGGTGACTATGGAATTTGCCTTGGACCCCAGTCCTTCTATTGGGGCGGAACATGGTTATGTGCAGCAAATGGCAGTGATAATATCCCGGAAGTAAAAGATATTATGCAATTTTTCACTTGTGAAAAAGAACCAATGAAGAAAATGGCAACAGAGACTATCGATTTTGCTAACAATAAAGAAGCAATGGAAGAAGTTGCAAAAAGTGATTTTAAGAGTGCATTTTTAGCTGGTCAGAATCCATATACCTACTTCTGTGAAGCAGCTTTAAATATCGATATGAAGAATACATCTATCTACGATCAAGGTTTAAATGATGCTTTAGGTAAGGCTATGGGTGACTACTTTGATAATAATGTAGATTATAACACAGCATTAGAGAATTTTTATAAGATAGTAAACGAGAAGTATCCAGAATTACAAAAATAAAGTAATCAGAATTACAAAAATAAAGCAAATGTGGAACATGACGAATTGTTTTGCCATGTTCCACTCTTATTAGGTAAAAGAGAGTTACAGGTTGTCAAAAAAGTGGCGGAGGAATGGTGATATTATTATGAAAAGATCAGAAAAGAGGAAGAAAGGAGTTAGTTATGCAAAGTGGGGATATATATTCTTGCTCCCATTTTTCATTATTTACTTTCTTTTTTCTTTAATTCCGTTGGTTAATACATTTTGGAATAGTTTATTTGAAAATTATATGTCAGGATTAAATCAGATAGGGCCTACCTTTGTAGGATTGGAGAATTTTAAAACTATTATAACTCCTGATTTGTTAAAATACGCAGGGAATACGCTTATTCTTTGGCTATTAGGTTTTATTCCGCAAATCATTGTATCCTTAGTACTTGCAGTATGGTTAACGGATGGTGCAATGCGAGTAAAGGGAAAAGGGTTTTTTAAGACAGTTATCTATATGCCGAATTTAATTATGGCTGCAGCGTTCTCTATGTTATTTTTTGCATTGTTTTCAGATATAGGTCCGATTAATAATATTTTAGTTTCTACGGGAATACTGCATGAGCCGCTTCGGTTCCTAAGTAATGTCTGGTGGACAAGATCATTAGTTGCAATCATGGGATTTTTGATGTGGTATGGTAATACTACAATTTTATTGATGGTAGCGGTGCTTGGTGTTGATAAATCTATCTACGAGGCTGCACGTATGGATGGTGCTACAACATTTAAAATTTTCAGACAAATTACAGTTCCATTAATTAGCCCGGTATTGGTATATGTATTTATAACCTCAATGATCGGTGGTATTCAGTCCTTTGATGTACCTCAGATTTTAACAGGCGGCAGCGGTGGTCCTAATAGAACCAGTATGACTCTGATTATGTATTTGAACAACCTTTTATACAATAAAAACTATGGACGTGCCGGTGCACTTTCTGTAATTCTATTTTTCATTACAGCTGTTTTAAGTATTTTTGTATTCAAAAAGTTAACTGGCAATATGACCAAAAAGAAAGGAGTATATTAATGGAAAATAATGGAGTTAGTGTAAAAGTGAAAAAGGTTTTTTGTTATTTCGTACTCATCTTTCTAGCAGTTGCGAGTTTGTTTCCGTTTTATGTGCTCATTGTAAATGCTACACGTGCACATGCTGATATTCAAAAGGGATTTTCTATGATACCTGCAAAAGCATTCTTTTTTAATATGAAGAATGTTTTGGGAAATGAAAACTTACCAGTATTATCAGGTATTAAAAATAGTCTTATTATTGCTACATTCAGTGCAGGATTTTGTGTTTATTTTTCCTCTTTAACGGCATATGCAATCCATGCTTATAATTTTAAATACAAACAGCAGATTTTTATGTTTATCTTATTAATTATGATGGTTCCGGGACAAGTTTCTGCATTAGGATTTATTAGATGGGTGGCGAAGTTAGGGTTAACAGACTCTTATGTACCACTTATTATGCCTGCAATTGCAGCACCTGCTGTGTTCTTCTTTATGAAACAATTCATGGACAGTAATTTGCCCATAGAGATTATTGAGGCAGCCAGGGTGGATGGATCGAAAGAATTCTATACCTTTAATAAGATTATTTGCCCAATCATGAAGCCTGCAATTGCTGCACAATTAATCTTTAGTTTTGTTGGCAATTGGAATAATTACCTGATTCCTTCTTTAATTCTGAAATCAGATAGTAAGAAAACACTTCCTATTCTGATTGCACAGCTAAGAAGTGCAGACTTTTTAAAGTTTGATATGGGTCAGGTTTATATGCTGATATTTTTAGCAATCATACCAGTCTGCATCGTGTATATAGCATTATCCAAACATATTGTTGGTGGCTTGGCGGCTGGAAGTGTAAAGGGTTAATGAATAAAAAAGACAGTAAGAAAATGAGGGAAGTTATGCGATATATAAAAACAGACATTCCAGTGAGAGATCCATATGTTTTGGTCGACGGTGGAAAATATTATTTGTATGGTACTAGAGTTGAGACTTGCTGGGGATATGCAGATGGATTTGACGTATATGTAAGTGAGGATCTGGAGCATTGGAGTGATGCGATAGAAGTGTTCCATAATAATGGTGATTTTTGGGCTGATCAAAATTATTGGGCTCCGGAAGTTCATAGTTATATGGGTGCATATTATATGTTCGCAAGCTTTAAAAAGGAGAATGTAGCAAGGGGAACACAGATATTATGTTCTGAATCACCGCTTGGTCCGTTTTTACCAATTTCAGAGGGTCCAATCACCCCGAGGGAGTGGGAATGCCTGGACGGTACCTTGTATGTAGATAGAAATCAACAACCTTATATTGTTTTTTGCCATGAATGGCAACAGATTGGCAATGGAACCATGTGTGCAATGAAATTAAGCAAGGATTTAACAACAGCTATATCAGAGCCCTGGGTTTTATTTGATGCAAAAAGTACCGGATGGACAAAAAGTATTGACGGTGATAATAGCTATGTGACAGACGGTCCATTTTTGCAGAGAATGGAGGATGGAAGCTTGGTAATGCTATGGTCAAGTCATGGAGAAGAAGGATATGCCCAGGCATTAGCTAGAAGTACAAATGGTGAAATAGACGGTCTTTGGCAGCAGGATAAAGAGCTGATATTTTCTAAAAATGGCGGGCATGGTATGGTTTTTAAGAGCTTACAGGGAGAACCTATGCTTACAATTCATATGCCCAATAAAACACCCGACGAACGTGCAGCATTTTTCCCTATTGTTGAAGAAAATGGAACGTATAAATTAATATAAATGAATTAAAAATGTATTTATAGTTTGAATATGGATTAGCGAATAAAGCAGGTTCCTTCGAGAACCTGCTTTATTCGTTAATCGATATAAGGTTTTGGATGGAGATAAGTGCTCATAAATGCACAAGGGCGGTTCTTTTTAAGTTATTGATAGCATGATATTTGATTGCGTTTTTAGGTTGATCTGTACATTGCATCCTGTATATACTTGACATTCATAAAATTGCCAAATATAATCAAAATAAATATTGGGGATTAATTTAGGAGGTAAATAGGGAATGAATAAACAAGTGATAGATTGTATAAAACGACCAGAACTTTATGCGAAAAGTACAGCAAAGTTTTGGGATGATGAGCATATATCAATAGGAATGCTGGAAGCACATCTGAATCCGGAATGGGATGCAGCAACCAGGAAGATAAGCTTTGTTAATGCTTCTGTGGATTGGATCGAGCAGTTAGCATCTTCAAATCAGTATAAAAAACTTTTGGATATGGGCTGTGGGCCGGGGATTTATGCGGAAAAGCTGTGTCAAAAGGGTTATCAGGTAACCGGTATCGATTTATCTACCAGGTCTATTGATTATGCGAAGGAGCATGCAGTAAAGGAAGGACTGGATATATGCTATCTAAATGAGAATTATCTTAATTTGAATTATGAAGAAGAATATGATGTAATCATTTTGATTTATTGTGATTTTGGAGTTTTGTCCGATGAAGATAGAGCAGTCGTATTAAAAAATGTATATCGTGCTTTAAAGAAAGGCGGTAAATTCTTCGTTGATGTTTTTACTCCAAAGCAGTATGAAGATCGTCAGGAATCAAACAGTTGGCAGGTAGCGGAGAGTGGCTTCTGGTCGCCCCAACCACACCTTGCCTTAAACTCCATGTACCGATATGAGGGAAATACGATCCTTAATCAAACAGTAATCGTGACGGAGAACACCGTTAATTGCTATAATATTTGGGAGCATATGTTCACTCAGGAGGAACTTAGGGGTGATATGGAGTTAGCTGGCTTTCCAATCATAGAAGTTTATGGGGATGCAGCAGGTGAGGACTATCTGGTTAGTAGCAGTACTACCATGTGTATGGTAGCCACCAAATAGAAAAATTTTTAATACATAGGTAGAGATTAATCTTTGGGAAGCACTCTGATTCATGTAAAGTGCTTCCCAAATGATATGGTTGATCCTACTCTATTTTGCATCCGATGTGTTCGATGGTATCTTTGATATCACGTTCCATGGCGGGAGCATTAAAACCCACTTCAACAGTTCCACGATGCAAATCTACATTTACCATTTGAATTCCGTCGATTTTTTCAAGAGAATTCTTGAGTTGAGTTTTGATGAGCGTATTGTTTATTCCGTTTACGGTATAGTGTACGTTATTCATATGATTCTCCTTTCCGTGTGGTGAAAATTGATTAGATATTGGAAAATAATTCATGGTACAAGCATATGATCGCAACTGCTTGTACCAATCTTTGTTGTAGATGTTAATTCTATTTATTAGTCTTTGGGAAATGACATGTTATTATTAACAAAATCGTAGAAATATTCTTCCATTCGCATCAGCAAGGGAATCAATACAAAAATAATTGACACAATTTTTAAAATTGATTCGAGTGTCAAAGGCTCTTTCAAACAGAATTCATCAGCATTCTCGTAATGCAAAAGAAACCTCAAAAATATATTAAGGTGTTTACTTGATATAAATAGTAATGCTATAATCAGCTTGTATGTTAAACGCGGAAGCTATAAGGGAGGATTATATGAATATAGATTTAGAATATTATCGTATCTTTTACTATGTAGCCAAGGCAGGAAGTTTCACCCAGGCAGGGGAAAGCCTGTGTATCTCACAACCGGCGGTCAGCCAGGCAATCAAGCAACTGGAGACACAGCTTAAAAGCAGGCTTTTTATCAGGGTACCCAAGGGAGTAAAGCTTACCCGTGAGGGTGAGGTTCTTTTTAACTATGTTCAACGAGGTTATGAATATATTCTTCTAGGGGAAGAAAAGTTTCAGAAAATGTTAGATCTTGAGTATGGAGAAATTCGAATTGGTGCAAGTGATATGACCCTTCAGTTTTATTTACTACCCTATCTTGAGGAATTTCATAGCAGATTTCCGAAGATTAAGGTGACAGTGACGAATGCACCAACTCCGGATACCTTGCAGTATCTTTATGAAGGTAGAATTGATTTTGGTATCGTCAGCGAACCCTTTGAAGCAAAACAGGAAATTGCAATTAGAAAGGTGAGGGAAATCCAGGATATCTTTGTCGCGGGCAAGAAATTTGAACATCTGAGAGAACAGACGCTATCCTTTCAAGAACTGGAAAAGCTTCCGATTGTTTGCCTGGAAAGCAATACCAGCTCACGTAAATTCATTGATGAATTTCTTCAACAGAATAGTGTGAAACTAAAACCTGAATTTGAACTTGCCATGAGTGATATTATCGTCCAGTTTGCAGCAAGAAATCTTGGCATCGGATGTGTAGTGAAGGATTTTGCATTAAAGGCTTTATCGGAAGGTGAGCTCTTTGAGTTGAAATTTGAACAGGAAATACCTAAGCGTAACTTCTGTATCATCACCGGCAACTCGAATCCCATTACTACAGCTGCCAATGAATTGCTTAAGATGATGCAAAAGGATGTTGAAAAAGCAGAAGATAATAACAGCTAACTAATTTACAAACTATTTTAAGTGAAAAACGGAGGATATTATGCCAAACATAAAAATTAAATATTTTAGTGACAAAATTGAAAAATTACAATACATTGAAAATAAATCTGATTGGATTGATCTTAGAGCCAGCGAAGAGATAAGTTTAAAAGCAGGGGAATTTAAATTAATCCCTCTTGGTATTGCAATGGAATTACCAAAAGGCTATGAAGCACATGTGGTCCCCAGAAGCAGTACCTTTAAAAACTTTGGTATTCTTCAGACCAATTCCATGGGTGTCATTGATGAAAGCTATAGTGGTGATAATGATCAGTGGTTTTTTCCCGCAATGGCAATGAGGGATACAGAAATTCATGTGAATGATAGAATCTGTCAATTCAGAATTATGGAGCATCAGCCAACTATAGAGTTCCATGAAGTAGAGGTTCTTGGAAACATTGACCGTGGAGGACACGGCAGTACTGGAAAACAATAGTTTATATTGACATCGAAGAAGCGTCTTAGTTAAAAGTCAGGAGGTTTGTATGGCAGGAGTAATTACACATATGGTTGTGGCAAGGGAGATTGCGAAGAGATTGCCCAAAGGAACCATTCAGGATATGGGAATGTTCTATCTCGGTAACCTGGCACCGGATGCCATACATGCCAGAGAAGGCTATATCAGAGAGTTTAAAAAGCATACTCATTTAAGGGATGATATTCCTGATAAGGATTTCGAGAGTGAGATAAACCGGAATATATTCCATAGTCGTGTGAAAGAATTTATCTTGAACTACCGAAATCGTGAGGGTGGACTTTTGGATCTTTATAGGGGATATATCTGCCATATCCTAACGGATGAGCTGTTTGTTCTGAATTGTCGGAAGGATTTTTGTATCCAGATGGAGAAACAGGGGGTGGTACAAAGTGATCCCATTTTCTTTGAATATATTGTAGCGGATATGAACCGGAATGATATTATGCTGATTAAAAATTATGAGGGCAGCAGTGAGATAAAAGCCACATTAGAACAAGCAAGGGTATATCCGGTAATTGATTATATCACGGAAAAGGAAATGCAAATCAGTAAGGACTGGCTGCTTTTTCAGCACTTTTACATAAAGAGTGAGGAACAGCCGCCAAGAATTATTAGCTATGAAAGTATCATAAAATTCGTGCATATGGCTGCAGAGGACATCGTAAAAAGATTAACAGATGACAGCTCTTTTCCAAAATTTCTTTCGTAAAAAGACATAAGTGGAAGTTATGCTTCACATAATTAATATTGATTTTACTTATGTGATAAAATACATTATACTTGGTAAGTAATTGGGTATAATAATTTACTGCGATGTGTTGAAACAATTATCGCAAAGTCCAAGGAGGAATTCACAATGGTTAAAGCAATAGTTGGCGCTAACTGGGGCGACGAAGGAAAAGGCAAAATAACAGATATGCTTGGTCAAGAGGCAGATATCATCGTAAGATATCAGGGTGGTAGCAATGCAGGCCACACAATTATCAATGAATACGGTAAATTCGCACTTCATCTGCTGCCGTCCGGTGTATTTTATAATCATACAACCAGCATTATCGGTAATGGTGTGGCACTTAATATTCCATACCTTGTGAAGGAGATCAAGTCCATTGTAGACCGTGGTGTTCCGGCTCCGAAGATTTTAGTTTCAGATAGAGCGCAAATCATGATGCCCTATCATATTTTATTTGATCAATATGAGGAAGAACGCCTTGGAGGAAAGTCCTTTGGCTCCACCAAATCCGGTATTGCACCGTTCTATTCGGATAAATATGCAAAAATCGGGTTCCAGGTTTCCGAATTATTTGATGATGAGTTATTGAAGGATAAGATTGCAAGAGTATGCGAGGTTAAGAATGTAATTCTGAAGCATTTATATAATAAGCCTGCAATCGATGAAGAAGAATTATTTCAGACTTTAGTTGATTATAGAAATATGGTTGCTCCCTATGTATGTGATGTATCTGCATACCTTTATGAGGCAATCAAAGAAGGAAAGAATATCTTATTAGAAGGCCAGCTAGGTGCATTAAAGGATCCTGACTTTGGTATCTATCCAATGGTTACTTCCTCCTCCACACTTGCAGCTTACGGTGCAATCGGCGCTGGTATCCCGGCATGTGAGATTAAGGATGTTGTTACGGTAGTTAAGGCTTATTCCAGTGCAGTAGGAGCAGGAGAGTTCGTAAGTGAAATCTTCGGTGAAGAAGCAGATGAATTACGCAGACGCGGTGGCGACGGTGGTGAGTACGGTGCTACAACAGGAAGACCAAGACGTATGGGCTGGTTTGATGCGGTGGCTTCCCGTTACGGCTGTAGAATGCAGGGTGCAACGGAAGTGGCACTGACTGTTCTTGATGTACTTGGTTATCTGGATACTCTGCCTGTATGCGTAGGCTATGAAATTGATGGTGTAGTAACCAAAGATTTCCCTACTACAGTAAAGCTTGCAAAAGCTAAGCCGGTATATGAATACCTACCCGGCTGGAATCAGGAGATCAGAGGAATTAAGAATTATGAAGAACTTCCTGAGAACTGCAGAAAATATATCGAATTCATTGAGAAGGAGCTTGAGGTGAAGATTACATTAGTATCCAACGGTCCTGGAAGAGATGAGATTATTCGCAGATAAGTAAACTTAGGTTAAGATGGATGAAATCTTTTGATTTTGTTCAAATTGCCATTGCCACAGAACACATAGACCTTTGATGCATTAATCATAATTTTATTATAATCAAAATATTCTGAATAACTTAATAGACCAAAAAGATGCTTTATAATCGCTAAGGATTATAAGGCATCTTTCTTTTTATCAAGCGTAGAGATTAAATAAATTATTTCGTAAACTAAGATAAAAAATTAATTCCAATTACTACGGTAATAACGTTTACGATATTCCTTTGGTGTTAATCCGGTATGCTTTTTAAAGACAGTGATAAAATGGCTATGGGAGTTAAAGGACAGATAATTACATATATCAGTGGCTGAATAATCGGAATACTTCAACATGTTTTCGGAAACTTCAATTCTCTTTTTTAATATATAAGATCCAATGGTCATGTTCATTTCTTTTTTAAACAATCCACATAAATAGGTTGCATTTTTGCCCGTATGTTGTGCCAGGGCATCAATGGTTATGGCATCATGAAGGTGGTTGTATATGTAATCAATGCATTGGGTGACAGAGATAGAAATGGTACGTTTTGTATGAAGCTTCTTCATTCGGTGAGCATAATCAAATACTATGTCATGGTGCAAAAGAGTTACATCCTTGGTACTTGTACAACGATCCAGCTTGCGAATGTTCACGTCACTTAACGTATAAGCAGTTTCAACATCCATTCCTCCTTCAATGCAAAAACGGGTAATAAATGCAATAGCAATGGTAAGATGATATTGGATATTGCGCAGTGGGTTATTGGAAAGTACACCAAGCTGAAAGTTATCAAGTGGAATCATAATTTGTTTTAATAAATCGATATCTCCCTCTTTTACTGCCTCGTAAAATTGCAGTTCTCTTTCATAGGGCAGGTGATTTTGATGACCTTCTCTTTGCAAAAACAGGGAATGCAGAAGCTGGGAATCGGTTATATTTTCATTCATCAATAAACTCCTTTCTAATCTATGCTTTATATAGCCCACATCATAATTATACCAGAAAATATTGATAAAAAACAGAAATATATGATATTTTTCCTTGGGACAAAATGATAAAGTTTGAAGTGTGATAGCTATATCATAAAAATGGAAAGGGGTAAATTATGAAAGGAATGAGCAAAAAGATTAGTTTGGTTATAGTGTTAATTATGGCTGTAGTTTTGTTGCCGATTTATGGGGTTAAGTTTTCGGAAGCAAAAACGAAGGTCAAGGTAAGTTCTGTAACGATTACTCAACCGACACAGAAAACGCTTACATTGCATGTAGGTAAGACTTACCAGCTAAAAGTAAAGGTTGCACCTTCAAATGCAACCAATAAAAGCGTAACTTATAAAAGCTCCGACAGCAAAATTGTATCTGTTAATGAAGTGGGGAAATTAACAGCAAAGGCGAAGGGTACAGCGAAGATTACGGTTACAGCAAAGGATGGAAGCGGGAAACAAGCAGTTCTTACAGTAACCTCCGCAATTCCCGTAAATAAGATTGAGATCACCAGTCCGAAAGATCAAAATCTTGTTTTGTCAGTAGGAAAAAGCTACAATTTAAAAGCGTCTGTTGCACCTTCTGCAGCAAATAATAAAAGTATACAATACATCAGTTCAGATAATAAAGTAGCAACAGTGGATAGTAAAGGTAAAATTGTTGCTAAGAAGAATGGTAAGTGTGTAATTACAGCGAAAGCAAACGATGGAAGTGGAGTGAAAGATAGTATTACACTTATTGTTGGATATCCGGTCTCCGGAATCAGCGTTTCACCAAAGGCAGTTACCAAGTTCGTAGGAAATACTTACTCGATGAATGCAGCAGTTGCACCCTCCAATGCATCAATAAAAACATTATCTTATAGCAGCTCTAATACATCTCTTGCAACAGTGGACAGTAAGGGTAAAGTGACCTTGAAAAAAACAGGGACAGTTGTTATAACAGCCATGTCTACAGATGGTAGCAGTAAAAAGGCTACTTTAACAATTACTATTATTACACCTGTAAAATCAATTTCCTTAATGGAAACAAAGGTAACACAAAATATAGGAACCAGTTATCAGCTATCACCAAGCGTTTTACCCAGTAATGCCACCAATAAAAAACTAACCTATAATAGCTCTAACAAGGCTTTAGCAACAGTGGATAGTAAGGGTAAGGTGTCCTTATTAAAGGCAGGAACGATAACAATTACCGTAGCTGCTTCAGATGGCAGTGGTGTAAAAGCAAGCTGTACTTTTATAATCAAAGATCCCTATGAAGGTTATTCTTTAGTATGGAAGGATGATTTTAACGGTACCAAATTAAATACAAAAGACTGGAACTATGAATTGCATGATCCCGGTTGGGTTAACAATGAATTACAAAGATATACGGATTCTAGTGAAAATATCTCAGTAAAAGATGGCAGCCTTACCATTAAGGCAATAAAAAAAGTTGATAAGAATGGAACTACTTATACTTCCGGTAGGGTTAATACCCAAGGAAAGCATGACTTTAAATATGGACGTTTCGAGGCAAGAATTCAGGTTCCTAGCGGAAAAGGCTTTCTTCCTGCATTTTGGATGATGCCAACCGATGAAAATCTCTATGGACAGTGGCCAAAATGCGGTGAAGTTGATATTATGGAGGTTCTTGGAGATAAGACGGACAAAGCTTATGGAACACTTCACTTTGGTGAACCGCATACACAGAAACAGGGAACCTATACCTTAACAAAAGGTGATTTTACAAGCGAATATCATGTATATACCTGTGATTGGGAGCCCAATGAAATAAAATTCTATGTAGACGGAGTATTATATAATACCGTTAATGATTGGTTTACCAAGAAAAATGGTTTTGGTGAAGTAACTTATCCGGCACCTTTTGACCAGCCTTTCTATATGATTCTTAATCTTGCGGTTGGCGGAAATTGGCCGGGCAATCCTGATCAAACCACACAGTTTGGTAAGAATGCGGAACTAAAAGTTGATTATGTAAAGGTATATCAGAAAGCTTCCTATAATGAGAATGTTGATAAGCCGGTATCCAATGTAACCTTCCGTAAACCGGATGCTACCGGAAATTATATTAATAATGGTGGATTTTCTGTAAAAGAAAGTCTCAGTGATAATAAAGACTGGGGATTCTTGCTTGCAGGAAGCGGTGCAGCTACGGCGGAGATTTTAAATAAGGAATTAGTGATCAAGACTACGAATGCAGGTGATTTGGATTATAGTGTTCAAGTAGTTCAGCCTGATTTGCCAATGGAAAAAGGATATCGTTATCGCCTTACCTTTGATGCATCCGCGTCAGCCGCTCGAACGATGATAACCGATGTATCTGCTCCAGATAATGGATATATTCGTTATTTGGCAGATACGGTTACTCAATTAACCACGAATAAGAAAAGCTATAGCTATGAATTCGATATGTTAAGCAACAGTGATCCAAACGGTAGACTGGAATTTAACCTGGGTAATCAGAGTTCTACAGCACAAGTAAAGATCAGTAACGTGAGAGTTGAAAAAATAGGAAAGGCAGTGATTCCCCCTGAGGTGAAGAGTGTACTGCCAGATGGAAACTATGTTTATAATGGGGAGTTCCAGGAAGGAAAGAATCGTCTGGCATACTGGACTATTGACAATCAAAGCAATGGAGCGAAACTATCGGTAACAAACAGTAACAACATTCGTGAATTAAAGGCGGTTGTTCCAAGTAGTGTGACTGATATAAATAAAGTAGTGCTGATACAAGATCCGATTGCAATTGGCGGAGGAAAAACCTATGTATTAAGTTTTGATGCATATGGTAATAAGGGCCAGACAATCAAGGCAACAATTGCCGGTAAGGTTTTTGATACCAAATTAACCAGTACAAAAACAACCTATAAATATACTTTTACTACAGAAAAGGGTCTGACCAAAGGAGTATTAAAATTCCTTTTAGGAGTAGCTGGAACAGCCTATATAGACAATGTACGTATTCAAGACAATGGATTATTTATTAATGGTGATTTTTCAAATGGGTTAGCTGGATATGAGGTGTTTACTGATTCCAGCGTATCAAATATGGTAACCTATGGTGTAGATTCATTGAATGAAAATGATGCTGCTGCCTTTGATATTAAAGATACCGGTGATGCAGACTGGAAGATTCAGTTAAAGCAAAATAATATTAAGCTGGAACAAGGAAAATGGTATAAGATTAGCTTTGATGCAAAAGCATCCATGAATAGATCCCTTTTATATGCATTACAGCGTGATGGCTCTACAGATAATGATTGGACACCATATTCCGGTTCGAAAGTGGTTGATCTTACGAAGGAATACCAAACATTTTCAACTACCTTCCAGATGAACAGTACCACTGATCCCAAAACTATATTCAGTATATCCATGGGTAGTGTTGGAGGCATTAGAATTACTCAACAGCATCAGATATACATTGATAATATTAAATTAGTTGAAGTGGATGCTCCTGAATATCCTCCGGTTGATCCTGGAACGAATTTAATCAAGAACGGTGACTTTTCAAAAGCAGAGGAAAACTGGATTAATGCAATTACTGCACCGGGTGCAGCAACAGCGGATTTTTCAGGAGGAAAAGCGGTATATAATATAACCAATGTCGGCACAGCAGATTGGAATATCCAATTAAAGCAGAGTGGATTATTGATTGAGAACGGATCAACCTACAAGGTGAAATTTAAAATAAAATCCACAGAAGCAAGAACCGTAAAATTTGCATTGCTCAACGCCACCTATGCGTGGTATGGTGGTGCGGATATTGCACTTAAGGCTAACGAAGAGAACATGGTTGATCAAACGATTACGGTAACGAATGCAACCGATCCGGCTATTGATTTTGTGTTATCAATGGGTAAAATTGAGAATGTGAATACACCTAATTCTCAAATAGAAATAAGCGATATAAGTATTGTAAAAATTAAATAAGTGAATTTATAGTGGAATAAGATACGATGGGGGCACAAGCAGTTTGGTTAGTTCTTAACAATTGCTTGTGCCTCATCTAAATCGATGAGAAGAGTGACAATGAATGATCAATTCATTAAGAAGCCGCAATCTGCTTTGAATGGATAAGATGTATAAATAAATAGTAACATAGAAAAGGATAAAAGCATGAAAAAAACAGACGGATTTATGTACGGTATTAATTTAGGTGGTTGGTTATCACAATGTCCAAATAATTATAATCATTATGATACTTTTATTTTGGAAGAGGATATTAAGAACATTTCACAATGGGGGGCGGATCATATCCGCGTGCCCATCGATTATGAGTTGGTTTGTGATGAAAATAGCCATTTTATAGAGAAAGGATTCTCCTATATTACAAATTGTCTTTCCTGGTGCAGAAATTATGGACTAAATATGATCCTCGATCTTCATAAAACAGAGGGTTATGTATTTGATGATTATGAAAATTCAAATGATTTCTTTTATAATAGAGAATTACAATTAAAGTTTATTAATCTCTGGAAGGAATGTTCAAGAAGATATGGTAAGGAGGAGGATATTCTCGCTTTTGAATTACTGAATGAAGTGGTTGACCCAAAGGTTGTTACAGAGTGGAATACGATTGCAAGCGAAACCATCAATGAAATACGTTCTATTTGCCCGAATATCAGAATTATAGTGGGGGGAGTGTGCTACAATAGTGTTAACACAGTAAAATTATTGGAGCTGCCCGAGGATAAGAACTTGATTTACAATTTTCATTGCTATGAGCCGTTGGTATTTACTCACCAGAATGCCTATTGGGTAGAGGATATGCCAAAGGATTATCATATTAGTTATCCTTTGCAGAGAAAAGAGTATTTTGACATTATTCCAAGCAGAGGAAATCCTATGGAATTTGATCCTACTCCGGAGAAATTAATTAATCCAGGATTTTTTGAAGAGCTATTTGAGGAAGCGATTGCTTTTGCTAAATCGAAAAATGTTAGTCTGTATTGCGGGGAATACGGAGTGATTGATCAAGCGGATGCGGAAAGTGCAAGCTTATGGTATCAGGACATATGCAGTGTGTTTGAGAAATATGGAATTGGTTCCGCCGCTTGGACTTATAAAAAACTGGATTTTGGGATAGTTGAGGAGCCCAATGTAAAAATACCATTTTTCAAACGAAAAGTATAATTACGATGTAAAAGCTCTGTTTATAGAGTGGCAATGGCAATTTCTATAGGAGCAATTGTTCTTTTGCTTTATGAAAATCGCTAACGATTAGTTGAAGGGCTTTTGTCATTCGAATGAAGCATAGGATAGTTGATAAACACAATTGGAAACTCTTTATTTAGAATACAAGACTGTATTTTGGATAGAGAGTTTTTGTTTTAAATGGTTTATGAGCCTCTTTTGGGTTGATACATCAAAAGGATTAAAGTATAATAGGAGCTTAATATTATGGAAAAGGTTGGTGGGTTATGGATAAAGATAAGTATAATAAAACAATTCAAATTGGAGTTATTGGAGATTATGATGGAAGACCATCCCATATTGCTACATCAGAAGCATTGATTCATAGCGGAAATTCCCTTGGTGTTTCAGTGGAGGTGAACTGGATACCCACCGATTCATTGTTGTTAGACATTCCACAGCAATTAGAAAGATATCAGGGATTATGGTGTGCACCGGGCAGTCCTTATAAGAGTATGCAAGGAGCTATTAATGCAATTCAGTATGCCAGAGAAAATTCAAAGCCTTTCCTTGGAACCTGTGGTGGGTTTCAGCATGGGGTTCTGGAATATGCGAAGAATGTTTTGGGTTATGAAGAGATTGAGCAGGAAGGGTTTGATTTATATTCACTCAATTTGTTTATTACAGCATTGTCCTGCTCGCTAGTGGGTCAAAGCAGAAAAATAGAAATTCACAACGATTCGTTGTTTTATAATATCTATCAATGCAATGAGGTTGAAGAGAAGTATAATTGCAGCTTTGGACTAAATAAAGAATTTGAAAAGGCATTACTAAAACATGATTTTAGTGTTGAGGGAAGAGATACCGAAAGTGAAATACGTGCGATAGCAATTGAAACTAAGCGTTTCTATGTGTTAACCTTGTTTCAACCGCAATTAAGTTCCACAGTTCAAAATCCCCACCCGTTAATTACCGCGTATTTGAAAAGTATTTTGTGATAGGTGGAAATAGAATAAAACACAATATGAGAGTTCATTCTTTGTTTTAAACAAGTTGCCAATTAACTAGATTGAATGGGCTATTGGTTATTTGACCCAACTCATACTATAGTATTTGGTTTGAATTATGCTTCTAGACTTTTTAAAGTCCTTATGGTACGATAATTTGGCAATGAACGTATTGCATTCAGCATAGAATAAGAAATAAAACTTCAATTATCCGATTGCGAATGCAAAAGAGAGGTTTGAATAATGAATTTATTAACAATAGAAAACATGACCAAAAGTTATACCGAACGCTTATTGTTTGACAAGGTAAGCCTTGGTATTAATGAGGGGGAAAAAATCGGTGTAATCGGAATTAATGGAACCGGTAAATCCACACTTTTAAAGATTATTGCAGGACTTGAGGAGCCTGACAGCGGAACCGTGACAAAAGGTAAGACAGTAAGAATTGGTTATTTGGCGCAATCGCCCCAATTCGATGATAAGCTTACCATATTGCAGAATGTTGTTTTAAACCAGAAGGCGGAGGAGGAATATCGCAATCTGGAGGGTGAGGCAACCACTATGTTAATGAAGCTTGGTATCATGGATGTGAATGCATATACCACCAAGCTGTCCGGAGGTCAAAAGAAAAGGGTAGCACTAGTTCGAACCCTATTAACACCGGCGGAGATACTGGTTTTGGATGAGCCTACCAACCATTTGGATAATGAGATGGCGGAATGGCTGGAGGAATATTTGAATAAATACCGCGGCGCATTTATTATGATTACCCATGATCGTTATTTTCTTGATAAGGTCACCAATAAGATTATTGAGCTGGACAAAGGAAATCTCTATTCCTATCAGGCAAACTATTCTAAATTCCTAGAGCTGAAAGCAGAACGTGAAGATATTATGATGGCAACAGAGCGAAAGGCAAAAAGCTTGTTCCGCGTGGAGTTAGAGTGGATGCAACGAGGTGCCAGAGCGCGTTCTACCAAACAGAAGGCACATATTCAACGCTTTGAGGAGTTAAGAGATCGCAAGTCCATCGAAGTAGATGGTAAGGTGGAGATTAACGCCCTTTCTTCGCGTATGGGGAAAAAAACAGTTGAGCTGAATAACATTTCAAAATCCTTTGGAGATAGAAGTTTAATTCAGGATTTTACCTATATCCTTCTGCCAGGTGACCGAATTGGTATCATTGGACCAAACGGTTGCGGTAAATCCACATTGTTAAATATAATAACCGGAAAGTTATCACCGGACTTTGGAACCGTTGATATGGGAACCACGATTAAGCTTGGTTACTTCTCGCAGGAAAATGAATATATGGATGAGAGCCTTAAGGTAATTGATTATATCAAGAGTACTGCTGAATATATCCAGACCTCGGAAGGAACCATTACTGCATCTCAAATGTGTGAAAAATTCCTATTTACGGGAGCGATGCAATATTCCTTGATTGCGAAGCTCTCAGGAGGGGAGAAGAGGAGACTCTACTTGCTTAAGGTGTTAATGGAGGCCCCCAATATTTTGATCTTAGATGAGCCGACCAATGATTTGGATATTCAGACGCTGACCATATTGGAGGATTATCTGGACAGTTTTCCTGGCATCGTAGTAACGGTATCCCATGACCGCTATTTTCTTGACCGTATTGCAACGAGAATCTTTTCCTTTGAGAATGGTGTGATTCGCCAATATGAGGGTAATTTTTCGGATTATAAGTATGTGGTTACTATGAAGGGGGAGGAATCCTCCATGTCATCAAAAGTAAATGCAGCAACAGCTTCCCCAGATGAGAAGTCAGCAAGTATATCCACCTGGAAGCAAAAGAGTAATAAGCCTAAATTCACTTATCAGGAGCAAAAAGATTTCGATACCATCGATGAAGATATTGCTAAGTTGGAAAATCATATATCAGAAACGGAACAGGAGATTGAGAAATCTTCTACCAACTACTCAAAATTAAATGAACTTATGGCCAAGAAGGAAGAGCTTGAGAAGAAGCTGGAAGAAAAGATGGATCGATGGGTTTATCTAAATGATCTTGCAGAGCAAATCGAGGCTTCCAAAAATGAAAAATAAGATTATATTAGAAGGTAGTAATTGACTTTTCTGAAAGCAGCTACTTGATGGATTATACCAATTATTGTATAATATTATAAAGATTTCAATTCAAGGATTTATTGCCAGTTCAGATAGTAGCAAAAATGACGAGAATATTAATGGTATTCTTAGATGATAAAGTTTTCTAAATAAATAACATTATACAATTATCACTAAAGTAGAATACGCTGGTCTGAAAGGTAACGATCCTAAACGATGATATAAACTTGTCAGTTAAAACTGCAGGGAATGGAAAGGCGTGATTATAATCAAAAATATAGTGATTATACTATTATTATCCCTCTTCCTGCTTACAGGTTGTGCTACCAGTAGGCAAGAAGCATCAGAAGGATTTTCTTCTGACCATATGGTAAAAACCGATGCAAACAGTGATTACTCAGAGAAACAAAATGATTTGGTATATCATGATTATGGCACAGGGGTTAAGCTTTCGGCAGGAGATGAATTAACTATTCCTAATCTTGATTTAGGATTAGAGGATACATCCGTGAAAATCTATATTTTAAGATATGGTTCGGAGCAGATAATTAAATCTTATGAATATCAAGAAAAGCAGTTGTTTTCTTACCAGGCAGATATAGATGGGGTATATCAAATCTTTGCAATTACAGATGACGGTGGAAGAATCGATTTGACTCCGAAGGCATCTATTGGGACTTCTGCATCGACTGATAAAAACGGAGGTATTTTGCCGCTAAATTAAATAAATGTGAAACAAGAGGCTATTGACGAAATTTTGCTGGATACCGGTAGATAAGGTAACGAATACAGCCAACTTTTATCAATAGCCTCATTCTTTGGAACTATCATTCATTACGGCAAATACGAAATCCCTGATCAGGTCCAAGTCCATTTGCTTCTAGCTTTCCACGGTAGGATATTTCACAGCAAGCTGAGTCTCCAATCCAACCGCCTCCCTTCCACACCTTAGTATTATTACCAGTATGGTCAGAGTCTTCATACCAATCCCAACACCATTCCCGTACATTACCAGACATATTATATAAGCCTAATTCGTTGGCTTTTTTACTCTTTGCCAAATGAGGTTGATTGAGGTTGCTTTGAAGAATATTCCAATTCCATTCGCCATCTAATTTTTTCTTTCCGGAGTTTTTCCAAAACCATGCTACTTTATCAACTTTATTACTTCCACTATATATGTAATTCTTACTTTTTTGTCCTCCACTTGCAGCATACTCCCACTCAGCTTCTGTGGGCAGTCTATAACCATTTGAGTTGGCATTAATGGATATGGACCATTTGACCGTATCATTTTCATTCTTATTTGTTGGATCTTTTTTGTTTTTATCAATCACATAATAGGGTTGAAGATCTTCACGCTCACTTCTTTTATTGCAATATTCAATGCAATCATACCAACTTACTGTTTCTACCGGCAGAGAATCTCCCTTAAATGTAGAAGGATTATTTCCCATGATATCAGTCCATTCTTTCTGTGTTACTTCATACCGTCCCATATAGAAACCGGGTAGTTTCATGCTTTCATCATGGTATCTTGAATTTGAATTTACAAAAGCACCCCCTTCTATAAAGACAAAAGGTTCTAGCTTGTCCTTTGTACAGGCACTGACCAATAACAGAAAAATAATGGTTGTGATGGAGAGTATTTTTTTCATCTTGAAAACTCCTTATCGTTATAATAGGATTAATGAAGGAAAAGATATTTATTAATCACGGCATCAATAAATTATATGCACGAATTATAATAATATGACACAAATTGAATGAGTGGATATTATGAGATGAATTTAATTATAAAATTATGAATAATCCCTGTGGTGTACTATTTATATAATAAAAAAGTCGACTAACATATCGCTGTTTTTTGTAAATGAGATGATTAATTAGCGTTAATATTATTTTTTTCGATACGATTAGCAAAAATTCAAATATACATGTATACTTGATAAGTTTATTCAATGAATTATATATTATATTAACAGGAATCCCATCAAATTATGAGATATGAAAAATCTTGTACAATAATATATTTAATGCTAGTATGAATTTGTAAATATTTACTATTTATATGCGTATAAGAGTGAGCTTATGGGGAGCTTCGAGGGGTGGCTTTATAAGAATTTAGTTTAAAGACTATACTTATTACCATTTGCACCATAATTATCATCGCATGTAATGTAACGACTCTGAGTTGGAATAAATTAAAATCTGATAGGAGGAATGTTGATGAAAAGAAAGGTTAAAGTGTTAATTGCAGTGATAATGTGTTCACTGCTCTCGTTACCCGTTGTAGATGTAATTGCTGCCACAACCATAACAACAGATCAGACTGGTACTCATGATGGATATTTTTATTCATTTTGGAATGCCGGCGGAGGTTCTGTAGTAATGACTTTAGGCAGCGGAGGAAATTACAGTGTTGACTGGAGTAACTGCAATAATTTTACCTGTGGTAAGGGCTGGAGTACTGGAGCAGCTAGAAACGTAAGTTTTTCCGGTTCTTTTAACGGAGGTTCCAACGGATATCTAGCATTATACGGATGGACAAAGAATCCATTGATTGAGTACTATGTTGTAGAAAACTACGGTTCATGGACACCTCCGGGTGGAACTTCTTTGGGAACGATGAGCTCTGATGGCGGAACCTATAACATTTATAAAACTCAGCGTGTAAATCAACCTTCTATAATTGGTACAGCTACCTTTGACCAATATTGGAGTGTAAGAACCTCAAAGAGATCAAACGGAACCATTACCTTTGGAAATCATATCAGCGCATGGGCAAACAAGGGTATGAATATGGGATCAACTTGGGATTATCAGATTATGGAGACAGAGGGATATCAAAGCAGTGGCAGTGCGAATATAACAGTAGGAACCGGTGGGGGAAGCAATCCTACACCGACACCCACTGTGGGTCCGACACCAACTCCGGTTCCGGGAGGATCAGGCACAAAAGTGGAATGTGAGAATATGACAAAGGGCGGACAATACACTGGGAATATTAGTTCTCCTTTCTCAGGTGTAGCCTTATACGGAAATAATGACTTGGTTAAATTTACACAGAACTTTACAAGTGGAACCCATAGTTTTTCTCTTCGCGGCTGCTCTAATAATTCAAATATGGCGAGAGTGGATTTGAAGATCGGTGGGCAGACGAAGGGCACCTTTTATTTCGGAGACAGCAATCCGGCGGTATACACGATCAATAATGTGAGTCATGGGACAGGAAATCAGGAAGTTCAACTGGTGGTAACGAGCGATAACGGTCAATGGGACGCATATTTGGATTACTTACAGATTAACTAGTGTGTATTTCTTCTTGTCAAAAAAATTACCCCGGCGGTTTCATCCCGCCGGGGTAAAATTAAAAATTCATTTTCATACTATAATAATTTGCTTATTTTTACGCACTTTGTTCAAACTGTGAATTATAGAGTTTTGCGTAGAAGCCGCCATTTGCAAGGAGTTCTTCGTGATTGCCCTGTTCTACGATATCGCCTTCGTTCATAACAAGAATCATGTCTGCATCACGAATAGTGGATAAGCGATGTGCAATAATGAAACTGGTTCTTCCCTTCATCAAAGTATCCATAGCCTTTTGGATTAAGATCTCAGTTCTGGTATCAACGGAGCTGGTTGCTTCATCAAGAATTAAGATCTTCGGATCTGCAAGGATGGCACGGGCGATGGTTAATAACTGCTTCTGACCCTGTGATACATTGCTGGCTTCCTCGTTTAGCACCATATTATAACCATCCGGTAGGGTGGAGATAAAGTGGTGAACATGTGCAGCCTTTGCAGCTTTTATTACTTCTGCATCACTGGCAGCAGATTTGCTATAACGGATATTCTCCATGATGCTTCCGTTAAATAACCAAGTATCTTGAAGAACCATACCGAATAATTTACGTAAATCGCTACGGTTAAAGTCCTGAATATTATTCCCATCAATTAAGATTTCACCGCTGTTAATATCATAAAAGCGCATTAGCAGCTTAACCATTGTGGTTTTTCCGGCACCGGTAGGACCTACAATCGCAATCTTTTGACCTTTTTCTATCTTAGCACTGAAATCATTGATAATGATTTTATCCGGATTGTAACCAAAATGTACATCTTTGAATTCAACATTTCCTTCGATTCCTTCAATGGACTTGGGATTTTCAATGTTCTGAACTTCTTCCTCAGAATTCAGGAATTCAAATACACGTTCAGAAGCAGCCGCGGTGGACTGGAACATATTTGCCACCTGTGTAAGTTGTGCAATCGGTTGAGTAAAGTTACGGATATACTGGAAGAAGGACATGATCTGACCAATCTGAATATCACCCTGAATTACCAAATATCCACCAAGGATTGCCACGCCAACATATCCAAGGTTACCGATGAACTGCATAACAGGCATCATTAAACCAGATAAGAACTGTGATTTCCATGCAGATTCATATAATTTAGCATTCTTTTCATCAAATTCTTTAATGGCGTCTTCTTCTTTGTTAAATACTTTTACAATATTATGACCGCCATACATTTCTTCTACCTGGCCATTTACATGACCCAAGTATTCCTGTTGCTGTTTAAAGTATTTCTGAGATTTTTTAACTACTCTGCTAACCACGATACCCGAAAGCGGTAAAATTACCAAAGCGAGTAAAGTCATAGGCACACTGATACGTAACATCATGATTAATACACCGACAATCATAATAACTGAGGTGATTAATTGAGATAAACTCTGATTAAGGCTTGTTCCTAAAGTATCAATGTCATTGGTAACTCTTGATAAAATCTCACCGTGTGAAGTGGTATCAAAATAATTCATCGGCATACGGTGAATCTTCTCGGAGATATCCTTACGGAATTTGTAGGTTACACGCTGGGTGATACCGGTAAGAATATATCCCATCAGGAAGGAGAATACTGCACTAATTACATACATGATGATTAACTTTATCAGTATATTCTCCAATTTGGTAAAATCAATGCCTACTCCGTTATCCATCTTGCTAACAAAGCCGTCTTTGATAACATTGATTGCATCACCTAATATATTCGGTCCAAGAATACTGAAGATGGTGCTGCCTACCGCGAAAATAAAGACGAATAAGAAGCCGAATTTGTAGATGGATAAAGCAGAGACTAACTTCTTCATAGTGCCCTTAAAATCTTTCGCTTTCTCTCCGGGCATCATTCCGGGACCACCGGGACCCATGCCCATACCGCCGCCTCGTCTTCTGGAAGGCGTAGATTTTGATTGTTGTGTTGATTCATTACTCATTAGCTAACTCCTCCTTTGACAATTGGGAAGCTGCAATCTGCTGATATACTTCGCAATTTTTTAACAATTCTCTATGGGTACCCTTACCAACGATATGACCTTCATCCAGTACAAGGATTTGGTCTGCATTCATAATGGTACTGATTCTTTGGGCAACGATAATGACAGTGCTGTCTACGATCTCTTCCTTTAAGGTTTTACGAAGGAGGGAATCTGTCTTATAATCCAAAGCGGAAAAACTATCATCAAATACATAGATATCAGGATCTTTAGCGATGGCTCTTGCAATGGAGAGGCGCTGTTTCTGACCACCGGATACATTGGTTCCACCCTGTGAAATATGTTCTTCATAACCTTCCGGTTTGCTATTTATGAATTCCTCAGCCTGAGCTATGCGGGCAGCACGCTTCATTCCTTCTTCACCGGTATTCTGAGCACCAAATTTAATATTGGATTCAATGGTTCCGCTAAAGAGTACACCCTTTTGAGGAACAAATCCAAGTTTTTTACGAAGGGTATCCTGTTTGATCTGGCGGATATCAGTACCGTTAATCAGAATGGAACCTGCGGTGACATCATAAAATCTCGGTATCAGGTTGATTAAAGTGGATTTACCACTACCGGTACTACCGATAATTGCAGTTGTTTCACCCGGCTTTGCTGTAAAATTAATATCAGATAAAACATCCTCTTCCGCATTGGGATAGCGGAATGCTACGTTCTTAAATTCCAATACACCTTTTAACGATTGGTTTAAGGATGACTCGGAAGAAGGGTCAAGAATAGATGCCTTCGTACCAAGGATTTCATCAATACGACCAGCTGCAACAATCGCTCTGGGTAGCATGATGGATAGCATAGTCAAGAAGAGGAAGGACATAATAATCTGCATAGTATATTGAATAAATGCAAACATATCACCAATTTGCATGGTACCTGCATCAACTTTATGACCTCCGATCCAAACAATAAGAATAGAGATTAAGTTCATGATAAGCATCAGGCAGGGAAGCATAAAGGTCATAGCACGGTTTACAAATAAGGTGTTCTTGGTAAGATTGACATTTGCATCATCAAAACGGTCTTCTTCTTGCTTTACGGTACTGAAGGCTCTAATAACAGGCAAACCGGTAAGGATTTCTCTGGTTACCAGATTTACACGATCTACCAGGGTCTGCATCTTCTTGAATTTTGGCATTGCAACCACTAAAAGAGTACCAATCAGTACAAATATCGCACCAACACCAACAATGAGTATCCAAGACATTGAAGTATTAGTATTAAGTACTTTTAAAATACCACCAAAGGCTAAAATCGGTGCATAGAATACGATACGTATCATCATAACCATCATCATTTGAACTTGCTGGATGTCATTGGTGCTTCTTGTAATTAAGGAAGCAGTAGAAAACTGATCCATCTCCTTATTAGAGAAGGATAATACTTTTTTAAATACATTTCCTCTCAGCTCAAGTCCCATCTTAGCTGCAATTCTGGAACTTAGGAAGACAACAAGGATTGCCGCCAACATTCCAACTAAAGCAAGGGAAAGCATCTTGACACCTGCGATTAATACATAATTAATCTGCATTTGATCGATATCTACACCAATTGCTGAATATTCATTATTGATGTAATAGCCCATTGCTTGAGCAGGACTAAGTGATTCATTGGAATCGAGATAATTTCTTAACTCTTTCACGATTGGAGCTAAGTTCTCAGCGGGAAGCATTTGAAAAATCGCAATGATATCATGGGTTTTGTCTGTAAGCTGTTTTGGAAGAGCGGTTAAAATTTGCTCTTTCATTTGCTTTACTCGGTCACTTTCATTTTCTGAATTACTGGAAAGGGAAAGATATAACATAACCGGCTTTCCAATTAATTCGGTTACACCGTCTTCATCTTCACCATCCCATTTGTAAATCTCACTTTTATCTAATTCAGGATATTTCTTTAGATTTTGGGACCATTCTTTTTCGGTGTAATCCTCTTGTTTCATGATTTTAAAATGTTTCAGAGCCTGATCCTTCTCACTTGCTGTCATGAACAATGAGAGCTTGTCAAACTCCGCTTTACGGATTACCTTTGGCACGGTTTCCTTAATACCATGTTGCATAATACCGGTGTTCACGATATCAGCGGTATAGGTAGGGAGAGCCAAATCGCAGTTCGCCTGCAGTATAAGCAGCAGAATGACAAAAACAATAGTCAAAGCTGAGCTTTTTAAAAATTTAATTAATTTAAGCATATAAGTTCCTTTCTGTTTCGTAAATATCTAAGCCTTTGAATTATGATTTATCGATGTTCTGTGTATTGCTTTTCACTTTCTTTGTAAGAGTTAACAACTGGTTAAGTTCATCCTCATTCAGCCCCGAAAAAAGCTGATCGATAACGGAGTTAATAAATTCCTCTGCATATGCGGCGAACTTATGTCCCTCAGGGGTTAGGTACACACGCATTACACGCTTATCGTTTTCGTCCGGCATGCGATAGATGTAATCGTTTGCCTCCAGCTTACGAAGCATTTCCGTAATCGTGGAGGGTTTAACAAAACTTTTTTCGGATAATTCCTTTTGAGTGATACCTTCATTGGCTTTTATTCTGGAAAGTAATTTAGGTTGACCGGGATATACACACTTATCGTTCATTTTATGATACGAACGTTGATGAATATACTTCATGATTTCCCCCAGATTTTCCGTCAGTTCTTTTACTTCCTTTTTCATTTTACTACCACATTCCTCCTTGTGATGTCAAATTAGTTAGGTGCCTAAGTAAATTGTATTATAACACACATTATATTCAAGTCAATTAGTGAGGGCATTAAAATTTTGTTAAGATTTCATTTCATGATATAAATTTAACCAAAAGAATATAATTCATACCAAATAAAAAAGAGAACTACCATGAAATCAAGTAATTCTCCGTTCGCTTTTTAATATAGCATACCTTAGTATCGGATAGATATTCATGCAGAACACGCCAATCATCCTCTGTAAACCTTCTTATTAATAGTCGGTCGGTCGAGATAGGCTTTATACTGCTTTACCTGTAGGTTGATGTTCCGTATTTTCTGTTTTTAACTCAAGGGAAGCCAACTTCCAACTCATATCTTCTATAATGCATCGTAGAACAATGGAGAGGGTGAGGAAGAATAAAAAGCAAAGGAACAAAAGTAAAGGTAATGCAGCAAAAAAATCCACTACGTAATAGCCGAGAAAAAATTCAAGAGAAGGTTTTGCGATTAAGGTAATTACAAATAAAACACCAAAAATCACACTTAATATTGATAAATTACTTAAACACTTTCTGGTCTTTTCCATAAACCCTCCTAAAATTCTGATGTGTAATACACATGCTTAATACGGAATATTGTACCAACTTCGATGAAGATTGTCTATAAGATATTACCATTATTTACTTTAATTGTTCAAGAATTACATCAAGTAGCTCATCGTTGGAATGGGGCATCATGAAGCAAAAACGGATAAATTTATTGTTCAGAAACGGAAAGGTGGAACAATCTCTAATCATCAATCCTTTACGAATAGCAGCTTCAAATAAATCCATGGAGGTGACACTTTCTTTTAATATTTTAATTAGGATAAAATTAGCGGTCGGCTCATAGAATTTTAAATTCTGGCACCCTGACAGCAGTTGACAGATTCTAGCCCGTTCATTGGCAATAAGCGTACGAGTGCTTTCAATATATTCTTGATCAGAAAACATAATTTCTCCGGCAATGGCTGCAAGGCTGTTAATGGTCCAAGGATTCTTGCGTTGATTGATTTCCTTTAACAAATCCGTATTACCACAGATGGCATAACCAAGTCGAAGGCCAGGTGCAGCAAAGAATTTGGAGATTCCTCTTAATATAATGATATTATTGTAATAGCCGGTAAGTGGTGCGGAAGTGATTTTTTGAATATCCGGTGCGAATTCCACGTAGGTTTCATCCACCATTACAAAAATACCCTTTTGCTTACAGATGTCCAGTATTTTTCTCATTTCACTCCTTGAGATAGCTGTTGAAGTAGGATTATTAGGATTACAGATAACCAATAAGTCCACATCGGAGGTGAGCTCTTCTTCCAGGTGTTTCAAATCCAATTTAAAGTCCTGTTCCTCCTCCAGGCGATAATACCTGGAAGTTCCTCCTCCCAAAGAGACTTCACGCTCATACTCAGAATAAGTGGGTCCGATAATCAGTGCTTTCTTCGGGTTTTTAATCTGAATAAATAAGGAAATCAGCTCGGTGGAGCCATTTCCTACAATAATATTTTCAAGATCTGTATTAACATATTCAGCAATCTTAGAACGTAGCCCGGTATATTCCCTGTCAGGGTAACTCATAATGGCATCAATTCGTTCGGATAGGGTTTCTTTTAGCTTTGGAGATATACCAAGAGGATTTACATTAGCTGAAAAACTAATAATGTCCTCCTTTTTTATGCCATATACTTTTTCTATCATTTCTAAATCGCTTCCGTGAAAATGGTCGGTATGTTTAATCATAAGAATGACCTCCTGTATCGTAGTATGATTTGTTAATTGATTCGTAATATGCATGATAATATAATGCACAAAATCAATTATAATAAAGTTTAAAATGGGTTTTATGTGAAATACTAGCTTTTTTGAACTGATTGAATTATAATATGATACATATTATAGCTGATTTTCCTTAAATTGCAATGTTAATTAATTTCTTGAGGTGATAGATTGATCGATAAAATAGAGCGTTTTTCTAAAGGTGATTTTGAATATGAGCGACCGTTTCTAACCTTGTCCATGGAGGAGATTGTCCTTACGGTCGAAGCAGGCAAGAGCCTGACGGGAAGTTTTACGATCGCCAACAGCTTTGGCATCCCCATGCAGGGTGTAGTATATGCTTCTGGGCGATGTATGCAGTTGGAACATGAGAGTTTCGAGGGTGAGGTCATCCCGGTAAACTTTATTTTTTATGCGAATTCCTTACGAGCTGGGGATGAAGTAAAGGGAGAATTTCATATTGTCAGTGATATCGGAGAACAATCGCTTGGGTTTACCGTACAGGTTGAGGCTCCTTATTGTATGTCCTCCATGGGGAAAATCAAAGATCTATTTCAATTTACCAATCTTGCCATGTCTGATTGGACCGATGCGAAAAGAGTCTTTCGCAGTGAAGAATTTGAAACCATCCTTCTTGCCAGTGAGGAACGGTACCGAACCGTCTACCACCAATTGGTAAGGGGTATGTCAACCAGTCAGGCACTGGAGGAGTTTTTGGTTACAATCCACAAAAAATCAGAAATCACCCTTGAAGTAGACCGGGTTCAATGTGATTACCAGCTACAAAAGGAGGAACCACTCACCGATCGTCTAATTCTTACCAAGAACCAGTGGGGCTATGCCAAAATCAGAGTAAACACGGATAGTGACTTTATCCAACTTGATCAGAAATTTATTTGGACGGATGATTTTGTTGAAAATAGCCATTTGTTATTATATATGATCAATCCGGAGTATTTAAAAGCAGGAAACAATACAGGGCATATTTTCATTCGTACGGCCCATCAGACCATTACGGTTACCATTGAATGCAAATATAAAAAGAATGAGCGTGGTATCTCGTTAGAACGCCAAAACCAGAAGGTGGATGGAGGACTTTTGGATACCTATCTGGGCTTTCGGCTCAATAAGATTGATTTGGAGGATTATCTTGATGAAACAGAGAAGATGATCACCAAATTACCGGGACCTGAGGTTAGTTACCTAAAGGATCTTCTACGAACTCATTTGGCTATTATATCAGGTAAAACAAAACTTGCGGAGGAGCTGCTTGCCGATTTTAAAAAGGATGAGGCAGTTCTAAAAAGAAAGTCCGTTATGGAGTACTGTGCCTATCTTTACTTGGATGCCTTATTCTATAAGGATGAAGAGAAGACGAAAGTCGCATCAGAAACGATTCTTGGCTACTATGTGGAAGATCATTTTGACTGGCGAATCTTATGGTTCTTATTATATACGGATAAAAACTTCGATAAAAACAAAGGAACAAAGTTAGAATATATTAAGGAACAATATCTAAACGGTTGCCGCAGCCCCATACTTTATTATGAGGGAGTATGTATTTTTAATGAGGAACCATACTTATTAAGAGAGCTGACCGAATTTGAGATTCAGGTTCTGAATTATGGCATTAAGAACTGGATACTATCCAAGGAAGCAGCCAAACAATTCACTTATTTAGCCAATAAGTTAAAACAATTTCACCCGGTTATATTCAGGGGATTGGTGAAGCTTTATGATGAATATTCCGGCAAGGATATTCTTTCTGCCATATGCTCCATGCTGATTAAGGGAATGAAGCGTTCGGAAAAGTATTTTGAATGGTACCGATTGGGTGTTGAGGAACAGCTTCGAATAACAGAGCTATATGAGTACTATATGTATACCATTAATAGTTCGGGACAAGATAGTATTTCTCAGCAGGTACTCTTGTATTTTATCTACAATAATAGCTTAAGTGATAGTAAGAAGGCGTTTCTATTCGCCCATGTAGTAAAGAATAAAGAGAATAATGAACCGATTTATCGTTCCTACTATAAAAAGATGGAGATATTTACATTGATTATGCTGGAACGACATATGATTAGCAGCGATTTGGCAATTTTATATCGGGAATTTTTACATAATAGTGAGCAGGAAGATCAGGTTTGGAAAAATCTTTCCTATGTTTTGTTTCGCCAGGAGCTGGAGTGTATGGATTCCGGCATTGTCAGTGTAATCGTACTGCAAAAGGAGATTGACTCCGTTGAAATCATCCCTCTGGTGAATCAAAAAGCATTGATTAATAAGGTGTCAGAAAATACCGAGTTAATCTTTGTGGATGGCTTTGGAGATCGTTATTCCGATACAGTTCCCTACCGGCTAACCCCAATGCTGGATAGCTCGGAGTTTGTAAATACCTGTTTTTCACATAGCGATCATTCACTTCTGCTTTTACATATGTTTGACAGATATCAGAAGAATCGAGTTTTAAGCCCTGAATCCCGTGAGTTAATGGAAAAGGTTCTGCTCTTAGAGGGACTGCAAAAAGAATATGAAGCAATCTGCTATCAGATGTTAGTGGAATACTATTATGATCATTACAATGGGGAATGGCTGGATTATTTTCTGGATCTAATTGAACTTCCCTTTGTCAGACATGGTGAACGTTCTGGATATCTTGAACTGATGATTGTAAGAGGCTTTTATGAGAAAGCACTTTATAATATTGAATGGTTTGGTTTGGATGGAATATCAATCAATCGATTGGTTAAGTTATGTGCCGGATGTATGAAAATCTATGGAATAGAAACAAAACACGATTACTTGGTTAAGCTGTGTTATCATGTGTTTGGTGAAGGAAAATACGATGAGGGGATACTAAGGTATTTAGTCACCTTTTTTAACGGTTCCACGCAATCCATGTATAAGCTTTGGCAAGCAGCAGTAAGCTTTGATTTGAGTTGTCATGATTTAGAGAAGAGGCTCCTTACTCAGATTCTATTTACAGAGTCCTATGTGGGAGAGGGATATCAAATTTTTCATAGTTATTATAGTGGTGTATCAAACCCTATGCTTATACGCGCTTATTTATCCTACTATGCATATCAGTATTTGGTTCATAATCAAATAATTGATGGGAAATTATTCTCCATTATGAAAAGAGAGCTTGGTTACGAAGCAAATGATATTTGTCTTTTGGCTTGGTTAAAGTACTATTCAAATCAAACAGAGCTATCGGAACCGGATAAAGATTTCGCAGAATATCATATTAATATGCTTACAAGAAGAGGAATTGTGTTACCATTCATTCTTTATTTCAGAGATAGGGTTACTCTTCCTGATGATATCCTGGATGATTATATTATATCCTACCATAGTAATCCAAAGAAACAAGTGACCATCCATTATTGTTTGCAAAAGAGTAAGGGAGATCAATATATATCCGAACCCATGACAAACACCTTTATGGGAATTTATACAAAACGTTTTCTTCTGTTTTATCACGAGACTCTTCAATATTATATTACGGAGGAGTCGGAGGAAGAAGAGGAAGAGCTGGTAGAAAGCCTTAATCTTCAGTATGAATGTGAAAACCCAGGGGATAACGATTCAAATTATGACCAAATCAACCTTATGTTGATGGCACTTGAAATGAAAGAGGATAATACACTTCTTGAAATGATGTATTCTTATTCAAAGAGAGAGTTTTTAATCAGCGAATGCTTTACACCTATTGAAGATGAATTATCACGCTAGAATTGTAGTATAGTAATAAACGGAGGTTTCGACAAATGGATTCACCCAGAAAATTAATTGTTGGTTATGATTTATGCGAAGATGCATCACAAATCAGCTGCTTCAGCTATAAATCCTATGAACCGGTACCGATCAGTCAACGGGAAGGGGAAGAAGAACACTCTATACCGACCGTGTTATGCCTGAGGGAAAGTACAAAACAATGGTTGTTTGGTGAAGAGGCAGTGAAGTGTGCACAGGAAGGTGCCGGAATTTTAGTGGACAATATCCTTGAAAAAGTACAAAAAGGTCAGGATGTTGAAATTCTTGGGCAAACTTATAGCGGAGCTGCACTTTTAGAGATATTTTTATGGAGAACTCTGCTTTTAATAAAGAATTATTTTCCCACGGAACCCATAACAAAAATGGTTATTACACTTCGTGAAACACAACCGGAATTAGTGGAACGAATCTATGGTGTATTAAGACAATTAGGTCTTGAAAAAGATAGAGTTTCTGTAATGAACCACAGTGGGGCATATTTATATTATGCATTATCTCAGGACAAATCCCTTTGGATGAATGATGTGGGGATGTTTGATTTTACAAAGGAAGGCTTGAGCTTTTATAGGATTCAAATGAACCGCAGATCCACACCCATGGCTGCAGTCGTTGTGAAGACAGATTATAAGGATCAATTAAATCAGGATATCCTTCTCTTAAAAAGAGAGGGTAGAGCGAATCCGGAATACATTCTTGAGAATATTATCAATTCAGTTGTTTACCGACAGGTGATTGCTACCTTGTATTTTACAGGGGAAGGCTTTGAAGGTGGATGGGCAGGAGATACCATTAAATCCTTTTGTGTGGGTAGAAGGGTATTCATTGGTCAGAACCTATATACAAACGGAGCATGTTATGCAGCGAAAGAACTTTCGGGGAATGGCAATCTGGATGACTTTATTCTGCTGAATGAGGATATGGTTACCAGCTCCTTGATGATTAAAGTGTATACGGATACCAAATATCAAGATCTTGAGTTGTTAAGACCAGGGGAGAATTGGTATGAGGTTCATAATAGTGTAGAAGTCATTGTGGACGGCGACATAAATCTGGATATTATAAAAAAGAGCATCTTATCAAAAGATATGATTACGATTACTCATCCTTTGACCGATTTGCCGGAGAGGGAAAATCGTATGACCAGAATAATGATTGAAGTAAGCTGTAAGGCGAAAGATAACGCCATTGTGAGGGTAACGGACTTAGGGTTTGGCGAAATATGCCCTGCTAAGGGAGATATGACAGAAGTTTCAATCGAGATTTAAAAGACGGAGGTATCCATGGGTAAATTAATTTTATGCAGCGGAATACGCACTACAAATCCATACACATTTACGCGTGGGGGTATCAAACTTTATTCCATGGAGGAGTTGTGCTATTATTTATATCATTATATTCATTTGATTGAAGAGTCCATGATTGATAACCAATTGTTCGATTTTATGGAAAGGGAACTGGATCTTGCAGAACGGGCGAGTAAGCTGAGAATGCTAAAGAAGCAGAATGCGGATTTAAAAACCCTGGTAACTTTCATCATGTGCACTACCGATTACTATACCGAAAGCGAGATCAAAGAACTTCTGAGCTTAATGGATGAAATTGCCGGAATGTCCATGGTAAAGCGTAATATCATTAAAGCGAAATATTTCTTAAAGGAACATCAATATGATCAGGCAGCTGCGGAATATGTAAGAATTCTTCATTCTCCTGATGCAACAGAACTGACACCGGAGGAGTATGGTAATCTTTATCACAATTTGGCGGTTGCAAGATTGCATATCACCGGTTTAAAGGAATCCTCCAAGCTCTTTGCAAAGGCTTATGAACACAATCACCGGGAAGAGAGCTTAAAACAATACCTTTATACCTTACGCCTTATGAGTAAGGAAGAGGAGTATCACCAAAGGGCAGAGCAATATAGTGTAGCGGGTGAAACGGATGAAGCAATACGCAACTATATAAGCGAAGTTGAAAAAGATGTTATGAGTAACTCTGCTACGGTTCGAATTAATAAACTTGAAGAGTATAAGAATCAAGGAAAAATAAATGAATTTTATCGCGGTGTTAATGAAATCATAGATACATGGAAAGCAAAGGTTAGGCAAGGGTAAACTTAATTTAACGAAAGAAAGGTTGAAAGAATGGGATTATTTAACCTGTTTAAAGGTAAACCGAAAAATAAAAGTGCGGATCAAAATCAAGTCCCTTTCTCGCTGGATTTACCTAAAGAGAAAAGCAGGATTTTGCGCTTCAAAACAGTCGGAGAACAACTGGACTATATTAAAGAAAATTGCGAATTAATTCAAGAAAGCAATCGTCAGATTGAAGATGCAAAGGTAGAATATCAGGCGGTTACCTCCTATCTTACGGATATGCAAAGAATTGATTTAATTCCTTTGGAGCAAAGAGGTCGTTTGTATGATGCGGCAAAGAATATTGTTACGCTAACAAAAGAGCGTGAGGGCTTTCAAAACAGACCGGAAAGTATTCTATCCGAGCAGCAATTTCATATTTTTGAGCAAAACGAAGTACAGATTCCAAAAGAACTGCCAAAATTAAAAGAAAATGAACAGCTTCGAGTAGCAATTGAGCAGGATAGAATTCATTTGGAGAATGAAAGAATGGATTTGGAAGAGGAGCAAGAAGATATCATCAGCAAGCAATCCTTCTTAAAGGGAATTGCAATTGTAATTAGTTTGATGGTTGTTTTCCTATTCACTCTTTTTATCATGCTAGCCAATAATTCGGGCGGAAACTATGTAATTCCTTTTTGCTTAACAGTATTGATGGGAATGATTGCAGCCATTTATATTATTCTTGAAGCCAGGAAGAATGAAGGCGGAATCAATATGGTTGCACGTAAGCAAAAGAGATTGGTCACGCTGCTGAATAAAATAACCATAAAATCCGTAAATAATATTAACTATTTGGAATATACCTACCATAAATATATGGTGGGCAGTTTTGATGAATTTAAGACTCTTTGGGAAGAATATAAAAGAATTAAGGAAGAAACCAGTAAGTATAAAAAGAACACAGAATCTTTGGAATTTTATAATAACGATTTAATCCATCAGCTAAGAAAGTTTGATATTAAGGATTGTGAGATTTGGATTTTACAGCCCAACGCAATCATAGACAAAAAAGAGATGGAGGATGTAAGGCACAGATTGAATGTGCGAAGACAAAAGCTCAGGGAGCGAATAGATTTGAATATCAACCAAAAAGAAGAGGCGCGTTCCGAAATCAGAAGAACAGTGGATATTTATCCGGAAAGCAGATATGATGCGGAAAAGTTGATGATAAAATATGGGCTTGAGATTGAGGGTTAGGATTGGAGATTATAATGAACATTCAGATATTTGGGCATTCCAAATGCTTTGATACCAAAAAGGCTGAGCGATATTTTAAAGAGAGAGGGGTCAAATTCCAATCAATCGATCTCTTGAAATTCGGAATCAGCAAGGGTGAGTTTAATAGTGTAAAACAAGCAGTGGGAGGAGTAGAGCGCCTCATTGATGAAAACTCGAAAGAAAAGGATCAATTAGCGTTAATAAAGTATTTATCCAAGGAGGATCTTGAGGAAAAACTGTTGGAACATCCAAAGTTACTCAAAACACCCATTGTACGTAATGGCAAGCAGGCTACCATAGGATTCATGCCAGATGCATGGAAGAACTGGGAGTGAACATTAACAGTAAGATTACATTCTCACTGAATTATCGGCAAAAATTACTTGACAGAATGAAAATCATTGAATAGTATAAGAATATCATATAGAAAATGTATTGATTGAGAGGATTAGATAAGTAACGCTTATCAGAGAGGATCATTCACCGGCTGAAAGGTGATCCAAGGCAAGCTTATTGAAGGTAGCTCAGGAACAGCATTTCTGAAACCGTAAGGCGTGTAGGAAGTGACGGGAAGTCCCGTTATAGACAAAGAGATGGTTTGCTATGATAGGAATCATAAATAAAGGTGGTACCACGGTTCTTCGTCCTTTGCGGCGAGGGGCTTTTTTTATGCAGTTATTTAATGGTACAAGGTAAACCATATTTATTATTTACCCATAGGTAATTGCGAAACTCAATAGGTATAGATATTTCTATTTATTTACCAACTGGAAAGGAAGTATGTGTATGAAGGAAATATTTCAATTGACATTATCACTGATTACCCTATTAATGATTTCTGTTCTTTTTTATCGATTTGCTGATTATATGGGCAATAAACTAAAATTTGCTGAAAGCTTTTTATGGATGGTTGGTAAGATTAAGAAGATGTTGGTACATCACAAACTTAAGTAACAAGCTTGGTTTTGAACTAAGTTATATCACTATATTTTTATTACCCGAAAGGAAAGAAATCATGGAAAAAGAATTGGCTAAAACCTACGACCCCAAGAATATTGAAGAAAAGCAATATCAAAAATGGATCGACAAAAAATATTTTCACGCAGAAGTGGATCGTTCAAAGAAACCTTTTACGATTGTAATCCCCCCGCCGAATATCACAGGGCAGCTTCATATGGGGCATGCATTAGATAATGCCATGCAGGATATCCTAATACGTTTTAAAAGAATGCAGGGCTATAATGCACTCTGGCAGCCGGGAACCGATCATGCAAGTATCGCAACCGAAGTTAAGATTTTAGAGATGTTAAAGAAACAGGGTATTAATAAAGAGGATTTAACAAGAGAGGAATTCCTTGTTAAAGCATGGGAATGGAAGGAAGAATACGGTGGTAGAATTATCTCCCAGTTAAAGAAATTAGGCTCCTCCTGTGATTGGGACAGAGAGCGCTTTACTATGGATGAAGGCTGCAATAATGCAGTAAACGAAGTATTCGTTAAATTATATAACGAAGGAAAGATTTATAAGGGTTCTAAAATCATTAACTGGTGCCCGGTTTGCCATACTACCATTTCTGATGCAGAGGTAGAGCATGAGGAACAGTCAGGGCATTTCTGGCATATTAAATACCCTGTTGTGGGAGAAGAAGAGTTTGTAGAAATCGCCACCACCAGACCGGAGACCATGCTTGGTGACAGCGCGGTAGCGGTTCATCCAGAGGATGAAAGATATCAGCATTTGATTGGAAAGATGGTTTTATTACCAATCGTAAATAAAGAAATCCCGGTAATTGCAGATTCCTATGTAGATAAGGAATTTGGTACGGGTGTAGTGAAGATTACCCCTGCTCATGATCCTAACGATTTTGAAGTGGGAAAAAGACATAACCTACCGGAAATTAATGTGATGAACGATGATGCAACCATCAATGAGCTTGGTGGAAAGTATGTAGGAATGGATCGATATGAAGCACGTAATCTGATTGTAAAGGAACTGCAGGAACTGGGACTTTTGGTTAAGGTGGAAGACCATGTTCATAATGTAGGTACTCATGATCGCTGTAAAACAACAATTGAACCTTTAATTAAACAGCAATGGTTCGTAAAGATGGATGAACTGATTAAGCCTGCAATCTATGGTGTTAAGACGGGGGATGTTCAGTTTGTTCCGGAACGCTTTGATAAAATTTATTTTAACTGGGCAGAGAATATCAGAGATTGGTGTATCTCCAGACAGCTGTGGTGGGGTCATAGAATTCCAGCATATTACTGTGAGAAGTGTGGTGAGGTAGTGGTTTCAAAGAGTGCACCGGATAGCTGTGCAAAGTGTGGTCATGACCATTTGAAACAGGATGAAGATACTCTTGATACCTGGTTCAGTTCTGCGCTATGGCCTTTCTCAACCCTTGGTTGGCCGGAGAAAACGGAAGAACTAGATTATTTCTATCCTACGGACGTACTGGTAACTGGCTATGATATTATTTTCTTCTGGGTACTACGTATGGTATTTTCTGGTTATGCTCAGATGGGCAAGAAACCCTTTAGCAAGGTTTTAATTCACGGTTTGGTTCGTGATTCCCAAGGTCGCAAGATGAGTAAATCCCTCGGTAACGGAATCGATCCTCTAGAAGTAATTGATAAATACGGCGCGGATGCACTGCGTTTTAGCTTGATTCAGGGTAACGCCCCTGGTAATGACATGAGATTTTACTGGGAACGTGTGGAAGCAAGCCGTAACTTTGCCAATAAGGTATGGAATGCATCCCGTTTCATTATGATGAATCTGGAGAAAGCCACCATTGGGGAGACGATTGATGAATCACTTCTTACTATTGCAGACAAATGGATTCTTTCCAGAGTAAATACGGTGGTTAAAGAAGCAACCGAGACGATGGAAAGCTTCGAACTTGGTATCGCAGTTCAAAAAATCAATGATTTCATATGGGAAGAGTTCTGTGATTGGTATATTGAGATGGTAAAACCGAGATTGTATAGCGAAACCGATGAGACAAAGGCAGCAGCACTTTGGACATTAAAGCATGTACTCACTACCTCCTTGAAGTTACTGCATCCTTATATGCCATTTGTTACGGAAGAAATCTTCTGTACCCTCCAGGAAATGCTGGGGCAACAGGAAGCGGAGTCCATCATGATCGCAAAATGGCCGGAATATGAGGAAGCCTACGCATATACAGAGGAAGAGGAAGCGGTAGAGTTAATTAAGGAAGCGGTAAAGGGAATTCGTAATGTACGTACGGAGATGAATGTTCCACCCAGCAGAAAAGCTGCTGTAACCGTGGTATCAGGTAGTGAGAAAATCAGAGCAATCTTTGAAGATAGTAAGGTTTTCTTTGCAACGCTAGGTTATTCCAATGAAGTATCCGTTCAGCCGGACAAAGCAGGAATACCAGAGGATGCAGTATCAACGGTAATTCCCGGCGCCGTAATCTATATCCCGTTTGCAGATCTTGTAGATATTGAGAAGGAAATCGAGAGACTTCAGAAGGAAAAAGAACGTCTTAACGGAGAATTGAAGAGAGTTACCGGAATGTTAAACAATCAAAACTTTGTCAGTAAGGCACCGGAAAGCAAATTGGCAGAAGAAAGAGCCAAGCTTGAAAAATACACAGATATGATGAAACAGGTAAGTGATCGATTGGAACATTTCATGAAATAAGTTATGATACACCAAAAGAGGCTGTTACAGTATGATAACCGGCAAGGGTATAATAATAATTATTCCTTTTGCAGATATACATAATGTAACAGCCTCTTTCTGTATGGATTATGGGGAATACATACCATATAATATGGTATACGATAGTATGGCAAATAAATGTAACAGCCATAATCAATTTATACCACATTTAGTAATTTATGTAAATATAAAATTACATTTATAAATAAAAATTTAACATTTTATGTTGAATAATGATGAAAAATAGCAGGTTTCAAAAATAGGAGATGAGGAATAGGGCATATTTTACTGATTTTATTTAGTAAGCGAAGCGTGCATCCATTGGGTTCTGCTGAAATCTCTGCTGAACTTACGATTATATTTATCGTGTGCAGTAATTACCTAATTATTTACGAAAGAATATGGAAGAGTTATAATAAAGAGAAGCTAAGAAAAAGAGGTGGAGCCTTGAAATTATTAATTGTAGAAGATGATAAAACAATTGCTATGGGACTGGAGTACTCTTTACAGCAGGAGGGATATACTGTTATTATATGCAACGATGTAAATTCCGGGAAAAAAGCTTTGCAGGAGAACAAATTCGAGCTATGTATTTTAGATCTTACATTACCGGATGGCAGTGGGTACGAGTTGTGTAAAATCGCCAGAGAGAAATGGGACACCCCGGTTATTATTCTGACTGCCTGTGATGAGGAGGTCAATGTTGTGATGGGATTAGAGATGGGAGCGGATGACTATATTACAAAGCCCTTTCGAATCAGAGAATTAAATGCAAGGATAAAGACAGTGCTTCGAAGATATAAAAAGAATGATGGGGCGAAAAATATTATTGAACTCGGGGCTCTTCGTATTAATACCATGGATGCAAAGATTTATAAAAATGGGACGGAAGTTATGTTAACAGCCTTAGAATATCGTCTTCTTCTGACCTTTGCCAATAATGAGGGACAAGTTCTTACGCGGAATCAACTGCTGGAAGGAATTTGGGATATAGCAGGAGACTTTGTGAATGATAATACACTTACGGTTTATATAAAGCGATTACGAGATAAATTAGAAGATGATCCGCAAAATCCTGTCATCATTAAGACCATCAGGGGACTGGGTTATAAGGTGGGTGAATGATATGTTAAGAAATAAAGAGTTTCGAAGGATGTTCCTGTTCATGCTCTGTATAACGGCTATATTTGGAGCGATTATGATACAAATGGGGGTTATACCTACTATATTATCCGTATTATTGGGAGTTCTTCTGATGGGAGTAACGATATATTATTCTCAGAGAAGATACAAAGATATTGAACAGTTATCTGATTATCTAAAAAAAATATATAACGGAAATTATGCTCTGGATATAAGGGATAATGCGGAAGGCGAATTAAGCATTCTAAAGAATGAAATCTATAAAGTAACATTAATCTTATCAAAGCAAGCAGAACAAATGCAAAAGGAAAAGGAGCAGTTAGGAGATGCGCTCTCTGATATTTCCCATCAGCTGAAAACACCGCTTACTTCCATGATGGTCATGTCTGAATTATTGGAGGATGACCATTTGGATTTCGTCAAGCGGAGGGAGTTTACCAAGAAATTATTAACACAGCTGGAGAGGATGGAATGGCTTCTGACCTCGTTGCTTAAGCTTTCAAAAATTGATGCTGGCACGATAAAATTTAAAAAAGAGCACATATCTGTATCCAATATATTGGAGAAGGCAATTACGCCTTTAATGATACCAATGGAACTGAAAAATCAAAAGTTAAGGATAGAAGGGGATGTTCTTATCCGTTTTATTGGGGACATGAACTGGACGGTAGAGGCTTTTGTGAATATTATTAAGAATTGTATTGAGCATACACCAGAAGGTGGGGATATTACAATTCGCTACGAGGATAATCCCATTTGCACTAAGATTGTTATATCGGACAGCGGTTATGGTATACCAAAGGAGGAGCTGCCTTATGTGTTTAAACGTTTTTTTCGAGGTAAAAATGCCACACAGGATTCTGTGGGTATTGGACTTGCCATGGCAAAAAGCATTCTTACCAGCCAAAATGGCGATATATTTGTTACCAATGGGAGTGATTGTGGAGTAGAGTTCACGGTAAAGTTCTATAAACAAAATCTTTAAAATTTGGGTTTTTTCATAGTAATCATTTTCATAAATCCCATCCTATATCAGTGAAATATTTCCCTTGAAAATATGGAAAAAGTCATAGGACATAGTACATATTGGGGGTTGTTCTGATTAAGATATAGTGAGAAGAAAATTGATGGGAGGTAAGATATATGAGCATTAAAGTTGGAAGTGCAAGTATTGATGAACACGGAAAACTGAGCGGAGGAAAAGTTGGAGATCAGACCGGTAAAGAAATCTATATTCTGCCCTGGTATAATCGACCGTGGAATGTATATCTGGAATGTACTGATAAGGTCGTAGCACAAAGGGCTGTCAATATTATGAGTCAGATCTGTTTGAATAATAATTTCGGTTATGACCAATCACAGCGTATGACGGGTTATAACGCTATTGTAAAGAATAATAATAAAGTTGCCGGGGCAAAAGGTGAGTTTGATTGTTCTTCCCTAGTATCTTCTTGTTATAAATTAGCTGGGCTGAATGTGTCCCCAAGTAATACGACACTATCTTTAAAAAAGGACTTTGTAGCAAGCGGAAAATTCAAAGCATATACGGACAATAAGCATATTGGCTCTGATAATTATGCCAAACTTGGCGGGATATACCTAGATGAAGGGAACCATGTGATCATGGCAATGGAGAATGGAAGCAAGATTAATCCTTATCCTGAACCGAAACGGAGTATTAAACGAGGAGCTGTCGGTGAAGATGTAAAATATGTTCAGTGGGAATTAATTGCTCATGGAATTAAATCCGCTGTAGTGAATGGTAAAAGTCAGGCGCTTATCATCGATGGCAAGTGCGGACCAATTACCGAGGCCGCAATCAAAGCTTATCAGAAAAAATACAATTTAGAAGTTGATGGTAGTTGCGGACCGAAAACTCTGGCTTCACTTAAGGCTAACTAGGTGATAGATTGTTAGAAACAAAGGGAATGTATTTAGTTTTGTATTGAAGATTATTATACTAAGAAGGGCTGTTGTGTTATGTGATAGTACACGACAGCCCTTATAACGTTTAGAAGAAGTGTTTTCATAATTAAGTTTATCAGAATAACGAAATCAGAATTAGTTTATAAATCAGGAAAATTGTGGGATAATCTAAAAGGTGACGATTATCACTTGAAGGGGGACAGCCTTATGTGACAAAATTGTAATAATAAAGTCATGGTATCGTCATTTTCAGAGGTTAAACTTGGAGTTGTAGTATTAAATTTTGATTGGATTGGAGAGCGAAAGCCCCATAGATAAGGAGTAATAAAACATGGAAATACTAAGAGTAGAACATCTGTCAAAGCGTTATGGAAGCGGTGATACAGCAGTGAATGCACTGGATGATATTTCTTTCTCCATTGAGAAAGGAGAGTTTGTTGCGATTATCGGTCCCTCCGGTTCCGGGAAGTCAACATTGCTTCATATGTTAGGAGGCGTTGACAGACCAACAGCAGGTAAGGTGTTCGTTGATAATACGGACATTTATCAACTAGATGAAACACAACTGGCTATTTTTAGAAGAAGGCAGATTGGATTAATCTATCAGTTTTATAACCTGATTCCCGTGCTTACAGTAGAAGAAAATATTACATTGCCTTTATTGCTGGATCAACAGAAGATAGATAATGCTCAGCTTGGGAATATTGTAAAATCGTTAGATTTAGAAAAGAGATTAAAGCATCTTCCGAATCAATTATCGGGCGGACAACAGCAGAGAGTATCCATAGGCAGGGCATTGATCAATAATCCGGCCATTATGCTTGCGGATGAGCCTACGGGTAATCTTGACAGCAAGAATAGTCACGAAATCATTGAATTACTAAAGATGTTTAACAAAAATTATAAGCAGACCCTGTTAATTATAACCCATGATGAACGAATTGCACTTCAAGCAGATCGTATTATTGCGATTGAGGATGGTAAAATTGCTAAAGATGAGGTGATACGTTCATGAATATCATTAATAAACTAACCCTTCGTCAATTGATGATGAATAAAAAACGAACCCTGGTCACGATCATTGGTACTATTATATCAGCAGCAATGATTACAGCAGTTGCAACCCTAGGTCTTTCTTTTATGGATATTATGCAACGCCAGTCCATTGCATCGGAAGGGGAGTGGCATGTTAAATATAGCAATATCAATACGAGTCAGCTGGAGGCAATCAAAAAGGATTCCCATGTAAAGACAGCCATGGTGAATAGGGAAAGCGGATATGCGAAGCTGGAAGGAAGTAAAAATGTTAATAAGCCATATCTCTATATTCTGGAATTTGATCAAGAGATGTTTCAACATATTCCGGTTAAGCTCATAAAGGGTAGATTTCCTGAAAAACCGGGCGAGGTAATGATCTCTGAGGAAGTTATTAAAAATGCAGGAGTGCCGTACAAAATCGGAGATAAAATGACCCTCACCACAGGTAAAAGATACTCTACTCAAGAGGGAATGGAAAGCAGTGAGCCTATGTCACAAAATTTTGACCTTCAAAGGGAAAATGATAAAGTGGCAGAGAGACTAACGCAGGAGAAGAGTCATAGCTATACCATTGTAGGTTTAATGGAGCGTCCGGAATGGGAATATACCTGGTCACCTGGTTATACAACCATTTCCTATGTGGATGAAAAATCAGTGTCAAAGGATGAAACCTTTGATGTTTCAGTGATTTTTGGCAAGATTAATAATAAGCTTTTCACATGGGGAGATAAGCTGGCTAAGGAGAATGACATCAAGGTGTATGCCTACAATAATGATCTTCTGCGCTGCTATGGCATTGTGCGTGATGACAGCCTTAGATCAACATTAAATACACTGACAGCTATCATTATGGTGATAATAGTAGTGGGATCGGTTTCCTTAATTTATAATGCTTTCGCCATATCGGTATCAGAACGTTCCAGATATTTGGGTATGCTTTCAAGTGTTGGAGCAACCAAAAAGCAAAAGAGAAATTCTGTATTCTTTGAAGGAGCAGTTATTGGGGTAATCAGTATTCCCCTTGGAATTATATCCGGATATATCGGGTTGGGTATTACGTATTTATTTATTAATCCGCTAATTCAAGGGATGCTTAATGTCAATATTGGATTTCGATTAAGAGTATACCCTTACTCCGTGTTGATATCGGTGCTGGTATCAGTATTAACTATATTGATTTCTACTTATATTCCCGCGCGGAAGGCTTCTAATATATCAGCCATTGATGCAATCCGTCAGGTAAGTGATGTAAAGATTAACAGACGTCAGGTTAAAACATCAATTATCACCAGAAAGATCTTTGGTATTGAAGGTGAGCTAGGTTTAAAGAATTTAAAAAGATACAAAGCCAGATACAAAGCAACAGTATTTTCCTTGATTATTAGTATGGTCTTATTTTTGGTGGTCTCTTCTTTCACCGGATTGCTTCGAAAGTCAATGCAGTTGACACAATATGGAGTTAATTATGACGTTCAGGTATCAATTAACACGAAGGATGAGGATGAGAACAGGAAGAATAACCTTATTAATAAGATAAAATCCTTGGACAATGTTACATCAATCAGTTTAATAGATAATTTTGATGCAAAAACATTGGTTGATCCAAATAAAATCGCTGGCTTTTTAAAGGAATCTAGCAGTGACATGATGGAAAACGGTCAATATCCTTATAATGTTTTAGTAAAGGTTTTGGATGATAAGAATCTGGAAGAGTATGCAAAACAAATAGGAATAAGTACCGATAAGCTCACATCAAAGGATAAGCTTTCTTGTATCATAGTTGATACCATCACTTATAAAGATACGGGGGCTGATAAATATATTGAAACTAAGGTCGTGAAGGCCAAAGTTGGAGATAAGATCACACTTTTAACCAATAATGACAGTACCAATCAGGAAGAAGCATTACCCCCTGTCCAAATTGCCGCATTAACAAAACAGATGCCCATGGGGTTGATGTCCTTAGGCGGGGCAGCGAATTTTTACATGATTATGTCAAAGGAAGCCTTTGAGAAACTTATTCAGGAAAAACACAATCTTGTAGCTCCAGATGTCATTACTACCATATATTTGAACAGTGATAAGCCTTTAGTTCTTCAAAATGATCTTGAGACAATTCAAAATGAAATTGGCATGGGCAGTATGGATATTTATAATGTGTATCAATATAAACAGTCGGAGCAACAGTCTCTTTTATTGGTGTCTGTATTTACTTATGCGTTTATTATACTAATCACGGCAATCTGCATAGCGAATATTATTAACACCATATCCACCAGCATTTCTCTTCGTAAAAGAGAATTTGCAATGCTCAAATCCATTGGGATTACGCCAAAAGGTTTTAACAAAATGCTGAATTATGAAAGTGTTTTCTATGGATTGAAGGCATTAATGTATGGATTACCCATCAGTATTGTAATAATGTATTTGATTTATGAGGTTCTGATGTCTGAATTCGATTTCAAATTTACTTTGCCGGTAGGTAGCATCATCATTGTAGTAGTTGGGGTATTTTTAATCGTAGGCATCTCAATGCTCTATTCCAGCAGCAGAGTGCGCAAGGAAAATATTATTGATGCACTGAAGCAGGAGATTAATTGATGCGAAAAACGACTAACTTGGCAAAAATAGTTACAGTGATGAAATGATGGGATAATAGGTCAACTAATACATTTCCTGGCATATGCATTCTCTAGCATTATGCAAATTGCTAACGAACTACGTTGAAAGGGTTATATGACCCCAACAACATCCTAATAAAAATAATGAAAGAGCTGGTAAGGAATTTAAGTATTCTTCACCTGCTCTTCATTATTTTTTCAAGAAACCTTTTATAACGATACTTGCAATCAGGGTGATTTTCCGATATGATAAATACAGAGAAATAAAGAAATGATAGGTGAGGTAGAAAATATGTTGAATGATGAATATATAGGCTTTACGATTGAAAGACAGAAGCATATTGCATTAATCGCACATGATACAAAAAAACACGAATTGGTGGAATGGGTAAGTAAGAACAAAGATATCTTAAAGAGTCATTTTTTATGCGGAACCGGAACTACAGCTCGTTTAATCGTTGAGAAGACCGACCTTCCGGTAAAAGCTTATAACAGCGGCCCGTTGGGTGGTGATCAGCAGATCGGTTCAAGAATCGTAGAAGGAAACATTGATTTTGTTATCTTCTTCTGGGATCCGCTTGCTTCCCAGCCTCATGACCCGGATGTGAAGGCATTACTTCGTATTTGTGCAGTATATGATATACCGGTGGCAAACAATCGTGCTACTGCTGATTTCTTAATTACATCCAGATATATGGATGAAAATTATGAGAGAAGAGTGATGAATTATAACAAGATTATTCAGGGTAGATTAGAAGAACTCAAATAAATCAGCGAATGCTACATAGTTTTCATTTGCTGCTTCATTCCTAAGAGCAAGCCGATTTAAAGACCATTAATATCTGTGAAAAGTACAGGGTGATTTTTCTTAGAAGAAATGGAAGAAGGTATCTATTATGTTGTACTTAATTTTGTGCGGTGTTGATTATGAGACATCTGATTAGTAAAAGTATTGGTATTTAAATATACAGATCGATAGCTACGGAGCGCAGTGCATATCGGTTGTAAACCTTAAACATGTAATAGTAGGTTAGTGTAATGAAAATGAAATAGTAAATGAATAAAGGGCTGAATATATTCTCAACTTATATAAGGAGCAACTGCTTCTTATATAAGTTGAGAATATTGTTCAGCCCGATTTGTTTGGATATTTATCTGAAAAATAAAGAATACCGGTTAATCTGAGATAATGTTATAGGCTTGTGTCAGTGTGTCAATAAAGAACCTGGCACCATCGGACAAGGGGATGTCATTATTATAAGCAGCCACCAAAAGGCGGGAGGGAATTTCCTGTGTTGTGGTGATGACAGCAAGATTGTCTAAATCGTTTACGCAAAAATCAGGAATAAAGGCAATTCCAAGACCGATTTTAGCCAAATCAATCAAGAGGTCATTACTGCTTAACTCGATAGCAGGAACCAGATCCAAGCTATTCTCTAAAAATAGGTTATGCAAGAATATGCTGGTGGTGGAGCGTTTGTCAAGCATGAGGATAGGATGTTTTTGCAGCTCCTGTAAAGTAATTGGCCTATCCTCCAAAGGAAAAGCTTCCTTGTTGGCAATAAAGATATCCTTAAATTCCTTCACCGGTAATATCTGCATCATATTGTTGAGTGCAGAATTTGGTGAATTGGTAACAATAATATCAACCTCGTTTCGCTCCAAAAGCTTCGCACATTGGAGAGAGGTTGCATTGGTTACTTTGATATGAATATTGGGATACTTCTTGTGAAACGTATTTAAAAATGGTACTAAATAATATCGGCAAATGGTATCACTGGCACCAATGCGAAGCTGAACCCCGCTTTTTGGATCGGCGCAAAGCTGATTTTCACCACGTGAGATTAAATTGATGGCTGGTTCAATATGCTTTAAAAGGAGTTCGCCTTCCTTCGTCAGGGCAACTCGCTTGGTACTTCGAATAAATAGGGTTTGATTCAGGCGCCTTTCCAGGGTTTTAATGGATTGGCTCACAGCGGACTGGCTTATAAATAGGGTATCAGCGGCATCAGAGAAGCTGAGACTTTTAGCAACTTGATAAAATACCTTGTAAAGTTCGTAATTAATATCCATGGAAATCCTCCTTTTGTAGCTTGTACACAACTTATATTAATTATTCCAATTAAATTGTGGTCGTTGTACTGGAACAGTAGAGCAAGGAACGATGAAATTTGTATGCTTAAGCAGGAATACCTATTAGTGAACCTAATAAAAAGGTTAACATATATTAATTATGATTATAAGACAGGTTATGCTATAATGCAAGTAAATGATACAGAGAGTGGAAAGGAGCACATATGAGCAAAGTAAAAAGAATTTATGTGGAAAAGAAAGCACCATACGCAGTCAGAGCAAAAGAACTGAAAGCAGAGCTTCGCAGCTATCTGGGAATTAAGGGAATTGATGCGGTTCGTGTATTAATACGCTATGATATAGAGAATGTTGGTGAGGAAACCTACAAAAAATCCCTGGGAACCATATTTTCAGAGCCTCCCATTGATTTGCTTTATGAAGAGAGCTTTGAACTAGGTGAGAAGGATAGAACTTTTGCGGTGGAATATCTTCCGGGACAATTCGATCAGAGAGCAGATTCTGCTGAGCAGTGTGTGAAGCTTTTGAATGAGAAGGAAGAGCCTGTCATTCACTCCGCAACCACCTATGTACTATCCGGCGAGATATCCGATGAGGAGTTTGACAAGATTAAAGGATATTGCATTAATCCGGTAGATTCCAGAGAGACGGATGAAGTAAAACCCCAGACCCTTCTTACGGTATTTGATGATCCTGAGGATGTTATTTTGTTTGAGGGCTTTGGAGGAATGGAAGAGCCAAGCTTAAAAGAGCTGTATACCTCCCTCAATCTTGCTATGACCTTTAAGGACTTTTTATTTATACAGAATTATTTCAATAACGAAGAAAAACGTGACCCTTCCATGACAGAAATCCGTGTATTGGATACATATTGGTCCGATCACTGCCGTCATACCACCTTCTTAACTGAGTTAAAAGAGATTGGCTTTGAGGAGGGATATTATACCGCACCGATTAAGGCAGCTTATTCCGGTTATATCAAGGAACGTGGCGTATTATATCAGGGAAGGGATGACAAATACATCTCTTTAATGGATATTGCACTACTTGCCATGAAGAAGTTAAAAGCGGACGGAAAATTAGAGGATATGGAAGTATCCGATGAGATTAATGCCTGCTCTATTATTGTGCCGGTAGAAATCGATGGCAAAACGGAGGAATGGTTAGTGTTCTTTAAAAATGAGACACACAACCACCCTACTGAAATTGAACCGTTCGGTGGTGCGGCAACCTGTCTTGGAGGAGCAATCCGTGATCCGCTTTCGGGCAGAGGTTATGTATATCAGGCGATGAGAGTAACCGGTGCAGGAGATCCCACTGTTCCTGTAAAGGATACCTTAAAGGGTAAATTGGCTCAAAGAAAGATCTGTACCGGAGCAGCTGCAGGTTATAGCTCCTATGGTAATCAGATTGGTCTTGCAACAGGTCTGGTAGATGAAATCTATCATCCGAATTATGTTGCAAAGAGAATGGAAATCGGTGCTGTTATGGGTGCTGCTCCAAGAAGAAATGTAATTAGAGAAAATTCTGACCCCGGCGATATTATTATCTTAATGGGTGGAAGAACCGGACGTGACGGCTGTGGCGGTGCAACCGGCTCCTCCAAGAGCCACACCACGGAATCCATTAATACTTGCGGTGCGGAAGTCCAAAAGGGTAATGCACCTACGGAACGTAAACTTCAGAGGTTGTTCCGTAGAGAAGAGGTTAGCCTCTTAATTAAAAAATGTAATGACTTTGGAGCAGGTGGTGTGTCCGTAGCAATTGGTGAATTAGCACCCGGACTCCAGATTGATCTAGATAAAGTTCCGAAAAAGTATGCAGGTCTTGACGGTACTGAGCTTGCCATCTCCGAGTCCCAGGAGAGAATGGCAATTGTGGTAGATCCAAAAGATGTAACACAAATGTTAGCATATGCAGAAGAAGAAAACCTTGAAGCAGTGGTAGTGGCAGAAGTAACCGACTCTCCAAGACTTGTTATGAGATGGAGAGGGAAAGAAATTGTGAATATATCCAGAGCCTTTCTCGATACCAACGGCGCACATCAGGAAGCAAGTGCATATGTAACCCTTCCGGATCAGGATAAGAATTACTTGAAGTCAGGATTTGGCGTAACAGGTCAGAATGTAAAGGAAAAATGGCTGAATAATCTCAGCGCATTAAATGTATGCTCTAAGAAGGGGCTTGTAGAGATTTTTGACAGCTCCATTGGTGCATCAACGGTGACCATGCCTTTCGGTGGAACCTATCAGATGTCCCCTATTCAGACCATGACCGCAAAGCTTCCGGTTCTTGAGGGAGCTTGTGATACAGTAACCATGATGAGTTATGGCTTTGATCCCTACCTTTCCAGCTGGTCACCTTTTCATGGTTCAGTATATGCTATTATTTCTTCTGTAGCGAAGATTGTGGCAGCAGGTGGAGATCATTCAAAGATTCGTTTTACTTTCCAAGAGTTCTTCAGACGACTGAACAATGATCCAAAACGTTGGGGAGAGCCTTTGGTGGCATTACTTGGAGCATATGATGCACAGATTAAATTAGGACTTCCTTCCATTGGCGGTAAGGACAGTATGTCAGGAACCTTTAATGATATTGATGTTCCGCCGACCTTGGTATCCTTTGCAGTGGATATTGCAAAGAGCGGGGATGTTGTTTCTACAGAACTGAAAAAGAGTGGCAATGTATTAGTTAGATTTGATATAGAGAAGGATGAATATGATCTTCCGGGTTATAATCAGGTTAAGGAGTTATATAACAAGATTACTGGGTTGATGAGAGCTGGTAAGGTGTTCTCCTCCTTCGCACTGGGCTTCGGTGGTATAACAGAAGCAGTTAGTAAGATGGCATTTGGTAATAAACTGGGTGTAACTTTAAATAGTGATCTGAGTGAAGAGGATTTATTCCTGCCGGCATATGGAGCTGTGATTGTGGAGCTTGCAAAGCAGGATGTAACCGCTTTAGAAGAGTATGGCTTTAAGAAAGAGGAATTTAGCGTAATAGGTCAGGTAACCGAGGCAGAGGAATTTGTCTATGGTGATAGTAAGATTACAATGGAAGAAGCGTTAAATGCATGGACCACAACCTTAGAGAAGGTATATCCTACCCGCTCCAAGGTTGCACAAGAAAATGCATCTGCGGATAATAAGCTGGAAACTAAGCTGTTTGACGCAAAAACAATCTATGTGGCAAAGAATAAGATTGCCAAACCCAAGGTTTTCATTCCGGTATTTCCGGGAACAAATTGTGAATACGATTCCTTAAAGGCATTTGAGAATGCCGGAGCAGAGGTAAATACAGTTGTATTCAGAAATTTGACGGAGAGCAATATACGAGAATCTGTGGGGGCCTTTGCAGAGGGAATAAAGGGGGCACAGATTCTCATGTTCCCCGGTGGTTTCTCAGCAGGTGATGAGCCGGATGGTTCGGGTAAGTTCATAGCAACTGCCTTCCGTAATGAGAAGATAACAGAGGCAGTCAATGATCTGTTAAAAAATCGGGACGGACTTGCACTAGGTATCTGTAACGGTTTCCAGGCATTAATCAAGCTAGGTCTTGTACCTTATGGCGAGATTACGCCGCAGAAAGAGGATTCTCCGACACTTGCTATGAATAATATAGGACGTCATATCTCAAAATCAGTCTATACGAAAGTAGTAACCAATCAATCTCCTTGGTTAACAAAGGCTGAATTAGGCGAGGTATACGCAATTCCTGCTTCCCATGGCGAAGGACGCTTTGTAGCCAGTGAAGAGTGGATTAAGAAGTTATCTGAGAACGGCCAGATTGCTACACAGTATGTAGATGTGAACGGTAACCCTACCATGGATGAGGATTTCAATCCAAACGGTTCCTACTATGCAATTGAAGGTATTACAAGCCCGGATGGTAGAGTACTTGGTAAGATGGCACACTCCGAGCGTAGAGGTGCTTCCGTGGCAATCAACATTACCGGCAACCAGAATCAGTATATATTTGAGTCCGGTGTGGCGTATTTTCATTAATTAAATTAATATTAATAAAAGGTACTTGGCTATCCGAATGCTCCCATAACATAGGGGTGTACGGATAGCCTTTTTAATCGTGGTCTCGTATATGGAGAATATCGGTGAGTTTTTCTATGATAGTACGTTCTTTCCTATATTCGCTTATACAAAAAAGCTCTGCCATAGGGGGAGCAGAGCTTTTTGTATAAGCAATCAGTATTAAGCTATATTTATTAAGAATGAAACATTATGTTATTAACCTATATCTGCAAAGTTAACTGATATCTTGCATACTCCAGAAATAACTGCACAACTGCCATGCCCATTGCAAAGAAGGTAAATACGATAATCAACGCGATGGCTGCCTTGTCATAAATTAAAGCTTCTTCATTTTTGCGAAAATTTGCTATCAAAATCTCAAAGCCAAGAAAGATAAAGATAATCGGCCATAAGCGAAAGATAACATCATAGGACAAGTTTGGAGCAAAAAGGTGTGCTAAAAAGATACTTCCGAAGGTGACTAACATGCCACCCAGGGTAATTGTGCCGATGCGGTGTATTTTATTCATTGAATAGTCCTCCATTTTCGTCCAGTTGGTTGGACATTTCTTTCGATTCCATGTCCTTTTTCTTACCCATAATAAGATGAAAACCTAATGCGATGATTCCGCAGCCAATTAGGAACTGTAAGAAATAACGTCCGAAATAGTATAATGCATCTCGTATAAAGTTGGGAAGCATCCACTGAACCATTTCATAAAAATTACTCCATAGCACGGAAAATCCGAAGAAGATAAGGATAACTGCAATGATTATACGGAATTTCCCTTTCAGGAGACCTTCTCTGTTGTTTAAAAGTTCGGGATAGAGAATAAAGTCATCTTTCTTAGCTAAAAACTCTTCTTCCGGTAATGCACGAAGATTAAAGGTATCAAAGAAAGCAAAAAACCAGATGATGGGCATTGCAAATAAAATTGGACTTAAATTGAGCCAGGTTGAGGCGAAAATTAATAGAAAGAATGCGGACATCAGGCTTGCACCCCGCTTCATAAATCCCATATACATCTGACCGGCTCCGGGTAAGAAAGCAAAACAAAATGTTAAAAAGCTACTTCTCTTGTTGATCATGATTAGATACCTCCATTTTCATTATTTGATTTGAAAAATTTAATATTGATTTACTGATGTGATCCATTCCATTGCGTAGAGAGATGGTAATTGGTTCATTCTTATCGGATTGATTGATACCTGCAGTAGTGGCAACTCCCGGAATTTTGATTTTATCCGGATTATTCGGGAGATTGAAGGAAAGTAAAAGCAGTAGGAGCGCGCATACCGTCGCAGTACCAACCTTTAAGCTATACCATAGTAATTTGATTTTCCTTGAGGATTCGTTCATCTTTTTAGCAAGTTGTATTTCCGGTTTTTTTGTAGCTGCTAAAATATTCTCCTTCATAGTTCGAGGTGCAGGAATGATATCCTCTGACATGAGGGAGCTAAATTGGTCTGCACAATAATCACAAGAAGCGACATGCATTAGAAACTCTTGCATTTCATTTTGATTCATAAGATCTTGTTGAAATAAAATAAATTGTTCTTTGGTAATGTGTTTCTTATCATTCATGGATAAGTGCCTCCCTCCCATAGGTTTTTTGTAGTTGTGATCTGGCTCGGTATATTTGAGTTTGAACCGTTTTAAGATTCTTCCCGGTGTTTATTGCAATCTGTGACGGTGACAGCTCATAATAAAAATAGTCAAGAGCGATTTCCCTGTAAGGGGATTTTAATCGGTTGCATCGATCCGATAGTTGTTGTTTGATTTCTTTCTCTAGAACTTTATCCTCAGGTAAAGGCTCTTTTCCTGTCTGAGTGATAAAGTATTCTTCCTCAGTAGGTTGACTCTTTCGTTCCGCTCTTTTAATAAAATCCAGGCATTTGTTGGTGGCGATACGACTTAGCCAAGCTTTTTCATGCTGACGGTCAAAAGTAGAAAGATGTTTGTAGACGGAAAGGAAAGTTTCCTGTGCCAAATCTTCCGCCTCAAAATAATCTCTTACAATTTTATAACAGATAGAATAGATTAAGTTCTGGTATGTATCAATCAGATACTCATAATATTGCTCATTATTAATCGGTTCCGCCTCCCTTCCTATTAATCCGTTATATTGAATATAACGTTAGTATAATGCATTTATCTTCAACTTAGAATAAGTTTATTATGCCAATTGACTTTTTCTAGAATTGCGGATTAAATTCTTTAATCCTTTGAATGCAGAAAATGCTAGGATAAGTGCACTGATTATAGTAGCTCCTTTGATAAACTTTTTCATAACTTCCTCCTTTGAATTATTAACGATTCCTAAACAATAACGAGGGGAGAAGGGGAATGTCTTCAAGTTTTTAAAAAATATCATAAAACATGAGTACATTAGATCAATCATTTTTTCTATACTTTTGTAGAACGGTTTATTAATTAAAAAATAGGTCAAATATTATAATGATACCGGAGAGAATTTTCAATTGTAAATTTACATAAGAATTTTTGATTATGGAATAATTTTTTCAGACATATTAATATTTGCAGTATTAAAAATATGTGCTAAACTAGAGCGAAATGCATAATATTGCTCAGTGAAAGAGCTGATTATAATGGAAATAATGGGAAATATAACGAATATGAGGAGTGATAATAAAAAGTGGAAGAAAAATTAAACGAAAATGAGAATGGTATAGAATTGAGTGAGGAAGAGCTTGCCCAGATAGAAAGAGAAGAAAATTATCAGCAAGCAATCAGGCTATTCAACAGTATAGATTGCATGACCTTGACTTATCAAAAGATTGAGATGTTGCAAAAGTTGGCAGATGATTTTAATGAGATGGATGGCTATCAAGATAGCGAAGATCTTATGAGAGAATGCCTGGAGATTAAAAAGAAAACAGAAGTTGATCTAAAAAAGAGTGCATATGAAAGAGCAAAGGAGAAAAAGGATACCTCAAAAACACCTGATGAGTATAACAAAGCAATAGAGGCATTGAGTCGTGTTAATGGATTTCAAGATGCAGAACAGTTAGTTGAGGAATGTAAAAGAGAGGGTACTGCATTGATAAAAAGGAAGAGGAGAAATTCAATATTACTATCATTGGCTATATTAGCAGTGTTTGTATTGTTAATTGCTTATTCTCATACTTCCTATGCGAAATATTATTATGCGAATTTTAGTATGGCAACAAAAGCATATCCTTCTGCAATAACTAGGTATTTGGAGCTAAGAGATTTCAAGGATAGCGAGAGTAGATATATACAAAGCTATTACCTAATGGGGAAGCAGCTAGTAAAGAATAAGAATTATGATGAGGCTGCCAGAGCATTTGGAAGGGTTGAAACATATAAGGACAGTGAAAAATTAAAAGTAGAAACAGAAAAAAAGGAACTGGTAAAAGCTCAAATAGGAGATAAAGTGACCTTTGGTAATTGTGAATGGAAAGTGCTGGACAAGAAGGATGATCAGGCATTATTACTTCGCAATGAGAATTTGTCCACAATGCCATATCATAACACCATTGAAGCTGTAACCTGGGAAAAATCTTTCATAAGACAGTGGCTGAATTCACGCTTTCTTAAAGAAGCCTTTTCGAATCTGGAGCAAAAGGAAATCATACTTTCGGATTTGAAGAATGAGAATAATGCAGTTTATGGTACCACGGGCGGTGAGAATACAAAGGATTATGTATATCTTCTAAGCATACGGGAAGCAAGAAAGTATTTGCCCAATGTAGCGGGCATAAAATCAAATGCGTGGTTACGCTCCCCGGGTAATAATCCTACCGCAGCTGCGTTCTATAGTGCGGACGGCAAGGTGATGGATTATGGGTATGAGGCAACCGACGTAGCTATCATGGTACGTCCTGTTATCACCGTTAAGGTAGAATCGTAATTTAAAGAATAAATAGAAGAGCAAAAATAAGGTGATGATCATTCCTGGAGGAGCGATCATCACCTTATTTATATCAATCATATTATGAAGCGTGATTATATTTCGTTATACTTTTATGATATGTATAACTCAAAATATAAGATAATCAGAACACATGATACATTTTCAAGGATGAATCTTGACTTTGAGCAAATTGCCATTGCGACAGTATAAATAGGGCTTATTGGCTCCTAACATTTTATTATTCCAAAACAAAGATGTTGTAGATTGCCTTGGTAGCTTCTTCAAAATCCTCTTCCGCTACACCAATAATGATGTTTAGTTCAGAAGAACCCTGGTCAATCATTTTAACATTGATTTTGGCAGCGGCTAGAGCGGTGAAGATTCGAGCAGCAGTGCCTCTCGCTTTTCGCATACCTCTGCCTACTACAGCAATCAAAGCAAGATTATCTTCGATATCGATATGGTCCGGGTTTGTTCTGGAGATGATTTCGTCGATTACTACCTTTTCTTTTCCCTTAATGGATTCGGTATTAATAATAACGCTTAAGGTGTCAATTCCTGAGGGCATATGTTCAAAACAAAGATTGTTTTTTTCTAGAGCACGTAGCACGTTTCTTCCGAAGCCAACTGCGCTGTTCATCATATCTTTTTCAATATTGAGAACGGAGAAGCCCTTCTTTCCAGCGATACCGGTAATAATGAAATTGCTGCTGTCCACGGTCTGGGATACAATCATTGTGCCAGGATCCTGAGGAAGATTTGTATTTTTAATGTTAATCGGAATACCCTTGGTACGAACCGGGAAGATTGCATCTTCATGAAGAACGGTAGCACCCATATAGGAAAGCTCACGAAGTTCTCTGTAAGTAATCGTAGTAATCGGTCTTGGATTTTCAACTATTCTTGGATCGCAGATTAGAAAACCGCTGACATCGGTCCAGTTTTCGTATATGGACGCATTAATCGCACTGGCAACGATGGAGCCGGTGATATCGGAACCGCCGCGTGAAAAAGTCTTAATGGTGTCATTGGGCATGGAACCATAAAATCCCGGTATAACGGCGTTCTCAAGTTCAGCTAGTTTTGGAGCTAATTTGGATAAGGTTTTTTCTAAATCGAATACGCCGCTTTCACTGAAATAAAGAAGACCTACGGTATCAAGGAAAGGAAAGCCTAAATATTTAGCAAGTACGATACTATTGAGGTATTCACCACGGCTTGCAGCATAATCGCGTCCTGCACTGTGTGCAAAAGAAGCTTTTATGTATTTAAACTCTTCTTCCAAAGATAAATCAATATTCAAATCCTTTATAATGGAATTATAACGCTCTTCAATGGATGCGAATTCTTTTTCAAAATTCTCTCCTTTAGCAGCTTTATCGTAACAGTTATAAAGCATATCCGTAATTTTAATATCTTCAGAAAAACGCTTGCCGGGAGCAGATGCAACTACAAAACGTCTTGTTTTGTCTGCATGGATAATATCCGCTACCTTTTTGAATTGATTTGCATCGGCGAGAGAACTTCCACCAAATTTCACAACCTTAGTATCATTCATGACTATCCTCTTTCTACGCAGTAAAGCAGCGCGGTTATTAATAAATGTAAACTTATATTTTTACATTATATTATAACTTTTCAAAATAATCAATTGGTGATAAAGAAAGAAATTTTTCACAATATCAGTAAGCTATTGTATGATATTACAGTTTCATTTTATAAGCGGAACTTTTCAACGATAGCCTTCAGCCCGTCTGCATAGGCTTTGTTTTCTTGTACCATTACTTGAGTCTTTGCGGTTAATGTTACTATATTGGAATTACTGTTTGCAACATCATTAACACCTTCTGCGGATTCCGCCATCATGGAATTGATTTCTGATATGGATTGTGATATTTCCGTCATATGTTGGCTCATGGACTCAATTTGATTATGTATGCTTTCCATGGCCTCATTCATGGTGGAGGCATCGGAATTATAGCTTTCACTGCTGGTTAGGAAGGTGGAATAGTCTGAGAGTACATTGTTGCCAAGAAACCCTAGTAACTGTTCCAAACTTTCTGAAATATTTCTGACAGCAAGATAGACTTCATCAACTACTTCATTAATGTGGGATACCGTCATGGAGGATTGGGTTGCCAATTTTCCGATTTCTTGTGCAACCACAGAAAATCCACTGCCTGCATCTCCGGCTCTTGCTGCTTCAATAGAAGCATTTAAAGAAAGTAAACTGGTCTGACTTGCTATATCTTTGATGGTATTGGAAAGCATCCCGATTTTCTCTACGGACTTGGAATGCTCCAGGGCATCAGCGGTCATTACTCGAATCTCTTCATAGATAGTTCTGGTCTTTTGGGTTGCCTGCTCCGTTGAAATTTTAAGTGCTGCTGCTCGTTGCATTAAATTAGTGGATAACTCTGCACCTAATTGAACCTTAGTTGTAATGTCTTCTGATTTCAACTCCATCTGTTCAATGGAGGAATGAATTTGTTCGGTGGTTGAGGAGGTTTCCTGCATACCGGCAGATAATTCTTCGGTGGTAGCAGAATTGTCGGTTGCATGGTCATTTACGGAATAAGCGATACGGTCAAGCTGATCAGAGGAGGATGTTAATTTCCCGGAAGTTTCACTAATCTGTAGTATCATGGATTTTAGGACTTCACGCATTCTCTCAATGGAACGACTCATTTCTCCGGTTTCATCTTGTCTGGCGGATAGGAGAGTGAAAGAGGTATCTTCGCTAAAATCAAGCTCTGCGGTTTTATTAATTAATCTAGTAATTCTCTTAATGGATGAAGTAATTGTTCCAGTAAAAAAGTATGCAATGATACTAAGAATGAGAACAAGGATGATACTGATGAGTAACGTTCTTGAGGCAACCACATTAAGTGAGGATAATATTTCGGATTGATCGGCAGCAACTACTAGAATAAGGTCATTCTTTTCATTCACCTTATATGCACCATATTGCTCCAAGTTGTTATATTTATAATGAAGAATTCCAATATCCTTTTGGCCACTGTTGTTTTCATAATTAACAAGAGAATCAAACTCTTTTACGGGCATCTTTGTTCCGATTAGGCTTTCTGTAGGATGATAGATGACATTACCGCTTGAATCGAGGATAAAGGCATATCCTGATTTATAATCACCTACCTGAATATCGGAAAGAATGTTTTGAAAGGAGGATACTTTCACAGTGGTGATAATTGCTCCTGTGAATTCTGTTACGGGTGTGTCGTGGTTATCAGGAGAGTTGTTAGAAGTGTTGCTACCTGGCATGGTACCATCCATTGGGTTCATGCCCTGCATATCACGAAGTGGAATTGCAATGGAGAGGCAGACATCACCGGAGGAGTCAGAGGTATAAACATCACCATGGGTGCTTTGGCCGCTAGAGACCATCTTTTTAAAATATTCCTTTGAGGAAAGGTCGCTTCCTAACTGTGACTTATTGGTGCTATAGAGAACTTTACCTTTGGCATCAATGATTGAAATATCTTCGTTGGCGGAGTTACTACTTATAAACATGGAGACTAAATCATCAATAGCCTTCGTATCCGAAGTTCCACCGGAATTGACAAACCCAGAAATAGCACCAGAACTCATTAGAAATGAGATGGAACGGGTGAGTTGATCTACCGATTCATCAAGGTTTTTATTGTAGGAGGTTGCCAAGCTTTTCAGATTTGTTTCAGTGCTGGTACGAATTTCATCTCTGCTCACATAGTACATACTGAAGAAATTCACGCCTACTGCAAATAAAATAGAACAGGTACATAATAAAGCGACTTTCCTTTTGATAGAGAAGAAAGATTTGTGTGTGTTTTTTTTACTTCGTTTTGTCATGTCGTTACCTCTCATTAGTTGATATATTTTGGAATTCGTGTATCAAAAGCTCTATACTATAGCAATGGAAGCAGAACAAATATTATAGTAGGGTTTCATTACCACCAAATTGCCAAATTGAATACGGATATAATAAAGGTAAATTGTGAGTTTATTGTGTAGGATTGATGAAAATTATATGAATATTTTATTACTCATTTAGTCGGATTCAGAGAATGGTTTCACCTTTCGGGAACATTGTCATAAAATAAATGTATGAATATAACGAAGAAAGGGATACATCGTTGAATAGAGAGAATAACAATAATAGATCAAATGACCGTAGACAGGATAGGCAACAAAGAGATAGGTCAAGAAACCCGATGCCACAGCCAGGACCCGGTATGGGAATGCCGCCTGGAATGCCACCCGGAATGCCGCCTGGAAGACCTGGAATGGGAGGACCGGAATTTGGACCGCCCGGTGGTGGTATGGATGAAATGCCAAGATCTGCACCTCCGAACTTTATACCAGAGGCACCTAGAATGGAGAAGAGTCCCATGGGAGGAGTATACTTTGTTAATCCTTCCAATCAACGAGGGGGAAATAACCGACCCATAAGAAGATGTGTTAATAGCTTTACGTATATTTGGCTAAGGAATGGTAATAATTTTTGGTTTTATATAACCAGAGCGGATGATATCTTTATTCAAGGCTTCCGTTGGAGAGGAAATCGCTGGGAGTTTGACCGAATTGCGAGAAACAGAATTATATTCTATCGATGCTTCTAAAAGTAAGGAAAAAAGGTATTACAGTAGAATTGATAGTAGGTAATTTAAACAGATATACCGAAGTACAATGATAGCAATTGTGTGTACAACTGACGCAATATGTGAATACTACGTTTGGAGTATAGTTAATAATAGAGTAATATAATAAAGTCCCTGACCTATTAGACATGTGGTATGCCTAATTAGTCAGGGACTTTATTAAGAACTGATTTATTTGTCTTCGGTACCGTGTGTTATATCATCACTGGAGTTAAGCTCCTCGGAGCTATTCATAGGAGCTTCCACTACTACTGATTTTTTTGCTTTGAAGCCACAGATGATTACCAAAGCGACACCAATAATAAACAGGAAGATGGAGATGAATTGTGATGTTGACAAGCTTCCTATTTGTCCACGTTCCAAGTCACCGCGGAAGAATTCGATTATAAATCTTCCTGCGCTGTAGAAGACGAGATAAAAGCCGGCTACTTGACCATGCGCTTTCGTTCTTCTGGAAATGAGAACCAACACAGCAAAATTTATAAAGTTAAGTACACTTGAGATAGGTTGGGTAGGAATTAAGTGAACGCCACTTGGAGCAAAATCGGAGTGAGGAAAAACCAGGCTAAAAGGACTTTTTGTTTCTGCTCCATAACAGCAGCCCGCCAATAAACAACCCATTCGTCCAAAGCCCTGCGCTAATGCAATAGAGGGCATTACGATGTCGAAGTATTCCAAGAAATTCAACTTATGTTTTACAGTAAATAAATAGCCTGCGAAAATCCCCCCTATGATACCGCCGTATACGACAAACCCTTCTGATACATTTAATAAAACACTGGGATCTTTGATGATGGTTTTTAGTATGGTTAATATGTAAAGCAGCTTTGCACCAAGTATTCCCCCTGTTGCACACCATATGGTTAAATTAAAGATCAGTTCATGCTTTAATCCTTTGAGTTTTGCACGGTACTCAACGGTTAAATAAGCAGCGATAATACCAATTGCAATCATTAACCCATAGCCATGAATTACATAAGGCCCGATTTTTAATAATTCGTTCTTCATTATACCCTCCAAGTTTTCATTTGGTACTCCCTCCGATCAATTATAATTGTATTTTATCGGACGGTTAAGATAAGTATAACGAATATTTTGTAAAATGAAAACAGTTATTTTGTTGAATTAAAGGCGCTGTTTTATTATCACCTTCCATAAATTATTAATTCTATTGCTTATTCAAATTATAAAGGAACTCTGTTGAATGAATTTGCTAATATTTATCATAAAATCAAAACTCATTCTTGACAGCGTAACATTGTTATGTTACATTATAATCATAGAACGAAACAATGTTACGTTACGGAGGTGAAATATTTGAACTTAATATCAAAAAAAGACTTATTAGCAGTAACCGGAATCTCCTATGGACAGTTATATCGTTGGAAAAGGGAGCGCCTTATCCCGGAGGAGTGGTTCATTAAGCAATCTTCCTATACCGGACAAGAGACCTTCTTTCCCAGAGAACAAATACTAAGCAGAGTGAAATCCATACTGGAATTAAAGGATAATTATTCGCTGGAAGAACTTGCAAAGATACTTTCGCCAGAGGCATCGGTTGCACAAATATCACTGGTTTCTATGCAAGAAATTGTTGAGATCAATAAAGAGTTGCTAAACATACTATCGGAAGCGTTCGGTAAGGAACAGTTTGATTTCTTTGAGGTTTCATTAATTGCGGGTATATCGCAGGCAGCTGGTCATGCAGGATTATCAAATGAACAAGCATGCAAATTACTTGCAGGAAGTATCCCAGCTGCTCAGGGAAAGAAAAATACCAACGTATTATGTACGATTTTTAAACTGAACCAAGAATTCCATACGGTCTTCTCCCTTAGCTCAGATCCATTGGCTTTTGATGAAGAGATTGAAACGGTGGAACAGATTTATTTAAGTGAAATATCCGATATGATTAAATTGAAGTATAAGAATCTATTTATAAAATAGAATTGGAAAGGAGTCTTGTTATGGGAGATTTTATTATGGAAGGCATTGGAAGAATTAGTGGTGGAGAATTTGGTACAGTAAAAATTGAGGGAGTTGGAAACTGCTCCAATCCCATTAAAGCAGAAAGTATATATATTGAGGGCGTCTTTAATTGCTCAGGTGAAATTGATGCTGGATTGTTAAATTGTGAAGGCGTGGCTAATTTTAAATCTAGTATCAGGGCGAAAAAAATCAATGTAGAAGGTGTTGTGAATTTGGATGCCTTCTCTAAAATAGAAGCATCAGAAATAATCTGTGAAGGTGTGATTAAGGCAGGAGGGGAAATCTCCACTGATATCTTGAACGCGGAAGGGTGTATTGATGCGGCAGAAATCGTAGGGGATAGAATCAGGATTTGTTCCCATAATCCTAAGCATAAAATAGCAAATCTGTTTAACCGAATGCGTTCAAAGGTCAGAGTAATTGAAGCTACCACAATCGAGTTATATGGGGTGAAATCGCAAACAGTTAACGGAAGAGATATAATGATCGGAGCGAATTGCGTAATCGATAATATTGATTGCAACGGAACATTATTTATTGATGAAACCTCCACTGTAAGAAATATTACGGGAGAATATACCAGAAGATATTAAGAGTGAAAATCTATTAGGAATCAATTAACAAATCCTTATTGAAGCGGAGGCATTGGCATTTGGCGAAAAGCACTAAACAGCAAATCGCCAACGAACTCTACTAGAAATGACCAATCAAATATTATGACAACAAAAGAGCAGGAAATTGAACCTGCTCTTTTGTTCGCCTCCCTCCAAGAACCGGGTATATCCTGCATAAAGTATATTTAATGCAACACATCAATCAGGATTCATCAATTTTTCCTTCGATATTCCCCCGGGGTGCAACCGCATTCTGCCTTAAACAGCCGGTTAAAATGGTAAATGTTTTGAAAGCCGGAATCAAAAGCAGCTTGCTTAATGGTAACTGCGTCATTATTCATTAAGTATTTTGCCTTTTCAAGTCTTGCTTGAATCAATTCTTCCTTCGGGGTACTGTGAAAGAACTGCTCATAGTATTTATAAAATTGGCTTTTGCCTAAATTCATAATTTTGCACATCTTTTCAATCGTCCATTCTTCTTGGCAGTGCTCCAGCATTTGTTGGCGAAGGGTTAAAATCTCCGGGTAGATGCTTTGGCGTTGGTCAAAGGGGATTTCCTCCCTTAATTGACCCCGATGCAGTAATATAAGAAGTTGCTTGATATATTGAGTAATCATTAGATCCGATTTTGATAATCGATTGATGAATTCCTGATATATTTTCTTAATTAACCAATTCAGTTCTTCCGTATTGTCCGGATAAAAAATCTCATTTTGCTTTAGGTTGTAATCCTTTATTTCCTGAATGTCTGCAAAAAAGTGGACGTAACTATTAAAAAATTCTTTATCCGCTTGGTAGTGCTGAAATGTACCTGGTGAGTATAAAATACATGCGCCGGGTCTGACTTTTAAAGGCTTATGGTTTGGAAAATAGAAGCTCATTGGAGATAAAATCAATAAAAAAAGATAACTTGTGGTTCCGCTGGGGCGTAAAATAATGTCCTGATCCGGGTTGTGAGTATGATATCCGCAGTAATCAATTGTAATCAATACCACACCTCCTTCAATTTATTTTTAAGTTTATTACCATAATTACCAATGGTTACAGTTCAACTTAAAGGTTGTAATTGGCTTGTGATAGAAATGTACTGATTTACTCTATCATATTTAGAACCGGAAGAAAAGTCAATATATCAAGATGTTTTGAGATTTTATATTATAGGTAAAGTGCTATAATTATTGTATATTAACTAAGAGAATTATAAATGATGGAAGGAAGAGAAATGATGAAAAAGTCAACATTGTGGATTGATAAGCATTTTATCACAGGAGAAGTTGATAAACGTATCTATGGATCATTTATCGAACATTTGGGACGTGCAGTATATGAAGGAATTTATCAACCTGAGAGCCCATTTGCTGATGAGCAGGGAATGAGAAAAGATGTGATTGATTTAATTAATAAATTGAATGTACCTGTAGTCAGATATCCAGGGGGAAATTTTGTATCCGGTTATCACTGGGAGGACGGCGTGGGTCCTAAGCAGGAACGTCCTGAAAAATTAGATCTTGCTTGGAGCGTAATTGAAACCAATCAGTTCGGATTAAATGAATTCATGGATTGGTCAAAGAAGGCACAAACAGAGGCGATGATGGCGGTCAACCTTGGAACCAGAGGGATTGAAGATGCCAAAAATATTGTGGAGTATTGCAATGTAAAGGGCGGCAGCTACTATAGTGATTTAAGAAGAAAGCACGGATATGAGCAACCTCATGATATTAAGCTGTGGTGTCTGGGTAATGAGATGGACGGCCCTTGGCAGATGGGTCATAAGAACGCCATGGAATACGGAAGAATAGCAGCAGAAGCCGGACGCATTATGAAGATGGTGGATCCTTCGATAGAGTTGGTAGCCTGTGGTAGTTCCGCACTTACTATAGATACCTTTGGAACCTGGGAGGATACAGTGCTTTCAGAATGCTATGATCAGGTAGAATATCTATCGCTTCATCAGTATTATGGCAATGCAGATAACAATACCTCGGACTTTTTGGGTAACACGGTTGCAATGGATCAATTCATCAAATCAGTGGTATCTATTTGTGATGCAGTAAAGGCGAAGAAGAGGAAGAAAAAATCCATACATCTTTCCTTTGATGAATGGAATGTGTGGTATCACTCCAATGAACAGGATAAGAAGCTGGAGCGTTGGTGTAAAGTTCCTCATCAATTGGAAGATATCTATAATTTTGAAGATGCTTTATTGGTGGGAGGCATGATGATAACGTTGCTTCGCCATGCGGATCGGGTGAAAGTTGCATGTCTTGCTCAGCTTGTTAATGTAATTGCTCCGATTATGACTTCGGATACAGGAGCCTGGATGCAAACAATCTATCATCCCTTCGCGTTGATCAGCAACTATGGCCGAGGTACGGTATTGAATACGGTGATTAATACGCCGGTATATGAAAGCAAGCATGGAGATACTCCTTATCTGGATTCAGTATGTATTATGGATGAAGAGCAGGAAACACTGACCATCTTTGCGCTGAATAAAGATCTGGAAGACTCTATGGAATTAACCTGCGACCTTCGTCAGTTCAAGGATTACACCGTAAAGGAACATATTACCTTGACGCATTCTGATTTAAAGGCGATCAATTCGGAAAGCAAGCCTAATAATGTGGCGCCGGTAAGCAACGGAAATGCAAAAATGGAGCAGGGAATGCTTCAGGCGGTACTATCCGATAAAAGCTTCCATGTAATTAGACTGGGGAAATAAGTAACGTGATAAGATATTAAAGAGCTATAAATTTAAAATACTACATGTTCAAGAGCTATCTGTTCAATGAGCCAGAAATTCATAGAGTTATTCGTGTAAGATGCTATAAGTTAAATTATATTTTAAATAAGGACTTCTGCAAATAATCCGTCAAAAGGAGCATTTTGTAGAGGTTCTTTTTTAATCTGTAGAAAGAAATATGAAATATTTTTACTTTTAATATAGGAAAGACAAGCATAAACCAATATTTGAATGAAAAACAAACAACATAAATAAAGAAAAACAAAGTAAAAACAACATTATCCTATTGACAAAACAGATTTTATATTCTAATATAATATTAAAACAAAGCAAAAACAAATACATACAAATAAAAACAACATTTATGGAGGACGATTATGAAGTCAGAATATGAAATCAAAAAAGAGATATGCGAAATTGGTAAAAGAATTTACAACAAGGGAATGGTTGCTGCAAATGACGGAAATATTTCCGTTAAGTTAAACGAGAACGAGTTCTTATGTACACCCACCGGTGTGAGCAAAGGTTTTATGACACCTGATTATATCTGTAAGGTTGATAAAAACGGTAAGGTGCTTCAAGCAAACGGCAATTTTAAACCCTCTTCTGAAATCAAGATGCATATGAGAGTATATAAAGATAGACCGGACGTGAATTCAGTTGTTCATGCACATCCTATGTACGCAACCGGTTTTGCAATTGCAGGAATTCCTTTGACTCAGCCGATTATGCCGGAGGCAGTAATTACCCTTGGATGTGTACCGATTGCAGAATACGGCACACCTTCCACAGAAGAGATTCCGGATGCTGTAGCAAAATATGTTCAGTATTATGATGCAGTATTATTAGAAAATCATGGTGCTCTCACCTATTCTGATTCCTTATTATCTGCATATCACAAGATGGAATCCGTTGAGTTCTATGCACAGCTTTTATTTATCTCCAAGCAGTTAGGCGGACCCAAGGAGTTATCCGAGGCACAGGTTCAAAGATTATATGAGATTCGTAGACAATTTGGTATGACAGGTAAACATCCGGCAGATCTTTGCAACAAAGTCAATGAAGGCAAAGCTGGATGCCATGGCTGTAACAGCCATAAAGAGGAGGCTGCTAGCTCCGACGAACTCATTTCTGAAATCGCAAAGAAGGTAATCGCACAGTTAGGTTTAAAATAAACCATGAGGATTTTGATATGAGCATTAGCAATCAATCCGAAACTCGGCTCTTGACCGAGATATTTCAAAATATCAATGATGCACTGACTTGTATCGATTTGATTAGTTCCGGCGGGATAGCTTCTATGGGGAATATAAATCTCGAATTGCTGAAGGATAAGCTTCAAGCGAATCAGCAAGGAATTATCAAAATGATAACAAGTCAGGTTTTGCGACAGGCAATGGAACAGGATCAAAGTTTGATAAATCCTACTGTTTCCAATAATGACAGTATAGGAGAAAACAATATCAAAGATCAGTTCGGCCTAAGGGAAGCAAACGAACTAATACATAGAATTGAACTGAGGGCAAAATCTTTAGGGTTATCAGTGGTGTGTGCAGTGTGCAACTCCGCTGCCAATCCCATTGCAATCCACTGCATGGATGATGCCTATATTGCTAGCTTTGATGTGGCTAGAAATAAAGCCTATACCTCGGCGGCTTTAAGGATGTCCACATCGCTTTTAAAGGAGCTGAGCCAGCCGGGTAAAGAGTTATACGGGATACAGCATACCAATGAGGGACGGATCATCATCTTCGGAGGAGGAGAACCCCTCTATCATAATAATAAGATGCTTGGCTCCATCGGAGTCAGCGGTGCATCGGAACCGGAAGATGATGCACTTGCAAAATACGGTAAGGATATCCTGAAGGAGGTAATGAAGTGACAGAAAATGATGCTCTTTTAAAGGACATTGTAAAACAGGTAATTGAGAAGATAAATCGTGAACCGAATGTAGGAACACAAACATCACTAGGTGTTTTTGAAGATATGAATGATGCAATTAGCGAAGCTATAAAAGCACAGGCAGTAATGCAGAAGATGACCATGGATTTTCGCGAAAAGATTATAACCAATATCCGCAACAAGACCAGAGAAAATGCTGAGATTATGGCAAATATGGCGGTTGAGGAAACCGGTATGGGTAATGTGGGTGACAAAATATTAAAGCATCAGTTGGTAGCTGACAAAACACCCGGAACAGAAGATATTACAACAACAGCGTGGTCAGGAGACAGAGGATTAACCCTGATAGAAATGGGACCCTTTGGGGTAATTGGCTCCATAACGCCTTGTACAAATCCCAGTGAGACAATTATTTGCAATGCCATTGGTATGTTGGCAGGAGGCAATACGGTAGTATTCAACCCTCACCCTGCTGCGGTAAAGGTATCACATTTTGCAGTTAATCTGGTAAATGAGGCTTCCATAGAAGCAGGCGGACCCTGTAATGTTGCGGTTACCGTGACAAAGCCTACCATGGCAAGCGGTGAAATTATGATGAAGCATAAGAGTATTCCGTTGATTGCAGCCACCGGCGGACCTGGTGTAGTGACAACCGTTCTTTCCTCCGGTAAAAGAGGAATCGGAGCAGGCGCAGGCAATCCTCCGGTATTGGTTGACGATACCGCTGATTTAAAAAAAGCTGCTGCGGATATTGTGAATGGCTGCACCTTTGATAATAATCTTCCATGTATTGCAGAAAAAGAAATCGTAGCTATTGATTCCATAGTCGATGAATTGACCTATTATCTGAAAGAGAATGGCTGCTACCTGATTAATCATGAGGAACAGGACAAATTGATACAGACGGTATTAAAAGATGGTCAGCTGAACCGTAAATGCGTTGGTAAGGATGCTAAAACACTCCTTTCTATGATTGGAATTAATCCTCCCTCAAATACACGTTGTATTATCTTTGAAGGGGAAAAAGAACACCCGTTAATTGCAGAAGAATTGATGATGCCGATTCTTGGTATCGTAAGAGCAAAGGATATTGATGATGCAATAGAAAAGGCTGTTTGGCTGGAGCACGGAAATCGTCACTCCGCACACATGCATTCAAAGAATGTTGACAATTTGACGAAGTTCGGAAAGGCTGTAGACACTGCTATCTTTGTAAAGAATGCACCTTCTTATGCAGCACTAGGCTTTGGAGGCGAAGGGTATTGTACCTTTACAATCGCCAGCAGAACTGGAGAAGGACTTACCTCTGCAAAATCCTTTACGAAGCAGAGAAGATGCGTAATGTCTGACAGTTTGTGTGTTCGATAGTGAATACTTAGAAAGAATTAAGTCGTAAGATGACGGCAGAATGGAGATAGCAATGGAACTGAATATTGAAGATATTGTAAAACAGGTACTTCGAGAAATGAATCAAGCTCCTCAGATGGAATCAAAGAGCCAATTCGGTTCCTCCATTCCGGCAACCAGCAAAGTAGCGATGCTGACCGGACTGGAGAAAATCGAAATCAGAGAATACCCAATTCCTGAACTTGGTGATGATGATATCTTGGTTAAGGTGGAAGGCTGCGGAATATGCGGAACGGATGCCCATGAATACAAGAGAGATCCCTTTGGTTTAATCCCGGTTGTATTAGGACATGAAGGTACCGGTGAGGTCGTTAAGGTCGGCAAAAATGTCAAAAAAGACAGTGCGGGCAAGGATCTTAAGGTAGGTGATAAAGTGGTTTCCTGTATGATATTTAAGGATAACCCGGACATCACCATGTTTGATCTGAACAAGCAAAACGTTGGCGGTGCCGACGTATATGGCTTGCTGCCGGATGATGAAAAACATTTAAACGGATGGTTTGCAGACTACATAGTAATTGGCGGAGGCTCCACCATATTTAATGTAAGTGATCTGGATTTGGAATCAAGAATTTTGATTGAGCCCTGTGCGGTATTAATTCATGCCGTAGAAAGAGCGAAATCCACAGGAATTCTTCGTTTCAACAGCAGAGTAGTGGTTCAGGGCTGTGGTCCCATCGGTTTAATTTGTATCGCTGTTCTTCGTACCATGGGTATTGAGAATATCGTTGCAGTAGACGGTGAACAGAAGAGACTTGATTTTGCCAAAGAGATGGGTGCAACAAAATCAGTTAATTTTAAAGATCACAAGGGTATTGAAGCGCTGACCTCGGCAGTTGAGGATGCATTTGACGGAAAACTGGCTGATTTCGCATTCCAGTGTACCGGATCTGCGGTAGGACATTCCAATGTCTATAAGTTCATTCGTAACGGCGGTGGTTTATGTGAACTTGGTTTCTTCATTAACGGAGGAGATGCAACCATTAATCCTCATTTTGATATTTGTGCAAAAGAAATCACTGTTGTTGGATCTTGGGTTTATACATTAAGAGATTATGCAACCACCTTTGATTTCTTAAAGAGAGCAAAGGGAATCGGACTTCCGGTTAATAAGCTGATCACACACAAATATCCGTTGGACAAAATTAATGACGGCTTTGTTACCAACCTGAAGATGGAAGGATTAAAGGTAACTGTAATCAACGAATAAACAACAGTTGAGCCGGAATGGAGTAAAGAATGGGAAATGCATTAGGAATCATTGAGGTATACGGGTTGGTGACTGCATTTGTGGCCGGTGACGCAGGTTGTAAAGCCGCCAATGTTACAATGGAACCCTTTGACCGTAATAAGCCAGCGAACGCTGATAATCTGCCGGTTCCGTTAATCGTAGCGGTAAAGTTTCGAGGCAGTATCGAGGATGTTCGTGCAGCTGTAGAAGCTGCGGAGCAGGAAGCGAAGCGCTTATCCGGAGTCATAACAAAGCACATTATAGCAGCTCCGGACTCGGGTGTTGAGAAGATGCTTGGACTCAACGGATTGGATAAGAATTAAGGTAAGCGAATTGATATCATAAAAATTAGGAGGATAATGAAATGGCACAGGAAGCATTGGGAATGGTAGAAACCAGAGGATTGACAGCTGCAATTGAAGCAGCAGACGCAATGGTAAAGGCAGCAGAGGTAGTAATGGTAGGTACAGAGAAAATCGGTTCCGGACTGGTAACTGTAATGGTGCGTGGTGATGTAGGCGCAGTAAAGGCTGCTACTGAAGTTGGTGCAGCTGCAGCATCCAGATTAGGTGAATTAGTGGCAACACACGTTATTCCGAGACCTCATACAGACATCGAAAAAATTCTGCCTAGATAAGCTGTAGTAGAAATCGACTTTTCCATAGGGTTTTACCGTTAATGGGAAGCGGAATGGAGAAATAGGAATGAAGTCATTAGGATTGTTTGAAATACCCAGTGTAACTGCTGCGGTGGAAGCACTGGATACCATGTGCAAAACCTCTGATGTGGAATTTGTAACCTGGGAAAGAAAAATGGGCGGACGATTAGTTACCATTATTATTCAAGGGAATGTGTCAGCGGTTAGGGAAGCAATCGAAACAGCCGCAAAGAATTCTTTGAAGCCTTGTGTATATGCAGTCATTCCTAATCCGCATGAGGAGACCGTAAAGATGGTTGAATTAAGCGCAAGCAGATTATCCAGGGATGAGGATGCAAAATAGGAGAGACCTATGCCGGTGAGGAAAAATAAAGCTGATACACAGGGAAAGATTACAGAAGGTGTAACAGAAAAGGAAGCTGTTAAGAAACTTTCAAAAGATTCTGGTTTAACAGTGGATAAAGATGCAAGTAATGAGACAGCCAAAGAGATAAAAGCTGAAGTAAAGAAAGACACAAAACCAACAAAAATAGTGAACAACGCTGGTAAGAAGGCAATTGACGAAGCAGGCAAAAAGACAATTGGTGAAGCCAGCAAAAAGACAATTGACGAAGCCAGCAAAAAGACAATTGATGAAGCTAGCAAGAAGACAATTGATGAAGCAAGTAAAAAATCAATTGACGAAGCAGCAAAAGAATTAATTACAGAATTAAGCAAGGAAACAATTAAATCCAGTAATAACATATCAAATCAAACAGTTCATAAGGAGGAAAAAAGAATGGCTCAGGAAGCATTAGGAATGGTGGAAACCAGAGGTTTAGTAGCAGCAATTGAAGCGGCAGATGCAATGTTAAAGGCAGCAAATGTTACATTAGTAGGTACAGAAAAGATCGGTTCCGGTTTAGTAAGTATCATGGTAAGAGGTGATGTAGGTGCAGTGAAGGCAGCGGTTGAATCCGGAGCAAGCTCCGCATCAAAGCTTGGTGAATTAGTAGCAACTCACGTAATTCCTAGACCTCATACTGATGTAGAAAAGATTTTACCTATATTAAAATAGTATTCTCCAGGATTAGGGGGTCAAAGGGTTTTAATAGTTGACCTTATGGCCCTCCAATCATTTTGTTCTTTAAAGTATAAATTCTCAGCGGAATGAATTTATACAGAAAGATAATGAAAGAAAGTAGAAATTTAATGGTTTATGATGCCTAAATTTAAGTAGCTCATGAAGATTTAAATAAAGATAGTTCATAAAACCTTAAAAGTTAATTGCTCTTGAATCCTAATGTAAGTAGTTCAAGTGACATAAATATTTATGTGTTTTAACAAATTTAAAGTATAGCATAGAGCAAGGGGTCAAATTCAATTGAAAGGTTATTCAAGTGACAGTGACCCGGATAATCGGAAAGAAGCGTAGGTGGATATCTTGGAGAAAAAGTCGATTGAATTGGTAACCAGATTAGTAATGGACGCAATGCAAAATATAGAGAAAAAAGAGAAATATGTTGTTCCGATTGGTGTATCTGCGCGTCATGTACATTTATCCCAAAAGGATCTTGAAATATTATATGGAACAGGACATCAGCTTACCAAGAAAAAAGAGTTGATGGGCGGACAATATGCCGCAGAGGAATTTGTAACAATTGTAGGTTTAAAGTTAAGAGCTATTGAAAATGTAAGAGTTTTAGGACCCGTACGAGGAAAAAGTCAGGTCGAGATTTCTAAAACAGATGCAATAAAATTAGGCATTAAGGCGCCAATCAAAGAGTCCGGCGATATTAAGGGATCATCTCCAATCACCCTTGTAGGACCAAAAGGAGCTCTTTATTTAGAGGAAGGTTGTATCATCGCCAAGAGACATATCCATATGTCACCCTCGGATGCGATTACAGCCGGAGTAAAAGATAAGGATGAGGTATCAGTTCAGGCAGAAAATGAACGAGCAACCATCTTTAATCATGTAACTATTCGTGTAGATGAAAGTTATACCTTAGAGATGCATATCGATACGGATGAAGCAAATGCAGCGAATATAAGTACAGGTAACACTGTAGTGATTTTATAAATTCAGTTAACAAGTCAAAAGGTAGAGGGAACTATAATGAAGGTTTGTTGGAGTAATTATAAGGAATAACTGCCTAAGACAGAATAAGAAAAAGTAATTAGTAAATTTGATATGCAAATATCGGATAGGTAAATAGATCAGATTATTCTACTGCCTCTGGCAGAAATGGAGGGTTATTTATGATCATTGGAAAGGTTGTCGGAACCGTGGTAGCGACCAGAAAGAACGAAAAATTGGTAGGTAGTAAGTTTTTAATTGTTGAGCCTTTCAATAAGATGGGAACGGATAAGTCAAGGTTTATCGCGGTTGATAATGTGGGTGCAGGCGTTGGTGAGCATGTTCTCGTTACAACCGGCAGTGCAGCCAGGGTAATTGATCATATGCAGGATTCCCCCATTGATGCAGCAATCGTAGGAATTGTAGATAACATTACGGAATTGGAGTAATCAGAATGGATCTTAAGGAACTGATTCAAATCGTGAAACAAAACGGAGTGGCAGGAGCAGGAGGCGCAGGCTTTCCCTCTTATGCAAAGCTTGATCAAAGAGCGAACACAATTATAATAAACTGTGCAGAATGTGAACCGCTTCTTCGAGTACATCGCCAATTGATGCAAAAGTACGCATATGAAATAATGTGGACGCTCCAACTCATCGGAGAATCACTGGGAGCAAAGAACTTGTTCATTGGAGTAAAGGAAGCCTATAAGAAGACGGTTAATGCAATAAAAGCCAATCAATATTCCTTTCCGGGTATTCAATTGAAGCTCCTTAAAGAAAGCTATCCTATGGGAGATGAAGTGGTGTTGATCTATGAAACAACCGGCAAAGTAGTCCCTCCCGGAAGCATTCCACTGGAGCTAGGTGTTATTGTATTTAATGTTGAGACAATTCTAAATATATATTATGCAATCGAACAACAAAAACCGGTTACTCACAAATATGTAACAATAGCCGGTGAAGTGAAAAATTCGGTCACGTTAATGCTTCCCATCGGAATGAGTGTGGAAGAGGCAGTTCAAACAGCCGGTGGAGTAACAACCTTGAATCCGGTTTATATTATGGGCGGCCCCATGACCGGTAATATCGTTAATTCTTATGACAGCATTACAAAGACTACCAATGCAATTCTGGTAATGCCGGAGGAGCATTGTCTGATTAACAGAAGAAGAAGCAATATCTCAATTGATATGAAACGAGCTATGGCTTCCTGCTGCCAATGTGAGATGTGTACCGATCTTTGTCCTCGTAATCTGTTAGGTCATCCGATTACACCACATCAATTTATGAGAGCAGCTACCAGCAAGTCTACTCAGGAGGTTGGAACATTCCTGGATACCATGTTCTGCTGTTCCTGTGGGGTATGCGAAATGTATGCCTGTCCCCAGGGGCTTTCCCCAAGGAAGATGATTACCGAGTACAAGGATGGATTAAGAAAAAAAGGAGTACCGATTTCGAAGGGTATCCCATTAAAAGAAGTAAATTCGTTGAGGGAGTACCGGGCAGTACCGATGGAACGATTGATATCGAGATTAGATCTTACTCAATATAACAGCGAAGCACTTCTTTGGGAAATGACAGTAAATACGGAACTGGTAAAAATTAATTTGAGCCAGCACATCGGTGCCAAAGCTGTTCCAGTTGTAAAGAAAATGGATAATGTAAAGGCGGGAGATATGATTGCCCAAGCTGAGGAAGGCAAGTTATCCCTACCGGTTCACGCCTCCATCTCTGGTAAAATTGTGGAAGTAAATGATAGATATATCATGATAAGAGCGGATCGTGAAAAAAACGCAGTATAATAAGAACATAGTTAAGAGAAGAGTACACTGATAGAATGAATGCATTGAGAGGATGTTAGCACAATATGGGTAAAGCAATCGGAATGGTAGAATATAAGACAGTATCCAGTGGCATGTTCGCTGTTGATATGATGTTAAAGGCAGCAGATATTGAGATAATCGAAGCGCAAACCGTATGCCCGGGTAAATATATCGCAATCCTTTGCGGTGATCTAAGTGCTGTAACAGCAAGTATTGAGTCAGCAAGCAAAAATTGCGGTCAGCATTTGACAGACAGCTTTATACTTGGTAATCCTCATGAGGGGATATTCCCTGCTATTTACGGAACCACTCATATTGAACAGATTAATGCCCTTGGAATTTTAGAAACATTTTCAGCACCCTCCATTATTGTGGCTGCGGACGAAGCAGCAAAAACAGCGCAGGTGGAACTAATTGAACTGCGAATTGCAAGAGGAATGTGCGGAAAATCCTATATGATGATCACCGGTGAGATAGCTGCTGTAAGTGCAGCCATTGACAAAGCGAAATCAGTGTTAGGTGATAATTCAATGTTGCTTGATTCTTCAATCATTGCAAATCCTGATGGTAAACTTTGCAAATGTATCTTATAATAAGAAATACATATTACCTGAAGGAAGGAAGGCATCCCAATGCTTGCAATTGAAAGAAGAAATAAAATATTAGCACTGTTGCAGAAGGAAAGTCGTGTTGTAGTCAGTGATTTGAGCAAAATTTTTCATGTAACAGAAGAGACAATTCGAAGAGATCTGGAGAAGTTAGAAAAAGACGGATTTGCAAAGAAGGCCTATGGCGGTGCAATCATTAATGAAAGCGTGAATTCTGATTTGCCCTTTACTGTCAGAAAGACCGCCAATGTAGTGAGCAAGCAGGCAATAGCAGATATCATTTCCTCAATTGTTGAGGATGGGGATCACATTATGATGGATGCCAGTTCCACAGCAGTCTATATTGCAAAACAGCTAAAGAATAAAAAAAATCTCACAATTATTACAAATTCAGTGGAGATACTGCTGGAGTTATCGGATATAGCCGGTTGGAAGATTCTATCCACCGGAGGAATGATGAAGGAGGGAGCACTCTCCTTGGTTGGTAATCAGGCAGAGAGAATGCTCTCCAATTATCACGTGGATAAGGCAATCATTTCCTGCAAAGGACTTGATATTGAGAAGGGAATTACCGATTCCAATGATATGGAAGCCGAAATAAAACGAATTATGATTGATTCTGCAAAGCTTAAAATTCTTGCAGCAGACCAATCAAAATTTGATAGAATATCGTTTACAACAATTTGTGATCTATCCGATGTGGATGTGATCGTCACAGATGAAGAACCGGATGAAAAATGGAATACCGCATTAAGTCCGATGGATGTTGAAATCTATCATTCACAGATGGTTCCATCGGAAGAATAGAAACGAATGATAACGAATGATAATGAATGAAACAAACTTGTTAAATGGAGGTAACCATGAGCAAATATTATGATGGTGAAATTACAAAGAGCCCGCGTATCGTAAAATTAATTGATGACTTATATGCAAGTAAGCCCCAAATCGAGGCGGATCGTGCTGTTTTGCTGACCGAAAGCTATATGCAAACGGAGGATGAGCCGATTATAACCAGACGTGCGAAAGCATTTGAGCATATTTTAAAGAACATTCCCATCATAATAAGAGAGGGTGAGCTAATTGTAGGTAGTGCTACCAAAGCACCCCGAGGTTGTCAGGTGTTTCCGGAGTATTCCTATCGTTGGTTGGAAGAGGAATTTGATACGGTTGCGGATAGAAGCGCTGATCCGTTTTATATTGCAGAAGAGACGAAAGAGACGCTTCGAAACGTATATACCTACTGGAACGGTAAGACGACCAGTGAGCTGGCTTCTTCTTATATGGCTCCAGAGGCAAAACAGGCGATTGACCATAATATCTTCACTCCGGGTAATTACTTTTATAATGGAATTGGTCATGTAACCGTATCCTATGATAAGGTACTATCCATTGGATATGAAGGAATCATGGATGAAGCAAAAGTAGCTCTATCCAAGCTGAAGATTTCTGATATGGACTATTCAAAACGTTCGTCCTTTTTAAAGTCAGTAATCCGTAGCTGCGAAGCGGTTATTTTGTATGCCAAGCGTTATGCTGAGCTTGCCAGAGCTGAGGCAGCAAGCTGTAAGGATAACCAGCGTGCTGTAGAGTTAAATCAGATAGCAAAGAACTGTGAACGGGTACCGAGATTTGGCGCAACTTCCTTTTATGAAGCCTGCCAATCCTTCTGGTTTGTACAGATGCTTTTGCAGGTGGAATCCAGCGGGCATTCTATTTCACCGGGAAGATTTGATCAATATATGTATCCCTACTATGAAGCGGATTTGAAGGCCGAAGTAATTACAAGGGAATTTGCACAGGAATTGATTGATTGCATCTGGGTAAAGCTTAATGACTTGAATAAGGTACGTGATGCAGCGTCCGCAGAAGGCTTTGCAGGATACAGTTTGTTTCAGAATTTGATTGTAGGTGGTCAGGACAGCAGAGGAATGGATGCAACCAATGATCTATCTTTTCTATGCATTGAAGCATCCATGCATGTGATGCTTCCTCAGCCTTCCTTATCCATACGTGTTTGGAATAATACCCCCCATGAATTAATGATAAAGGCGGCAAAGCTTACCCGTACGGGAATTGGTTTACCGGCCTATTATAATGATGAAGTAGTCATCCCTTCCTTACAGAACAGAGGATTATCATTAGCAGATGCCAGGGATTATAATATCATCGGTTGTGTGGAGCCTCAAAAGGCAGGAAAGACCGATGGCTGGCATGATGCAGCGTTCTTTAATATGTGCAGACCTCTTGAACTGGTGTTTAGTAACGGTGAAGACAAGGGAGTACAGATTAGTATTCAGACTGGTGAAGTAGAGAAGATGACCAGCTTTGATGAAGTATTTGAGTCATATCAAAAGCAGATGAATTATATGATTGAGCTGATGGTCAATGCCATCAACGCCATAGATGTAGCACATGCACAGCGTTGCCCCCTTCCCTTCCAGTCTTGTATGATTGACGACTGCATCGGAAGAGGAGTAAGCCTTCAAGAAGGTGGTGCAATCTATAACTTTACAGGACCACAGGGCTTTGGTATTGCGAATATGACGGATTCCCTCTATGCAATAAAGAAGCTAGTGTTTGAGCAGGGTAAGATTACTCTTGGTGAATTAAAAAGAGCCTTAGAATTGAACTACGGGAAAGGCATCGATCCTGTTACAGCCGAAGAAGTTACAAAGCAGATTGTATATAATTTAGCTTCTGCTGGCAAGAAGGTATCGGAGAAAGAGATTGCTGATATTTACCGTATTACCTTAGACGGCGGGCTTTCAGCTGAGGATAAGAAGAAATTCGATGATTTACTTGAAATGATTAATGAGCTACCCAAGTATGGCAATGATATTCCTGAGGTTGATTGGTTCGCCAGAGAAGTAGCATATACCTATACAAGAGTTTTGGAAGATTATAAGAACCCAAGAGGGGGAACCTATCAGGCTGGATTATATCCGGTATCTGCAAATGTACCCCTAGGTGCGCAGACCGGCGCCACACCGGACGGAAGACTGGCAAGAAGACCGGTTGCAGACGGGGTATCGCCATCCTCCGGTAAGGACATTAATGGACCTACTGCCGCAGCGAACTCCGTAGCGAAGCTGGATCACTATATTGCATCCAACGGAACCTTATTCAATCAAAAGTTCCACCCATCAGCTCTAAGTGGTGTAAAAGGGCTTGAGAATTTCATATCCCTGATTCGCTCTTATTTTGATCAAAAGGGAAGTCATATGCAGTTTAATGTAGTGAGCAGGGAGACACTTCTGGACGCACAGAAGAATCCTGAGAAATACAAGACTCTGGTAGTAAGGGTTGCGGGGTATAGCGCATTATTTACTTCCCTGTCAAGATCGTTACAGGAAGATATTATCGCTAGAACGGAGCAGCACTGATACATAGATAAAATTGCGATATTACTTATAGGGATTGGATATTATAGCTAGAGCATAACAGTACAGAGTTTAAATTAAGTAAAAGACAGTTAACTGGACATAGGAGGACGAAGCATGGAAGTGGAGAATAGGCAGATTACCGGACGGATTTTTGACATACAAAGATTTTCCATCCATGATGGTCCCGGAATCCGTACTATCATTTTCTTAAAGGGTTGTAGACTGCGTTGCAAATGGTGCTGTAATCCTGAATCGCAGCAATATGAGATTCAGAAGATGAACGTGCAGGGCAAGGAGAAGGTTATTGGTCGGGATGTTACCGTAGAGGAAGTAATGGAGGAAATTAAAAAGGACTTTCCCTATTATCGAAGATCCGGCGGCGGAGTTACCCTATCCGGCGGAGAAGCACTGTTACAGCCTGAATTTGCAATTGGGGTATTAAAGGCTTGTCAGGAATACGGAATTAATACTGCGATTGAAACCTCCGGTTTTACGGAATTTGAGGTCATTGAGAACTATTTGCCCCATTTGGATTATATATTAATGGATATCAAGCATATAGACAGTAAAAAGCATGAGCAATTTACCAGTCAGACCAATAAGCTAATTCTAGAGAATGCCCGCAAGATTGCGGAAAGTGGAGCCAATCTGATTATACGTGTCCCAGTGATTCCAGGCTTTAATCACACGGAACAGGAGATTTTAAGTATCGCTTCCTTTGCAGGTACCCTTCCTGGAGTGGAAGAGCTACATCTGCTTCCTTATCACCGCCTTGGTCAGGATAAATACGAAGGACTGGGAAGAGTTTATGAACTGACGGATATCAAGCCTCTTGATAATGATTATATGAATGGTTTAATGGAAGCAGTGATAAGAACCGGCTTAAAATGCCAGGTAGGCGGTTGATTAAGATAAATGAACGATAGTAATCGAATGGATTAATACACCATAAATGACACGAGTAATATAAAGTAGATGGAGGGTATAACATGAGTCAGGAATTTACAGGAAGAGAAGATAAGCTTAGAATGATACAGGAATATGTTCCTGGTAAACAGATTACCATTGCCCATGTTATTGCAAATCCAGATGATACTCTCTACAGAGAGGTGGGACTGAAGGAAAAGTCAGAAAACCACAGGTCTGCGATTGGTATTATCACCATGACACCCGGGGAGGCTGCTATTATAGCCGGAGACATTGCTCTTAAAACCTCAGGAGTGACATTGGGCTTTATTGATCGGGTTACAGGGACATTAATCGTTACAGGCACCGTATCCGAGGTGGAAGCGTCTTTAAATGCAATCACAACCTTCTCTGAGGATAAACTTGGCTTTAGTGTATGTCCCATTACCAGAACATAATTTGTTGTTATAGCACAGCATCAATGATGATAGTATAAGGAAGATGTTCCTATAACAAGTTATTGGTTCTCTGCAATGTTTTATTTGGTGATTACTTGTAAAATTTATAAAATAATATGTTGGAAGCTTATCATTGTGTTATATACCGTTCTAAAATGCTTATTTTCTTATATTCAATTGTATTTGATATGGGAATCCCATAGAGTGATAAAAAGGGTGTTACAAAGCAATAATCCTTAGCAATATGCTGAGAGAATATTATTTTGTAACACCCTTTTTATGAAAGAATCTTTATTATCGAGAAATAGAAGCCCTATAAATAGAGTTTCTAGGCTTCCATTTCCCAATTGTTATATATTCAGGAGATAGGAATTCAAAGAGAATCCTGTCTTCTTTAAGGTACGCTATTCAAGTTGCAGAATTATAAAGGCATTACGGTTTTACCGTATTCCTGATTTACTACCTGTGCAACAGCATTATAGATAGCAGATAATCCGCAGAAAATTCCAACGTATCCAGCGATGGTATGAACAAGTTCAATACCTGTAAAATCACCGATTGCAAGTAAGAAGAATAACGCGGTTAAGCTTAAGAATACAATCTGAGTTGTACGATTGTGCTTTAATGTACCGATATACATAAAGAGTGTGAAAACACCCCAAAGACCTAAGTAAAAACCAACGCTTTTCGCATCAGCGGCAGCAATACCTTTAAAAGGATTGATCCAAATTAAGATCAATGACCACCAGAAGAAGCCATATGCAGTAAATGCGGTTGCTCCAAAGGTGTTATTTTTTTTGAATTCCATAATACCTGCAATAATCTGTGCAGCACCGCCAAGAGCGAAGCCCATAGCAACGATAACGATGGAAAGTGGTAAAAAGCCGGCATTATGTAGGTTTAATAAGCAGGTAGTCATGCCAAAACCTAAAAGTCCAAGAGGAGCAGGATTAGCAATGGGGGATTGATTTGTTTGAGTAGACATAATTGATAAAAGTCCTTCCTATTATATTATTCTTGCGAAAACGCACGAAATATATCGTATCATCTAATGAGACAAATATCAACAATTATTTCTCGAAATTATAATTAAAGTATGAAAACCTAAAGTATGAAAAGGATTACTTTTCACTCCCAGTCAAAGTTAAGGATATGATTACGACAAATATTTTCGGAAATTATTTATCGTAATCATTATGCCAAGTTCTGAGTTGGGAGTGAGCAGTAACTTAAAAGGTCTGATAAACTGTAGCAATGGAATTTGTTGAAGATCTTTTGACCCCAGCATTATCAATTATTAAGTCGAAAATATTTAGTGGTTTAATAGGAATGTAGAGAATAAATTATTATAGCCATGTATATCGCAATGACTTAATTAAGAGATAGAGAAGTTATTGATATACGAAATCAATGTTTATTAGGGGGCTTAAAGGTGAAGAAAACGATAGTAAGAGCAATAATCTGTTTACTTGTGGTGGGATCATTTGTACCGATTACATTTAAAGTGATAGAGTATAAGAACACAAAAGAATATGGTAATAAAATTAGAGATGTATCCGATGATATTTACTCAGCCAGCATCCTTCCTTATTATTTGTGCGGTAAGGTGGCGGATGCCTTAAAGGCTTCGAATCCTACGGATAACCTAAGTGAAAGTATTGATTCCTTGCAAGAAAGCTGGTCTGCCCGTTACGATATTATGGAAAATGAGAAATCCAAGATAGATATAAAGATGAAAACCTTCAAAAGTCCACCCAAAAAGTATGTTAAAGCATACAGTTATTTGCAGAAGGAATATGAGGAATACAATACGCTATATGACCTTTCAATAAATCCAACAGGTACCTATGCATCCTATTTAAATGATTGCTATAACCATAAAATTAATCTATTTTCGTATGAAAATACTACGGCCGACCTCCTCCCTTAAAGAGGAGGTTTCTTAATAAAAAACAAGATAAGTCGGTTTTAGTTTTCTCTGTGATTTTTGGAAATCTCCTCACGGTAGTTAGCAGGGCTGATTCCTGCAACTTGTTTGAAGGTTTTGCTAAAATGAAAGGGATCGGTATACCCAACCAAATTGGCAACCATATTAATCGTAAGGGAAGCATCTCCTAACAGCTGTTTTGCAATATTAATGCGATAGTTCATGATATATTTGGAGGGGGTTATGTTTGTATGTTTTACAAATATTTTGGTCAGATAAGAAGGGGAAAAAGAAAAATATTCTGCAATTTGATTTAAATCAATTTGCTTTTGATAGTTTTGTTCTATATATTTCTTTATCATCTTTGCTACTTCTTCTGAATTATAGGAGGCTGATTTCTGATCCGTGAGCATGTCATGGGTGGAGAGAAACATAAGCTCCAGCCGCTTTAATATATCCGTTAATTCATCCGTATTGATTGGTTTTAAGAGATAAGAGAAAACTCCATATTCAATTGCGGATTTGGCATAAGCAAAATCATCGTGACCACTTAAGATAACACATTTTATATAGTTGTTAAACTCAGATATTTGCTTTACTAATTGGATGCCATCCATAACAGGCATTTGAATATCGGTAAATATAACGTTAGGTGTTTGCTGTTTTATGAAGTTTAGTGCATCCTCACCGTTATTGACAATACTGATTACTTTAAAATTACCATTCGCTGCTTCGATTTTTTTTGCTATATTCTTGGCCAGTAATTTTTCATCTTCAACCACAACAACGGTAAAAACTTTTCTTTCACTCATCAATCTTGCCTCCTATGGTTACTAATGCTCCTCCTTGAGCTAGGTTTGTAATGCGAAATATGTGGCTGCCCTTATATAAAAGCTTAAAGCGAATATAGATATTCATAAGCCCCATACCACGGATTTCTAGATTGGGTAATAACCCAGTCTTATTAATATCCTCAATTTTTTTATTCAGATCTTCGATTTCTTCATTACTAAACCCGGTTCCATTATCTGAAATAGCAAGTTCCCAATGTGTTTTCGTTACAGTACCTCGAATGGTTACCTTCCACGGTGGTTTCACAGACTTAGTAGTAAATTTAATGGAATTCTCTACAATTAGCTGGACGCATAGCTTTGGTATTTTTATAGGTAACATTTCGTCAGGAATGGATATCTCATAGATTAAGTCATCATCATATCTTATCTTCATGCATTTCAAATAGTCCAGAGTATGTTTAATTTCCATCTCTAAGGGCACCAATAATTCTTTGTCCGATGAAATGTATCGGAGAATGTTGGATATATTCTGACACATTAATTGTATCTCTTCATTCATGTTTTCATCTGCCATGGACTGAATAGTTGCCAGTGAATTATACAGAAAATGTGGATTCATTTGAGATTGCAAAGCGAGCATACGGGATTGCATTTCTTGATTTTGCAGGGTTATTTCCCGTTCCATCGAACGCTGTGCTTTCTTTTGCATGGTTACTAAGGCATCATAAAGGGTATTAAACTCAACAATATGGGTATCTATATCTGGGAAGCTGCGATTCATTTTCGTAATATCTAATTTAAAGGATTGAACCTGTTTGTATATTTTCGTGATTGGTGTGGTTATAATTCGTGCTGCAATGAAGGATAGAAAGAGCATTGCAATACCGATAATCAAAAGAATGATTACGTTAGCTTTAATATATTCAAAGGTAGGGCGAAATAAAGAACTATTTTTAACCACTGTTGCCACTGTAAAATTCGTATAATCCGATGTTTTGAAAAAAATATGAGTGTTCTTATCAAATTTATAATTCGTCACCTTATTGTCAGCAGATGGCTTCTTAGAGCTTATTGACAAAAAGTAATTCGAGTATTTGATGCTGGAAAACTCGGGATATATTAAATTGCCGTTCGCATCAAAAATATAAATGGATTCATCATAGGATCTTATGATATTATTAATTTTTTTAGTTAAAAAGGAGATTGGGTTTTTAACTTCAATAATTCCTTGTGGGATGTTATAGCTGTTGTAATACATTTCGTAGATAGATATGAAGGAGGCACCGCCTTTATAAGAGTAAAAATTCTTGAGGCGTTCGTCCACATCGCAGGTTAGCAGCTTGTAATGTGCTGAATCCATAAAGTTCTTATACCAGGGAAAATCTTTGGCTGAAGTTTTTGATGTAGAAGTGTCAAGGCCTACACCAAATACTCCTTTCTCAAGAGAGTATAAATAAATCTGCACGACCGGTTGATTCGGGCCTAATATTGCTGTTAACATATCAATGAGTACTTTTGTGTTCTTAATATTATCATATGCGGTATTTTGGCTGGAATAGGAATCATTGTCCACATTATTAATGTAGTTTGTAAATCGCTCCTTAATTAAGTTGGAATAGGAAATATTCTGTGCTACGGTATCAAGTGTTTTAGCTTCTTCATCAAAATAAGTGGAGATAGTATCCGTATTTAATGTAATCTGGTGGAAGGCCTCTTTTCTGATTTTCTTCGTTTCAGATATGATGAAGAAGGACATTACGCATAATAAAACACTAAATAAGATATAAAAATAAGTCACGAATAGCGTGGATTGTATACTTTTGGTTTTTAATAATCTCTTCATGGATTAGGTCCTCACTAGATGGAGTATTTTTACCTGGTTAAAATATTACATATAGGTGGAACGAATTATACATTCCAACAGATTGCTTTAATCAATATAATATAGACATAGCATTGAAATGTCAATAATGTATAAAAACAGGAATAAGTTTTGGAAGTTATTAGACATTGTGCTAAATTGATTTGGAGGACAAGAAAGGAAGGATTTTATGAAAATGTGGAGAAAAGTGCTGGCAATAGGTATAGCGGCAACTATGTCACTTTCACTTGTGGCATGTGGTTCTAAGGGGGACACAAAAAATACAAGTGGTGAAACAACACCAACAACAACTACTACAAAAGCACCGGATGATACGAAAAAAGATATTACATTATCATTTATGGCAAGTCAGGACTGGGTACAGGATGCTGAGATAGAGTTGGGTAAGAAATTTACAGAGCAAACAGGTATTAAGATTGATTACCAGATCGTACCATCAGATCAATATAGCAGTTTATTAATGACAAAGCTTAATACCGGCGAATGTGCAGACCTTTTTGGTGGACAAAGCGGTAAATTTGATATTGTAACTCAATTTAATGTTGAGAAAAATGCAGTTGATTTATCCGGTGAAAGCTGGGCAAAGGACATTGATCCCTTAGCAGCTGAGGAACTTTCCGTAAACGGGAAAATGTATGGACAGCCTACACAGGATGTATCCGCAGTATGGGCAGTTGCATATAACAAAAAAATATTCAGCGAATTAGGGTTATCAATTCCTAAAAATTATGCAGAGTTTAAAGAGATCTGCGATAAAATTCTTGCTGCAAAAAAGACTCCTATTTATGAGTGTGTTTCTGACGGATGGCATCATGTTCTTTGGTTCCCGGAAACAGCTGTAGAAGCAGAAGTGGCTACTCCTGGACTTTTTGACAAACTCAACAACAATGAAACAACTTTGGCACAGGATCCTACGATGAAAACAATCTTAACTCAGGTAAAAGAGATGGTTGACAAAGGATACTGGGGAGATAACTACATGTCAAATACCTATGCGGATTCCGCTAAGAATATCGCATCCGGTGATTATGTAATGACCATTGCAAACCAAGGCTTTGGCGCTGAAGTAAATAAGGTTGACCCTAAATTTAACATTGATGACATCGGTTATTTTGTAATGCCTTTGGCTGATAATCAGACCTTGAATGTTAACCCTTCCGGTCCTTCCCGTTTTATCTTTTCGGGATCAAAGAATGTTGATGCAGCGAAGAAATATTTGGAGTTTATGGCTTCTGCAGATAGCCTGAAGTATATGACGGATAATGTTCCAAAATTCAATAAATTACCTTATATTAGTGCTCCATCAAAGTATACAGACACCATTAAAGATTTCTATAATAGATATCCGAATCAAAAAACTGTACTGCAAACTGCTGTTAAATACGTAAATCCTCAGTGGATGGATATTGGTAAAAATATGTCAGCATTGCTGTTAGGTGAAATGAAACCGGATGAGGTTTTAGCTGCCATTGATAAAACCAGATCTGAGCAGGCTAAAGCTGCGAAAGATGCTGCTTGGTCTAAGTAGTTAAAGGTAGTAATGAGGCTGTCTTAATTATTACTAAGACGGCCTCATTCATTGAACAGGAGGAATTTTGACTATGAATAAAAAGAAAGTCTACCCTATCTATTTTGTATTCGGCGCACTTTTATTATATACTGTTTTATTTGTAATTCCCGGTCTGATGGGAATTGGATACTCATTCACGGATTGGTCCGCATATTCGGATAAATTGCATTTTGTTGGATTTGATAATTTTAAACTGGTATTTTCTTCGGATGAAGATTACATGGATATTATTGTTAATACATTGAAATTTACATTTATTACGACCATATTAAAAAATGTTTTGGGTCTTGTTTTGGCTCTATTACTTACGAAATCAATTAAGTTTTTGAATTTTCATAGAGGAATTATGTTTATGCCATCCGTTTTATCAACTTTGATTATCGGTATGATATTTAAGTCCATCCTTGATCCGTCAGGCGGGTTGTTAAATACGTTTTTACGTTCTGTAGGACTCGGTTTTCTTGCTGGCAAATGGTTGGTTACTTCTGAACTTGCATTTGGCTCGGTCATGGCGGTTGATATCTGGAGAGGAACCGGATATATCATGACAATTTTAATCGCGGGTATTTTATCAATATCAACCACCTATTATGAGGCTGCCAGCATTGACGGCGCCAACGGTTTTCAAAAATTCCGTTATATCACTTTCCCATTGTTGCTCCCGACTTTAGCGACTACAACAGTTTTAAATGTAATTTACGGTCTTAAGGTATTCGATATGATTTACGCATTGACAAACGGAGGACCTGGTAAAACAACCACCGAAGTATTATACACTGCAGTATTCAAAAAATTCGGTACCGGACAATACGCGGTAGGAACTGCTCTATCCTCTGTTATGTTTTTATTTATGGTAGTAATCGGCGTATTTATGATACGAGTCATGACGAAAAATGAGGTGACTGAATAATGAATAAAAAAATATATACAATCTTGACAAATTTGATTGCCTGGTTAATATCAATTATTTCTTTGGTGCCCTTACTATTAATATTATTCAATTCATTAAAAACCAGTCTTTCAGCATCGGATATGAATCTTAAGCTGCCACATTTTCCTTTCCAGTGGAGTAATTTTTCCTTGGTTATTGCAAAAGGTAAGCTGGTACAATCTTTCATTAATAGCAGTATATATACGGTTGGCAGTGTATTTATTTGTTGCATTCTTTCCGCAATGGCAGCTTATGTGTTATCCAGAAATCGTACAAAGTTAACGAAGTTGATCTATTTCTTTATTGTTCTTGGAATTACAATGCCGGTAAACTATGTTGCATTAGTAAGAGTAATGATGATGCTTCAGTTAAATAATACAAGATTAGGAATTGTTCTGCTTTATGCTGCAATGCAAATTCCTTTTTCCGTGTTCTTATTGTACGGATTTATTTCTAAGATACCGGTTGAGCTGGATGAAGCAGGAATAATTGATGGTTGCAGTCCAATCAGGCTTTTTGTCACAATCGTTTTCCCGTTGCTGAAACCTGCTGTGGCTACCGTAATCGTTCTGACCTTTTTAAATAACTGGAATGAATTTGTGTCACCGCTATACTTTTTGAGCAGTTCCACAAAATGGCCTATGACGTTGTCGGTGTATAACTTCTTTGGAATGTTCTTTAAAGATTGGAATCTTGTTTGTGCTGATATTGTAATGACCAGTATACCGGTAATCCTAATCTATCTCTTCGGACAGAAGTATATTGTATCAGGTATGACCTCCGGAGCAGTGAAGGGGTAAATAAGAGTTACAGTTAGCTAATTTTATGATTAATAGATAAAGAGTTAAAAAGTATGGTGTTGAGGGTTCTGTTTCATAGAACCCTCAAATTTCGTAGTATGAATGGACAATCACAGGAATTGAAGAATGGAGGATTCGATGTTAAAAGTTAATGAAAGACCAATAAGAAAAATAACTTCGATTGAGCGTGTAAAAGATATGCTTATACTGCATTCCGATTATGGTATGATAAAACTTGAGCCAAAGGCAGCAAATATCGTAAGAGTAGTATATACCTTAAAGGAGTCCTTTAATGAGCAGCTGAAGCCGGGAATGATATCATATATCAATTACACGGAATGGAATTATGAAGAATCAAATAATGAAATTATTTTGAGAACGGATATGCTTCGTTTGACCGTAAATAAAACAACCGCATCAATTAAGTACTTTGATCAAACAGGAAAACTTCTTTTGGCAGAAAGAGATTATGAAAGTAAGAACTTAGAGGAGTTTGATTCCTTCAAGACGGTGATTGATGAAAATACTAAGATTGAAAAGGTAGTAACCCCGGATGGAATTAAAGAGGTATTAAAGGATGCTTCAAAAGTATTTGATAAAAAACTATACAGAACCAGACTATTTCTGGAGTGGCAGAAGGACGAAGCACTGTATGGGCTTGGACAGCATGAGGAAGGCTATCTGAATCTTCGTGGGACAACAGCTTTCTTGCATCAGGCAAACAAAAAGATTGCTATACCATTCTTACTATCTAGCCTGGGATATGGGTTATTGGTGGATACTTATTCACCTATGATTTTTAATGATACGAATTTTGGCTCCTATCTGTATACTCAGGCTGATGAAGAGATGGATTTTTACTTTATTCATGGCGGTAACATGGACGGAGTAATCAAAGGATATCGCTATCTGACCGGTAAAGCAGCTATGTTGCCGAAATGGGCCTTTGGGTTTGTTCAGTCTCAAGAACGGTATGAGAGTGCAGATGAAATGATTAATCTGGTTAAGGAATATAGAAACAGGGAAATTGGTCTTGATTGCATTGTACTCGATTGGTGTTCCTGGGAAGGGGAGCTATGGGGGCAAAAGACCTTTGATCAGGAACGATTTAAGAATCCAAGTTCTATGATGGAGAAGCTTCATGAAGACCATGCAAACTTAATGATATCCATATGGCCGAATATGAGTAGTGACAGTGATAACTACAAGGAGTTCAATGAGAAGAAGCTCCTTTTACCAGGCAGCAGCATTTATAACGCTTATAATAAAGAAGGAAGAGCACTCTATTGGAAGCAGGCAAATGAGGGATTGTTTTCTCATGGAATTGATGCTTGGTGGTGCGATTCAAATGAACCGTTCACACCGGAGTGGAATCATATGGGAGAGCCCGAGGCGAGTACTATGTATCATGAGTTTTATGATACCTCCAGCCAGTATATACCCGCCGAATTAACCAATTCTTATGGTTTGTACCATGCAAGAGCTATATATGAAGGTCAGAGGGAAGTCACGGAGGAAAAGAGGGTTGTCAATCTAACCAGGAATGGCTATACCGGTCAGCAAAGGTACGGTGCTATTCTTTGGTCAGGTGATATATCTGCTACTTGGAGAACCCTTGAGAGACAAATTGCAGCAGGTCTTAATTTCTGTGCTAGCGGTATTCCTTACTGGACATTGGATATTGGCGCCTTTTTTGTGAAGAAGGGGGTACAGTGGTTCTGGAACGGAGATTATGAGCAGGGATATGATGATCTTGGTTATCGTGAATTATTTACAAGATGGTTCCAATATGGATGCTTTCTTCCAGTATTTCGAAGCCACGGAACTGATTTCAGACGGGAACTATGGAACTTTGGTGAGAAAGAAGATCCATTTTATAAGGCATTAATTAAAATAAATCATTTGAGATACGAGTTGATGCCCTATATCTATTCCATAGCAGCAAGAGTATGGAAGGACGATTATACTATGCTTCGTATGCTTGCCTTTGATTTTGCGAATGATTCAACTGCTAGAGAAATTAAGGATCAGTTCCTGTTTGGCGATTGTCTGATGGTTTGTCCTGTAACTCAGCCGATGTATTATGAAAAAGGATCAAGCCCGATAGAAGGTTCCTCGAAATCCCGCAAGGTTTATCTTCCGGAGGGAGCAGATTGGTATGATTTCTGGACGAATCAATACTATACTGGAGGACAGACAATCATAGCTGAGGCTCCAATTGATATTATCCCGTTATTTGTTAAGGCAGGCAGTATCTTGCCAATGAGTGAATTTATGAATTATGTGGATGAGATAGCGGATGCTCCGATTGAGGTACGTGTTTATTCCGGCAAGGATGCTGAATTTGAACTTTATGAGGATGAAGGTAATAGCTATCGCTATGAGAATGGGGAATATGCAATTACAAAGTTGAGCTGGGTTAAAGAACAGCAAAAGCTTGTTGTGGGAGATACGTTAGGGAGCTACCAGGGAATGGTGAAGGAGAGGGAATATAAGATAAATATCATTAAAAGTTTCTCTGGTGTAGATAGTGAATAACAATAGTAAAAAGTTCACTGGAATATAACGGTTAATAACAGAAAATCCCCTATGAACTAAGAGCATTCAAACAAATAGTAAAAAGATACCATAGAGGGTTTACACGGAGTGGCTAATAAGACATGCACGTGTGAACCCTCTTTTATTTGAGTCAGAAAACCGATTTTATTCTGACACTTCCCGTTCCTTATGCTTTTCTATTTGAAGTTTCCTGTATTCAGAGGGGGTACAATTTTTGATTCGTTTAAAAATTTTAATAAAATAACTGAAATTATCAAAACCAACCTCCAAACCAGCTTCCATGATACTTATGTTTGATGTTTCAATCAGAGCTGCAGCTCGTTCCGTCCTATAGCTGTTGATATAGTCAACCGCCGTAATGCCGGTAACCTTTTTAAAGAACCTGCAAAAATAATGACGATTCATATTTAGCCTTGCTGCCAGATCGTCAATGGTAATTTTACTCTGATAGTGTTCCTGTATATATTGGACTACTATTTTCATCCGTTCAACGCTTTCTGTCAAAGGAATAGTCCCTTTTTCATTAATCGAATAGGCTCCATTGGTTAATACTAACGAAAATAAGAGTAAAAGCCGTCCCTTCACAGCAAGATGGAAACCATACTCTCTTTTATAGAGTCCGGTACAAATCTCATTTAAATGATATAAAAGCTCCTTTTCCCAAAGGCTTTCTCCCAAATAACAGCTTTTAATAATAACTTTATTCATTTTAATATCTTTCAGATATTCAATGCATCTGTCAGAAAAGTCAACTAAGTCCTCAAGCTCAAAGACAATTGCATCATAACTACAGGGGTGCTCATTGATGGATAAACCGGAATGAAGTCTTCCACCATTGATAAAGATAGCTTGCCCTTTCTTCAATTCGTAGCATTCATCATCAATTTGAAAAAGTGCGCTCCCCTTTGTCATATAGATGATTTCAAATTCCTTATGCCAGTGATAAGGAAGAATTTGAGTGGATTGCAGGTCGGTAATTCGATAAAAACCAATGGGAAACAAAGATTCTCCACGAATCGCTTTTTCTTTATAGAGTTCTTTTTGATAATTTTCCATACAACACCTCAAAAGTCAATATAGTATTATATATAGTCATAAATGAGCAAGAATATAATCATGAAAATCAATATAATTATATTATAAACGATTTAATTATATTAAGCCAGATGAATTTGCTTCACTAATATTATATTAAATGTATTATATGAAATAGCGGTTAGGTGATTGTGAAAATAGAGAATTACAATTGTTGAAATATGAAAGATATAATTTTGGAGCAAAAGCTTAGCCGAAGGAGCATATGTGTGTAGGAATCCCTATGTTTTGTACATTTAATAGCAGCAATAATAATGTTTGGCAATCACCTAAAAAAGGGATATAAGCGAGGAGAATAATCATGAGTCAAGACTTTAATGAAAGCCCATGGGTAGTGACCTTTTCACCAAAGGATACGTTGGAAGAGAGGCTTAGAAAAGCTGCTCATGTCAAACCAAGCGATGCTCAGCTTGCATGGATGGAAAAGGAATACATTGGATTTATACATTTTGGACCCAATACGTTCAGCGGTAGACAATGGGGAACAGGGAGTGAAGATCCTACCAATTTTAATCCTAAAGACATTGATCCGGCGCAATGGATAAAGGTATGTTCTGAAGCAGGGATGAAAATGGCGATACACACGTTAAAACACCATGATGGCTTTTGCCAATGGTTTACCGATACTACAGATTTTTCTACGAAGAACTCTCCGGTAAAGCAAGACATTGCACAGCTGCTGCAAAAAAGCTGCGAGAGCAATCAAATTGAACTTGGAGTTTATCTTTCTCCATGGGATATGCATCAGAGAGATCTTGGGATGTGGAATACCGCAGAGTACAACACATACTTTCTAGCTCAACTGAAAGAACTGCTGACTCAATATGGCGGTGTGAATGAAGTATGGTTTGATGGTGCCTGTGGTGACTATGAGATATGGAAACAAGTTCCCACCTACAAGCCAGAGGATTGGTATGATTATATTGAGTCGGTGCAACCAAATGCAGTATTTAGAATGTATGATCCATATATGTTCGCATCGGAGGAGAAATGGGAGGAAATCAAGTCAGGTAATGCGAAGCTTGAGTGGAGAGGAAAAGCAGTACGTTGGGTTGGAAATGAAGAGGGTAATAGTAGGACCAATGAATGGAGTGTACAGCCGGTATTTGATAGGATGATAGCTGAAAATGCTACCTTTCAGGATTTGGGGGAGGAAAAATACTATCAAAATGCGGTTGGTGCTATTTGGTATCCTGTTGAAGTGAATACTACAATATTAAATCAGTGGTTTTGGAATCCGGATACATCAAAAGTAAAAAGTCTAAGCAAGTTAATTGATACCTATTATAATTCTATCGGCAATAACGGTGTATTGCTTCTTAATGTAAGTCCTAACAGAAGTGGAGTAGTGCCCGAAGAACAGATACAAGCCCTTATGTTGCTGAAAGAATTCATTTATCGGACATTTGGCACAAATCAGGCAGCATCAGCGAACGTTATTGCAAGCAGTGAAACTTCGGATCATAAAGCAACAGCCATATTAGGTAATGATAAGATGGCATATTGGACTACGGATGGAGTATGGGACATTAATAACAGCAAGGCTTCCATTACTGTTGATTTAGGAGAAAGCAAGACGTTTGATAATGTCATGTTACAGGAGTATGTTAGAGAAGGGCAAAGAATTGCAGAATGGAACTTTGAATTTTGGAATGGGCTGGAGTGGAAGGAATTAGTTCATTATAAAACCATAGGCTATAAGAATATTAAACGTTTCGAACAAATCACAACGGATCGGGTTCGATTTAATATTTTAAGAAGCTGGGATAATCCAATGATCAGTAATTTCGGGCTTTATCTGAGCGATATTCCAGAAGATGTGAATGATGTAAAGAATAGCATACAGACAGGATTTGAGCCAGTGTGTATCGATAATGAACAACTCATTAATGGATTGGAGTATAAGTATTATACAGGAGGCATCCAGACCGCAGCTTTGATTGAAGCTACCTCCATAATAAAGTATGAAAAAAAAGGAATACTTGAAACAATCAATTTAAGTCCTGCTGAAGTTCCTTTAGGTTATTCATTTTCTTATGAGGGGTATCTTAATGTTCCGGCGGATGGTGTTTATACTTTTCGGTTGGAAAGTACCAATGGAAGCGTATTGTTGCTTGGCGGAAAACTACTCGTTGACAATGATGAACCTCATGATTTGAAAGCGGAAGAGACAATGATTGAGCTAAAGTTAGGGTACTATCCGGTTAAAGTGTTATATACCAGCTTCAGACAAGCCGGAGAACTAAAAGTCAGCTGGAGCGGTCCTGGGTTTGAGATGGAAGAAATGAAAGCGGAATACCTCTATCACTAAGTTCTTTTGCTTTGTGAATCTCAATATTAAAAATCAGCAAAATCATATATCAGAACACCTGACAGTGAGTAAGAGATTATGATTATATAGCAATGCAATAGTACCGCAATAATCTCATCCGTTATACCTTAGATAAAGAAATAAATACGCATAATGAGGGTGTTACAAAATCAAATCATCCTTCGAAATTGAAATAAAGCTTACACACTTTATAGCATTTCCTTTTAAAAAGTGTATAAATTATTTCGAACTTCTTACAGATTTGATTTTGCAACACCCTCATTATGTAAATTAGACGGGGAGTAGATCTTCGATTTATAGCGAAACATCTACGATATCACTAAATAACAACACCCTTTTTCAGAATGATGTTAGCGTAAATGGCAGTTTCACCAGTCATAATAACAACGGAAGAGTTTTGCTTTGTTTTCTCATAGAAATCCCATTTATCAATTTCTTCAAAACAGTCCGCACCTCTTTGGTCGTGCTTGGCTACGATTTCTTTATAGGTATCCCAGATTGGAGTTTTAGCGGTGTCACCTTTTACAACGCTCATAAGGGTAACAGGCTTATCAACATAGGTATCAAGCGGAAATACTTGAAGAATTGCGTCCAGAATTTCAGGCACTCCGTGTCCGTCCAAACGAATCACTCTCTTGCCATAGGTATGACCGGGAAAATTACCATCGCCAATGGTAAGTTCATCGGTATGTCCCATTTCACATAATACCTTTAATAATTCGGGTGATAAAATAGGGGGTATTCCTTTTAACATAATAAATTCTCCTCCAAATAGTTAGTAAACAGAAACGTTTCGGTAATTCAATCATAAGGGTTTCTGGTATGAATGTCAATACAATCTTATAAAATAGTAATATCAAAAGAATGGGTAGAACACTGCTCAGGTGCAAGGATGGTTACACCCCTTTTTTCCTCAAAAACATCACCCTCATCATTGCAGGTAGAGAGTCCAGTCCAGGGTTCTAAAGCTACAAAGGGACCTTGGTTCGCAGTAGACCAAAGTATAAAGTAGGGGAACTGTTCAAAGTCAACTTGAACTCCCTTACCGGTGGAAGGATTTTTTAACTTTACAGACCGTGATTCCAGCTGATCAAAGATTAAAGCATCTATATTGAAATAATCATGTTTTAGCGGGAGAATGGATTCATTATTCAATATGGTTGTACGATTGTCCACATTGATTAAACCAGTAGCAGGAATGGATTCCGGGCATAAAGCGAGCTCCGGCTTTTCAAATTCAATTACATAATCCTCGAACTTTTCACCGGGAAGAAGAGGGCAGTTAAAACCAGGATGTCCTCCGATAAAATAAGGCATGGATACGGAATTACGGTTGAAAATCAGATAGGTTGTCTTAACTGTTTTTGATGTCAGTGTATAGGTAATTCTCAGTTCAAAGTCATAAGGGAATTTGGTTTTTAACTCCTCATTAGAGCAGATGGAAAAGGTAACCGAATCTTCTGTTTGTTCTACAAAATCAAAATCTAATTTTCTAACAATGCCGTGTCGATCCATCTGACAGGTTAATTGATTTCCTATAGTTGCCTTGTTATCTCTTATGCTGCCGCAGATGGGGAACATAACGGGTGCCTGACCGGACCAATAAGTCGCATCACCCTGCCAAAGATACTCTAATCCATTCGAGTCTTTAATCGAAACGATTCCTCCACCCTTTGTACTTAGTTCAATACTTGCTTGCTCATTCTTTAAAAAGTAATTCATAGTTGTACCTTCCTCTCATAATAGCTGATACAGCCAATCATAGGGATGAGAGAGAAAAAAGTCAATAGAAAATTGATAACACAGAAGTGAAAAATCCAATTGACAGAAAGAGAAAAATGTTTTAAGATATAGGTATGAAACAGAAACGTTTCGGTTTATAAAAGGAGGAAAGTATATGCCATTAGTTACTTCAGAACAAATGTTATTAGACGCTCAAAAGGGACATTACGCAGTAGGAGCTTTCAATGTAGAAAATATGGATATGGTGAAGGCAGTTATTGCAGCAGCGGAGGAGTTAAATGCACCTGTGATGTTACAGACAACCCCATCCACTGTAAAATACGGCTCATTAGAAACATTTGCTGCTATCGTAACAGCAGAAGCAACAAAAGCAAAAATTCCTGTTGCACTTCATTTGGATCACGGAAATAGTTTTGAACTTGCAGTTCGTGCTATCAAAGTTGGTTATACCTCAATTATGATAGACGGATCTCATGAGAGCTTTGAAGATAATATTGCATTAACGAAAAAAGTTGTAGAGGTAGCTGCACCCAACGGTATTCCCGTAGAAGCAGAGCTTGGAAAAGTTGGCGGTAAGGAAGATGATTTAGAGGCAGAAGCAGATACCAATACCGACCCGATGGAAGCAAAGGAGTTTGTGGAAAGAACCGGAATCAATTCTCTTGCAGTTGCAATCGGAACAGCACATGGCTTTTATAGCGGAACACCGGTACTTGATAAAGAGAGACTGTCTGAGATCAACGAAGTAGTAACAATCCCATTGGTATTACATGGTGCATCCGGACTTAGCGATGAAGAAGTGAAGGATTGCGTAAGCAGAGGCATCTGTAAGGTGAATTTTGCAACTGAGCTTCGTGTTGCATATACGGACGGAATTAAAGATCTATTAAAAGAAAAACCTGATACCTTTGATCCAAAAAGCTTCGGTACAGCAGGTATGAGCAGAGTAAAAGAATTGGTTAAAAATCGCATAATGGTTTGCGGTAGTGATAATAAAGTGATAAAATAAATAAATCATTTAGTTATTTTATCGAAAGCGGGTATTAATATGGCAACTACGATTAAGGATATAGCAAAACATACAGGGCTTGGCTTAGCTACAATCTCATCCTATTTGAACGGCGGCAATGTACGTACTGAGAATAGAATTAAGATAGAAGAGGCAATTGAACTATTAAATTTTGAAGTAAATGAAGTGGCTCGTGGACTTAAAACGAATAAAACCAGAACCATAGGTGTAGTAATCCCGGAATTAAATAATAATTTTTGTACTGAGATTATTACTCATATGGAGGATATTCTACGAAATCATGGATATGCCACGATTGTATGTGATTGCAGAACAGATAAAGAGTTAGAGAAAAAAGCAGTTGAGTTCTTATATCGTAAGCGAGTGGATGGCATCATTAATATGCCCGTTAATTCGGACGGTTCCCATTTGACCAGTTTCCATAAGGCACAGAAACCAATTGTAATGATTGACCGTAAAATCAATGGAATCGATTGTGATTACGTCTTAGTTGATAACCTGAATGCAGTTAAGAAAGCAATTCAAAAACTAATTGATAACGGTCATACCAGAATTGGCATGATAGGCGGACCGGAGGATGTTTTTACTGCACAGGAGAGAATGCTCGGATATCGTCTTGCATTAATGGAAGCGGGAATTGTTCCTGAAGATCGGTTGATTTCACACGGAGATTATACCATTGATGGTGGAGTGAGCTGTATTAAGAATTTAATTCAAAATAATAAAGACATGACGGCAGTCTTTGTTGCCAACTATGAAATGACCTTGGGCACAGTAATCGGTATCAATGAAGCAGGGATTAAAATTCCGGAGGATTTATCGGTAATCGGATTTGACAACGTTGAATTTGCAAGGGCATGCCAGCCTAAATTGACTATCGTAACACAACCCATGAAGGAAATTGCTTGTAAGGTCGCAGAATTAATATTAAGACGTATTGATAATAATGAAGATAAGGATTTTGAGATATACAAGCTACAGACCGAAATCCTAGAAGGTAATTCTATCAAAAATAATAGTAAAGTTAAGCCATAATTTATGGTAAAACTTTTTTTGATCAAAACCGAAACGATTCGGTTGATGGAGGATTATGAATAAAAAATATTTGCTCGGAATTGATATCGGTACCAGTGCCTGTAAAGTGGCGGTATTTAACCGGGAAGGCGAAGTAATTGCCAGTGGTAACGGAGACTATAAGGTGTATTATCCTCAACAGGGATATGCGGAGCAAGACCCGGAAGAATGGTGGAATGCAATCTGTAGTACCACAAAGAACATATTGCAGGAAGCGGAAATCGACCCTAGTGAAATCGCAGGAATTGGTGTGGATGGACAAAGCTGGTCTGCCATAGCGCTGGATAAACAGGGCAAAGTGTTACATAATACACCCATTTGGATGGATACCAGATCAGAAGCAATCTGTAAAAGAATGAATGAAAGCATTGGAGCAGATCAGATATTTGACCTTGCCGGCAATTCACTTCAAGCTCCCTATACAACCGGAAAAATCTTATGGTACAAAGAAAATCTTCCGGAGGTATATAAGAACACAGATAAAATTTTGCAGTCCAACAGTTTTATCGTATATCGCTTGACAGGAATATTAAGTCAGGATAAATCCCAGGGTTATGGTTTACATTGCTTTGATATGCACACCGGAACCTGGAATGAAGAGATGTGTGAAAAGCTGGGAATTGAGAAGGAACTACTTCCGAAGATCTATGACTGTCATCAGGTTGTTGGCTATGTTACGGAAGAAGCTTCTATCGTCAGTGGTTTGGCAGTTGGCACCCCTGTAGTGGCAGGCGGATTGGATGCAGCTTGCGGAACCTTAGGCGCAGGTGTAATAAAACCTTCTGAGACGCAGGAACAGGGCGGTCAGGCAGGTGGAATGAGTATCTGTACCGGTGAGTACAATGCAGATCCAAGCTTAATTCTTAGCTTCCATGTAGTACCGGATCGTTGGCTGCTTCAAGGAGGCACCACAGGCGGTGGCGGAGCAATGAGATGGTTTGAACGAGAATTTGCTGATTACGAGAGAGAAGTTGCAAAGAGTACCTCCACATCTTCATTAGAACAACTGAATGTACTAGCTGACCAAGTGAATCCGGGCTGTGACGGTATGGTTTTCTTACCGTATATGGCAGGTGAAAGATCTCCCATCTGGGATGTGAATGCCAAGGGTGTATATTATGGCCTTGATTACAGCAAGACCAAAGGACATTTTGTCAGAGCAGTGATGGAAGGAGTAGCTTATTCCTTAAAGCATAATCTGGATGTGGCGGAAGCAGCCGGAGCCAAGGTTCATGAGATGAGAGCTATGGGCGGATCTGCTAACTCACTTCTTTGGACTCAGATTAAGGCAGATGTTACCGGTAAATCGATTGCAGTTCCTTCCTCCGATACGGCTACAACCCTTGGAGCCGCTATCTTAGCAGGCGTGGGTGTTGGAATGTATCAGAGTTTTGAAGAGGCAGTTGAATTAACGGTAAAAGTAAAACGTCACCATGAACCGGATATGGCAAAGCATGAGATTTATCAGAAAAATTATAAAACATATCTTGAAATCTATAAGAATTTAAGAAGCACCATGAAAGAGAGGTAAAACGATGAAAGCAGCAGTGGTATGCGCAAACGAAGATGTACGTTATCAGGATTATCCCGAACCGGTTACAATGCCAGGAACCGTAAAAGTGAAAGTAAAAGTATCCGGTATCTGTGGTTCTGACATCCCGAGAGTATTAGAGAATGGGGTTCATTTCTACCCGATTGTACTGGGACATGAATTCTCCGGAGAGGTAGTTGAAATCGGAGAAGGTGTAACGAAGGTTAAAGTTGGAGACAGAGTATCAGGAGCTCCCCTTCTTCCCTGTATGAAATGTGAGGATTGTCAAAACGGAAATTATTCGTTGTGCAAGCATTATAGCTTTATCGGTTCCAGAGAGCAGGGCAGTAATGCGGATTATGTTGTTCTTCCAGAGAGAAATGCAGTAGTATTTGATAAAAACACGCCCTTTGAACAAGGCGCAATGTTTGAACCATCCACCGTTGCACTTCACGGATTATTCCTGAATGAGTATGAGGGCGGTAAGACAGTTGCTATCTTAGGAGGAGGAACCATCGGTCTGTTTACCATGCAATGGGCCAAAATATTCGGCGCGAAGAAGGTTGTAGTATTTGACATTAACGATGAAAGACTGGCACTTGCCAAACGCCTTGGAGCAGATGAAACCGTAAATACCAAAGCAGAAGGATTTATGGAAAAAGCAAAGGAACTTACGGATGGTAAAGGCTATGACTACGTATTTGAGACCGCAGGCGCAGCACCTACTATGTATATGGCTTTTGAATTAGCAGCAAACAAAGCTCATGTATGCTTTATCGGAACTCCTCATGTAAAGCTCGAATTCAGTCAGAAGCTTTGGGAGAATATGAACCGTAAGGAGTTTAATCTCACCGGTTCCTGGATGTCCTATAGCGCACCTTTCCCGGGCAAAGAATGGGAGTTAACCGCACACTATTATGCAACCGGTCAGCTCAAATTTGACGAAGGCTTAATCGCTCACCGTTTTCCGATGAGCAAGGCACAGGAAGCTTTTCAGTTATTCAAGGTTCCCGGTGCAGTAAACGGAAAGATCTTATTGGTGAATGAAGAGTAAATCTTACTGGTCAGATGTTATTACTGATCCAAGGAACTGATTACCAATGGAAAGGGACAGTACAATGATATTAACAGTTACATTAAATGCAGCAATTGATAAACGATATGTAGTTGAGGAATTTAAAACCGGCAGTGTGTGCAGAGTGAAGGAATGCAGTTATTCCGCCGGTGGAAAGGGTCTCAATGTATCTAGAGTTGCCGCAATTGCCGGAGAAGAGGTTGTAGCTACCGGCTTCGTAGGCGGTCATGCAGGAAACTACATTGTTGAGGTACTCGAAGGTCAGAACATAAAAGGTGATTTTGTTCATATCAGCGGAGAAAGCAGATCCTGCATTAATATCTATGATGAAACAAACCATACTCAGACAGAATTTTTAGAGCCCGGTGTCTTTGTTACAGATGGTAACAAAGAGGAAATGCTTAAGAAATTCATAGAGCTGGTAGATAAATGTTCCGTGGTTGCCATATCAGGAAGCGTACCCAAGGGGGTAAGCGCTGATTTATATAAAGATATGATAAATATATCCAATCAGCATGGCAAGAAGGTGATTTTGGATACCAGCGGCAAACTTTTGGAAGAAGCGGTTGAAGCAAAGCCATTTATGATTAAGCCCAATATGGATGAAATCCAAATGCTTACCGGAAAAAACCTGGAAAGCCTGGAAGATTTGATTGATGCAGCAATTACGCTTCAACGCTCCGGCATTGAAGTTGTGGTAATCTCCAGAGGTTCAGAAGGCTCACTGATTGTATGTGAGGAAGGTGTATTCCAAGCAGTTGTACCAACGATTGATGCGGTAAATACCGTAGGCTGTGGAGATTCCATGATAGCAGGCTTTGCAGTAGGTTTCTCAAGAGGATTATCCATGGAAGAAAGCATCAAGTTAGCTAGCGCAATATCCGCGGCAAATGCTATGAGGATGGAGACAGGATTCTTTATCAGACATGATATGGAAGAATTGTTACCTAAGATAAAGGTAGAGAAGCTTCAATAAGAACAAAGAGTTTATCCTAGAGGGAACAAAGTTACTATACAAAAGCAACCCTATACAGTGGAGTTGATTAGTTTACCCATGAATTAAACTGGTATTGTAGCTTAAACAAATATAATAGGTAGTTGTGAACCACTATTATTGCGAGCATTGTATATATACAAATCTGAAGATTATGGTTATCAAGTTTCGCAATTACTTATAACACAATATAAAATGAAAAGGAGATCATACTATGACAACATTTATTGATCCAAAAACAGTTCCACAGAGAAAATTATATACAGGTGATTTTATTCCTGGTGTCGGAATGGGAACCTTTGGCTCCGACCGTTTTACACCTGACCAGGTTTCAGCAGCAGTTGGTGGTGCCATTGAAGTTGGCTATCGTTTATTTGACTGTGCTGCTGTATATGGCAATGAAGATCAGATTGGTAGAGTGTTTAAAGCAGCATTTGAAAAAGGAACCGTTACCAGAGAAGAACTTGTTATTACTACCAAGGTTTGGAATGACATGCATGGACAAGGCGATGTATTGGTATCCTGTGCAAAAAGCTTAAAGGACTTACAGTTAGATTACATAGACCTTTTCTTTGTGCACTGGCCTTTCCCCAACTATCATGCACCGGGTTGTGATGGTGATTCTCGTAATCCTGATTCAAAACCCTTCAGCGTTGAGGAGTTCATGAAGACTTGGAGACAATGTGAAAGATTGGTAGAAATGGGTCTTGTAAAATTCATCGGTATGTCAAACATGACGATTGCCAAATTAGAAGCAGTTCTTCCACTTTGCAAAATTAAACCGGTAGCAATTGAGATGGAATTACATCCTTGCTTCCAACAGCCAGAGTTATACGATTACTGTGTAGCTCATGAGATTCAGCCTATCGGCTTCTGCCCAATTGGATCTCCTACAAGACCTGATCGTGATAAAGCAGAAGGAGATATTGCGGATATTCAGGTTCCTGAATTAGTAGAAATCGCAAAAGCTCATAACGTACATCCCGCAGTAATCTGCCTTAAGTGGGCTGTTCAAAGAGGACAGATTCCGATTCCGTTCTCTGTACATGAGGCTGAATACGTAAGTAACTTAAGATGTGCAACCGAAGATCCGTTAACTGAAGAAGAGATGGCAATTTTAAAGACGATAGATAAAAATAATCGTTTAATCAAAGGTCAGGTATTCTTATGGGAAGGCGCTGACAGCTGGGAAGATCTTTGGGATCTTGATGGAACAATTACAAAATAATTAGCAAGCTAGAAGGGCTGTTGATTAACAATCCCCGTTAAAATCATGTTATTTTTGGTTCTCGTACAGCAGCCCTTGTTTTATAAAAGGGATAGGGTGAATATGGAGTTGTAATTCATACATATATAATAAAACACACAGCACTTGGTTGGAATAGAGTGCTGTGTGTTTTTTGTATTCTATATTCTTATGATTAGTTATATAGTAAAATGTATGCGAGTAAATTAATGCAAGAATATAAATATAAATGAGAAGTTCTCATTGAGCGGCTGTTAGGAAGTCAGCGGAGTTTCTCGAATGGTTTCTATTTTCTTCCAACCATAATAAATAATGAATATGGAACGTTATCCTTGCCAATACGTTTTATATCCTCATAGCAAATATGGGATGAGATATCATGAAAGCCCACATTCTCTAACAATTGAGTTAACTTATCCGTATCAAATCCATTATGTCCATTAAAATCCTTCTCCAGCTTATGAAAGCTTCCGTCTTCCTGTACTAAATCAACGATACATAGATAGCCCTGATCATTTAAAAGAGTATATAGATTTTGTACCGTACTCTTTGTGTCAACAATATGGTGCATAACCATTGATGAATAAATGAGATCCACTTTTGCGGGAACAAGCTCTGGCTGCTCATTAATATCACCAAGCACCGCGTCCATATTAGTTGCGTGATGAGCTTTTATTTTGTGACGGAGTACGTCAATCATACCCTTTGAGGTATCGGTCAATGTGATATGCATTAACTGATCCATTAGATTAAAACTGATTAATCCAGTACCACATCCAAATTCCAGTGCAAGATAATTTTTCTTTAAGGGAATGACATTTGCTATTTCATCTGATATTTTTTTCGCACGCTGTATTCGTTCAAGGGAATCCCAGCTTGCGGCTTTTTGATTAAAACCCATTTGTATATCCTTCCTGTTACATGATTAAGTCTTAGTTCAGAGATAATAAATCAAATACAAATACAAATACAATACAAATAAATCAAATACAAATAAATCAAATACAAATAAATCTGATACAAATAAATTTGATGGAAATAAATAATACAAGTAAATTAAATACTAATATATCACACTCATGTAAATTAGGGAGATTCGGGAGGTCACATTATATAGTATCCCTACTCAAAGCAGTTAGATTAAAAATAGGAAGTTTGTTCTTTATTGCATCCGAGTATTATCACTGAACTTTATATTATAATTTTAATTTTTGTTTGGCATCCTCAAGTGCTTCAATGACACGATCACACCATTGATCAAACTGTTCATCATCTACTTGGCATTCCTCATGAGAGAGAACATATTGAATTGTTTCTTGGATGCCCTGATCAAAACGCTTGGTAGCAACAAAGCCAGGAACAAGACGTTTTAATTTGCTGTTATCAAATACTACTGAATTTGCTTTATCACCAATTAATCCGCCATTAAAGTCGTAGCTACTCACTTCGTCAAGAAAATCAGAGGGTACATAGTAGGGCTTCAACTCCACGCCTAGTGAATTGGCGATACATCCATAAATCTGATTCCAGGTTAAGGATTCATCAGAGGTAATCTGAACTGCTTCACCAATGGCATGAAGATTCCCCATAAGTCCGATAAAGCCCTTTGAAAAATCGCTGTTATGAGTCATGGTCCATAGGGAAGTACCGTCACCGTGAATAATGACAGGCTTACCTTCCAGCATTCTTTTAATAACCTGCCAGCTGCCCTTATAACCATGCACACCAAGTGGAACGGAACGTTCATCATAAGTATGACTGGGCCTTACCAGTGTTATGGGGAAGCCATTTTCACGATATAACTTCATCAGATATTCTTCACAGGCAATCTTGTTTCTGGAGTATTCCCAGTAAGGATTGGAGAGTGGAGTGCTTTCGGTAATGCGATAATCACTAAGGGGCTTCTGATATGCGGAAGCTGAGCTAATAAAGAGAAACTGCTTGGTTTTACCCTGGAATAAACGATAATCCCGTTCTAATTGGCGTGGAACAAAGGCGATAAAGTCTGCAACTACATCAAAATCCAAATCTTTAATCTTTGCGGCAACGTCCGCTTCATCATTAATATCAGCTTGAATAATATGAGCATTTTCAGAAAGGATATGATTGCGGGTACCACGGTTAATCAAATATAGCTGATGTTCCTTGCTCTCCAATAATTGCTTTGTAATAGCGGTGCTGATAATACCGGTACCACCAATGAATAAGATTTTCATGATTTTCTCCTTTATAATTCGGATTTATATGGATAATTGCGAAATGCGTAAGTTGGTATTGTATGCACAACAGAAACAAATTCCTACGAAGCATTGCACTTTCGGATTTGGCTTTTGCTTTGGAATTGTATCTGTTATGCATGTAATATTATGAATACTGAATTCGCAATGATTTGTTTTGACTAACTAATTCAATTTGATATTTATTATTACGGTAATATATATCCGGCTGCAAGATAAATCTTATACCATTCCTCACGGCTCAGGTATAATTCAGAAGCTTTACATACATCTTCCAAGCGATCAATATTCATGGTGCCGATAACCGGTTGCATATTAGCAGGATGTCTTAAAAGCCATGCAGTAGCAATGGTTGTATTGGTCACGCTATACAAGTCAGCGATTTCGTTAATAACTCGGTTAAGTTCCGGGAATTTATCATTGTCAAGAAACACGCCTTCAAAAAAGCCATATTGGAAGGGAGACCAGGGTTGAATGGTGATGTCATTCAGTCTGCAAAAATCCAAAATACTTCCGTCGCGGTCAATTGCGCTGTCAGTGAGCATATTTACTTCTAGACCATTGGAGATCATGTTGGCATTGGTAATGCTTAACTGTAATTGATTGGCTACCAGGGGCTGCTTAACGTATTTTTGTAAAAGTTTGATCTGCATGGGTTTTTGATTGGATACACCAAAATGACGCACTTTACCGGACTGTTCCAACTGATCAAAAGCTTCTGCCACTTCCTCCGGTTCCACCAATGCATCGGGTCTGTGCAGTAGCAGTACATCAAGATATTCCGTATTTAGACGTTTGAGTATGTTGTCTACGGAATTTAAAATATGTTCCTTTGAAAAGTCAAACATTCCTTTACGAATACCGCATTTTGACTGAAGTATCATAGTCTCACGAATTTGAGGGGTCATATGCACTGCTTTTGAGAAAATACTCTCACATTCCCCAGCTCCATAAATGTCTGCATGGTCAAAGAAATTCGCACCCAATTCTAAGGAACGCTGAACGAACTCCTCTGCTTTTTGAAATTCGATTCCGTTAATCCTCATGCACCCTATTGCAATATTTGGTACTTGAAGATTACTCTTACCTAAAGCGATTTTTTTCATGGATAGTTCCTCCTTATATTAGCTCATAATGATAAGCTTTTAAATATCTGAAATAGTATAATCTTATATGGATATATGTACTATCTTTCTGTGGAAGTAATAATTTGACACCTTAATTAATTTTCGTGCATTAATCATATAGGGTATTGATGTTCATGGAACGGAATCATCAACTGATTAATGTCATTAAGTGAATAGTACAATCGAATAAACGACTCCCAATATCCTATATAAACTATATTCCTTAGAGTTAACTCAAAGTCAAGCATTATATTGAAAATATCGAAAAGTATGTTAAAATTAAGTAGATGATATACTAAATTCTACCACATCCCCCTGAATTTCATTTTTCATTTAACTGTATGTTAAATGATAGAAACGTTTATTTAGTGAGAGTATGAGAATAGTTTATATTTATGTACTAGACAACTTATAAAGATTAAAAATGGGAGAAAGAGTGCCGTGTATACAATAAAGCAAATTGCAGAAAGAACAAATTTAACGGAGCATACGCTAAGATATTATGACAGAGAGGGATTAATTCCTCTGATTACCAGAACCAGCAGTGGAATACGTCAATTTTCAGAAGACGATCTGGAGTGGATTAATCTGATCTGTTGTTTAAGAAATTCCGGTATGCCGCTGCAGGAAGTAAAGGAATTCATGCATCTATGTCTTAAGGGGAAAGAATCCCTGGAGGAGAGAAGGTTACTTCTTGAAAATCACCGAGCGAGAATCTTGGATCAAATGAAGAATCTTGATAAAAGCTTACATACGGTTAACTATAAAATTGAGCATTATAAAGAAATCGGGATATTTCATATAGATAAGAGGTAAAGCAGAATTGAGTTAAATGGAATTGAAGTAAAGCAGAATTGAGTTAAAGCGGAATTGATTTAAATTGAATTAAAGCTCTTTTGCTTTTGAACAGGGAATGTTATGTGAGCAATATTAATAAGTGAGGGATACAGTAAAGATTTAAGTATCCCTCGAATCATTGTGGTTACCAACCGCTCATAACGATTAATGAGTAATCCGTTCCAGTGCCTCATCCATAGTTATGCACTCTGCATATCTGTCTTTCCAAATAAAATCATTATAATAGTGATAGGTTTGCTCCGCAGTCATGAATGCATTATCAAAGGTTGAGTTGCAATAGGCAGGAACAATTATATGTAAGCCATGTTCAAAACCGCATTTGATGGTGGCATCAATGCAATAGTCTGTCTGCAAACCAACTACGATAACATCTTTTTCATTCTCGGAAATAAGATATTCCAATAATCCGGATTCTTTGAAGGGACTATTTACTGTCTTTTCAAAAATTCGTTCCTGATTAACAGGCTGAAACTTTTCAAAAATATTAAACGAGGGCAATCCTTTGGTGAAGTCAGAGCCTGGACCGTCATCATGTTGAACATAGATGACCTCCATATTATTTTCCCTGGATGTCTTAATTAATCGTTCAACATTGCCAACGAAAGTGTCAAATTGATATACCTCTGGAACTGTAATTAAGTTTTGTGTATCTACTACTAGTAAGACCATGTTCTTTTTTCCTTTCTTAGGTAGTTTATGATAAATTTAAATAAATCTAGTATATGGAAGAAATATTTAGAAAATTAATACGGATAAATAATGATATTTGTATAATTTGAAGAAGAAGGATGTGATACTTCCTCTTTCAAAGTTCACAATGTATGAAAAAATCTAGTTCAATTTCTAGTTTATTTATATTTCATTCACTTGCTATAACTCGGCTTAACCGCGCTTAATTAAGTTCCATTATAATATAATAGGAACGTATGTTCAATACCAATAATAGTGCTAGTGTCTAGCTGTTAGAATATGGAATTAAGTTTTTCATTTAAGTTCATGTTTTTCGTTTAAGCTTATTCATCACTTTTTTCTTTTGATTTTTTCATTTGATAAGTGCGTGGACTTGTTCTAATAACTGAAATCTGATTTAGGAGCGTATACGTATCCTCAGGTTATTCTTTTATTAGTGGTCAGTATCTTATCTCATTTTTAATTTCCGAAATAATAAATTAATTGCCATATACAACATACATACTATAAATCCAGATAGAAGGAGATTAATTAAGAGTTGATACCAAACAGCATGCAAGCGGGCAATCTGATAGGAATTAATTGCCCCCCCGTGGATTATAATTGGTATTGCGATTATTAAAAGAGGCAGTGTCATACCGAAGAGGAAGCTAATAATACTCCCCAGTATTAAATTCCTTTTTTGATAAACCTTTATCTTCTTTAGATAGTCAATCTCTGGCTTCTCTGTTTCATTTTCCTCTGGTTTTTTTTCGTCCATAGAGAACTTCATGCTATGGTATTTTTTCCTGCACTCCTTACAGTTGTCTAGGTGGTTATTAATCTCGCTATTGGATAATTCAGAGGTTAACTCCTCTACATATAAAGGCATTAAATCCTGAATGATGTTACAAGAAACTGGATGCTTCATTATAATTCTACCTCCTTAATAATTTGCTCTTTTCCTCGATAAAAGGTTACTCTAGCCCAAATCTCACTTTTCTCCATAATCTCACCGATTTGTGCAAAGGACAAATTCCCAATCAGTCTTAAATACATTACTTCACGCATGGGTTCTTTTAAGTTGTGAAGGGATTTTAATATTTGAAGATTATCCCACACACGGAAGCACTCAGCTTCCGTGGAAGAGAGGGAGATGTCCTCAATATCGTTAAGACTAATATAGTTTTTCTGTTTTCTACGATATTCCTGCAATAAGTTCTTTGCAATTGCGCACAGCCAAGTGGAAACAGTGCTATTTCCTTTGAATTTATCAACACTTTTGACTGCTTGGCAAAATGTTTCTTGGGTTAATTCCTCTGCTAAATCAGGATTTTGTGAACGGGTCAAGAGAAAACCATATACCATTTTTGCATGTTTTAAATAAATCTGTTCCATGGAATCCATATATGTTTTACCTCCGATTTATTAATTAGTGTCGCTAAGGTTGGTTTCGTTACAGGAAGTGTAAAAATATAAAAATCGCAAAACCTATAAAGATTTGATTGTCAAAAGCCCATTCATACAAATTGTCAAGACAATAGTATATTAGGGATTTTGGCACTTACATCCTATTAAGGTAATGCGATTTTTTAATGCAAGAGCAGAAGAACTCTTATTTTTTTAAAGAATAGTTATATAGATACATACCGGAATACTTCACATTAAAACCATCATTAATTTTACTATAATCATTAGGTTCTATACCAAAAGAGAAGGAGGAATCCGATCCAAATCCTGTTTGCCCTATAGGGATTACTTCATGGTTTAGAGTAGTTAATGAAAGACTCGAAGAATTAGGATTTGAAGTCAGTGAGTCATTTAATAGAAAAAGACCGCTATATAAGAACTGACCTTCCTTATAATTCAGCTTGTACCTGGTGTTAAAGGAAAAGTAGATATCATTTCCACGGTTCCAGACCTGAGTCAAAATGATGTCAGTTTCATTTTGATTACAGACTTTTATATTTATATCCTTTGGTTTAGTAGAGTCAAAAGGAATCCATTCCGGTTTAACAAAGAATTCAATATCTACAGCACTGCTCTTTAAGGTATAACCTTTCGAACTGGAAACGTTCTTTAATATCGCTTTGGTAGAATAATGACTATTATAATAGTTAAATGCACTTGCAGAAAGAGTAAATACTATGAGGATAGCTACTATTATTTTAAATTTGAACGTCATGAATGGACTCCGTTTCATTTTAGTTTATGTAGTACATGGTGAATGTAGTATTTAGTAGATGTAGTTATATTGATATTCTCGATTGTAATATTAAGTGCAAATAAGCCATTTTATTTAAACTTCATTGGAATAATTTTTATCATAAGATTCTTTTTCCCAAGAAATAAAAACTTCCAGCTCCCAATGATAAACAGGAATATACGCTTTTTTCTCATAGCCAATTTTCCGGTAAAAGGTTTGATTGCCACCTAACATTCCGATACATTCTGGGAACATGGACTGTATACGATTGGATGCTTCCTGTAAGATGGCGGTTGCAATTCCCTTTCTTCTTTCCCACCATACTACGCCAAGCGGTTCAAGCTCACAATAGGGCATCGCTTCATCATACCATAGGATTGCCATTGCCACTGGTTTCTTTTGTTCATCAAGAACGCAAAGATCCAGATTCTTTCGATAATGCTTCATTTTTCTTAAATCATGGAAAGCTTGTTCTCCATGTTCACAGGCATGGTTATCTCCACTATAAGCAAAAGATAGTCGATGCGTATTGGATAGGTAGAAGTCGGGGGTTGTATTGCCGTCAGCAAAGGTATACCCTTCAGGGAGTTTTATATGGTAAGGATTGGCATTAAAAGGGATGATATATAATTCTTCGCCCCTGTCCAGTTCTTGAAAACCCGACTGAAGAACCATTTCCTTTAATACATTATTCCAATCAGGGATATACAGGTTTAAAGAGCGGGTTCTCCGGTCTTCTTTTATACTGGAAACATGAGTCTTTGCAAATTTTATCATTTCTTTCAGTAGCTCTCTGTCTTCTCCGCGTTCTTTTGAGTCGAATAAGAAGAATGCTTCACCATTATAATTTCCTTCATTGATGACACAGGCTACTAATTTACCGTTCTCTCTGTAAACACCCACAGTATGATGCCATGCATGATAATGTCCTGTAAAAGCCGGGTGCAAACCTTTTGAGAATTCATGTCTACTTAGTCCCCAAAGGGGGTATTCCCATTGATAGGAGGAGAGGATTATTTGTTCAATCTCGTCGAAATCCTCATCCTTATAAAAGCTAAATTCGTAATGCATATTTTTTCTCCTCGTGGATTATTGTCATTTCTGCTCTTGTACGGTGAGGGAGTTAAACCAATTTTGATTTTATTCATACAGTTCTCCTATCATTTTGAAATCATATGCTATTGCTAATGAAATCTTTAATATTATGAATTACCTCTGTTTCATCATTTGATAATAGTGTTTCTTCATGATAAGTTATATTGAAAGATAGGTTTGAAGACAGGCATTCAGTGAGAATGGCTTTCAGTTCAGTATTAATTTACTATATTATACTTTTCCGGATATGGAAAGTCAATCCATGTTGAAAAATGGTATTAAATTTCTTCATTGAAAATGATATTATATCAATAAAAGTAGTTGTGTTATAAACTTATGATTTACAGGGAAGGCAGCAGTGGCACTAAAGTATCTAAAGTATTATTTCATACAAAGAAAAATTCCTGCATCCTTCGTAATAGTGATTCCTCTTTTCCCAAGCTTTTTCATGATAAATCTTTCAAAATCCTCCGTTTGATTTGTTAAATATTCCATTTGATTGCCATGACAGGAGTAAATATAATCTACAAGAGGTTGCATTTCCGTTACAAAAAGGGAATCATCATGTCTAAGAGTATTAACAGTAACAAAGAGAGCAGACAATTCAAGGGCTCCGTTATCCAGACCGAAGATATCATAGAGCTTTACCTCAGATAAAGCAATTCGGTTATCATATTCTTTCACAAGAAGTTCGATTTCCTTCAGATGATTTTTTCCATAGGTACTGCAGCAAAAAAGCCCTCCTTTTTTCAAGACTCTATGTATCTCCGTTAAAGTCTTTTCACGGTCTTTTGCATAAAAAAGTACATGATTTGCGATTACGATATCAAAGCTTTCATCAGAAAAAGGTATTTCATTAAAGTTGAAGCATTGATAGGTAAATACTTGAGGCATTTCTTTTAGTTTATTCTTCGCGTTTCTTATCATGCCGGAAGAGATATCGGATAAAACAATACTGATATTATCCGGAAGAAGTTCAATGTTATCTGCCCATAATTGACCATTGCCACAGCCGGTTTCAAGAACATTCATACCAGCTTGAAGAGGAAGGTTTTTATAGATCCATTGAAACCAACCTTGCGTATTATTCGAAAATCTCCGATGCAATTCTATTCGTGCATTAATATTCTTTGAGTTTTTAAATTGCTTTTCCAAAGTTTCTTCCATACTAGTAAGGTGAATAAGGCTAATGATTTTGTTCCAGTCTGTTTCAGGCTTACTAGTCACAGTCTGTGATACTTCCAATACTGCTTGTTCTATTTGTTTTAATTCTGAGATTCTTTCTTGAATTAGCTTTAACTGGAGATCAAAAGATTCCTTGATGAGAACTGAATCTTTCGAGTGCTGTGAAATATTTGATATTTCCTCCAATGAGAAGCCAAGTCGTTTTAACACGATGATTTTCTGTAATTTTGCAAAGTCGCTGTCCGTATAAAAACGATATCCGGAAGCCTTAGTTATAGCGGGTTTCAGTAAGCCGGTTTCATCATAATACCTTATTGTTCTCACCGATACATTCGCCCTTTTCGCAAACTCTCCGGTTGTATAATTACCTTCTTGCATTTGACTTGACCTCCCATAGGATACTATATTGTTATTATTTCGATTTTTGTAAAACTTGTCAATTTGATTTATGAAGTAATTTCGCTGGTTATGATTTATGGAATGAATTAGCTAGTTATGATTAATGGAGTGATTTCGCTGAATATGATTAATGGAGTGATTTCGCTGGTTATGATTTATGGAGTGAATTCGCTGAATATGATTTTTTGGGTGAGTACTCTTTATTAAGCATTAAGAAATTCTTTGTGTTCCATATACCATTGGATGGTTTGACGAATCCCGTCTTTGAAATTAGTATTTGCCTCCCACTTTAACTCCTCCATGGTTTTTCTGGGATTGATAGCATACCTTCTGTCATGCCCCTTTCGGTCTTCCACAAACTTAATGGAGGGGGGCGAAAGGTGGTATTCATCCTGGAGTATCTCTGAGACAATTGTTGCAATTTCAAAGTTCTCAAACTCGTTATGACCCCCAATATTATATACTTCTCCAATTCTTCCACTGTGCAGTACCTTATGAATAGCGCAACAGTGATCCTCAACATAAAGCCAATCCCTCACGTTTTTACCATCACCGTATAGGTGGATTTCTTTGTCTTCTAAACAGCATTTTATGCAATGTGGAATGAATTTTTCCTCGTTTTGATAGGGACCATAATTGTTGGAACATCTGGTTACTAATACGGGAAGATGATGGGTTTCATAAAAAGCACGCGCCATCATATCACCGGCAGCTTTACTGGCGGAGTAGGGGTTTCGCGGATTGAGTGGAGTCTCTTCCGTGAAATAACCTTCTTTCGGTAGGTCGCCATATACTTCATCAGTTGATACATATAAAAAACGCTTATTACGATAATCGCTATCCTGCCAGGCGTTCTTCGCAGCGTTCAACAGATTTAAGTTACCCATTACATTTGTATCCCCAAATATTTTGGCAGAATCAATGCTTCGATCAACATGAGTTTGTGCGGCAAAATGTACTACGTAATCAATGTTGTTTTCTGAAAATAGCTTATTTACGAGCTCTTCATCCCTGATGTCTCCTTGAATGAACTCATAATTAGGCCTGGAATCATAGATGGAGACATTACTGTGGTTTCCACAGTAAGTGAGAGAGTCAAGGTTAATAACCTTGATATTGTCCTCATATTGATTCATGAGAAAGTGAATGAAATTGGAACCAATAAAACCAGCTCCTCCGGTAATTAAATAACTTGTCATATAAATCCTCCTTATTTGTGACAAGAGAGTTATAATGAAATCTCTTGCAGATACTTGCTTCGAAAGTAATTGTATTAGGTTACGTGACGTAAGAGTCAAGGGGGAATTTTGAAAATTTCATATATGAATTACTAATCGACTTGACATTCGCCCAAAGATTCCCTATAATACAATTCAAAATGAATAGAAAAAGCGTTGAAGAGAGAGAGTAGGTATCTGAATACTTTACAGAGAGTTCTGGTTGCTGAGAAAGAACAGGGAATAAGATATTTAAGCGTTAGCTTATGTTTTGGTAACAAAATCGAAAAAAGCCTTGGAGCTGCGTACCGACTGCAATATTGCTGAGATTACGATGGGAGTGCCCATTATAGCACCAGAGTATCGATATCAGTCCGTACTTGCATTATAGCAATTATGGATAAATTATCTGTACTTGCAAAGGTTCATGCTGTGAAGCATGAGTAAAAAAAGGTGGTAACACGGGATTATTATTCTCGTCCTTGGATAACAGGGGCGAGATTTTTTTATTCATTTATCTTTGCCCTATCAATACTAGATAATTACGAGACTATTATTGTATTGTATTAACAACAAACACGAGGTTCCAAGATTTCAGCGCTTTTCTGGAGTGGTTTTCATTTTGGGATTGTAGCTATTGTGTATGTGTTGTGCATGCAGTTTTTATCATTTTGGGCTTTCGTAATTACCTACCTATAAGGAAAGGTGAAAGGAAAGATAACATGAAGGAAAACAATTTGTTTGATGCAAGGATGGTAAAGTTTGATTATGTAAAGAACGTTACAAATCCTTACCCAGAAAGATTCGAGGTAACCCATAGTTTGACTGAGGCATCAATTCTCCAGGATAATACGAAGGATGTTCGCGTGGCAGGCAGGCTTATGACGATGAGAAAAATGGGGAAGCTATCATTTGCGACCATAGCGGATGTGGCCGGGAAAATTCAGATTGCAATGAAGAAAGATATACTTGGCGAAGGACAATATGAATTTTTTAAGAAAGCCTTTGATATCGGCGACTTTATGGGGATTGAAGGGGAAGTGTTTACCACGGATGCGGGTGAAAAAACAATTCGAGCTACTGCGGTTAGCTTCTTGGGAAAATCATTTCGACCGTTACCGGAGAAATTCCATGGAGTAAATGATATGGATATCCGCCAAAGACAGAGATATCTGGACTTGTGCATGAATGACGAAACCAAGGATAGATTTCTTAAAAAGTCTCTATTTGTTAAGGAAATAAGAAGGTATCTGGAGGATAACGGCTATATCGAAATTGAAACTCCTGTCTTAATAGACCATCCATCCGGAGCCACCGCAAGACCATTTATATCCCATCATAATGCACTAGACATGGAGGTGTATTTAAGAATTGCACCTGAAACCTATTTAAAAAGAGCGATCGTTGGTGGCTTTACGAAAGTATTTGAGTTCGCACGGTGTTTTCGAAATGAAGGAATAGACGCAACACATTTGCAGGATTTTACTATGCTGGAGGGGTATTGTGCTTACTACAATTATGCTGATAACATGAAGTTTATGCAGGAAATGTTGTCCTCTGTAATCTATAAAATATGGGGAACCTCCAAAATCCTTGTTAATGACACGGAGATTGACTTTTCAGGAGAATGGCGGATCGTCACCTTCAGGGATTTGGTGCTAGAGGACTGCGGAATTGACATTGACCAATACCATACGGCAAGTGAGCTTTTATCAGCTATTCAGGAGAAGAAAATAGAAATTGGTGCAAGCGAGGAAGTGGAAAACCTGGGAAGAGGGAATTTGATTGATTTGTTATACAAGAGGGTGAGCAGACCAAAAATTATTGCACCCACATTTCTCGTTCAACACCCCACGGATTTATCTCCTCTTGCTCGTGCAAACGATGATAATCCAGAGGTAGTCGATAGATTTCAGCTGCTTATTAACGGGGCCGAGATAATCAATGCATACTCTGAATTAGTTGACCCCAAAGAGCAAAGCGAGCGCCTTTTGGAGCAAGCCCGTTGTAAGGCAAACGGAGACGAAGAAGCTATGATGATGGATGAAGATTATATTACTGCCATGGAATATGGAATGCCGCCGATTTCAGGTTGGGGAATGGGAATTGATAGAGTATTCCAGGTGCTGACTGGGAAGGAGAATATCCGGGAGTCAATTATGTTTCCTTTGATGAAGGGATTGAACTGATTTAGGTAAAGAAAAATAACAGGAATCTTCGGGTGAAGATTCCTGTTATTTTTCTTACACAAAGTGTAAATTGGGTAAATCCTTACACAAACGTTCAAACTCTTTATTGGTGCATTTTCTTCTCAAAACAATACCAGGTGTCCAAATAGAAACGAGAGTATGCATGTCCCTTAGAAATTCAAAATTTTTCACTGGTGTATTTCCGTACATAAACCCGCTAATTATTAGCTGTTCCAATTTATCCAGGGATGCGGGTATTGAATAATCTTCAATTCGTTTGAAATTTTCAACATGAAGGACAATAAGATTCTTCAAAGATGCAAGAGGTGTTATATCACGAACACCTGCTCCAGAGCCAATGTACAAATATCGCAGATTCTTTAAATTATCTAATGAAGATAAGTCAGAATATGCGACCCATTTGAAATGAAGCTCTTCTAAATTCTCTTGACAGCAAGCAGTGTCAAATAGTCTTTGGGTCACTCTTGAATTATTTGGTATGTATTAACATTAATATTTTTCCTGTATCCTTTTCGATTGCTATTGACGCAACTCCACCTAGGTAGAGTGGGGGCAAGCTGCCGTTTACAATCCATGAATTTGCATTTTTATTAAACTTAACTATATATGGCTTTTCGTCATTCTTATATACTTCCATAATAACTTTCCGCGCGATTTCAACAGCTTTTTTTTCGTTTTTAACTTCACCAAAGGTCTTGTCATATTTACAAAAGTCTTGCTTAATCAATTCTTCTTTTGAAGCGTTATAGATATCAATTGCACCATCACAGGGTATGTAGGTGTCTTTGGTATCTGTTTTATAATTTGAACAACCACAAAACGAGATAATGATTAAAATACAATAAACACAAGAAACTAATGTTTTCATTATGAACCTCCAGTATCTATAAGATGCTTTTGCACTCTTCAGTATTTACCCTTGAGAATTAAGTGGATTTTCATTCGGAGAATAAAGGTTATTTTTACTTCTTTAGGATTCTTACCCAATCTTATAATAACCTTATAATATCACATAGAAGAAAAGAAATATATAATAATTCGATATAGTAATTATTCTGCTAAATATTATATCCATCTGTTTTATAATCATGGATGACTCAATTGGGGTCATTGGCGGAGTTTACAAGTTTATTCCAAAAGAAATAAATTTAGCTACGGATAGAAGAAATAGATGAGTGAGATAGAAGAAATAGAAAAGAAAAAATAGAAGAAATAAAAAATGAGCATTCATAGAAGTTTTGGATGAACAGATTGGATTAGAATTAAAAAGCTTTTGCAAGAAAACACAACTTGCAGTACAATAAATTTGGATATTATGGAAAGTTTAGTGTATTCCTTTAATATAAAGAGAAAGTATTGCAGGAACATACGTACCAGATAGTACCACAGATAAAGATGTTGGACAATTTATGACTGTATAAATCAACGCATTTCCTTAAATACGGTAAAATCAATGATACAAAACATACATTGGGGTAGAAAGCATGAACAATAAGGTTAGGGAGCATTATTTAATTGGTATGTATTTAATCATAATCGGGGGGATTGTTTTTTCTTTGGTGACGAACCTCAAGCAACTTTGGTTTACCCTATTTGTTTCGATATGTTTTCTATTCGTTTTTTCATTCAGGCATTTGGTAATGAGTCAATCCGATACGCTTAAGAAATACATAGCTTTTACTTACGGATTGGATTTATTACTTATAATTTTACCTGGAGCATTAAAGGGACAGCTGCTGTATTCACTTATGTTATGCAGCTTTGCAGACTGCTGTATGTATTTTAGCAATTTACTACCGTTATTATATTTTATTATATATATGGTTACGAGAATTATATTATTGAGTATGACAAATCACCATGCTGTGAGGCAGTGGTTGATGCAGCCATTATTACAAGGAGTAGGACTCCTGCTAATCGGTACAGTTTTTTATCTGATGGGAAGATTGTTTCGTGCCAACCGGTCACTTGAGCAGACGGTCATGACGTTAAGTGAACGGGAAGTTAGGTTGAATACAGCTTACGAGCAGCTGTCGGATGCTTATAAAGAGCTTGAGCAGTTATCGGTTCTTAAGGAGCGCAACCGAATTACGAGGCAGATTCACGATACCGTGGGACATACGTTGACAACGGTATTAGTAGCTCTGGAGGCTGGTCGCATGACGGCAGTTTCGAACCCGGTCAAGGCAGCGGAGCGCTATGAGACAGCTTATGAACAGGCGAAAAAGGCATTGAAGGATATGAGGGACTCCGTCAAAATGCTTTCTGAAAGCAACGCTGTTACTGCACTGAAAGAAACCATTGAACAAGTAATTGAAGAAACCGTAAAGCATACAGGTCTTGTCATTAAGCATGATATCAACCTCCCGCCGATTCTTAACAAAAGGTTAAATGAACTATTTGAACATGTGATTAAGGAATGTCTGACGAATAGTATACGACATGGCAATAGTACTGCCATTTTCATAAAGGTACATAGAATAGATAGGGATATTGTTTATAGTTGCCAGGATAATGGAATTGGATGTGAAACGATGGTGTCAGGATACGGTCTTACTGCCATGGCAAAAGAGATCTGTGAGTTGGGTGGTACAATTCATTATAAATCTGAGTCAGATGAAGGCTTTGAGGTTTTTATACGATTACCGGAGGTAAATATACAATGATTAAGGTTTTGATAGTGGATGACCAGAAGATTCTTGCGGAAGGATTGAGAGCCATCCTGGAAACAGAGGATACCATTCAAGTAACAGACATTGCAGAGAATGGAATCGCTGCACTTGCAGCAATTGAAGCAGAAGAACCACAGGTTGTTCTGATGGATATTCGTATGGAGAAAATGGATGGTGTTGCTTGTACAAAGATGATAAAAAAAAGATGGCCACAGATTCAAGTTTTAATACTGACCACCTTTGATGACCGTGAGTATATCACAGAAGCGATTGCTTCTGGAGCCTCCGGCTATTTATTGAAGGATATTAGTGGAAACAAGTTAATCCAAGCTGTAAAGGATGTGTACGAGGGTGAAATCCTCCTTCAGGGCAAGGTTGCAGCAAAGCTGGCAGATTGTATAAAGTATGGAAAGAACAAAGAAATTGACCCTGAAACAATGCTAAAACAACAGCTTTCCCTATCTGACCGAGAGGCGCAGATTGCCATTATGATTTCTCAAGGCTTTACAAATAAGCAGATAGCATCGGCACTCTATATTACAGATGGTACGGTGAAAAATTATGTCAGCAATATTTATGCGAAGCTTGAGGTTTCCGATCGGGTGGGTGCCGCCGTCAAGTTAAGAAATCTATTGGAAGCTAGTCTTTTACGCTAGTTTATTATCTCGGAATTATATTATGACTGGAGTCATATCAACCTATGACTCCGGTTACTTATGTGTCAGAATATTTTATGTTATATTAAGGTTGTGCAATACAAATGAAATATAATACAGAAAGGTAGGAAAAGGTTTGACACCAATCGTTAAAATAAAACCACTTTCGTCGTTGACATATTTTTTAAATAATAAGCGTCGAACCATTTCACTGGCAATTGCCATAGCAGTAAGTGTACTGACAGCGCTCCTATTTCAAATCATGTTTTTTGCAGTGGAGGAATCAGCCAGATTATCGACAATCGGGCTGCATGAACAGACTTCGCTTCTCATCCGGCCAGAGGATGGTGATTTGAGCAAATCCTTATTAGATACGGTGAAAAACCAGGAATCAGTGGAACGCCTCATACCGATATCGGATGTCTATACCGACTATTATCATTTTTTTGGAAATCTTATGGTTCCGATCTATTCCGTATCGGAGGGGGACTTAGAACCAGCCATGAAGGCGTTAGGTCTTTCACTGGTAGAGGGGCGTTTACCCGTGGTGGGGAAAGATGAGATTATACTTGATGAACTTACCATGAAGAATAAAAAGAAAAATCTCTTGGACTATGTTGGACATGAGATTAATGCTGACGAGCGGCTACCTGGAAAATATCAAATTGTTGGGGTAGTCAGAGGAGATTGTTTAATCGGACTAAGCTCTATGAAAGACACAAAAGTATATGAGAAAGTGGTCAACCTCGTCATACCAAAACAAGGGAAAATCGATTCACTCAATCGATTCCTCGAGAGTATACCTGAAAATCAGGCAAGAGTTCAAAATCGAAACACAGAACTCAAATGGTATCTAGACAATAAAAATCTAACGTCAACGTCATATAATGTGATTGCTATAGTCATTTTATTCATAATGTGCTTTGCGGCAGCCAATGCCAGTTACGCACAGTATCAGGCAAGAACATCCGAGTTTGCCACACTTTCATCCATGGGCTATACAAGATTCTATATACTCAAGAAGGCAGCATATGAGCTTTTATTTATCAATTTAATCGGATTAATTCTTGGCTTGATTGCGATGGCTTTCTCGGCGTTATTATTAAAAGTAGTAATATTTGACCCGAATGGCTACCCCTTCTCATTCATGAAGCTAAATGATGCCCTAAGTGCCTTTGTTATTCCGTTATGCACGCTCATTGCAAGTCTGATTCCGGCGTGGTGGACATTATCTAAGATTGATCAGATACAGAACATCGATAGGTTTGAATAGGAGAGTGGACATGTTTACATTAAAGGATATTACTTTGGTTTATGATTTGGGAAAAGAAGATGTGACCTATGCCTTAAGGCAGATTAATATAGAAACCCCGCAAAATGGATTAATTGGAATTATTGGTCCTTCGGGAAGCGGAAAAAGCTCCCTCTTGTATATTATGGCGGGTCTTAAGGAACCGTCCTCAGGTTTGCTTCATTATAATGGGAAGTTGATGACAAATATGAAGATAGATGAAAAAGCGAAGCTACGAAGGACGGATTTTGGGTTTGTTTTTCAGAGAGGCTATCTGATCGAGTATTTATCGGTGCTTGATAATATTCTCGTACCATTAAATCTGAAAACACCTTTTCATGTGGAGAAAGCAAAAAGTATTATGGAGAAGCTTGGTATTGCAAGATTAATACATAAGAAACCTAGTCAGCTTTCAGGTGGGCAGAGGCAACGTGTTTCCATTGCCCGCGCACTCATGAATGATCCACAGGTTATCTTTGCCGATGAGCCGACTGCAGCACTTGATCATCAGTCTGCAGCTGAGGTGATGAAGGTACTATCCGAATATGCAAAGGAGAAACTGGTTATCGTTGTTACACATGATACCACCATCTTATCAGAGGCTGAAAGAATTATAAAGATATGGGATGGTAAGCTGTCTGAGGAGAGGAGAGAATATTAACGTGAGACCTCTATCAACGTTTGTGTATTTTAAGAGATGTTTCTTCAAGGTGTTTCCAATGGTGGCTACGGTTAGCCTTTCTGTTGCAGCCCTTTACTTTATGGGGATGTTCGTGAGTCAGTTAAATGAAACGGTAAATGAGGCTAGTGTTTACGGTTATGAAAAGGCTTCCTTGATTGCTTCGGGGAAAAGTGGGTTCTCGGATAAGGATCTGGAGATAATGAAGCGTATCAGTAAAGATGTGGATGCTTATACAGTGATATTAGGTAGCGTGTCGCATAAAAGTATACTCGGATCGACTTCGACGGATATAGTAATGAGTGATGAGGATGGCGCGGTGACTATTTTTAATCATATGGGGTTTCATCTTTTAGAAGGAAAACTTCCGGCCTCTCCAAATGAAATTGTCATTCATGAAAAGCTCAGCAAAGCATATGGAATTCAGGTCGGTGATAGGGTTGAGAAGGATAGAGAGAATTGGTATCTGGATGAGGATGTAATCATAACCGGAATCTACTCAGGTAAGGCTGTTATGGGGATCGGCATTACTCACACTGAGAATCTTGCAGAAGGGCAACCTTATTTATCATATTATATCTGTGGCTCAGGAGATAAGCTCAATAAGATTAATCGTTATATCACAGAACAATTTGCAAATAAGTATCATGTTTATACGTATGAGGGGCAAAAGGAAAAGCAGAAGCAGTTCAACGTGCCGATGGATGCAATGAAGATGTTTTTAGGTGTAATTCTAGTTATTGCAATTGGTGTTTTTTTAACTAATATCACCTCGGTTCAATATGCAAACCGCAGAAAGGAGCTTCAACTTCTCAACGCCATCGGTTATACAAGGAGGCAGTTGATTTACAAAGCCCTTCGGGAGATTGCTATGGCAGCTGTATCAGGATATATCTTTGGTTTGATAATTGCGGTTATTTTGGGGCTGGTTCTGAATGTTGTATTTTTTAATGACACAGGCACCGTTATGCCTCTTTTTATTCCCGGAAGTATGTTGGTGGTGGGACTTGTGCCTATTGCTATCTTATTGTTTGGTATGCTGGTACCGATAAGGCATACACGGTTTCGTGATAACTAGATTTGTTTGACTTGTTTAGAATTTAGTTCGTAATAGAAAATCTAATCAAGACACAGAATAAAAAGAAAATCCATCCTATTGGGTGGTTCTTCTTTTTATTAAGCATGAGACGGGATTCGAACAAATCCCCGCACACATAAATAGTGATAAATAGTTGGTTTGCCGCTTCTGTTATTTATCTGCGCACATTGTATTTGTTTAATAAGGCTTTTCAGTATCTCTGATTTCTTGTACTAGTTTAATGATGGTTTCCTTTTGAATTTCATAGCAATCTGGTAATTTATTAATAAATTTATTGATTTCACTATAATAAGTTGATAAAGAGGAAGTTTCCTTTAAAATCTTAATTATTTCATTTAGAGTTAACTCTACATCACGTCCAATTTCTAATTGGAATTCACCTTTTCTTACATAATAAATGATAGAATTAGCATTTACATGTCTCAGCATCCACAATTGTGCAATACAATCGCATATAATGATTTGTAATTCAATATATTTGGTATTTATACTTTTTGTTAATGTGTCATATTTTCTGTTTTGTTCTGAATAATTAGTACTTATATTAGTTTTTAATGTTTCTACTACTGAATTAATTTTTGAATCTAAATTATCTGAAAATAGCTTAATCTGTGCATCTTGTTTCTGTTCAAAGACTAAAAAATCATTTTCAAACTTTTGGCCACTTCTTTGTATGTAATCATCTATTTTTGTTTGAATTATTTTATACATGTCACCTTTTATTTGCTCTACGGTGGTATTCATATTATTGGTAATACTTTCTATATCTTTCTTATTAACTCGAAAGTTAAAAAAGACATTGGTACCAATTATGCCCAATATAACAGTAGCTAAAGCACCTAATGCCCAATAAACAGTTTCAATAATTTTACTATTTGAATCTTTTTGGTTTTCATACATCAATTTATATGCTTCAGTTTGTGATATATTATTTTGTAGAGTACCAGTATTAGTATTTTGCATACTTGTAATATTATGTTCTATATTGTTTACCTTATAAAAACAAATAAAAAGTGCAACACAATTTACTATTGTAATAAATATTAATAAAATTAGAATGATTTTGTATACTTTTTTTGTTTTTTTCATTTGAATTTCTCCTTTTACACTGTTATTCCTTTTATAATTATAATATATTATTTAACAAATTTCTATTGTAAATGTAATATTATGTAATGTTTATGTAATGTTGATATGTAACAATTTGCTCCCTAATTGTCAGTATAAACAGTTATTGTTTTTTTTTATCATGTTTTAATATTATTCAAATTATAAAAGACGAAAGGAGAGATAAACAAATTGAGTTATGTTAGTTTTTGGAAAAACAGAATGAGTTTAAGGATAGAGAAACATCCTTGTACTTAAAACAATCTCAAAAGGAGCTTTTACCATGCGACTTTGTCTAAGAAGCATGGTAGAGATGAAGGTAAACCTTCAAAAAAGAACCCTTTGTTATATTTCTTTCCGGACATGAAAGTGTTCCTTGGCAGCAATCGTCCATAAAATCTTATGTGGTATTTTAACAGTTTAAGCTAGGGCTAAGAATTGGAGAAGCGGTAGCCCTAAATTGGATATTGATTGGAATACCCGGGAAATACATATCCACGGGACGGAAGACCGTAATGATGAGAACGGAAAATAGAAAGGGACTATTTTCGAATACACTAAGAAGAAAAGCCTCGCCGGGGACAGGTATCTTCCACTAAGTGAGTATGAAGTAAGCCTGTTTCAGACTGTAAAGGGGATCAATGAAGAGCCAAGGTATTCGGATAGTGATTTCATCTCCTGTGATGAAGAGGGAAGAACCAAGATTCGTGAGATTGATAACTGAATCCGGGCACAGTGTACTTGTGCAGGAATCCCGGTAAATCTGCTCATGTTATCCGTAGGACGATTGCATCTGAGGTGGATAGAAGAGGTGTACCTATTAAAGTTATTCGCTGGTATTTTGAACATTGCGATATTGCCACTATTCAGGTCTACATACTGAACAACCAAGGTAAACAAGAAACAACGAAAACTATAGTAAATGCACTATCAAACATGAATGGACTTGACTTGATGTAATCATGAGTACTCAATTCTTCTCAAAAGAAAATCCCCAGAAGTCTTGAGTTTCAAGATCACTGAGGAAATTAATTAAGCGCAAGACGGGATTCGAACCCGCGCCTCCTCGCAGTGTCATTGCTATGTAAAATACACTCCGCAAAGCCACGGGAAGAACAAGTATCTCGGCGTTAGAGCCTCCATTCTAGTTCTTCCAAGTTTTACTCTGTGAAGGTTCGAATCTGGTCAAGACATAGAAAAAGAAAAGAACCTATGCTTCGCATAAGTTCCTTTCTTTATTAAGCGCGAGACGGGATTCGAACCCGCGACCCTCGCCTTGGCAAGGCGATACTCCACCACTGAGCCACTCGCGCGCATTTGTTTGTAATTGTCTTGCGCAAGAGATAGGATATAATAAAATGAGAGGTTTGTCAATACTAAATTGATAATTTTTTTATTTGTATATGCGATATATAATATATCGACTATATTCGCAACCATATAAATCCACTAATAAACATTTGGTGTGAAAGAATAACAAGAATAAACATTTTCTGTTCTGTGAGTATATTAACCTGACTATATACTGATTATATTAGCCCAGAATATAGCCACTGAGATATTAACAAGCTGATATTAACAAAACCCCATAAATATACTTTGAGCTAGCCGGCTTTATATACTATAATTGATATGAATATCTTATTGAATTATCGTAAAAATACGAGGATTTGGATTCGTTCCGTTCTGATTCGTCATTTTCAACAAACAAGACCACCTACAGCACATTTATACATATACATATTACAATATTCCATTTCAAATGGGGATGGCTAATGCTAAGATAAAGACAGTTCAGAACTGAACACAAATAAAGAGGAGGAAGCATTAAATGAAGAAAAAAATTGTTAGTATTTTAATGACATTAGTATTGGCAGCAACGCTTATGGCAGGATGTAGCAAGAACAATGAACCAGCTAATACTCAAACAACTCCAACCAAAGGACCCGAGGCAACCGCAACTACAAAGCCTACTAAAGGTGTAACGATTACATATGGTCTGTGGGATACCAATCAGGCTAAGTTACTTCAGACAGTTGCTGATGATTTTGAAAAGGAAACAGGAATTCATGTAGAACTTCAAGTAAATGGATGGGCTGATTACTGGACAGCATTAGAGGCAGCAGCAACAGGCGGTTCCTTACCTGATACATTCTGGATGCACTCCAACAACTTCTATTACTATGGTTCCAATGATCAGTTAATGGATCTTACTGATTTAATCAAAAATAGTGATATTGATTTAAAGAATTATCCGGAAGGTCTTGGCCAGATCTATAATATAGATGGCAAGCAATACGCTATCCCGAAGGATTATGATACCATCGGTTTATGGTATAACAAGACAATGTTTGATAAAGCAGGCGTTGCTTATCCCAATGACAGCTGGACTTGGAATGACTTAAAAGAAGCTGCAAAGAAATTAACAACAAAAGATGGTAAGCAATATGGTTTCTTAGCACCTCTTCATAGCCAGGAAGGTTACTATAACTTTATTTATCAAAATGGTGGCACCGTATTAACTGCTGATAAAAAATCAGGTTTTGATCAGCCTAAGACCATTGATGCTATGAAATACTATTTTGATTTTGTAAGAGAAGGTCTTTCTCCTGCAATCACAAATGATCCTGAAAGAGCAGAAGCATTCCAGAATGGTTTAGTAGCTATGGCAATGTTTGGTTCTTGGAACTTATCCGGTTTTGCTGCAAATGAATACATCGCTAAAAACTGTGATGTTGCAGTTCTTCCGAAGTCAAATGACGGTGGTCAGGCTACGATCTTTAATGGTCTTGGTAACTGTATCGCTAAAAACACAAAGCATCCTGAGGAATCCTGGAAATGGATTCAGTATTTAAGCAATGAAGCAGGACAGAAGAAACAGGCTCAGCTTGGTGTAGCAATTTCTGCATTCAATGGAACAGCTGATGAATGGACCAAAGCATTCCCTCAGTTCAATGTTAAATCCTATATGGATATGATCAGCTATGCACAGATCAGACCTTATACAAACCAGACTAGCGCTTGGGAAGATAAGCAGTATGAGTTATTAACAGATGTTTATACAAAGGGCGGAGATGTTGAAGCTGCTTGTAAGAATGTAGCAAAGATGATGAATGATGCAATTGCACAGGAAAGCAAATAAAGCAGGTGTGAGTTTGCAATAACCCCCATTGATAATGAAAAGTTACGGCAACCACTTTGGTTGCCGCAATTTTTCATATAACATGCAACAAATTATGTAGGGCTATTTATAGTTGTGATATAAATACAGGAAAGTTCAAGGAGGTAGATGAAATTGAAAGAAAGTAAGTATATCACCGGGAAAAGAAAAATACCAAAGAACGTTTTAAATGAGTGGAAATGGGCGTATATCATGGTAGCCCCTACTATGATAGGATTGTTTATTTTGAATATCATACCAATTTTTCAAACGATATATTTGAGTTTTTTTAAGAGCGGTGCGTTTGGTAAAGGGAATATCTTTATAGGATTTGAAAACTATAAGAAAATGTTTGCAGATGTTCAGACCTGGTGTGCAGTACGAAATACGTTGGTTTATACTTGCTTGGTAGTGCCAATGACCATGATAATTGCGTTAATCATTGCTGTTGTACTGAACAAGAAGATAAAGGGTAAAGGTCTTTACCGAACCATATATTTTATACCGATGATAGCGGCTCCCGCTGCAGTAACCATGGTATGGAGATGGCTTTATAATTATAATTTTGGTTTCATTAATCATATTTTAGAAAATCTAGGGCTTGATAAAGTTAAATGGACGGAAAACCCTAGCATAGCTTTATATTCCATCGTGTTGATCGGTATATGGAGTACGATAGGATATAGCATGGTAATTTTATTAGCAGGTTTGCAAGAAATACCGAATGATTTCTATGAAGCAAGTAATATTGATGGAGCAACCTCCATAAAGCAATTCTTTAGTATTACACTTCCTCTTGTTTCACCAACACTTTTCTTTGTAGCGGTTACCAGTATAATCACTGCAATGCAGGTATTTGATGTTATTTACATGATGGTTGATGTGGCTAATCCGGCCTACAATAATACGGTTTCACTTGTATATTTATTCTATAACAACTCCTTTAAATATACAAACAAAGGTTATGGTTCCGCTATCGTTGTATTGCTGCTTGCAATTATTATGCTTATTACAGTAATACAAATGAGAGCTCAAAAGAAGTGGGTTAAATATATGTAGTAAATAGCCATAATATAGGCGGAATGGAGCTGAATATGAAAAAAAAGAAAATTCTTTCACATACATTGATACATATTGCTTTGATTCTTGGAGCTGTGATTATGGTATTCCCATTTGTTTGGATGGTATTAACCTCATTAAAAACAGTTACCGAATCAACTTCAATGAATCCTTATGTATACCTTCCTAAAATACCACAGTGGAAAAATTTCTCGATTGTCTGGGAAGGAAATAATTTCATTCGATTGTATTTTAATACAATATCAATGATTGCTTTACGTGTTCTATGTGCAGTTTTATTTTCTGCAATGGCGGCATATGCCTTTGCCAGATTAAGATTTCCGGGCAGAGATTTTTTGTTTGGTATGGTTTTGTTCCAAATGATGATACCGGTGCAGATATTTATTATTCCACAATATCTGATGGTGGACTTCTTAAATATGAGAAATACAATCTTTGCTTTAGTATTTCCAGGTCTTGTAAGTGCATTCGGTACGTTCCTCCTAAGGCAGTTTTTTATGGGGTTGCCTAAGGAATTAGAGGAATCTGCTAGGCTTGATGGTTGTAATATATGGAAGACCTTCTGGAAGGTCATGTTGCCCTTAACGAAGTCCGGTTTGGTGGCATTGGCAATCTTCACAGCGCTATTTGCATTCAAGGATTTAATGTGGCCGTTAATTGTTAATAATCAAACGGATTCTGCTACGCTGTCTTCCGCATTATCAAAAATCCAAAGTGCATATTCTGTCAAGTATCCGGAATTAATGGCGGCATCTGTATTAGCAATATGGCCGATGATGCTAATTTATGTTATTTTCCAAAGGCAATTTATTGAAGGTATTGCTACTAGTGGTGGGAAATTATAGACAATAATGAGAATACTAATTCAATTCAGGAGGAAATAATTTGGCTATCAAGTATAACGATAAAGATAAAATATTTATTTTACTAACAGAGAATTCATCGTACCATATAAAGATCGGACCCAATAACACATTATTACATCTCTATTACGGTAAAAAAGTTCAGAGCAATTTGGATTATTTGATCCGTGTGATGGAGCGCAGTCATTGTGCAACTCCGAATGATTTTGGAACGAACAGAGCGTTCTCAATGGATACACAGTTGCAGGAGTACTCAACCTTTGGAATGGGTGATTACCGAATTTCCTGTCTGGATGTAATCAATAAAGATGGTAGTTGTGCGGCTGATCTTAGATATAAGTCACATCGTATAATGGATGGAAAATATCAATTGGAGAAATTGCCTTCCGTATATGAAACAGAGGATAGCACAATGCAGACATTAATTATAACTTGTATTGATGAAGTATCCAATATAGAAGTGGACTTATATTATGGAGTGGTAGAAGAATATGATGTCATTACCCGTGCGGTAAAGATTAGAAATATGGGTACTGGCAGTATTCAACTAGCCAAGGCGTTTTCAACCTGTATTGATTTTCCGGATAATCATTACGATTTGATGCACTTTTATGGAAAGCATAGTATGGAGCGCCAACTTGACCGTACCCCGTTACAGCATGCCAAGCTTACTGTTGAAAGCATGAGAGGACTGAGCAGTCTTCAACATAATCCATTTGTTATCTTAGCGGATAAGAATGCCGTTGAGACAAATGGGGAGTGCTATGGATTTTCCCTTTTATATAGTGGAAACTTTCAAGCGCAGGTTGAGGTGGATCAGATTGGACAGACTAGATTAGCAATGGGAATTAATCCTGCATTCTTCCGATATGAAGTGAAACCCGGTGAGGAATTTGAAACTCCTGAAGTGGCAATGACCTATACCGCAGAAGGCTTTGAGAAGCTATCCCATAATTTTCACAAGCTGGTTCGTAATCATATTTGCAGAGGAAAATACAAAAACACCAGAAGACCAGTCATCATTAATAATTGGGAAGCGACCTATTTTGATTTTAATACTGAAAAATTGGTCAAGATGGCAAAGGAAGCAGCAAGCCTTGGAATAGAGATGCTTGTTATGGATGATGGATGGTTTGGCAAGCGTGATGATGATTTTTCCAGTCTTGGTGATTGGGTGGTAAATACAAAAAAATTAGGCACCACATTAAAGGAGCTAACCAATCAAGTGAACGCAGTAGGCTGCAAGTTCGGTATTTGGTTTGAACCGGAGATGATCAATGAAGATAGTGATTTGTATCGTGCCCACCCTGATTGGTGCTTGAGAATTCCTGACAGACCGGTAACAAGATGCCGCTATCAGCTGGTTTTGGATATGACAAGAGAGGATGTAAGAGATTATATCTATCATTCCATGGTTGCTGTCATTAAGAGTGCTAATATTGAATATATCAAGTGGGACTTTAACCGTAGTATAGCGGAAGCATGGTCCGCCATGAAGGATGAAAACCATCAGGGTCAGGTATTTCACGATTACATCCTGGGATTATATGAACTTTTGGGCAGGTTGACCACAGCATATCCGGATATCTTGATTGAGGGTTGCAGCAGCGGTGGTGGACGCTTTGATTTGGGAATGCTTTACTACACACCTCAGATATGGTGTTCTGACAATACGGATGCTTTTGACCGTCTGAAAATACAATACGGTACGTCCTTTGGATATCCAATCAGCGCAGTAGGCAGTCACGTCTCCGCAGTGCCCAATGATCAAAACGGAAGAATTACACCTTTTCATACAAGAGGGGTTGTGGCTATGGCCGGAACCTTCGGTTATGAACTGGATGTAAATATTCTTTCTGAGGATGAAAAGAAAGAAATTAAAGAGCAGGTTGAATTATACAAAAAGAATTATGATTTGATTAATTACGGAACCTATTATCGTTTGACCAGTCCATTTGAAAATGAGAAGATGACCTCCTGGCAAATGGTTTCACCAGATAAGAAGAAAAGTTTAGTGAGTGTGGTTTATCATCAGCCACATGGAAACCCGGATTTTTATTCCGTTCAATTAAGAGGTCTTGAGGAGAAGGCATTGTATCAAATAAATGGAGAACCTCAAATATATGAGGGAGCTGCATTAATGTATGTAGGGTTAACACTTCCCAATCCTTGGGGCGATTATAATGCTTATCAGTATGAGATTGTAATGTGCGAAACAGTTTAATCCCATAACCTACATAGAAATAACAAAGAAGAGAGGATGCCAATGATCCTCTCTTCTTTGTTGTTTCTATCCGTAATAAAATAATTTAACAAATCAAGATTATAATGTGATTACTAAAATGTTATTAATGATTCATGCTTAGTTATCTGTTAGGTAAAGATAAGAATAATCGGTAATCAATGGGTTGTACATTTTAGATTAAAGCTTGTAATATGCTAATTGCATATCTATTATTTGATGTGAATGTCCTTATTGGAAGTCTCCAATTTATCTTCATTATTTCGATAATTTGTCGGATTGATTCCATATACTTTTTTAAAAGCTTTAGAGAAATTAAGTGCGTCATCATAACCAACATTACTTGCGATTTCGCTAATCATTAAATTGGTATTCTTGAGCAAGACGCTCGCTTGATTCATTCGGTAATTAAGAATATACTCCTGTGGTGATAAATTTAATGTGTTTTTGAAGCAATTCGTTAAATAGGAGCGGTTTATTCCAATATAGTCTGCAATTCCCTGTACCTTAATGTTCTTGTGATAGTTATGCTCAACATATTCTAAGGCATGGTCAACATATACCTGATAGGAATAATCATGAACCTCATCAATATTGTTCTGAGTTTGGGCGTTCTGGATAAGGGAAGATACGAATTGATATAAGTATCCTTCTCTTGCCAAATCATTGGCATAGGTTAAGTGACGGGAGGACAGCATTCCATTGATTGAATTAACAAAGGGTTCTACATTGTGGATCTTAACAACAGGATTCTCCTTTGAAAACTGGGCGTGTCTTAAGGATGCTTCTGCTTTAATACCATTAAATCCAGCCCATACATAAGTCCAAGGATCATCCTCACTGGCATGGTAAAAGGTGCTGATTCCAGGATAAATTAAAAATGCCGTATTTGGGCCGATTTCATAAGTCTTACTATCCACGGTATAATATCCCTTACCGCTCAAAACAATATGTACCAAGTACTCAGTTCTTATCTCCGGACCGTAAGCATGCCCTGAACTACATATATGGGACCCACAATAGCAAAGATATAAATCAAAAGATGCCTTCTTGCGATATTCCAAACATTTATACCGCGCGGAATCGGTATATTTGGCTTTTATAGGCATTCTTAATCCTCCTTCTCTCTGTAAAAATTTATAATATTATCTAAATAATTTTAACAAAATTAATGCAAAGTGTCCATATATAAATAGTGGATGAATATGGGTTAATGTGACTATTTCATAGTTTTATGATTGTTTTTGTACATAAAATGATAAATTACTATTATTTATAAGTACCTTATAAAACATAATTTAATCTGATATGCATCCATATAAAAAAGCCCAGAAGCAGCTAAAGAGCTTTTGAGCTTTTTATGAGATGTGGCAATAACATTAAATAATGTTTTATCATTCATCCGTATCCTCATTCTTGGAGGTGATTATCTGATAAATACCAATCAATGATATGGTACATAACGAAAGTCCAATGAGGACTCCAAATAGATTGCCAAGGTTAGTTAACATAATAATCCTCCGGCAATTGATTGATACATTATATGAATCATCATAAGGATTCATGTATGGATAGCAGATAACTAGGAAGCCAATTTGAAAGGGAACAGTCGTCTTTTGAGTTTTTCTTTTTCTACAAGCTTAAGAATGGTATGACAATGGGTGGAAATATCGATTTATTTCATTTTCTCTTTAAGCTCCTCCGTATTTCTGTCATCTATATTTCTATTTAAGGTTTATATCAGGTGCGGATTTCGTTATTAATTTTTTACTGATTTCCAGAGCATCCTCCCTTGTTTTGGAAGGAGCGGATAGCATTAGGCCATTCCGTGAACTCCATGTTATGAGACCGTTGTCGGACGGATCATCATAAATCATTATAGTCAGTTCTTTCATATTGTTGGAAGCATAAATCATTCCATAATTAGTAAAATCACCGATGCTCTCATCAAGGAATAAAAGCCCATCACTACCCTTGTCAAGATTTAAAATGACTTTATTAAGTAACTTATCCCCAATCTTAACAGTTCCTTGAAAATATGTTTTATGTAACAGCCCATTGGAAAGATATCCATCCACACTTACTTTTACTTCTTCTGAATAAGAACCATCACCAAGACGATACTTAATGCCACTTAATTCTTGGTTAACTTTAATGGGAAAGAAATAATATCCGATGATTAGGATTACAGCGATAACAACTACAATAATTGAATTTCTAATTGATTTTTTCATATGTTTTCCTTCCTGCGCCGGAGTTTGCGCATGCGATTTGTGCAGCTGATAGTGAAGGCACAAATTGTCGTGGTTGAAACTGATTTTTCAACCGGTTCTCCTTACAATGTTTTCTTAGTTGCATAAACAATTAATGATTTATAAACTCCATCGGTTAAAACAAGCTCTTAGTTCATTGGGTTTTTTCTTGGCCTTAGTTAGCGGTTCGGCACTATATCCAACCGGAAGAAAGCATACTAATTCATAATCCTTTGGAACACCAAGAATATCTGCCATTTGTCGGCCAATCTGATCTTCATCGGTTACATGCCCCTCGATCCAGCAACTTTGATAACCCAGTTCAATTATGGCTAACAACATATTTTGGATTGCAGCAGAATAATCTTGAATATAATAGGTTTTATTCCGATAGGAGATGATTCTTTGGGTAAGAACGCAAATCATAGCAGGGGCTGTATTACCAATTGGTGGGTTGATAACACGATGAAGTTGTTCTAAAATATCTGGGTCATCGACCGCAATCAGACTTGTAGTCTGTTTGTTGCAGCCGGACGGAGCAGCAAGTCCTGCATCCATAATCTTTAATAAGTCATCTCTTGGAACCGCGGTACTTTGATAGAGCCCCCTGTAACTGGTTCGTTCCTGAATTGCTGATAAAACAGTCATTCTATACCTCCCTAGAAGTTATGAATTCATTATAAAGGAAAAGTAAGAAAATGCAAATAATTTTACCGTAAATTTCCTTGTCTTGTCCGAATTGATGTACATTATATTACAGTAATGGTATAATATAGATACTGTTATATATAAGGAGGATTTATGGGAGAGGTGCAAAATAAGAGATACTTGTATATTGATAATTTGAAACTATTAATCATTATTCTAGTAGTAATGGTTCACTCTGCAGTAACCTTTAGTAATATCGGAAGTTGGTATATTGTCGATAAACTTGAACTTGACCTAATATCCACAATATTTTTTGGGTTATTCCAAAGCTTTACCCAGGCCTATTTCATGGGATTTCTGTTCCTTCTTTCTGGTTATTTTGTAGCTCGTTCCTACGATAAAAAGGGATGCTCTAAATTTTTGAAGGATCGATTTATTCGGCTCGGTATTCCAACGCTAATATTTATGCTCATAATTAGTCCGTTTATTGCATATATGTTAAATTATGTTGACCGTTCGCAAATAGGAAAAGTATATTTTGAATACATAGTAAGCTTCCGATTTATTGGAGAGAATGGTCCGCTGTGGTTCGCTTTTGCATTATTGATATTCAATTGTATTTATGTGATGTTTCGAATAATCTTAAAAAATAGTCAGTTATCTCTAGAACAAAAACTGCCGGGCAAAATGTTTCCGCTTGGTGTTATAGTCATTATTGCTGTTATAACTTTTTTCGTGCGTTTGGTACAGCCTATAGACAGTAGCATCCTTAATATGCAACTGTGCTTTTTTACTCAATACATAGTTCTGTTCCTATTAGGGGTGAGAGCAGGAAGAAATGATTGGTTTTCTAACATTACTTATCGTATGGGGCGTAATTGGCTTCTGCTTGCTTTGATACCGGGTATAGTTTTCTGGATACTATTAATCATAATGGGTGGAGCACTAGAAAATGGACTGGATGCCTATAAGGGTGGGTTCACTTGGCAAAGTGCTGGTTACTCCTTGTGGGAAGCCTTTATCGCTGTTTCTATGTCGTTGGGGTTAATAGGAATATTTAAAGAAAAGTTGAATAAACAATCAAGATTTATACATGTAATGGCGGAGTCATCTTTCGGAGTCTATGTATTTCATGCACCGATTTTAATAGCTGTTTCAGGTATTTTTATGAAGTGGGAAATTCATCCGTTAGCTAAGTTCCTTGGAACATGTATCATAGCAATCCCATTGAGCTTTTTATTTTCTTATTTCATTCGTAGGCTATGGGTCGTTAGAAAGGTAATTTAACTGGCAATAGCGGAACAAATATTTTAAACATCCACAAATTATTAAACTGTTATAATAAAATTGTTTTGCAATTACCGAAACTAACTTAATCAAAGAAGGGGGAGCTTTAAATGAAAAAGAAATGGATGGTTGCAGTACTTACATTTTGCTTGATTTTGACTGGATGCTCAAAGCCTGAGAACCCAACAAAGGTGGTGTCAATTACGCCTGCACCCAATACGGTATCTTCAAAGTCTGTAGAAGAAATCTGTAAGGGTCTGTCGCTGGAACAGAAGGCAGCCCAGATGGTTCAGGGAGCGGTCTATAATATAGATCAGAACGCCATGGAAGAGAACGATTACGGAAGTATCTTGTCTACCTATGGTGAGAGTGCCTTCAATGCAGAACAGTGGAAGAATTTAATTTTACAATATCAAAATAGCGCTTTAAAATCCAAAGCAGGTATTCCTTATATTTATGGGAATGATGCGGTACACGGAGTCAATACCTGTACGGATACGGTTATTTTTCCACATAATATTGGAATTGGAGCCGCAGATGATGAAGAGCTGACCTATCAGATGGGAAAGGCAGTGGCAAATGAGGCGAAGCTCACCGGAATGCTTTGGAGCTTTTCACCCTGTGTGGCTGTGGCACAGGATCCGAGATGGGGTAGAACCTATGAGAGCTATTCCTCGGATACAAAGCTTGTCACAAAACTGTCTTCTTCCTTTGCGAAGGGGCTCATGGAGGAAGGAATCTTACCCTGTGCAAAACACTATCTGGCGGATGGCAATGTATTATATGGAACGGGAGAGAATTCGGATGGCACGGCGCGGTTGATTGATCGTGGGGATGCAAAGTTAAATGCTAATCAAATACAGGATTTGCTAAAGGTATATAAGACCTTGATTGATGATGGGGTTAAGACAATAATGATTAGCCATAGCAGTTTAAATGGTATAAAAATGCATGCGAATGAGAAGTATATTTCCATACTGAAGAAGGATATGGGCTTTCAAGGTTTTATCGTGAGTGACTGGGATTCCATTCATAATATACCCGGAGGTAATCTGAAGGAACAGACCATTACGGCTATTAATGCTGGGATTGATATGTTGATGGAAGATTCAAGTTATGAACAGTGTAGGCAATATATTGTTGAAGCGGTAAAGGAAGGCAGTATATCTGCAGAACGTGTAGATGATGCTGTGCTTCGTATTCTTAGAGTTAAAAAAGATATGGGTATTCTGGATGATCCCATGATGCAAAAGGTAACGTCAGAAGTGAATCAGACCGGTTCACAGCAATACCGTGAGCTTGCGAAGGAATTGGTAGAAAAAAGTCTTGTACTACTTAAGAATGACAAAAATATTCTTCCCATTAAAAAGGGTTCAAAAATATATGTGATTGGACCCGCCGCGAATGATGTCGGAGCACAATGCGGTGGCTGGACCATAACCTGGTCGGGGAATACCGATTCCAAAAACGGTAATGAGAAGTGGATTCCAGGAGGAACTACGATTCTTGAAGGGCTGCAGGCACTAGCAAAGGAATACAATTTGAAGATTGTCACAGATGAGAAGGAAGGCGCAGACGCTGACCTTACCCTGTTATGCCTGGGTGAACAGCCTTATTCCGAGTGGTTGGGTGATAGCGAGGATATCAGTATAACGGGAGCGTTAGCCTTAGAAGGAAATGATAAAGCAATTGAAGAAGCTCAAAAACTGGGGCATCCAACCCTGACACTTCTGGTAAGCGGAAGAAATGTAATCATGAAAGATTATATGAACCAGTGGGATGGCATTGTTATGTGCTATCTGCCGGGCAGTGAAGGAGAAGGAATTGGAGAGGTTTTAGTTGGAAAGAAGGCTTTTCAAGGTAAGTTACCAATGCCTTATTATTCTGATGTAAAGGATATTGGGAGCAATCAGTTTCTATTCCCTGAGGGATATGGTCTAAGGTAAATTGAATAAAGATTTTGTACCATATTGGATATAATTATATATTCCTTTGTGAAAAATGCTTTATTTTTATATGATTTACGGACTAATTGGGCAAAAGTAATAAAAATCACAGGGATATTTCTATTATTCTACGTATATTATGTTAACTGATTTTGTGGTATAATATAGTAAGTTCTAATGACTCGACATTTGATGTTACAAAAGGAGAAATATAATGGCATTTGCAACAAACCCCATTTTGACAGGCTTTAATCCTGACCCTTCCATTCTTAGGGTTGGTGATGATTATTATATAGCAACTTCTACCTTTGAATGGTTTCCGGGAGTACAGATTCATCATTCCAAGGACTTAATTCATTGGGAGTTAATCGGGCATCCGCTTAATCGTCTCTCACAGTTAAATATGCTTGGAGAAGACAGTTCATGTGGAATATGGGCACCTTGCTTAACCTATAGCAATGGAACCTACTATTTGATTTATACGGATGTAAAATCCTTTATGGGAATGTTTAAGGATACCCACAATTATCTGGTGACTGCATCAGACATCAACGGTCCTTGGTCAGAGCCAATTTATTTGAACGCCAGCGGCTTTGATCCTTCCTTATTTCATGATCTTAATGGTAAGAAATACTTAGTAAATATGTTGATGGATTATCGAAGCTGGAGCACGAAGTTCAGTGGAATTGTACTTCAGGAATATTGCGAGGAGAGCAAGTCATTAATTGGCGAACCAATTAATATATTTAAGGGTACTCAGTTAAGATGTACGGAAGGACCTCATCTTTATCAGCATGATGGATATTATTATTTGATGATTGCGGAAGGCGGTACCTCTTATGAGCATGCAGTAACCATCGCCAGAAGCAAGAATATTGAAGGACCATACGAAGTAGATCCGATGAATCCTATCTTAACGGCACAGCATACACCATTAAATCCATTACAAAAGGCAGGGCATGCAAGTCTTGTTGAGGGACACAATGAAAGATGGTATATGGTACATTTATGTAGCAGACCGGTAGGACCGGAACGTTCTTGTATCCTTGGAAGAGAGACTGCATTAGAAGAGGTAGTATGGAAGGACGGATGGCTTCGACTTGCAAGCGGAGGCAACTGGCCCCGCGAAACGGTTGAAATAGATGGTGTAGAAACAGATTCAACAGTAGAGAAGAAGTACTTAAAGGAGGATTTTGATAAGGAGTCCTGGAGTATTCATCTTCAGTCCCTAAGAGTTCCGTTGGAGGAAAGAGCTTCTTTAACTGAAAGAGCAGGCTACTTGAGATTATATGGCAAGGAATCTTTAAACTCCTGTCATCATCAATCTTTACTGGCACATAGACAGCAGAGCTTCTATACAGAAGTTACCACAAAAGTGGACTTTAAGCCCACAAGCTTTCAAACTATGGCGGGATTGACGTATTTTTACAATAACTTAAGCTACTATTATTTATATATAACAGAGGACGAAGTTGCAGGAAGAGTGCTTTCTATTATATCCTGCGTTCTCGGAGCTGGTTCACAACCCATCGGTGTTGGCATTCAACTACCGCCAGAAGGGGAAGTATATCTGAGATTGACAACCGCTAAGGAGAAGGCATACTTTTCTTATTCCCTTGATAATGAGAACTTCCTTCGCATAGGGGATGACTTGGATGCAACTGTATTATCCGATGACTATTTTAATTTAAGAGGTCATATGATGTTTACAGGAGCCTTCATCGGTATCTGTTGCCAGGATTTATCCGGTAGAGGAGCTTATGCTGACTTTGATTATTTTGAGTACAGGGAGCTATAAAAGTTAGCTGCCGACTGAATACGTTTTCTATCTTATTCCGAAACTATAAATGGAGAAAAGGCACATAGAGATATGTGCTTTTTTTCTACGCAAAAATAATTGAGGAAGTAAAATCAATGGATGCATTTCTTACGATTATTCTTCATTTTTCTTTGTGTTATGGATAGATAATATTATGTTAACTGCCTTTATGATATAATATAATTAGAATGAAATTTGCTTCAATCTGCTAAATACATGCCTTTGACAACGGGAGGAGTAAGAATATGTATCGCCTGGTTATTGTAGATGATGAAGAAAAAATATTAGAGGGTATTTCGGAATTATTTCCGTGGAACAATATCGGTTTTCAGGTGGTAGGGCGATTTATGGAGGCGAAAAGTGCATTGTCCTACATAGAACAGAATAAGGTGGATGTAGTCATGACCGATATCTCCATGCCGGAAATGAACGGAATTGATCTCATGAAGAAATTAAAGCAATACCCGGAAATCAATATTGTTTTGTTCAGCAGTTATAAGGACTATGAATATATGCGTGCAGCAATACAAAGCGGTATCAATGATTATTTATTAAAGCCAATCCGCTATGAAGAATTGGTGGCCTGCTTTGAAAATATTAAACTCAAGCTGGATCAGAAGCTTATGATGGATACGCCAAAACCCAAGACCTATTACAATGAAATCATTCTTCGGGTAGATGAATACCTAATTAATAACTACCAAAAAGCATCCTTAGAGGGAGCTGCGGAATCAGTAGGTCTAAGCCCAAACTATTTGTCTAAAATATATAAAGAGAAATCAGGATGCGGCTTTTTGGAACGATTAAATAGAATAAAGATGGAAAAAGCCTGTGAATTACTAATGGATCCCAGCTATAAGCATTATGAGATTGCATTTTATGTGGGCTATGACAATCCAAAGAACTTCTCAAGGGCATTCAAATCGTATTTTAATGTGAGTCCTATGGAGTATAGAAACGGTCTGAGGAAGGGGACTAACTAAGTATGCTTAAAAAATTTTTCTTTAAACGATTTCGAACCTTTGCATCAATTATGATAATACCTCTAATGATTATTTTTGGTATTATGGGATATCTGGTAATCAATGCTCAACAAAATGACCTAAAAAAAATGGGTGAGAATACCTTGACCAGTATTAATGATAATATCCTAAATGTTATATATAGTTCGATTAACCAGCAGGACGTTGCGATGAGGAATGCACAATATATGATTGCCATGAAGAAACTGATGAGTCACGATATATTAGTATATCGTGACATCATCTTTATGAATTCCATGATCAACTATTTAACTAGTGCCCAAACCTCCTATCGTTATATCGATTCTATTTATCTATATATGGACGGTCTTGATAATTTTCTTTCTTCTTCCTCCGACGAACTGGCTTCCTTCCTAACGTTTTATGATACGGAATGGTACGATCACTATATGAGGATACCATCGAAAAGCAGACAGTTCGTTGAGACCAGAGAAATTCTGAAACATCACTATGACAATCCGAAACAAGTTATTACCCTTTATAAGCGTATGTCCTATGCGAATGGTGTAATTGTATTGAATGTAAAGCAGGATAATTTTGGAGAACGATTAAAGGATTTGTTAAATCCCGGACAGAGTTTTTTTTATTTAAACAAGAATGGTGAAGTTTTATATGAGAGCAATAAGAAAACAGCACTGGATGTAGAGTCAGAAAATGATTACTTTCCAAAACTAATAAAAAAACAATTAAAGAATGGAAAGTTCAATGAGAATCAGAAGTGGATTAAGCTTGATGGCAATTATTATTTAATGAATATAAAGCCGGATGACCATAATCAAACCTATTTGGTGTCTATGTTTTCTCTCTCGACCTTTCTTCACAATATTACAGGATTTATTCAATTAGCAATTACCGTTCTACTGATTAATGTTCTGATTGTAATGCTTTTAGCTTGGATTACAACCAGAAGTGCCTTTAAGCATATCACCTATTTGGTAGATGTATTTAGTGCGGCAGAACGAGGGGAGGTAATTGAACAACCCCATGCTATTGTAAAAGATGAATACAATCTGATACTGAATAATATTTTATTTCTTTTTATTAAGAATAATCAAATGCAGGCTAATCTTTTAGAAAAACAACATCAGAACCAGATTTCAGAATTAATGGCACTCCAATTGCAAATTAATCCACACTTTATATTTAATACACTTCAAACCATGGATTTGGAAGTGTTGAAGCAGGTGGGAGGGCAGTCCACCCTTCATACGTTGATTCAAGAATTATCAAGAATTATGAAGTACGCACTAACAGACCCCACAGAAATGGTATCTCTTAAGGAAGAGCTGAATTATCTGAAAGCTTACATCGAGATTCAGGAGGTTCGTTTTAATAACAATATTGTAACCTATTATGAAGTGGAAGAAAGCTTACTTGACTATTCCGTGTTCCGCTTGATGCTTCAACCAATTGTTGAAAACAGCTTAACCCATGGACTTCGTTCCTCCAGTGAGCGCTGTTATATAAAAATTAGGATTTATCAAAGGGACGAGCACATCTGTGTAGATGTAATTGATAATGGCTGCGGTATAACCAAGGACAAGCTAAAGGAACTAAAAATAAAAATCAACGATGCAAAGTCAAAAAACATTGGGTTAACGAACTTGAACCGGAGATTAATGATACGTTATGGGGCAGAGTGCGGATTACGGATCAGGAGTAAACAGGGCATGGGGACATTAATCAGTTTTAAAATACCGCTAAGCTGTACAGAGAAACTAATACTTTGACAGGGGTGCAAAATTACAGATTTGATGCTGACAGTCATTGGGGAAACGATTGGTATAGGAACAACGAAAATTGTTCACACAAATGCATCAAATTAAAATTGGCATACAAAAGTGAAGAAATGATACTACCTTGGAAAAAGAGAGTAAGATATGAGTTCTTATCTTATTCCGTGTACCTTTTGGGAAGGGAGAGAGGATGGTAAAATAGAATCATTGAAAGAGACGGTTTCAAGAAGAAACAAAATTTTTCAAAATCAAAATGGGAGGTATTTTTTATGAAAAAGAACAAGATTTTAGCACTTATCCTTGCAGCGGTTATGTTATTCTCAGCAACAGCATGTGGTAAGAGCGATGACGGCAAGAGTACCCAAGGAAACAACCCGAGTGTGACTAAGCCTGCAGACTCAGGAGACAAACATGATCCTGTAAAGCTTCGCTTCTCCTGGTGGGGTGGAGATGCAAGACATGAAGCTACATTAGCAGTAATCAAAGCTTTCCAAGAGAAATATCCTTGGATAACCATTGAACCGGAATATGGTGCACAGGACGGTTATAATGATAAGCTTATGACACAGTTTGCTTCTGGAACAGCACCGGATATCATTCAGTTAGAGACCGGAGCAGCACCGGAGTACTATAAACAAGGTCAGCTTTATGATTTATCCAAAACCAAAATTGATTTTTCCAACTTTGATAAAAACTTTCTTGTAGATAACGGCCAGTTTGGTTCCGGAAGCCAGTTTGCAATCCCGATGGGTAGAGCAGGTACTGCAATTGTTGTAAACAAAGACCTTGCAGATAAGATTGGTATTGACTTTAGTAAGCCTTACAATTGGGATCAGTTAATTGAATGGGGTAAAAAGGTTCAGGAGTATGATCCTTCTATGTACCTGATCTCCGGTAATGAGTCCTATATGATGCCGTTCATCATGCGTGCAATGTCAAGACAGATGAATGGTATGCCTATTATCAATGATGCAGATAAGAAGTTAAACGTGACAGAAGAGCAATTTACAAAAATTCTTGATTTCATCAAACAATTATATGATAACAAAGTGGCTGTTCCGTTATCCTATATGGCAACCTATGGTGTAAACAATCAAGATGATCCTAACTGGATCGCAGGCAAATATGTAGCATATGTTGGATATACTTCATCCGCAGACGTTATGCAAGCTGCAAATCCTACACCAAAATACATTGCAGGCCAGCTTCCTTTACAGGCAGATGGCAAGAGTGATGGTTGGGTAAATGACTGTCCTCAGTATGTAGGTATTTATGCAAAATCACAGCATCCGGAAGAAGCTGCATTATTCTTAGATTACTTCTTCAATAACGAAGATTCCATGAAGACCCTTGGTACCGTTCGTTCCGTTCCTCCTACAAAGAAGGCTCAGGATCTTACATTAGCAGCGGGTAAACTGAATCCGTTAACAAAGATGGCAGTTGATGTGAGCATGCAGTACAATGGCAAATCCGATTCCGGTATGACAACAAGTGCTGAGGTTACCGCTATTCTTTGCGATGCATACGAAAATGTTGCTTTCGGCGAAAAAACACCTGCTGATGAAGCAAAAGAGGTTGTTGAATTAATCAATGATTATTTATCAGCACAATAATTTACAATAAACCAAGATTATTTTTCTTCTAAAAGAAGGGGGTGTTGCAAAATGTAATCCCAATAAGGTGACATGACACAATTCCTTACGGATTACATTTTGTAGCACCCCCTTTCTATAAGCGAGGTGATGGGACATGAAAAAATCAAAATCAAAAATAGCAAAAAGAGGTAATAAGGCGTATATATACATTTTGCCATGGCTAATCGGTTTAATTGTATTACAGCTGTATCCTTTTATAGCATCATTATTTTATTCGTTTACAAACTATAATGCCTTCGGAAAAATGGAGTTTATCGGAATTGATAATTACGTGAGACTCTTTACGAAAGACAAAGAATTTTATAAGTCCTTGGGTGTGACGATTAAATATACTCTTATGACGGTACCCGGCAAAATTATTTTATCCTTATTGGTTGCGTTAATGTTAAATAAGGCAAGAAAGGGCATCGGAGGAATGAGAACAATGTTCTATCTGCCGTCCCTGTTTGGTGGAAGTATCGCGGTAGCATTGCTTTGGAAGCTGATGTTCAATGATGATGGAATGATTAACTCATTTTTACATATCTTCGGAATAGGTTCAATCTCTTGGCTTGGAGATCCGAAGGTAGCCCTTTTTACTCTTAGTTCCTTAGAAGTGTGGCAGTTCGGTTCCTCCATGGTTATGTTCTTAGCAGCATTAAAGCAAGTTCCACAATCCTTATATGAGGCAGCTGGAATGGATGGAGCAAATCGATTCCAATCATTCTTTAAGGTAACATTTCCACAGATTACACCGATTTTATTCTTCACTATTATCATGCAGACTATTAATGCACTTCAGAATTTTACCTCCGCATTCGTTATTACAAAGGGTGGTCCGGTCAAATCTACTTATATGCTGGGATTAAAGCTTTATAATGACGGTTTTGCTTATTATAAGATGGGTTATGCAAGTGCTTCCTCCTGGATTATCTTTATGTTGATTTTGGTGATAACTCTTTTCTTATTCGGAACACAGAAATACTGGGTATTTTATGAAGACGGAAAGTAAATTTCTACTTAGAATGATTTTGGTGAAATATTGAAGGAAGGCGAGAACACATGAATACTAAAACTAAAAAGAAGCTTCGTGAGGCTTTTTCCTATACACGATTGATTATTATCGGGTTAATCATGATTTATCCTTTGATCTGGATGTTTTTTGCCAGCTTTAAGACAAACGATGAAATCTTTGGTTCCCTGGCTCTTCTTCCGAAGAATTTTAGTCTGCAACCTTTTATAAAGGGTTGGGAAGGCTCCGGAGGAATTACTTACACTAAATTCTTTTTTAATACTTTTTTACTGGTGATACCCACTACCTTATTCACAATTATCTCCAGTACCCTTGTAGCATACGGGTTTACCCGTTTTGAATTCAAAGGCAAAAAAATGCTTTTTGGCATATTAATCTCCACTTTGATGCTGCCAAACGCAGTTATCATTATACCTAGATATACTATATTCCGTTCATTTCATGTATTGGACTCCTACTGGCCGTTCTATCTGGCAGCGATGTTTGCGTGTTATCCCTTCTTTATCTACATGCTAATCCAGTTTATGAGAGGATTGCCTTATGAACTTGATGAATCAGCCTATATGGATGGATGTGGAACCTTTAGAGTTCTCTATACGATTTTATTGCCGCTATTAAAACCGGCGATTTTCTCGGCAGGATTGTTCCAATTCCTATGGACTTATAATGATTATTTCAATTCCTTGATTTATATTAACTCCGTAAAGAAATTTACGGTATCCCTGGCACTGAGACTTTCCATTGATGCAGAAAGCGTTGTTCAATGGAATCAGGTAATGGCAATGGCGTGTGCGGCGGTTCTCCCGGTTATGGTTCTGTTCTTTGTGGCACAGAAGTATTTTGTGGAAGGAATTTCTACCACGGGCTTAAAGGGATAATAAGTGATTTTAGCAGAACGATCTTTTCAATATGACGTAAATAAAAAGGAGATCATGATATGGCATATGCAAGGAATCCTATTTTAAAAGGCTTTAATCCAGACCCTTCTATATTGAGGGTAGGAGATGATTATTATATCGCAACTTCTACCTTTGAGTGGTTTCCGGGTGTGCAGATCCATCACTCCACTGATTTAATTCATTGGGTACTGATTACACATCCGTTAGAGAGGGTATCCCAGTTAAATATGATTGGAGAACAGAGTTCCTGTGGCATCTGGGCTCCCTGTCTCTCCTACGAGGGTGGGATTTACTATCTTATTTATACGGATGTGAAAGCTTTTGTGGGAATGTTTAAAGATACACACAATTATATGGTAACAGCAACCGACATCAAAGGACCTTGGTCAGAACCGATTTATCTCAATTCCAGCGGATTTGACCCATCCCTATTCCATGACATAAACGGTAAAAAATACTTATTGAACATGGTAATGGATTATCGAACCTGGAACACCAAATTCGGAGGAATCCTGTTACAGGAATATTCCCCAGAGAAGAAAGCATTGGTTGGAGAACCAATTAATATATTCAAAGGCACTCAAATTGGGTTTACGGAAGGACCTCACCTTTATTATCATGACGGATATTATTATCTGATGACCGCAGAGGGCGGTACCGGATATGAGCACGCTGTAACTATAGCAAGGAGCAAGTCGATTGAAGGACCTTACGAAGTAGACCCCCATAATCCGCTTTTAACTTCAAGACATACTCCGCTAAACCCAATTCAGAAAGCAGGTCATGCAAGCCTGGTTCAAGGTCATAACGGAAGATGGTATCTAGCTCATCTATGTGGCAGACCGGTTGGTGGAGAACGGTTATGCATTTTGGGACGTGAAACGGCATTGGAAGAGGTAGTATGGAGGGATGGCTGGCTTCGTATGGCTAATGGAGGAAGGGCACCCAGTGAATTCGTAGAAATAGAAGGGATTGAAGATCAATCCATTGATAAGCAATATCTTATGGAAGGGTTTGATGAACCTTCCTGGAGCATTCATTTACAGAGCTTACGGGTTCCTCTTGAAGAACGGGCATCTTTAACAGAGCGACCGGGTTATTTAAGATTATATGGCAAGGAATCTTTTACATCCTGCCATCAGCAAACACTTTTAGCACACAGACAGCAAAGTTTTAATGTGGAGGTTACCACAAAACTAGATTTTCAACCAAAGAATTTCCAGACAATGGCGGGCTTAGTCTACTATTATAATAATTTGAGCTATTATTATGTATATATTACCGAAGAGGAAGGGACTGGAAGAGTGCTGAGTATGATATCCTGCATTCTGGGTAAAGGAAGCCAACCTATCGGCATGGGAATATCCTTACCCGATACCGGAGAAGTTTATTTAAGGCTGACTACCAATAAGGAAACAGCTTATTTCTCCTATTCTCTTGATAAGGAAAACTATATTCGTATTGGAAATGATCTTGATGCAACTGTATTATCGGACGATTACTATGCTTCAACCGGACACATTATGTTTACCGGAGCATTTATCGGAATCTGCTGTCAGGACTTATCAGGACAGGATGTATATGCGGATTTTGATTACTTTGAATACAAGGAACTGTGATTAAGGCTGCATTATGTTACCTAACAAATGGGTTTATGAGAATTATGGGATTCATTATTACAATGCAGTTGCTTAATCCCTTGTTGGCAAGCGTTTGGTTAAGAAGGTATGGGGTACATCAAGCTATATAGATGGGGTAGATTTTAAAATGTAAAAGGAGGACGAATATGAATTACAGTATGGAATTAATTGAAGATTTAAATAGAAAAGCAAAAAAACTGCGAAAGGATGTAGTAATCAGTATTGGAGTAGGGGTTGCCGGACATATCGGTGGCTCTAATTCTGCCGCAGATCTTGTAACAGCACTATATTTTCATAAAATGAAACATGATCCAAAAAATCCGAAGATGGAGGATCGTGACCGTTTCCTTTTGAGCAAGGGTCATGTGGCAATCCTTCAGTATGCCGCATTAGCTGAGGCAGGTTATTTTCCGGTAGAAGACCTTAAGCACACGAAGGAAATCGGGTTTTATCTACAGGGTCATCCGGATGTGCTAAAAACACCGGGTATTGAAGCAGGTACCGGGTCATTGGGTCAGGGACTATCCATTGGACTTGGTATGGCACTTGGTATGAAGCTTGATCAAATTGATCGTAAAGTATACGTATTGGTTGGTGACGGTGAGATCGCGGAAGGGCAGATATGGGAAGCAGCCATGGCAGCCAGCTCCTTTAAAGCGGATAATCTGGTAGCGATTGTAGATCATAATAAACTTCAGGCAAATGGTAAAATAGTAGACCGCTTCGACAGTCTTCCACTCATTCCTAAATGGGAAGGCTTTGGCTGGAACGTAATTGAAATAGATGGACATAACATGGAAGAAATTCTGAAGGCTTTGGATGAGGCAGATACGGTGAAAGGCAAGCCCACAGTCATTGTTGCCAATACCGTAAAGGGAAAAGGCGTAAGCTTTGCTGAAAATGTAGTTAGCTTCCATAATGGAATGTTGACCGAGGAAACCTATGCACAAGCACTGAAAGAATTGTCATAAGCGGGAGGGAAAAAATATGTCATATACAAATCAAAGAATCGCGTATGGTAATACGCTGGTAGAATTGGGTAAAGAGAATAAAAGAATCGTTGTTTTGGATGCGGATCTTGGCGGTTCCACCATGGGTAAATTGTTTGAAACGGAATACCCTGACAGACATTTCGAAATGGGTATTGCAGAGGCAAATATGACTTCGGTAGCGGCTGGTCTTGCTCAAACAGGAAAGATTCCATTTACAAATTCCTTCGCAGTATTTGCAGGAGGTCGTGCCTATGATCAGATTCGTCAAACCATAGCAATCGGTAAATTAAATGTTAAAATCTGTGGTTCCTCCTCCGGTATGTCTGACTTTGGTGATGGTGCAACACATCAGGCGATCGAAGATATCGCCATTATGAGGGCAATTCCAAATATGACAGTTGTATGCCCGGCAGATGCCAACGAGACCGTACAGGCAGTAAAGGCATTAGTAGAAATGGATGGACCCTGCTACATAAGATTGAATCGTAATGATTATGAAAATGTTACCCCAGAGGATAAGCCCTTTGTAATTGGTGTGCCAGATGTATTAAAAGAGGGAAAGGATGTGGTTGTATTTGCTACCGGCATTATGGTTAGTAAGGCACTGGCTGCAGCAGAGGAATTAAAGGATAAGGTATCTGTTAAGGTAGTAAATGTGGCTACGATTAAACCCTTGAATAAAGAAGCAGTATTAAATATTGTGAAGGACTGTAAGGCAGTGGTTACCGCAGAGGAGCATAGCATTGTAGGCGGTTTGGGCGGTGCTATTGCAGAACTGCTTTGTAAGGAATGCAAGCCAATTGAATTCGTAGGAGTTCAGGATACCTTTGGTAGCAGTGGTCACTGTTATGAGGACGTATTAAACTATTACGGACTGAACAAGGAAGGTATTGCAGCAGCAATTGAGAAGATGGCAGCTTTATAAATCGGATGGAAGGTATCAATGCTAACTAAATGCAAGCTATAAATGCGGAAGCATTAGAAAGGTATATATACCGAAGCGGAAGTTTATTAATGGTCAATTTATAGAAACACTAAAGACCAAACCGAATAATAGTTATAAGTACCCATTCAAATAGAAGGTATAAATACTGAATCAAATAGAATTGTAAGTGTATTTAAATAAAAGTTATTAATATCAAGTCATAGAAGTTAAAAGGCCGAATTTAATGGAGGATAGGAATATGAAAATAGGTTTTATCGGACTTGGAATCATGGGAAAGCCAATGGCAAAAAATCTGATTAAGGCAGGACATGATTTAGTCGTATTTGATGTAATAAAGGAAAATGTGGAGGAGCTTGCAGCAGCTGGAGCAAAAGCGGTTTCCTCTTCAAAGGAAGTGGCTCAGGAGAGCGGATTAATTATTACCATGCTGCCCAACAGCCCCCATGTAAAAACTGTAATTTTAGGTGAGAATGGAGTACTGGAAGGTGCAGCCGAAGGAACAATCATTGTTGATATGAGCTCCATTGCTCCCATTGCGTCCCAGGAGATTGAGAAAGCCTGTGCTCTTAAGGGCGTAAAAATGATTGATGCTCCAGTATCCGGTGGAGAGCCCAAAGCAATTGATGGTTCCCTTTCCATTATGGTTGGTGGTGATAAAGAGGTATTTGATAAAGTATATGAGATCTTATTAGTGATGGGTGCCAGTGCAGTACATTGCGGAGAAATCGGAGCCGGCAATACAACCAAGTTGGCTAATCAGGTGATTGTGGCATTAAATATCGCTGCAGTATCCGAAGCGTTTATGCTTAGCACGAAGGCAGGGGTTGATCCCATCAAAGTATTTGATGCCATTAAGGGCGGACTGGCAGGCTCTACAGTTATGAATGCTAAAGTGCCAATGATTACGGAGGGTAATTTTAAGCCCGGCTTTAAGATTGATCTGCATATTAAGGATTTGAATAATGCTCTGGAGACTGGACATAGTGTAGGCGCACCGCTTCCTTTGACTGCATCTGTTATGGAGATGTTGCAAATGCTTCATTCTGACGGTCACGGACAATGTGATCACAGCGGGATTGCCATGTATTACGAGAAGTTGGCAGGGACAGAAATTCGTAAGTAATAGGAAGGCTTCGAGGGTCAAAGGATTTTGACCCTCGAAACTTAGAAGTGAATCCACCTGATCTATAGGACAGAGTATAAAAGGAGACTTTCACATGTCAGAAAAATCATATATAGAGAAGTTATTTTCCCTTGAGGGGAAAGTAGTATTATTTACAGGAGCAACCGGTGGCATCGGAAGCGAGTTATGTGAAGGACTTGCAAAAGCAGGCGCAACCGTAGCATTATGTGACATTAACCAGGAAAGACTGGATGAATTAAAAGATAAGATAGAGAAGGACGGGGGTAAAGCATCCACCCATATCCTAAATGTAATGGATAAAGAGAATGTTCAGTCTTGTGTGGATGAAGTAGGAACCCATTACGGACATATTGATGTTCTTGTGAACTGCGCCGGAATTAATAAGAGAGAAGGTATTCTGGATGTAGAGGAAGAGACCTATGACAGGATTATGGACATCAATCTTAAGGGTGTATTCCTGGTATCTCAGGCAGTGGGACATTATATGAGAAAGCAGAACAGCGGCAGCATTATTAATGTTGGTTCTCACAACACCGGGTGGGTGCTGGGAGGTTGTTCGGTTTATGCAGCTACCAAGAGTGGTATCATTGCATTGACAAAGGCACAAGCCGTAGAATGGGCTAAATTCAATATCAGAGCCAACGCAATCAGTCCCGGGCATATTCAAACGCCACTTACCACAGTAACCTGGGAGCATCCACAACGTTCTAAGTATTTGTTAGATCATATCGCTATGAATCGTCCTGGACATCCTGATGATATTGTAGGTACTTGTATCCTGCTGGCATCCGATGCTTCTGCTTACATAACCGGATGTGAATACCGCATTGACGGGGGATGTATTGCAGGCGGTCAACCATGGGATTTTGATACAAAATATTAGTTCTGTTAGATAATATTGATATAAGAATGTAATCGAAGGAGGAAATGTGAGTTTCCTCCTCCGAAGTTCACAATAGTGAAATAACGATTCGATTCGATTATAATATTTGCCTATTAATTTACATTAAACTGAACTATGTCCTCCAACTAATTTTTTGATGTTTTGAATCATTTGTATTTCTTCGTTTGTTAATGACACTTCAGTGTCAAAAGATACTTTGAAGGGTAAATTAGAGGCTTTACACTCATTAATAATATTACATAATTCAATACTGGATTCTGAAAGAGTTAGGCAACCAAAGGTACTATTTTTAGAAAATACAGCCGTTTTTTCAACCGATGGATTTAATATTGAATAATGTTTGATTGTAATAATTGGTTTATAGTAATCAATATCTTCCTTATCAAAGCTAGTTCCAACATCAACTAAGTAACATGTGTTTTGCATCTTTTCTTTCTTTGATTCTTTCTTTTTAGATTTTTCTATAGTTATTTTATCCTTTGGTAGATTCTCATTACGCAGTCGTACACTTTTATGATCATCCATTCTTAACCAAACATACAATAATATATCTACTGTTATTATAATCGAAACGTACATTAATCCTTGTTTTGGGGTGTTAATCAGGATTATAAGCACTGGCGGTAAATGTTGTTTAAATAATGGTACTAATAAAGAGAATATAAAAAAGGTTAAACAAATAATTATATTTCTTCTGTTATAGGATTTGAGTAATTGATTCCGCTCTTTTTCATTTTCTACATATTCAATACTCATTTTTTTTCTAATCATATTGCCTATATACTCCTTTGAATTTATATTTATCTGTTTGTGTTAGTAAATAATTGCAATTTAATGATGTCATTATTATATTAGCTAAATAAATATAAGCGGTCAATCTCTGATTTGTTTTATCGTATATCAATGGATTCACTTACACTATCTTAAACGAGATTTCTAATTCAAAGGGATGAAAGAAAGCATAAAAATAATCCGTTGCGTTCTTTCATCCCTAGCTTAATCATATATGTACTGCCACAATTACTCCTTTATGGCTTTAATCAAGCGAAACACCTGGGCAGCAGAAGAAGATAAATTTGCTTTTGCTGTATCATACTCCATTGCTTCTTCCACCGTCATTGGCAATTGAAGAATGCTAAAATAAGCATCAATTCCTTCCTCATTACACCTGGTAGCGTCTTTCGTGGTTCCTCCGGCAAATGCAATTACCTTCTTGCCATGTTTCTTTGCTAACTTGGCAACTCCAACAGGGGCTTTCCCCATGGAGGTTTGAAAGTCTAGTTTGCCCTCACCGGTGATAACATAATCAGCATCCAGAATATCCTTTTCTAATTCGATTTCATTCAGTATAATGTGAATTCCAGACTCCAGGGAGGCATTTAGAAAGGTTAAAAAGGCATATCCTAACCCCCCTGCAGCTCCGGTACCCGGTACTAATGCATTATCCTTACCAAGGGTATGTTTTACTACTTCTGCAAAATTCATCAAACCGGAATCCAACTGTTTCACAATATCGGGAGAGGCACCTTTTTGAGGACCGAATACATGGGCGGCACCGTTCTCACCGAAGAGAGGATTGGTTACATCGCAGGCAATTTTGAAGGTACACTCGCTTAGTTCAGATAATGCCTTTGAACAGCTCAGTGATGCAATGTTTAATAATTCTCTGCCTTCCATACCTATCGGATTCGACTCAGAATCAAAAAATTGGTAGCCAAGAGCCTGAAGCATTCCTATACCACCATCATTGGTTGCACTTCCGCCTATCCCAATAATAAAGTTTCTGCAGCCCCTAGAGATAGCATCTTTGATCATTTCACCTACACCGAAGGTGGTTGTATTGAGTGGATTTAGTAGTTCCGTGGGTACAAGTTTAATGCCGGAAGCAGCCGCCATTTCAAGGATGGCAGTTTTATTATCCTTCAAGATACCATACGAACATGGAACTTTATGCCCAAGGGGACCGGTGACTTCAAGCGTTATCTCTTTGCCACCCATACCTGCTAATAGGGCATCCACTGTTCCTTCCCCTCCATCCGCCAGAGGCTTTACGATTACTTCTGCATCACAGGCGGTGAGAATACCCTCTTTGATTGCAAGACCGGCTTCGATGGAGGAAAGACTTCCTTTCAGGGAATCAATTGCAATTACTACTTTCATATAGTGTTCTCCTCATAAGATCATTATTCTATCAGGTTACTTCAAAACGAATTATTCCATAATCGTTACAGTTACGAAGAGGGTAAATAGAACTACTCTATACCCTTATCCCTTATATAAATAAAGTTTAACATGAAAAGATAAATCAAGACAGGCTGATAGATTATCACTTTTCATCATTAATTATCCTATTGTGGAGTAAGTTCTTCAATCGCGTGGTCAAGAAATATTTGTCCATCCAAATGTTCCAGTTCATGACAGAAGCATTTTGCTATCTCGTTCTCACCGGTAATGAGAACTTCTTCTCCCAGCTCGTTTAAAGCTTGTATGGTAACTTTTTCAGGACGTATTGTTTTAACAACTCGATTTGGAAAGCTTAAGCATCCTTCTATACATTCCTGTTCTCCACTGTAGCCAACAATAATTGGATTAACTAGCTTTAGTTTGTACTCAAAATAATCAATTACAACTAAGCGTTTCAAAATGCCTACTTGATTGGCGGCGAGTGCAGCTCCGTTATCCAGACTATGTAGCGTTTCCATCATATCCTCCAAAAGAAGACGTATCTTATCATCTACCAGTTTCACTTCCTTGCATCGATTGCGAAGGATAGGGTCTGAGTTATATCGCAAATTTCTGATCGCCATGGTTATCCCTCCTGCTGCTCTGAACTCTGGATTTTCTCATGCTTTCTTCAAAGATAAAAACTTCTTCTATGGAGCATTCGAATACATTGGATATATCATAAGCTAACCAAATGGAAGGCTCAAATTTTTCTGTTTCGATTGCGTTGATTGCCTGCCTGGAAGCACCGACAAGTTCCCCTAATTGTTCTTGTGTCAAGCCTTTTAATTCCCGTAATTCCTTAATTCTATTTTTCATAGGATTCATCCTCCTGTAATGTTAACCTTACTTAAAGTATATAGTGATATAAATGTAATGTCAACCTTACATAAAAAATCAGCAAATAAATAAGCGCTCAAAAAAATCACCCATGAAAAAAGAGTCTTCTACAAATCTACTATACCAGGATTTTTTTAATAAAAGAGCTTACTTATATAAACATAAAGGGCATTTAGGTGCAGTCTAGAGGTAGAAATAGTTCGGAAGAGAGGAAGGAAAGATGGTAGTGGGAACGTACAGTGTTGTATTATAAGGATTAACAAAGCGCATGCCTGTATATAGAAATAGGCTTGCGCTTATAAATGAATTAGCTCTTATATGGAAGAATATTAAGCTCTTTCACGAGAGCTTTTTATATCTTCTGATATTATGTTTCAAAAGATTAATAGAGAAGCGACCACCGTGTGCAGGTAATATCTCGCTTGCCCCCTTATCAATCAATAGCTCCCAGCTTTGGTAATATTGCTCCAAATTGTTGATGAAGATTACACAGTTTTTTGTCCCGGCAAAGGTAAGCATTTGGGCAGCGGCATCCCCTACCATGCATTGTCCATTATCAAGAAGTACGGAAATAGAATCAATGGTATGACCAGGTGTAAATAGTAAGGTTCCATCCAAATTAATGCCAATATCTCGAAGTCTTGTATCCTCCTGAATTAAGATGTCATGCTCTCGACATAGGAAAGGTTGAAAGGTAAGATTCGTGGATTTACGAATGTGTTTTTTGACTTTTAAGGATACGTATAGGAGTTTGAATTTGAGAAGAAATTTGATGCGTCGATTAACATAGCCGCCACCATGAGTAAAATCATTTCGACCTACGGTAATTAATTTACCGCATGATTCGGACATAATAACGGTAATAGCAGGATTTTCTTTTAATAGTAGATGAAGAAAGCCACTGTGGTCATCATGATGATGTGTTAAAATGACATAATTGATATTCATCAGCTCAATCCCCGAAGTCTTCAGACGGTTACAGAATAATTGCCAGTCGGATTCATAGCCTGTATCAATCAAGATATATTGTTTTGAATCACTCTTAATCAAATAGTCGGTTGTAACACTTAACTTGATATCAAAAATTCTCATAGAACCTCCCTTTAAGATAAACCATATCAATCAATTGTATGTCGTAATTGTAAATGGATGAATTTCTTTTTAAGCATCCTTTGGTTGACTGTAAAAATATTAAGTAATTTGCAGATATTATACTTTATTTTCAGGACATAGTAAACATAAATTACCAAAATGTGTGTATATAATTGACATTTTTAATAATTGTTAGAGGAATCCCCCTTGTGAATAATCAATTCATAGAATATAATGGTGATATTGGTCAGTTAGAATGGAAAGGAAGCGAAGGTGTGGTAGATAAAGTTCGGACGTATTTTAAAAAGTTAGATTTCATCATAATCATTACAATGACAATATTAATAGGAGTAGGTTTATACTGCCAGCAGCAGGCATTTATGGCAAGTGCGGACAGGACTTCTCTTTTTATAAGGCAAATCGTATTTATTGCATTAGGATATATTGTTATTATTGCAATAACACTCATTGATTACAGAATTCTTTGTACGCTGTCCCCTTTGTTCTACATTGCAATGCAGGGAGTGTTAGCAATCACTTTGTTATTTGCAGATAATCAGAATAATGTAAAAAGGTGGATTACCATATTCGGTATTATGCTTCAACCCTCCGAATTAGCGAAGATTGTATTGATTCTATTCATGGCGTATCTTTGCAATCGACTAAGAGAAAAAATGGATAAACTATATACCTTGGTTATTCTGGGTGCGGCAGCAGGAATACCTATGGTATTAATTATATTGGAGCCCCATTTGAGTTCAAGTTTAGCTTTGCTTTTTATTTTCGCAATAATGGTGTATTCCTCTGGTCTTAGCTACAAAGTAATAGGTGGTGCTCTTGCTATAGTTTTACCGGTAGGGGTGGCATTATTTGTAGCGGTTGCACTGTTTAATGTTCAATTACCATTTGTGCAAGGATATCAGATTAACCGTGTATTGAGCTTTTTGTCAGATGACGACGAGAAAGAAGGACAAGAATTGGATTATCAGCAGCTTCAATCTATTGGAGCCATTGGTTCAGGAGGTCTTCACGGAAAACTAATAGATTCACAGGGCGATGATAGCAGGGAGTTTCGAACGATTTATGCCAAGGAAAGTGATTTTGTATTTGCAATCGTAGGAGAAGAGTTCGGATTTTTAGGAAGCTTTTTTATCGTATTTTTATTTGGTGTATTAATTATACGATGTCTAGTCATTGCTTCGAGGGCTACGGATTATATGGGGAAGCTATTGATGATGGGCATATCCGGTTATCTTATGTTTCAAATTTTTGTAAATATCGGGGTTGCAACGAAGTTTTTGCCAAACACCGGTCTCCCTCTTCCCTTTATCAGCAATGGATTGACCTCACTGCTTAGTGCTATGATAGCAATAGGATTAGTACTGAATATCGGAATGAAACAACGTTTAAGAGGAGAGAGTGGGCTTAGCTTTAATGATTGATAAATGAAGTGTGCGAGGATATTTGTAAGAGGCATTCAAGGATTCCAAAGCGATAGAATGGAATCCTTGAATGCCTCTAATCGTGTAAACCTGAGTTATATATGGCAAGTATAGATCAACCATTTATGATACGAAATATGCTGCTATAATTATTGATTGATTTATGGAGTTAGCCTGTTGATATCTCTCGGAAACAACGTGGATAGGCGTACATTATCCTGATTGAGAAGTTTACTGGTAAAGCGCTCTAGTCCAAGACCCAGACCTCCGTGGGGAGGGATACCATACTTATGAATCATCAAATAGCTTTCGAATAGCTCAGGATTCATACCACGTTGCTTAATCTTATGAAGCTGTTCCTTATAATCATGAATCCGCTGTCCTCCTGTTGTGATTTCAAGACCGCGGAATAAAAGGTCAAAGCTTAAGGTTTCCAGTGGGTTAGCAGGATCCTCCATTGCATAAAACGGACGTTTTTTGGTAGGATAGTGAGTTACGAATACAAATTCAGAACCGGTTTCGTTTAGTATGATTTCACTTAGTAATTTTTCCTCTTCCGGCTCGAAATCTTCATAATCCTGAATGCTTCTGTTATATTTTATCGCTATCAATTCCTTTGCTTCCATAAATTTAATGGAGGGAATGGAGTCAAGTTTGGGCAGCTTGACAGAAAGTAATTCAAGTTCTGCTTCATAGCACTCCTTTAATAAATCAAGGGTATAAGACAACATGCGAACTTCCATATTCATAATCTCTTCAAAATGTTTAATATACCCCATCTCAAAATCCACGCTGGTATATTCATTGAGATGTCTGGAAGTATCGTGCTTCTCTGCACGAAATACGGGTGCGATTTCGTATACATGCTCATAAACCGGCACCATCATCTGCTTATAAAACTGTGGACTCTGCGTCAGATAGGCATCCCTGCCAAAATAGTCAAGTTGAAAAATATTCGCTCCCCCTTCGGCGCCAGCATATACAATCTTCGGTGTATGAATCTCCGTGAAATTTTGTTCTATTAAAAATGTGCGAAAGCCGATACAAATCCCCTCTTGAAGTTTAAATATGGCACGTTCCTTTTCGTTACGAAGAGTGATCGGACGAAAGTTCAACATATTTTCAAGAGAGGTATCCACACGCTTATTATTAATGACGATTGGACTTTCCTCCTGGGGCTGGGATAGGATTGTTATTTCAATCATTCTAAGTTCCCAACCTGTCTTTGAACGTTCTTCAGGGAGAACATCTGCAACCAAACGAATAGAGGTTTCGTTATTAAGAGCCTCTAGGTCAAATTGGGAGTACTCCTCACTGTAAATGCATTGGATTACAGACCGCCTTGTTCGAAGAAGAACAAAGGCAAAGCCGCTCATCCTGCGAATTTTGTAAACGGTACCATGAAGCTGTATTCGTTCCCCCACATGGTGATTGATAAGTTCCGGTGATAAATCGATGTTTATTATCGTACCATTTATAGTATTCATTCTTAGTCCTCCTGTTGGATTTTGATTATTAGTCAGAGTATATTCTCATTCATGAAATTACAATCAAGGAAGACATCGTCTTTATGCCTCATTCTATCACATCCTTTCAAGTATATAATTGGGTATATGATTGTGAAACTCGATAATTATTTTGGATGTACAACAGCTGCAATTCTGAAGCGGAAGGTAATGCAGAAGGAGCGTAGGAGCTGGGGAATTTGTTTGTTGTATATCCGGTATCTGCAAAAAATAATGTTTCACAATAATCTAACAATAAAAAAAGAGCCACAGAGGTAGAAATATACCAATGTGGCTCCTAATCTATCCACATAGGCACAACGCTTTTAGCGCTTGCACCTATGATTTGTTTCATAGCTACAAGCGCTGATTATCGTCGTCCCTATTCAGTTTATTAAACTGAAGATTTGTCATAAGGTTTTAATCCTTTCAAAATTTATAGTGATTTTATCACTGTAGGTTGCAATTGTCAATGTATAGAAAGGGAAATATTATGTTTATTAGTTACAGTTCAGCCTATCATAGTTCTAGGAACGCCAATGGATTGCTTTACTTCCTTTTACTTACTTTACCTTCGCTCGTTCAGAACGCTCCGCTTCACAAGATGAGCTCAGCCAGTCTGCGCAAAAGGAAGTAAAGCAACCCATCGGCTGACTATCATAAGCTATCATGTTAATAAAGCGTGAGAGAATAGAATCAGTATTTTCGCATCTCATCCTCACCGGTATCCTCTAGTTTTTCGATGCTTTTGATAATCACATTATAAGAATAAGCGTCATTTGCTTGAACGGTGACCTGATCGGATACATGATGATGCAGCAAAGCTTTGCCAAGGGGAGAGTCGATGCTAACCCGTCCTTTTAGTGGATTAGCTCTCACTGTTGTAACAATTTTTATGATTTCCTCACAATCATCCTCAGGGGTGAAGATGGTGACATTATCATTTAAGCCAACCTCATCGTCACTGGAGTCCTCGGGAATAATCTGCGCAGTTTTAATCATTCGTCCTAAATAGCGGATTCTACTCTCATTTTGATTTTTGTACTGTTTTGCCGCTTTATACTCAAAATTCTCGCTAAGATCGCCATGTGCCCTGGCAGTTTTTACATCCTCCAAAGCTTCCTTTCTCACGACTAGCTTTCGGTATTCAATTTCTTCTTCCATGCGTTTTACATCTTTTTGTGTTATCTTATCATACATGATAATTCTCCGTTCTTATATCGGATTTTGGCTTATCCATGCGTTAACTCTAATAGAGCTTCTGATTATTGAAGTCATCAACTAGTAGTTTTCTTCATAGCTTCCTCTGATTTTATGATTTTACGAAGTAGGGATGGGGTTGGGTTCTTTTGTTTTAGCTGTTGTAATAGGAGAAGTCCTTCCTCTAAATTGTTTTCATGTATCAAGATATCAACATTCAGATACTCTATCGTATCCCGAAGATAGGGGAGGGAGCATTTTTCATTTGCCTTTTCAAGAAAGAATTTTGCATTATCATAGTCCTGTTCGGCCATATAGCGATAAACCATATTAATGGCGAAAGCACCTCCGATAAAGGGATGATTTTCATATCGTTCTAATAATTCCTTATGTTCCTCTAAAATGCGGATTGCTTCCATCTCGTTACCAATATTATAGGTAAAAGCAAATTGGTTGATGTAATATACCGCTTGGTTTTCGTCTGCAAGATTCCTTGGATCTACGGAGTTTAGTATTTGTATGGCACGACTATCGTCACCGTCTGCGGAGTATCCTGCGGCTAAAGCCATTTCTAATAAATTTTGGGTGATACGTGGTGACTTATTAATAAGCTGAATCGTCTCTTTGATAAAACGCTTTGTATCCTTTTCTTCATAGAGTATAGGTAAAATTAGATCGCTCTTCTTTTTGAATTGCAACATTCGAAGTAATCCAACTGTAAAAACAGCCACAATAATAAATATTGCACCAACTAGGTAGTATTTCATCATAACATTAAGCTCGATCCCGGCTCTGTTAGCGAATAGACTGACAGATAATCCGAGAAGAAGACCAAGTACCAATATAATGATTGATTTTGCCCTCAAACGCTTTCATCCTCCTGCATGTTAAATAATTTAATATTTATCGAAGACTTTCTTTGTATTAAAATGTATATCTTTGAAAATAAAATCAGCCAAAGTACAAATGCCATAATTGCGAGATATTGTGCAATGAGTAGGCATGCAATCGTCCAATATTCATGTACAAGACCGCCCTTTCGATATTATTTCACTCGTTGATACATTGGGTGATGCTCATTGAACTGAACAAGATCCCAGAGATTGCCATACAAATCCTTAAAAACTGCAACCTTGCCATAATCTTGCACCTTTGGATCACGTACAAATTCTATACCCAATGCTTTCATTTCGTTATAATCTCTTTCAAAATCATCCGTACCTAGAAACAGAAAGATTCTTCCTCCAGCCTGATTTCCGATGAAGGGTTCCTGTTCAGCCTTTGACGCGCGTGCCAGAAGAAGAGTTGTTCCATTGGAACCGGGAGGTGATATAACAACCCATCGTTTATCTTGCTCTGGTTGATAACTATCTTCCACCAAGGTGAAGTGAAGCTTATTTGTATAGAAATCGATTGCTTCATCGTAATCTTGTACCACAAGAGCGATGTGTATAATTGATTGTATCATAAAGTATTCCTTTCCGCTAAATATATTCTTGCATCCATTGTATAACAATCTTTGATGCATTTTCTCCACCAAAGGGATGATCACACCCTTCTGCAACCTTTAGCTTCACATTAAATTCTAATGAAAATTCTTTCATGCAACCAGGACTTTGAAGTTCATCCAAAGCTCCATATAAGATATATGTAGGAGAAATCCATTTATCAATGGGGTGTTTCTTAATATATTGATAGTAATCCCAAGAAAGCGTGTCTATGGGTGTTGGGATTTTCTTCTCCTTTTCAAGCTGTTTCTCTGAAACGTTAAACCATTGAAACATATTATGAACTAAATAAATCATATTAACAATGGGAGAGAGAAACAGGCATTTTTGAAATGGAATCTCTTTATAGGCATGAAGACTGAAGTAAGCTCCCAAGCTGCAGGCAAAAAGGGAATGCTGCTTCCAATGATTCAACGCATATTCACTTATTATATTTAAATCGTGTATGCCGTTAATAATGTCGCATGGATAGTTCAAATCATATCTTTCACCATGTGCAGGTAAATCGAAGCTTATTACCTGATACCCTTTTGATGTGGCAATTTCAGCAAAATCAGCAGCACTTTCCTTACTCGACATCTTTCCGTGGACGAATAGATAGACCTGCTCGCTTTCATCTCCCCATATTATTGACGGGATATTATTAATTAGTAGTTCTTCCTTATGCATTACTTCCTCCATAACTGGACTATTCATTCGAGCACATTATTTCATTATTCTAAGGCATTTTTATGAAAAGATTTAGTTAAGCTCATGTTCACAATGGGGACAACGATAATTACCATCAATATCATTCACATAATCATCATCTGCAGTGTTTAACCTCATCGGTAAGTGTTTTTTGCAATAAGGGCACTTCCAAAAGATAAGATTAAATATTAAGAAAACAGATAATAGGATTAATCCAGGGATGAATAAATATGTTATTTTAGAAAAGAAAGCAATTAAATTAATAGCAATGGAAATTAGCAGGCATAGTACAGATATTCTTCTAAGTTGAATTAGTAGTTTCATTTTTTATCTCCTTTGTTAATAAAAATATTTTATTTTATCTCTAAGTTTGCTGATAGTAATATAAATAAAGTTGGTGATATAAGTAAGAATAAAAAGAATTATAATCTTTATATGTGTCCTACTACATGGGTTTATTATCGGCTCAGTATTAACGCCAATTCCAGTGCAATGTAAAAATTCTTAAGCTGATGAGTTCGTTCTTCCTCACCACCAAGAATTCTGCGATCCCATTCAGGGGAGTCTAACAAATCACCACTGATTAAAAAATCATAATAATCAATGCCTCTATAATCACATACTGCCTGTGCACCCGCACATTCCATCTCAACGGCAAGGCATCCTTCTGCTTTACGAGCTTCCATATTGTTTCTGGTTTCACGAAAGATTGCATCTGTAGTCCAAGTCTTTCCCAATACATAAGGGATTCCCATTTCATCAAAAGCAGCCGCGACTAAGCCAGAATTCTTAATTGTTATGTAATCCTCAGCAGGAGCATAGTGATAGGAAAAACCTTCGTCCCGGTATGCTTCGGTGGGTACTAACGCTTTTCCGGCAGTTATTTCTTTGTCAAGAATGCCTGCAGAGCCAAACATGATAAACTTTGTAGCACCCGTCAGGCAGTGTGCTTCCTCAATACAGGTACCGGCACCGGAGGAACCAATAATAGTCATGTAGAAAAGAACTTTTAATCCTTTATATTGCAGGGAATAGATGGGGGTGGGACCATTCGCTGAACCCATCACCGCTTCCTCGGTGCATTCAAAGGTAGTTAAGATATTATCACGGACAACATGGGAAAAAGTAATAATGCAAATGTCTGCGATTTTATTTCTTTTTCCGTAGATTAATTCTGGCGTTATGATGGGTTCGCTTTGGTTATCAAAGGTATTGTTTAGCATATTGTCACTCCTTATCTGGTGTTATGTAATTAAGTATGTTTGATGTTGTAACCAAATTGCCAATGAACTCCGTTGAAAGGACTTTTTGACGGAACATCATAGGGGGTTCTATTACCTGATTAAAACGTTGAAATTACTATAGAACTTTTTCAAAACATATGGATTCCTCTTTGTTTTCATATCTACCATAATTAGGGATTGCGTTGTAGTGATTTCGTTCGTAGAAGGAAACCGCCTTTTTATTGCATTTTCTGGTCTCAAGGATTAGTCGCTTGTAATTAAGATCCTTTGCTCTTTGTTCTAAATACGCAAGAATTTGATTGCCAATTCCAGAGGATTTTTTTCTCACATACATTCGTTTCACTTCCGCCGTATCATAGGATAGTTCCCGGAAGGCTCCGCATCCTACCGGAATTTGATCTTCTCGTGCCATAACATACAGGGATCTGGGATTGTTAATATCGGACGGATCAAAGTTTGATCTGCCACTATCTCCGGTTATTATGGTTAACTGATTGGAGAGTTCCTCGAGTAAATTCAGTGCGTCGTTCGAATAGATATCTTCCTCGGTTATTGTTATCTTAACATCCCCTTTCTCAATTATACAGCCCTACTATATAAAATACCCGTTATCTATCGATAGCCAGAGAAACGAATATTATCCATGATTATACATCACTTTATTAGAAAATTAAACTAATTTATGGAAAAAGCCATGAATTTTTACAAATCCATGGCTTTCCTTGATTTTGATCGGAGAATCTCATATTTATTACAGGGCTATTTGGTGCTTAGTCCTGCTTTTATAAATTTTTCTACATCAGCTAAAGAGGTTGAATCAGCTAAGGACGGGTAGGTTGTCTTCGAGAAGATTAGTCCATTCTTTGTATTAAGAAATGCATATTGCAAACCATCCCCAAAGCCATAATCAGTGAGATCTTTATAGAATAATTTTGTACTATTTATTTCCATGTACATATCGTCCTTATAAACAGTCGGCAAGAAAATCCCTGTCATCCCTTCTCTCATGGCGGAAACAGTATCACTGTCCTCAACCCACATGTTTTTCTTGCCAATGGGGCAATCAATTAACACCTTTAACAAATCACCTGGCTGGCAAGTTCCACGATATACCTTATCAACTTTAATCGTGGCAATGGAATTATACTCTACTTCCCCACCAAAATTTAATTCAATATTCTTAATGGAATCAATCGTTCCCTTAAAGATTACTAGGGAAGAATCCGAAAATATTTCATCCTCCTTCAGTATGCGCAAATCGTAAGACTGCTTTGAGATAGGAGGGTTATTCACATATTTCACACTGACATTGCCGGTGGAGAGGGGGAGCTTTATTGAGCCTGATGGGTTTTGGTTGCTCAAGGTTATACCAAGTAGTAACACCAGACAAGCAGCAATCGATAATACCTTTAGCCAGCTCATTTTATTTGTCTTACGTTTGTAATATTGATCGGCTTCCTTAATTAATTCATCCTCTACTAAACCGATTTCCTGAAATAACACTTTCTTTTTCATATAATAATTCCCTCCTGCTCTAAATAGATTCTCAATTTGTTACGTGTACGAAATAGCATTGACTTTACCTTTGATTGACTCAGTTTCAAACCACGGGAAATGGTATCAATAGAATCACAATACCAATAACGTCTTAAGAATACAAATCGGGCTTCACGGTCGATTGAACGTAAAAAAGCACTGATTATCTTACCAATTTGCCCACGTTCATAGGTTCCTTCCACATCATTAGCAGAAGGAATGCATTCCTCTAGTTCCGAGAGAAGAACATCAAATTCTCCATTGCGTTTTTTTGCCCTCTTATAATCAAAACGATCCAAGGCAATGTTACGCGTTATTCTTCCTAAAAATGCTGACAGATAATTTGGTCTAGTGGGTGGAATAGCATTCCAGGCTGCATTATAGGTATCATTTTCACATTCCTCCGCCTCAGAATAATCTGATAGGATTCGTAACGCAATGGTACGACAATAGTGACCATATTTAGTTGAAGTCTCGCTTATGGCTTGTTCAGAACGAGACAGGTATAGATCAATTATTTGATCATCATCCATAATATCATCTCCTTTGAATTTCTTCTCTTAATTATATAGTAGGAAAGCAGGGCATCTGGTTGCATTAATGTATGAAAAATAGTAATGGAACCAAATAAGTTCGTTATCGTCTAAAAGGTAATAGGTAAAAATTGCCTTATGTAAATAAGCTAAGGAGGAGCATATGAAGAAATTGATTTTGTTGTTGTGTGCTGCAATGTTAATTGTATCACTAATTGGTTGTTCTAAGAAAAATATTAGTAGTGAAGCTATCAGAGAAAAATATAAGGATGCACAGATGATGACAGTTATGATTGATGATATAGAAAAGGGTTATTTTCTCGGCATGCATCCCTTTCCATCTGTGCCAAAATATAAAGTATACGGCTCTCTAGGGAAGGAATTCTGTAAAGGTGATTATGTGGACGTATATTATAAAGAGAGTAAAACGAAGGACCAGTATGAAGAAATTCAGGCATTAGGGATTATAAGAAGTGACTTCAAACCGGAAGCAGATAAGGCCTATAAACCGGTAATCTATCTTTACCCCACAGCCAAAGCTCAGATATCCGTAAAACTTGATTATAATGGGGTACTAACACATACCTATCCAGCTTATGATTATGGTTGGAACGTTACTGCCTATCCGAACGGAGTTATAATTGATGGAGATGGTGAACAATATCCCTATCTTTTTTGGGAAGGAGTGAGTAAGGTAAAGTATGACATGAGTATGGGCTTTTGCGTGGAAGGGAACAAAACGGAGCAGTTCTTAAAAGATAAATTATCCTACATGGGATTGAACAAGAAAGAATTACAAGAGTTCATAAGCTTTTGGGTTCCCATTATGAAGAACAATCCTTATAATAAAATCTGTTTTCAATATTCAAACTATATAGAAAATGCAAAATTAACAATCAACCCAAAACCGGACAGCCTGCTTCGGATTTACATGGCTTATCAACCCTTAGATCACTATGTGAAGATGAAAGAGCAGAGTTTAGCTACATTTGAGAGAAAGGGCTTTGCTGTTGTTGAATGGGGCGGGGGAGTTGTGGAGGAATAATATCCCCCACACGAAATATTGAGGCCTGATTAATCAATTGTGTACTGCATTGGCGTATAACGAATTCCTTTATATTCAGACTCTGTTCCCTTATCTTCAAAGCCAATGGAATGATAAAAGGAGAGTGCATAAGGGGAAGCATTTAGCTTGATATGTGTTTCCCCTCGGCTTTTTAATTCACCTAAGACTGTGTTAAAGAGCCTTGTTGCAATTCCTTGCCGGTGAAATTCACCTTTGACAAATACACAGGAGATGGTGTTATTTACACTAATGGAAAGGCAACCTACCAGTTTGTCTTGGAGGTAAGCTCCGTACATTTTCTCGCTGCCCTGATAGAATTTCTCGTGAAATTCCTTGTTATAAATATAGCTATTCTTAAAGGTATCAATCCCTTCCTGACAATAGTCCGGTGCAACAAATTTATCAAAACATTCTTCAATCAGATTCATTGCAGTTAATAGGTTGGCAGAGTCAACTAACTTAATTTGAACATCCAAGATTATTCACCTCCATAAATTACCGTCCATTGCATGATACAGTGTATTGCATAATGTTGTCAACAAAATGTATATATTTGTCACACAAATTTGTGTATTCTCTTCAGGTAGTCATTGGTCAAATTACACGGAATACAAGTTATATTCATATAATAAAATAATTGTAGTTAAATTCTTAACAGGTTCATAGCATTGGAGTATTTATGGAAATATATGTGGTACAAACAGGGGATACATTAAGCGCGATTGCAGAGAAATTCGGAGTGACCGAAAAACAACTGATTACGGATAATGGTCTTCAAAATCAGGATGAACTGGTAATTGGACAATGTATCATTATCGCACAACCAAAGGTGACCTATATTGTTCAAGAAGGAGATACCTTGGAGTCAATTGCAGGATCAAATCATATTTCCATAATACAACTTCTTCGGAACAATCCCTCTCTATCGGACAGAGAGTTTATCTATCCGGGCGAGATTTTGGTCATCAGTTATGGTGAGTCTCAGAACAAAATAACTACCAATGGTTACGCAAATTCATTTATTAATCGAAATGTTTTGAAAAGAACGTTACCTTTCTTAACCTACCTATCGATTTATGGGTATTCCATAACCGGGGAGACGGATATTGTGGAACCGGATGACAACGATATTATACAAATGGCTAAAAGCTATCATGTGGCACCCATTATGTTGCTTTCGTCCCTAACTATTGAAGGAGTCGGAAACAATGATGCAATCTATCGTATGCTATATAATGATGATATTTCAAGCAAATATATTGAAAACATGTTGAAAATCCTAAAGAGAAAGGGATTTTACGGAGTAAATTTTATCTATACCTATCTTATAGCCGAAAGTACAGAAGTGTATAATGAATTTACAAAAAAAGTAGCAAAAAGACTGAATGAAGAAGGGTATATCTTATTTATTTCAATTCCTCCTATACTACAGATCGAGGATGGAAGGATTGGTTTTGAGAAAATTGATTTTTCAGAAATGGGCAAATATGCAAATAAAGTTATCATTATGAATTATAACTGGGCTCGCAATCCTGGACCGCCTATGCCGCCGGCTTCTGTATTTACGCTACAGATGTTCTTGGACTATCTAAAAAACTATATTCCACCTGAGAAAATGATAATCGGGTTACCCTTACTGGGCTATCTGTGGAAACTTCCATTTATGCTCGGTGTGACGAGGGCAACTTCATTATCCTATGATGGGGCAATACAGTTAGCAGAGGAAAAGGAGGCGGAGATTTTATTTGATGATAAATCCCAAAACCCCAATTTCTCCTATGTTGAAATAGATGATAATATTCCACGAAAATATGTGGTTTGGTTTGTGGATGCTCGTACTATGAATGCATTCGGGAAGCTGGCGGTTCAATATGAAGCAGAGGGAATTGCGGCTTGGAATATTATGACCTGGCTGCCTCAGTTGTGGTTGATCATTAATTCTCAATACGAGATAGAAACCTTGCTGGAAAAATTGAATATTACCTGTGAACCGTAGGTTCCTAGTATGGTTAAATTGCATGTTTTCATACGGAATAGGGAGTTCGGAAAATGGGGTGAAGCAGCTTATAGATACTCCACCATATCCTCAGGCAAATCATTAATTTCGGAAAATATAATGTCACGATAATCTATATGTGATTTTTCACTTTCAGGAATATTCATTAGAAAGTTCTCCCCAGAGGAACTGACTTTAATAAAATTCCGAAGGGCAGTTTTAGTAAGTTTACCAACGATTAAGCTGTTTTTCAAACAACCATCCGATATAAATAATAATTTATAACCCTCCTGGACAGGAAGCTTTAGTAAAATATTTCTAGAGGAAAGAAGTTTGTACTTTTCAAGGTTGTATTTCATGCTTTGAAAACCGATTTTCATATCTCTATAATAAGAGGCAATTTCGTACCGGTATTGAAGAGCTGCCTCCTCTAATTTTAATTGTATGTAATCAATGAAAACAGTGAGTCTGCTGTCATCAGATAGAAGCTCTAGCAGAATTTTTCGATTCTGCTCAAAGAGTTCAGAAGTCATCTTTACCGGGAAAATATTATAATCAAAGGTATAATTATCCTCTGCTTTCGAGATTGGATATATATTTCTTAGTGTTCCCAGAAAATCCATCATGGCGTACTTGTTTCGAAAAGGACCAAAACAATCCTCTTCCCGCTCTGAGACAACGGACATGCTATGATGGGGGTTATAGGGATGTACTTTGATATAAATATAGCGGCGGTCATTTTTCATCTGCGCATTAAATCTTGGCTGTAATTTTTTAATCAAATCACATTCTAGCAATCTTGCTTCCAGATGAGTGTCAGTTACAATATAATCAATATCCTTAATGAAGGAGACCATTTTGCTCACTTTTTCCCACTTTGGAGAATTAACAAAATAGGATCGAACCCGTTTTCTTAGGCTCTTGCTTTTACCAATGTAGATGATATTGTTGTTCTGATCCAGCATTTTATATATTCCCGGAAGTTCAGGGATGTTTTTTATTTTCGTTTTTATATGGGTGAAGTCATTCATGATTAATCCTTTTTGTTGCACAGCACGATTGATGAAGAGTTTTTGTAGTGGCATACCATTTTTATACATAATAGATTATCTTTGATGTTCATCTATTCTATCCATGCAATCTCTGCGAACTCTATGATAAATCGATGATATCATATTAATCGAAATACGAAAATAACAAATTACTAAATTTTCAACTATCTTTATGTTGTAGCGTTACTGCTCGACCCAAATTCAGAACTTGGCAAAATGATTACGATAAATGATTTCCGAAAAAGAGTATTTGCATTCGTCGGTATTTAGGCTCTGTCTTTTAGGGCCTTATGTACTACTACGTAATGCAACTAAGTGAAAGCGTCTCCGTATCGGGAAACATTTGTCGTATTCATATCCTCAGCCTTGACTGGGGGTGAACAGTAACGTTGTAGCCGTTGGGAGTGCAATTTAAGATTGTTATGTACACAAAAAGGAACTAATTCCTCAGTTCCTTTTTGTGAAGTTTCATGTACATTGATATTAATCTAGGCATTCTGTAATAAAACTAGAGCTCTTTTGTAAAGTGGGTCAAATTCGCAGCCACAACTACCGCATTCCAGGTCAGCCTTTTTAATGGATGCGATTAACGCATCGGCAACCTTCTCCGAAGCTTCTCCATTTTGGTTTGCTTTTAACCATGCGGCTGATGGTGCATCGATTAAATCCCAGCCTGACTCTGCAAACTTGGTGATAATCTGATTTAATTCATCTTTAATATTCATGCTATATCCTCCTTATAATTAATAGAAAAATGCGAAACTCAATAATTGTAATTATTGTATTTGTTGTGTGTACAATACCAGCATTTATATTGCTTCGCAATTTACTATTTATTTAATAACCCCAATCAACTACGGACCAAATATCGGTCTTAGAATTATAAACAACAATCCAGTTCCATCCTTCATAGGTTTCATTTCGATTTAGGCTGCCATCCCCTCCCCAAGCTCTGACATAATAGTTACTGGTAAAAATAATTCGTCCATCCCCTTGTTGCTTATCATTATATGAAAATTGTTTGGACCAATTTTCATCATAGTTCAGAGAAAGTAATTTACAACCTTTAAATTTTTTGCGAAAGACAGAATACACTGCTCGTTTTGCATCATTTATTTGTGAAGAACTATATTTGTCCGATTCAGTTATGGTGAATTTGACATGGGATACATCTCCTAGATAATAGGTATTATAGGCTTTCAATGTAAGTAAAAAAAGCATAAAAGTAATAAGAATGCTAATCAAAGCAACCTTTTTGTTTTTGAGTTTTTGTTTACGTGAGATGGCGACCATCAGTTTTTTGTCATTTTCATTCTTTTCACTAGGGTTTTCTACAATGGGATGAACAGCTAAATCAAATATTTTTTTGCACTCCTCACATTCCTTGATATGAGCCTCTACCATATCCTTGCTTTCATCACTAGAAAGCCCATCAACATAAAGCGGAATCAGATCTTGAACGATTGCGCAATTCTTATCCATCTTAATCTACCTCCATTTGCTGTAATAATTTTAACTTTGCTCTATAAAAGGTAACCCGTGCCCAATTCTCTGATTGATTCAATATTGAGCCAATGTCTGAAAAGGACAGTTCAGCAAATACACGTAAGTTGAATACCTCTTTATAAGGTTCTTTTAGATCATGAAGCAATTTATGTATTTGCAAGGTCAAAGCTTTATCAATGAAGATATCTTCCAGCTTTTTATCAGTAAAAGGAATGTCGTCATTATCACTTAAGTCACATATTCTTTTGTGATTTTTGTAGTAACGAAAGTACTCATGTTTCGCAATCTGGCAAAGCCAGGAAGAGATCTTGTGAATTCCATTATATTGATGAATATGTTCAATTGCCTTAAAAAAGGTATCGGCAGTTAATTCTTCGGCTAAATTATGATTTTTTGTTAAGGTTAGTAGATAACCATATACGTAATTATAATTTTCCCTATATAACTCTTCAATGGACATTCCTTTCACCTCCTCTTTAGTTAGAGTATCGAGAATTAATTTCGTTACAGGTTTTTGGACTTTTAGGAAGAAATTTCTTAGGAAGAAATTTTTTTGTAAATAATCAGGCCATGATTTCCTTGCCCCAATATGGACGGCTCTCGGCATACTTGATATTGGTAGTGGCACCAGGCGTCAAACTGTTCTTCATTGAGAGCATCAATATGGTCTCTTAATAGAGGTGCGATTCCATCCGGTGAAAAGTGTTCTATCACTTGGATTTTTAACTCCTCTGCTAAAAGTTCCATTTCGGAAGGGGAGGAGTAATAAGCTGTTGTCCAGCAACAATCTTCATCGCCATCAACCAATACGCCGGTATTGATTACCTTTTCGATGAAGCTCTTTCGGATGAAATCACGATCCGATGTTGCGATATAGGGCACCATATTATATCTGTTAATATAGGAAAGTGCCAGCAAGCAGTCTTTTTTAAGTACCCTTTGACACTCCTTTAAACACTTCATACGCATTTCTGAGGTTATCAAATGATAGAAAGGACCCATGCATAATACAATATCAAAGGTTTCTTCAGAAAATCTACTTAAGTCGGTAGCATCATTGACATCGATTATCATTTCATACTCTTTGGAGCGTAACTGCTCCTTCATATAATCCACATGCCTTGGAGTGAGGTCTAGAGCAGTAACATCAAATCCTTCGTCTGCTAAATCAAATGCATATATTCCGGTTCCCGTGCACAGTCGAGAACTTTAGCGTTTGCAGGGAATATTTCTTTGAATATTTTCTGTGTGATTAGGAATTCAACTTTACGTGCCTGATTTGTTGTAAGTCTACTTTCTTCGTTGTAGTTTTCGTACATAGTTATAATTGGATTATCCATGACCTATTCCTCCTGGTTAGAAATTTTATCCATTATAACCGTCCTCCTAAGGGATGTCAATGATGGATTTGCAGGTAAGGGTATGTCTCATTACATAAGTTTGTATCTCTTTGCACAAGTTTGTGTCTGTTTGTGAAACTACAAACAAAACCACAGCATTCTTATTGTAAATTAATTACCACGGGTATAAAATAAGTTAAATAATAAATTTACATATTTTTAATGGGCTAAAATACTTCAAATAATGAAAGGAATTACCATATGACTACAATAATTGCTGACAGTACCTGTGACCTGAACCAGGATTTATTGAAAGGTTATAATTTGAAGGTGTTGCCGCTTAGCATCACACTACAGGAAAAAACATATCTGGATGGAATTGATATCCAGATTGATAAGGTATATGAGGCTATGCGTAAGGGAATTATGCCAAAGACAGCGCAAATACCCTATGAATATATATTTAATGCATTTGATGAATGCAGCAAAGCAGGGGAGGACTTTATTTATTTGTCATTTTCAAAAGAGATGTCCAGCTGTTATAGCCTTGCAACAGTGATTGCAAATGAATTACAGGAATTGTATCCAGACGTTCGTATGAGCGTAGTAGATTCTCGAGGTGGTTCCAGCGCAACTGGGCTTATTGTGTTGCAGGCACTTCGCTTGGCAAAGGCAGGTATGGAGTATGACACTTTGCTAAAAGACATTCAATTTATGATAGACCATGTTGAGCATGTATTCTCACTGGCTGACCTGGAGTGGATGGCAAAGGGTGGAAGAATCAGTAAGCCTCTTGGTTTTATCGGAAGTAAGATTAACCTTCGTCCATGGCTAGATGTGGAAGGAGGAAAGATGATAGTCAAAGGGATGGTTCGTGGCAGGAATAAGGCAATTAATATAGTTGCTAAAGAGCTTGTGAAAAGAGCAGAACGTTTTCCGGAACAATTGATTGCAATCACTCATGCGGATGATCTGCCGTCAGCTCTGGAATTGGAAACGCAGATTAAAAACATGTTACCCATATGCAAGACAACCCTCTGCCATATCGGCGGAATACTTGGAGTCCATATTGGAATAAGTGGAATAGGTGCATTCTGCTTTAATGAACGTGTTCCGGATTATTTGATTGTAGATCCAAAGAATGAGATAAGTTAATATCGTATCGTTCTAGTTATTCTATATATTTTATTGCATTGTAGTATTATTAGGGAAATAGAATTTTTACGAACTTAATAGATAAAAAAGACGAGGAGAAATTTTATGAAGCGTATTTTAATAACATTGCCAGTAACAGATAATCATAAAAAGCGGTTGGAGAATAGTATTACAGATTGCAGCTTTCAGTATATACCTCTGTCAGATATAACGGCTGAGGATGTACAAGACTCAGAAATTATCGTGGGAAATGTGCCTACTTCATATATCGCAGCCGCCGATACCTTGGAGCTACTGCAACTAAATTCTGCTGGAGCCGATGCCTATATTCTTCCAGGGATACTTTCACCAAACACAGTACTGACGAATGCTACCGGTGCATATGGAAAGAGTGTAGCAGAGCATATGTTTGCAATGATGATGTGCCTTCAGAAGAAATTACATCTTTACCGTGATGACAGAGTAGAAGGCGGGTGGAAGGATTACGGAACAGTCACCTCCATATCCGACGCCACGGTAACAATTGTAGGACTGGGTGACATTGGACTACATTTTGCCGGAATGGCAAAAGCACTTGGCGCACATGTAATTGGAGTGAAAAGAAGACAGAGTAATACTCCAAAACAGGTTGATGAACTTCATTTAATCGAAGAGATGGAGGATATAATACCAAGGTCCGATGTTATTGTATCCTTTTTGCCTAATACACCATTGACTTATCATCTTTATAACAAAGAGTTTTTTAGTAAAATGAAAAATACCGCCATATTTTTAAATGGAGGAAGAGGAAGTGCAGTAGATCAAGAAGCTTTGTTATCTGCCATACAAATGGGAACGATCCATGCTGCGGGTCTAGACGTGACTGATCCAGAGCCGCTCCCATCAGAGCATCCGTTATGGAAGGAAAGTAATATCATGATAACACCCCATGTGTCTGGTTTCTATCATTTGCCTGAGACCTTGGATAAAATCGTTGAAATAGCTGCCACCAATATTGAGAATTATCTCATGGGTAAACCTCTTAAGAATATTATTGATTTTGAAACAGGTTATTGCAAATAAATAGACTTTAAAGGGAGTGAATGTATACATACTTCCTATAAGACCATCATTTTTAACAATTTGAAATGATTTGGCTATACAACAAAAACCCTCCTTTCAAGATAAACAAGTTATATTATTTCACTTGTCTACCCAGAAGGGAGAATATTAAAGTTCAAGGGTTTTTGTTGTTCTATAAAAATAATGCCATATTATGTTCATCTGCATAGGTACCATCTGCATACTTTAACGCATTTTGAATTGTGCCTGTTTTTACAAAACCAAAGCCTTCATACATCGTAATAGCTTTTGTATTAGTGGTGACAACATCAAGCTCCAGTTTTTCTATATTATGTAGTTTTGCCCATTCCATGCATTCTACCATCATTTTTCCGCCAATGCCAAGGTTCCAATATTCTTTTAGAAGCACAAAAGCTACACCGGCTCTATGTCTGTATCTTGCGTAGCCCTGAACTAAACCAATACTGCATAACCCAATGATTTTTCCTTCATACTCTGCGACAAACATAGTTCGGTCATCATCATCAATGGAATTTTGAATAAATCGTTCTTCTCCCTCAATACTTACTTGGAATTCTCCAGGCTCTCTTGCTAGAAAGAGAGTTTCTGTATCGGCTTGTTTCATAAGGCTGATCAAGGACTCGGCATCTTCAATTCGAGGATTTCGAATTAATAAGTCCAGACCATTGCGTAATCGATAACTTCCCATATTGCACCTCCGTAAAAAGTTGATTTTTCAATTGTATCTTCCAGAATTAGGATTGTCAAGTGAAGGCGGAAATAAAACTACGTTAAGGGTGTCAATCGCTATTCTGGTGATTGGCACCCTTTAGATGTGATGTGCGCATCCTTAACAATGTCTAGACTCAAATTAAACGTAAGTATTGGATTAATTGACTGATTTTATGCGGAAAGATTATGCACAGGGTTGCTATGAGCGTGTGCAATAAAATTATAACTCTTATGAGTTCAATAGGAACTTAACGCATATTCCTCATGTTCCTGATAGCTGTTATCATAGTAATTTCTTCTCGAAATCTGATCAATAAAAAACATCTGGCTCTCAATCCCAACCACATCATTACTTTCCAGTTTACTATAGCTTCCATCACATTTTAAAACTCTCGCCTTTACATTATCGGCAAGCATAATATTTAACTGTTGTAGGATTTGGGTCTTTACCTCATTATCATAAATAGGGCTGGCAATTTCCACCCTTCTGGAGGTGTTGCGGGTCATCATATCTGCAGATGCTATAAACATTTTGGTATGGTCTTTTTTTCCGAATAGATAAATTCTGGAATGCTCCAAAAATCTACCCACGATGCTGATTACTGTAATGTTATCGGTTTTACCCGGGATACCAGGAAGCAGGCAGCATATACCACGTATGATTAAGGTGATTTCTACTCCCGCATTGGAGGCTTCGGATAGTTTCTTGATAATTTCTTTATCAGTGAGAGAATTGGATTTAATAATGATACCGCATTCTTCTCCTCTTGAGGCTTTTTCTATTTCGTGGTCAATCAGGTTAATTAAATTATTCTTTAAGGAATAAGGGGCTACCAGAAGATGGTCGTATTCTCCGTTTAAGTTTGATAAGGACATATTAGTAAAGAAACGCATGGCATCCTGACCAATTTCGTGATCAGCAGTAATTAAGGATAAATCCGTATACAGTTTAGCGGTCTTCTCATTATAGTTGCCGGTTCCAATCTGAGTAATATAGTTTATGTTACCACCATCACGGCGGGTGATTAGACAGATTTTAGAATGAACCTTAAAGCCTTCGAAACCATAGTTTACATGGCATCCGGCTTCCTCCAGCCGCTCTGCCCACTCGATATTATTTTGTTCATCAAAACGTGCATTTAACTCAATGAGAACTATGACTTCTTTATTATTCTCAGCAGCGGTGCAAAGGTGCTCGATTAGCCTAGAGTTATTTGCTACACGGTATATGGTTATTTTGATGGAAATGACGTTGGGGTCAATCGCACTTTCTTTCAGAAGATGCAGGAAAGGGTCCATCTGATGATATGGATAGAATAACAGGATGTCTTTATTTTTGCATTGTTCGGTAATGCTTTCCTGTTTGCTGATTTGGGAAGGAAAAACCGGTTCAAAGGGAGAATAACTTAGCACGTTTTTCTGGATGGGTGAGAGATTTCCATTTAATAAAAAAACATAGCTCATTACCAAAGGAGTTCTGCTGGTAAAAATCTGGTTTCGTTCAAGATTAAGCTTATCCAGAAGAAATCCGGTCAATACTTTGTTTAACCGACCTTGAACTTCCAATCTTACGGGGGATAATCTAGCTCTTTTTTTGAGAACCTTTTTCATGCGTTCCCTAAAATTATCGTCTACTTCAAACACTTCATCTTCCGCACTGATGTCCGCATTGCGTGTTACGGATATAATTGCGGAGTTTTCTATTTTGTACATATTAAAGATATCCTTCAGATAGTAAAGAATAATCTTTTCAGTCAGTACATAACGCAGGGGTTCCCCAGGAAGTGGAACGTACTTTGGCAAAGACTTGGATAAAGGAATCAATCCAAACTTCGTATCATCACCGGAGAAAACGCAGATGATGTAGATTTCCTTATTCACCAAATGAGGAAATGGATGTCTTGAATTGATTACTTGGGGGGAGAGTATGGGAAGAATGTATTCCTTATAATACTTCTCAATGTATTTTTTTTCGGATTTTACCAGTTCTTTTATTTCAAGGTTGAATAAATTGGAGTTCCTTAGCTGATGTTCTAATTCAATATATATTTCATCGCGTTTTTTATAAAGCTGTGCAGTTCGGACATATATTTTCTCCAACTGCTGCCTTGCGCTCATACCGGTCTTATTATCATGATTATCCTTTTCAACAATGGATAAGTCCGTAAGACTGCCAACCCGTATCATAAAGAATTCATCCAGATTACTGGTGAATATGGATACAAATTTCAACCGTTCATATAGGGGCACCGTTTCATCTTGTGCCTCCTCCAGAATGCGTTCATTAAAGGTCAGCCAGGATAATTCACGGTTTTGCATGTATATATTGTTTTTCTCATTAGACAGATGCATAAAGCCTTATTCTCCTTTTATAATTCTTTCGTATAAATAACCTTCTCGAATACCATATTCGCTCAGTATAATATTCTTAGCATTAAAATAATCCGCAATTGTATCAACGATTATCATCCCCGGAACGATGGTATGGATTCGGTCAGGAACATTATGAAGAATTGGTGTGATGGTCTTTCGGTGACTGTTTTTTACAGAAGCCAGGATTTCTTTGATATGGGAAGTCTCTACAATATGATTGGAACCGGGCAGTTGATAGAGGCTGTTATTTAATTTGGAGATACCCCTGATGGTTCCTCCGATACCGCAGATGGTTGAAACAGTTTCCTGTGGAATATCGATTGAGGAGATATGTTCCAGTACGGTTTGTCGAATATTATGACGTTCTTCATTCTTTGGGATAATCTTCTTTACGAATTTTACATACAGATTCAGTGAGCCGATTGGCATACTAGCAGCATATTGTATTGTTTTGTGATCAAACAGGACAATTTCAGTACTGCCTCCACCAATATCCACGATAATACCGGATTCAAGATCCAGGCATTTGGTTGTTCCAATAAAATCAAGAGTAGCTTCTTCTTCTCCCGATAACAATTCAACTTCATAGGTGGTTCTACTTTTAATTACCTCAATTACTTCTTTGGTATTCTCGATATTTCGTAAGGAAGCGGTTGCAAAAATATGCAAGTTATCTTTTTCTACCTGAAGATTATTTACTAAGACAATAAATTGGTTTAAGATATCGCAGGCTTTCTCTATCCCCTGTGCGCTCAGCTTTTCCTTCTCAACATAGTTTGCTAATCCTGCCATTTCTTTTTTTCCTAATAAAGTCTTTACTTTATCCCCATCATGTTCATAAACACATAGACGGATTGTATTAGAGCCAAGGTCAATGATAGCACTTTTCAAGATTTGTACCTCCAATGTTAAATTAATGTAGAATCTATACTAATAAGTTCATTGTAATATAATTATCCTCACAGAATGTTATATCTATGTATGGAATAGGTAAAAATTAGGAGAAATCTGAAAATAATTAGTATGGTGAATTATTCTAGAGCTATTTGATAATATATAAGATTTACATGAGTAGATTAGACAAAATTAATAATAAAATGCAATAATTTGTAGAAAAATGTACAAATATAGACAACAATATACATCGGATATTGCTTATTATCTACACAATATGTGGAAAAACACTGTAATATATGGTATAATGTGTAAAGAATGACCAATTCAACAACGTTTATCGACCACAGGTACTTAACTGATAAATTTGTTGTTCATTGCTGCTAATAAAACATAGGAGGTAACAATAATGGGGAATGCAAAAAGCCCAAGTATTGAAAGTATGAAAGAGAAAGAGAAGAAAGCAGCGGAAGGGAAAAAGTATTTTATTAGGAAAAGATTATTAAGTATGCAAATTGCTATATCCATTGTGTTGGTGGTTCTGGTACTAACGATAATTCAGAGTGGAATAGCACTAAATTCTATGAATCAGAGTACGGATTTTGCCTTAAAATCCTCCTTGGATGATATGGCACAGGAGACAGCATTACAGATTGAGACACAGATGAAGTACTCCGTAACAGAAGCACAATCATTGAGCAACTTACTGTGTAGAGAAGAGATGACAGAGCAGGATAGAAAGGATACCCTATCTTTCTCACGTTCAAAATATGATTTTTCAAAAATCTCATTCATTGATGGGAATGGCAATGACATCACCGATGGAAAGAATTATGCTGATCTGGATACATATAAAAAGGCTAAAACAGGGGTATTAACCTTGTCGGATGCAATGAAGGAAGGTGAAGCGGAGGGTGGAAGATACACCTTTCAAATAGGAATTCCGGTAATAAAGAATGGCTTGCCTAGCGGTGCTTTGGAGGGCGTGTTATTAGCCACATCAGGGCAGGATACATTAGGGAATATGATAAGTGAGATCAAAATCGGAAATCATGGGCGTGCGTTTATTTTAGATAAGAACGCCGATATTATCACGATTTTTAACGATAAGAAAGAGAATAATATTAATACACCCGAAACCTTTGGGAAGAATGATACGCCTAAGGATCTGAAAGAAATTTATGATAAAATGGTTACAATGAAGTCGGGGAAGGCAGAGATAGGGAGTTATGTGGATAAGGAGAGCGGGGAGAAGATATATATTGGATATGCCGCCATTGATAATACTCCCGGATGGAGCGTGGGAATCTACGCAGTAAAAAGTGATTTCTTCGCAGAGAGTGCCAGAATGACGAGACAAAATCTGATACTAGCAGTAATCTTTGTTTTAGTAAGCTTAATTACAGGAGAGTTGATTTCTTTCCTTATAATTAAGCCGATTAAACGGATTACGTTAAAGATTAATAAATTTGCCCAGCTGGATCTGACTAACGAAGAGAAGGACAATAAGCTTACCAGAAGGAAAGATGAAATTGGAAAAATGAATTCTGGAATTGAGGAAATGCGTTTTAATATTAATTGGTTCATGAAAGAAATTCACGATACCTCAAGAATGATCGATGAGAATGCCAAAAAGTTGGAGCAGATTGCTAGACAAACCTATGGCAGTTCTACTGACAATTCTGCAACAGCACAAGAACTGGCAGCAAGTATGGAGGAGGCTTCAGCAACTTCTGAAGAAATTAAAGAAGATATTTTTAATATATCAAAGAGTGTAAATGAAGTAACCGAAAAATCAGTAATCGGCAAAAAGCTGGCAGAGGAAATCAAGGGCAGAGCAGATATAGTCAAGCATTCTAATACTGAAAAAGCAAAAAAGGCGAATGTTCTATTTATAGATGTTAAGAAAAAATCGGAGGGAGCATTATCTCAGGCAAAAGCAATCAGTAAAATAGATGAGCTTACTGATAAAATTAAGAATGTTGCCAGACAAACCAATCTCCTTTCACTGAATGCCTCTATTGAGGCGGCAAGAGCAGGAGAACATGGAAGGGGATTTGCGATAGTTGCAAACGAAATCAGACAATTATCCAGTACAGTCAATGCAACAGCCATTGAAATAGAACATATTATTGAGGAGACGACCACCGCGGTAGAAGGTCTTGCAGTTTGCCTTGGTCAGTCCATTGATTTTATCGAGGGAACCTCCATTGAAGATTTGAAAGAAATTGTGGCTACCAGTGATCAATATGGTAATGATGCAGATTCTATCAGGGATATGCTTTTGACAATCAATGAATCTATGGAAGTACTTAATTCAATAACAAAGCAGATTACAGACTCAGCCGCTGGCATTAGCAGAAATATGGAGCAGTCCGCGCTGGGAGTTGGGGATATTGCAGAAAAAACCTCCGAAGTTGTTAATATGTCAAATGAAACGAATGTTATGGCGGAAAGTAGCATGAATTATGCTAAGTGTCTGAAAGAAATTGTGCAAAGCTTCAAATTAGATTAAGAGCATAGCCTGAGTATTTAACAACCAGGTCTTAATACCTCAATAGGGTTAATTTATCAATGACCTTATTGGGGTGTTTCATATGAAACAGTCCAAAAAATAAGCAAGCTCCTGCTACATTTAAAATAATATCGTCAATATCACAGGTTCCGGTAAGCATAGCAAATTGGAGCAATTCTACACTGATTGTGATTATTATCATACCGACAAAAAACCATAAAAACGATTTGAATTTCTTGAATAATAATGGCAAAAATAAAGCAAATGGAGTAAAGGCTACCAAGTTTCCAATAATATTAGTTATGATAATACCTGTATTCAGCCTTCCGTTGAAAAAAGCGGAGACATATCCTGATATAGTGGAAAAGGGGATTAGATTCAAAGAAGTTCTTAGGTAAAAATTAAGACTTTTCGAATCCCAGGCAAATAATCTTATATGCCGTCCATAATAGGAATCAAATTGAGTAAGGGTTGTAATTAGCAGGATATATAGTATAAAAAAGAGCAGAAAAGTTGCTTTCATCACTTTGGTCACCATTGTTTTAGAAACAGTTCTTGTAATCAGAATACTGCCACAGTAAATAGCAAAACATGCAGAGCACAACAGAACAAGTCGTTCGGAAGGAGAAATCTGAAGCAAGGGGTTTAAACAAAGTACAAGGTATATGGTAATAAGGCTAATGGCGATAAGATAAAGTAAGGCTGCAGGAATTCTTAATAAGCGAGTATTCATAAATATCTCCTTGGTTATATGAGTTATATTAGATTCGTTAACTTATGAGCGATTATAATTTCAGTTTATTAAGAGTTATTATCTTTCCTTCTTACTAACCGCCAAATTATAAATATTATTAAAACCAAGGCCGCAGGAAAGATGATTAGGGGTTTAATATCATATTTGGCACTGAAGTTATCTTCTCGTTCGTATTCAAAATTTGCCTCAATATACGTACCGTCTTTTTCTTGTATAGCAATTGCATCTTTTATGTTGGTACCTTTGATCTCGTAATAGTTCGTACCTTTCGGATAGGCATTGGAGAAATTTCCTGATTGAGTACTTGTTTCATGGTCTGAATATTTTGTTACTTGACCGAGTTTTGAACCGATCAATTCACTATCCACTTTTTGATCGGTTGTGATATAAACATTATTATTGTATATAACAAAGGGATAAGCCCAACTTGCATAAGCCGTATGAAAGGGTATTAAAAGAAAGAGAGCAGTTATTAAGATAACTTTTAAGATTTTCATTACATACCTCCTACTATGTATTAATGTAAGCACTTCACTTATGTAAATGGTTATGGTTACAATTACTGCAACCATAACCATTTTATATCTTATGGGCTTACGGTTTACTTCAGGATGATTCTTATACTGTAAGGTTATACTACCAACTCATACCAAGTCGCTTCTTTTTTATCTGACTGCTTATCGGAGTAGGCTTTGAATTCTCCAGCATTGACCGGTTTATTATCGATAAAATAGTTAACAATAGGAGTTCCGCTATCGTCAAGTTTGTCAGTCGTCTCAGAGTATGCTAGTGGAACTTGGCTTAGCGTTTCACCCGAAAAAGATAATTTGTTGATACTATTATCCAGGGCTCCACTCGATGCTACGAAGGTTCCATCCGCTTTCAATTCTTCCATAGCCCTAAATACAAAATAGTACCCATATACCTTCCCATTATTGTAATGCAAGACTTCATAAAAGCTTTCTGCATCGGAATCAATTCGAATGACTATTTCAGGACTTTTATCGTTATCCATATCCATAATTGCAAACTTACTTAAATAAGGGTTATAATTTTTCTCAATATCAAGTTTTTCAATTAAATCTTTTATATAAAAAGGCGGATAGGTTTTACCTTCGTCATAGCTACCTTTATAGGCAACCTGATTGATTTGAACTTTGTTATCCAACACATCTTTGAGTATTTCTAAAGGCGACTGAGTCGGTTTCGAAGAAATGGTTTGTGGTGGGCTGGTATTTATAGTTTTTGCACTTGAATAGGAACAACCTGAAACAAATGCTAAAAGAATTACACAACATAATAGTAATAAAAATTTTTTCTTCATTGTAACTTTTTCCTTTCATCATTTGAAATCGTTTATGGTATTTGGTAAAAAATGCATTTGTTATATTCTAACATAAATCGATTTATGTTACTACCATATAAATACAAAAACAGCAGTAAAAATTAAGGAAGGATATTGTTCACTCCCCAGTCAAAGTTGAGATATGATTTCGACGATGAATGAAACTACTCCTTTTGAGAAATCATTTACCGAAATCATCATGCCAAGTTTTGGCGGAGAGTGAACGTAACTAAGGAAGGATACGTGATCCTATACAGTTCGAAATATTGCTTATGCAGGATACATCACAAACACAAACACGCGATATATTTGATATCCGATATAGAAAAATAACTCTCGAGCTAAAAATGGGACTTTGGTTTTCAAACTAATATATTTAGTGGTTGGAGTGGGCGAACTGTATGCCTTTATTCCTATATCCTTTGCCAGCATCATAGAACGTTTCATATGCAATGGATCACTAACGATAATTGCGTTACTCATATTATTATCCTTCATAATAATATTGGCGTTGTATAAATTCTCTTGCGTTATGGTCGATTTTTCTTCGATTAATATGTCTTCATTTGGTACACCTTTTGTTAGTGCATATTGCTTTGCGGCGTATGCATCTGATACATTATTGCCTTTTGCTTTTCCACCGGTCATTATTATTTTTTGAACATAACCCTCAAAATATAAATCTATTGCATGATTAATTCGTTCTTGATAAACAGGCGATACTTTGCCCTTATAGGTTGCCGCACCTAGAACGATTGCAACCTCTGATTTGCATTTTTCATCCTTTTTACTATATTGGTTAATACTTATTGCAGTAATTATTATGTATAAAATAATAAAGGCAAAAACGATAATTGCTATTTTCTTGATTTTCTTCATAGTTGACCCTATTCGCTTTCGTTTCTTAAATAATATATCTAATTCTACCATACACAGCCTCAGACGTCGATGACAAAACCAGATAATGGTATTTTATATCAGTGCAGAACCTATTTCTATGACTTGGACAAAAAATGTACCAAAAAATCGTCACTTTGCATAAAAAAATATATGGAAAATAATTACAAATGTGATATGATTCAATTGTATTAACACATATGGTATTAATAAGTGGAATTTTACATAGAAGGATGAAAAGGATGAGCATATAAGCTTGAGTTAGCTAAAGGTGAACCATATAAGATGATTTACAACACAGTACTTTCAATTATTTTCGGAATTTGCAAAGATTACTGAAATATGTAGAGAAAGGAGCGCATAGGGGGTTACAGCAGTAAGAAAGCATTTCTGGGGGTAGTTGTAAGAATAATATCAATTAATAAGGAGGGCATGAATTAACGAGTAACAATTAGATAAAAATGGACAAGCTGATGAATCAGGTACGTTAAAATAAGCATGTCCCATAATAATGTTACTATCGAAAGATGATTAAGCTAAAGCAGAAGATAACACAGGGTGTGAAGTTTAACAATAATGTTTTTATTAAAAATCCAGAGAGTATCACGAAATCTCAAAGGGTAGTTAGAAAAATATCGGATTACTCAATGAAAACATTAATTTTAAGAAATGAGGTAAGGGTATGCGTAAAATAATAAGTATTTTGTTATGTATCTGTGTTTTGGCAACTATGATTCAATTTCATCCTACGAACGTTAAAGCAGAGACAAACTACAACTATGGAGAAGCAATGCAAAAAGCAATCATGTTCTATGAATTCCAGGAATCCGGAGACCTACCGTCCAACATAAGAAATAACTGGAGAGGGGATTCAGGACTTAATGACGGTTCTGACGCAGGGATTGATCTTACCGGAGGATGGTACGATGCAGGTGATAATGTTAAATTCAATTTGCCAATGGCATATACCGCATCTATGTTGGCATGGAGCGCTTATGAATCTAAAGATGCGTTAACTGCTAGTGGTCAATTGGATTATTTACTAACTAATATTAAGTGGGCAACCGACTATTTGATTAAATGCCATCCATCCGCAAATGTTTACTACTATCAGGTGGGTTCCGGCAGTGCGGATCATTCCTGGTGGGGACCTGCTGAAGTAATGCAAATGGCTCGTCCTTCCTATAAGGTGGATTTATCAAATCCGGGTTCAGCAGTAACCGCAGAAGCGGCAGCAGCTTTGGCATCCGCGGCTTTGGTATTCAAAGATAGTAATCCTACTTATGCAGCTACTTGTCTAAAGCATGCAAAGGAGTTATTTAGCTATTCTGATACAGTAAAGAGTGATGTGGGTTATACCGCAGCTAATGGCTATTATAGCCTCTATGGCAGCTTTTATGATGAGTTGTCCTGGGCTGGAGTATGGTTATATCTTGCCACCAATGATTCCACCTACTTAACAAAGGCAGAAAGCTATGTGGCAAATTGGGGCAGGGAAGGACAAACTACAGATATCGCCTATAAATGGACTCAAAGCTGGGATGATGTTCACTACGGAGCAGCTTTGCTTCTGGCGAAAATAACCGGTAAGGACATATACAAAAACTTTATGGAAATGTATTTGGATTACTGGACAACCGGTTATAACGGAAGCCGTATTACTTATACACCAAAAGGTCTTGCATGGTTGGATTCCTGGGGATCTTTACGATATGCTACAACAACAGCTTTTCTTGCGGGTACCTATGCCGATTGGTCGGGTTGTACCACAAGTAAGGTTTCAACTTATAAATCATTTATGAAACAACAGGTGGATTACGCCCTAGGTAGTGCTGGTCGGAGCTTTGAGGTGGGCTATGGTACAAATTCTCCGAAGCACCCTCATCATAGAACTGCGCACAGCTCTTGGGCAGATAGTCAGACAGTACCGAATTATCACAGACACACTATTTATGGTGCTTTAGTGGGTGGTCCTGGTAATGACGACAGCTATACAGATACTATTGATAATTATGTGAATAATGAAGTGGCTTGTGATTATAATGCAGGCTTTGTAGGAGCATTGGCAAAGCTTTATGGAACTTATGGTGGCACTCCCATTGCTAATTTTACAGCAATGGAACCGGTAACCAATGACGAATTCTTTGTAGAAGCAGGAATTAATGCTTCCGGACCTAACTTTATAGAAATAAAGTCCTTATTATATAATGAATCAGGCTGGCCGGCAAGAATGGGAGATAAGTTATCCTTTAAGTATTTTGTTAATCTATCAGAAGCGGTTAGTTTAGGTTATTCTGTTGCAGATTTCACAGTAACAACTAATTATAATTCTGGAGCTACGGTATCACAGCTTAAGCCATGGGATGCATCAAATAACATCTATTATGTAAATGTTGACTATACCGGAACAAAGATCTATCCGGGTGGGCAATCGAATTACCGCAAGGAGACCCAGTTTAGAATCGCAGGACCGATGAATACAACATTTTGGAATAATGCCAACGATTATTCCTTCACGGGGTTAAGTGGTGTAAGCTCCGGAAGCGTAGTGAAAACAACGTATATTCCTGTATATAATGCGGGAGTAAAAGTATTTGGTAATGAGCCAGGAGCAGTCACTACTACACCTACGCCAACGGTAAAACCGACTGCAACGCCAACAATTACTCCAATAGTGACACCTACCATAACGCCATCCATTACGCCAACTCCTACAGTTAGACCGACGCCTACCATAACACCTACGCCAACAGTAACAGTATCACCAACACCAACCTTAACACCAACAATAACTCCTACACCGAGTATTACACCAACACCCGGTGCAGCTATCCCGGTAGTGGCAGTTACTACAAGTCAGAACGGAAATACAGTTAATCAACAGTATAACATTACTGCTAGCAATGGAACGATAGATTTGTCAAAAGTCAGAGTTGTATTTACTGCTACTGGAATGAGTACAGCCGCACATAACGTATGGTGTGATAGTGCCGCATTACAGCTTAACGTATCTCCTTGGTATTCTAATATTACCAGCAGTGTAAACGGATCGATTGCAAATGCAGCACTGACCCTGACCTTTACGGATTCCATATCGCTTAAATCAGGAACCGGGAATTGCTCTGTAAATATTCGATTTGCGAAAACAGATTGGTCAAATTACGCTACATTGACCAATCCAGTGGTGAAGGTATATTATAATGGGGTGCTTGTTCAGTAAAGATTTGAAGATAGTTATATATTATGAAGGTTAGATTTGAGAAGCTAAGTTCTTGTGACATACGGGTAAAAATTGAAGTAGGATTTTTATAAAGAATGAAAGGCAAAAAGTGAAAGTCTTGAGCAATGCTGGGCTGCGCACTTTTGGACAATTTGAAACATGTAGCCCAAATGAATTAAGATTATAACTAAAGAATTAAGATTATAACTAAAATAAGGAGCATTTGCATTTGATGTATTCACATCTGGTTTTGCAAAGGCTCCTTATTATCTTATTATGAGTGGAAGAGTAAAGCAATCAACCCAATAGACTTTTTAATCTAGCTCGATAGATATCAGCAAGTTCCATATAATCCATTAAGATACCTTCCTCCTTAACGAAATTCTGGTATCCAATGGTTTCTCCCACTAACCTGGGCAAAAGCTGAAAGTGCAGATGATTTCTTTTGCCATCACAAATGGTACACATATATACCTTCTCAGCACCTAATAATTCTTTGTGAAGTTTAATTAATGCATCCGACACCTTTAATATGTAAGTACCTAATTCTAAAGGCATTTCTGAGATATCTTCATAATGTTCTTTGGAAACAATAATTGTTTGGCCTGTTGCTCTTGGATATTTTTCAAATTGACATCGGACCAGATCATCTTCATAAATGATTAAACCCTCATCGGGAAAAATGTCCCCAGCCTCAAAATTGTGGCAAGAAAAGCAGATTCCATTCTCTTGATATTCCATAATCTTCTCTCTTCTTGCTATTAATGCGTCTTGTTCTTGTTCCGATAACTGTTTAACATACATAGATACAACCCCCTTTATTGTGAGTTTTTATAATCATTGTTTGTTCATACTATCGTTAATTTACCACCTCCTCACACAATATCTTTAGTCTATCACAGTATCATGGAATTATCTGCTTTTGAATAAAATTATTTGACACACGTAAATTGATCAGTAATAATCCAAGCATCAAAGATGTATCTAAATTCGGAGCTGTGGAACTTTACGTGTGTTACATATCATCCATAGCCTTTTAGGTAAATTTTAATGTAATCAATGTCTTTCAATTTTTGTTTTACCCAGTCGCTCAAAATCTCTAAAGAAAAATCTTCGTTCCCCAATATTGATGTATCTGGTTTCAGAATTATCCACGTCCCGGAACAACCGACTAAATCATTTGTATAAAATTGATTTATGTTGTATCGTAGGGGCTGTTTCCTCAAATCCAATCGTTATTACACGTATTAATCGCTCATAATAATATCAGTTACATTTCCTCTGGGCATTCAATACCTAATAATGACATAGAGTCCCTGATTACGCTCTGAACAGCATCCACTAATACTATTCGTGCGTTCTTAATCTGTTCATCAGCAGAAAGAATTCGAGTTTCATGATAAAATTTATTAAACAAATTGGAAAGAGTATAAGCGTATCTTGCAATGATGCAAGGCTCAAACTTAACAGCCGCATCCTTAACAATATCGGGATATAGAGATAATTTCTTGAATAATTCATAGCTATTGTCCTCTGTTAAATGTGATAAATCAACATCTTTATTGTTAATATGTGATTTACGTAATATGCTCTTACAACGCGCATAAGTATATTGAATATATGGTGCTGTCATACCATCAAAATTCAAAACATCATCCCATTTAAAATGAACATCTCGAGTAAGCTGATTAGATAAATCATGGAAGATTACTGCACCAATACCGATTTTTTGCGCAGTGTTAATTTTATCTTGTAAATTTGGATTTTTTTCTTCAATAGCGGTTAAGGCTCTGGATACAGCTTCCTTTAGGATATCTTCAGCATATATTACATTTCCTTTTCTGGTTGATAATTTTTCACCATCCATACTTACAAGTCCATATGGGATATGGTACAAATCCTTTGCCCATTCATATCCCATTAACTCGATGGCTCTGAATACCTGTGAGAAATGAAGTTTTTGTTCCATACCAGTCACATAAATGCATTTATCAAAGTTATATAGTTGTTTGCGATATAAAGCAGCAGCTATATCACGAGAATGATAGATTGAGCTTCCATCTTTCTTTGTAATTAGGCAGGGCGGCATATCATATTCCTCTAGGCTTATAATATTAGCTCCTTGACTTTCTACAAGAAGTTTCTTGTCTTTTAATTCCGAAACAAGAGCTGGAACTTTGTCCATATAAAAGCTTTCACCTGCATAGGAATCAAATTCAATATGAAGCATCTTGTATACCCGATCAAATTCGATTAGGCTGATATCTTTGAACCATTGCCAGATTGTAAGAGCTTCGTCATCGCCATTTTCCATTTTAGCAAACCATGCCCTAGCTTCGTCATTTAATTGGGGGTTATGTTCTGCCTCGTTTCCAAAATGGATATAAATACGGAGGAGCTCTTCAATTCCCTTTTCCTCAACCATTTTTTTGGTGCTCCACTTTTTATAGGCAACGATTAATTTCCCAAAGTGAGTCCCCCAATCGCCTAAATGGTTAATACGTACAACGTTATATCCTAATTTAGTGTATATTTTTGCAAAACTATTACCTATTAATGTAGTTCGTAAATGTCCTACATGAAAGTTTTTAGCGATATTAGGAGAGGAGTAGTCCATACATATAGTTTTACCGTTTCCAATACTGGATGAGCCATAGGAATCCTGAAAAACATTTGTTATAATTTGATGAATGAAAGAAATCCGATCAACAAATATATTTAAATATCCATTCACAGCGGTTACCCTAGAAATCCTAGTGTCACTTTTAGTATGATTCAAATGATAGCACAGTTCTTCGGCTATTATTTTAGGACTCTTTTTTAACACTTTTACCAAAGTAAAACAGGGCAGCGAATAATCACCTAATGTAATATCAGAGGGAAGTTCAATACAGCCCTCAATGTTGGGTGATGAAATACCATAGATATCCTTGATACTGGTTTCAATTAAATTAACAACGTTCTGCTTCATAATTTTAATCTCCTTTAGTTTTATCAATAAAAAAAGAACCATAATAGAATTCAAAATCCTTCTATTACGGTTCTGTATATTAAGTAACATATATCAGTAACCGCACAGAAACAAGATGTAAACCTTGCAACCATGCGATTAAAGCTTGGTTACAATAGATTACATCTGCATCTGCGTCTTAAACAATTACTAATAATATGATTCATAGTATCTTCCTTTCCAATTATTAGGGTTATCTTATCAGTTAGTCTAAATATTGTCAAGAAAATATATTTCTTATGGGTATGTTTATTGGGTGATATTTTATCCATATCTTAATGAGTTATGTTTGTAAAAAAGGTTGGGTGCATTTTATAAAAAATGTGATCGTAGAGGTTAAAATCTATTAACCGGACGATGAGTTATTTTTCTCCGTATAAATGCAGTTATTACTGTTAATTGATTACAAGTCTGTATGGATTTGTATCGGGATTTGACCATTTATCATAAAATTTCCCTATGACATAATTGAGTTGTTCCATGGAAAGACCTTTAATTGCGTTATTTTTCATCATATCTGACATTTCGCTTACTAAGCTATTTAAGTCATCATGTAAGGTCTTAACATAAGTTAGTTCTTTATCGGTTAGTGGGGTACCATTCAAAATGCTTTGATTAAAATGTATCAGGTTATCCGCGATATAGCTAAAGGATAGTATTCCAGGATAATATAAAGGATTTTTATAATATGATGAATTTTCAAATACTATTGTATCAACCTTGATGAGATCTATTCCAGCACCTTCAAGTTGCTTCTTATTATTCGTGCTGTCGGCTAAAAAATCATCAAGATTTCTTACAGAACTTTGTAGAGAAGAATATAAATGGCTACTAAGCATTTGTGTGCTTTGCTTGTAGCTTTGGTGGTTTCTAACCAGATTCATGACATTAAAAACTAGCGAAATGACTAAAATTACTAACAAAATTAAGCTGATAGGCAATTTTTTTTTCATAGCAGTTCTCCTTATCTTTGATTCGGATTGTGTGAAAATCCCAAATCATACATTATATTTGATTTCTGTTATCTTAAGTAAATAATTGTAGTTATCTTTGATTCTATCATACGTATCATTAGCCGTCTACTTGAAATCCATAAAATGGAATGAAAATCACCGAGAAAAATAAATATATAAACATACCGGTCAACCATTCTGAATTTAAGCCAAATCACCGTCTTCACACGCTCCAAAGTAGTACAATTTTAAGAGTATTACTGTTAAAAAGAAATAAGGCTGTCCACACCATTCGGACAGCCTTTACTTTAATTACTATTGTATATTAAGTTTACTCTAGATTATACTTGTTTTGAACGCAAATAATAGTGTTCTCCTTCATATTCCTTGGCTTCACAGAAATTAATTTTTAATAATGTATTCCGTCTTTCAACAGCTTGAGGTATGGCCTTAGTTGCGATTATATCAACCTCAAACAAATCAAAAAAGTTCTCGTTACAAACACTGAATATTTCGCTTAAGTGATCAACATTTTCGTATTCAGAAGAAACATCAACTCGGAGTATTCCTGTTTTGTTTTTATATTTACCAATATAACCAAACATTTCTACTGTTCCAATAGCTATAGATAATGATTTATCTATAATTGAAAAACGTATAAATTCTTGTTGAGAATATGCATAAAGCCAAGCTTTTATGCATTGCAACATATCCTCAATTAAATAAATACAGAAATCACCAGTACATCTGTCAGAGTTAAAAATTTTTTGTGACTTGCTATCAGAATAACATTTAATTAAACCTTCGTAATCCTCTTCCGAAACGAGTCTTAAAATAAAACTTTTTGTTTCAAAAGTGGGGCATAACTCATATGGGTTCTTCATAAAAATTCTCCTCATCAAATATATAGTATAATTTTCTTCGTTTGATTTCTTCTACTACAGACCAGTTTGAGATGATAGGTGAATGATTCCAAGTACATTACGTGGTGAATTATCTTGAGCTATATAATTCGTTTCGCATACTCGAATGGTTCTTCCCATGAATAAATTTCATGGAAAAATCCCTTGTATGGAATGTCATCTTCCAAACATTTAATAAGATAGGATAGTTCCTCATCACATTCTAGTGCTTCATTATTGTTACGTATAACCTCGAAAGCATCAACTATATTTTCCATGGTGACTACGTTGATAAATAAAGGAAGTTTTTCAAGCATCCGATCTTTAATTGTAGTCTCGGATTTGTATCCAGCAAGGACTGTATCAAAATATTCGTCCATAAATTTTCTTCGTTTTTCAGTATCCTGTTCAAATTGTATCCAACCAACTCCATGTGTCCAAACGTTTGCGAGGTCAAACATATACCAACAGAAACATGAATTATCGAAATCAAATACAGTAATTTTTCCAGTATCAAAGTCTATCATATGGTTGCCATCACTGTAATCAAAATGTACCATCCCAAAAAAATCATTATTCCTATCCAATCCTTCTAAAGTTTTTAGAATTTCAAAAATTTTCTTCTTAAGAAGCGAAAGAGTTGAAGGTATCAATTTGTCAAGATATTCAACATTGTATTTATCAAAAAAATTATATCGTTTATGGGTAGGGGTATATTTCTTCGATAAATGGTGCATTTTTCCTAATGTTTTGCCACAGTTATAAAAATATTCGGTAATTGGAACACCTTCCCGATATCTATAACTGTTTTCCACAAGTAATTTTCCAGGTGCTCTTTCAAATCCGCAGATAAAATAACTATGATTTTCATGGGTAATCTCTTCTAACAGTTTTCCATCACGTGAACTGATTACATCCGAGACACTACCTCCATGTTCGTATAAATATCGAATATATTCAGTTTCACCAAGAAAATCTTCTCGGCACCTGTCATCCAAGAAAGCTATCCTGATTATTTTAGCAACAGCTCCTTCTTTCTCGCAAATATAAACGACATTTCGTCCTCCTTCATGTGCCTTGACTAAGCTGATTTTATAGCCATCCAATTCATACATATTTGATATTATTGGAAGTAAATATACATCTCCAATTTTAATAACTTCACTATAATTCATAATTCTCTCCTTTCATTTCCGGAGAGCTAAATTATTGTCACTCTCCTTGGGTTGTTATACTTAATAATTTTTTTCATTTAATTCATCCTTTCAAATATTAATATCTATAAAAACACAAGAGAGTCTTGTGGAGCGGTATTTATAAAGTTGATTTTATGTTTTTATCCGAAAATCACGATAATTCGATAATACATTATATGTATGATATTACCAATATAACAATCTATGACATTATAACACTCCTTGTATAGCGTGGCAACATATTCCAATAGCGTTCCATATCACATTTATGTAGGGGTAAAACGGTTATTGGATTTTTGTCGTTTTTCAGAATGCCAAATTAACTGAAAAAATCCCCAGAGACCTTTTCAAAATTTCTGAGGAAATTAGTTTAGCACGAGACGGGATTTGAATAAGTCCCCGCACAATACTGGTAGATAGGAGGTTTACGGCTTTTGTTATTTGTCTGCACATCTTTGTACATATGGGATATGTTTTTTTGTAATTATGTATTAGTGATAATTGTTTGAATATCAGTTTAATAGTTTGGTTGTTTCTGTAATTTAATAATATTTTAAACGATATATTCATCAATTTGTGCATAATCCTGCATTTGATCAAGTAACTTATTTAATTTAGATTTGTCCTTAGACTCTGAAAATATGTGGATTTCTGTACCATAATGCTCTGAAGAAAACCCATTAAAAAAAATACTAAAAAATGGTGTCATTTTATTAGGCATATCGATATTCAATGGCTTTTCAATGTTACAAAGCATATCAATAAAATTGGTATCAATTACCCCCTCAATAATAACTCCATATTCCCAATCTTCTAATTTTTGTTTTCCTAATTGTAATGCTAAAGCTATTTCACTCGTTTCATTGTTCCAACAGTGTATTTCAAATGTTTGGCCGATAACAGCGAAAATTTTAATTAACTCCTTCCAAAAGTAATTATCTTTGAGTCGATTATCCGTAATATATATTCCGATTTGCCTTTTTTTCATAAGTATTGCACCTCCTGTGATTGGTATTTGTGGCAGATAGTCAATGAATGCGATAATACTAACTTCAAGTTTGCATATTAGAAGAGGTAGGACAGTTTTTATAAGTTTTGTGAAAGAAGTCAAACCAACCTATCTTCTTATTATGAGTAAACTAACTTTTGAGCATATTTTCAAGTTCAAGGATATTTGCACCGACATCGCTTTGTTTATGCGCATCAGAAGCTGTAGCAATTTTTACATTATTTCGTTGAAGAGCAGATAGCAATTTTGTATTCAGACCTAATTCCAAATCCGAGCAATAATTTAGACGTAGCCCACCACTATTTTCAGCATATATGCCATGTTTATATAAAAGAACAGATAATTCATTATAGTAATCAGTCAAATCAATATCGGGTTTGTAACCAAAGCATTTGATAGAATCAGGATGCGCAAGACCAGTGAAAAGACCACTTTTGCATAGTTGGAACATTATACTATAATACCTATTATAAACCTCGTTTATGTTAATACTTTTCCAAAGCTCTTTCTGTCCTGTATGGTCAAATCCCCATCCATCAATCCAATGCACAGAGCCTGTAAGAAAATCAAACTCATATTCGTCAAGAATGCTTGCAAGTATGGCAGCAGTTTCAGGGATATAGCAAACTTCAAGACCAAATTTAACTTTTACAGGGTATTGAGTATCCTTTACTGTTGCTATAAAATTAACATACTCTTTAATTGAACTGTTCATTCTTTTACATATCCAGTTACGTTGATAATCGTTGTATGTCTTTATTGGTTCGTACACTTTCTCAAACTCAATGAATTGGTGAGTATGTTCAAGCAAGTATATTTCATCAAGCCCTGTATTTTGAGCAGCTTTGATAAAACCCTCAAAAAACTCAATAGTATAACCTCCACCATTTCCATGTAAAAAATGCACATGGACATCTCGCATTATCTTACCCCCCCACATTATATAACATTAGATAACAATTTTACTCATTAGGCGAAGGTTATTGTTCCATTGTACTTAAGCAAAATGGATGACCTTCAGGATCAAACATCACTGTTGAATCCTCAAAGAACTGTACTTCAGATTTCTTTGCACCACATTGCAAGGTATGGTAACTGATTCCTCTAAGTTCTTTGCCTTAAAATTCTAATATATTCCAATTTAAATTAAAAAAGGCCTTTGATATGATGGAGTAACACTTTTCTTCCTTCATTTGATCATTTACAAGACCTCAAAATCTTCATATGAGTAAGGAATTCGATCTGGGTTGGCATAGTAGCTAAGTATAAAATCATTATTTAAATACATAGGCATTTCTCGCTTCTGAAACAACTTTTTTTTGCGTTTCTTAGACCTACTTTCCTTAATGTTATCTTCTTGTAACATATCTAAATATCCATAAGGTTTTTGGGTTTTCGATTTCTTTTCAAATAATGATTTAAATAGCATACCCATGGTTTTATCAAATAGAATACATATTAGATGTTTCAATAGGAATACTACCAGGCTAATAGGGATATAATACTTGAAAAATGTTCCAAAAGAAACTCCGTCATCGGAAATACCTATCCAAAACAGTAAGGATAGAAACAACCATAGTCCTAAAAATGAAGTCTCTAAATAGAACGGAAACAATAGGATACTAATCCCAAAATCACGTCTTCGTATCGCCTTAAACCTTTTCAAGATATAGTCTGAACTAGATACGAAATGTTTTTCGGTCATCAATTGTGCAGTAGGACAATTGGTAAAAAAATGATCGTACCACACACCGTAATGAAAACAGATTTTCTCACGTGTTATATAAATTCTATCACCTTCGGTAAAGTTTTGAAAACGATATTCTGATTCAAGGACAAGCACAAATTGATCTGTGAACCATTTTTTTGCATATTTACTTTTGTAAGTGTGCTTCAACAATAGTGTTAGTTGTTGCTCCACTGCCACAGCCGCGCTTCCTAAAGGGGGTAGTAGATATTCAGAACTGCCATCTATACTGTATATTACTGGTTGTTTGCTTTGATTAATCAAAAAAATGCTCATCCAAGCTTCACCGTCTGTCGAAAAAATTTTATACATTTATCCATTTTCCGCCCCTCCCATTATAATCTTCAGCTCATTGTTATAAACAATAGCGAACTTCTTAAGTCCACCAAAACTTCTAATTTATTAGGCGGTTTTTAAACTTAACTTGCCTACAATAACTGTAATATAATGTTGATTCTATCATGATTACATCCAATTATCTACTATAAAATTCCTCCTATTCAAGTCAGTTCTTATTCAAATAGCTTTTATATCATCAATTTGATAATGAAATTGATCGTTTATGGATGCCTTAGATGAAGAATTAGAAGCATATCCGGACTATACTACTCAATTTGCTGTAAAGTTATTATTTCAGATAGGAACAAGGTAAGAGATCTTTGAAGTTAATTAAAAGAAATATAGATACAATATGACATGTTCCAAACATAAATAATTCCCAAAAGCCACTCAAAAATCGGATGATATGCTTCCTCCGAACTAAAGGTTCCAATGACATTAATTCTGTCGTATCGAGCCACTTTGAACGGTAGTGCACTATAGCAATTAAGTACGTAAAAGGATGTTGTACACATGTTTTCAAGCAACAAAAAATCGCTAACCATTGATAAGGATTAGCGATACTTTTTGATTAGGTGATTCGAGTACTCAACCATTGATAAAACTTTTGAAAAGGACATTCCGAGACTTTCATTTTTGGCGGACTCAGGAAGGGACTCACAATATGTAATTTGACTATTATGGAAAGAATGCTTCTTCATAAGATATTAACTCGATTTTTATTACTTTATACACATATATTTTATATGGATCATATTCTTTCCCATAAGTTTCATCTCCTATATATGGATCCCTATAATCTGTCTGATACTTGCTTGCTCTAGTATATGTCATTTTTGAAATCTTACTACCGGTCGAAAAGATCAAATTATATTTATTAAAATCTATCTGTGATATAGGAATATTATATTCCTTAATTAGCGGATTTTTATTATCATTAATCATATGCCAATACTGTGTTGAGCACTTTTCATCGGATTTTATTTGTGCCATTTCTATTAAATTAACAGAAATGGGGTTAAACATATAATCAAAAAAATTTAGACCTCCGATAATAACTAAACAAAGAAAACTTATAATTACAATAATTGAAATCTTAATATATATTTTTTTCATATAGCCTCCAAAGATCTTATTGAGAATATAAATAAGTTTACCAACAATAAACGAAATTTATTTTTCTTGGAATAAACGAAAGGTTAATCATAGCGTACAACACTATTCATTAACTCCTTAACCACCTCCCCGTATGTCACCAAGCATGTAAAAATATGTCTTATTGTCTTTACTTACTTAAACCTCCTATCATATAAAGACTAGCTCTATTACTAGTTAGTATACAATGCTAATATATGGATATCAAGTGTTTGAGGGCATGATTTAGAAAGTCAGGGTTAGTATTATCCCCGACTTCTTAGACATAAGACAAAGTGGTTCAATGCATTGATAATAGGGACTTTTGGCTATCTCATCCAACTGAGACAACTTCTGAGACAATCCGTAATGGATTGAAAAGAACGGACTCAAGAGGACGCAGGCTTCAAAAAGTAAAAGATCCTGAGTTGCTTATTATAAGCATTTCAGAATCTTACTAGTAAGCACGAGCGAGATTCGAACCTGCGCCTCCTCGCAGTGCTGGATTATGAAATTTTCTTAATTAATCGTAAATTTATCCATATTGGTCGCAATATTCGGAAAGAGAGCTGCTTGGTAAGTACCCCCATAGGAATAATCGCTTAAATTATTAGTGCTAAAAACCTCTGGCTCAGAAGTATTTGAGCTTGGGTTAACCAGTACAGGAATAACGGTTTTATTGGTATACTCAAGAGTTATATTATCAAAGGTTCCGTTATCACTATCTCCTGCATGATAATTAATATTAATGATGTTATTGGCACGATAATAAATTTTATCAATAACATGACCTGATTTAGTGATTACATCCATTATTTCCTTCGCAGCACTTATTTTCTCTAACTGTTGTTTAGTGATTTCTAACCCACCAAATTCCTTTAGTCCATCCCCTGCCCAATATAAGTAATAGGGTTTATATGTATGTCCTGTGGACGTTCCGTTTGTAATATCTAAATCAAAGGCCTCACCAATTGTTGTAAATTGCCCATCTCCAATATATGAGAGATTCATACCTGTATTTGAAAGTTCAATAGGTTTACCATTTTTTACATACCACGCATATGATATTGAGCTGCTTCCGCCTGGAACATCTTCACATTTGAATATTGTCGTGTCGTCAAATGTCCATAAAAAGGTCGTATTAGTTGGGTCATCATCTGTAAATGATAAACCGGTTTTTAGTTTCTGAGCATCGGAATCTGTGATATACCAAACCTCACCACCACTTACTGTTGCAAATGCAGCACTCTGACTTTTCTGAATGTAAAAAGTCTGGAAAAATAAAATTTGATTTGTTGTGAATTTTGCAAGGACAGATTTTAGTTGTTCAGAAGAATCTGTATCTGGAGCTGAAGATGGAATGGTTTTGGAATTATCCTTATTATTTGGTAATGAGATAATTGTAGGATTTGTATTAGCATTACCTGCTACTCCAAGTGTAGTAGTGCAACCAATGAGCACAATTGATAAAGCAATAGTTAGTATAAGAATCCATTTTGATTTTTTTTTGTAATTCATAATACTAATTAACCTCTCTTTCAGTTCTTTCTTATTTTCACATAAGGTTGAAGCCATAATACGGGATGATAATTTTTTATCTGCAGAGAGTGCAATAAGCGTATTTCCGTAGAATTGTTTTTCATCAGCAGACATTTCACTTATTACAGATTCATCGCAAGAAAGTTCACAAGCCTGGTTTATTTCTTTGCGAATTATAGGCATTAATGGGTTAAACCAATGTAATGAAGTAATTATTACAGTTAACCATTTATATAGTATGTCTTTTCGCCTGTAATGTGTAAGTTCGTGACTCAATATATTCATAAGTTCTTGGTCTCTGCCATTGTGTACATAATCAAAGGGTGGAAGAACTATTACTGGATGAAAGACACCTATTAACATCGGAGTGGTAACCAAGCTACTGTAATCCATACGAATATATTTATTATTACATAGCTGTTCAAATAATAACAGGTCTTCTCGGTTAGGTTGTGTACAGAAACGTCGTATACGATATGTAAAAAATATATATGCTGTGATGAACCAGCTAACACTAATAATTGCCCCAGTAAGCCATATCCATAAAAGATTTTTTTTGATTAGTATCCATACACTAAATGATGTATGTGTGTCGATATCTTTTAAATCCGAGGACGATGAAGAATTTATTTGTGGATTTGAAAAATTTGCATTTGACCCAGTAGTATGTATAGTTTCATTTATTCCTGAATTGCCGTATTGTTCAACTACTATATTATTATTTGGTTTTTCTGTGTTGAATATAGAGCCTACAATATTTACAGGAGTAGCAATAGGTACAATAAGACGAATCAATACCAACAGCCATATGTAATAAAAAAAGGTTTTAGACAATCTGTTTTTAAAAAATACTTTTACTAAAAATAGTATCAACGTTAATATAGAACCGGATATTGTTAGAGACAGTATAATTAACATATCATTATTCATCACATTTCCCCTTATTGTACATTACAGATAGTTCTTCGATATCTTTTTTATCTAATTGTCCATTTGAGACAAGGGATGCAATCAGATTCTTTGCACTTCCGGCAAATATTTTATTTAAAAATGCATGTGTTGACCATTGATTATATTCTTCTTCTGTAACCAATGCACTGTATACCCCACGCCTTTCTAATTTGACAATATTTTTTGCCTGCAATCTACGAAGAAGTGTCTTAATTGTGGAATCTTCCCAACTGCACCGAATAGATAGCACTCGTCGTATCTCAATAAGGGGCATAGCCTCCTTTGCTTCCCAAAGAGTACGCATTACTTCTAGCTCGGAATCTTGTATCTTACTTGCTAGCTTGTTCATAATAACCTCCAATAAAGTTTACTTCAGTAGCCTAATTAAAGTTTACGAGAGTAACCTATTCTTGTCAAGTACAATTTACAAAAATACGTAATTATTATTTCTGAATTAAGTATGGTGAAGTCTATATTCATAAGATGGAGATTGTCGATGAGGAATCTCTTCCAAATCTTTCTCTGTGAGAGTGCAAATCTGATCTAGACATAGAAAAAGAAAAGAACCTATGCTTCGCATAAGTTCCTTTCTTTTTAAGCGCGAGACGGGATTCGAACCATAATCCTATCCTACAAATACTGAAAAGAAAGGAGTTTCATCCACTTCTGATTTAAGCGCACATAATAGTACACATATTTTTTCTAAGAATTAATAAGACTCTTTTAAATTCAAATCAACAAATTGGAATTCGTAAGCTTCGTATTATGTTTAAATACGGTGTTATACAAATCCGAAATTTGTTGTTCTCTTCTAAATCTATTTTGCAATTTCGATTCGTTCATTCTCAGTTCCTGGATTTTTCTGAATGACCGTATAAAAGAACGTTTTGTGTTCAACGATATCTTCGCCATAAGATTTATAATAGCTAAATCTAGGTACCTGATGAAATTGAGAAACTGCAATATAATCTGTAATGGCAAAAATACTAAATAATATGATAATACATCCGACAACACTCAAAATACGTGAACTCATCTTAACCAATATAGATTTAGTTCCGAAATAAATTCCAATGACTAAAATAATTCCACCGATAATTGCATAAATACTTCCCCAACTACTATCATTGGGAAATATTGCTAAGGCCGAAATAATTATAAAAAAGCCAAATATTGCCAACAAATAACTTATTACTCTTCGCTTCTCTATCTTTACCTTATTATTGGTATATTCCGCCATTTTTATTGCAGTATCTCTTGTCTCTTGATTCATTTTCTCACTTTTCCTTTCTCCATCGATAATCTCAGGTATGCTAACCTGATAGAATTCAGATAGCTCAACTAGCATACTAATATCTGGCATATTGCTTCCTGTTTCCCATCTGGATACTGTTCTACCAGATACATTCAACTTCTCAGCTAACACTTCCTGGGTTAGATTATTTTCTTTACGTAGTTCCTTCAAAAACAGACCTATCTTTTTCTGTTCCAAGTGCTATACCTCCTTTCATCGATAATCATATACTTAATGTGCTCTCATTTACACGACACAAAGTGAGAAAATGCCGTATTTATGAACTAGTCACACTTGACTATCTACATTTTTGATTTTGTCTGCTGAATATAACCGACAAATTACGATTTGTCTTTCTCATTGTTTATAAATAATCTTCGTTACAAATCATAATACCATATAGATAAAAATAAACAAATAAATTTTCCCAATAATCTGTGAACACCTTTTATAAATAGTCTATGATAAAAAGAAGGATTGTAAGAAAATCTCTATAACAGAGCTATGGAAAGGTAAATTCAGTTATCGTAAATTCCATGATTATATGTATGACTCGGTAGGGAAAGAATATGGATTTGACCGTGGAGAGAAGCATGATTTTGGAGAAGCCCATTTCATTCCTCTTACCGACAGAGCAAACCAGATAATTGAGAATGCTAGAGAGTTAAATCCGGAAGGTGAGTTCATCTTTAAAAGAGATAGAGAACGATTAACTGCAAGAACTGTTACCTATTGGCTTAGTAAATATTGCAGAGATGTAGGTATTACCTACAAGAGTCCACATTGTACAAGAAGGACAACTACAAGCCGATTGAGTACAGCAGGAATGCCACTGGATAAGATACGGGATATTCTCGGACAAGTCGATAAAAAGATTACACTTGGGTATATTTATAAACCAAATACGGAACAAGTGAACTGAAATATCATAAATATTGCATTGTATAAGTGCTAATAAAAGTAGTGCACAGATGAGCGCTTATGAAAATCCCCTGAAAATTTCATAAGCGCGAGACGGGGAACCCGCGCCTCCTCGCAGTGTCATTGCTTAGTAAAATGCACTCCGCAAAGCAACAGGAAGAACAAGAATCTCGGCGTGAGAGCCTCCATTCTAGCTCTTCCAAATCTTTCTCTGTGAGAGTGCAAATCTGATTTCGAACAGAATAAAAAGAAAGTCCATCTTGTCAGATGAACCTTCTTTTTATTAAGCGCGAGACGGGATTCGAACCCGCGACCCTCGCCTTGGCAAGGCGATACTCCACCACTGAGCCACTCGCGCATATTCTGTTGTTTGCTCATTTCTTATATCTCGTAAGCACATTAATTAATATACTATAGATTGAATCACTTGTCAACAGAATTTTAAGAAATTTTTTTATTATTTAAACAATATGTTGAATTCAACCAATTGTGATGGTACGAACATACACATTGCTGCGAAATTGCTTGGTTGTTAAGGTATCGGAGACACCAAGGGACACCTCCACCCATAATTCTTCCGCAGCAAGCAGAAGATTAGCAAGCATAATTCCCATATCCACCATCTTGTTATGATCCAGCGCTTTTGCAATTAGGCTATTTCTTCTGGTGAAAATGTGAATTCGGTTCTTGAATACAACAAACCGCCAGGGCTGGCTGTTGTAACTGGAAGGGGCAAGGCGTGCAGCAGTAAGCAGATGCTTAATATCTGCGGGAACCTCTTCCTTATAGACAATGACATCTTCCTCAGGAAGACATTTTTCCTCTGGCTTATCGACGGACAAAGGAGTAGAAGTCTTGCCAAAGGCAAGCGCAACCACATAGTCATATTTCATTGTGGATTTTAGACCATAGCCAGGGCTTTTATATTGGATACAGGTACCCAAGCCCTTTGAAATAATGTAAAGGCTGAGTTGTTGCATCAGATAGCCGGCGTTCAACAAATAATCTTCCTTTTCTTCGGAAGAGATGCAAATATAATAGGGAGCTTTTATTTGAAAAGGGCCAAAAAAGCCTTGTTTTTCTTCTATGTTACTTACCAGCTTAAATTCTACGGAAATACCGTCGATAAGCACAGGAATAGAGTTCGCAAATTCCAATATATCTGCGAGAACCTTCCATTCCAGCTTTTCATTAAGAAAGTGCTTTACTGCCTTTCTTGAATAAATAGCATCAAATGTATTCATAATACAATAACCTTCTTCCTTATTCGCTTGATGCATCCTGGCGCAGGGCTCTCTTTTTATAATATAAAGGAGAGACACCGTAATATTTCTTAAATAGCTTACTGAAATGGTATACGTCGTCGTAACCAACCTGAGTTGCGATGCTCTTAATGCTGCCGCTGTCAGGGTTCAGTAAGATGTCTTTTGCTTTTTCCAAACGAATTTTTATCAAATAGTTTATGGGCGATTCACCGGTTTCTTCTTTGAAAATCTTCGAGATATAAACTGGACTCAGATAGATATTATGTGCAATTTGTTCCAAAGATATCTTGTTCTCATAATTTTCATTCAAATAATTTATGATACGGTTTACCGCATAGTTTTTGTTGTAGGATTCAAAATTGCAGCCCTTCTGGTCACACTTCTCTATTTCCGAAATTTCACGCATTACAAGAAGCAGCATCTGCATAAGGTGTGTTTTGAACATAAAGTATCTTCCGATTTGATTGCGTTCCTTCTCTGCAATCATAGCATAGCAGTGCATGGATACCTCTTGCCTCAGTTCAGAGGACATGTGTATGATGCAACCACCATTTCTTAGTTCTATGGAATTAGGAGACATATTTTTAAATTGAAAATCGGTAAAGCCAGCAATGAATTCAATGGTCGGTTCCTTTGGATTGGAAACAATATGAGTGTGCTTTACTCCGGGATTACAAATAACAAGATCTCCCGGTTCTACATCATATTCTGCGCCTTCCACCAAATATTTTCCTTTACCTGACAATATATAGGCTAATTCTGTGTAATCGTGATCATGATAAACGCCTTCAGAAAGCATTTTTACTTTTGTTACATAGAACACAGTAGGATTAAAGTCATTATATGTTATATCATAATCAAAAGCCATAATATCCCCAATCTGCCGTGCGGCTAATACAATAAAAATATTATAGCATTAGTTTATGAAAGAGGTAAACAGATTTTTAAAAAATTTTACAATGAATATAGGAGAATTTTAGATGAAAAATGGGGTGGTTTGCGATAATTTTGCACAAGCCCACCTATAATTACAGCAGTTGTCACTTTCTGGTATTGCTTGTTTCAGGGAGGTAAATGCGTTAAAATGTAGTTTAGGAAATGGGTTTATTGATAGAAATAGAACAGGAGTGAAGTATGTCATACGATTATGAGGAGATTGTACCGTATCTGTTAGACTGGTTTAAATACAACGCAAGAATCCTTGCCTGGAGGGAGGAACCCCTTCCCTATTATGTATGGGTATCCGAAATCATGCTTCAGCAGACCAGAGTGGAAGCAGTAAAAGGGTATTTTGACCGCTTTATCACAGCACTACCTAATATTAAGGCACTCGCAGAGGCAGATGAGGAAATATTACTCAAGCTTTGGGAGGGACTTGGATATTATAACAGGGTGAGGAACCTGCAGAGGGCTGCCCAGGTGGTAGTCAAAGATTTTGGAGGAGAGTTGCCGCCAGATTATGAAACGCTTTTGACCCTTCCGGGAATTGGAGAGTATACGGCGGGTGCCATTGCTTCCATTGCTTTTCAAATACCCGTACCGGCAGTTGACGGAAATGTACTTCGGGTAACAAAACGTATTTCCGGGAGCTTCGATGATATTACCAAGAATTCCGTTAAGAAGGAATTATGGCAGGATTTGATTAAGGTAACTCCGAAAGATAAACCAGGAAACTTTAATCAATCATTGATGGAGCTTGGAGCCACGGTATGCCTGCCAAATGGAAAGCCCCTATGTGAAAAATGCCCGGTAATGCATTTATGCAAAGCATTTCATGAAGATAATGTTATGAAGATCCCGGTAAAGCCACCGAAGAAGGAGCGCAGAAAGGAAGACCGTACAATTTTGCTTTTGGAATACCAACACCGATTTGCTCTTCGAAAACGAGAAAGTAAAGGTCTGCTTGCAGGATTATGGGAGCTGCCAGGAGTGGAAGGAACCTTACATAAGGAAGAAATTCAATCCATGGTAAGTCGGATGGGAATCAAAATTGCAGGTCTTAGCGAACTTGGTAAGGCAAAGCATATATTTTCCCATGTTGAATGGCATATGATCGGGTATCATATTAGATTGTCCGATGATATAATAAAGAAGGAAATGTTTCAGCACTGTCTTTGGGTGAGCGAGGGGGATATGAAGGAGCAATATAGTATACCGAATGCATTCTCTGCATATACCCGGGATATTTTAAATGATGCAAATGATTGATTAAGGAGTCAAAAACAAATACTCATTCTTGGAAATATTGCCAAGTTATAAATGGGGAATGAACAGTAATTTATAATCTTGGAATCAAGAATATGGTAATTAATAGTTGTAATCTGTGTTAAGTATGTTATGATATTAGTGATTGTTTAGTGAACAATAAATAAAAAGTCACAGGATAAGTGTATTAAAATTGGAGGTTAAAATGAAAAAGAGCATATATTTTTTAATCATAATGACAGTAATCTTGTTGTCAGGTTGTGGTAAGAAAGAGACGATGATAGAATTCATGCCCACCCCTGTACCAACAGAAGGAACAACTGGAACGGATATCGAACCCAGTAAAGAAGCCGAAGCAACCCAAGCACCGACACCTACCCAAACCCCAGAGTATACGGGAGACACTACTACAAAGTATGTAAATGTGGGTCTGCCTGGCGATACCCTGAATGTAAGACCAAATCCGTCTACAGAAGGCGAACCAGTAGGCAAATTAAATCATGCGGAAAAAGTAGAAGTGATTTCAGTTGAAAAAGACTGGGCAAGTATTTTATATAATGGTAAGGTGTGTTATGTAAAAGCAATGTATCTTGTGGATAAAGAGCCGGTAGCTGCTGACCCGACGGTGGCACCAACAAAGGAGCCGACTAAGGAACCTACCAAGGCACCATCAAAAGCGCCTACAAAAGCTCCTACGAAAGCACCGACCAAGGAGCCAACCAAAAAACCTACTAAGGAACCCACCAAAAAGCCTGAAGTAACACCAACACAAAAACCAGATAATAGTGATCCTACCCCTACACCGGAAGGACCACAGATTTAGTTCATCAAGTATGAACAAACTGCATAAATTTCATCATTGATTCAGAGAGGTAGGCATTCTTCAGATAGGAGAAGCCCACCTCTCTTTTTGGTATGGGAGCTTTTAACGGTAGAGGAATAAGTAATCCTTTTTCAATCTCCTCCTCAACAAAAGCCCTGATTACACAGGCAATTCCCAAACTCGTCTTTGCAAATTCAATCAAGAGATCCATGCTGCTTATCTCCAAAATATGCATTGGAACAATGTTATTGGTTTCGAAATAATGATTGATGGATTGTCTGGAGACATTTTCTTCGTCCAACAGCATAATATTAGCACTGGAAAAAATATCATCACCGTTTCCTCGAACCTTTAGATTATTCAGGTAACTGGGTGTAGCCACAAACACGTCCTCAATCTCGCCTAGGGAGTGAAAGTGAAAAGTATCACGATTAGAAGGTGAAGCAACCAGCCCGATGTCCAGGTCATTGCTTTCTAATAACTTTAAGGTATGGGATGAGGATTGATTGTCAATTGTAATTTTAATATGCGGATTTTCCCTGACGAAACCATCCAGGTAGGGAAGCAGCAGATATTTGCACAGGGTAATACTTGCACCGATTCGAAGGTGACCTATGCCTAGCTCCCTTATTCTTTTCAGACTTTCCTCTGCTCTGGTCAAACTTTCAAAGGCACTTTTTGTGTGCTCATAAAGTAACATACCTTCATCGGTTAGTATCACACCTCTTGAATTTCGGATAAATAAGGTGGTATTTAGATTCTCTTCTAATGTTTGAATTGCTTTGCTGACGGCAGGTTGACTTATGAACAGCTGTTTCGCTGCTTTTGAAATGTTTCCGTTCTCTGCCACGCTGTTAAAAATATAGTAAAAGGATAAGTTTTGCTCCATATGACCCTCCTTGGATTAATATAACTACAGGTTATAAAAGATATTATTAATATGTATTTTAATTATAACAAGGCTTATGTTAAAATAGCAATAAGAAATGCGAAACACGGGTCGGATAAATTCGATAACCATTCAATATCTAGGTTACGTTCTATATTGTTGGGGGTAATAAAATTTTTATAAAGCTTAGTTAATAGCCTTCTTTTCTAAGCAGCTGAGGGAGAGGAACACACGTGACGCTCCCTCGATTCAAAATCATGGAAGTTTAATGCTTGTGATAAATAAAGCTTAAACCTTTTCACATTTAAATAATTGGTAATGATTATAAAGGTAATACCTTATTAATAAATAAATCGGAGGGTAGCACAATGAACTATAATATCGCAGTGATTCCAGGGGACGGAATTGGGCCTGAGATTATCACAGAAGCAAAAAAAGTATTGGATACCATTGGAATTAAATTTGGGCATGATTTTAACTACACGGAAGTACTAATGGGAGGGGTATCCATTGATGCAACAGGGGAACCATTAACGAAAGAAGCTTTAGAGATTGTCAAGAAGAGTGATTCAGTGTTGCTTGGAGCCGTGGGAGGCAATGTTGGACAGTCCAATTGGTATAGCCTGCCGCCCCACCTTAGACCAGAAGCGGGACTTTTGGCAATTAGAAAAGGACTGGGATTGTTTGCAAACATCCGCCCTGCTGTACTATTTGATGAACTAAAGGGAGCCTGTCCGCTAAAGGAAGAGATTATCGGGGATGGTTTTGATTTCGTTGTAATGAGAGAACTGACTGGTGGGCTTTATTTTGGTGAACGAAGTACGGTGGAAGAGAACGGAATAAGAAAAGCCACAGATACACTGGTATACGATGAAAATGAAATCAGAAGGATTGCAAAATGGGCTTTTGAGATCGCCATGAAGAGAAATAAAAAAGTATGTAGCGTGGATAAGGCAAATGTACTTGACTCCTCCAGATTGTGGAGACAGGTTACAAAGGAAGTTTCAAAGGATTATCCTGAAGTGGAGCTATCCGATATGCTGGTGGATAATTGTGCAATGCAGCTGGTGAAGGATCCCCGCCAATTCGATGTGATTCTGACAGAGAATATGTTCGGTGATATTTTGTCGGATGAAGCAAGTATGGTTACCGGCTCCATCGGAATGTTAGCATCAGCAAGTCTTGGCGATACAAAGCTTGGCTTGTATGAACCCAGCCATGGTTCTGCACCTGATATCGCAGGTCAGAACAAGGCTAATCCTATTGCAACAATTCTATCTGCAGCAATGATGCTTCGCTATTCATTTGATCTGGAGAAGGAAGCGGATGCCATCGAGAAAGCGGTAAAGGAAGTACTAAAGAATGGGTATCGCACCATTGATATTATGTCAGAGGGGATGACGCTTGTAGGAACCGAAGAAATGGGCGAGTTGGTTATTGCTAATATTTGATCCAAAAGTTGATTGGAAAAGGAGGATTTGTGATGGGAATGACAATGACACAAAAAATATTGGCTGCACATGCGGGGCTTGATCAAGTTGTAGCAGGTCAATTAATCGAGGCGGATTTAGATTTAGTACTGGGCAATGACGTGACTGCTCCGGTAGCCATTCATGAGATGGAGAAGATGACAATTAAGAAGGTATTTGATAAGGATAAGATTGCACTCGTTCCGGATCATTTTACACCGAATAAGGATATTAAATCTGCAGAGCATTGCAAATGTGTACGAGAATTTGCAATGGATCAGGAGATTACGAACTACTTTGAAATTGGGGAGATGGGAATTGAGCATGCACTTTTGCCAGAGAAAGGCTTAGTGGTAGCAGGGGATGTGGTAATCGGAGCGGATTCCCATACCTGTACCTATGGAGCACTGGGAGCCTTTTCTACCGGTGTTGGAAGTACCGATATGGCAGCGGGCATGGCAACCGGTAAGGCATGGTTTAAGGTTCCCTCCGCATTGAAGTTTGTTCTGACCGGAAAGCCTTCCACTTGGGTGAGCGGCAAAGATGTAATCCTTCATATCATAGGTATGATAGGGGTGGATGGCGCATTATATAAATCTATGGAATTCGTAGGAGATGGTATCAGTGAGCTATCTATGGATGATCGGTTTGCAATGGCGAATATGGCGATTGAAGCAGGTGCCAAAAATGGTATCTTTCCTGTGGATGAAGCAGCAATTGAATATATTAAGGAGCATTCCGCAAAAGAATATAAGGTATATGAGGCGGATGAGGATGCGGTTTATGATGAAACCTACACCATTGATCTTTCTGCCTTAAAGCCAACGGTTGCATTCCCCCATCTTCCGGAGAATACTAGAACCATTGATGAGGTTGGGGATATCAAAATCGATCAAGTTGTAATTGGTTCCTGTACCAATGGTAGAATTGAGGATTTAAGAGTTGCAGCGAAGATTCTGGAAGGAAAAAAAGTCGCAAAGGGTATGCGTGTAATTGTATTCCCAGCTACCCAAGCTATCTATCTACAAGCAATGGAAGAAGGCTTGCTGGCAACCTTTATTAAAGCGGGAGCTGTGGTAAGCACACCCACCTGTGGTCCTTGCCTTGGAGGACATATGGGAATTCTGGCTAAGGGAGAAAGAGCGGTGGCAACCACCAATCGTAACTTTGTAGGTCGTATGGGACATGTGGAATCAGAAGTTTATCTTGCAAGTCCTGCTGTTGCGGCAGCCAGTGCAATAACCGGTAAGATATCAGGTCCCGCTGAGCTGGGATTATAATAGGAGGTAGTTATGAAAGCAAACGGAACAGTACACAAATATGGTGATAATGTAGATACAGATGTAATTATTCCTGCTCGTTACTTAAACTCCTCCGATCCGAAAGAGTTGGCGGAAAAATGTATGATTGATATTGACACTGATTTCGTGAAAAGAGTAAAAAGTGGCGATATCATGGTGGCTAATAAGAATTTTGGCTGTGGTTCTTCTAGAGAGCATGCACCGATTGCTATTAAAGCATCGGGAATCAGTTGTGTCATTGCAGAGACTTTTGCAAGAATCTTCTATCGCAATGCGATTAACATCGGTCTTCCGATTATAGAATGTCCTGAAGCTGCTAAGGAGATCAAAGCAGGAGATCAGGTGGAGATTGATTTTGACAATGGTATGATTTACGACCGAACCAAGGGTACTCAGTATCAGGGGCAGGCATTCCCGGAATTCATGCAAAAAATTATTAAAGCCGAGGGTTTGATTAACTATATTAATAATAAGTAATATTAAGCAAATATAGCAAAAAATAAAGCAAGGATACTGTTTGGAGGCGGACAGTATCCTTGCTTTATTTTTTGGATCTGTGTAAACCATTTGGATGAAATATTTAATTCTTGAGAGGATAAGCTTATTTGATTTATAATCTTTTGGATCATACATAACTATTATTCGACGATGTAATATAATCTACAATGTAAAAATGTTTGCAAAGCTAACTTCCGTACTATAATTTGAAAAAGTAACTTCCACCTTTGGGGATTGGGGAGAAAGTTAACTTTTCAATCGGGATGATGTAAAAATATAGAAATTAATCAAGTTAAACATTGACTTTAGAGTGAGTTTGCTTTATGATAAATACAAGATTGACTCTAAATGATAAAGTAATAACGAAATTAATTTAACTTGTAAATTCGAGGAGGAATTCCAAAATGCATTTGGCATTTGGAAGACCTCCTTATTTTTATTTCTTGTATTGGAGTGATATGATGAAGCATCAAGAACTACTGAAAAAGATTATACCTATGTTAAAAGCGGATAACTCAATTACAGCAGTAATGTTAATGGGCTCGGTAGCTGCTGAGACGGAAAACCAATACTCCGATTTGAATTTATTTATACTTGGAGGAAAGAATAAACTACAGTCAGAAATAATGGATGATATCATGGTAGAGTATTTATATTTTACGCCGGAAGCAGCACAATCAAAATTAGATAAATACGGTACGGAGGTTTATCGTTATTTAGGAAGCAAAATCATCTATGATATGGATGGGAGGCTGATTAAACTGATGAGAAACGCTATGAATAAATATAAAAAGTATAAATCGGCTGATAAGGAAAAATTAGAACTGAGAATATGGCTTTACAATGCCCGTTCTAAGATAAAGGCTGCTGCAGAGCTTCAGGATAGACTGAAAGTGGATTATGTAACTTCCGCAACTACAGACAAAATTATAGAATCTGTTTTTGCTATTAACGATGTCCCTTTACCCCCAATCAGCAGAATGTTTCATGAGTTACAAAATCTAAAACATATACCGGAGCCTGACTGGTTTGAGAATCTATTTAATCGAAATACATCTAGAAGAACAGAAGTAAGTATCAGTGCAATTGAATGGGCACTGGATTTATTATAAACACCAAAGGATTAGGAATGTAACATTTTCCGTCGCTATTACATAATTATAAATAGAACTTCTTATAGGTGATGGTAAGAGAGATGTTTCATACGATTGATTATACAATTAGACCATATGATACAATATGGATGCTGGCACAAGTATTTAATACCACAGTTGATGCAATCATGGAATTGAACAGGGGAATTGATCCTAGAAAGCTCGATATTGGTCAGGTTATTAAAATTAAGCCGGATTATCAAAAGCATGCAGCAGTAAAGGGAATGGCTTATTCGGTCTACCCGATGGACATGGGTAATACAGGAACAACGAATGGGACGCGTCCCACTCAAAGAGATAATCGAGGACAGTCAAACCAGATGCCTAGAAATAATCAGAGGCAGATGAATAATCAAACTCCAATGAACAATGGAAGCCAAATGAATAATCAAGCTCCAATGAATAATGGAAGCCAAATGAATAATCAAGCTCCAATGAACAATGGAAGACCGATGAATAACCAAACTCCAATGAATAATGGAAGCCAAATGAATAATCAAGCTCCAATGAACAATGGAAGCCCCATGAATAACCAAGCTCCAATGAACAATGGAAGCCCGATGAATAATCAAACTCCAATGAACAATGGAAGCCCGATGAATAATCAAGCACCAATGAATAATTCTGGTGATGGATATAGCTGGGGTGAGTGGTATGAGTCAGGTTTCATGCAGGATAACCCGGAGATGGAGCAGATGGCTGATTTGACGAATTATTTTCGTGTCCTGTGGCTGGAGCATGTGCTTTGGACTAGATTAGCAGTTATGGGAATACTGAATAATCTTCCGGAAACTCCTCAGATTGTGGATAGACTGATGCGTAATCCCGCTGATTTTGCAAAAGCATTGGAGGTTTATTATGGTGAAGAAGCTGCGGATCAGTTTATGCAATTAATGACGGATCACTTAACGATTGCAGCAGAGCTTTTCCAAGCAGAGAAGGAAGGTAATAGAACGGCTTACGATGATGCAAATCAGAGATGGCACGAAAATGCTGAAAAGATTGCAGAATTTTTGAGCTCATTAAATCCTTACTGGCATGAAGATGATTGGAGCGCCATGATGAATGAACATTTGGAGCTGCTTTCAGATAATGTGAAACAGATGATTGATGGACAATACGAAGAAAGTACCAATGGATTCGATAATATAGAGATGCAGGCTTTAGAGATGGCAGATATGATGGCTGACGGAATTATGCGTCAATTCTCCGGATTTGAAGATTAAAAATATAATTTTAAAAATTATTCCATCCTGAAAATGATGTATGAATCTTATAAGCGTTACAGATAATAAAACTGTAACAGAATCTTATGATGGAGGGAATAAATATGTCAATCAAAAAAATGGATAAACCAAATGAAGGCGTGAGATGTGTTGTTAATACCTGTGAGTATTATATGAATGGAGATCACTGTGCAGCAGAAAAAATCAGTGTCGAACCCAGAAACGCACATCAGTCAGACGAGACCGATTGTTCCACCTTTGAACGCAAGGATCAAACATTCTAATTTTTATCGGTTAATCCTAGGTTGATGATTAAAAATTTAAGGGTGCTGCAAGCTGCAGCACCCTTATTAATTATTTTTCTGGTTTTTTAAATAATCGTATGGTTCCTTCTTCATTAAGCTTTAGCAGTAAGGTTGCAATAATCGGTAATGAGAATAATCCCAAAACTCCCATGAGCTGAGCACCAATATACATTAGAATAAGAGTAACAATTGGATGTAAGCCGATTTGCTGACCAACAATTCTCGGTTCCAAAATCTGTCGTACTGCAGTGATTACAATGTATAAAATAAGCATACCGATACCGACTTTGGTATTACCAATGATAAAGGAAATAATAGCCCAAGGAAGAATTACTGCACCGGTTCCAAGGATAGGCATAATATCAATTACCGCCACAAGGATACCGAAGAAAAGAGGATTTGGAATTCCGATAATCCAAAAGCCCAAGGATAACTCCACAAACGTAATGGAGATAATTGCAGAATAAGCACGGATAAATTTACCGATTGTTCCGATTCCATTATCTTTAATACGTAATAGCATATCACGGCGTTCACCCTTAAATTGGTAGGTAATGAAGCGGGTGATGCGATAATAATCAATTGTAAAGAAGAACGAGGATACAATCGTAAAAATTAACTTAATTAATAAGTTGGGAACCATTCCGGCAATATTAGTAATAAAAGCTAAAATCGAGGAAGAAGCATTTGATATAAAACTAAATATCTTCGGGTTAAAATCATTCATAAAGTCGTCTATATAAACTTTCATATCCGGAAATTGATTTGATATACTGGAGGCCAGTTTTTCAATCGCTGGACGGACTGTATTTTCATAAAACGTAGGTACATTACCAACTAAATTTCCAACAAAATTAATGATTTTAAAGCCAAGGATGAAAATTAAATAACCTAGAGCAATATAAAAAACTATTAATATCAGAATGGATATGAGGGAACGGGGTGCTTTTGATTTTGTCTGCACATAATCAATTAAACGCCGAAAAGATACCGCAACAATCATACCAATGACAAAAGGCATCAGTAAGGGGAGAACGTATTTAATGCCGATATACCCTAGCCCCAAAATGATTATAATTGTAATTACATGAATGATAAATGCCCTTTGTTTTTCTAATCTCATATTTACCTTGCCCTTCTTAGTGAAAATCTCTTGTGTCAATTATTACCAATTATGAATTTTTCATAACAATGGTTTCAATAATATTTGCGACATCTTCACAATTATCGGCACATCTCTCAAGACGTTGAAGTATTTCGGTCCAAGTCATCAGTTCAATGGGATCCTTTGAAGTCTGGTAAAGATTACGCATAATATCAATATACAACGAATCACCGATTTCTTCAAGTCGATTTACTTCAATAATATAATCATGTAACTTTTTAGAGGATTTCCAATTCTTAAATTCTTCCAAAGCCTCATCCATTGCCTTTGTGCAAGATACCAAAAGTTCAGTGAATTTCAGTGCTTCGGGACGAATTGTCTGAATATTAAACATGTCTACGAAAATCAATACATCCTCAAGACTATCCGTAACATCATCGATTTCCTGAGTAAGGCTTGTAATGTCTTCACTTTCAATGGGTGGAAGGAATTCTTTCAGCAGACGATTCATGATATCATGTTTTGCATTATCAGCACTATGTTCGATATCATGCGCTTTTTTCACTCTAGTTGAGATATCGGATGGGTCAAAGTTGCTTAAGGTTTCGTGAAGGCTGATTGCCAGTTTGTGTGAATATTTTGAGAGATTTGCGAAAGCGTCAAAGTAGTTAAAGTTATTTTTCTTCATGGGTTTTTACATCCTTTCCTATTTGAATAATTATAAGAATAAATACATGAATAGTTGTGCCATAATGAAGGATAATAGTCCGCAGCCCGGGAAGGTTAAAATCCAGGCAATTACCATTTCCCTTACGACTGCCCAATTAACGGAGGAGAGCTTTTTGGAAGCACCTACACCCATAATTGCTGTAGTCTTTGTATGTGTTGTACTTACAGGGATACCTTGTGCTGTAGCAAGATACAAACAGATAGAAGCGGCAACATCTGCAGAAAATCCCTGGGGTTTATTCAACTTTACCATATCCAAACCAACGGTTTTAATGATTTTATATCCACCAATGGAGGTTCCGAGGGTCATAATGGAAGAAACAAGTACAATCAACCAGAAGGGAACGATCATTTTTGCTTCGGTTTGACCGTTAGCCAAGAAGATACCGAGTATAAATACACCCATAAACTTCAGACCGTCCTGTGCACCATGCATAAATGCCATCATTGCGCCTCCGGCAACCTGACCGCCCTGAAAAGCCTTATTTGTTTTACGCTTGTCCATATTTTTGCATACATAGTTGACAATTTTGTTAATGATAAAGCCAAGGCCAAAGCCAAGTACAGTGGATAATCCAAGACCGTAGATAATCTTGATCCATTGATCGAAATTAATACCTTTTCCCCCTTGTAAAGCAATGGCTGCACCGGTAACACCGGCGATCAGCGCATGGGATTCACTGGTCGGAATTCCGAAGTACCATGCAGCGGTAGCCCAGATTACAATAGCGAATAAAGCAGCACATAGCGCAATTAATGCGTAGTCTGTTTTATCTCCAAAGTCAACCATGTTATATATGGTTTGAGCCACGGACTTGTTGATAATTGACATAGTAAATACACCGAGAAAATTAAATACTGCTGCCATCATAACAGCCTGTTTCGGTCTGATTGCACGAGTGGATACACAGGTAGCAATCGCATTAGGTGCATCAGTCCAACCATTTACCAGAATAACGCCAAGAACCAGCAGAGTGGTTATGAACAGTACAGGACTTGATGTTACCTGATGCAGGAAATTGAAAAACGTCATGTTCGCGCCTCCTATTTAACGGAAAATAAATTGATTTTATAACCTATGAATGGTCAATCAAACAAATTTTATCATTAATAAAAGACATAATCAATCATAATTTACATGAATTTATCACGAAATTTACTTACATAAGGTTAAATGCATATAAAATTCACATTGATTTTACATAAAATTCACATAACTTGCTTATGGGAATATATTACATGATTTTCTGAGAAGTTTTTTGTATTTACTTTGCATATGAGCAAGATAGGATTATAATTATCTATATTATAATAGGTAGAAGTTCCGCAGAGATTTTTGGATTACTGATGTAATATGTATAATAAATATGGGAAGGAACGTCAAATTAGTGTGAAATTTGAAAAAGTTTATTTATGCATTGATTTTTCATAAAAAATACTTTATTATATACTGTATTACGTTAAAGTGTTACAACTTATTTTGGTTACTAGAGGTAAGAGTTTTATTATAAACTATAATATAAAGAAAAGGTGATAAGAATGAGAAGCGATGCAGTAAAATCAGGAATGCAGCAGGCGCCCCACAGATCATTGTTTAATGCATTGGGGTTAACCAAGGAAGAAATGAGAAAGCCGCTGATCGGAATTGTTAGTTCCTATAATGAAATTGTTCCGGGGCATATGAACCTTGACAAAATTGTAGATGCCGTAAAGCTTGGTGTCGCAATGGCAGGCGGAACCCCGATTGTATTTCCGGCAATTGCAGTCTGTGACGGCATTGCAATGGGTCATCAGGGAATGAAATATTCCCTTGTAACCAGAGATCTTATTGCCGATTCTACCGAAGCGATGGCAATGGCTCATCAATTTGACGCACTTGTTATGGTGCCGAATTGTGATAAGAATATACCAGGGTTATTAATGGCAGCAGCTAGAATTAATATTCCAACAATTTTTGTCAGTGGCGGACCTATGCTTGCGGGTAAAGTTAATGGTCAGAGAACCAGCTTATCTTCCTTGTTTGAAGCGGTAGGTGCATATGCAGCCGGCAATATGAGTGAAGAAGAAGTGGAAGAATTCGAGAATAAGGCTTGTGCGACCTGCGGCTCTTGCTCCGGTATGTATACGGCCAACTCCATGAATTGTCTTACTGAAGTAATCGGTATGGGTCTAAAAGGCAATGGAACGATTCCGGCAGTATATTCCGAAAGAATCAGACTTGCAAAACATGCGGGTATGAAGATTATGGAGCTTTATGAAAAGGATATTAAACCAAGGGATATTATGACCAAGGAAGCATTTATGAATGCACTAACCGTGGATATGGCACTTGGATGTTCCACCAACACAATGCTTCATTTGCCAGCGATTGCTCATGAGGTAGGCTTTGATCTTAATATCGATATAGCCAACGAAGTAAGTGCCAGAACACCAAATCTCTGTCATCTTGCACCGGCAGGTCATACATACATTGAAGATCTGAATGAAGCCGGTGGCGTATATGCAGTTATGAATGAGTTAAATAAGAAGGGACTCCTGAATATAGATTTAATCACAGCAACCGGCAAAACAGTAGGAGAAAATATTGAGGGCTGTGTGAACAAAGATCCCGAAGTAATCAGACCCATCGAGAATCCTTATAGTGAGACAGGTGGAATTGCAATTCTTAAAGGTAATCTTGCACCGGACTCCGGTGTAGTGAAGCGTTCCGCAGTAGCTCCCGAGATGATGAAGCATGAAGGTCCTGCAAGAGTGTTTGATTGTGAAGAGGATGCGATTACAGCCATAAAAGCAGGTAAGATTAATAAAGGTGATGTTGTTGTTATTCGTTATGAAGGACCAAAGGGCGGACCCGGTATGAGAGAGATGTTGAATCCTACCAGTGCAATTATGGGTATGGGGCTAGGCTCACATGTGGCGTTGATTACCGATGGACGTTTTTCAGGAGCCTCCAGAGGAGCATGTATCGGTCATGTATCACCGGAAGCCGCAGTGGGTGGCAACATTGCATTGGTGGAAGAAGGAGATATCATTCAAATTGATATTAATAACAATTCCTTGAACTTCGTGGTATCTGATGAAGAGCTGGAAGCCAGAAGAGCAAAATGGCAGCCGAGAGAACCCAAAATCACAACCGGATATTTATCACGATATGTAGCAATGGTGACAAGCGGTAACCGAGGAGCAATTCTTGAAGTACCGAAGAGATAAAAATATAATTTAAAGGCCACAAGGTGGTGGAATGGAGGCAATGATGGAATTAACAGGTGCTCAAATCGTAATCGAGTGTTTAAAGGAGCAGGGAGTTGATACCGTATTCGGATATCCCGGCGGGACAATCTTGAACATTTATGATGAACTATACAAACATAGCCACGAGATTAAACATATCCTTACCTCCCATGAGCAAGGGGCATCCCATGCAGCGGACGGATATGCACGAGCAACCGGTAAAGTCGGTGTCTGTCTGGCAACTTCGGGACCTGGCTCGACCAATCTTGTAACAGGTATCGCAACAGCATATATGGATAGTGTTCCAATGGTAGCGATCACTGCAAACGTGGCGGTGAATCTGCTAGGAAGAGATTCTTTTCAAGAGATTGATATCGCGGGAGTTACCATGCCGATTACCAAACATAATTTTATCGTTAAGGATGTTACGAAGTTAGCGGAAACTATCCGTAAAGCCTTCCGTATCGCAAAATCCGGCAGACCAGGACCAGTCCTTGTGGATATCACAAAAGATGTTACAGCTACAAAGACAAAATATAAGAGTGCAACACCCGAACCGATAGCCAGAAAAACCGATGAAATAACAGAACATGATGTTGAGAATGCACTTGAGTTAATCAAACATTCCAAAAAGCCTTTTATCTTTGTGGGCGGTGGTGCTGTTATCTCTGAGGCACATGATGAATTGGCTGAGTTTGTCAATAAAGTAGATGCACCTGTTTGTGATACTTTGATGGGCAAGGGAGCATTTGATGGGACGGATGAAAGATATACCGGAATGCTTGGAATGCATGGAACAAAGGCTTCTAATTTGGGTGTGACGGAATGTGATCTTTTGATTGCGATTGGTGCCAGATTCTCAGACCGAGTAACCGGTAATGCGAAGAAGTTTGCAAGGCATGCTAAAATTCTTCACATTGATATTGATCCTGCAGAAATCAATAAAAATGTGTCGGCTCATTACAGTGTAATCGGTGATGTGAAGGAAGTTTTGTCAATCCTCAATTCCAAACTGACCGCCCAAGAACATAGGGAGTGGGTTGGACATATCATTGAGCTGAAGGCAAAATTCCCATTAAAGTATAATACTGAGGTCTTAACCGGACCCTATATCCTAGAGAAATTATATGAGATTACAGGCGGTGACGCAATCATTACAACCGAAGTCGGGCAGCATCAGATGTGGTCTGCACAGTTCTTTCAGTACCGTTTACCCAGAACCTTTATTACCTCAGGAGGGCTTGGAACAATGGGTTACGGTCTTGGAGCCTGTATCGGTGCAAAGGTTGGAATGCCTGATAAGACAGTTGTCAATATTGCAGGGGATGGTTGTTTTCGTATGAATATGAATGAGATTGCAACCGCTACCAGATACGATATCCCAATTATTCAGATGGTATTTAATAACCATGTTCTTGGAATGGTACGCCAATGGCAAACCTTGTTCTATGAACAGAGATACTCGAATACGAATTTAAGAGACAAGGTTGATTTTGTAAAAGTAGCAGAAGCGATGGGAGCAAAAGCATATAGAATTTCAAAAAAAGAGGAAGTTGAGCAAGTATTAAAAGAAGCGATAGCATTAAAAGAGCCGGTCCTCATAGAATGTATCATAGACAGCGATGATAAAGTGTGGCCGATGGTAGCACCCGGCGCTGCAATTGAAGAGGTATTTAGTGAGGAAGACCTGAAGAAATAATGTATCATTGTGAGTTTAGGTTTGTGCAAATTTGAACCTACAGGAAAGTTGATTAGGTTTTAAAATCCCTGTTTATACAGTGAAGGTCTCAATTTGCACAAAGCCATAAGGCTCATGCTTCGATGAAAATACAAGTGATTTATTCCTTTACCACGATAAATTTTATTGACAATAAAATAACGTAGTTTTATAATAAGTTATCCAAGTAAAGTGGTAAATAAATAAATGGAAATCATGAAGGAGGAAGTAGCGTGGGAAGAATTTATAACTTTTCAGCAGGACCGGCAGTATTACCGGTTGAGGTTTTACAGGAAGCAGCAGATGAAATGCTTGATTACAGGGGCACAGGCATGTCCGTAATGGAGATGAGCCATCGATCTAAAGCTTATGAAGCGATTATAAAAGATGCTGAGAAAGACCTTAGGGAATTAATGAACATTCCTGATAATTATAAAGTACTTTTCTTGCAGGGCGGCGCATCACAGCAGTTCGCGGCAATTCCGATGAACCTGATGAAGAATAAGGTGGCGGATTATATTATCACCGGCATGTGGGCGAAGAAAGCTTTTGCAGAGGCAAAGAATTACGGAACAGCGAATGCTATCGCTTCCTCTGCTGATAAGAATTTTTCTTATATCCCGGATTGCTCTGATCTTCCAATTTCAGAAAATGCTGACTATGTATATATCTGTGAGAATAACACAATCTATGGAACGAAGTTTAAAACCTTACCGAATACCAAAGGGAAGACTTTAGTAGCAGACGTTTCTTCCTGCTTCTTATCAGAGCCCGTGGATGTGACAAAGTACGGAATTATCTATGGTGGTGTTCAAAAGAATATTGGACCTGCTGGAGTGGTAATCGTAATTATTCGTGAAGACTTAATTACCGAGGATGTACTTCCCGGAACTCCTACCATGTTAAAATATAAAACTCAGGCGGACGAAAATTCTCTATATAACACTCCTCCTGCATATGGAATCTATATCTGTGGAAAAGTATTTAAATGGCTTAAGAATATGGGTGGACTAGAAGCAATGAAGGAAAGAAATGAGAAAAAGGCAGCAATTCTCTATGATTTCCTTGATGAGAGCAAAATGTTCAAAGGTACTGTTGTAAAAGAAGACCGTTCATTGATGAATGTTCCTTTTGTAACAGGCGATGATGCGCTAGATGCAAAATTTGTGAAGGAAGCTACTGCAGCTGGCTTTGACAACTTGAAGGGACATCGTTCTGTTGGCGGTATGAGAGCAAGTATATATAATGCGATGCCAATTGAAGGAGTGGAGAAACTGGTTGAGTTTATGAAACAATTTGAAGCGGAGAATGCAAAATAATTGTGGAATAAGGTAAGGGGATTTGATTAAATAGATCTTTTGTAGGAAGGGACAATATCTCTAAAGCAAAGGGACGGAGGAAATTATGAAATATAATTGTCTAAATCAGGTTGCATCCATTGGTTTGAATAATTTTACGGAGCAATATGAGAAGGTTGAAAACATTGCGGAAGCAGATGTAGTATTAGTAAGAAGTGCATCCATGCATGATATGGAATTTGATAAAAATCTGAAAGCAATTGCAAGAGCTGGAGCAGGTGTAAATAATATTCCGCTTACAAAGTGTGCAGATCAGGGTATCGTTGTATTTAACACTCCCGGTGCCAATGCAAATGGTGTTAAAGAATTAGTAATCGCAGGATTATTACTGGCATCCCGTGACATCGTTGGTGGTGTAAACTGGGTAAATATAGAGAAGAATGACCCGGCTATTGCAAAAAGAGTAGAAAAAGAAAAGGCTAAATTCGGCGGAAAAGAAATTCAGGGCAAAAAATTAGGTGTAATCGGACTGGGTGCAATCGGCGTATTAGTCGCAAACACTGCCAACCGCCTTGGTATGCAGGTTTATGGCTATGATCCCTTTATTTCAGTAGATAATGCTTGGAATCTGTCCCGTGATATTGTTCATGTAAAGACCAGAGATGAAATTTATAGAGAATGTGATTATATAACGGTACATACTCCTCTGATTGAAGATATTGATCCGAATGTGAACACCAAGGAGATGATTAACGAAGAGAGTATTGCAAAAATGAAGGAAGGCGTTATCATTCTTAATTTTGCAAGAGATCTGTTGGTGAATGACGGTGATATTGAAGTTGCTTTAAAAGCAGGCAAGGTATCAAGATATGTAACTGACTTCCCCAATGAGAAAACTGCGAAGATGGAGGGTGTAATTGCAATCCCTCATCTAGGTGCATCCACCGAGGAGTCCGAGGATAATTGTGCAGTTATGGCAGTAAAGCAGCTTATGGATTTTTGTGAGAATGGTAACATCAAAAACTCCGTTAATTTCCCTAACTGTGATGCCGGTGTTTGTACAACCGCTGGACGAATCACGATTCTTCATAAGAATATACCAAACATGCTGGCACAGTTTACTACAGCCTTCTCCGCTGCAAATGTGAATATTTCCGACATGGTGAATAAGAGTAAGGGAGATTACGCTTATACGGTGCTTGATGTGGAAGTTCCGATTTCATCCGAGGTAGCGGATAAACTTTCTACAATCAGCGGAGTACTTAGAGTTAGAATCGTGAAATAAAGGATTTGAACGGATAAATTCTTTTAATAAATTAAAAATGATTGAACAGGGACATAAGGTCTGGCAGTAGGGCACTGACAGATTGTTATGTCCCAATTCATATAAAGGCAAAGGGGCATAAAACGATGGCGGTTATAAAACCTTTTTTATCGATCAGGCCAAAGGAGGCTGTGGCACATAGAGTGGCCGCGTTACCTTATGATGTGTATACCAGAAAAGAAGCAACCTCAGAAGTATTAAGGGAGCCTCTTTCCTTCTTAAAGGTAGACAGAGCAGAAACGGGGCTGCCGGATGAGGTAGATACCTACGATTCAAGGGTGTATGATAGAGCTAAAATTCTGTTACAGGAAATGATGGACGATGGAACCTACCTTACAGAAGATAAGGCTAGTTATTATGTATATGAATTAATTATGGGAGGACGTTCCCAAACTGGTTTGGTTGGATGTGCTTCCATTGATGATTACCTAAATGGTGTCATCAAAAAGCATGAGAACACCAGAGAAGAGAAAGAAATCGACCGTATCAAGCATGTGGACATTCTTGATGCACAGACTGGACCAATTTTTCTTGCCTATCGTACCGAGGAGAGAATTAGTCGTATTATCAATGCAGTAAAGCGGGATCAACCAATTTATTCCTTTGTTGCAGTGGATGGGGTCGCACACAATGTGTGGAGAATTTCAAGGGATGAGAATATTACAGAGATTAAGGAAGCCTTTGAGAAAATCGACAGTATTTATATTGCAGATGGACATCATAGAGCTGCTTCTGCTGTGAAAGTAGGATTAAAAAGAAGAAAAGATAATCCAAATTACACAGGCATAGAGGAATATAATTACTTCCTATCCGTTCTATTCCCCAATGACCAGCTGATGATTCTACCTTATAATCGTACCGTAAAGGATTTGAATGGTCTAAAAGAGAAGGAGTTTTTGAAAAGGGTTGGTGAAAGCTTTGAAGTAAGCTTACTAGGTAGTGACCCCTACATACCGGAGGAGAAAGCGGTATTTGGTATGTATTTATCAGGTAATTGGTACAAACTGAGAGCCAAGGATAATATTAAAAATCAAGAGCATTTGGTAGCGGCACTAGATGTATCCATCCTTCAGAATTATCTTTTAAGCCCAATTCTTGGTATTGAAGATCCAAGAACGGATAAGCGTATCGGTTTTGTTGGCGGAATACGAGGTTTGGGTGCACTGGAGAAACGGGTGAATGAAGATATGAAGGTGGCTTTCTCTATGTATCCAACTTCTATTAATGAGTTATTTGAGGTCTCGGATGCAGGGATGTTGATGCCACCAAAATCAACCTGGTTTGAGCCAAAACTACGAAGCGGATTATTTATACACAAGCTTTCGTAAGGAGGTTAGTTACAGACATAATATTGGTTTGGGTGATAAACGTCCTGTTTATACTGCGGCAGTGACAATTAGCACAAGGCTAAAAGATTCGTACTTTGATGGAAATGCATAAGGTGTTCTAATTATGCTGTCATATCGGATCCATGAAATAACACAATTATAGAAAAAGAACTTCTTTTACATTTCTATAGGCACAATTGTTCTTCGTTCTTTCGCTTTGTGTAATTGTCAATGAACTCTAATGAAAGGACTTTTGGCGCTCGAATTAATATTCAGTGTAGAAGTAAAAGGAGTAGAAAGGTTTTAACGCGAAATTTTGCGTAGGATGGAGGAAAAAATGAAAAGAGGATTTAAACAATTAACTGTATTTATGTTGGTACTTGCCATGGTAATGGCAGCAGTTGGATGTGGCAAGAAGGAAGGTAAGGAAGTAAGTTTAATTAATGGTTCTGCTAAGGATGCATTAAAGGGGGTTACATTAAAGATCGGCACTTCCGGTCTGTTTCCGCCATTTTCTTACTATGATGAAGGTGGAAAGACCTTAATCGGGTTTGATATGGATTTTATGAAAGCTCTTAAGGATTATACGGGCTTTGAAATTAACGGAGAGGTTGGAGCGATGGAATACAGTGCATTGACCACCTCTTTGTCCCAGGGTAAATTAGATATAGGTATGGCAGCACTTTGTGCAACCGATGAAAGAAAACAGAAGATGAACTTTACTAGTACCTATTATGATTCCGGTCAAATCCTTTGTGTGAATTCAGTGACAAGTCCAAAAGAGCTCGTAAGTGTAGAGGATTTAAAAAGCGGAAAATATGTGGTAGCAGTAGAGAAGGGAACTGCATCCCATCTTTATTGTACAAAAGCAGGTATTCCTGAAAAATCCATTCAGGTACACGATGCGATTACTACCGCGTATGAGTCGTTGGAGCAGGGTAAGGTGGACTGTTTGATTCAGGATACTCCTGGTCTTGCTTATTATATCAAAACAGTGAATGGAACAAAGCTGAAGATGGTTGGGGATGAGTTCAATCAGGGTCAGGCTCCTTATGCTGTGGCAGTTTCCTTTGATTGTTCTAAGGCCAACAAGGGAATTGTTGAGGTGCTCAACAAGGCAATTGAAGAGTTAACAGCGGATGGAACCATGGATAAGATAAAGAAGACTTGGTGCGAATAAGGATTGGCTGAAATAAGTCCTGTTGGAATACATACCATAAGATCATAAGGAATGTTATATCAGAAAGCCAAATCAAAAACATTAGTTAGTAATTACTATTGGCAATTAATATGGGCTAGGCGGTGTAGTGAGAGCTATACCGTCTTTCTTGTGATTAAAAATATTGTTGTTGCAAAGCGAGTTACCTTTTTATGATATGTATAACTCTAATTATTAGATAACTAGAACATCTAATACATTATCATCGAAGCATAAAGCTTTTAGCTTTATGCAATTTGCCATTTCCACAGTAGATACAGTCCTTTTGATACCTTGATCATAACTTAAGACATAAGATAATTAGATTGTCTTATGCATCACCATCAAAGAATGAGTCTTTGGGTTTTTGCAATTGTCATTTACATAAAATAATCAGGGTTTTTAAAACAATAATCCTAATAAATTCACTGATAAAGAGGTGATAAATATGAAATATCCGTTAATAACAGAAATCCAAAAATTTTCAATCCATGATGGGCCAGGCATCCGTACAACGGTATTCTTTAAAGGGTGTCCGCTACATTGTAGCTGGTGTCATAATCCTGAGACTCAGAGTTATGAACAGCAATTCTATCATAACAAGGAACGATGTTCTGGTTGTGGAGAATGTGTAAGAAATTGCAGTAGTAATGCAATTTATATGAGTGATAAAATTGTGATTACTGATTTAAGAAAGTGTACCGAGTGTGGTGCCTGCATGGAGCAATGTGTTTTTGGAGCCAGGGAACTGGTCGGAAGCGCGATAGAACCCTCGAAGCTAATCAGTGAATTACAAAAGGACTCTGTCTTTTATGAGGAATCAGGCGGCGGGATCACCTTCTCAGGGGGTGAGGTCATGACCATAAATTTTGATTATCTGCTTCAAGTTATGAAACCGTTACATCGCCTTGGATATAGCCTTGCAATTGACACCTGTGGATATGTTAATTATGAGAAGTTCCAAGAGGTGGTTCCTTTTACCGATTTCTTTTTGTACGACTTTAAGATGATGGATTCACTAAAACATTATCAATTTACTGGTGTCTACAATGATTTGATTCTTAATAATTTAAAAAGGCTTAGCGAGGATGGAGCTAGGATTTATCTTCGGATTCCAGTAATTTGTGGAGTGAATTCTTCTATGGAGGAGATGGGAGAAATTCTTGAGTATTTAGTGAAGAACAAAATTAATATAATACAAATCCATCTCCTACCTTATCATACAATGGGGAAACACAAATATGATAGATTAAACAAAGCTTCTGATGGTCATAGTTTTATATCACCTACGGATGTGGAGATGGAAAAATTCAAGAAATTGTTTTGCGAAAAGGGATTTCTTACTGTTATTGGAGGATAAAGTGAAAGGTGGGTTGAAACATGGAGCGTGGAATGAATGATAGAATTAAGCAATTAAGGAAGCAGAGTGTAGAAACACAAGCTTTTATTGATATGGAGCGCGCTAAGTATTTCACAGAGGCATATCAATTATATGAAGGGTCAGTATCAATTCCGGAACTTAGGGCATTGTCACTGAAATATTATTTTGAACGGAAAACTTTATATATTAATGAACTGGATTTGATTGTAGGTGAAAAGGGCTGCGCACCTCTCGGAGCACCCACTTTCCCTGAACTTTGTTGTCATACGCTTGAGGATCTTAGGGTGATGAATGACAGAGAACTCATCAATTTCAAGGTAACGCAAGAAGATTTAACCCTTCAAAAGGAAGTTATCATCCCGTATTGGAGGAAACGCAATTTACGGAATCGAATGCTTGGCGGCATGTCCACAGAATGGAAGGCAGCCTATGAAAGCGGCATATTTACGGAATTTATGGAACAGAGGGGACCCGGTCACACCGTTGGTGGGGAGATTATTTATCAAAAAGGCTTTTTAGAGCAAAAAGAGGAGATTGAAAAGTCAATCCTGGGACTGGATTTTGTAAATGATCCGCAAGCGCTGCAAAAGCGAGAACAGCTTAGCGCCATGTCCATAGCCTGCGATGCGATTATTGTTTTGGGTGAGCGTTATCGTGCTTATGCCCATGAATTGGCTATGAAGGAACCGAATATTCAGAGAAGGCTGGAACTCCTTGAAATGGAGGAGAACTGCAATGTGGTTCCAAAATATAAACCAAAAAATTATTGGCAGGCACTTCAGATGTACTGGTTCGTACATCTTGGTGTAACCAGTGAAATTAATCCCTGGGATGCGTTTAGCCCCGGAAGACTTGACCAGCATTTGTACCCGTTTTATCAGCAGGATATCCAAATGGGAATTATAGATAGGGATAAAGCAAAGGAATTGTTGGAGTGTTTGTGGATAAAGTTCAATAATCAGCCGGCACCTCCCAAAGTAGGAATAACACTTAAAGAAAGCAGCACATATACGGATTTTGCAAACATAAATACGGGTGGAATTACTCCGGACGGCAGGGATGGAGTAAATGAGGTAAGTTATTTGATTTTGGAATGCATGGACGAAATGGTATTATTACAACCAAGCTCCAATGTACAAATCAGTAGGAAGACGCCTTTAAAATTTCTAAAAGAGGCAGTGAAAATTGCTGCAAAGGGATGGGGGCAACCTGCCTTTTATAATACGGAAGCAATTATCGCTGAATTATTAAATGCGGGAAAATCCATTGAGGATGCCAGAAGAGGTGGAACCAGCGGTTGTGTAGAAACTGGGGCTTTTGGGAATGAAGCATACATTCTCACAGGCTATTTTAATTTGCCAAAGATCTTGGAGCTTACTTTATATGAAGGGTATGATCATATTACAAAGCGTCAACTAGGTTTAAAAACGAAACCTGCCACCGAGATTGAAAGCTTTGAAGAGCTAATGGAGCTTTATGGTCAGCAAATACATTATTTCATGGATATCAAAATTGCAGGAAATAATCTTATTGAGCAGATTTATGCCAGGGAGATGCCAGTACCCTTCCTTTCGGTGATTACCAATGATTGTATTAAACGTGCAAAGGATTATAACGGAGGAGGAGCCAGATATAACACTAATTACGTGCAGGGTGTGGGAATAGGCACGATTACGGATTCGTTAAGTGCCATTAAGGATTTGGTATATGATCGAAAAAAGCTGGCCATGGGGGATTTGCTTCTGGCAATGCAGGAGAATTTCAGCGGTCATGACAAGGTGCTTAACCTGGTTCGAAATTTTGCCCCTAAGTATGGGAATGATGATGAATATGCGGATAAGGTTATGCAGGAAGTATTTGAGCTATATTATAAGGAAGTAACTGGCCGCCCTAACACCAAGGGAGGAAGTTATCGGATTAATATGCTGCCGACTACCTGCCATGTTTATTTTGGGGAAGTAATGATGGCAAGCGCCAACGGACGATTGGCTCATAAGCCGGTGTCAGAAGGTATTTCCCCAGAGAAGGGAGCCGATACAAAAGGTCCCACTGCAGTAATCAAATCCTGTTCAAAAATGGATCACCTAAAAACAGGAGGAACGCTGCTTAATCAAAAGTTTTCACCTTCCGTTATTGAGGGTGAAGTGGGAATTAGCCGGCTTGCAGATTTGATTCGTGCTTATTTTAATATGGACGGTCATCACATTCAATTCAATGTTATTGACCATGAAACGCTGATTGCTGCACAACAGCAGCCAGAGGAATATAAGGATTTAATCGTTCGTGTAGCGGGATACAGTGATCACTTTAGAAACCTGAGTAAAGAATTACAGGATGAGATTATTGGAAGAACGGAGCAGGGATTGGTGTAATTATATTATTATTTGTTATACATATCATAAAACAGATAACTCGCTGAGTCAGGATAAATCTGTTTTATGATATAACACAAATAATACGAGTAAATGAATTGAAAGCATTCCTTAGGTATATTTCTGCTCTGCTTTGTACAAAGCTACAAGGAGTCTATCTGTTAAGGGTTTTTCTACTTACCCTATTTTCGGAAGTTTTTTGTAAGCGTCAAATAAAGATTTTTAGTCATTTGCCAACTTAAATTCCAGTCAACATCTGAAATTTTTATGAAAAAACTAGTTAGCCACTTAACAATGCCTTTTGCTTTGGAAATAAAGCTACTTTATAAGATTCTAGCAAGGAAAGAACGGGTACGGCTGTGCTTGGGATTGGTGAAAATCTCCTCGGGGGTACCCTCTTCTACAATATAGCCGTCCGCCATAAAAATCACACGGTCTGCAACGTCTTTTGCAAATTCCATCTCATGAGTAACAATAACCATGGTCATTCCTTCTTTTGCTAAGGAACGCATCACTTCCAGTACATCACCTACTAATTCCGGATCGAGTGCGGAGGTAGGTTCATCAAAGAGGAGTGCCTTGGGCTCCATTGCAAGAGCACGGGTTATGGCCACACGCTGCTGCTGTCCGCCGGACAAGGTGGCAGGCATGGAGTGAGCCTTATCAGATAAGCCCACTTTATCAAGAAGCTGTAAAGCTTTCTCCTGAGCCTGCAACTTAGTCATCTTCTTGGTCAGAATAGGAGCAAGTGTTATGTTTTTCAAAACATTTTTCATGGGGAATAAATTAAAGCGCTGAAACACCATTCCCACTTCTTCTCTATAGTCTCTAAGAGCAATTTCTCTCTTATTAAAAATATCTTTTCCCTGATAGTATATATTACCGTCAGTGGGGATTTCCAATTGATTGATACATCGAAGTAAAGTACTTTTTCCTGAGCCGGATGGACCGATGATACAGATTACTTCACCCTCCATTACATGCATATTAATATCTTTAAGAACCTGTAGATCTTCAAAGTTCTTTGACAAATGTTCAACTTTAATCATTTCACCCATAGGTATCCTCCGTTCTAACGTTTGATTTTTCTTTCTACCTGTTTCTGAATGAGAATCAAAATAGAAATAATGACTAGATAAAATATTGCGCCGGTTGTATAGCTTTCAATAGTTTTGTAGGTGATGGACTGATAATTTTGAATTTGCTTTGTGATTTCATTTACAACAATAACACTTAATAATGCAGTGTCTTTAACAGTAATGATAAATTGATTAAATAAGGCGGGTATCATGGAACGAAAGGCCGGTGGAACAATGAGATGCCACAGGGTTTGCATTGGGGTAAGACCAAGTGATAAACCTGCTTCTTTTTGGCCGGGATCAATACTTCCCAAAGCACCACGGACAATTTCCGCAATAAAAGCGCCTGAATTCAGACTTATTACTAAAATACCTGCTGAATTACTGCTTAAATCCGTATGAAAGATTGCCGGAATTACATAATATATGTACAAGGCCTGAACAATGAGGGGCGTACCTCGAATAATCCAGATATAAATATTTGATAGTACTTTCGCAAGTTTGTTCCTGCTTTGAAGGGCAAATCCGGTAATGCTGCCGATTAAAAATCCGAATAAAATGCCAAACACAGAGATGAATAGGGTAACTCTCAGGCCTCTAAACAGCATTGGGAGTAAAGTAGATAAGAAACTGAAATCCATAAGCTCTTCCTTTCCTTTGTTCCGAGTACATCGCTTTAAAAATAACTTGAATATGTAGAACTTTCAAAAGTGCTTCAAAGCATCAATATTGCAGGAAGTTTTGAACATGAAATCTGAAAGTTCGTCAAGTAATTATGTGAGGTTGATTAAAGACGATGTCTAGATTAAGTCTTAATAATACAAACCGGTGATTCGTTTAATGCGGTAATACGGTGAATTGTGAGGGTGTAAAGCAATGAAAAAAGGCGCTCTCCCCAAGTAAGTTAAGAGAACGTCCTCACCCACATTATGAATATTAAATCAAATATTAAATAGTAAAATCAAGTAAAATATAACAAAGAGAACTGGATTTGTCAATGAAAACCTCGATATTAGAAGGGGGTAAAGAAAGGGTATATTGATTAAAGTATCGAATATAGTTAACATTTTGATGCATATATAATCACATTAAGGGAAATATAGATCGTGGTTCTTTCTATCAGTTTATAATATTTTAACTGTATATTTCGGGAGTAGTATGATAAAATGTAAAAAAAGATAAATAAGGGAGCTAGACAATGAATAGTTTTTTTAATTTGGATAATGGATTTTTTACATTTTTGGGTAAAATGTGTGATGTTATCGTATTAAGTCTTGTATGGATGATACTATGCATCCCGATTATAACAATCGGTCCTGCAACAACTGCACTTTATTATGCAAGTGTTAAGGTGTTGCGTGGGGAGAGAGGGTATCTGATGAGTGAGTTTTTTCGCTCCTTTAAGCTGAATTTTAAGAGAGCGACATTAATCGGGTTAATTTTGATAGGTGTTGGTTTGTTTTTAGGTATGGATATTTATATGACAACACATAATAATTTGATGGATAGCAAATTAAACGCAATATTATATGGAGTATATATTTCCCTTTCCTTCCTGGCATTAAGTGTTACAATCTATATATTCCCCCTTCTGTCCAGATTTGATATGACCATAAAACAATTATTTAAAGCAGCACTTTTTATGTCAATCAGACATCTGCCTTCCACAATTTGTATGATTATTGTTACCATTTGCTCAGTGTTAGGTGTTAGCATTATGGTGCTGGCAGGGGCATTTGTTCCAGGTGTAACAATATTAATCTATTCTCTTTTCCTGGAACGAATTTTCAAGAAATATATGCCTGAGGAAAGTGTAGCTGAACCGACTGGAACTGAGGATGGCGATTCAGTAGCTATATTTTCTGACCCGGAGGATAATAACAAATAATATAATTTAAATGCGATCGTGTACCTTTTTGTGCCAGAAGTACATAGACATATTCATGTCAAGAGTGTGGAATACGTACTACTCAAAATAATAAACATGAACGGTAGCTGAATTGTATTCTATTCTAACCATTTTTACAAAATATAAAAAAAGATGAAAAAACACTTTTCTTTTTTTTGAAAACATGGTATATACTTTATATAGAAAATTAAAAAGAATTTATAAATGGAGCAAAGGCGTTCCCTTCTATTAGGGGACGTCTTTTTTAATTAAGAGAGGAGATTTAGTATGTCTGAGAAATTAACAGAGCTTTTTGGATCAAATGTATTTAACGAGGCAGTTATGATCGAACGTCTGCCGAAGAAAACTTTTGCTGCTCTTAAGAAGACACTTGAGAATGGCGAGGATTTAGATCCCAGTGTAGCGGAGGTTGTTGCAAATGCAATGAAGGATTGGGCTATCGAGAGAGGGGCAACCCATTATACTCACTGGTTCCAGCCTTTGACCGGTATTACAGCTGAGAAGCATGATTCCTTCATTAATCCTACTGCTGACGGTAAAGTGATTATGGAGTTTTCCGGTAAAGAATTAATTAAAGGTGAGCCGGATGCTTCTTCCTTCCCTTCCGGTGGTTTAAGAGCTACCTTTGAAGCAAGAGGATATACAGCTTGGGATTGTACATCACCCGCATTCTTAAGAGAAGATGCAGCAGGTGTAACACTTTGCATTCCTACCGCTTTCTGTTCTTACACAGGCGAAGCTTTGGACATGAAAACTCCTCTTCTTAGATCTATGGAAGCAATCAGCAAGCAGGCAGTACGTGTTCTTAACTTATTTGGACATAAGGAGGTTACAAAGGTATCCACTTCCGTAGGTCCCGAGCAGGAATACTTCTTGGTTGATAAAGCTAAATATTTAAAGAGAGATGATCTTATCTTTACTGGCAGAACTTTATTTGGTGCTATGCCTCCTAAGGGTCAGGAATTAGAAGATCATTACTTTGGCAGCATCAAAGAAAGAATTGCTGCATATATGAAAGAGCTTAATATCGAGCTTTGGAAGCTTGGTGTAACAGCTAAGACTCAGCATAATGAAGTTGCTCCTGCACAGCATGAGTTAGCTCCAATCTATGCTACAGCGAATATCGCAACTGATCACAATCAGTTGGTTATGGAGACAATGAAGAAGGTTGCTAACCGTCATGGTCTTACTTGTCTGCTTCATGAGAAGCCTTTTGCAGGTGTTAACGGTTCCGGTAAACACGATAACTGGTCCATGGTTACTAATACAGGCAAGAACTTATTAGATCCTGGCAAGACACCTCATGAGAATGTACAGTTCTTAGTATTCTTATCAGCTGTTTTAAAAGCAGTAGATTTACATGCAGATTTACTTCGTGTATCTGCAGCTAACCCAGGTAATGACCACAGATTAGGTGCTAATGAAGCACCTCCGGCTATTATCTCTGTATTCTTAGGAGAGCAGTTAGAAGATGTTATCACTCAGTTGATTGAAACTGGCGAAGCTAAGAGCAGCAAAGAAGGCGGCAAGATGAATATTGGTGTTCAGACACTTCCTAGATTTGCTAAGGATGCTACTGATAGAAACCGTACTTCACCGTTCGCATTTACCGGTAATAAGTTCGAGTTCCGTATGGTTGCTTCTTCTATGTCCATCGGACCTGCTAATACCATTCTTAACTCCATCGTTGCTGATGTATTAGAAGAGTTTGCAACTGAATTAGAAGGTGCAGCTGATTTCGATGTAGCAGTACATGATTTAATTAAGAAGACATTAACCGATCACAATAGAATCGTATTCAACGGCAATGGTTACTCCGATGAATGGGTTGTTGAAGCTGAGAAGAGAGGACTTCCTAATATTAAGTCCATGGTTGAAGCAATTCCTTCCTACGTATCTGAAAAAGCAGTTAAATTATTCGAGAAGCAAGGCGTATTTACGGAAGTAGAACTTCACTCTCGTGCGGAAATTATGTTTGAAGCATATGCAAAGGCTATCAATATCGAAGCTAGAACAGCAATCTCTATGGCAGCTTCAAAATACATTCCTGCTGTAATTAAGTATACAAAGAAGCTTGCTGATAGCATTAATTCTGTAAAAGCAGCTGTTGCAGATGCAGACGTAAGTGTTCAGACTGAATTATTAAAGGAAAGCTGTACACTTCTTGCTCAGGCACAGGCAGCGCTTAAGAAGTTACAGACAGTAACCGATGAAGCAAACGCTAAGGAAGAAGTTGCAGAGTCTGCAAAGTTCTTCAAAGATGTAGTTACTGCTGCAATGTTAGACCTCAGAGCTCCTATCGATGCATTAGAAGTTATCTGTGATAAAGAAGATTGGCCGGTTCCTACTTATGGCGATCTGTTATTCGAAGTGTAATTAATGGAATAAACTAAGATATATTTTTAGAGCCGCTTTTGTGAAAAAGCGGCTCTATTGTTGTTGGTTTCACTAGGGGGGTATTAGGGTGTAAAGGAAAAATTAACTTGACAATTATATGGATTTCTTATATATTTTGATTATCAAACTATTTGTGATTCAAAGCAATCTTAGGAGTGGTTCAAAATGAAGGACAAACTTGTCCAAATAAATAAAATACTAGTTGAAGTATATGATGACGTGAATCGTATTGAAGAATACTCCATTAAAAGCGGAGCCTTCAGTGACTTGTCAATTACGGAGATACATACAATTGAAGCAGTCGGATTATACGGCTCAAAAACAATGTCTGAGATAGCATCTTCGTTAGAAATTACCATGGGAACTCTGACAACTGCGGTAGATAGACTGATTAAGAAGGGGTACCTGGAACGTAATCGCAGCAACACAGACCGAAGGATTGTGAATGTCACCCTCTCTAAGCGAGGAAAACTCGCTTATCGAATTCATGAGAAATTCCATTTAGATATGGTAAAGCAGATTATGGTGGATTTTACTCAAGAAGAAGAGGAAATACTATTAGTAGCATTGAATAAATTGAATTATCATTTGAAAGAGAATTATAAAGAGGCACAACAGAGCTAAGTAGGAGGATTCCAAAAATGATACGTGCAACAATTACCGGCACAGGAAGTTACCTGCCAGAGAATAGAATGACGAATGATGATCTATCAAAGATTGTAGAAACCAGCGATGAGTGGATCTCATCCAGAACAGGAATTAAAGAGAGAAGAATATCCACTGGTGAGAATACATCTGATTTGGCATATGGAGCAGCAAAAAGAGCATTGGAGATGTCTGGGATAGCAGCCAGTGAACTTGACTTAATCATCTGTGCAACCATATCACCGGATTCTTTTATGCCATCCGTTGCTTGTATGGTACAGCATTTGCTGGGAGCTACTAAGGCAGCAGCCTTTGATTTAGCGGCAGCTTGTTCCGGGCTTGTGTATGGTATGACGATAGGTTCTTCCTTAATTGAAAGTGGAATGTTTCGCAATATACTGGTAATCGGAGCGGAAACCCTCTCAAAAACCTTGGACTGGGAGGATAGATCCACCTGTGTGTTATTTGGAGATGGTGCTGGTGCAGTAGTGTTATCTGCATCGGAGCAGGGAGGGATATTATCAACAACACTTACCAGTGATGGAAGCAAACAGGATTACTTAACATTACCTGCCTTTCCTTTAATAAATCCTTATTGCAAAGAGGAGGAAGGTCGCAAAAGTCAGACCATCACTATGAAGGGTCAGGAAGTGTTCAAATTTGCGGTTCGCAGTATCAATGATTTGATTAAAACAGTACTGGAAAAAGCCCAGATAACTTCGGAGGATATCAAATATATTATTCCTCATCAGGCGAATACAAGAATTATTGAAAGTGCTGCAAAGATATGTGGAATTCCCTTTGAGAAATTCTATATGAATTTGGATCTTTATGGGAATACCTCGGCGGCTACAATTGGTATCGCACTAGATGAAATGGTACAAAAAAATATGCTTCAATCCGGTGATCGAATTATTTTGGCCGGGTTTGGTGGCGGAATGACCAGCGGAGCTGTTCTAATCGAATGGAAATAATTATTGCATGTTAAGGGCTAACCCCTTTTATATAACATGATTCAGAATATTTTCTGAATATTAAATGCATATTACTTTTGAAGTATGCTTGTCAAGTATAAAACATAATATGGAGGATTACTAAAATGGATATCGAAAAAATTAAAGAACTTGTGGCAGATCAATTAGGTGTGGATGTAGCAACATTAACAGCAGAAACTAATTTGAAAGATGATTTAAATGCAGATTCTCTTGATCTTTTCCAGATTATCATGTCCTTAGAGGAAGAATTCGGAATTGAAATCCCTACCGAAGATACTGAGAGCATTGCTACAATCGGCGATATTGAAAAATACCTTGCTGAAAAAAGCGACGCTGAATAATAATTTAAAAGTTAAAATGTAATACCGTACGGCAGTTGTGATTCAAATCGATATGCAGCAAATACAGCATTTCAATTACAACTGCCGGTATTGGTGAAAAAAGTAGTGGATGGAAGAATACTCCTGGGAGGATAAAGAGCAATGAAGTCACGCATATGTGAACTACTTAATATTGAATACCCTCTTTTTCAAGGTGCTATGGCTAGGATCTCGGATGCAGCCTTGGCTGCCGCGGTATCGGAAGCAGGGGGACTTGGAATTATTGCCGGAGGAACCGCACCTGCAGAACATATCAGATCGGAAGTCAGAAAAGCAAAAGAATTAACCAATAAACCCTTTGGTGTAAATATTATGCTGCTTAGTGAATCAGCGGATGATATTGCAAAGATGGTATGTGAAGAGGGAGTTAAGGTGGTTACAACCGGTGCCGGAGCACCCGGAAAATACATGGAGATGTGGAAAGCACATGGTATCAAAGTGATTCCGGTAGTTCCGTCCGTAGCTATTGCAAAACGCATGGTACGTAGCGGAGCGGATGCAATTATTGCAGAAGGTACAGAATCCGGCGGACATGTGGGTGAACTTACTACTATGGTTCTGGTTCCTCAGGTGGTGGATGCGGTGGATGTTCCGGTTATTGCAGCCGGAGGGATTGCAGATGGCAGAGGAATTGCAGCAGCATTAATGCTTGGAGCGGACGCTGTTCAAATCGGTACTCGTTTTTTATCAGCTCATGAGTGTAATGTTCATCCGAATTATAAACAGAAAATATTAAATGCAAAAGATATTGATACGGTTGTCACCGGACGTTCTACCGGTCATCCCGTAAGAATTCTAAAGAATAAATTAAGCCGACAGTTCTCAGAGCTTGAAAAAGCAGCAGCTCCAGTTGAGACAATTGAAAAACTCGGTTTGGGAGCGTTAGCAAAGGCAGTTGTGAATGGTGATATGGACTATGGTAGTGTTATGGCCGGACAGATTGCTGCAATTGTTAAGAAAGAACAAAGCTGTAAGGAGATTATTACTGAGATGTTTGCTGAGGCAGAGCAGCTGCTCGGTAAAGATTGGAGTTAATGATGAGTAAAACAGCATTTTTATTTGCAGGACAGGGATCACAATATATCGGTATGGGGAAGGAACTATACGATAATTATGCTGTATGCAAACAAACCTTCGAAGAGGCTAATGAGAGCCTTGGGATGGATTTAACAAATTTGATTTTTAATGGCAGTAAGGAAGAGCTGGATCTTACTGAGAACACCCAGCCCTCCATCGTAACCATGTCAATTGCTGCATTCCGTGCAATTACTGCAGAAGGAATCAAGCCGGATGTAGTTGGTGGATTAAGTCTTGGAGAGTATTCCGCTCTGACAGCAAGCGGTGTTTTTTCCTTAAAGCAGTCTGTTCCTTTGGTTCGCAAAAGAGGACGTTTTATGCAGGAAGCAGTTCCCGCAGGCTTAGGTAAGATGAGTGCAGTGTTAGGTCTTGCAGGGGATAAAGTGAGAGAGGCATGTGAAGAAGCAAAGCAATTTGGAATTGTTGAGCCCGCAAACTTTAACTGCCCAGGTCAAATTGTAATTGGTGGAGAGGTTAAGGCGGTAGAGGAAGCGGCAAAGCTGTGTAAAGAAAAGGGTGCCATGAAAACCATTGATCTTGCAGTTAGTGCTCCTTTCCACACTTCTATGTTAAAGCCGGCAGCTGACCGCTTGCTTGCAGAGCTGGAGCCCATCACACTTGGTGAAATCGGTACACCTATAATAGCCAATGTGAATGCACAATACATTGGTAATACCTCAGATGTAAAAGGACTCTTGTATAATCAGGTTATGAGCAGTGTTTTATGGGAACAGACCATAAGAAGAATGGTGGAAGACGGAGTTACCAGATTTGTAGAAATCGGACCCGGTAAGACTTTATCAGGTTTTGTTAAAAAGATAGACCGAGGACTTAATATATATAATATAGAAAATATCGCTTCTCTGGAAGCAACAGTGAAGGCCTTGAAGGAGGCATAGTAGAAAGGAATAACATTATGCTTAATGGAAAAGTGGCAATCGTAACCGGTGCCGGAAGAGGAATCGGAAGAGCGATAGCGTTACAATTTGCGGAACATGGAGCAAAGGTTGTAATCAATTATCGTTCCAGTATTGCACAGGTAGAGGAACTATTAGAGAAAATAAAAGAAGCCGGCGGTGAAGCGATTGCAGTTCAAGCTGATATCAGTAAAGAAGAGGAAGCTAAAAATCTCATCGAAGAGGCTGTAAAGCATTTTGGTAAGCTGGACGTAATTGTTAATAATGCAGGAATCACAAAGGATAATTTATTAATGAGGATTTCAGAAGAAGATTTTGATAACGTGATTGACATTAACCTAAAGGGAACTTTCTTTTGCACTAAGTTTGCTTCCAAAGTTATGTTGAAACAAAAGAGTGGCAAGATAATCAATATTTCTTCTGTAGTAGGATTAACCGGCAATATCGGTCAGGCTAATTATGCTGCTTCCAAAGCCGGAGTGATTGGAATGACAAAGGCAGTTGCCAGAGAGTTGGCTTCCAGAGGAATAACAGTGAATGCGGTTGCACCGGGATTTATTGAATCGGATATGACCAGTCAGTTGTCTGACAAAGTAAAGGAAGCAACCTTAGCAAGCATTCCTTTGAAGCGTTATGGCTATGCAAGTGAAGTTGCTAATACAGTGAGCTTCTTAGCATCAGAAGCGGCTAACTATATTACCGGACAGGTCATTCAGGTAGATGGCGGTATGGTGATGTAAGCTTGTTATATAATTAAATAGTATTTCAAATTAATATTGAACATATAGGGTGATATTCTCAATCAGTTAGAGATTGCGAATGATTGTGTGCAAGATGGTTGGCACAAACGAAAATATGCGTAGAGTCGTTTGGTGAAACAAGGGTATGCGCAGGAATGGAGAAAATATGAATCGTAGAGTTGTTGTAACAGGTATGGGTGCAATTACCCCAATCGGTAATAACGTGAATGAGTTTTTTGAGAATGTAAAGGCTGGCACATGTGGAATTGACTTTATTAATACATTTGATACCGAGGCATTTGCAGCAAAGACAGCTGCTCAGGTGAAGAACTTTGTAGCAAAGGATTATATGGATGCGAAAGATGCCAGAAGAATGGATCGCTTTTCACAGTTAGCTGTGGCGGCTGCAAAAGAAGCAATGAGTGATTCTAAACTTGATTTAGAGAAGATAGACAGGGAGCGCTTCGGTGTTATTGTTGGCTCCGGTATTGGTGCGCTAGATGATATTGAAAAGGAGACCAATAATTTAAGGGATAAAGGGCCAAAACGTGTCAATCCTTTATTTATTCCAATGACAATTACGAATATGGCAGCGGGTAATATCGCAATCCAATTTGGTGCTAACGGTATTTGCACCAATGTGGTTACTGCCTGTGCGACCGGCAATAACTGTATTGGCGAAGCCTTCCGTAATATTAAGCATGGTTATGCAGATATTATTATATCAGGCGGTGCAGAAGCATCCATCACTCCATTGGGAATTGCAGGCTTCCAGGCGTTAACTGCTTTATCCACCAGCAAAGACCCTAAGAGAGCATCCATTCCTTTTGATAAGGAAAGAGATGGTTTTGTAATGGGCGAAGGCGCAGGTATCTTAATCCTTGAGGAATATGAGCATGCAGTTGCTCGTGGCGCAAAAATTTATGCAGAAGTAGTGGGTTATGGTTCTACCTGCGATGCATATCATATCACTTCCCCTTCTCCGGATGGGTTAGGCGGCGCCAGAGCCATGACACTCGCTATGGAAGAAGCAGGAATTACTTCCAAGGACGTTTCCTATATTAATGCACACGGAACAAGTACACCAACCAATGATCGTACGGAGACCGCAGCCATTAAAATAGCTATGGGAGAAGATGCTTACCGAGTTCCAATTAGCTCAAGTAAATCTCAATTCGGACATTTGCTGGGTGCAGCGGGTGCAGTAGAAGCAGTTGTATGTATCAAGGGAATTGAAAATGATTTTATCCCTGCAACCATAGGATATCAGGTAGCAGATGAGGAATGTGATTTGGATTATGTTCCGAATGTAGGAAGAAATGGGAAAATTAATTACGCAATGACAAATTCACTTGGTTTTGGTGGACATAATGCCACTTTAATCTTTAAAAATATGGAGGTATAAGCCATGGATTATAAAGCAATTATTAACTTAATGAAGGAAATGAATCAAACAGATCTTACAAAGGTTGAAATTGAACAGGAAGGCGTTAAAATCTGCTTAGAGAAATCAGCAGAAGTAGTTACCGTAGCTGCACCCGCAGTTTTACCCCAGTCCTTTGCACCCTCAGCACCTGTGTATGCTCCTTCTCCTGTACTTAGTGCACAGGAAGTTTCTACACCAGCTCCAGCAGCACCTGTAGTAGAAGAAACAGGCAAGAAGATTGTGTCTCCCATGGTTGGTACCTACTATGCATCTCCATCACCGGATAAGCCTGCTTTTGTAAAAGTTGGCGATAAGGTTAAGAAGGGTCAGACAGTTTGTATCATTGAGGCTATGAAATTGATGAACGAAATCGAGAGTGAATTCGATGGAGAAATCGTAAAAATCCTAGTTGAAAATGAGCAGATGGTAGAATTTGGCCTTCCTCTTTTCCTAGTGAAATAGGATAATAGAAAAATTAGAATTAAAAATCAGTTAAAAGAACAGATGGAATTAGTCACTGAAAAATACGACATAATTTTTTAATACTTATTTAATTGGTTTTTGATTATTGATTGTAATATAATGGTAGATGAGTGAATCATACTATTATATACAATATGGATTGTTATAAATGAATTTAGTATCGCAGTATTAATCTTATATGGACTTAAGAGTAACATGGAAGACATTGTCTTCTATCGAAGGTTGGAAAGGGATATACTATGTTAAATATTGATGAAATTCAAAAAATAATTCCTCATCGTCCCCCATTCTTATTGGTGGATCGTATTGATGAGATGGAAGCAGGAATTAGTGCTGTGGGAAGAAAGTGCGTTACGATGAATGAACCCTTCTTCCAGGGACATTTTCCTGGTAAAGCAGTTATGCCGGGAGTATTAATTATTGAAGCTCTGGCACAGGTAGGAGCAATCTGTATGCTATCCATACCTGGTAATGAGGGTAAAATCGCATTCTTTGCCGGTATTGACAATGTTAAGTTTAAGCGTCAGGTAGTTCCCGGTGATGTATTAACACTAGAGGTGCACATCACAAAGAATAAGGGAAGCTTCGGAGTTGGAACGGCAAAAGCAACTGTAGAAGGGAAAGTAGCAGTAGAAGCTGTGCTTACTTTCGCAATCGGTAATTAATTCTTATATCGAAGGAATCGCTCAAGCAAATTCAAGGAGAGTTTAGCATGTTTAAAAAAATATTGATAGCAAACCGTGGAGAGATTGCAGTAAGAATCATCCGTGCGTGCAAGGAAATGGGAATTGAAACCGTAGCGGTATATTCAGAGGCAGACAAAGAAGCATTGCATGTTATGCTTGCTGATGAAGCGGTATGTATCGGTCCTGCAAAATCCAAGGACAGTTATTTAAATATTCAAAATATTATTAGTGCGACTGTGCTTACCGGTGCAACAGCAATCCATCCGGGCTTCGGATTTTTGTCTGAAAACAGCTCCTTTGCAAGAATGTGCGAAGACTGTAATATTACATTTATCGGACCGGATGCAGATACGATTGATCTTCTGGGTAATAAGTCAAGAGCACGTGAGACAATGGTTAAAGCTGGAGTACCAGTAGTTCCTGGTTCCGACGGAGAGGTTGAAACCGTAGAGGCTGCTCTGGAATTAGCAGATAAAATCGGATATCCGGTTATGATTAAAGCTTCTTCAGGTGGTGGCGGTAAGGGAATGAGAGCCGTTTACAAAGCGGAAGATTTGGAAAAGCTTTATAATGCAGCAAAGTCTGAGGCAAAAGCTGCATTTGCCGATGATAAGGTGTACATTGAGAAATTAATTGTTAATCCAAAACATATCGAGTTTCAAATTCTTGCGGATAGCCATGGCAATGTAGTACATCTCGGCGAAAGAGATTGCTCCGTTCAAAGAAGAAATCAGAAGATGATTGAAGAATCACCTTCCGCAATTATGTCTCCTGAATTGAGAGAAAAGATGGGCTCTGCAGCTGTAATGGCGGCTAAGGCTACCGGTTATGTGAATGCCGGAACGATTGAATTCTTATACTCTCAGGGCGAATATTACTTTATGGAGATGAATACTCGTATTCAGGTGGAGCATCCGGTTACCGAATTGGTTACCGGAATTGATATGATTAAGGCACAAATTAAAATTGCTGCCGGTGAAGAGATGCCCTATCGTCAGGAAAACATTGAATTTAGGGGTCATGCAATCGAATGCAGAATAAATGCGGAAGATCCTACCAAGAACTTCATGCCATGTCCGGGTCGTGTAGAAAATGTTCTATTCCCTGGAGGTTTAGGGGTCAGAGTGGATAGCGCTTTATATCCTGGATATGTGGTTCCTTCTTGCTATGATTCAATGCTTGCTAAGGTCATTGTACATGGCAATGACAGAGAGGAAGCAATCGAAAGAATGAAGCGTGCTCTTTCTGAATTGATTGTAGACGGAATTCAAACCAATGTAGAATATCAGTATGAGCTTTTGGAAAGAGAAGAGATCATCGCCGGAACCTATCATACTGGATTAATAGAGGGAAAGTAAAAGTATGAATAAAAATCCTTTTAAATCAAAGCATTATGCAACATCGAAAATTGTATACCGTGGTACTCCTCAGGATGTGGAGCAACCGGAGGAAGAGCGTCCCAATGTGCCTCAGGGCATTATGACCAAATGTCCGAAATGCGGTAAGGTTATTTATACAAAATTATTAATTAAAAATTTTAAAAGATGTGATGAATGCGGTCATAACTTCAAGGTTTCCGCAAATGAGCGTTTTGCAATGATATTGGATGAGGGCGAATTGCAGGAATTTGATGCACATATGTCAACCAGAGATCCATTAACCTTCCCAGGCTATAAGGATAAGATTGTTAGAACCCAAAAACAGACTGGATTAGTAGATGGTGTTGTAACCGGTAAAGGATTGATTCACGGTAACCCTGCTATGGTTGGCGTGATGGATCCCGCTTTCTTTATGGGAAGTATGGGAACCACAATTGGTGAAAAGCTTGCCAGATTATTTGAGAAAGCCACAAAGGAACGTCTTCCGGTTATCGTATTTACGGCTTCAGGTGGTGCGAGAATGCAAGAAGGTATCTTTTCTCTGATGCAGATGGCGAAGGTAAGTGCAGCAGCAGCAAAGCACAGCGAAGCAGGTCTTTTATATATCACCGTATTAACCGATCCCACTACCGGAGGAGTAACAGCCAGCTTTGCAATGTTAGGTGATATTATCTTGGCGGAACCGGGTGCATTAATCGGCTTTGCAGGTCCTCGTGTTATAGAGCAGACTATAGGTCAGAAGCTTCCAGAAGGCTTCCAACGTGCAGAGTTTTTATTAGAGCATGGTTTCGTTGATCAGATTGTACCGAGAGATCAATTAAAACAAACCTTGGGGACGCTGTTAAAAATGCATTCCGAGAGAACATTGGCTTAATGGAGGTAATATGAGTTTAACACCATGGGAAAAAGTTAAATTAGCCCGAATGCCGGTTAGACCCACCGGGCTTGATTATATAGAACGCATTTTTACAGACTTTATGGAAATGCACGGTGACCGTTTCTATTCGGATGATCAGGCAATCGTAGGCGGTGTAGCCTTCTTTGGAGATATTCCGGTTACGATTATCGCACAGCAGAAGGGAAGGAATACCAAGGAGAATATCACAAGGAATTTCTCCATGCCCCATCCGGAAGGATATCGCAAGGCAATGCGCCTAATGAAACAAGCGGAAAAATTCCATCGTCCCATTATCTGCTTTATTGACACCCCCGGAGCATTCTGTGGTTTGGGTGCAGAAGAAAGAGGACAGGGCGAGGCAATCGCAGGAAATCTGGCTGAAATGATGCTGTTAAAAACACCGATTATATCAGTTGTTATCTCAGAAGGTGGCAGTGGCGGAGCATTGGCTCTTGGTGTTGCAGATAAGGTATATATGCTGGAGCATTCCATATACGCTATTCTTTCACCGGAAGGGTTTGCAAGTATCCTATATAAGGATTCTTCTAAGGCTGACCAGGCAGCAAGAGATATGAAGCTAACTGCACAGGATCTTCATGGTTTTGGTATTATAGATGGAATTATCAGCGAGCCTCAGGGCGGAGCACATAATGATTATGATATGGTAGCCTCCAATATCAAAGAAGTGATAGAGAAGGATTTGAGTGAGTTAATGGCATTGAGTACGGATGAAATGCTTCAAAACCGCTACGATAAGTTCAGACAAATGTAATCTGACATAGTTGGTTTCAGGTATCAGAGTAAGAGATAGGAAAATAGAATAACGTGACTAATAATCACGTCTAATATAGGGTTGCTTAATAGGAGACAGCAAAGAAAGGCTCTCCAATTAAGTGACCTTTTATGTTATACGGGTAACTTGAATGAAGTAATATCCGATTTTGCTCAGTTAACTTATGTAGCAGTATATAATGCTCTAAATGAGCAGCGTGGGCTGCACGCTTTCTGTCAATTTGAAAGATGCTCAGACTATATACCAACAAATTGCAAGCACTTCTGTTCGCAAATCATTTATGGAAATCATTATTTCATTATCTCAAGTTCTAAGTAGTGATTTAGTTGAAAAATCACAAGATTAGAGTTTAATTATAATAAATGAAAATTGTGGTAAAAAATAGAATAATAAGTTATAATGTATTTACGATATTAAGTCAAATATCCCTAATTATACAGTAGCAATGGCTATTTGACCTAGTATTATATTTATACATAAAACTAATAAGGGGGAAAAAAGTATGATGGATACCGGAGGGTTCGATACATCTTTTTCAATCATGACGTTCCTTTTTCCGATATTTTTTCTTTTAGTATTTGGAATGATTGCTTCAGTTATCATAATTTCAATAACTAGAACAGTGAAACAGAATAGAATCAATAATAATTCACCAGTCTTGACGGTGGGAGCGAAGGTAGTATCGAAGCGATCGAGCGTGCATGATCATCATAATGTCTCAAATGATATGAATCATTCATCCTATTCAACAACCTATTATGTGACCTTTGAAGTGCAAAGTGGTGACCGTATGGAGTTAAATGTAGCAGATAGGGAATTTGGAATGCTGGTGGAGGGGGATTTTGGAAGTCTTACCTTTCAGGGAACACGTTATCTTAGCTTTGAGAGAATTCGCCAATAGCCAAAAGGAATGATTATTTGATATAAGTCATGATAAAACCGAGAATGGAAAGCTAAACTAGCAAGCCATTCTCGGTTTTTTTATACAGATTATATGAGCTTTGTTGAAGGGGTTTCACTTCAAAATCAACTTTTAAACCTTTTTAATCTGAACGATGGAGGAAGTAAATCTTCCACTGGTGCTTTCTACATAATGACGGTATTCTTCGTAATTGATATAGTATTGTTTACCCCAGGAGGAGATGCGAAGCATATAGCGTGACGCAAGATCATCCCTTATAATCCCTGTAACGGTAACAAAATGGCTATTAATCTTAGGATATACTAAATTATAATAATATGCCTTTTTTACATTGTCATCTTTCTTATCTGAGGATGCGGTGTTGGCATCTTTAGATTGCTTATCTTTGATACGGAATTCTATTTTTCTTAACTCATAAAAAGGAATTCCCTTTTTACCCCATAGATTGGGCATATTCGGTCCGATGGATAGTATGACGGGAATATCTTGTAATAGCATTTCCTCCATGATCCCTAACATATCATAGTAGGAAAGATGAAATCTCCAGGATGCCTGTAATCCCAGACCATAAGCTTTCGAATATGCATTAATGGAAGAAGCAACTTTTGTTCCAAGGACTGCAATAACTCGGTGAGTTTTGGTATAATGATCATTGATGAAATGGATATATTGATCATAATTTTCATCCGTAATCATACTTTTACCTCGGATTGCAATCTCTGCGTCAGGAGTCTTTAAGCCTGAATTCTGTAACGCAAGATACAAAAAAAGATCCGCAGTTGCAATGGTGCCGCAGCCGTATTGATGAATTACATAATCCTTGCGTTTCCAATCATCTGCCGGGAACCACATTTGACTTCCACCGTAAAAGGTTTTGGAATCTTTTATTACCGGAACATAATTTGGGTTTTTGAGTTCAACAGTTAAGTTGTTTGATAACACGGTAGATTCTCCTAATATATGTTCTCCATTCCATTGTATTCAGAACGCTTATTCATGTTGCAGGGAGGGGTTTTCCTAATATGTGAAACTATTCTACTATGTTCGACATAGTATGTAAGTCTTCAAATATTAAAACAACCGAAAAATTATACGATGCAATACAGAACTGACGCTCTCGAAAATGAAAGTTCTACATAGGGATGTAGAATTTGGGAGAATTCCAGTGGAGATTTTGCTTAATGCATTGTATAATATATCCATTGATAGATTTAAAATTGTATAAGATTTTTTTCTATAGCGACGGCATTTTTTACCTGGATAGGAGATAAACTTATGGATTGGATAGCAACAATACAAAGAGCAATTGATTACATAGAAGCTCATTTGATTGATGAAGATATGAAATTAAAGTTGGATGGTATTGCAAAGTATGTTCATTCTTCTGAATCTCACTTTCTTAAGATATTCAGTATTGTTACAGGGGTCACTGTAGGCGAGTATATCCGAAACCGAAGATTGACCCTAGCAGGGGAAGAAATACTTTTAACTGATTCAAAAATCGTAGATATCGCTTTTAAATATGGTTATGAAACTGCGGAAAGCTTCTCCAAAGCTTTTACCAGATTTCATGGTGCCGCACCGAAGGAAGTTCGCAAGAACAGTTCGGGATTAAAATCCTATCAACGTTTGAACATCAGCTTTAAGCTTGAGGGAGGACAGTCCTTGGACTATAGGGTAAAACAGCAAAACATCATACGAGTGTTGGCAAAATTGAAGGTTTTTAAAGCAAAAACAGTAGATCAGGATAGAATGGCGATGGCTGATTTTTTGAAGCTATGTGCGAAAGAAGGATTGTATGAAACATTAGCCAAAGCGAATGAGAATTCACTAAGTTTCAAGGGTGTTACATTTGGTATTCATGATGGAATTAATTGTGCTGAGGATGACTCCGAGTTTCGATTTGGTATCGGTGTAGAATATAACGGAGTAACAATTCCGGATGGTTATGAGATAATAGAAATTCCTCGTAGGAGGTGGATTACCTTCCAATGCGTAGGTATGAGACCAACGGCAATCCAAAATTTATGGTATAAAGTGTATACAGAATTTTTGCAATTTACATCATATCAAGTAGATGAAGACGGAATATTGGAAGTTTGTATAGAAGGATTTCGTAATGGAGATGATGTGGTTAGTGAGTTATGGCTTCCATTAATCAATGAATAAACAAAAAAAAGTAATACATAAGAGTCAAATACCGGACAAAACAAAGCAGGAAATGTCGAGAAGATTTTCCTGCTTTCTCTTATAATTCATATAAGAATAAAGAGGAGGTTATAATATGAAGCATATTAAGGCGGTTTTGATTCTTTGCATGATGCTTATTATGATTACGTTGGGAGCCTGTTCAAAAGGGGACAAAAGTACTGAGGATACAGGCAATAAAGCGACACCTACCAGCGCCACGCAAATACAACGATCCTACGAGAATGGTATGTCGGAAAATGAAAAATCAAAGATATCTGTTCAGAAAAAAGATTTTGGAGATTCAATCTCATTTTATGATGATGAGCTTAATAAAAATTATGAGTCTTCATTGTTAAAAAGTAAGAATTTTAACCAAGCAAGTGACGCTTCACTTTTTATTGTACTAGGCAAAAATTTTAATGATACCGAGGTAAAGGAATTAAATAAATATGTCAATAATATCAGTCCACAAACTATGATTCTCCTATTAAATAATGGGGAGAATCTAGGGGATAGCACTGAAATGAAGAAAAGCTATATTGATAATGCAGGACCTATGAATAATTTTATAACAAAAAATCTTCTAGGCTGGATGTGTGAAAATTATAAGATTGATGTAAATAGCATATGTATTGCAGGGTACGGAAAAGCAGGATGTTTTGCAGCCATCTCCATCTATGAAGAGAAAAATGTAAAAAACTATCTGTTGGTGCAACCAGAGCTTCACCTGCAAAATAAAAATCTGGATATTATTAATAAGGATAAGAATTATGCCGGAACTAACAAATCACTTGCTTCAAATGTATGTGTTGTCAGAGCCGAAGATGATCAGATGTGGAAGGCATATAAGAGTACAACCCAATGGATTGATGCATTAACTGCAGATAAATATAAGGATTTTGCGTTAAAAGATATTGTAATACCCGGTTCGGGCAGTAATACAATTGGATTTGAAGCACTAATACAAGGAATATGTTATTTTGAGTCGAAAGAATATGGAGATCAGGAGAAAGCAAGTGTATTAGCTGCTAAGGCGATGAGCCAAAAAGAGAAGGATAGTGTAAAACTCGGCGCTCTTTCAAAAGAACACGAATTTTATAAAGAAGTTGTAGGAAAAGATCCTGCTGCTAAAGATTACATCAAAGAGATTACAATGTATGATGAAGAGATTAACGATACTTTTTTAATACATCTCTCTTTACCAAAAGGTTATGATAAGTCCAAAAAATATCCTTTGGTTTTAATGACAGATGGTGTTTGGAGATTAAGTGATCATCCGGAGATAAGGGCTATGATGAATAAAGGAGAGGTAGAAGATGTAATATTGGTAAGTGTCGGCTATCCGAATGGTTACGATTATTCTCAGATCAGGGAACGTGATTTAGTAAAGAAGCCAGATTTGTTTTTACAGTTCCTGGTGGATAATTTGATGCCTTATATGCGTGAAAATTATAGCATTGATACAACAAGAACCATGTTGACAGGGCATTCCTATGGCGGTTATTGGGGCTTCTACTCATTGTTCCATAGCGATACCATAGGGGAGAATACATTCGCTAATTATTATATTGGTAGTCCTTCTTTACAATCAAATACAAATCTTGCCTTTGTATCTAATTTTGAAGATTGGTGTGCCCAAAGAAATAAGGAGTTAAACTGTTCTGTATATATGACGGTTGGAAGTAAAGAAACCGAGTTTATTGAGATGTATAAACCATTTTTAGAAAAGCTGGAAGGACGCAATTTCGGTGGATTCGATTTTGAATATAAAATTATTGATGGTTATGACCATAATACCGTATTTAAACCATCAATCAGAAATGCGATGTTAAAATTTTATCCAGGGAAGTAAATAATAGATATATTCTGAAAGAAGATTATTGAAAGTCTATCCGAAAGGCGTTACACAGGCCATTTAAAAGCCTTGTGGAACGCCTTTATTTATGGTTACAAAATTTTCATATGATTAAAATCAGGGGTGTATATAAATTGTATAGAGTTATTTACAAGTATTGAGTGTAGTGTTATATTGTAAATAAATGGTAACATTATTAGGGTGTGCCTATTTATTGTAATATATAACTTTTCTTCTCAATAATTAATGCAAACTAAAATATAATTAAAAGTCGGACATGTATCAATCTCTTTGCTAGAGAAAACCAGCGTTCAAATTACCAAGGAAAATACATAAGAATACGTATTATATGGGGTGATTTAATGGTCGGATTTCCATATGCTTATAAGCAGGTTAAGTGAGGAGGAGGTGATTTGATTTTGAATTCTATAGAATAGTATTTACTAAAGTGTAAAGAACAGTGAAATCTATAGGTAAGAATTTTAAGCCGAAAGAGCAGTGAAATCTATAGGTAAGAATTTCTTAAAGCCGAAAGAGCAATGAAATCTATAGAATTTAAAGCACAATGTTAAGCATATGGATATTGGCCTTTAAATAAATAGAAGGGAGATTCTAAAGATAGGAAGAAAACTGGTATGCTAGTTATATCAGTAAACTTCGTGTAGAATGGAACATCAATATTTATTTAATAAGGAGGTATAGTGTGAAAAAGTTTATATCATTTATGGTCGCCATCCTATTAGTACTTGGACTCATAATTACTCCAAAAAACCTCTCGATAAAGGCCGCAACACAGACGGCAGACGATTATCTTCATGTAAACGGCAATAAGATATTGGATCAGAATGGCAACCAGGTCAGACTTACAGGGATAGCTTGGTTTGGTTATGAAACTACGAATTCAGTCTTCCATGGAATCTGGAGTGTAACGCTTGAAAGTGTTTTGGACAAGGTTGCAGATAATGGATTTAATCTGTTACGAGTTCCGCTCAGTGTTCAATTGGTAAATCAGTGGCGTAAAGGTGTATATCCGATGCCTGACAGTGTTAATACCTATGTGAATCCGTCACTGGAAGGAAAGAATAGCCTTGAGATACTTGATACTGCCATCGCTTATTGCAAACAAAAGGGAATTAAGGTTATGCTAGATATGCACAGGATTGTGAATACGCAGCAGTTGAATCTCTGGTATAATGATTCCTATAGTGTCACAGATTTTGAAGAAAGTTGGAAATGGCTTGCTAATCATTACAAGAATGATGATACGGTGATTGCCTTTGACCTGTTCAATGAACCTCATGGTACGCCTGGTCAGGGAAGTGCGGCTGCAAAATGGGATGGTTCAACGGATCAGAACAACTGGAGATATGAAGCGGGTAAAGTTGGGCAGCAGATACTGGCCATTAATCCTAACATGCTGATTGTTGTTGAGGGAGTGGAAGCAACACCGAAAACTGGACATGCTTATGGAGAGCCGGATAATCCCACAAACAGCCCATACAATTTTGACTGGTGGGGAGGGAATTTAAGAGGGGTAGCCAACTACCCTGTCAATCTTGGTACCGGCAATAGTCAGATTGTATATTCACCCCATGATTATGGTCCCAGTGTAAGTGCTCAATCGTGGCTGCAGCCGGGGTTTACAAAGGATTCCCTCACAACCAACTGCTGGGATCCAAACTGGCTCTATATTCATAAGCAAAACATAGCTCCTATATTAGTAGGAGAATGGGGTGGAAGGCTTGATGGAGGAGATAACCAGAAATGGCTTACTTACCTGGCTCAAACCATAGCAGAGAATAATCTTAACCATACATTCTGGTGTATGAATCCTAATTCGGGAGACACCGGAGGAATATTAAAGGAAGATTGGCTAACAATCGACACAGACAAATATAATATAGTAAAGCAAACTCTATGGAAGGATAGCAACGGTAAATTTATCGGACTGGATCATCAGGTGAATCTTGGTGCAAATGGCACACATGTAGGAGGTTCAACAAATCCTCCAACCATTACTCCAACCGTAACCCCGAGAATTACGCCGACAGTTACCCCGACCGTAACTCCAAGAGTTACGCCGACGATTACGCCAACCGTGACTCCTACTGTGACTCCAAGAGTTACACCAACCATTACCCCAACCGTTACGCCTACGATAATTCCTACGGTTACCCCTTCACCATCAGGTATTATAGTGGATTATGTGGTATCCAGCAGCTGGGGTACCGGAGCAAATATCAATGTAACAATTAAGAACAATAGCACCACTGCGATCAATGGGTGGACATTAGCATGGACATTACCGTCGGGACAGAGTATCGCTAATATGTGGAATGCAAGTTACACAACAAGTGGAGGTACCGTATCAGCAACGAATCTCAGCCATACCGCTACGATTGCCGCAGGAGGTGGAACTCAAAGCTTTGGTTTTAATCTAAACTACAGTGGTACGCTCCAGTCACCTACAACTTTTACTCTGAACGGAGTAGCCTGTCAGACAAAATAGAGTTTAAAAAGGTCAGAAATACACAATGCTAGTCTTGTATTATATTATTACAACTATTGATTAAAAGCCTAAAAAGAACGTGCTACAAAACCATTTGTATAATGATTTTGCAGCACGTTCTTTAAGTCTATGACAGAACTTACACGGACAAGAATATGACAAGGCATCTTCTTTGTACCTAACGTTGTTCTTATAATTAATCTTCTTTCGCCTCATCCTCAGCTTCAAACTCACAGATTTGTCTCTTTCTAGCCATTTCATCGCTTTCCAGATATTCATCATAGGAAGAAATCTTATCAATCAGATGACCGTTTACGATTTCCATAATACGGTTAGCAGTTGTTTGGATGAACTGATGGTCAGGTGAGGTAAATAGTGCAACGCCGGGGAATTTGATCATACCGTTATTTAATGCGGTAATGGATTCCATATCAAGGTGGTTGGTAGGCTCATCAAGAATTAATACATTAGCGCCCATGATCATCATCTTGGAAAGCATAACACGAACACGTTCACCACCGGAGAGAACATTAACTTTCTTAGAACCTTCCTCGCCGGCAAATAACATTCTACCCATGAAACCACGTACATAGGTCACATCCTTTTCAGGAGAGAAGGGCATTAAGAAATCAACAATTGTCTCATCCCCTGCAAAAAGCTTGGTGTTATCTTTAGGGAAATAAGCGGAAGTAGTGGTAATACCCCATTTGTAAGAGCCTTCATCCGGTTCCATTTCACCTGCAAGAATCTTAAATAATGTAGTAGAGGCTGCTGTATTGGGTCCTACAAATGCGATTTTATCTTCACGACCTACAAGGAAGGAGATATTATCAAGAACCTTAACACCATCTATGGTCTTGGATAAATTCTCTACGGTTAATACCTCATTACCGATTTCACGATTGGGTCTAAAATCAATATAGGGGTATTTACGACTGGACGGTCTGATGTCATCAAGCTCAATTTTCTCAAGTGCCTTCTTACGAGAAGTAGCTTGCTTTGATTTGGAAGCATTAGCACTGAAGCGCTGAATGAAATCTTGCAACTCTTTAATCTTTTCTTCCTTCTTCTTGTTAGCATCTTTCAATTGTTTTACCATCAACTGACTGGATTCATACCAGAAGTCATAGTTACCGGAGTAAAGCTGAATTTTAGCATAATCGATATCAGCAATATGGGTACATACCTTATTTAAGAAATAACGGTCATGGGATACCACGATAACGGTATTCTCAAAATTAATTAGGAATTCCTCTAACCAACGAATTGCTTCCAGATCCAAATGGTTGGTAGGCTCATCGAGTAAAAGAATATCAGGATTACCAAAGAGTGCCTGTGCAAGCAATACCTTCACCTTCTGGCTACCGCTTAGTTCACTCATTTTCTTATAATGCAGTTCGGTATCAATACCCAAACCATTTAAGAGAGAAGCGGCATTGGATTCTGCTTCCCATCCGTCCATAGCTGCAAATTCACCTTCCAGCTCACTGGCACGGATACCGTCTTCCTCTGTGAAGTCTTCTTTTGCATAGATTACTTCTTTTTCTTTTGAAATTTCATAGAGACGTTTGTTACCCATAATTACAGTTTCTAATACTTCAAATGCATCGTATTTAAAGTGATCCTGTTGTAAGAAGGATAATCTTTGTCCCGGAGTGATGATAATATCACCCTTACTGGCCTCAATCTGACCGTTTAATATTTTAAGAAACGTTGATTTACCTGCGCCATTAGCACCGATTAAACCGTAGCAGTTGCCCTCTGTAAATTTAATATTTACATCTTCGAACAATGCACGCTTTCCTAATCTTAAAGTTACGTTACTAGCCTGAATCATGTAAAACCTCCCGAAAATACTTCCATACAAGGAATATCAACGGATAAGTTCCTTGCATGAATTATAAAATATCGCCATTTTCTATTGTAACTTATATTCTTGAATTTGCAAGTAATTTTTACTACCGAATTTTAGGAAATTTCACTAGTCATATGGTAGTATTATGGTATATAATGAAGAAAAAAGATGAATAAACTCATTTGAACATTTAATTAATAAGGTAAGAAAAAATGACATCACGAATCCGCAGAATGAATAGCTGATAACTCATATACATAATGAGATAAGCGACGTTTATTATCATGGGGAGGTAAATAATGAGAAAAATGTCTAAGTATTTGAAATTTATAGTATTTTTTGTGATGTTTTTTCTTTTCACGAATACTTCAATTGTACGTGCGGATAGTCAGGATGCATTAAAGAACGTGCTGATTCTTAATTCCTATCATCAGAGTCTTAGTTGGACGAAAGGCCAAACGGAAGGCATGGTGGAAGAATTAAAGAAAACCAATAATAATATTGATATTGTAATTGAGAATATGGATTGGAAGAACTATCCGACTGAGGAGAATCTGGATTATCTATTTGACTATTATCAGTATAAATATTCAAATAAAAAGATTGATCTTATCTTAACAACGGATGACAAAGCTCTGCAATTTGCATTACAGAACAGAGAAAAATTGTTTTCCAATGCACCGATAGTGTTCAGTGGTGTGAATCAAGAAAGTGCGGATCAACTCACCAAAGGATATGATAGAGTGACGGGGGTTCTGGAAGAAACCTATCCGGCAGAGTCCGTTGGTTTGGCCAGGCAAATTAATCCATCAATTAAAAATGTATATTTAATCTATGATAATTCAGAAAGCGGTAGGGCAACGGGTCATTATGCTGTGGAACAAATTCAGAAGAAATATGGGGACGTGAATATTGTTTCATTGAATAATTTAAGCTACGAAAGCCTGCTTGGAGTGGTACATAATTTAAAGAAGGATAGCATTGTATTAATGACCACCTATATGAAGGATGTACATGGCACCATTGTTGAAATGGATCATGCAATCAGGGATGTAAGTGCGAAAAGTTCTGTCCCGGTATATCATCTCTACGACTTTGGATTAAATAACGGAGTGGTTGGAGGAGTAATGCAAAGTAGCGCGAAACAGGGCAAGGCAGCGGTGGGTGTCGCTATTCGAGTTCTGGATGGATCAGATGCGAGCAAAATTCCTTATGTCATACCGGATTCAAAGCAATCGGTAATGGATTATCATCAGATGAAACTATTTGGTATTACCAAAGGGATGGTACCAAAGGGAATTGAAATTATCAATAAGCCCTTCTCTTTTTATGAGACATATAAAACCCTTGTACTGGCAGTGGCGGCTATTATTGCAGGGTTAATTATATTTATTAATATTCTGCTATTCTACATTCGCAAAATTAACAGGATGAAGAAGAATCTTGCAGAAAATCATGAAGAGTTGACACAGCTTTACGAAGAATTGACTGCATCGGATGAAGAGATGAGGCAGCAGTATGATGAAATTGTGCAGATCAATGAGAAAATCCGAATTGGAGATGAGAAGCTTACCTATCTTGCCTATCATGATGTTTTAACGGGATTACTGAATAAACTATCCCTTTATGAGAATTCCTCTGCCATATTTGCAAGTAATGATAAGAAGGCGGCCTTATTATTTATCGATATCGATAATTTTAAAAATGTGAACGATACCCTTGGTCATGCTTTTGGTGACTTAATCATTAAGGATATCAGTGAGAAGATTAGAGGATTATTTCAATATAATGACCATATCTATCGATTGAGCGGTGATGAATTCATTGTGCTTTTCCCGGATATTGAGAATGTGAAAGAGGCTCAGGAGGGAGCTGAGAATATCTTGAATCTATTCTCAAAGGAGATAAAGATTCAAGACAGTTTGCTTCGAATCAGTGTAAGTATTGGTATTGCAATACATCCGGATCATGGCAACCGACTAGAGCATTTATTAAAATATGCGGATATCGCCATGTATAAGGTAAAAGAAAGCGGCAAGAAGAACTTTATGGTATATGATCCATTTTTGAGTGATGCCTTTAATGAAAGAGTCAATATGGAGAAATACTTAGAGAAGGCACTTGATAATAATGAGTTCGAATTACACTATCAACCCCAAATTGATCCAATGACAAGTAAAATAGTGGGGTTTGAGGCGTTGCTTCGCTGGAATAGCCCGGAGCTAGGAAGAGTTTCTCCCCTACGATTTATCAAGGTGGCAGAGGATACTAGATACATTATCCCCCTTGGAACCTGGGTCATAAAGACCGCCTGCGCATTCTTAAGACAGATACTGGATATGGGATATACGGATATGAATATGGCGATTAATATATCGATTTTGCAGTTATTGCAGTCGGATTTTTGTGATATTGTATTGGATACATTAAAGGAGTATCATCTTGATCCGAAGTGTTTGGAGTTAGAAATCACAGAATCCATTCTGATGGAGTCCGTGGAAAGCATCGAAAATGATTTGAAGAAATTAAACGAGCACAATATTAATATTGCTCTGGATGATTTTGGTAAAGGATATTCTTCATTAAGCTACCTCAGTCAGCTTCCGATTAACACCTTAAAGGTCGATAAATCCTTTATTGATTGTATTACTTATGAAAATGATAATACTTTAATCGGACATATTGTGGCCCTTGGTAAGAGCATGGGAATGAGTGTTATTGCAGAAGGGGTTGAGAAGCAGGAACAGCTGGAATATCTGATGCAGTATCATTGCGACAAGATTCAAGGGTATTATTACAGCAAGCCGCTGCCGGAGCAGGAGCTACTGAAATTACTAAATCAATCCGGTGAGTTGATGACAAGAAAAATAGTACCATAAAGAAGAGCTTGATTACAGTACACCGAAGCATAATTCGGATATAAAGTAATCAAGCTCTTTTCGTCATTAAAGTATTAGAATGAACTTTATACGGCTTTGCAATACATTAAATAAATTTGTTGATGGTTTTACAAATATTCTTATTATGCTTGTACTGCAATCTCTTCCAAACGATCGATAATGGGTAGATGCTGGGTGCAAAGAGATTCGCATTGACCGCATTTAATGCATTCTGCTGCTTTCTCAACCGGAATACCCCAGTGAAATTTCAATCGATTTACTGCACTGTTACCAAGAATCTTCTCATTATAGGAATCCATATATTTTGGAATATCAATATCTACAGGACATGATTTGCAGTAGCCACATCCGGTACATAGATTGTTCAGCGTCATTCCCTTGCTTTCATATTCTTTAACAATCTCAGAAGCAGGTTTTTCCACCAGATTTTCTACGGATTTCACTGCATCATCCACATGTTCCTTTGTGGTCATGCCACATAAAGTAACGGTAATCTCTTTATGGGATGCAACAAAGCGAAGAGCGGACTGCGCTACATTAAGATCCGTTCCTTCAGTTAAGTAGTTAAATACCTTTGGATTGCTTGGAATTAAACCTCCACCCAAAGGATTCATAACAACAATACCCATGCCATTATCGTGAGCGGCACTAATACCTGCTTGGCGGAAGCGATAATTTAATGCATTATATCCGATTAACATACCCTTGAAGGAGTTTGTCTTAATTACTGCCTCTAAATCATTTCCTTGCATATGGGATGAGAAGGTGATATTACGAATTAGACCTTCTTCCTTTGCCTTCTGATAGGAATTGTACATAAGATCATATTGCTTATCAAAGGACTCAAGATTAAGCATACACCAAAGGTAATAGAAATCAAGATAGTCAACTTTCAGACGGGAAAGGGAGGTTTCCAGTCTCTTACGGAATACATCCGGTGAAAATTCACCGCCATATACACCCATATTTACCTTAGATGAAACATAGAAGCTGTCTCTTGGCAACTGAGAGAGTGCCAAACCAGTAATTTCTTCACTCTTATCATTGCAATAGAAAGGAGCTGTATCAAAGAAATTAATCCCCTTCTCATGCGCATATAAAGCTACTTCAGCACATTTTTCAAAATTACCGGCTTTTACATCGGCATCATTATATCTCATCGCTCCCATGCCGATTGCAGATACTTTCATATCCGTATCACCATATTGCTTGTAGTACATTGTTAAGACCTCCATTATTCGTTGTTGATATCAATAGTTGATTAAGAGATTAAGGCGTCAAACGGTCTGACAATTAAAAAAATCACTCTTCAATGATAATATATAGGATAATTGAACATCAAATACATTTTCATCGGTGCTGCATTCTTTTGCTTTATGCAAATTGCCAATGAACTCTGTTGAAAGAAATTTTTACACCTTAATCATATTTGCATAAAAATAAGTATAACACATCCAGGGTATTCTGTGAATAATGTATCGGATTGGAATTGATGTAGTATTTTATAGTAATCGAAGTGATAGCAAAACCTGGTTTTGACCATACGCTTGGAATAGAGCAGATCATATCCACACCGAGGATCAGAAAGATCATTGACTATATCAATAAATCACTGCCTATATCAATAAATCATTGCCTATATCAATGAATCATTGCCTAAATCAATAAATCATTGCCTTAATTAATAAATCGTTACATATATCAAAGATAGAGATTGTCGGTGCATAAAATAGGAATAAGTTTGACTTTTAAAATCATCTTAGATAGAATAATCTATAACAGTCAGTTGCAAAATGGAAGGAATGGTTCTTAGAATATGAATAACTATCAATTAAAAATAATTGCAATAACAGCAATGCTTATTGACCATATTGGAGCAATCTTTCTTTCTCCGGACGTAAATTATGGTTTGTATCTAATGTGTCGCAGCATCGGAAGAATTGCTTTTCCAATCTTCGTGTTTCTTATTGTAGAGGGATTTTATCATACCAGTAATTTGAAAAAATATCTGTTGCGACTAGGTGTTTTTGCACTCATCTCGGAGGTGCCATTTGACTTGGCATTTTATAAATATCACTATGGGATTAGCTTTCTAGATGATCTGAATAAAGCAGTAAATCAGCCTTCACATTTTAAACTTCTTTTTGATAGACTGATTGCAGCTCAGAATGTATTTTTTACCCTATTTCTGGGGTTGTTATTGATAACTCTTATGAATATGGTAGAAAGAAGATTTAATAAAAATATGACGGATTATGCAATCGCCAACTCTATAGATGCCGTCTTAGTCATTACAATATGCGCAGCTTCCTATGTGCTTGATACGGATTATAGTATTGCGGGAATATTGATGATTGTGGCTTATTTCCTATTCAGAGGAAATATCACAATGCTTGCTTTGAGTACCATCTTCATTATGGGTACTATGTTATGTAACTGGCTTGCATTTTTCCAATATAACAATCCAAGGAGTATAATAGCTATTCTTGCGGTACTTGCAATTATACCGATTCGCTTCTATAACGGAAAGAAGGGTAAAAATATAAAATATTTATTTTATGCTTTCTACCCTGTTCACCTGTTATTATTATTTTTCATAAAAAATATGCTCTAAAAACAGCTTAATTCATGTTAGAAGACTAGCCCTGAACACGGTTGACCCCGGAAGTGGAGTAACGGTCATGTTTTGACTTGGACCTGCTGTCTTCATTCGATGATAGATATTTGTCAGGGTAGTAATACTTGGATTGATAGTCATTCATACTATTAGTTGACGGGAAACGATAGGTTCTTTTGGTAGGTTCAAAATACATTTCACAATCCTCCTTACATCGTCTTCATTCTAGGTACACCTTTGATATTTGCATGTCCAGTTATAAATGCTTTCTATATAAATTGTTTTAGAGTAAATTAAATCATGATTTATATTAATATTGTTCGAGAATCTTGAGCCATCTATACTAGTACAATGTTTACAAAAACCTTGGTAACTATACAGAAGTTTTCAAAAATTTGTGTTTTAAAAATAGAAGTCTCAAAACGTAGTTACAATTGTCGCAGTCACAGTATCAAAAGGGTTTTTATAACCCGAATCAATCATAAAACAAAATTTAGCGATCAGGAGAAAACGTATGATATCACTTAACATCCCAGAGGTGAAGCAGTTTATGGCAAAGCTGTTAACAAATATATCCTTTGATTCTTTTTTATTAAGAGAGTTAGAACTTCAAACCTTTACCAATTTCAAAATTGCAGGGCAGTTGAATGAAGATTTTTTTTCTAAAGAGGAACTGGAAGAAAGAGCAGAGAAAGACTTTGTAGCATGGAATGAAGTCAGACAAACTGTATTTTCAATGATTAAAGGAAATAAAACTCCCCTGTCCTTGAAAATTGTATTCCAACTTTCTGCCAGTCAATGTGAAGAGTTGGTACAGCGTGCAGGAGGACGGCTTCGAATGGAGGAAGTTGGCGGACTGTATCTGAATGTTCGATTTGAAAAGGGAAGTCTTCATATTATAACGGGCACGGCAATCAAGACCTTTACAATGGATAAGACCTTGGAGCGGGAATGGGATGAGGATGTGAAGAAAATCCTTCGTGAAAATGGAATTATATTTGAAGAATTAATTTAGGTTGTCAAAAGGTCTGTTTATACTGTGGCACTAGCAATTTGCATAAAGCAAAAGATTCATGCTTCGATAAAAATGTATAAGATGTTCTAATTATCTAATAATTTGAGTTATACATATCATAAAACAGATAACTCGCTACGATAACTCGTTACGATAAATCGTTACGATAAATCGTTACGCTCAGACAAATCTGTTTTATGATATAACACAAATTATCAGATAAAAGAACATCTAATACATTTTCATAGGCGCATTCATTCTTTCGCTTTATGCAAATTACCAATGAAATCTGTAGAAAGACCTTTTAACACCTAAATCAAGAATAGATTAATAATTTTGTTAGCACTCTTGGTTAAAGAGTGCTAATTTTTTCTTGACATTTATTAGGGGCAGTATTATTATATTTTTGAAGGAATTTTACAGATGCTTTCACTTAGATAGTGGAGCTAAGGGTGGTACAGATTGCGAAGAGAAGAAAGAGCGCACTGTTATTCCAAAAAATAAAGAAAGAAAAAGGAGTGTCATGATGAGTACAGAACGCGGTAATTTATCAATTCATTCAGAGAATATTTTCCCAATTATTAAGAAATGGTTATATTCAGACCATGACATCTTTATCCGTGAGATTATCTCCAACGGAAGCGATGCAATTACAAAGTTAAAGAAACTTGAGATTATGGGAGAGGCAGATATCCCGGAAGATAATAAGTATAAGCTGACCGTTACCATCAATCCGGAAGAGAAGAGCATTACCTTCTCCGATAACGGTATTGGTATGACAGCGGACGAAGTAAGAGAATACATTAATCAGATTGCTTTCTCCGGTGCACAGAAGTTCATGGAACAATACAAGGACAAGACCAATGAAGATCAGATTATCGGCCACTTTGGCTTGGGCTTCTATTCCGCATTTATGGTGGCTAAGCGTGTTGCAATTGAGACCTTGTCCTGGCAGCCGGATGCAAAGGCGGTTCATTGGGAATCAGATGGTGGAACCGAATATGAGATGGGCGATAGTGATAAGACGGAACGTGGTACCGATATCACTTTATACCTTAACGATGACAGCTACGAATTCTCCAATGAATATCGTGTGAAAGATGTAATCAAAAAATACTGTTCCTTTATGCCAGTAGAAATCTACTTTGTTAATGCAAATGAACCGGTGAAGGAAGAGAAGGAAGAAGTAATTGATGCAGCCGTGGATGAAGATGGTGTGGTAGAAGAGGCAGCAGAGAAGGCTGAGAATAAAGGTCCTCAGCCCATCAACAATCCCCATCCTTTATGGGCAAAACATCCCAATGAGTGTACGGAAGAAGAATATAAGAGCTTTTACCGTGATGTATTCCAGGATTATAAAGAGCCTTTATTCTGGATTCATCTGAATATGGATTATCCGTTTAACTTAAAGGGTATCTTATATTTCCCTAAGATTAATACAGAGTATGATTCTCTGGAAGGTTTGATTAAATTATATAATAACCAGGTGTTTATTGCAGATAACATCAAAGAAGTTATTCCTGAATTCCTGATGCTGTTAAAGGGTGTAATCGATTGTCCTGATCTTCCTCTTAACGTATCCAGAAGTGCATTGCAAAATGATGGTTTTGTTAAGAAGATTTCTGATTATATCTCCAAGAAGGTTGCAGATAAACTCTCCGGTATGTTCAAGGTGGAGAGAGAGTCTTATGAAAAATTCTGGGATGATATCAGTCCATTCATTAAGTTCGGTTGCTTAAAGGATGACAAATTCCGCGAGAAGATGAAGGATGCAATTATTTATAAGAATCTGGAAGGCAAATATATTACACTTGCTGATTATATAGAAGCAAATAAGAGTGATGAAACAGTAGAGGATAATCAGGAGGTTGTGGAAGCAGAGCAGGAGCATGTACATGATGAAAATTGTGATCACGACCACGACCATGAGCATGATCACGAGGTGGAGGAAGAGAAAAAGACCACTGTTTATTATGTAACAGATCTGAAACAGCAGAGCCAGTATGTCAATATGTTTAAAGAAGCAGGTGTGGATGCGTTCATCCTGACTCACAACATTGATCAGCCATTTATCTCCCAGCTAGAGTACCAAGAAAAGAACATCAAATTCCAGCGTATTGATGCAGATATCACCGATGGCTTTAAGGAAGAGACAAAGAAGAAGGACCAGAAGGTGCTGAAGAATAACACGGAAGCAATGACAAAATTATTCCGTAAAGTTCTTGGTAGAGAGAAGCTTGAGGTTAAGGTGGAGAAGTTCAAGAATGAAAATATATCTTCCTTAATCACATTATCCGAGGAAAGCCGCAGAATGCAGGAAATGATGAAAATGTACAACATGGGCGGCATGGATATGGGTGGATTAGATGCCGGAGAGACTCTGGTACTGAATGCTAATAATAAATTAGTTCAGTTCATCCTTACCAACGATGCAGCAGAGAAAACTCCATTATTCTGTGAGCAGTTATATGACCTTGCTTTACTGGGACATAAGCCGTTAGAGCCAGAGGCAATGACTAAGTTTATCCAAAGAAGCAATGAGATTATGCTTGCTTTAGCAAAATAAGAGTTATGATTTGACTAAATTCTTTATTAAAATTTATATTGACTATGCCCAGGAACACGGATTTCTAATCTGTGTTCCTGTTTGCGTATAAACAGGTTTTTTGCGTAAAATACGTAATAAATAAGGGAGGAACGGATAAAATGTAATTGTAAAATTATTATAAAATGAAGAAAGCTCTTGATAAAAGGAGTGTCAATATGTTATTATATAGTAATAAAAACTATATGATAAAGTATGCCGATTTGATGATATGACTTTGAATACAACATAAGGGAAATTATGGAATTACGCATGCCAAATTATCATTGTTATAAACAGGAGGATGAATAGATGTCGTACAGAATTATCGGAGACAGCTGCACGGATTTACCGCAATCAATGAAGGAGAATACGAATATTAAGCTGGTTCCCCTAACTCTTATTGTAGATGATGTTCCAATCGTAGATGATGAAACTTTTAATCAGCAGGACTTTATCAGCAGAGTGAAAGCCAGCCCCAAAAGCCCTAAGTCAGCATGCCCTTCCCCGGAAGATTATATGAAGCATTTTGACTGTGAGGGTGATGTATACGTTGTTACTTTATCTTCACAGCTAAGCGGCTCCTATAACAGTGCGGAAGTAGCAAAGAATATATATTTGGAAGAACACCCTGATAAAAATATTGAAATTATTGATTCAAGAGGTGCATCAGTGGCTCAAACCCTCATCACTAAGAAGTTGATTGAATTAATTGAGTCGAATCATACATTTGAAGAAATCGTTAAGAAAATCACTACGTTCCGAGATGAATTGCAATTAAAGTTTGTAATCGAAACGCTGGAAACCCTCAGAAAGAACGGTCGATTAAGCGGCTTGCAGGCATTTATCGCAAATGCGCTTAATATAAAACCCGTAATGGCCGCCACTCCCGAGGGAACCATATGCAAATTGGATCAGGCAAGAGGAATTGTAAAAGCATTGTTGTTGATGGCAAAGGCAATTGAGCAGGACGTCGTAAGACCCCAGGAGAAAATCCTTGGTATTGCACATTGCAATTGCCGTGAGAGAGCGGAATATATTAAGAATGAAATATTAAAGAGAGTACCCTTTAAGGATTGCTTGATTGTAGATATGGCTGGTGTGAGCACCATGTATGCTAATGAGGGCGGGATTATTGTGGCGTATTAGAGAGAGAGAAGTGCTAGCGAAAAACTCCTTCAACGAGTAATAATAGTTCTACAATAGGAAAATAAAATTGTATAACGCAGGATTAAGAAGTGCCCAGTGCACCTCTTGCCCTGCGTTTTTGTATGTTCGTAAAGAGCTGGATGATGAGCCGAATATAATGGAATAAAAAGGTGGCAAATTTCTTTCATCAGTGCTATACTTTTGAAAAAGAATGTATTGATTTTATGAAATAGATAATTAGCCAGAGTTTTGATTAAATCCTTGTCTACTTAAGCGTTTGACACGCTCATTTTATAACGGCTTTTTAAAAAGGAAGGAGATTATATGGTTCGCTGCACTGCATTTGCTCCATGCAAGGTCTAATAGGGCATAACCGCATGGAGATAGTATAATGTCCGAGGGACTTTGCATTTCAAAGAATATTTTAAATTTGAAGGAGCAAAGTCAAAATGAATTCAATAAAAACATTTATAAAAGAGTTACATGATTTTCTAATCCTATGGCTGACACAGTCGTTTTCGTCCCTAGGAAGTTCCATGACGAATTTCGCAATGATAATATGGTCGTACCAACAAAATGGATCTTCGTTACAAACTGCGTTACTCGCTGTATGTTCCTATTTACCTTATGTAGTTATGAGTGTTTTTGCAGGTGCATTAAGTGATAGATGGAATAAAAAGATTAGCATTCTGGTCTGTGACAGCTTCGCGGCAGGATGTTCCTGTATGGTTTTGATTCTATTGCTAACGGGCAAATTGGAAGTGTGGCATCTTTACGCACTAAATGCATTGAACGGATTAATGAATACCGTGCAACAACCGGCTGGGGATGTATCCATAAGCCTGTTAACTCCAAAAAAGTATTATCAAAGAGTAAGTGGTATGAAATCCTTTTCCAATTCTCTTGTTAATGTAATGACCCCTGTTTTGGCAACCGCATTTCTTTCGGTATTTAGTGTGCAAACAGTGATTATATTTGACCTACTCAGTTTTGCGGTGGCGTTTGTAGCACTTGCATTCTTTGTTAAAATACCAGAAATAAAGAAAGAGAAGGAAGTCAAGGAGAGCTTGTTAAAAGCTGCGAAAGCGGGACTTAGCTATTTGGGGCAAAACCGGGGGATTTTAAATTTAATTTTATTTCTTTCCGGGATTAATTTAATCGCATCTGCCTATAATGCTGCACTGCCGGCAATGATCTTATCAAGAAATGGTGGAAGTGAAGTGGCACTTGGGCTCGTAACCATGGCAGAGGGAGTGGCAACCATTGTAGGAAGTTTAATTGTTTCCTTACTTCCGGCACCCAAAAGCAGAGTGCGGGTGATTTGCAACACCTTATTATTTTCGATGAGTACGGAAAATTTCTTTTTAGCATTTGGTCGTTCCGTTCCAATATGGTGTATTGGTGCAGTCCTTGGGTGGATCGTAATACCCATTATGGGAGCTAACTTGGATGTGCTTTTAAGGAACCATATTCCCATCGAAATGCAGGGACGCGTTTATTCTGCCAGAAATACGTTGCAGTTTTTTACGATTCCCATTGGATACTTTCTGGGAGGAATTTTAGTAGATAAAGTATTTGAGCCTATTATGAAATTGCAGACATCACAAAGTATATTAACATTTTTATTCGGGAGCGGAAAGGGTACGGGAGCCGCAATGCTTTTCCTGATTCTTGCTTTCGCGGGTATCTTTGTATGTATGATTTTCAGAAGGAATACTGCTATTAGGCAATTGGATATATAGAAATAGAAAACCCTATCAGCTGTTTGTAGACGGTTGATAGGGTTTCAAATTAAATTTTTGTTATTGTAAATTGTTTTCTAAAAATCGAGAATATTTTTTAAAAAATAAGAAAATTTGTGGTTGACATTTTGCCACTTTTATTAGATAATATCTATTGCAGTGTTTGTGAAACGAACGACATTGCAATGAAAATATTTGTTATAATCGAGGCGTGGCTCAGTTTGGTAGAGCGCTGCGTTCGGGACGCAGAGGCCGTGGGTTCGAATCCCGTCGCCTCGACTCTAAGACTCTTGATTTTTCAAGGGTCTTTTTTCTTTGTGTTGCATTTCGTGTTGCATAAATGCCTTAAATACTTTCTTGGATTCGTTATTATCAGGTTTATCATAGAGCAATAACCAAGCCTTGTACTTCTTTAAATCAATGTCATTTTCCTTAATTCCGATTACTGTTTCAAAGTAATTATCTATTACAGTATCTACTTTTTCACGTTCTGCAGAGAAGGTATGTGTGTATACCTTTTTCATCACCTTATCAGTTTTCCATCCACCACGTTCCATTGCATATTTGTCTGGAACTCGAAGCAAAGCCATTACGGATGCGTTCAAATGCCTTAAATCATGAAAGGACATATGGGATATATTATTTTTCTTTAGCAACCTTGTAAACCTCTTATATATAGCGTTCCCACTCAGAGTGACAAGCTCTTCTGTATCGGGATCTGTTCGGTCGATCAAGTTCTGTATGTACTTTGGTATCTGGTGTCTCCTGATACGTGTATGTACTTTTGCCTGTTGTTTACGTACTGCCTTACGGTTGACATCAACTACAACTTCATTGATAGTGATAAATCCATTATTTATGGAAGATCTTTTTAGACCACGAACCTCGCTCATAGAAAATGACAGCCACATAGCAAGCAAGACAGGTAATTCGATTTCGGTATCCTTTACAACAGACATTATTATCTCTGGCGGTGGAAGTTCTTTTATATGCTCGACTGGTGCCGGCAATTTAACAGAACAATCAAGATCTGGATGGTACCTGTTTATGACTGCGGTTATCAGTCCATATGTATTCTTAACTGTTTTCGGACTGAGAGGTTTTGGATTTTTTTTATTCTTTTTTGAAGGACGCTTGGCTTCATTATTCACGGCATTTTGTAGCAGTTCAGTTGTCAAGTTCGAAAGAGGTATGTCCATCAAATCCTTGTAACTATTCCCTTTAATCGTTTCGTAACCTTGGATGGTGGTTGGAGATAGCACAGCATCGGAATTCTTAATGTATTCATCTATGGCTTTCAACAAAGTCATGTTGCGCGGTTTGCTCTTCTTTTTTTTGTTTAAAGCAAACTCAGCAGCTGCATATTCGGCTTCTTTTCTTCCGTTTGATGTTGGATCATCGCTCGTGAATGATTCATATATGCGCTGTTTCTTGGGCTTGCCATCTTTATCATAAATAACATTCCCGTTGCTATCTAATTTATTGACGGAATGGCTATAAACAAGAGCCCTCCAGTTTCCACTAGGTAATTTTTTTGCTTTTGCCATTATCTTATCCTCCTTGATTTTGGGTATAAAAAATACGCCTATTGCGACGCTGGAGCATAAATGATATAATAAGCTTGATTAAGCGATATTATTTTGCTCTGTGCCGAATAGTATCTATGGAAAACCGTCTCTGTTTGCCGCAGGGGCGGTTTTTATTTATGGCTATTCGCCAACCATACCATCGCCATCTCTATCATCCATATATTTATATAGCCAATGATCTGCATAAATAGGCATCGAATATCCAGCAGCTTTTGCTTCTGCAATTGTAACCTTACCATTACCGTTTTTATCCACTTTCGAAAGTTTAGCACTTTCGTTTGTATTGTTTTTAGGTGGAGAATTTTTAATGGGTTTTGGTGTTGCTGTAGGGGTCTCGGATTTTGGAGTAGGTGTATTATTTACTTCATCAGGATTGACGTTTTCAAATTCGTCAATAATTTTTTCGCCTTTAAGTATATATTGGTATTTATATTTAGAAGGTATTTGAGTTTTTGTATTTGGATATGTAATAGTTGCAATGAAGTTTACGCATCCTTCTGCATCACGAATAACCTTTTCCATATAAGCCTGGTCGCCATGCCTGTTGAGTACGCTGTTTTGCGGAGTAATATTATAAGCGTTTGATACACCACCCAAAGAGTCGGCAATTACGTGTCCCTGATCAAGATCTGCTTCTTCAGTTCCAGGTACTTTTGCTTCATCTTTATAATATCTTCCGCTAGATAAAACTGCTTCTTTTTCAGCGTTTTGCAGGGTTATTTTATCGGCAATTACATAAACAAGCTGACCATATTTATTTGTTAAAGCCCAATAAACCCTATCACCATAACCCACATCGACAGCTACATTTGATTGTCTATCACCAGACATATCGCCCCCGTCAACTTTGATTATTTTATATGATTTACCATCATATTTATAATAGCCGTTTTTTGCTGTATTAGCTGGGTCCGTCTCTGAGTTATTTTCAGGTTTTTGGGTTGGTTTTATTGTTAAGATTGGAGTGGGAGAGGAGTCATTAGTTATAGTTTGAGTCGGAGTTAATCTTGGTTCTTTAGTGCTATCATCAGCACTACATGCCATGAGTGCAAGCATCATTATCATGAGTAATGCTGCAACAAAAATTCTTTTGCTTTTCATATGTATCATCCCTTCATTTTTATCTTATAATCCTCCATATAGCCACTGGCTTTCAGCCATCATAAAATCTAGTCCTGGGTCACTATTACATATAGACTTATTGTTAGGGGCACTGCACAAAGGACATACGTGACTGTCTGAATTATATATTTCAGTTCCGCAATAAGCACAAAGATGAATTTTATAAACAAAGCATTCGGCATCATTGTTATAAAAATGATCATACATAGCCTTGTCCAATTCTTTCATTTTATGTATTACGGTTCTACGGTGCCACCGACGGTAATCATCAAAAGCATATTGTGCAGCCTCTTGTGACATATAAAATATCTTTGCTACATCATTTTGATTTTTACATCTTGAATAGTGTATTGCTATCCTTGGAGCAAGAATATGGCTGGCAAATACATCTGCCTCTTTCTCTTGAATTTCTAAATTTGAATTAGAATGTCCTAGTATGATATGTCCTAATTCATGAGCCAGTGAAAATCTAGTGCGTCCAACAGGTTTATTATCGTTATAATAAATAGTGTTTTTAAGTTTAAAAGCATCATCACTGTATAATAGGCATTGCGTCTTTTTCTGAGGATTCTGTTCAGAGTACTTTTTAACTTTCATACCACATAATTTAAGAATTTCAAAACAATTAAGTGGGAATGAATGAATGTTGAACTTTTTATAAACTTCTAAGATCGTAAAATTAATATTATCATAATTCATAAATTACTCCTATAAACTATTCATCGTCGTCCTCAGAATACATAGTAGAAATAAATTCAATAGCTTCTTCACGGGTCAGCTTCTTCCCATTACGGGCAACTAATGAACGTATATCCTCCTCAGTGGGGATATACTTCTTCTTTTCAGATACACTTCCTTGATCTTGGTGTTTATTGCATCGATTATATTCCATGTCTAAAACAGTATCTACAGTATGTCGTCCTTTATTATCGATTGATCGATATTTATGTATATGTGTCTGCTCAATATCAGTCATTGAATAATTTTCTTTAATTTGATTATCCCATCCCATTAAATATGCAGGAGAACATTTAAGCAAATCAGCTAAACTTGTGATGGTTTCATGCTTTATGTTTTTTATATCTCCACTTTCATACCGTTGAGCTGTCGCCTCTTTAACCCCAAGATATTCTGCCACTTCAAGTAATGTTAATCCGAGTGAAAGCCTTCTTTCTTTTATACGTTCGTTTAACACTGACATAATATGTACCACCTTTCCTGTAAAAAGAATAGCATTAACTTACGCAAAATGCAATAATTTATTTGCAAAACATAAAACAACTTACGCAGTATGTATTGACAACTATTAAATGCAATGCTAATATGTACTTACGCAATACGTAAGAAAGGAGATGTTAAAGCATTGGCTAGCATTTACAAGACAGATACAATGGCTTTAAAAAAAATGATGGTCGAAAATGAAATTGAGACTATTGTTGCGCTGTCAGAAAAATGTGGGATAAACAGAAATACGCTTTCCCAGGTTCTAAATGGAAACATTCAACCATCTGCAGATGTTATGGACAGATTAGTATCTGCGTTACAAATACCACCAGAAAAGGCTGGAAGAATTTTTTTTATGTTAAACTTACGCGGAACGTAAGTGTTACATAAAACAGGAGAGGAGGTGATAATCTTGCCAAAGTTAAAAGAGTCGGAGGAGCAGAAGAAAGACAGGCTCACAAGAGCCTACATAGCAAAAAATATGGCGCTATATAACCTTAGTGATGAACAGATTGCAGTACAACTTAGATGCACTAAGCGTACTTTTCAGAATAAAAAGAAACGTCCAGAAACATTTACCCTTAAAGAACTTAGAAGGCTATGTACTGTAATCAAAATGAGTGATGCTGAAAAGACGGTTATCATGTAAGAAAGGAGGACAAGCATATGAATGAAGAAACAATAATTCTATCAGGACAATTTACTAAGCTGGTAATTGAAACCGATATGGACAACCCTGTAACCATAGCAACAATTTCTAGTGGAAACGTAGAAGTTGCTGATGGCTACAGGGTAAGGCTAACACCTAAATACGATTAGCCTTTTGGAGGAAATGGATCATGTCCATGACTATCTTTAGATTGGATTTTACCATCTCTGCCTTGGATAATCAGCTCAGATTCTTGGTTTCTGGCAATGTTACGAGCGTAATCAACCGCATCTTGCTTTTTATCAAAAATCTTTGTATCTCGACTATTGCCTTCACCGTGAACGCCCCATTGATCATCACGGGGAGAGACCCATTGATTTGGCATAATAATTCTCCTTTCGTATGTATTTCAGTTTGTTAACTGATAAGGAAATTATACCAAAAATAACAATATTCTACAAGAAGGAAGGTAAAATATGTGAATTATGAGAAGGAAATCATTACTATTGAGGATTGCATTGAGAGCTGGGAAAAGAAAGATAACGGCGTAATCCTGCAGGATGGTCAGGTCACAGGATTCGAAAATGATTGGAAAGCGGGGTGACAATGTGCAAGTACATATTACATTAACAGTAAAAAAGTCTGTAATACAGGCGCAAAGTTTAAAACTTTATAGTTTGTTGCGAGCGGCTACTCGTATCACAAATAGGAGCTCATTTGCTTCAATTAGGGAAGCAGAGAAGCAGTTGTGTAGGGCTCATGGGATTTACGAGCTTTTGGCTGATCAGGAACTACTTGATTACATAAGTATCACAATGGAAGATTTTGAACGTATTGAAGCTAAAATAGGGGAGATTATCTCAGAAAAAAGACTCACCAGAACCGCGAATTCTAAGTGAGTCCAAAAAAAATTAATCTACGGTGATTGTATCACCAAATATGAAGGAGGTCAATATTTATGGCAAAAGGAATGGTTAGAAAGATTGATGAGCTTGGGAGAATCACTATCCCAAAGGAAATAAGAAAGTCTTTTGAAATCACGGATAAGGATCCACTTGGGATGTGGGTTGACAATGGAGTAATTCGACTAAGCAAAGCTGATGATAAATTTCGAGGGATTGCCAGGGAACTTGATGAGCTAGGCAGACTCACCCTCCCAGTTGAATGCAGAAGATCCATGGGATATGAGGAGAGGCAGAAGGTTGATATCTACGTGGAAGGTGAAGAAATTTGTATCCGAAAAGAAGGATGTGAATGGTGCGGGTGTACTGAACACATTATTGAGGTTAAAGGGCACCTCATGTGTAATACATGCGCAGGTGAGGTTGCTTCGACATTAGCCATAAAAATTTTGGAGGGCTAATTATGGCCTATTATCGTATTTGCCCTAATTGTAGCGCAACTCTTGATCCAGGAGAGAACTGCGATTGCATAAAAGATAATAAAAATCAATTAACGAAAATGGAGGACTTATTAAATGGAAATTGTGATCAAAATATCGGGAATGGAAACTCTAGTGAATGCATTGAATAACTTGGCGTCAGCTTATAGTGGAAAAGGTACACAGCAGTCACAACCTATGCAACAAATTCCTGTGCAGGGGGTACCTACATATCAGGCACCTGTTCAGCAACCAACTACACAGACACCATCCTATCAGGCACCAAATCAAATGGCTACACCTGCTAATACTACTAACTTTGCTACCGCTCAGACCTACACACCGCAACAATCATTTAGTACTCAGGCACCTGTTCAACAGGTTCCAACTAGCCATGTAACCCAATCTTATACGCAAGATCAACTGGCAGTTGCTATGACAGCTTTACATGACGCAGGCAAACTTGATGCTGTTATGGGAGCCTTAGCACAATTTGGCGCAGAAACCTTAATGCAAGTTCCAAAAGAGCAGTATGCAGCTTTAGCTACGATGCTTAGGGGGGCAGGTGCAAGTATTTAATGAGTGGAGAAAGAGCACATGCACTCTTAGCTGCTTCCTCCGCTAAGAAGTGGATTCATTGCCCTCCGTCTGCAAGATTGGAGGAGGTATTTCCGGACAAGTCATCTACAGAAGCAAGTGAAGGGACATTAGCGCATGCAATTGGAGAATTGAAACTTAGGAAGCTCTTTGTTGAAATGGCAATGACAGAAAGGACATATAAGACACGTCTTAATAAGTTGAAAAAAGATCCGCTATATCAGGATGAAATGGAACGATACACAGATTCTTATGCAGACTATGTTTCAAAGATAGCATATTCTTATTCATCTGCTCCTTATATTGCAATTGAAAAGAAAGTGGATTACTCTTCCATAGCACCAGAGGGGTTCGGTACCGCAGATTGTGTAATACTATCAAAAAATGAATGTCATGTGATGGATTTAAAATATGGAAAAGGAGTTCCTGTTTATAGCGAAGAAAATCCACAACTATCATTATATGCATTAGGCGTTATCACAGCTTATCGGATGTTTTATCCGATTGAAAAGGTAATCTTACATATAATTCAGCCGAGACTTGATAACTTTTCATCGTGGGAAACGACGGTTTCTCAACTACAGGAGTGGGCGGAAGAAAAAATAATGCCTGCAGCACTGCTTGCATTTGACGGTAAGGGAGAATTTAATCAAGGATCTTGGTGTGATGAATGTTTTTGTAAAGCAGCTGCAACTTGTAAGCATAGAGCTAAAACCAATATTTTATTAAGTGAATATGAAGGAAAAGTACCTCCGTTACTTACAAATGAAGATGTAGGGAGTATCTTGGAAAAAGCTCAGTTTCTAGCAAAATGGGTAAAAAAACTGGAGGGATATGCACTCAATCAGTTAGTTAAGGGGAACGAGATCCCCGGTTGGAAGATTGTCGAGGGAAGAAGCAATCGAGCCTTTTCAGATGTTGATAAAGCCTTCGAAGCACTACAGGCTGCAGGCTATGACAAATCAATACTTTATGAGAATAAGCCGCTGCCTTTAACTGAAGTTGAAAAAATAATTGGTAAGGATGATTTTAAGACTATTCTTGGAGACTTCATTGTGAAGCCTCAAGGCGCACCTACCCTTGCATTGCATGGAGACAAAAGAGAACAAATGGTGCTTAATTCTACTGCCGCTGAAGATTTTGGCGGAAACAACGCTTATAAGGAGGATAATTAAATATGAGTACAGTAACTACTGGTAAAGTTAGATTTAGTTTTATGAATGTGTTCACTCCAAGAGCTCCTCAAGAAGGAGGAGAACCAAAGTATTCTGTGACACTGCTAATCCCTAAATCGGATGTTACAACATTGCAGGCTATTCAGCAGGCTATGGAATTTGCCGTTCAAGAAGGAATAGCATCAACTTTTGGAGGAACGAGACCTCCAAGATTGAATTTACCACTCTATGATGGAGACGGGGTAAGACCAGCTTCAGGGGAACCTTTTGGTGAAGAGTGCAAAGGTCATTTTGTCATGACAGCTTCCTCATTACAGCAACCATCTATTGTAGATGTGAATGTGCAACCAATTATTAATCAAGCCGAGATTTATAGTGGATGTTACGGAAGAGCATCTATTCGCTTCTTTGCATATAACAAAAATGGTAACAAGGGTGTTGGTTGTGGACTAGGAAATATTCAAAAGTTAGCGGATGGAGATCCACTAACAGGAAGAACTACCGCTGCAGATGATTTTGGGGGCGTGAATTCTTATAATCCTAATCAGATGTCACAGTTCAAGCCTCAGTCATATCAAATGCCCCAGCAACAATATCCGCAGGCACAGTTTCAGAATCCTGCGATTACGAATCAAGTTACACAGGGACAACAAGCCCCTAATAATGCAAATCAATATGGCTATGCATCAACACAGCAGTTCCAACAACAGCAAGCTCCAAATGCTTATCAAACGACTCAAACATATCCACCTACGACTCAACAGCAACAGATTAACCCTATTACGGGGCTTCCAATGACCGGAGGAGTGATGGGAATTTGATAACCCTTTCAATTGATATAGAAACCTTTAGCAGTGTTGATATTAAGAAGTCCGGACTGTACAAATATGTGCAGTCTCCGGATTTTGAAATACTATTATTTGCGTATTCGTATGACGGAGGTTCGGTACAGATTATCGATCTTACAGCGGGAGAGAAAATTCCATTCTCTGTAGTTACGGATCTTCAGAGAACTGAAGTAGTAAAGACAGCTTTTAATGCTGCCTTTGAATATTATTGTTTAAGCAAATACTTTGTTACATATTTAGAACAATGGCACTGTACCATGGTTCATTCGTTATACTGCGGTTATCCAGGGAGCCTAGATTCAGCCGGAAAAGCTTTACGGTTTTCTTCGGATAAACGAAAGATGGCTGAAGGAAAAGCATTGATTAAGTATTTTTGTGTACCATGCGCCCCTACAAAGCGGAACGGTGGTCGAAAAAGAAACTTGCCAAAGCATGAACCGGCTAAATGGAAGCTATTTATAGAGTATTGTAAACAGGACGTTGTCACAGAAATGGAAATCAACAGAGCGTTATCATCTTATCCGGTACCGGAACAAGAATGGAAGTTGTGGCAAGTCGATCAGCGAATTAACATTTATGGAGTGACTCTGGACATGGATATGGTAAACGGAGCACTTGCCATTAATGAACAGATGACCAGTGAACTAACAGACAAAGCAAAGGATATTTCTGGTTTAGAAAACCCTAATAGTGTGTCACAGCTTAAAGCTTGGATTGAGCAACAGGCTGATATAGAGTTGGAGGGATTAACTAAGCAAACTGTTTCAGAGTTTCTATCTAATAAAACAGGGAGTGAAGAAGTTCAAACACTCCTACAAATCAGGCAGGAAATGGCGAAGGCTAGTGTTAAAAAGTATAATGCTATGTTAGCAGCTGTATGTGCAGATAATCGAGTAAGAGGATTATTACAGTTTTATGGTGCCAATAGAACTGGGAGATGGGCAGGACGTTTAGTACAGGTTCAAAACCTTCCTAGAAATTATCTTGAATCTTTAAATACTGCAAGAGAACTTGTTAAGAAGCAAAATATATCGGCGCTTAAATTAATATATGGAAATGTTCCGGATACCCTCTCTCAATTAATTCGAACAGCTTTTATACCAGCAGAAGGACACGAGTTTGCAGTAGCAGATTTTAGCGCCATTGAAGCTCGAGTGATTGCCTGGCTTTCAGGGGAAGAGTGGAGACTAGATGTTTTTAGAACTCATGGAAAAATATATGAAGCTTCAGCGGCTGCTATGTTTGGAGTACCAATTGAGTTAATCAAAAAAGGGAATCCGGAATATGAGTTAAGGCAGAAAGGAAAAGTCGCTGAGCTGGCGCTTGGTTACCAAGGATCATCTGGGGCACTAATCCAAATGGGAGCTTTACGAATGGGTTTGCGCGAGGAAGATCTTCCTGATATTGTACATCGTTGGAGAAGCTCTAACAGACGTATAGTCGACTTCTGGTATGGAGTTGAACAAAGAGCGGTAGAATGCGTGAAATATGGCGTTGTATCGTCCTTGCCATATGGAATCACTTTTACAAGGGATGAAACTCGGCTCATGATAATCCTACCTTCCGGTAGACGGTTGTTTTACAATGAACCAAGACTTATCCCCAACGATAGAGGATTTGAATCCTTGTGGTTTATGGGGCAAAATCAGACTAGTAAGAAGTGGGAATTGATACAAACATATGGTGGTAAATTGGTAGAGAATATTGTACAGGCTGTTGCGAGAGACTGTTTGGCATATGCAATTATAAATCTTCATTCTGCCGGCTATAAAATCAATTTTCATATACACGATGAAGTAATAACTGAAATAGCAGTTAACGGGTCACAGAGCCTAGAAGAAGCCGTAAGCATAATGTGTAGATCGGCTCCATGGGCGAACGGGTTACCACTAAATGCTGATGGATTCACGGGAAATTATTATAAAAAGGAGTAGAAACCATGCAGTGTGACAAACTTATAAGAATAGCAGTAGCCAATAGCAGAAAGTCTGCAAAGTGGAATACACAAGAGCTCCTTTGGTCTGCAATGGTACAGAAACTCTCTTCTCCAGTCAGAATGTCTGAGACATTTGCAGAATATAAAGCGTTAACTAAGTCTAAACAGGATGATTTAAAGGATGTTGGCGGATTTGTAGGGGGTGAATTAAAAGACAGCATAAGGCGAAATGGTTATTCCCTAAATCGCCATCTTATTACCTTGGATGCTGATAATATTCCTCCCGGTGGTACTCAGGCAGTAATTAACGCTGTCGATGCTTTAGGATGTGGATACGCTATCTATTCCACTAGAAAGCACGAAAGTGCTGCACCAAGACTTCGAATTATCCTACCTCTTGATATACCATGTTCACCGGATGAATATGAGCCCATTGCTCGTAAAATAGCAAGTTTCCTTAATATATGTATTTTCGACCCGACAACCTTTGAACCGGTCAGATTGATGTATTGGCCAAGTATTAGTTGTGATGGCGAATTTGTTTTTCTGTATGGAGATAAGCCTTTCCTAAGTAAAGTCGGAATGCTTGGTCTATACAATGACTGGCGCAATGTAAAGGATTGGCCAGAAGTACCTGGAGCTACTAAGATTAGGGAACGATCAGCCAAGAAACAAGGGAATCCACTCGAAAAACAGGGAGTAGTAGGTGCTTTCTGTAAGATCTACGATATACCTGCAGCAATTGATAAATTCCTTAGCGATATATATGAGCCGTGTGGCGATAATAGATATACATTAGTAGAAGGATCAACGATAGGCGGCGCTGTTCTATATGAAAATGAGAATTTCCTATTTAGCCATCATGCCACGGATCCCGCCGGTGGAAAGCTTTGTAACGCTTTCGATTTAGTAAGATTACATCTATTCCAAGACAAAGATGACGAAGCAAAACCAGATACCCCTGTGACTAATTTACAGAGTTTTAAGGCTATGTGTGAGTTTGCAATGAATAATCAAGAAGTATCAAAGATTGTTAACATTGAACGCTATGAGAGAGCTCAAGAAGAGTTTACAGGTTCAAACTTTATACTAAGTACCACTCTGAAGGAAAACCCAGATATGGACTGGCTAGGACGGTTAAAATGCAGTTCTCAAACAGGGCTTCCGAATAAGACTATAGATAATGTACTAATCATTCTGGATAATGATCCACAATTAAAAGATCGTTTTTTTCATGATGAATTTGGTAATCGAGCTTTAATTGTTGCTCCAATGCCTTGGGAAAATGCTGTTGAAATAGGTTATAAGCAAAGACCTTGGAAAGATGAAGATGATGCAGGTCTAAGGCATTATATTGAAAAGGTGTACAGTATTACTGGAAAAGAGCGTATTTATGATGCAGTAGCTGTCTACGCTACAGCTAGAAAAAGGCATAAGCTGAAGGAATATATTACAGCCTTAAAGTGGGACGGTATCCCAAGACTTGATACGCTTCTAATCGACTACTTTGGTGCCGAGGATAACGAGTACATAAGAATGGTAATGCGTAAGACGTTAACTGCAGCCGTAGCAAGAGTAATGACACCCGGTGTAAAGTTTGATAATATGTTGATTCTTTCGGGGCCACAGGGAGTTGGAAAAAGTACTTTCTTTAGTATATTGGGTAAAGACTGGTATTCTGATAGTTTAGCAACATTTGAAGGGAAAGATGCATCTGAATTAATACAAGGATATTGGATTATTGAAGCTGGAGAGTTGACAGGGTTTAATAAATCAGAGATGAATGCAGTGAAACAGTTTCTTAGTAAGAAAACAGATGTCTATAGAGCTCCATACGGACGGCGTACAGGAGAATTTCCACGATGCTGTATTATTGTAGGGACAACCAATGATAAAGAATTCCTAAAAGATAGAACTGGAAATAGAAGGTTTTGGCCAGTAGATTTGGGTAAGCAGTTGGCATCAAAAAATATATTTAAACAATTACCTGATGAAGTGGATCAGATATGGGCAGAAGCTTATATGCGATACCGGATAGGAGAAAAACTTTACCTAGAGGGGGCTGTGGCAGATGAGGCTATGAAACAGCAGGAGGATCATAAAGAGAGTAATCCCAAAGAAGGGCTTATCAGGGAGTTCATAGAAAGGAAAATCCCTTCTGATTGGTATAAGAAGTCTTCTGCAGATCGTATGATGTTCAACTGGCAGATGCTTGATCAGTTGGATAAAAATACTTTAATGGAGAGAGATAAGGTATGTGCGGTGGAGGTATGGTGTGAGTGTTTTAAAGGACACATCAATATGATGCGTAAGTCAGATGCTGCGGAGATTAATGGTATTCTTTCCTCACTTGATGGGTGGAAAAGATCAGAGAAAACTATCCGATTCGGACCAGGGTATGGGGTTCAAAGGGGTTTTGAAAAATGTAACAATCCGATGTAACATTCATGGATTTTGTAACATTCCATTGTAACATTGTAACAGAGTGTAACAATCAAATGTTACACCTCAAAGCCTTGAATTTGCTAATAAAACTGCTATTTGTAACATTGTAACATTTATATATATAAAAATATAATAATAAGGGTAATAAAGGTATACGTACCCCTGACACCCCTGTACGCGTATATATATATATAGTATTATAGGGAATTAGCGTTACATTGTTACACTGACCAATAATGGAGGGCTAAAATTGCTGGAAAAGGAATTGGAATTGAAATTTAAGGAAAGGGTTAAATCCGCAGGCGGAATCGCTTATAAATTTACATCTCCTGGCAACGATGGGGTGCCAGACAGACTTGTTATTCTCCCGGGTGGACAAGTCGGGTTTGTAGAATTAAAGCAGAAGGGTAAAAAACCCACCAAGTTGCAAACTAGGCAAATAGAACGGTTGCGGAGGCTAGGATGCTTTGTATGCATACTAGATAATCTGGCAGATATCGAAAGCATTATAACAGATATCTTGCAGTATAAGCAGCCAATGATCCATTCTCAAAGGAAGGTGAAATAATTTGAAATTCGTCCCTCATGACTATCAAAGATACTGTGTTAACCGATTGATAGCGGAAGACAATTTAGGACTTTTCCTAGACATGGGTTTGGGTAAAACGGTTATTACTCTTACGGCTATGAATGATTTAAGATATAATCGTTTCCAGGTACGTAAGGTTCTTGTAATAGCTCCAAAGAAAGTTGCAGAAGATACTTGGACAAGGGAAGCCGTTAAGTGGGAGCATTTAAAGTTATTGAGAGTGATTTCAGTTCTTGGCTCGCAAGTTAAAAGGATAAAAGCACTTAATACACCGGGTGATATATACGTTTTGAGTCGCGATAACGTTCAATGGTTGGTAGATTATTACCGGAATAGCTGGCCTTTTGACACGGTTATAATAGACGAACTTTCTAGTTTTAAAAACCCTTCGGCTAAGAGATTTAAGAAGCTGTGCCTGGTTCGCCCGCACATTAAGCGCATGATCGGTCTTACTGGTACACCGGCTCCTAATGGGTTGATGGATTTATGGGCGCAGGTATTCTTGTTAGACTCGGGTGTAAGGCTGGAATCCACAATCACGGCATATAGAGTCCGATATTTTGACCCGGACAAAAGAAATAGGGAAAGAGTGTTCAACTACATGCCAAAGATAGGGGCTGAGGAGATTATTAACGACAAATTAAAAGATATCTGTATTAGTTTATCCGCTAAAGATTATCTGACCTTACCGGAGCGTATTGACAACGTAAGGTACATAAAGCTTGATAGTAAAGCCCAGGAAAGATATTACGAGCTGCAGAAAGAAATGCTATTAGAAATCGATGATACAACCATTGATGCAGGTACCGCTGCGGTATTGTCAAACAAATTACTGCAGCTTTGTAATGGGGCAATATATGATGAGAATCGCAATGTGGTAGAGATTCATGATAATAAAATTGAAGCATTTATGGAAATTTTAGAAGCAGCACAAGGAAAGCATATTCTTGTATTCTATAATTTTCAACATGATTTGATTAGATTACAGAAAGCATTGGCTAAGACAGCGCTTCGAGTCTCAGAGCTTAAAAACCCAAAAAGCATAGAAGATTGGAATAATAAACAGATTGATGTTCTTCTCGCGCATCCAGCAAGTGCAGCTTATGGGCTTAACCTTCAGGCAGGCGGTAATGTCATTGTTTGGTTTGGTCTTAATTGGTCATTAGAGCTTTACCAACAAGCGAATGCCAGGCTTTACAGGCAGGGGCAAACCGAAGCCGTTATTATTCACCATTTGGTTGTGTCAGGTACTATGGATGAGGATGTGGTTAAGGCACTCGAGAATAAAAGAGTGACACAGGATGATTTATTAAATGCCTTAAAAGCGAGAATAGAAAGTATAAAAGCGACTTAACTAACTAAGCCTGGCGCGAATAGCCTCTAGGCATCAATAAATATCTGCAAAATTTTATTTTACAAATATTTCAATCAGAGCTTTGACAGTCGTTGCAATTGTTAATACAGTGACTAATGCTCCGCTTATAGAAATTAAAACAGCAGTAAGACGTTCCAAAATATATTTGAAACCATTAGGTTTGGCTTTTGAATTAGGAAATATTTTGGTTGTTAATTTGTTTATAAAGTTGATTAAAATCTTGGTTATTAAAAACAATCTGTATAACAATTGGTATGTGATAAATATAAAAATGACCGAGGATAAGATATCGAAGAACAAATTCGCGATAGGGTATGAGATACTATAAATCCAATAAGCACAGTCTACTATAGCAAAAATTATATAGAAAGAGGTTTTAATAATTTCGCTTAATATTTTGTCTTTTCTCTGCATTGTAGATATTGGAATCATGTAAAAACCTGCAGCGAAGATAAATTCACTTATGAAAATTCGTTGGGTTTGCAGTTCATTAGATTCAGTTAATATTGCTAAAACAAACAGAAAAATTGATAGAGTAAAAAAACTTAAACTAAAAATGGCCAACTTGTTATTGTCGAGAAATATATTTCTTAATTTTGGTATTTGATTAATAATAATTTTTTTCATTTGCTTATCTCCATAAATTCATTTGGATTATTATAACAATAACAAGGAAAAATTTCAATTATTATAATTAATTTTACATCGTATAAGGTGTAATAATGGAAAGAGTGAAAGTCTCTTTAATAAAGACCACCCTCTGTTGAGTCTGTTGAAATAGGGTAATAGTATTTTATTGATAAATAAAAACAGACTCACAAAGGAGTCTGCTTAGATTGTTTCTTTGATGTACTACTGTTAATTTCAACATTGGTTGTAAATACTGAGAATTTTATGTAGAACTTAAATTTAATGTTCTTATCGCTTTTTGACTTTAAAACCGTAATAAAAATGATAGTTACAAACGTTAGTAGAACGAGTAAAAGGATGCAAATGACTATCGATGTAAGCATAAAGACCGGCATCTCCTTTAAATACTGGAGATGAATAGAGTATAAAATTGTTTTTCAAAATTAATTATCTCCAGTTTAATTTCGTTCTCAATAATATTATACATTTACAAAATTTGGATGTCAATAGGATTTAATAATTTAATGATTATATTTATCACGATGAGATGAATGTAAAATATTAATATAAGTGATCAGAACAAATTAAACAAACAGTATCTCATTCTAGGGCAGGCAAGAGAATATTAGAATCAGCCTAATACCCATTGATGCTTAGTGATATCACAAATGAGCACTACGTCATTACGCTGGTCATTTACATCACATGTGCAGTAAAAGGTTTTAACCAGGTGCCTATCCTTAACAGCCTTGATTGATGATATTTGGTATTTAAAAAGTTCCGAATTATCGTCTTCTATGCGGAAGTATCTTGGTACGAAATCGCCCACAGTGTTAAACGCTGCAACAACTGCTACAGGATGTCCTTGCGGATGCCGGATAACAGGTTTCAACTTTGTATTTTGAAAAACCATAGTGCTCACCTCAAGAATATTATAGAACAAATGTTTGCATTTATCAATAAGGAGTAAATAGGAAAATATGACGAACATTGACAATTAAATATTGATAGTTGAGAGTTTCTGCTATATACTAAATTAGTACAAGGAGGTGAAGTATGATACAATTTTTAAAAAATACGTGGGTTGTTGGTATAATTGGTGGTATTATAAGCGGTTTGATAGTGTTTTTTATTACTGAATATTTAGTTATAAGAAGAAATAATAAAATTTATGAAAATAAAATCAAACAAGCCAATATTGATATGATAAACCTGTTGAAACCTTATATAGCGGACTTTGGGCTGCCAGAGATTGATATTTTTAGATCTCTGATATCTGCGACTGCCAGGAAATATGAAATAGATACAAGATATATGTACACTATAGTAACATACTGTGAAGAGTTGGTTTTAGAGATTATAGGGAACGTATATTTATCTAAAGAAAAGAAAAATGAATATACCATACATATCTTGGATTATATAGAACCATTAAAAAAAGATGAAAAACAAAGAGAAGAGGAAATTATACTTGAAGGAGCAATGAAATATAATAGATTTTCTCCTTGGTATATTGGTTATAGACGTAAATCAATTATTAGCTATACATCTGCCATTTTAACATTTCTGATTTCAATACTTGTAATCTTTGTTAACAATAATCAGGACATACTTTTGAGGTTAAAATATTTTTTTCAAAATAATACAATTTTAGTGTCAGTTTTAATACCAATAATAATATCGATATTCTTTCTCGTAATAGCACGTTTTTTAAGAAGTAGATTCTATCATTAGGCATACGGCTTTATTTAACTACCAACTATCAATATTTAGTTGGTAGTTTTTTATTGTGAAAAGAAGGAGTGATAGTTTGACTGAATCAGAATTAAATCAGTATAGGGCATTAATAACTAGAGTTGTCCGGAACAGAAAGAAAATAGAAGAAATTAGGTTAAGGGATATCCAGGTCGTAGATGGCAAAGTAAAGGGGTCTTCAAAATACTTTCCGTATATAGAAACTAACTTCCATGTGCAGATGTATGATCCGAAAGAGTCAGATAGGTGCAGGAAGCAAATTCAAGAAGTGGAGAAATGTATTGTAGTAGATCGGAGTAGAATAGAAGATATAGAAACATTTATTTCATCGATAACTGATCCGGAACTACAGGCAATATACGAAATGAGAGTATATGAAAAAATGAAATGGGTTGATATAGCTGCTGAGCTGGATGGTGATAGGACTACATATGCAAAAAAGTTTAAAAAATATATCAATAATTCCCGTGATTCCCCCATTTCCCAAACTGCCATTATATAATTTAAAATGGAAAGGTTGCAGAGATGTGACCTCCTGACGATCTTCAGGTATAAAAGCCCGGGGTCGTATCTGAACCGCTTTAGCATTATTGCTGAGGCGGTTTTTTATCACCTAAAATAATACCCAAAAAAATCATGGAAGGTGATATTATCAATAGTTTTATTTCATGGATTGGCGGCAAAAAGCTGCTAAGAAGCAAAATACTTGAACAGTTCCCTGGTGCTGAAGAGTACGATAGATTTATCGAGGTATTCGGAGGTGCCGGGTGGATCCTGCTCGCAAAAGAAAAACATGCAGCGCTGGAAGTGTTCAATGATGTAAACGGTGATTTGATTAACCTATACCGTTGTGTAAAGTATCATGGTGAGGAGCTGCAGAAAGAGCTTGATTGGCTTTTTATATCTCGCGAACAATTCTTTGATTGCAAAGATCAGATTAACGTCAGAGGATTAACCGATATCCAGAGAGCAGCACGTTTCTTCATGCTAATAAAAAATAGTTTCGGAACGGATCTTCGGTCATTCGGTGTACGAGGAAAGAACCTTGATGCAAGCATTGAATATTTACGTCAGGTGAAGGAGCGGCTCAAGACCACAGTTATCGAGAATAAGGATTTTGAAGGCTTGATTAAAACATATGATCGTGAGAAGGCTTTGTTCTACCTTGATCCGCCTTATTACGAGGCTGAACAGTATTACGGTAATGACTTCAAGGAAGAGGATCATGTCAGACTTAAGCATTGCCTGAGCAATATCAAAGGTAAATTTATTTTATCGTATAATGATTGCGATTTTATTCGCCAGCTTTATTCTGAGTATAACATTATCGCTGTTGATCGCCAGCACAGTCTTGTGACTAAGGCAGGTAGTGAACGATACAAAGAATTAATTATAAAAAACTTTTGACAAACAAATGTTCGATTGATATAATGCCTTATGGGTATTATTTTAGCGGTTGCCGGGTGTCATAGCTCGGTGGCTGATTTCCCTCACTCCCCAGAGGGATACATTCCCCTTGATAAGGCACTCAGTTTCGGCTGGGTGCCTTTCAGTCAGCTAAGATTGATAAATATGTAAAATTGTGATAGAATATATAAAAAAGAGGGGATATAAGATGGGAAATACAAAAGATATTGTAATAACAATATTTAATATTGGATTGACTTGGGAAGCAATAGGAATATCATTTACCTTACTTTTTTCGTTAGTTAATTTGTTAAAATCAATTATTGATGGTGTTGTAAGAACACGTGAAAACAAAAAACAAGTTCGTATTAACTATATTACAGATAAAAGAATAGATTGGATAAATAAAGTAAGAGATACGGCAGCTGAATACGTATCACTTGTAATGGATATAACTGGTCACGCAATTAACTCAGAAGAAGAAAATAAAATTGAGGCAGAAAGTTATCCAGCAGAAGAGTTTAGAAGTAATCTTACAACGTTAATAAAAAAGCTATATTCTTTACAATTATTATTAAATTTTAATGGATATATAGATGCTATAATAATTAAGAAAACCGAAGAGATTAATGATGATATAAGAAATGGTAAATATTCAGATGCAAATATTAAATCTCAATTAATAATTGTACATTTACAAATATACTTAAAATCTGAATGGAATAGAGTGAAAAAGGAAGCAGAATTTAAATCATATAATAATGATCAGATCCTTATAGATATTATTAAATTATATAAAAGTTATCCTGCATCGGATAAGTTGTTGACAAATGAGATAGAAACGACTATTAAAGATATGAGAACAAAAAACAACAATAAAGCATCCTAGTGCTTATATTGTTATATATAATCACTACTTTTACAAAATATTTCATAATATGAGTTTAATTTACAAAATCAATTTGACAAACATATGTTTGAGTAGTATTATGGAAGAAAATTATATGGAGGATAATATATGAGCATAAAATTTAGTGATGAAAAAGAGTATCATAATCTAATTTTAGGAATAATGTCTGAAAAAATACAAATATTATTTGAAGATCAAGATGACTTTGCTTTATTGTTGAGTGATTTAGCAATAGCTTTAAAGGAGCAAAAAAAATTCGAGATTTTAAATGAAGGTAACTCTAAATATGAAAACTTCAATATAAATGAGGTAATAATTGATGATAATTCTTTAAATCATATAACTCTTGATTTAAAGAATATCAAAAATGGCGCAAATGAAATTAGGACTTTTGATATAAGAAAAGTTGAAGCAAATATCGGGTGTGCCGGTAAGTATTATATAACTGTAAATGATGAAGGTTATAGATTTTCAATTCTTTGAGGTGAAGTGTTAAAGTGAATTTTAAAGGAACAGACATAGGCATCGGGAAACTGATGCCATTTTAATTGTGTATAGTGAAGGTATCGAATGATGACTGATAAAAGACCAAATATATGCAGAGCGTGTCCTCTATGCACGCTGAATATATGCGGAACAAATAAGCCGATGCGTGTATTTTCTGGCGCAGTATTTATTGAGCTGGTACCGGATGAGCGATGCAGCATAGGAAAATAATACATTATCATATTTATAATACATAATTGCATTGATTGTGTCATATATATGATATAAATAGATTATAACTAAATAGGCATATTCTAAATTTCTCTATAATATAATACACTAATTAACTAGAGAGGGTTAAAATTGTGGAGAAATTTATTTTATATCTCATAATTATGAACTCCGAATATGTGATTGTACAAATGAAAAAAGATGAATACTGGATATTATTAATAAAAGTATTATAAAAAAGTAAGTTGACTAGCTTGTTGATTCCTATATCCCGCTGTTATATGGGGATATAGGGGTTAATACAGCATAATATAATAAATATGATACATTGACTAAAGCAAAATAAGATAAAAATAACACATTGATTCAGGAATTGCTAAATTTGTGATTCCTGAATTTAAATTTTAGCTCAGGACAAGCTATAATTGAATATTTATGGAATTATTCATATTACAATAAAAATAACACAATCAAGGAGTCGCATCTTTTGTGATGCTTTTTGATTCATTGATATTAAAATAATCCTATTGAAAAAAGAACAAATGTTTGGTATGATGTTTTTACCACATATAAGTAATTAATGTCATATTTTACCCTTTTGTGTTGAATGTTTTTTCCATATGATGTATAATGATGGAAAATGTTAATGAAGGGAAATTTTAATATGAGAAAAATAGGTTTAACGGTGTATGGTATAAGCGTATTAACAAATATGAATCAGCGTAATGAATTGCATAATATTTTCGGTAAAAGCCTAATCGCTATAATAAAAGACTTTGCAACTGGGAAGATTAATAATTATACAAGGGATGATCAAAATGAGAAATTATTTACATTTGAATTAATCGAAACAGAACAGGTTAAAAATAATGAGGGACAGGATAGTTATGAGTTGTTGTATGGAAGAGTAAAAACAGGTGAATTTGGAATAGAATCTGAGTTGGTTAATATAAATACTGGAGATACATACACTCGTACTGCCGATCAAGCGGATATCATGCCTTTTGGATTTTGTATTGCTATTCCTAATGGTAATATTGATAATGCAGTAATAGTTTTGCAAACGGTTGGTATTTATGGTATGAAAACATCATTGCAAGAACAATTAAAAGAATGTATTAAAGAAATTGACTCAGATTTAAGAATTAATATTGGAGTAATTGTACCAAGAACATATATTGATAGATTTTTTGAACATGGTGTTTTACAATCAATACGTATGATTCGTTATGAGATTCCTCAAGATGATGCAAATAGGATAGGAATAAATTATGGAGTAAAGCAAACTTACGAAGAAAGAATTATTAGAAAACCTTTAGGATTTATGGAGAGAAACCAAAGAAAACTTGACGAATGGAAAAGAGGGCAAAGAAGTTATACAGATGTTGTAGAAATTGATAATTTTGAATATGATGATTTGAAGTTGGATTTTAAATTAGGTAGGACGAATAAGTCAATAAGTCTTAAGAATGTTGATAATATTGCTGTGACTGAAGATGTTACGGATCTAGTTGATCAAGTTGGGGGACATCCAACTTTTAGCAGTATAAAGGCAGTAATGAAAGACACGGCAAAAGAGTATCTAATTGGAAAAGGATTGATACCTGATGAAGAAAAGGGATGATTTTAATGGATATTAATAAAGCAATTGAAAAAATTGAGGATCCAAAAGTTTATATATGGATTATAATTATTATACTCCTATTGATTAGCAAGTTCTTTTTTGGGATAAATTACATTTCAACAAAAGACATAGTTATAAATCATTTTAAATGCTTTAAGGGAAAAAAGGGAGGGTGGCTGGTTGTACCACTTATAAGTTATACGGTTATTCCATTATTACTAGCTGTTGCCGTAACTCAAGTAGCAGTAATAAATGAAGATACAATTAATATAATAACAATTATTGTATCAATAATTACGGCAATGTTATTTACCTTATTAACGGTTGTTATTGATATGAAATCTAAGATTAAAGGAAATCCTAAATACTATAGCAATGAGGCATATATATCGAATAATGCACTAATTGAAACGTACTATACAGTTATGTTTGAAATACTGATTAGTGTGATATTATTAGTGTTTTGCTTATTTAATGCTTTCATAAAGGGATTTACAGTATTTCAAAGTTTCATTATATATTTTTTGACTTTTACGCTTATAATTAATTTGTTGATGATTATAAAAAGGATTTTTAATGTAATTGACCTTGATATGAAAAAATAATAGTATGACCATGAAAAGCTCTTGATTTATATTGAGGGCTTTTCTTATATCCAAAACAAACGAATAGAGGTGGTGATGATTGGCGAGAGCTCCGGATCAGAGAGTAATTGAAGCAGCTGAACTTTATCGCAAGGGATTGAAATTAATTGAGATTGCAAGTCAGTTAAACTTACCCGAAGGTACGGTTCGAAGCTGGAAGAATAGATATAAATGGGACAATGCAACGTTGCAATCAGATAAACGCAACGTTGCGAAAGATAAAGGCGGTCAGCCAAATAATAAGAATGCTGTTGGTCATGGAGCTCCGGAAGGAAATAAGAATTCGGAGAAACATGGCTTTTTTAGTAAGTGGCTGCCTGAAGAAACAATGAAGATCATGCAGAGCATTCAGCGTGCCGATCCGCTTGATCTTCTATGGGATAACATACAGCTGCAGTACACGGCTATCATCCGAGCACAGCGGTTAATGTATGTCAAGGATCAGGAAGATATGACTTCCACTAAGATAGGTGAAGGATATAGTGACACCGGCAGTAGTGAGAAGTGGGAAGTGCAGCAAGCGTGGGATAAACATGCTACCTTTTTGAAAGCTCAGTCAAGAGCAATGGGTGAGCTTAGGTCAATGATTAAGCAGTACGATGAGTTGTTACATAAGAATTGGAATTTGGCAACTGAGGAACAGAAAGCACGAATTGAAGTTATGAGATCTAGGGCGAACCTTACGGATGGCGATACGGTCGAAGACGATGGCTTCTTGGATGCTCTGTCCGGAAAGGTTGATGAGATATGGCAGGAAGAATAATGAAGGCTATATTCAAATTCAAACCGTTCTCAAACAAGCAGCTAAAGGTGCTTAGTTGGTGGTTACCAAATTCGCCGGCAAAGGATAAAGACGGTATTATCGCAGATGGTGCTATCCGATCCGGTAAGACGCTTTCAATGTCCTTGTCCTATGTCATGTGGGCAATGTTTTACTTCAATGGACAAAACTTCGGTATGTGTGGAAAAACTATCGGATCCTTCCGTAGAAATGTTTTGTTTTGGTTAAAGCTTATGCTTCGATCACGGGGATATGGTGTTGTTGATCATCGAGCAGATAACTTAATGGTAGTCACGAAAGGTGATGTTACAAATTATTTTTATATATTTGGCGGTAAAGATGAGCGGTCGCAGGATTTGATACAAGGTATCACCCTGGCAGGCTGCTTTTTTGATGAGGTTGCATTGATGCCGGAGTCATTCGTTAACCAGGCAACTGGTCGATGCTCTGTAGATGGATCAAAGTTCTGGTTTAACTGCAATCCGGACGGTCCCTATCATTGGTTTAAAGTTAATTGGATTGACAAGCTCAATATTAAGAATTTGTTATATCTACACTTCACAATGGATGATAATTTGAGCTTATCTGAAAAGATAAAAGCTAGATACCGTTCCATGTATTCGGGTGTGTTTTTTAAGCGATATATCCTTGGGTTATGGGTGGTCGCTGAAGGTGTTATCTATGATATGTTTGATAGCGCTAAACATGTTATTAAAACCATCGCGGGACTGGTCAAGGATCAGTATTATGTCAGCATCGATTACGGTACGCAAAATGCTACGGTGTTCCTCCTTTGGTGTCGGAATAATGAAGGAAAATGGATTTGCATAAAAGAATATTACTATTCCGGACGGGATGAGGACAGCCAAAAGACTGATACCGAATATGCGGATGATCTAAAGGATTTCCTGAGTGATATTAAGCCTATAAGGATAATCATAGATCCATCAGCGGCTTCCTTCATTGCGGAGCTGAAGAAACGAGGATACAGAATCAAGAAGGCACGTAATGATGTGCTGGACGGTATCCGGTTCGTAGGATCCTTGCTTAACCAGGGAAAGATAGCTTTTTCAGCTGCATGTGTAAATACGATTTTAGAATTTAACTCATACATATGGGATGCAAAGGCTTCTGACAAAGGAGAGGATAAGCCTATTAAACAGCATGATCATGCAATGGATGCTGTTAGATATTTTTGTTATACGATTCTGGCTAAAGGTCAGGGAGTTTCAATATTGAAATAAGGGCAGGTGAGAGAACATGGATTTAGAAACAATGAAAAGGGTTATTAAAAGGCATGTAGCCGGACACGGTGAATTTATAGTTAAAGCTTCAGTAGCCGAACGTTATTACCGGAATGAGAACGATATACTGGTAAGTAAGCCGAAGACAGAGAATGATGATGCAGAAAACCCATTGCGGAATGCAGATAACCGGATTCCTCGAAACTTTCATGGGCTGCTTGTTAATCAGAAAGCTGCATATATGTTTACTTCTCCTCCCTTGTTTGATATCGGGAACCAGGATGCAAACAAAAAGATTACTGATATCTTAGGTGACAGATATGCTAAGGCTGCAAAGGACCTGTGTGTCAATGCCTCTAACTGCTCGGTGGCGTGGTTGCATTATTGGGTTGATAAGGATGGGCAGCTTACGTATGGAGTCGTTGACTCAAAGCAGATCAGACCGATATGGACATCGGATCTCAATAAAAAGCTAAGTGGCGTTTTAAGAATTTACGAAGAATTGGATGATGTCGATGGTGAAATGTATGTTATCTATCAATATTGGACGAATTCAGAATGTCAGGCATATAGGAAAAAAACGAGCGATACGATAGATGAAGGATTACAATCGTATGCAATGTTTAATACATTTGTTGATAATACAGCTACAATGGTGGATAACTTCACTCATGATTACGGAGGAGTGCCTTTCATACCGTTCTTTAACAACAATATTACAACCGGTGACCTTGTAAATATTAAAAAACTAATCGATGTATACGATAAAGTGTTTTCCGGATTCGTTAACGATCTCGAGGATATCCAAGAGATCATTTTTGTGTTATCCGGATATGGCGGTACAAGCCTAGCAGAATTCCTTCAGGATTTAAAAAAGTATAAGACGGTAAATCTGGATGAAGATGAGGGTAAGCCGGGACTTAGTACCTTAACTATAGATATTCCAGTAGAAGCCAGGGAGAAGCTATTAGAAATCACCCGGAAGGCAATCTTTGAACAAGGACAGGGCGTTGATCCTCAGCCACAGGAATTCGGAAACGCTTCCGGTGTAGCCCTTAAATATTTGTATTCGTTGTTGGAGTTAAAAGCAGGACTTATGGAAACAGAGTTTAAGCTTGCCTTCGGAGAATTTGTCAGGGTTATCTGTAAACACCTAAAGGTGGAATGCAAATCGATTATACAAACCTGGACCCGGACGGCGATAACAAATGATACAGAGCTGTCAACGATCGCGTCGCAGAGCAAAGGAGTTACATCAAATAAGACCATCCTTAAAAATCACCCTTGGGTTGAGGACGCTGATCAGGAAGAGAAGCAAATCCAGAAAGAGCAAAAGGAAGCAGAAGAGAATGCTGATCCGTACAAGGATGCTTTCCCCAGTAATAACGGATCCGATAAGGATGTGATTGACGATGCCAAGAAGTAGTGCTTATTGGAAGAAGCGTTTCGAGATTTTGCAGGATGCGCTGCTGAATAAAGCGGATACATATAACCTTGAGCTTTCCAAGCAGTATGAGCAAGCATATAGAAAAATCCAAAATAATATCATGCTATGGTATGTGCGGCTTATGCAAAACAATGATATCTCTCTTGCAATGGCCAGGCAGATGCTAACGGAGCATGAGCTCAAAGAGTTTAAATGGACAGTTGAGGAGTACATTAAATACGGCGAAGAAAATGCCATAAACCAGAAATGGATGAATGAGCTTGAAAATGCATCCTCAAGAGTCCATATATCGAAACTGGAAGAGATACAGCTACAGATAAGACACGAACTTGAAACATTGGCCAGTAAACAAGTAACAGGTACCGCTAATCTATTAAATAATACTTATGCAGACAGCTATTATCAGACCGCATATGAAGTGCAGAAAGGTCTGGACATTGGTAAGAATGTCAATAGCTTGGATACAACGTCTATTGAGAAAGTTATGTCAAAGCCTTGGACAGTCGATAACAAAACCTTTTCGGATCGTATATGGTCAAATAAAGATCAGCTTGTAGATACTCTTCATAAAGAACTGACTCAGAGTATTATCCGGGGTGATAGCCCTGATAAGGTCATAAAGACTATCTCTGATAAAATGGATGTCGGTAAGAAACAAGCCGGGCGTGTAGTTATGACAGAAGCGGCTTATATCAGTTCTGTATCCCGTCAAGATAGTTTTTCAGATTTAGGAGTTGAAGAGTATGAGGTAATTGCTACTTTGGACTTAAAGACTTCATTAATCTGCAGGGCTTTAGATGGGAAAATCTTTAAATTGAGCGAATACAGGGCTGGAGTAACCGCACCTCCATTTCACCCATACTGCAGAACTACAACAGCACCTTATTTTCAAGATATGGATGACCAGAGAGCGTCCAGAGATCCAATCACAGGCAGAACGGGAACGGTTGGCGATATGTCTTATAAGGAATGGCATAAGAAGTATGTTGAAGGTGATCCTGAGGCAGAGCTAAAAGAAAAGAAATTGCAGAATGCCGATGACGATTTGAAGCAGTATGAAGAGTATAGGATAAAGCTTGGAGTTGAGTATCTTCCTAAGACATTTGATGATTTCCAAGATACCAAATATACTAATCCAATAGAATATGGCGTTTTGAAAGCTCAGATAAAAGGTATGAATTATTATAATATGGCAGTGCAGAATGAGCCGGATATTACAGATCAAGTCAAGAATATAGCCAAAATAACAGGCATGGATGTGCTGGGTCTTAAATTTAGGATAAAGGGAAAGGATTCGTACCTAAGGAAGATACGAACCAACTATAAACCAGATGGTAATGAATACGAAATTAATGATATACTCCGGTATACTTATGGCGCTGATGAAAAGAGTCTTTCCTCTAAAACACTTGAATGTATTGATAAGTATTCTACCTTGGGATATAATACAGTTAAGATAAAAAATAGTTGGTTAAATACCGATAATCCATATAACGGTATAAATACGATTATCCAAGCTCCTAACGGTCAGAAATTTGAGATGCAGTATCATACTCCTGAAAGCTTTGAGTTAAAAAATGGTAAGCTTCATGAGTTGTATGAGAAACAAAGGGTTATAACTGATGAAGAGTCAGAAGAGTTTATTTCGCTTCGAGATCAAATGTTTGATTTGTCCGATAAACTAACAGTGCCGTACGGCATAGAAAGGGTTAAATGATATGAAATTCTATAGGTTAGAAGACTACGAGAATAGAGGATCAATCGTAAGAACTGAAGGAAGAAGTCAGCAAAGATATATTCCTGAAAGGGGATGGGTCGAAAGCGGAGTAATGATGAAATATTTTAATGATGAGAGTCCATATTATGGATCATATAGTGAGATAACTGAAAATGAAGCAAACAATTTAATAGCAGCTATGTAACGAGCCATCTATCAAACGGTAGGTGGTATTTTTATACTTAAGATTAGGAGGTGATCCAGATATCTTCCTTAAGACCAGGGTTATGGTCTTATTTTTATGTCCGGAAAGACGTGAAACTATCACTACTCCGCCGGAGAATAACGGCTGAATCCCAGTACCCGGAGAGCGGGAATAAAAATCTATGGAGGAATGAATTATGCAATGGTTACTAGATTTAATTACAAAGCACACGAAAGATGGAGTGATTGATACTGAGGCTCTTACTAAGGAAGTTAATACAGAGTTTCCGAAGCATGCGGTACCTAAGTCAGAATTCAATGACGCTAAGGAGCAGCTTAAAACTGCGAATGAAACGATTGATACCTTGAAGAAAAGCAATGGTGACAATGAAACGCTGCAGAAAACCATCAAGGAGCATGAAGGTACGATTAAGAAGCTTCAGGAAGATGCAACAAACACATCAAAGACTTATGTCCTTAAAGAGCAGCTAAGTAAATCAGGAGTCGTGGATCCGGATTATCTGATTTATAAGCAGGGCGGACTTGAAAAGTTCACCTTTGATAAAGAGGGAAAGCCAATCGGTATTGAGGATATCCTTAAACCAATGAAAGAGGATAAAGCCATGGCTCACCTCTTTAGTACTGGGAAATCCGGTACAGACTACACACCTGCAGGAGGTGGAAATTATACAGGTAAAAATCCTTTTGCAAAGGATACCTTCAATCTTACTGAGCAGGGGAAACTATTAAAAGAGAATCCGGCGCAGGCTAAAGAATTGGCTTCAGCTGCTGGTGTAACAATCTAATTATGAAAGGTAAAGGTGAAAAAATATGCCTGGAACAAGAATTTCAGACGTAATTGTACCTGAGTTATTTAATCGGTATGTAATTAACAGAACAATGGAGCTTTCTGCATTGTTTCAAAGCGGTATTGTAGTAAATAATGCAGAATTTGACCATTTAGCAAGTGAAGCTGCACGAACACACAATATGCCATTCTTTGAGGATCTTCAGGGAGAATCAGAGGCTATTATTGAGGACAAGGAAAGTGTTAAAAATAAAATAACATCAAACAAGGATGTTTCAACAACCATTTATAGAAAAATGGCATGGGAAGCATCAAATCTTTCAGCTGCATTAGCAGGATCTGATCCAATGAAGGCCATTGGTGATTTGGTTGCAGGCTTTTGGGCAAGAGATATGCAGAAAGAATTGATTTCCATATTGAAAGGTGTATTTGGTACGATTACACCCGAAGAAGGAGCAGCTGTAACAAGGATGGCAGATCATATTTTAGACTTAGCCTCAATGTCTACCGCTGGGGCTAAGATAATCAGTGCATCTGCCTTCATTGATGCTTGTCAATTGCTAGGTGATGCGCAGTCTCAATTATCCGGTGTAGCCATGCACAGTGCCACAAAATCATATTTGAAGAAACAGAACCTAATAGCCACAGAAAGAGATTCAACAGGAGTAGAGTTTGAAACCTATCAGGATAGAAAAGTAACTGTTGATGATGGGTGCCCGATTGAAAGTGGTGGCATTTATACTACTTTCCTTTTCGGAAATGGCGCTATCGCGCTGGGTAATGGCAGCCCTACTGGTTTTGTTGCTACTGAGATGGACAGAGATCCGGATTTAGGCGCTGGTGTTGATAAGCTCTACAATCGAAAAGCTTTTATTCTGCATCCTAGAGGCATAGCCTACACAGGAGCAACCCGTGAAAACGTAGAAACACCGACTAGAGCCGAACTTGCATTGGCAGAGAACTGGAAGCCGGTGTACGAATCTAAGCAGCTTCGTATTGTCGCTATTAAGCATAAAATCGGATAGGATGTGATCTTATGCTGGAGCTTAATAAGTTCAAGCAGCTCTTGGGAATGGAAGTATCGGATAATTCAAAGAACGTTCCATTGCAGTTTGTTCTAGATGATATTTCAGAAACTATCCTGAATTACTGTAATTTATCAGAGTTACCGGATGGTTTAAGCAATACGGGGTACAGAATGGCTATTGACCTGTACCGTAGTGAAGCCCCGGGGGAAGAAGACATTCCTCTCGGGGTGGTTTCCTCGGTGACAACCGGAGATTCTTCTACCAGTTTTAAAAGTTCTTCGTCTGAGTTTAAGGACAGTTTATTAAAGGATTATAAGAAGCAACTGAACCGGTTCCGAAAGGTGGGCTTTAGGTGAAAGACATTGTAGTAAAGCGTGTCAGGAAAATAATTGAAAGTACATACCAAGGTGTATTATTTGTAACCGAACATCAGAAGAAAAAGAATGAAACGACCAAGATAACGGCCTATGACGATGTAGTGGTTTTGGAGAATCAGCCCTGTAAATTATCATTTGAGCGGATCCAAGCGGCAAGCCAAAGTGAATCGGCGGCGAGCGTTACTCAGATTACGAAATTATTTGTATCACCTGATATCATTATAAAGCCTGGATCAAAAATCACAGTTACGCAAGCGGGGGTGACGACTAATTATAAGTCAAGCGGAATACCTGCAGTCTACCCTACTCATCAAGAAATTATCCTAGATTTATTTGAAGGGTGGGCATAATGAGTAAGTGTGGTGGTTTTAACTTGAATGAACTGAAAAAGCTGAAGGATGAGCTGGAACGACTCCAAGGCAATGCTGATATGTTCGTAGAAGTGTGTGCGAAAGAGCTAGCAGCTCGATTACTTTCAAAAGTCATTAAACGTACCCCTGTTGGAGATTATCCAAAAGAGCATGGGAAAAAAGGTGGAACATTAAGAAGGGGTTGGACTAAAGAGGGTGGTAAGGGAATGGAAGAAATTAAAGTAAATCATTACGGTGACACGTACGTGATTGAAATAATAAATCCAATCGATTACGCCTCTTATGTTGAATATGGCCATCGCACTGCAAATCATAAGGGGTGGGTTAAAGGTCAATTCATGATGACAATTTCAGAGAAGGAGATTGAACAGATGGCTCCTGGAATTCTTGAAAAGAAGATACAGCAATTCTTAGGAGGTGCGTTCAAGTGATTAACCATATAATTGCCGGAATTAGTATTGCACTGGATGAAGAATTTGGCGACGCTTATGAAATACATATGGAGGAGATTAAGCAGGACTTGAAAGAGCCTTGCTTTTTTATTTCCTGTCTTAATCCAACCATGGAGCGTTTCATGGGTAAGAGGTATTTTAGAAGAAATCAATTCTGTATTCAGTACTTCCCATCTACGGACAGTATGCAAGCTGAGTGTCACGATGTGGCTGAAAGGATGTTATGGAAATTAGAACAGATATTAGTCAGTGAAGAGCCGATTCGCGGAACCAAGATGAAATATGAGGTTGTTGATGAAGTTCTAAATTTCTTTGTGAACTATGATATGTTTATTTATCGGGCGGAAGAGATCGATTTGATGGATACTATTGAATCTAATACGAGTGTGAAAGGATAGGTGATCAGTATTGTCTGGTGGAAAGCGCTCAGCAGAACAGAAGGAACTTAAGCAGGATGTAAGTAATACTTCATTTGTAAAGGAGCAAATTCTCGTATCTGCAAAATATCAACACAGGAGGGATTTATTAAATGCTCTCCTCCAAGATGGGGAGAGTTATTCCTTAGAAACCATAGATAAGAAGATTGAAGATTATATGAAAGGACCGGTGAGATAGAATGTCATTAGGCGGTGGTAGTTTTACTACTCAAAATAAAATACTTCCAGGTGCATATAGCAATTTTGTATCTGCAGCAATTGCGAATGCAGCTTTGTCTGATAGAGGGATTGCCACATTGCCCCTTGAACTTGACTGGGGTATTGAAGGTGAGGTATTTACAGTTACACAGGAAGATTTTGAAAAATATAGCATGAAGATTTTCGGCTATGACTATACCGATGTTAAATTAAAGGGACTTCGTGATCTTTTCCGTAATATCGTTACATTGCATGTGTATAAAGTGAATGCTGGTGGTGCAAAGGCGGGGAACGTATATGCAAATGCAAAGTATGCGGGAATCCGCGGAAACGATTTAAAAACGGTAATTCAAGTGAATGCCGATAACGAGTCTATGTATGATGTTAAGACGTACCTCGGAAGTGTACTCGTTGATAGTCAGACTGTAGCGGATGCAGCTGCTCTCATTGAGAATGATTATATTACGTTTAAGTCGGATGCAACTTTGGCGATTACAGCTTCCACGCCGTTCGCGGGAGGAACAAACGGAACAGTGGACGGATCATCGTATCAGTCATACTTGGAGAAAATTGAGTCCTACACCTATAACGCTATGGGTGTGGTTACAACAGATGATGTTACAAAATCCTTAGTAATTGCTTTTTGCAAACGATTAAGGGATGAGATGGGCATTAAATTCCAGGTTGTTGTTTATAACAAGGCTGCCGATCATATCGGGGCGATCAATGTTAAAAATAAAGTCACTGACAGCGATTGGTCGGAAGCATCTCTGGTATATTGGGTGACCGGCATAGTTGCCGGCTGTGCAGTAAATAAATCCAACCAAAATAAGATGTATGATGGAGAGTTCAACGTTGATGCAACTTATACCCAGGCGCAACTTGTAGCAGCTATTAAAGCCGGAGAATTCACATTACACAAGGTAAATGCAGATATTAGAGTACTTACGGATATCAACTCCTTGGTTACTACCAGTGATACTCAGGGTGATGTGTTTAAGGATAATCAGACTGTCAGAGTAATTGACCAGCTAGCCAATGATGATGCAGTGTTATTCAGCACGAAATATCTCGGAGTTGTCCCGAACAATGCATCAGGAAGAACATCACTTTGGTCTGACCTTGTTAAAATTCGTCAGGAGCTACAGAACTTAGGAGCAATTGAAGGATTTACAGATACTGATGTGGTAATTAGTCAGGGTGAAACCAAGAAATCGGTTGTAGTTACAAATGGTATAACCGTTGTTAATGCTATGAGTAAATTATACATGACTGTAACAGTCGCATAAGGAAGGAGGAATGATAGATGGACAGCAATGTTATTATGAAAGCGAAAGACACGATATCTGCTTCATTGGCGGAATGCTTCGTGACGATTGGTAAGAGAAGGTATAACTTCATGCAGGCGATCAACCTTGAAGCTAAGTTTGAGAAAACAAAGTCGGAAGTTCCCATTCTTGGTAAGACAGGTAAAGGAAACAAGGCTACAGGGTGGAAAGGCACAGGTTCCGCTACATTTCACTATAACACCAGTATTTTTAGACAGATGATGCTGGATTACAAGGATTCTGGTAAGGATACTTATTTTGAAATTCAAATTACAAATGAGGATCCTACAAGTGCAGTAGGGAGACAGACCATCATACTTAAAGATTGTAATATTGATGGTGGTATCCTTGCAAAATTTGACGCAGATGCAGAGTATCTTGATGAAGATGTGGACTTTACATATGAGGATTTCTCCATGCCGGAATCATTTAAAGCTCTTACAGGATTTTTAACTAATTAATAATCAGCCCCCATGTATGATAGTTAGCCATGCAGGGGGCTTTCTTAAAAGAAGGGAAAATACTATGTCACAATTTTCAAAGTTTATGAAAGCCAATAAGGTAGTTAAGAAAAATGATTTCTATGCTCCTACAAAAAGCTTGCTTGACGAAGCCGGGAAACCTCTAGAATGGGAATTTAAGCATTTGACTTCTAAGGAAAATGAAGATTTGAGAGAATCATGCACTGTTGAAGTGCAAATTACAGGGAAGCCTAATGCATTCAGACCAAAGATGAATACGTCTTTGTATCTCGCAAAAATGATATGTGCTTCGGTGGTCACTCCCGATCTTTATGATGCAGAGCTTCAGGATTCCTATGGGGTTAAAACTCCGGAAGAATTAATCTTTGCCTTGGTAGATGATCCGGGCGAATATAATGATCTTGGTTCCTGGATTCAGTCATTCCAAGGATTTAATAAGAGCATGGAAGAAAAGGTGGATGAAGCAAAAAACTAATAAATGAAGGGGATGGAGAAGCGAATTATGCATACTATGCCCTTCACAAACTTCATATACTCCCTTCGACTTTTCTTGATATGGATGAACAGGAAAAAGCCTTTGTAATTGCATCCATTATGATAAAAATCGAACATGATAAGAAAGAAAAGTCGAAGGCTGAAAGTAAAGCTAAGAGGAAAGGTGGGTGATTTTCATGTCTTCAATTCGTACAGGAATTGAATTGCAAGACAATTTTAGTTCGATCTTGTATACAATAATAAGCTCTGTTAATTTGGCAGTGAGTTCTATGGAAGAGATGCAGCAAACCATGAACGCAGATATAGATACTTCGTCATTGTCAGCTGTAAGGGATAAAGTTAATCAGGCGACTATTGCAGTAAATGAACTTAACAATGCCATGGAAAGCACCCGAACCCCAAATACTCCATCAACTCCCGTAAAAGTAGAAGATGCTACAGCAACGATCCAAGTACCTGTTGCACCAATTGTACCCGACCCATTGATTGAAAACCCACCATCTGTTTTAGTTCCAATAGAATGGGAGACTGACCGACTCGATGTATTTAGCGGAACAGGAATTGATAGGTTTCGCCAAGAAGTACAAAGTGCTAATTCTATGCTCGAACAACTAAGTAATACACAGGATAGTATAGCAAAGCAGGCATACAACACTAACATCTTTCCTCCGGAAGCATTTCAGAACTTGAACAGCCTTGCAGTACGGATTGATACTGTAAGGAGGAGAATACAGCAAATCGAGAATAATCCAATTAACATAGGAACCAGTTCAGCTAATACAGAGCTGGAACGCTTACGATCGCAATTGAATCAAGCACTGCAGGAACAGAATCATTTGAACTCAGCAATGCATAATATGGATGTTAGTGCCGCCAATCAAGCATATGTAAAGTTATCTCAAACCATCGGAAATACAGAAAAGTATATACGAGATAATGTCACAGAGCAGGGGCGGTTTAATCAAGAGATAAGCGAAGGTAAGACGGAAGCAAATGGATTAACCAGTACAATAAGAGGTGCAATTACTGTATATGCATTATTGAGAGGCTTAGGTGCATCGATTAATATATCTGACTCTATGGCTCAAACTACGGCCAGATTAAATATGATGAATGATGGATTGCAGTCGACTCAAGATTTGCAAAATATGATTTATCTTTCTGCGGAGAGATCTAGAGGATCCTATCAAGGTACAGTGAATACAGTGGCCAAACTTGGAACCACGGCCAGAGATGCATTCAGCTCATCCAATGAGATTATTTCTTTTGCTGAACAATTAAATAAGCAATTTACTATATCCGGTACTGGTGCGGATGAAATGAAAAATGCAACAATACAGCTTACACAGGCACTTGGATCCGGTGTGCTAAGAGGCGATGAATTAAATAGTATCTTTGAGCAGGCTCCCACAATTATTCAGTCCATTGCGGATTATTTGAATGTTCCAATAGGAAAAATCCGTGAAATGGCGGCTGATGGTAAGATTTCGGCAGCCATTGTTAAGAATGCAATGTTTGCTGCGGCGGATGAAACTAATGCAAAGTTTGAAAGCATGCCAAAAACATTTGAACAGGTGGGACAATCTATTCAAAATACCGCACTTATGGCTTTTCAACCAGTTCTTGAAAGGCTAAACGATACTGCTAATAGTGAAGCCTTTAGTAATTTTGCGAATAGTGCAGTAAATAATCTCGCTGTTATAGCAAATATTGTTCTCAATATTTTTGATTTAATTGGTGCAGTAGGTGGTTTTATAGTTGATAATTGGTCAATGATTTCTCCTGTTATTTATGGAGTGGCTGCGGCTTTGGGAATTTATTATGGATGGTTGCTGTTAACTAAAATAGCAGCGTTTGGAAGTGCAGCAGCACAGTGGGCGTTAAATCTTGCAAAAATGCTTGCCGTGCCAATTTACGCAGCGGCAACAGGGGCGACTATGGCAGAAACTGCCGCGCAATGGGGGTTGAATTCAGCTCTATACGCTTGTCCAATAGTCTGGATTATTATTTTGATCATCGCACTTATTGCAATATTTTATGCTGCAGTAGCTGCGATTAATCATTTTGCAGGTACATCTTATAGCGCAACGGGTGTGATAGCTGGAGCATTTGTATGGCTTATGGCACTGATTGGTAATATCGTAATTGGCACAATAAATTCATTAATACAGTTCATGTGGTCAAATTTTGTTGAGCCTTTTATTGGAATTTTTGAGTGGGTTTTAAATGTAGTAAATGGCGGATTTGATAGCTTCGGTGGAGCAGTAGCCAATTTGATTGGACAGATAATTTCTTGGTTTTTATCTCTAGGTAAGGTTATAACTAAGATAGTTGATGCAATCTTCGGGACTAATTGGACTTCCGGTCTGTCTTCATTACAAGACAGTGTGCTTGCATGGGGCAAAAATGATAATGCAATCACCCTGGATAGAAATGCACCGGAGATTGATTATCGATTCGACATGACAGATGCATATGATACTGGGTATAAGTTTGGGAAAGGCATTGATGAGAAGATATCAGATTTTAACCCAGCTGATCTGTTTGGGGCGACCGATATACCTAAGCAGGAAGATTATGCTAATGCACTTGATAGTTCTACTAATTTGAGCAATATATCCAATAACACTAAGGGCATAAAAGATTCTATTGATATAACAGAAGAAGATCTGAAGTATCTTAGAGATATAGCAGAGCAGGAAACGATTAATAGATTTACGACTGCAGAGGTAACTATCAATCAAACTAATCACAATAACATATCCTCTGAAATGGATTTGGATGGAGTGGTTAATCATTTTGCAGTTGGTGTGAACGAAGCTATGGATAAGGCTGCGGAAGGGGTGCATGTATAATGCCATATAATTTTTATTTGGATAAACTGTTATTACCGGTTGCTCCCTCTGAATTGTCATTAAAGATAGATAGTCAGAATAAAACGATAACGCTAATAAATGAAGGGGAAATCAATATTCTTAAAAAGGCAAAGTTAACAGAGTTTGATTTTGAAGCATTATTGCCAAATGCAGTTTATCCCTTTGCAACTTACAAAAAAGGGTTTACTCCAGCTATATATTATATGGATGAGATTGAAAAATTAAAAACTGGATTGAAGCCATTTAGCTTTAAGGTAACCAGAACTTTTCCTAACGGTCAAATGATGTTTGATACAGAAATGACCGTATCGCTAGAGGATTATAAGATTACAGAATCAGCAAAGAATGGATTTGATATAGTGGTTTCTATTACTTTGAAGCAGTACAAGGAGTATGGAACTAAGACAGTTAAGATAGTCAATAATAAAGCAACCGTGAATAGTCCAAGAAAAACATATAATTCTCCTGCCCCAAAAAGCAAGCCGAAAACCTATACAGTAGTCAAAGGGGATTGTCTTTGGAATATTGCGAAGAAGTTTTACGGAAATGGAAGTAAATATAAGAAGATATACAATGCTAATAAAGATAAGATAAAAAATCCGAATAAAATCTTGCCTGGGCAAAAATTAACAATTCCAGTTTAGAAGGAGTGGAGATGAATATTGAACTATTAATCCAAAACGGAAACAAAATATATGAGCCGGTAGTTGAAGAGGGGATTACCTGGTCCCTTGAGAGAAAAAGTGTTCCTGGACAGCTAACTTTTAGTGTCCTATTGGATGAAGTGTTGAATATTACTGAAGGGAATGCTGTTAGTCTAAAAGTCGATGGAAAGAAGCTCTTTTATGGATTTATCTTTACGAAGAAGTCTGATAAAGAGGGAATAATCACTGTCACTGCCTATGATCAACTGAGGTATTTAAAAAACAAAGACACCTATGTTTATAAAAATAAAACAGTTGGTAATCTTGTTAAAATGATCGCTAAGGATTATAGGCTAAATACAGGAATAATTGAAAATACCGGTTATAAGATCGCGTCACGGGTGGAGGATAACGTGGCGATTTTTGATATGATTGGAAATGCATTAGATCTTACAATGCAGAATCAAAAGAAAATGTATGTGCTGTTTGATGATTTTGGAAAATTATCATTACAAAGCATTTCATCCATGTTTGTTAATATCCTGATTGATAGTGAAACTGGTGAAAATTACAGTTATTCATCTTCCATTGACTCCAATACATACAATAAAATTAAATTATTCTATGATAATGACGACACCAAGAAGAGAGAGGTTTATATCGCACAAGATTCAAAGAATATGAATTCTTGGGGTGTGCTGCAGTTTTATGATACTTTAAAAAAAGGAGAGAATGGGAAGGCTAAAGTGGATGCTTTACTAAAGCTTTACAATAGTAAAACTCGTAATCTTTCGGTAGATAATGTTATTGGTGATACAAGGGTTAGGGCTGGATCCATGATTGTTGTTCAGCTGCAACTTGGCGATACCACAATTCATAACCTTATGATGGTGGAGAAGGTGAAGCATGAGTTTAAGGAGAATGAGCACTTCATGAATTTAACACTTAGAGGAGGCGAGTTTGTTGCTTGATTTTAATGATCTATTAATAGCAGTTAAAAAGGCTGCCATTGATGCAGTAAATGCTACGAAACCTGCCAGTATCTTATATGGAACTGTGACAAGTCAATCTCCATTAGTTATCAGTGTGGATCAAAAGCTGAAGCTATCTAGTGATCAACTCGTGTTAACACAGCGCGTTGCTGATTATGGTTTGGTTATCGGAGATAAAGTTATACTTATCCAAGCACAAGGAGGACAGACATTCATTGTCCTGGATAGGGGTGGCACATGATCCCTAGTGTTAATGGATTTTTAGAAGATGATTTTGAGATTGAAGAGCAGCCCAGCAAGACGTATATGATGCGAAAGGACGATAATATGATTAGAGGGTATTGTGATAGTCTTGAGGCCATGAAACAGGCAATCTATAAGATTATTAACAGTGAAAGATATCAATACATCATATATTCGTGGGATTACGGAATTGAGACAGAGGATTTATTTGGAGAACCAGTTACGTATGTTTGTCCGGAACTAAAAAGAAGAATCATAGAAGCATTAACGCAGGATTCTAGGATCCAAGGTGTCGATGCTTTTTCTTTTGATATCAGCAAAGGAAAAGTTGGAGTATCTTTTACCGTGAATACCATATTTGGTGATGTGGAAGCCAATAAGGAGGTGATTATCTAATGTATGAATCTGTAACATATGAAGACATCCTACAGAGGATGCTCGACCGTGTTCCTGATACTATGGATAAAAGAGAAGGATCTATAATCTATGATGCGCTGGCTCCAGCTGCAGTAGAATTGCAATTAATATATATTGAATTTGATACTATCCTGCACGAGACATTTGGAGATACGGCATCCAGAGATTATCTAATCAGGAGAGGGAAAGAAAGAGGATTAGAGCCGGATCAGGCGACAAATGCAATCCTGAAAGGAGTTTTTACTCCATCTTTATTAAATATTCCGTTAGGATCTAGGTTTAATCTGGGTGATCTTAATTATGTGGTCACGGCTAAAATATCAGATGGTATATATCAGCTAACTTGCGAGATGGTAGGCGCAGAAGGAAATAAATATCTTGGGGATCTGGTACCGGTAGAGTATATTGATGGACTGCAGACTGCTCAGCTGACAGAGATACTTATTCCAGGTGAAGAGGAAGAGGATACAGAGGTTTTTCGAGCTAGGTATTTTGAGTCTTTCAATACCCAGTCCTTTGGTGGAAATAAAGCTGACTATCTCAAAAGAACGAATGCACTACCAGGAGTCGGCTCTACAAAAATCACCCCGGTATGGAATGGTGGTGGTACCGTGAAACTTACAATATTAAATTCCAATTATTCAAAAGCAAGTACAACCCTGATAAATGCTGTGCAAGAAGCTTTGGATCCAACACAGGATGGTGGAGGGCTTGGAATCGCGCCAATCGGTCACAGAGTAACCGTTGATACTGTTGTTGAAATTGCAGTTAATATTGTCACATCAATAATTTATGATTCAGGTTATAGTTATACTGGATTACAATCTCAGATCATTCAAAAGATTTCTGATTACTTGCTTGAATTAAGAACAGACTGGTCTAATCAGAACGAGCTAGTGGTCAGAGTTGCGCAGGTTGAAGCTAGACTACTTACGATTATCGGTATACTTGACATTACCGGAACGAAAATCAATGGTACGGCTAATAACTTAGCATTGACGGGGTATCAAGTCCCTGTATTAGGTGGGGTGATAGCATGATAAGAGAAGTAAATTTAGCAGATTATATACCCCTTTATATGCAAGATTTCTCAGAGATAAAAGAAATCCTTAACACAGAAAATATTGAGTTTCAGACGATTGATGATGAAAGCGAAACGATCCTAGATAATCAGTTTATTTTCACCTGTAGTGAGGTTGGGATTAAACGGTTCGAGGATATGCTTGGCATTAAAGCTCTGGATGATGACACTCTGGAAAACAGGCGATTTAAAGTATTATCTGTATGGGACAATGCAGTGCCTTACTCAATTAGGGCTCTTAAAGAAAAGCTGGCTGTTCTTTGTGGAGAAGCAGGATACACTTTAAATGTTTATTATGACACTTACTCAATCAAGGTTAGAATTGCACTCAAAAATATGAAAAATTATGTTCAGGCTGAGAATATGCTTCGTGCAGTTATCCCATGTAATATGCTCATGGACTTGAGCCTATTATATAATCAGCACAGTACCCTAAAAGGATTTACAAATAGGCAACTTAAGGAATTTACACAGTATCAAATAAGAAATGAGGTGATTACATAATGGGTGAAACAACAAATTTAAAATTAACTAAACCTTCTGAAGATGATTTTTATGATGTCAATGTACAGAATGAAAATATGGATATCATAGATGAAAAGTTATTATCAAAGACCGGTGATGCAAGCAATACTACAAATACTTTCACACAAGCGACAACAAAGGCAAACCTCTCTACAGGAGAAAAGACATCTATATCTTTTGGTAAACTGATGAAATGGTTCGCTGACCTAAAATCAGCAGCTTGGGCAGCAATCAGTACCACAGCAAGCGACTTTGCGGCAAATGGGACAGCATCTCCTGGTTCAACGGGTAAAGTTGCAGATGCAGGTCATATACATCCAACCGATGCAACAAGACAAGCTAAGATAACGGCAAATGGGATTTTAAAGGGAGATGGTAGCGGAGGGGTGGCACCGGCAACGGCAGGATCAGATTATATTGCACCAAATGGAAACGCCGCCACCGCAACAAAATTACAGACTGCAAGAAACATAAATATTACGGATGATGTAACAGGTTCAACTTCTTTTGATGGGTCTGGAAACGTATCTATTAAAGCAACTCTATCTAACACTGGTGTAACTCCAGGGACATATGGAGCTGTCACAGTTGATGAAAAAGGTAGAGTTACAGGTGCATCAAACGCAGAGGGTAGCAATACAGTTGCATTAACAGGTACTTCACACGCAGAAGGTGGAGGTGCAGTTGCATGTACACCGTACTCACATGCAGAAGGACTTAACACACTAGCATCAAATGGTGTATCTTACAACATTACCACATTTGATAATTCAGCGAAGACAGTTACGTTAGATAATGTTTCTGGACTTTCAGTGGGGACCTTATTAGATGTAAATGTTCAGAACGGCTCATCACTGTATAATGTACCGATAGTGTCCATAATAGGGTTGGTTGTAAAGTTAAATACGACAGCTACCATTACAGCAAGTTTTGTGACTGTAATTAAAAGAAATACTACATTATATGGTGTACATGCAGAAGGTAGCTATACACAAGCTAGTGGTAATAATGCACATGCAGAAGGAGTTTATACCATTGCTAGTGGAAACTCTGGTGCTCATTCAGAAGGAATTAGTACCTTAGCAAGTGGAGGAGCATCTCATGCAGAAGGCAATTTAACACAAGCCACGAACTCAAACGCTCACTCAGAAGGATATCAGACACTAGCTTCTGGTAACAGCTCACACGCAGAGGGAGCAAATTCGAAAGCTCTAGGAGATTACTCGCATGTAGAAGGGTCTTACAACGTAGGTAATACAAATTACGTTCATGTAGAGGGCAGATTTAATTTAGCATCACAAGGAACCTTTTATATAGTGCTATCCTTTAACGATACTGCAAAAAGCTTAACTGTTGATGATGCAAGTGGATTAGTAGTAGGAGACCTTATTGATATCAATGTTAAAGGTGCTATATCTCTTTACGATGTACCTATTACTGCAATCGCTGTGAATGTTATAACTTTGAATACTACAGCTACGTTATCCGCAAATTGTAATTGCGTGATAAAAAAGACCACTGGCACTAATTATCCTATTCACGCAGAAGGATATAATAATGTCGCTAGTGGTGATAGGTGCCACGTAGAAGGTAATGCTAACTTTGCCAGAGGTAACTATTCACATGCAGAAGGTAGCAATACTTCCGCAAATGGTTCTTCTTCTCATTCAGAGGGAACTAACACTGTGGCAGTAGGAAATAATGGATCTCACGCAGAAGGAAATGGCACTATAGCAGTAGGCAACAGTTCGCACACAGAAGGTTATGGAACAGTGACAGGTGCTTCGGCTCCATCAACATCCGCAGATATTACTACATTAGGGTCTTATGCTCATGCGGAAGGTAATGGAACAATGGCAATGGGAAATAGTTCTCACTCTGAAGGTGTATCTACCAGAGCTTTAGGGTTATCTTCTCATGCCGAAGGTAATGGAACAGTAGCAGGTGATGGAAGTATACTCCCTGTTGCATCCTCAGATACTACATCAGGTAATTTTACTCATGCCGAAGGTAATGGAACACTCGCACAGGGAAATAGTTCTCATGCTGAGGGAAAAGGTTCTACTTCAATGGGTAACTACTCGCATGCCGAAGGACTTAACACATTAGCTTCGGGTCCTCAATCTCATGCCGAAGGAAATCTAAGTTATGCCAGTGGCAATGGGTCTCATGCAGAGGGAAATAGTACAGAAGCTACAGGCACTTATTCCCATGCCGAAGGAAATACTACTAAAGCAAGTGGAGCAAATTCACATTCCGAGGGATATAATACAGAATCTTCTGGACAGTATTCTCACGCGGAAGGTAGTAATGTAGTAGCGAGTGGAGTAGCTTCACACGCTCAAAATGCCAGAACAATTGCACAAGGATATTGCCAAACAGCAATGGGATTTTATAATGTGGCACAAGGAACCAGTGGTTCATTTGTTGCTGCGGATAACGCACTTATAATCGGTAAAGGAACAAGTGATGCAGCTAGAGCAAACGCATTTAGAGTAACATTTAATGGAGCAGTATATGGACTTTTAGCATATAATTCACCGGGTGCGGATTATGCAGAGTATTTCGAATGGAAAGATAAAAACATAGATAACGAGGATAGAGTAGGATTTATCGTGACGATTGACGGAGATAAAATCAGAAAGGCTATTTCATCAGATGAATTTATCCTAGGAGTCATATCAGCCACCCCGTCTGTTATCGGTGACAGCCATCAAGACGAATGGAATAATAAAAATGTGATGGATAAATGGGGGCGCATTCAATACGAATGGAGCAAGATTGAAATCAGTGAAACAGTTGTTAATGAAGAGACTGGGGATACAGAGGAAGTAATCAAAGAGATTGACGCATATGTACCTATAATAAATCCGGACTATGATCCTACGCAAGAATACATACCAAGAGAGCAGCGTCCAGAATGGTCGGCTGTTGGAATGATGGGAAAGCTCTTTGTTAGAGATGACGGTACATGTGAAGTTAACAGATATTGCTGGTCGAATGACGAAGGAATCGCAACCAAATCAGCTACCGGATACAGAGTTTTAAAAAGAGTATCAGAAAACATTATACAGGTATTAATCAAGTAATAGAGGGCATCCATGAGGGTGCCTTTTATAATAGAAAATTTTAAGGAAGGATGGTTATGATGTAATGTCAAATGAAGTGCTTATAGCTTTAATAACACTAGGCGGTAGTGGGATAGGATCGCTTTGCGGAATCATCGTATCAAATAAACTAACCACATATCGCATCGAACAGCTCGAAAAGAAGGTTGATAAGCATAACAGTGTAATCGACCGAACGTTTAAGCTTGAAGAAAGAACTGCTCTGAATGAAAGGGATATTGTTGTAGCAAATCATCGAATTAAAGATTTAGAAGAAAGGTAAAGGTAAAAAATATGGATTTATCATTTTTAAGTAACTATATTAATGTGGTGGTACTTGGTATCTGCCTATGTTTGGGGTATGCAATTAAGTGTATTGATTTTATTAATAACAAATATATACCGGCTATAATGTTAGCTGTAGGTACAGGGGTGAGTATCTTGATGAACATACCTAACATTAATGCAATCATTGTATTGAGCGGTATGATTAGTGGACTTGCATCCACTGGACTATATGAGACAATGCGGAATCTAATCGATAAAGATGGAAAGAAGGAGGACTAAAACATATGAGTATAAAAGTTGGGCATGCATCAATTGATGAAAATGGAAAAATAGCCGGTGGTAAGGTCGGAGATCAGACCGGAAAAGAAATCTGTACTAGACTGTGGTATGGACATAATCCTGCATGGAATGTTTATCTGGAGTGCAAAGATCCAAAGTTGGCAGAGCAGGCTGCGAAGTTAATGGAGCAGATCTGTGCCAATAACAACTTTGGCTATGACCAGTCTCAGAGACTGACCGGATATAACAGCATAAAAAAAGTGGGTATCGTAAAAGGATCCGGAGAGTTTGACTGCTCCTCTTTGGTATCCGTTTGCTACATACTGGCGGGACTTAATTTGTCACCAAGCAATACCACCTTATCACTTAGAAAAGCGTTAGTTGCAACCGGTAAGTTTAATGTATACACTGCTAAGCAATACACTGAATCTGACGCTTTTGCAAAGCGTGGAGGCATCTATCTAGCCGAAGGTAGTCATGTCGTTATGGCATTGGAAAACGGCGCAAAATACAACCCGTTTCCGGTACCGTCGCGGAATATACATAAAGGCTGCAAGGGCGATGATGTAAAGTGGGTGCAGCACGAGCTGATCAAGGATGGTATCACGAAAGTAGTAGTCAATGGCAAGGTTAAGACCCTCACGGTTGATGGCAAATGTGGAGAGATCACTGATGCAGCTATCAAAGTTTACCAGGCTAAGTACAAGCTTAAGGTTGATGGTGATTGTGGACCGGTAACCAAAGGATCGTTGTTAGCAGTGTAATTAAACTATAAATGCCCTTCATTGCAATTTTACCTATGAAGGGCATTTTAAGTTATTTACGGGTAGAATGTTTAAGAAAAAAATAATCATCATAACTCATATCAGTATTATCTAATCCTTTTTCTCTTGCCATATTAATGCCGTCTTGAACATCGCACCACCAGTCATAGTCCTCTTGCGACATTTCAAATTCATAGCAAGGATTCACGACTCTTTTAGCCAATTTCTGCACTAGAGTTTCGGATTTTTCTACGACATAGGGTAATTCTTTGATTTCTCCAGTATCAATAATCGATACTCTTCTCAATATATCATCACTACAAAGCTCATTCATATCGACACCAAGCGCTTTTGCAAGCTTTCGAGCTGTGGAGATTAGACAATCACCTCTTTTTTCGATATCTTGTATGGTTCTCCGGGGTACTCCGCTCAATTCAGCTAGCTGAGGGACAGAAATCCCTCTATCAATACGTGTCGTTTTTAATTTCATACAACCAATCCTTTCTATAAATTATATTTTAGTATGTCATAACGTGCTAGTAAAGATATGTTTGTAGATTTATATAAAATGATAAATTAAAATCCCCTCATTGCCATGGCTTTGAGGGGAGATTATTTATTTCATATAGTAATTCGTGTTGCATTTCGTGTTGCATATAAGTAAAAATCATGCTAATATCAAGAAAAATATAAACATTTCAAGTAAAGTAGAAGCGCTATAAAACCTAGTATATATCGCTGATACACGTGTTTTCAACGTTTGATAGCGTAACTAGTATATGGGTTCGAATCCCGTCGCCTCGACTAAGAAGACCTATCAGTGCAAACTGGTAGGTTTTTTCGTACAAGGAATTATGAAGCTAAGGAGAATATCACATGTCACTATTAATTAGAGAGATGATGAAAGAGGACTGGGAAGCAGTCAATAATATCTATCAAGAAGGAATCAACACAAAGATTGCAACCTTTCAGACGGAAGTTCCGACCTTTGAGGCTTGGGATCAAGGTCACATCAAAACGTGCAGGCTGGTTGCAGTTGTGGAGGGTGAAATAGCTGGTTGGACAGCGCTATCCCCAATTAGCTCAAGATGTGTATATGCTGGGGCAGCAGAGGTCAGTATTTATATCAGCGAGAAGTTCAGGGGCAAAGGAATTGGTGTAAGATTACTAAAGGAACTGATTGAGGAATCAGAACAAGAAGACTTCTGGACACTCCAATCGGGTATTATAGAAAGAAACAAAGCAAGCATTGCCCTTCATCAAAAAGCCGGTTTTCGAATGGTAGGTTTCCGTGAGAGAATTGCAAAGGATTGTGATGGAATATGGCAGAATACAGTGTTGATGGAGCGTCGAAGTTTGGTCGTTGGTACGGTCTGCGATTGAAAAATGAACTTCTATTTACAGCTATTTTATTTACTGATATAATATGGTAAACATTGGTGAGTCAATAGAAGAGAAGCAGAAAGGTAAGGTACGAACATGACAAAAAAAGGGTTGGAAGCATTGTTATCAAACGCAGGTATTATAAAGGCAAGAGAAATATCAGATCAAGACCTTCATAATTATGATCCGACAACAATCTATCAAGGTTGGAACGGCAAAAATTATATACTTGATGATAATGAATTGAATCAGAATGAGGAGAATACAGCTCTACTGGCTCAGATCTCAATAGGGATAAAGTCACTTAGAAACGTATGCATTTTTATTGGAGTGATAGCAGTGATCAATCTTTTTGTACTACTGATGATTTTCTTTGGAATCAAATAAAAAGATGTTCTAGATAACTAAGATGTCGTTGTGGTAGGGTATAGTTACACACTTTTTTTTGGAAATATTATCTCCTTATCTTGTTCCTCATTTGGAGAACCATACTACAACATTAATTGGGTCCTAAGACCTATTTAAATGCCTTTTTTCATTGCAAAAGTGCATGAAAAGTGGTAGTATTTGGTATGGAAGGAGTTGATAAAGTGATTCTCGAAAACAATATGGAGCAAGATGTGATTGTAGAAGAAGAAACCACCATCAATGCCACAATAACGGGCAATGTTACAGTTCGTGGTAATTCTGTAGCTCAGATTTACGGAACGGTTACGAAGGATGTTACAATTGAATCCGGCAGTAAGGTATACGTATTCGGCAAAGTTGCAGGAAGTATTACGAATAATGGCGATCTGGAGGTATACGGCGAAGTGAACGGACAGATTATTGATGAAGCCGGTACCGCATTTATCTCACGTAAAGCAGTCGTTGGAGCAAACGGGGCGGAGTAAATGTTAATAATATCCATAAGCCAAACTACTAACGAGAGTTAGTAGTTTTTTCGATGCAAAGGGCAGAGGAAAAGCCAACTTATTCAGTTGGCTTTGAGGGAGAAATTAATGAAAAAAATCTATATCAATTATGTTGTAAGCTTTATTTAATTAACTTTATGAGATTATTATACTGATTAATTGTGTATTAAATATATACAATCAGTGAAGGAATTGTGAAGAAATTTAAAATTCTGTGGAGAAAAAGTTTTTGGGGGTTCGAAAGGTATTTTGATAAGAGGAAAAATGCCAAATGATTATCCTGCTCAAGATGCACTTTGACCATTTATCCAACAATCTGCTTGATAAAACAGTATCAAATGGTAGGCATTAGGATTTGTAAGAGGTAAGGTGATAATAAAACTGGAAGAAATTTTTTAAATTGTTCTTGAAATTTAATCATCTTTATAATAGAATAGTTGAGTAGTAATCAAATAGAGATATGCTTCCCTAGCTCAGTTGGTAGAGCAACGCATTCGTAATGCGTAGGTCGTGGGTTCGAGTCCCATGGGGAGCTGTTAAAAAAGCCTTGTAAATCAACGTTTACAGGGCTTTGCTTTTTATTGGTATACTGTCATAGATAGGGTTTTAACGGACAAATAGCGAGAAAATATGTCAAATCAGTTTAGCAGTTAAAATAAAAGCATCATACATTAGTGATCAGGAGCTGTTTACTATTTCTAACCTACTACAGCCGATGATTACATATGTAAAATTTGAAAAATATCCAGGGTAAGTATAAAAAAGCATATTTCATCAATCATCATAAAAAAGGCACCTATATTGCGCATGTTTCTTCGTGGTATAATCGCATTGAATAAACAAAATACTTAAGTACCCCAACGGAATGGTTGGAAGTCTTATTAAGAAGACGTGGGAATGATCAGGAGTTAAGCTCCGGTTGTTCTTGCGTCTTTTGTTTGTTCCCGGAATATTTAATATCGCTCTCCTTCTTCTTTAAATACCTCCTGAGCATGAGGATAAAAGGCTCATGGAAGATAAGGAGAGGTAAAGGACGGTACTAATAAAATTCATATAAAAGAAAGAAGAGGAAAAGAGAATGTATGTAGTAACGTATGAACAGCAGCAAAAATTTATAAGCAGGATCAATGATAACATTAGCCTTTATACAAATCTAATCAAAGAGGTTAATAAGTCCCTGTTGTCCTATGGACGGGAGTATTTTGATTATATCAAAGGCAAGATTACATCAGAATATATCTTGGAAAAAAGATCAAACTTATTGACCGGTATCCATGTGGCTGAAAAAAGCACTTTTACGGCAATGGTAAGTGATTTAAATCAGCTTAAAGAGGATTACATAAAAGAATGTTTTCCTGAAAGTGTGACAACGGATCCGATTGAATTGGACTTCATCGGTAAGGAGCTGGAAGTCATGTCAAGGGATGAGCTAGAAATGTTCTATCAGGATAATTTCAGGGATTCTAATAAAATGCGCCTATTTGCTATCGAGATCAAGAGAAGGAGCAGGTCAGATAATTCTGAATTAAAGACGGATGCAGCAACTCTTAAGATTCTGCAGGATGGACACAGTATCCAGGATCGAGTAATTAAGGCTATTGATGAAAGGATTAAATATGTAAACGGCTTAATGCAGCTAAGTAGCGGTGGACTATTCTTGGTTAAAATTGATGAGGAAGATCAGATACAGACCAGGCTGGTATCCTACAAAGATGTTGTAGCTTTAGTAAATGGTCGTAGTACAATGGCAATGCCACAGGACATGATATATTTGACTTATTGGAATGGAGGTAAGAAGTATGACAGATAGAAAAAGAGTGACATTTCACTATGACAGCGAACCGGAAGGACAGATGGTACATGATAAGATTGTCATGACCTTCCGAGATAATCTTGTAGTAACTAATTCGGGTCAATCTGCAACCGTAGGACCTGTAATCGATGTGTTAGGATATGCTCCAGACGGAATCCCCTTAATAGCTGCTAAGGAGTGCTTAGAGGAAATGCTTGTCCTGGTAAATGCAGCTATGGAAACGGAATAATGTAGTTACTAATGGCTCCCGTCTGGCACGTCCGGGGAGCCTTTGTGTTTAATGAGGTTGATGTTGATGAAACGTAATAGAGGCGGTCAGCCGGGCAATAAAAACGCTATCGGTAACAAAGGCGGTGCACCTATTGGAAATCGTAATGCTGCAGGTTAGGAGCGCCAAAAGGGAACAGGAATGCAGTTACACATGGTTTGTACAGCCATACAGGTATTTATGCCAGGAGTGCATTTGATTATAATATGCTTTCCGGATCAGATCAGGAATTGTTTGATGAGATATTAAGGGATACTGGTTATAACAATGAAGCTGCAGAAAACCTCTTCCAGGTAATTAAGTTTGAAAATAATATACCACGTAACTGTAAGGATCCTTTTGGAGCAATGGTATATTCCGGTCGGATCATGATGAAGTATTTAACACAGTGCAATATTCCATTGTCTTAAAGCCAGAATATCATTCAAAACAAACAACTCGATAGTTAATAAATGATATGCTGCGCCCTTAGATCATTAGGTTGCACACAAAATTACAAAAGGGTGCATATGCAACGGAACGGTATGCGAACGTTCCAATAGTATGCGAACGTAGCGAACGGGAGATACGATGAAGAGAACAAAAAAGCCTGATAAACGAAATAACGCTCACCTGGTAGCGAAGAATAAGTTGGTACTGGATGCTTACAATATGTCGTTGGTTATAATTCATCACCGGCCAGTGGTGAGATGGCTGCCGGTAGGGAAGTTTTGATAGTAAAAAATAGAAGTATATTGGTGTACATTGGAAATTGTATATTGATAGTTGATAGAGAATGTAATAGTATATATGTATAACTGATTACTAAGGAGGTACATTATGGAGTTGATTTTATCAGGTCTTGGAGCCATGACAGCAATTTTAGTTTCTTTGATAGGAGCTTTTTTAACATACAGAAATAATAATATTCTGCAGTTAAGAAAGCTTAAGGAAGATCATTATATCTCATATATTGAAGCTCTGCATAATTTAGCTTCTCAGAATAAAAATGTGGAGTACCTGAGTAAGTATTCATATTACAGGGATAAGTTATTAATTGTTGGTGGCGAAAAAGTGGTTAAAAGAATACTCCTGTATGAGAACAATGCTGTAGGCAAGCCTAGTGAGCTGCACGATAAGTATTTGACTGATATCATAAAAGCTATAAGAAAAGATTTGAAAATCAAGGATAAAGACTTTCCTATAATATCCTTAAAAAAATAAAGCACTAGACTTACTACCAACTATCAACATTCGGTTGGTAGTTTTTTTATGCTGTAAATTCAGTGTGTAAGCTGTTTCGACGTCGAAACAGTTGCGCCGGCGCAACTCACACCCTGAAGCTTCACCAAATGCGGTGGTGTCTTTTTTGGTCATGGTCAGCGGTGACCGCTACCAAAAGTAGCAGCGGTACGATATTTGATTTATGCGACGTCGCATAGGATTGTTAAGTTTCGGCACCGAAACACAGAGACAGCTGTGTCCCGAAGTTTCGCCGGCGAAACAGGAGCGTTTAAGGGGTCTAGGGTTACACGACAGCCCAGAGCTGCTATATCGCACTTAAGGGAGGAAATCATATGAGCAATGAAGAATTAGTGGATCAGATCCAGAAGGGGATCAATAAATCAGAATACATGGAGCAGCTCTACATTCAGAATAAAGGATTTATTTATAACATAGTTAGGAAGTACCGGTACGCTTGCAGGAGCAGCTATGACGGTGTTCCAATCCTTGAACTGGAAGCTTATTTTGGGATTGTAGAGGCGGTAGAGCGCTTTGATCCTGACCTTGGAGCCGGGTTCCTTACCTATGCCAGCTTATGGATCAACCAGGTAGTGAAGCGCTTCCTGGATAACTCCGGCCAGGTGATCCGTGTCCCAGTTCACAGGCAGCAAGAGATATATAAATACAATAGGGTCAAGGCTTATTATTTAAACCACTATGATAGAGAGCCAAGCATTAGGGAGTATTCTTCCCATATCGATATATCACCGGTTCAGGTGGAGAAATTAGAACAGTTCATGTTCCAGGGATCCGTTCAAAGCCTGGATGAAGCGGTACCGGGTGGAGAGGGTGAGAGTATTTCATATTTAGATACGATACCGGCAGAGGTAAACATTGAACAGGCTATTGTTGAAAGGGAAGCTGCTAAGCAGATCCGTGAGGAATTATGGGGAGTTATTAACGAAGTACTCCATCATGAAAAGATGGCTGCAGCATTGTTCTACCGTTTCAAGGAAGGCCTTACACTCAACGAGACAGGAAAGCAGATGGGTATCACTAGAGAGCTAGTTAGGCAATATGAGAGTAAGGCACTAAGGCGCTTAAGGTGTAATAGCCGGACAAAAAGAATGTTTGAAGACTATTTAATCGCATAGTAAAGAAAGTGAAGCATCAGAACTTATGAATGCTGCATAAAGAAGGCAGTTTGGGGAACCTATTAGTGGGAGTAGATCGTAAAAGGGTAGGGGTATTACACATTCAAATGCATCTAAATAAATGCAAATGTAGTCAAAAGAAGGTAAGTGATTGCAAATGATTGCAAATGAATGCAAATGTATATAATTTGTTGACTTTATATGTATTCTATGGTAATATACTTATAACAACTCCCACAGGCCTCTATCTTTGATATGCAAACTATGTGGGCTTTTTGTTTATATGGGGGATTACTAATGAGTGAAGAAGTCAAACCTTTTTTATCAGTTAATCAACAAATACAGTTATTAAAAAGTAGGGGGCTAATTATCCAGGAAGATAAGCTGGAAGTAGCTAAAAATTTTTTATTAAACAATAATTATTATCGAATAAGTGGTTACACGTTAACTTTGAGAAAAAATGATAGGTTTTATGAAAATGCAAATATTGATAATGTAATTCAAATTTACGAATTAGACAGAAGAATTAGACATATAATATTGTCCATTACAGAGGAAATAGAAGTAAGAACTAAATCATTAATAGCATATTATCATGCCAAAACATATGGAGCTATAGGTTATCAGGATATTAATTGTTTTCATTGTTTGAATGATGGAAAAGTAATTAGCAATTCTATAAGAAATTATTTGAATATTATTCATAAAGCTGATATGCAGAAGAAAAGCATGATTGAATATGAGGCATTTCTATCCCACCATATAAAAAATAAAAACGGCATTATTCCATTTTGGGCATATGTTGAAGTAATGACTATCTCAGATATATCTAAGTTGTACTCATTGTTAAATCTTAATATTAAGAGTAATATAGCAAGAGATTTTGGATATCCTCATAAAACAGGGTATGAAATAATAGACAATCTACTCCATAGTGTTACAATACTTAGGAACATTTGTGCCCATGGCGGAAGGCTTTACAATCGTTTATTCATTAGAAAACCGAAGCTTTCTAGCAAACAGAAAGCGCTATTGCGCAAAGATGAAGATGGTAATGTAGTATATGATAAGTTGTTTAGTTATATTTTAGTACTCAAATCATTATCAATACCTTCTGATTTTATACTACTAAAAAATCATTTGATTGAATATTGCCATCTTTATAGTTTTGTGGACATGAAACATTATGGATTCCCGGATAATTGGGTTGATGTATTGTAATAATTTTTGGTATACTGGTATATAATACTATAACAGATCCTACGAGCATATTATTGCGAAATACTGTAGGCCGTTAATTGGCATCCTTCGGGATGCCTTTTTTATTGATATAGTAACAGTCTATAAGCAAATGATTAGGCACTTGCTCTGGCAGGTGTTTTTTATCAGTATAAATTAAGCAACTATTTCCTCATGATAGGTATTCCAATATTTTTTCAGTGTTTCTATATTTTTCTTAACCCAGTCTAAAGCCTGTGTTTGTTGCTTGGGAGGAAGATTTCCTTCGAGAACGTTAAAACTTATTAAAGATATTGATATGTTCTTTCCCTGGTAGGAGATATGACAGTGAGGTTCGTTATGACCTTTTTCCTTAGGATAGATTTTAAATACTATACCTCGATATTTTTCAATGGTAGTAAAAGTCATTCTGCCAGTGAGTATTTGCTCCCAAATTATGAAATCTAAATTTTCTTCTTTTAAATTCATAAATGTTTACTCCTTAACTAAATTATATTAGTGTTATTATTTTATGATATTTGATAGTTTTTTACAATACTACTCTTGTAAATTATGGAAAAAGATAATAACATATGATTAAAGTAAAAAGGGGGTATAGTAATGGTATTGGATGGTTATGATTATGGAACAATGAAAAACTTTAATTCTAATGAGGTTGTTGTTACTAAAGATACTAAATTGTTGCTGCAACAAAATACAGTTGGAATATTTGTAAAACATATGGATGGGTATTATGTTCATGTGGAAGCAGAAAAACCTGTAGACGATCATATGGTTATATTAAATGCATTGATCAAAATAGATATTTATTTAGAGTCTAAAAAAAAGTTTGAAGAGCAAGAATTTATGCACGTATTCCATGCAGGAAATATAAATAAACTTCAACAAGTTAATTTATGGGAGGATTAATAAGATGTATATAGCAATCTATAAATGTAGACTATGTGGTAAAGAAATTTCTAAAGAAGAATATGAAAGTGAAGCTCAGATTGAAGAAATTAAGTTTTCAAAGGAATGGAGTCGAGTTTGGATAGATCATAAGTGTGAAGATGGTGGTATCGGAATAGCGGATGCTATAGGATTTAAGAAACTAACCGATAATATTTGATTATATATTTCAACGGACTTCCAACGGACTAAAATCTCAAATGATATCAAACTTCACTAAAAATCATAAAACTATACATAGGCATGAGGTCACGAAAGTCTTGATTTATAAGGCTTTGCGAGATTCTGCTAAAAGTAATGACATAACGCAAAAACCGATTTTCTGTATTCGTAATGTGTAGGTCGTGGGTTCGAGTCCCATGGGGAGCTGTTAAAAGCCTTACAATCATTGTAGGGCTATTTCTTTGAGCAAAAGCAGGAAATAGTATTTTAGAGAATTAATGCCCACTTTCAATTTCCATACAATACAACCTTCAAAACACAATAACCTTATTTCCAATATAAAATCCAAATAAACAGAGCCGAAGAAAACCAACACATTTTCTCCGGCTCCATTCATTCATATAATACCAAAGCTATCTTTTCTCACTCATATAACATAACCCAATTGCACCAGGGCCGGAATGGGCACCAATGCTGGGGCTGATGTAATTGATGATAATCTTCTTGTTAGGAAGCTTTTCAAGAATCAGTCCTTCCAAATACTTAGCATCCTCATAAGCATCACCGTGAACGATACAGATGGGATCATCACCATCTATGTACTTGCCCATGCCTTCCAGCATATCATTACAAATAGTTGCGAGGGATTTTTTACGTCCTCTGGCGGTTGTAAGAGATACCAATTGACCCTCGGGGTTTAAGTAAAGAATGGGTTTCACGTTGATTAATGAGCCGATGAAAGCGGTGGTTTTGGAGATTCGGCCACCTCTTTGAAGATGACCGAGGTCATCAACGGTAAATCGTACGCAAAAATCCTGTTTATGATCTTCCAGCCAAGCAACGATTTCATCAAGGGATTTTCCTTCTTCTTTCATTTCAACAGCTTTCATGATGAACATTCCTTCACCGAGAGATGCGTTAAAAGTATCGATTACGATAATCTTTGCGCCAGGATTTTCTTCGCATATTTCTTTGGCTCCTGACATTACATTGCTGCAGCCACCGCTTAAAGCGGAAGAGAAGCTGATATGCAAAACATCAAGACCCTGATCCACATAGGATTGAAATGTCCTTAGTATAACGTCGGGATTACTTGCCATAGTAGTAGGCATTAACCCGGCTCTCATTTTATCATAGAATTCCTTTGGAGTAAGATTGATCTCATCCCCGTAAGTCACACCTTCAATATCGTAGTAATGAGGGATTATGCCAATTTGTTTTTCTTTTACATAATGATCAAGCAAGTCGGAGTTTGAATCAGTAGTAATAACAAAATCTTTCATTTCTTTGTTCCTCCTAATTGTTATTATATAATTTTACCCGACCATGCCTTTTTTCGCAATAGAAGATTGTTGATTATTAATAAATAGTTTATGGAAAATTTATATTTTATTTATTAAGATTTGTGACAGTACCAATAAAGATGGGAAGCATGGTAGAACTGTCTACAATCGCATATAGGAAGGGACGATTTAATATAATGGTGTTCTTCCCTCCCGGAGCCGCTGTTGTTGTATTTATAGAGACAACTGTAGTAGCACCTGCTTTTGTTCCGAGTTCGTCCACGGAAATATGTGTTTTATGAAGTACCTCTCCCATATATAGATTACCCTGGTCAGAGCCCCCCATTTTAGTGAAATCTGCTTTATCTGGTGAAAAGGCATCGATGATCCCAAGTTCCTGTAAAGCGTCATTCATCACGATGGAATAATCATATTTGAATTTTGGAATTGTAGTATCAACTGGGGTGATTTTAAAATTTCTAAATATTTGATATAACTTATCGCCATCCAAATCAGACAGATAATCCTTCAGTGAAATGTCTTCATTAGGAAGGATCGCAACAAAACGATATTTATCCTCAGAGTAGCTTTTCATCACGCCAGCAGCCTGATTATCATGATAATAATAGGCCTCAATGGAATTCATACCCTTCACGCTTGTGGTGCTGCCATTCTGATTGTTGAAGGAAATATCACCAATATCATGCTTTTTATAGATGGTTTCCCAACGGGCGTCAAACATTACGCTATTAATCAAATACATAATCTCATCCTTATCGATGGAATCCAATATCTTATCAATCATTCCATTGGTATGTGTTTTAACCCAATTATTAATATCCTTTTTGGTTTGATCATTAAAGGGGGCTTGATAGGCATTGGCTTTATAATAGCTGGCATTTGTCTGCAAAAAGTTTTTATCAATATGAAGCCAACTTGCGTCACGATACCATATGGAATTGGCTAATTTGACTTTGCTTTCTTTAGTCGAAGGTAAAGCGGTGATATAGCTTGCAAAGTACTCATTAAGCTCCGTAAGCGGAATATTCTTTGACAGTACCGTGTTCATTTGGGACAGGGTATCTTTATTCGCACCATTGGCGGTCATAGAAAGTGCCAGGCTTATGGATAGAGGGGAGATGAGGATATTTTCATCCTCCGAACTGACTGCCTTAAGAAGAGTTAGCGAAAAATCATTCATATCTTTTTTGAAACGATCATCCGGATTTCTTTGAGTGATTGCCTTTGTTTTTACTCCTGACATTAAGTCGGCAGCCTTTACTTTTGTCGTGAACCCAAAAATGCATAGGAATAATATAATAGCAGCAAGGGGAAGGGCGATGGTAATAAAGTAAATTCTCTTTTTCACTTTTGAAAATTTAATCATTCTTAAACTCCTTTCATAAATAAAAACAGTGAGATAATTGCAAAACAATGGATTGCTAGTATTGCATGTGGTTGTACGAAAAGATAAAGATGACCATTTTACAGTTATCTTTCAAAATGCAACATAATTTATCCTGAGTATTAGTTTAAGTGCGAAACAGCACCCATAATAATTGGTATGTTCGAGGAGCGATCAACCACAGCATATAGGAAGGGGCGATCAAGGGTTACCTTCTTCTCGCTATAAGCGGACGATTTGCCCGCCATTTCAATCTTAAAGACAAAGCCCGCCTTTGTACCTTGCTCGTCAACGGAAATAAATGCTTTGCTGACAGCATTATCGAGATAAATATTGCCTCCCACGATTTTCCCCATTTTTGAAAAATCAGCGTTACGCTCGGAGAATGCTTCCTGAATACCTAATTTTTGAAGCGCTGCATTCATAGTAACGGAATAATCATATTTGAACTTTGGCAGTACAGCGGATACACCTACTTCTTGTGGAGAACGGAGCAATTGCTGGAATTTTTCACCGGTCAGCTGATTGAGGTATTCTTCAATGGTAATTCCCTCATTGGGCAGCAGAGCAACAAAATAGTAATCTTTGTTATAATATTCTTTGATAAATCCGGTACATTTTTCATCGCTTAGGTAGCGCCGTTCATTGGAGTGCATTCCATCTACTTGAGCAGTGGTATTGTCGTTGTTATGGAATTCTAATGTGGAGACATCACTCTTTTCATAAGCATTCAGCCATTTGGCGTCAAAAAGCAGTGTGCTGATAAGATACATAATAGATTCATCATTAATTTTATCAATAATGTGGTTGATTTTATTATCGGTATTAGCTCTGACCCAGTTATTGATATCCTTTACTGTTTTTTTGTTAAAGGGAGCTTTGTAAAGAGAAGCGTTGTAGTAATCTCCATTCATTTGCAGGAAGTTTTTGTTGATGGTGAGATTTCCTTGGTCACGATACCAGATTGAGTTGGCAAGGGTGAGTTTTGTTTTTTTGTTCTGTGGCAGGTTGTTGATATAGTTATGAAGGTATTGATTGAGCTCCTCTTGTGATAAGCCGGGGTTTATTGCGGCTTTCATTTGAGAGAGAGTAGTTCCATCTGCTCCGTTTTCCGTCATGGATAATGCTACCATGGCGGACAGAGGAGAGAGCAGAATGTTCTCATTTTTCGTGTTTGTAGCTTGCAAAAGTTTTACTGCAAAATCATTAACATTGTCAATGAAGGGCTTATCAATGCTTTTGTTACTTACTGTTTGAGCTTTGATCCCCTTCATCATATCGGATGCCTTAACCGAAGGAATTCTTTGGGGGATCAAAAAAACAAAGAGCACAACAAGTGATATCAGTAAGCCTCCCCCAAGGAACCAATATCTTTTTTTGATCGTTTTAATTTTTTTCATAAATACCAACCCTTTCTTTGAAATCTATCGATACTGCAAATGAGAAATACGAATTCTTTAAGGAGTTCTCATTTGATGAAGTTATATATAGTAAGAGGTTATATTTAGCAAAAAAGTTTCATGGTATTTACATAATTTACAAAAAATATTTATAGAGTCATCTGCCATTTTAAATTCCTGTTAACTATTGAAGTTTATCTGGCAAAAACCAGAAAGTCACTTGAACAGTGCATTTTTCATAGGCTTTAAACTTTTTGTTTTTTTACTTACAATTATTTAGAAGGCCTTTTTTCGTATATTTTGAAACACTACTTCAGCTTGGACTAGTATGGCTCACGCTTAATTTATAATATAAGCCAGTCCCACATTCATATAGAAATAGAGGCTGCCACAATTATTACGTAGCAACCCCTACTTGGTGTTATACAAAATATGAAGCGGTAGAAAGCAATCGTTAAGGGTTAGTGATTACCGGGTACACGGAGGTAATGAAAAAAGAGATTTTTACCCGGTAGATAATTTTTCTTTCCGCTTCTTCAGGAGGGCAGAAATGATTATCGTAATTACCAAATAAGCAGATTATCTGGTAACTCTCTTCTCAAAGTAGGTTAATAGTTTATATAAGCCTGTTGCAACAACGCATAGGATGACGATGGACATAATGACCCAATCCAGCTTAAAGACTTGGCTGCCATAGATAATCAGATATCCAAGACCGGCTTTTGCGGCAAGGAATTCACCAATGACAACACCGACCAGAGACAATCCAATATTGACTTTCATCTGGCTGATGATGGAAGGGAGATTGGAGGGAAGGACTACTTTGGTCAGTACATCCTTTTTCTTGCCACCCAAGGTGTAGATGAGCTTGATTTTATCCTCTTCCACATTTTTGAAATCCGAATACAGATTAATGATGGTACCAAATACCGCAACAGAAATCGCAGCCACAATGATGGTCTTCATATTATTTCCCAGCCACACGATGAATACCGGTGCTAGAGCTGATTTGGGGAGACTGTTCAAAACGATAAGGTAGGGTTCCATAATCTGTGATACATTATGATTCCACCACAGAATAATAGCCAGCAGGATGCCCAGAACATTGACCAAAGTAAAGCTGATTAATGTTTCTAGTAAGGTAATGCCTACATGATAGAAAAGCTGTCCGGTTAATGCCATTTCATAGATGGATTTGCATACCCTGGAGGGGCTGGAGAACACAAAGGAATTGATGATACCCAGTCTGGCAGTGATTTCCCAAGTTGCTATGAATGCAATCAGAATAACAAACTGATAGAATCGTACCCATCTTTTTTGATTTTGCAGTTTCTGGATGTAAGCCTGCTGAGCGGGAGAGGGTGGGATTTCATTAAGATTAGCCTGTTTGCTCTTTCTGCTCATGATCGGTTAGCTCCTTCCATATCTGATTGAAATACTCATTGAACTCGGGTGCATTTCGCGAGATAAAGGGAGTGCGGTTGTCAATGGAAAGATTGATATCGATGACCTGCTTTACAGTGCCCGGACGTGCGGATAGAACAATTACACGGTCAGCCATACTGATCGCTTCGGAGATGTCGTGTGTGATTAGAATTGCTGTTTTCTTTTCTTTGCGAATAATTCCCCAGATATCGTCCGCAACTTCCAGACGGGTCTGGTAATCCAAAGCGGAGAAGGGTTCATCCAGTAACAGGATATCCGGTTCTAAAAGCAGGGTGCGAATCAGTGCAGCCCTTTGTCTCATACCGCCGGATAAGCCGGAAGGGAAAGAATTTTTGAAGGTGATTAACCCGTAAGTATTTAATAATTCATTTATTTGAACATAGCTGTTCTCGGAAAGCTTATGCTGTATTTCAAGACCCAGGGTGACATTTTTAAGAGTATTGCGCCAATCAAGCAACTGATCCTTTTGTAACATATATCCGATATTTTTACCGGAGGATTTCAGGTCACTTCCATTGATATAGATCGAACCGCTGTTTGGTGAGAGTAGACCGGCTATCAAAGAGAGAAGGGTTGATTTGCCGCAGCCGCTTGGGCCTACGATTGCAACAAATTCGCCTTCATTTACATGAAAAGAAACATCGATTAACGCCGGTGTTTCGCCTTCAAGAGTATGATAGGTATAATTGATGTGATCGATTTTTAGTAATTCGCCCATAGTACTCCTCCATATTTGCTTAAACTGTTAAAATGAACGGTTATACTGTATTATATGAAGGGGAGTAGAAGAGGTTACATATTATCGAATTAAGTTGATTACCAACGGTGTTGGGCGTTCGCTCAATGATTTCCTCGATGTTTGTAATAATAAATGGCAATCTGAGTTCGGTCTCTTAGTTCCAACTTTTCAAGTATCGTACTAATATTATTACGGATCGTACCCTCACTTAAAAAGAGCTGTTCTGAGATTTCTTTGTTGGAAAGACCGTCAGCAATCTTTGTAATAATCTCGTATTCTTTATCGGTAATACCATGCTTTGTACGATCCATTTCCTCCTGGTCAGAGGTTTTGCCTATCAAAGAAGGCAGCTTTGTGATGATTTCATTATCATATACATTCTGACCCATGAATACTGCTTTTAGGGAAGGAAGAATGCTTTCATAATTCTGTTTCATCATGTAACCTTTTGCACCGATGCGAAGCGCTTTAATAATATAATCATCATCTAGAAATGTAGTTAAGTATAAAATTCTGGCATCCGGAAATTCCTGCAAGATCTTCTCACCCGCATCCAAACCGCTCATTTTCTCCATTCGAATATCCATTAATAACACATCGGGGGTTAAGGAACGGTAGAGCTCAATTGCTTCCAGACCATTATGTCCGGAGCCGACCACTGTGATATCAGGATCAGCGGAAAGAATAATTTTAAGGGAAGAGCAAACTAATTTATCATCATCGATTAATAAGATATTCATGGTTACCTCCATATAATAAAATTGATCATGTTGGAGTCAAATAGCCATTGCAACGAAGGTCATTAGCAATATACATAAAGCTTAAAATCTCCTGGCTTTGTGTCAAAGGTCAGAATAAACTGGCTATTAACCCCAACAGGATCAAACTGTGATTTCATAGTTGTGTTGAGGATAGAGTAGTTCAAATTGCGGTTTAAACGATAATCTATCAAACATTGTCTCTGGGATGGTGTTCTGTACTGCTCTTTGGAACAGATATAAATAGTTTGAAACCATGTTCTAAGGTGACATGAAGGTTTCCGTTTAATGTCTTTACTCTGTCGTAGATATTACGCAGACCGATTCCCTCACCGTACTCCTGATGCTCAAAGGCATTTGTAATAATGGCTTTCTTCTTGCTGTTAATTGTGCCGTTATCTTGAATAATTAGCTGATACATGGCAGGATGTTCACGAAGGGTGATATTAACCTTGGTTGCATCGGAATGGCGCATGATGTTGGCTAGGGATTCTTTTGTGATTGCGATGAAACTCTGCTTAAGCTTTAAAGCGGGAGGGTTTGTAATATCATAATCATAAGTAAGCTGACAAAAGCTAAAATCCTTTACCAAATGTTCAATCTGAATATAGAGATCAATGGATTCATCGTACATATTATGAATGCTGCTCCTGATCTGATCCATGCCTACGGACAAGGAATTCTTTAAATCATTAAGACCCTCCTTCACAAGCTCGTCCTTTGACAAAACCGATAATGCACCCACCTGCAGCAGCGCTCTGGAGAGCAGATGCCCCACATTGTCATGAATCTCCTTGGAGATTCGATTTCGTTCATTTAAGGTGGCCAGGTTTATTTCGTAATCTTGATTCTGAAGCAGATTTTGATTTTTTTGCTCTAGCAGAAGCTTTACTTGTACGGAATTATCTCGAAAATCGTTATAGTCAATGACTAATTGATTGATACGGTCTGTTTTGTATTTTAATAGATAAGATAATAATAAAAATGCTACAGTGAAGGAAATCGCTAGTAAATCGTAACGATTGATCTGATAAAGAAATAAAACGATTAGTGCTCCATAAACATTATAGTTTTTTGTATGAAACACATCGTACAATATAACCGGGGCAAATACAATGAACTGCGGAAAAAAGATGCAGAGGATTCCAAAGAACAGAGCACCGGCAAGCTTATAGTTTAACTGTTCATAATAGAGAAAAAGACTGCTTAGTATTATGGTTATAGTAATCGGTATGATGGCATAATGATAATCTTCAATAAAAAGATAAAGGGTGGTGCAACAAAGGAATAGGATTAGACGATCAAATATTTCGTTCATGGGAGCTCCTTATCTAGTTATATAATATGGAAATTGTATCCTCGGGTAGAAGAGTTATACCAATTTTTAACTCAAGAATAGTATTACATGAGGATAAGGTTCTGTCAATGAGGGAAGTTGGGTTGATTGGGGGGAATAGGAGTGATATAATCAAACTGTTTTTACAGGGGAAGTAGACCTTGATAGACAGTGATTAGGTCAATTAGTATAACTTGTGATATAAAAGAGATGTTATGATATGGAAGAGATGTTACGATTAAGGAGAGAATAAGAATGAGAATATTGGCAGAGGATACGATGGCATTGGTCGTCGACTTTCAGGAAAAATTAGTTCCAGTGATTGATAATAAGGAAGAATTGCTTCATAATACAGAGATTTTGGTGAAAGGTCTTAGGGCTTTGGGGATTCCTACACTGGTTACTCAGCAATATACAAAAGGAATTGGTATGACGGTATCCGGGTTATCTGAACTTTTCGGTGAAAAGTTTGAATATCTGGATAAGATTACTTTTAGCTGTGCGGATGATGATGGAATTCTTCATAAAATTGAGGAGCTCGGAAAGAAGAATATTATCGTTTGTGGAATTGAAGCTCATATCTGTGTCCTTCAGACGGTGATTGACTTGATTGAGAAAGGTTATCATGTGATTCTTGTGGAGGATTGTGTGGGGTCTAGAAAGGAATCCAATCGCTTGGTAGGCATAAAAAGAGCAATTGCAGAGGGGGCGATTCCTGCCACCTATGAATCGATTTTGTTTGAGCTTACCCGGATTGCCAAGACAGAGGTATTTAAGGAGATTTCAAAATTGATTAAATAGATTTAAGTGCTTATTAAACCGAGTTAGTTGTATTAGAAGTTTAGAAGTCCAAAGAATTAGTGTGGTAGTACATTTAATAAGTTACCAGAATTCATTGAGGTAGTATTGAAAGTAATACGGCTGGGAAAACAGTGATAGGGTGCATCAAAATCATATCCGAAGGAATTATTATTTGGGATAGAATTTTGATGCACCTTTTTTATAGGCGGTCGTATGCAATGCAATGACAAAAAGCCTGTGCATCCTTTTTGAGGAATGACAATTGTCATGTTATGTAGTGACACAGTTCACTGGTAATCAATGGTCTGATTTTGTATAGTATTATCAAAGAGATACGAACTAAAAAAAAGATTAAACGGAGGGTTTTCAAATGGTAGTTAAAGTTGAAGGGTTAGTAAAACGTTATGAAAAATTAGTAGCACTTGATTATTTGGATTTGCAGGTACAGGAGGGAGAGATTTTTGGCTTGTTAGGACCAAACGGTTCCGGGAAGACCACAGCCATCAATTGTATCCTTTCTTTACTAAAATATGATAAGGGTACCATTGAGATATTTGGAAAGCCTATGGGTCCCAATGAATATAGCATCAAGAAGGATATCGGAATTATCATGCAAAATGTAGCGGTATTTGATGAGCTTACCGTATATGAGAATATATCTTATTTTTGCAGTTTATATGTGAAGGATCGTGCCGAGGTAAAACGACTGACAAAGGAAGCAATTGAATTTGTATCCTTGGAAGATTTCACAAAGTTCTATCCAAAGAAGTTAAGTGGCGGTTTGTTAAGAAGACTGAATATTGCATGTGGTATTGTTCATAAGCCCAAATTAATCATATTGGATGAGCCTACTGTTGCGGTCGATCCGCAAAGCCGTAATAAGATTTTGGAAGGAATTAAGAAGCTTAATGAAAATGGAGCAACCATCATTTATACCTCCCATTACATGGAAGAGGTGGAGCAGCTTTGTTCAAATATAGCAATTATCGATAAAGGAAGAGTAATTGCACAGGGTACGAAGGAAGAATTGAAATCCATGATCTCCGTCGGAGAGAAGATTACGGTGGAAGCTTATAACATGGATGAAGAGAAATATAAAGAGATCAGAAAAATACCGGGTATCTATTCTGTAGAATATCACGATGGCTTATTAGAAATCAAATCCGGTAAAGGCAAAAATAATTTGGTTCACATTCTGGATTTTCTGGATGAGAAGAAGATAAGCTTTGGCAGAGTTATTACCGAAATGCCAACCTTAAATGATGTATTCTTAGAAATTACCGGCAAAGAGTTGAGAGATTAGGGGGGATGGACAATGTTATATTTATATATTACAAGGCTGAAATGTTTATTTCGCAATAGACAGAGTATATTTTGGTGTTATTTGTTTCCGATTCTGTTAGCATCCTGCTTCTTCTTTGCTTTTAATAATTTATGGAAGGCAGAAGACTATGAAACAATTAAAATCGCACTGGTAAGCGAAGAGAAAGCGGATGAGAACTTTGGTAAAGTTCTTAACAGCGCTAAAATGAGCGACACCTTAATGTTTGATGTGAAAAACTGCGATAGTGAAACTGCGAAACAGCTTCTTGAAGATGGAAAAATTGAAGCTTATATTGTTGGAACAAAGGAACCTGAGCTTCATATAAAGGAGAATGGTTTGAATCAAACCATAATCAAATCCTTTCTTGATAATTACCGTCAAAGAGCCGGCGCGATTGCAATTATTTTAAAGGAAAATCCGAAGGCAATCGAGAATGGATTAATGAATGATGTCATGCAGTATGATAACTTCGTGAAAGAAGAAAGTGATGGAAAGAGACCTCAATCACTATTGACTTATTTTTATGCATTACTGGCTTATACATGTATCTATGCCGCTAGTTGGGGACTTGATGAGGTAGTAAATATTCAAGCCAATTTGTCAAACCGCGGAGCCAGAATTAGTGTTTCTCCTGTCAACAAAATGAAACTCTTCTTTTGTAACCTGATGGCAGCATTTACTGCACATCTTGGAAGCTTAAGTTTATTGTTCCTTTATATGTACTATATAATTAAGGTGGACTTTGGGGATAACATCCTGTATTTACTTTTAATTTGTCTGCTGGGTTCTCTGGCAGGACTGTCAATTGGTGGAACAGTTGGAGTATGGGTAAAGAAAAGGGAAGAATTTAAGGAAGCAATTTTAACCATTGCAATTTTGGGAGGATCTTTTCTATCCGGTATGATGATTGCGGATATGAAGTATGTGATAGCTGAAAAATTCCCTCTTTTAGCGTATATCAACCCAGTAAATCTTGTTGCTGATGGGATGTATAGTCTCTATTACTATAATACTTATGAACACTATTATCTGGATGTAGCCATTCTTGGCATTATCACCGTTGTACTTGGAATAGTATCTTATATTGGAATCAGGAGGAAGAATTATGCAAGTATTTAGTACGTATTTTAAGATATTAAAGAAAAGACTAACGGCAATCTTGATTTACGCCGGAATCTTTCTGGTTCTAACGATTGCTATGACAGCAAATGCAAAAATTAATAATAAGAAGTTTGAAGCAACCAAAGTCAATATTATGGTGGATAACCAGGATAAAGGAAGCGTATTAATCGATGGCTTCATGGATTATATGAAAGATTATGTGAACTTTGTGAAACCCCTAGATGGGGAGAAGGAAAAAAAAGATGCATTATTCTATGGGAAGGTTCGATATATACTAACCATACCCGAGGGCTTTTCTGAACAGTATTTAAAGGGAGCTAACGTAGAGCTGAAAAAGCAGGTGGTTCCGAATTCAACAGAAGCAATGTCGGTGGATAATACCGTCAATAACTACTTCAATATGGGAAGAGTTTATCTGAAGAATATGAAAGATGTTGATGCTACAAAACTCAATGGATATATTACGGAGAATCTAAAACAGCATACCAAAGTGGAAGTGGATGAAAAGGTAAAGGATGAAGTTACTTATAATAATGAGTTCAATCAATTTTATTTTAATGTGCTTGCTTATGTTATGGTGGCTGCGTTCATTACCAGCATTAGTATGATTATGTTCTGCTTTAATGGTATTGATATTCGAAGAAGGCATACAGCATCACCACTTACTGCAAGAAAGTTTAATTTCTCACTGATCCTTGCTAATCTGGTATTTGTATTGGTTTATCTGATTATGTTTATAGTGGCAGGATACGTATTAAATAAAGGCAGAATGATTAATCTTTCAACCGTAATGATGTGGATTAATGCGGTAGTATTTGCATTAATAGCACTAAGTATCAGTTATCTGATTGGTAGCACTGTGAATAACAGAAAGACGATAGGGGCACTTTCTACGGCCATCTCCTTAAGCTTTGCGTTTATCAGCGGAATCTTTGTACCACAGCAATACCTTGGTGATGCTGTACTTAAAGTTGCTTGCTTTACTCCCTCCTATTGGTATGTAAAGGCGAATGACACATTGGTATATATCAATGATATCCACAGTGCAGAGTTACCAAAGGTCTTTGGATATATGGGCATTCAACTTGTATTTGGAGCGGCAATCCTTAGCGTGGCACTCGTAATAGGAAAGAGAAAGAGGCAGCAGGCTTTCTAAAAATTTCAGTTTTATAATATAATGTTGGGAGTAAAAGGTCTGTTTATACTGTGGCAATGGTAATTTGCACAAAGCCGAAAGATTCATGCTTTTGCTTTAAGCAAATCACCTATGGACTCTGTTGAAAGACCTTTTGACTTCAACATCATAATATCTTAGTTGTTGTGTAGTTAAGGATACTCAGAAAAATAATTAAATAGTAAGTTCTGTTTAGAACCTGCAGATGGTATTGATAATGCCTCTGCAGGTTTTTGTATTAAGCTATTTCAGGATTAAAAGGGTGAATACGAAATGTAGATATATAAGAGTATTGGATTTAAAAGAATACTGGATATACACTTTTGGAGGGATATTTTAATGCTTACTTTTAGTTTTGTTATAGGAAGGAAAGTGTTTAACAAAATCGCTTCCCTTTTATAGAATTTGTTATTCTCATAAAATCGCTTCCCTTTTATAGAATTTCCTATTCTCATAAAAGCACTAACCTTTAAAAAACATACAAGAATATTCCTGACTATTATATTAACCGACTTAATAATTTATTAAAATCTACACATAATAAAAACAGAACAAATGTTTGAAAATGTATTGACGAAAGAATTGTAGTTTGTTAAAATTGAAGCAGAACGAATGTTTGTGTTGAAAGGGGGCGGATTTGTTGGTTATTCAGGAGAATATGAGTGTACAGCGTAAGCTTGAGATTCTATCAGAGTCTGCAAAATACGATGTTGCATGTACTTCCAGCGGTGTTGACAGGGGAGGGAATGGATCAGGAATGGGTAATAGTATGGCGTGTGGTATCTGCCATAGTTTCTCCGCGGACGGAAGATGTATCTCTTTATTGAAGGTGCTTTATACCAATGAGTGTATTTTTGATTGCAAATATTGTGCGAACCGATCTTCCAATGATGTAGTGAGAGCATCGTTTACCCCCCAGGAGATTGCAGAATTAACCATGGAATTCTATCGGAGGAATTATATAGAGGGACTTTTTTTGAGCTCAGGGATACTGATTAGTCCAAACCATACAATGGAGTTAATCTTAGAAGCATTAAGACTACTAAGAGAAGTTCATAAATTTAACGGATACATCCATTGCAAAGCCATCCCGGGAGCAGATCCGGCACTAATTGAGATGCTTGGCTGGTATACTGACCGAATGAGTGTTAATTTGGAACTCCCTACAGCGGAGAGTCTGAAAGAGCTTGCTCCTCATAAGAGCAGGAAGAATATTCTCAAGCCCATTCGTCAGATTCAGCTGAGAAGACAGAATAATATGGAGTATTTGGGAGTGGCAAACCATGGGAATTCTCCCAAACTGTTAACGGGTACAATACAGAGAGATCAAGAGATTACAGATCTGCTTCAGAGTAATACAGTAATGATACCTTTTCAGAAAAAGCCACCGGGTGCCAGAAAGTATGTTCCGGCAGGACAAAGCACTCAGATGATTGTTGGAGCAACCAAGGAGAGCGATTATCAGATTATGTCCGTAGCGGAGAGTTTATATCAGAACTTTGATTTGAAGAGAGTTTTTTATTCTGCTTTCATGAATGTGAATCAGGATTCTAATTTGCCTTCTACTGAATCGGGCCCACCTCTTTTGAGAGAACACCGATTGTATCAGGCGGATTGGCTGTTAAGGTTTTACGGCTTTCAGACAATGGAACTGTTGAGTGAGAGTAATCCAAATTTCAATGTATTACTGGATCCGAAGTGTGATTGGGCGTTGCGTCATTTGGAATTATTTCCGGTGGAGATTAATCGGGCTGATTACTATACCTTGCTTCGTGTACCTGGAATCGGTGTAAACTCCGCAAGAAGGATAATCATGGCTAGGAAAAGTGCAGTACTTGGTTTTGATGATTTGAAGAGAATGGGGATTGTCTTAAAGCGTGCAGTTTATTTTATTACTTGCAGCGGCAGAATGATGTACCAAATTAATATAGAAGAGAATTTTATTACAAGACAATTAATCGCACTAAAGGATCAGCCGGTTCTTGGAGTGGAGAAAGATATCACTTTTAAGCAGCTGTCCTTGTTTGATGATGTGAATTTTGGTAGGGAGTTGATTGTCCGAAACCAAATCGCAGCGATTTAAGCTTTGGAGTGAGAATTATGATGACGAAACATATCTATCTTTGTGATGACACCATCGATGGAATCTTTAGTGCAATTTATCAGGCTTGGAGTTCTAGGAATGGTCATGTGAATAACAAGATCGAGGAGAAGAGTGAGGGAACAAAGTATTCCAATATTGAGTTGTTTGCGGAATATATCCCTGTAGAAACTGACTATAATTTGTCTTTAAAGGTAGCAAATTCAATCAGGGAGAAGATCTCAGCGGAAGCATATGAAATGGTTTACCGGGTTGCTCTTTCTGATTATTCCGGGAAGGCAGATTTAATATATCGATTTTTGATTCTTGGCTTTTCAGTTGGCAGCAGAATTACCGAGCATTTAAGCAATGAGGTAGTGAATTCGGTTTTTCGTATTAACAAGAATGTAAGTAATGAAGCACATCATTTTTTAGGCTTTATACGATTTTCAGAACAGGAGAATGGACTGCTCACTGCGGTAATACATCCAAAGAATCATATTCTTTCAATAATTGCCCCTCACTTTGCAGATCGATTGCCCCTTGAGAAATTCCTAATCTATGATGACAATCGCAAGATGGCTGCACTCCATGTTCCCAATAGACCCTGGGTATTAGCGGAGGTTCCCGAGCTTGATCAAGACAGTTTAAAAAAGATTTCTTTCCAGGAGGACGATTACCGTGGCTTGTGGAAAACATTCTATCAACATATTTCAATTAAAGAACGTGAAAACTATTACCTTCAACGAAATAATCTTCCGTTACGGTTTCGTAAGGATATGACCGAATTCCGATAATTATGTATATTCAACAGAGTCCATAAGCAAATTGCATAAAGTAAAAGAATGAATGCGCCTATGAATATCTTGTACATTATCATAGAAGCATGAGTCTTTTCGTTTTGTGCAATTTATCATTGCCGCAGTATAAATAGACTTTGCGACGCTTTAATTAAATATTAAAATATGGTAATTTATTTTATCAAAATATGTATAATTATTTCATCAAGAGAGATACTATCTTCGTAAAATTATTTCATAGGAGGAGTATCATGAAAAGAAGAATAGCTATATTAGTTTGTGTTTGCTTTGCTATGACGATGGTATTTGCAGGATGTTCACGTAACGATAATACTGGGACAACGCCAAATACGAATACTGGCAGAACAACAACAACAATAACTACTTCGCCTGCTTATAACACAACGGCACCAACAAGTATGCCTACAAAGAGTCCTACTATGGCACCTACGAAGACACCAACTAAGATGCCAACCACAGGTGCTAACAAAAACGGCACAACACCTACTGGTACCGGAACAAATCCGACTGTAACAGGCACAGTTAGATAATTAATAGGATGTTGCATGATATACAGAAATATGCAGCATCCTATTTTTGTGGATTTTGTTTAAACAAAGCCAGAGGTTATTATTATACTCTAGGCGATGGTATGTAGTTTCATCTAAATAAAGAAGGGTTTTAAATTATGGAAGGTCATAAGTTCATCATACAGAGTGTAATCTGAATTATTTATTGGGCTACTTATAATCCTTATCATGATTTCTGATTAATTAATTCATATTTATTACAAGCTCTGTGATTGATTTGGCAGGTACCAATCAGTTTAAAACCAATTCGTGTAACTAGCTTGATAGAAGGAGTGTTTTTCTTATCAATCAGTGCTAGGATGCGTGGAACATTTAAGTTTTGAAAGCTATGTCGAATTACTTCGCTAACGAATTCATTAGCATATCCATTCCCTTGGTATTCCTTATCAAGAAGATAGCCTAGTTCATAAACGGCTTCCCCATCAATCGTTTTTAGTTCGATTCCGCATCGTCCGATTAATGTGTCCGTATTCTTATCAAATACTCCCCAAAGCCCATAACCATAATATCGGTAAACATTTTGGATATAAGCTTTATGCTTTTCTATTTCAATTTCAAGAGTATCGCTGACATTGTCCATATATTCTCTAATTCCATTTTGACAATAAAGTTGGTAAAGAGAGGGTATGTCTTCGGTCGTTAACTCACGAATTACAGTACGTGGAGTGGACAATTCAGTGCCCGAACCAAGGCATTGTTGATAAATCTGATGCACAAAAGTAGAATCGATTTCATCAAAGCCTTCTACGATAATATCTGCTTTACGAAGATCTTGTTGACCTGAATTTGGATTGAAATATCCAATACAAACCATTCCGGCGGCTTTTGCTGCACTGACTCCATGGCTGGAATCCTCGATTACAATACATTCGTTTGGACTGACACCAAGCATTTTTGCGGCTTCTTGAAAGATATCCGGCGAGGGTTTGGGATTTTGTACCTGGTTTCCAGATACATATCCTTGAAAACAGGATCTGATATGGAAAGAATCCATAACCCTTTCAATCGCTTCCTCAGAGGAGGAGGACGCAATAGCAAGTTTAAGATGATTGCTGTTAAGATTTTGAATTAAATCTGTAACATACGGAACTTCGGTATATCCTTCCTCAGCTAATAATTTCTTTTTCATACGATTATTTGCTTCCACCAAATCTTCTACAGAAACATTATTTATCTCAAAATCCTCAATCATTCTCTGGCACATTTTATAGGTTGTTGTTCCGATGAAAGATATTAAATATTCCAAGGTGACATCTACATTATATTCTTTTAAAGCTAAGACTGCTGCTCTTGCATGCATGGGTTCACTGTCTATGATTACTCCATCCATATCAAATATGACTGCTTTTAACAAGGGTTATCCTCCGGTATGTGAATTGTAGTGATGCAAATTTAACTAATTTAATGCTTGAATTTATTTGATAAGAATAGTATAACTCGTTTTGTTAGGTGTTACAAGGAACAAAAAGTCCACCTTGCAAGTAATGCGAAAGGTCCACCTTGCAAGTAATGCGAAAGGTCCACCTTGCAAGTAATGCGAAAAGTCCAACTTTCAAGTAATGCGAAAAGTCCACCTTTCAAGTAGTGCGAAAAGTCCACCTTGCAAGTAGTGCAAAAATTCCCTTTGCAATTATTTATCGTATTATGATGCTAAGTTGGGGATAGTAACAAATCCATGCAGGAATGCTAATAGACATTCAAAATAATGATTTAAGTAAATCTGTAAGAACGATTTTACATCTTTACTTAGGGCAATATTGTTTACAATTTTTTGAATGTATGGTACATATATAGATAATTCTTTAAATCATAGTTAAAGAACCAAAGGATAAAAAACTACTTTGGTGAAAGAAACCAACTATTAGTTGGAAATTGATGCACATTCAAAAGAAGTGTGTATCAATTTTAATAATAGAAAATAGCGGATGCATTTTATACAATCCGCTACTTCTTTTTTAATATTTTTTCGAATATTAGTCCCGCCGCAAACCAGGCAGGAGCGTAGTCAAGTCTGACCACTCCTTTGTAATTCAGCTTTGCTTTACTGTAATCCCAGGGACACGCACCATGTTTTGTGAGCAGAATTCCACTTACATATTCTGCACCATAAATAAAGATTGCATAGACACCTCCTCGAATCAGTGCATTCCGGTGTTGCAGTTTTGTACAAATCGGGGATAGACAAGCCGCCATACCATAGATTGGAAACATCCATACCGATGTTTTGCAGGAAAGCTTACGATCGCTGTGCTTCTTTAGAGAGGCCAGACCGGTCCAGAAGCATTCCATACACCAACCACTAAGGCCGCATATCAAGAAATTTTTAATAAATGTTTTTTTCATGAGGATAGTATAAGCAGAAAATACCTTCCTATTCGGATTATTATAAAGGAGATAAAAAATATGGAAATCGAACGCAAATACGCAGTGAAGCAAATGCCAGAGAATTTTATGAACTATCCGTGTAAGAAAATTGAACAGGGCTATCTATGTAATAACCCAACGGTTAGGATTCGAAAAAGTAACGAAGACTATATTTTGACCTATAAGTCAAAGGTCAAAAATAAGAAAGAAGGAAGTGCAATCTTTAATAATGAAGTTGAACTTGAGCTTACCGAGGAAGCTTATAAAAGATTACTTCTTAAAATTGATCACAATCCTGTAACAAAAAGCAGGTATTTAATCCCATTAACGGGTGGACTTACGGCTGAGCTGGATGTCTTTGGCGGAAAACTTCAAGGATTAATTATCGTGGAAGTTGAATTTCCTGATGAGCAGGCTTCAAATGAATTTGTACCTCCTGATTGGTTTGGGAAAGATTTGTCGTCGGACAGACGTTATTCGAATTATTATTTGTCACAACTTTCCTCCTCAGCTGAATTGAAGTAAAAGAAGCAAACTAACAGGATTAATTCAATCGTTAAGATTCATATTGATTTATTCGGATATGAATTGGTAGAGTGTACATACTAAATATATAAGTCACAATTAAATTGTTATGTGCAATCATTTAGGAGGTAACTATGCCAAAAGACAGTCAAGTGGATAATAAGCGAGCGAGAGCTGAGAAGGCTAATGGCCAAACTCCCATTACGAGAGAAAATCAAAACAATAATAAGAATGCTAAGAAACAATCTACAAAGCATAATGACGTATAATTGGGAGGTATCATATGGCAAAAGCAGGAATGAGAAGACCGGATCCTGGCGAACCCCACGGAACCGAAAGCAATAAGAAACTTCATCGACAAAAAAATGATGCCCCTCCGGTACCTGAAATTCAAGGAAAAGGAAAGAGCGGACACCATAGAGCAAATGACTATGAGGTGCCCAATCATGAACCCAAGGGATAATCAATGACAGATGGAATCATGCAGGAAAAGTTTAATGAGATAACGGCGCATTTACTAGAGGATGACAAACCCTCAAACTTCCTTGCCTCCATATCAATGAAATCTGAATTTTCAGGATATCCATTTACAATGCTTTGGAAGCTAAAAGAAACCGAACAATCAAAAACGCACCATCCGGAGGGGAGTGTGTGGAATCATACAATGCTTGTGGTTGATGTGGCTGCCGGAGTCAGAGATAAAAGCAGGGATAGAAAAAGCTTTATGTGGGCGGCATTGCTTCATGATATAGGTAAGCCAAGCACCACTAAGGTCAGAAACGGAAGAATTACCTCATATGATCATGATAAAGAGGGGGAGAAGCTGAGCCGCCAGTTTTTAACTGCTCTTTCAGAGGATGAGGAAATGATTGAACGGATCACTTCTTTGGTAAGATATCATATGCATATGTTATATGTTCTAAAGAATATGCCCTATGGGGATATGAAGAATATGTTAAAGCGAGTAGATATTAACGATATAGCTCTATTGTGTAACTGTGACCGACTGGGACGAACCGGAGCTAGTGTAGATAAGGAAGAAGAAAATTACCTGGAATTTCTGTCCATACTGAATAAGAGAGTGAATGAAAAATCGCAGCCCGTAATGCGATAGTTTTTCGGAATATGGTAATACTTTGAAATGCTCTATCGAGGTTGAATGCACAAGAGAGTCTGCATAAACTAAGATGGAGCATTTGCACCTTATTCATGTAAAGCTAATAATTATACAAATAGCTGATGCTTTAAGAAACAATTTATGAATAATAACGAATAATTTAGAATATAGGCTGTTTTATGGATTCTATATTTTATTAATTTACAAAGTATTGGTACAAATTATATAAAATATGACGAAATGAAAATGGTTATATGTCAATTTGAAAAATTCACTGGATTTTTTATAATGTCTAAAGTATAATGAAAATTATAAATATGTATAAATTCGACTTGAGAAAGAAAGAGGTTTTACCGGCATGGCAGGAAACAACGGTTATGAAATTACAAAGAAGGAAAGCCTTGCTAATTCGATTTATTTAATGGATGTTAAGGCGCCCCGTGTATCAAAAAATTGTTATCCGGGTCAATTTGTAATCGTTAAGATGGATGAAAAGGGAGAGCGAGTTCCTTTGACAATATGCGATTACGATAGAGAAGCGGAAACAGTTACGATTGTATTTCAGGCAATCGGGACGTCAACCACAATGATGGCTAGTTATGAGGTTGGAGATACATTTCGTGATTTTACAGGTCCACTGGGACATAAATCTGAATTAATCGATATGGATAAAGAAGAATTATCCAAATTAAATATTTTATTCGTGGCGGGTGGAGTTGGTGCGGCTCCCGTATATCCTCAGGTAAAGTGGATGAAGGAGAATGGATACGATGTTGACGTAATCATCGGAGCCAGGAATAAGGAATTAATCATTCTGGATGAAAGAATGAAAGAATATGCACATGAGCTTTACATAGCTACAGATGATGGCTCCTATGGTTTTCATGGTAATGTAAATGATTGCATTAAAGATTTGGTAAACAATAAGGACAAGCACTATGATTTGGTGATTGCAATTGGACCGATGATTATGATGAAGTTTGTCAGTCTATTGACGAAAGAATTAGGTATAAAGACAATTGTCAGCATGAATCCAGTTATGGTTGACGGAACCGGTATGTGTGGTGCATGCAGATTATCAGTTGGTAATGAAATAAAATTTGCTTGCGTGGATGGACCGGAGTTTGACGGACATTTGGTTAATTTTGACGAGGCAATGAAACGCGTACAGATGTATAAGACAGAAGAGGGGAAGAAAGTACTTCGCGAAAAGGAAGGGGCAAGCACCCATCATCCTGATTGTGAATGTCACTAAGAGATAGATTATCCCCGGCGTGGAGGACATAGATAACATGGATGTATTAAAGAAGGTTCCTGTTAGAGAACAGGATCCAAAGGTAAGAGCTACGAATTTTGAAGAAGTTTGTTATGGATATAATTTCGAAGAGGCAAAGGAAGAAGCCTTACGTTGTATTCAGTGTAAAAATCCGAAGTGTGTATCCGGGTGCCCGGTAAACATTGACATCCCAGGATTTATACAGAAAATCGTAGATGAAGATCCCGAAAGTGCTTTTCAGGTGATTAACAAATATTCTGCTTTGCCGGCAGTTTGCGGTAGAGTTTGTCCTCAGGAGACACAATGTGAAGAAAGATGTATTCGAGGTATCAAAGGTGATCCGGTTTCAATCGGAAAACTGGAACGCTTTGCGGCAGATTGGGCAAGAGAACATAATATTACTCCCGAAAAGCCGAAGAACCAAAACGGTAAGAAAGTTGCGGTAATTGGTGCAGGTCCGGCAGGACTTACTTGTGCCGGCGACCTTGCTAAATTAGGCTATGATGTTACAATATTTGAAGCTCTTCATGAGCCTGGCGGTGTTTTGGTATATGGTATTCCGGAATTTAGACTTCCTAAGGATACCGTAGTAAAAACAGAAATTGACAATGTAAAATCCCTTGGTGTTAAAATAGAAACCAATGTAATTATCGGTAAGTCTATTACTATTGATGAATTGATGGAAGAGGAAGGCTTTGAAGCAGTATTTATCGGTTCTGGAGCGGGACTTCCAAAATTCATGGGAATTCCAGGTGAAAATGCCAATGGTGTATTTTCTGCTAATGAATATTTAACACGTAACAATCTTATGAAGGCATTTGACAACAACTACGATACCCCGATTATTGCAGGCAAGAAAGTAGCAGTTGTAGGCGGTGGCAATGTAGCAATGGATGCGGCAAGAACTGCTTTGAGACTTGGAGCAGAGGTGTATATTGTATATCGACGCGGTGAAGAAGAGTTGCCTGCAAGAGTGGAAGAAGTTCATCACGCAAAAGAAGAAGGAATTATTTTTAAGCTTCTTACAAACCCCAAAGAAATTCTGGTGGATGAAAGAGGTTGGGTTTCCGGTATGCGATGTGTGGAGATGGAGTTAGGGGAACCAGATGCATCGGGCAGAAGGTCACCTATAGAAAAGAAAGACTCAGAGTTTGTTTTAGAATTAGATACGGTTATTATGTCTTTAGGGACGAGTCCGAATCCTTTGATATCTTCCACAACAAAGGGACTTGATGTAAATCGTCATAAATGTATCATTGCTGATGAGGCAACGGGTATAACATCGAGAGAAGGTGTATTTGCGGGCGGTGACGCCGTAACAGGCGCTGCTACTGTAATTCTCGCTATGGGAGCAGGTAAGGCTGCAGCATTAGGAATTGATCAATACTTAAAAACAAAATAACGAAAGAAAATGCGTTGGGAGACGTATTGGAGGACCTATGGGATATTTTGTGATTGACAAGCTTATAATTTTTGGATTTATAGCAGCGATGATCCTTCTATTCTTACTGCTTGTAATTAATATTGCCCGATTTGGACACATGAAACATATGAATAGACTTACTCAAGACGAAAATCTGATGTTAAAAGCTAGTTATCAGTCCCTTGAGGATACTTATAATGCTTCACTTACCTCCTTTGGTGAACTCTCGGCGAAGTTTGATGAACTAAATAAGAACAAAGAGAATATGAAGAAATTAGCTTATACGGATTACCTGACTGAACTTCCGAATCGTGCAGCATTTACAGAGATGCTGGATAATATCATGATTACTCTGCGAAGCGATGAAGTAATTGGTATCATGGATATTGATTTAGATAATTTTAAAAATATTAATGACACCCTTGGTCATTCTTATGGCGATGAGTTACTGATTGATGTGACATACAGATTAAAGCAGGCGATGGATGAGAATGATTATCTTGCCAGAATTGGCGGCGATGAATTTGTAGTATTATCTCAAAATCTGCAGGATACCGTATCCTATGAAGAGAAGATCAAGAAAATCAAGAATGTATTCAGCTATCCTTTCATATTATCCACTAAGGAATATTTCGTAACAGTAAGTATCGGTGTTGCATTTGCGCCTAAGGACGGCAAGACTTCACAAACATTAATTAAAAATGTGGATTCTGCAATGTATGTAGCAAAGGCGAATGGCAAGAGCACCCATGTTTATTTTGAGTATTCCTTTAACCAGAAGCTTACTGAGAAGATAGAAATGCAATCCGAACTCAGAAAGGCGCTGGAGAGGAAGGAATTTGTACTGTTCTATCAAGCGCAAATGGATTTGGATACAAAGAAAGTCGTTGGCTTCGAGGCGCTAATCAGATGGGAGCATCCGACAAAGGGGTTAATCTATCCGGATGAATTTATCTACATTGCCGAGGAGACTGGATTAATTGTTCCAATAGGCAAATGGGTACTTTATACCGCATGTCAGCAATTGAAGCTTTGGTCAGAGGAATATCCGGATCTTACTATGGCGGTAAATCTTTCCGCTCGCCAATTCAGGGATAAGGATTTGGTAAGGCTTGTGTATGATGTGATTGATGAGACAGGAATTAACCCGAATATGTTGGAACTTGAAATCACAGAAACAATTGCATTGGATGATATAGAATATACTATTGCAACCATTCATGAGCTTAAGAAAATCGGCGTCAGCTTCTCACTGGATGATTTCGGAACAGGATATTCATCGATGAATTATTTGAAGAAACTTCCGGTAAGTAATCTCAAAATTGATCGAAGCTTTTTGAATACCGTAATGGAAGATAAGAGTGATCAAAAGATTATTCAGGCGATTATTACATTAGCAAGAAATCTTGATCTCTTTGTAGTTGCAGAAGGCGTGGAAAGCTCCGAACAGGAAATGTTCTTAAAAGAGGCAAATTGCAACAAGGCTCAGGGATATTTGTATAGCAAGCCGGTTCCGAAAGATAAAGCTTTTTTGTTCCTAAAGAAATAAATGAAGATGATTTAATAAGAATTTGAAATGCAGCAATCTATTTATATGCTTTATGATATCCGTGAAGTTTTTAGCGATTAGAATACATAGATTGGTAAAGGGGTATGGTTTGTGGTGGAAAGAATAAGAAGAAACATGGAACTTTGTTTTATCTTGATTCAGACTTTTCTTTATATTTCTTTCCTTAGTTTGGATATCTCTAATGGAGATGTTACCCTTTCTGCGTATCTAAAATTCTCAGTTATAATATTATGCTTTTGTTATGCACTTCTTTTTGCAAGGGGTGCTGACAAAAGCATTCTTTTTTGTATGAGAGGAGCATTTTTCTTTACGGTGATTTCAGATTGGTTTTTATTAATTCAGGATCACTATCTGTATGGAGTGATTACATTCATCGTAGTTCAGCAGCTCTATAGTATACGAATTGTTCTGGTTAAAATTAGCCAGGTTGAGAATAGGAAACATAGAGGAGAAGGAAATCAAGGGAAAGCGAATCTACTATTTGATAATGAATTTTTATCTTGTTATATACAGCGTCTATTCCTACAGATAGCCATTTCCTTAGTTGTATACTTAATACTTCATCAAGCCAATATCATGATTGATTCCTTAGTCTTAGTGAGCGTATTTTATTTTATATGCATAACTACTAATACAATTTCGGCAGTATTACTTACTAAAAAACCAAATTGTACAGCCGGGAATGTCTTATTTGCTGTTGGTATGGTTCTGTTTCTGCTTTGTGACATTAATGTAGGCATTTTTAATTTATCAAATATCATTGTACTTCCTAAAGCAATCTATCATAATATTTATCAGCTTTCTTCTGTTTTAATGTGGACATTTTACGCTCCGGCTCAGACATTGCTTGCTATCAGTGCAGGGAGAATGAATGTTAGAAAAAACGAAACAGTCAAAGTGTACAAAAAAGTCTAAAAAGTTCATACAAAAAGTTAGGGTTCGATTGCTTGCACAGCGGATGCTTTTTTGTTACAATTAATTCTATCAAGTACTATCTTATCATCCAATCTTGGTTAATCTCAGAATTATATCCGTTATTGAAACAAATACCCCAAAGCCCAATCCTAAAGTAAAGGCAAAGCCAACATCAACCAGTAGATCATTTATCAAAAACTAAGTTTTTATTATCTAATTCAATTAATATATCCCTATATGCCTAGTTACATAATTCATGTAATTCATAAAACTTTTCCTTCATAGTAGTATTAGATTACACTCTACTAGTTCTGATAATCGTACCATTCTGTAATAAAATTATACCAAATTTCTCATTACAATTCTCCGTTTTTAACAATCTGTCATTTGTTATATCCAATAATTCAATTGAGTACCCGGCAACATCACATCATGTATCAAAACCCATAGAGCTAGAGTTACCAACCGCTAAACATAAAAAATAATACTTTCAGCTTTCTAATTTATGATAACTGTTCTCATGCCTCTACATGAGGAAAAAGAAACTACAATTCAATTCATAGATATAATTGTGAAACGTCATTAAATTCCTTAGAAGTGATATGTTTTGCAATTTCTATAAACAATAATTATTAAAGAAGGAGTTAAATATCATGGAACAAATGGTGAAAGAATCTGTGCTTTGCTATTACAATTTTGTGGAGGATATAACCGAATTAATTAAAAAAAAGATGGGGGATGAGTTCGAAGTAAAATGTTACAAGGTGACAAAGAATAATTCACTCGAACTGGAAAGCTTAGTCATCTTAAAAAAGGGTGAAAGCTATGCTCCAAATATTTACTTGTTGCCTTATTATGAAGCTCATCTGCAAGGGGAAGGTTTACTTGAGTTGACAAATCGAATCATTCGTGTTTTTCAGAGCTATTCGACACCTTTATTATCAGGGAGTTTTACCTACCAGTATGAGGAGATGAAAGATTCAATCACATACCGATTAGTGAATTATAAGAAGAATCGTAAGCTCCTTGAAAGTATTCCTTATATACGCTATTTGGATTTGGCAATTACGTTTCATTGTCTGGTACGTGATGACAGTGATGGAATTGGAACCATACGAATAACCAATGAGCACTTGGTGTTGTGGAAAGTGACAGGAGATGACCTGATGAAACAAGCCGTTGCAAACACAAAGAACGTTTTCCCCCCTACTATAAAGAGTATGGAGGAAGTAATCATGGGTATGATGAAAGATAGTTGTAATACGGAACAGGGAGAGAGTGTGTGGATGGAAGATGTTATTGATTTTCCGTTAGAAACAGAGAGTAATAAGATGTATATTCTTTCTAATACAAAAGGAATTAATGGTGCCACTTGTATCCTCTATGAAGATGTCCTGAGAGAATTTGGGGATCACTTACGTTCTGATTTTTATATTTTGCCGAGTAGCATTCATGAGGTAATCCTTGTTCCATATAATCACGCAATCTCAAAAGCTGCACTAAATGAAATGGTCATTGATGTGAATCGAACACAGGTTTCAAGAGAGGAGATTCTATCTGATCGTGTATATTTCTATTCCAGAGAGAATAAAGCTATCATCATGTCCTAGTAGGTATTGGCAATAACGAAATAATGATCCGACAATACAGTACATTAAACAAAGGTATAACATGGAGAATATATGTGATTATTGGAAATACCACCTTGTTTAAGCTTGCTTTTACATACTTCGTTGATTCCTCACTTATCTGTGCATCTTTTTGTATTATTTATTACAATTATAGATAATTTTTTATGACACAAAATATACAAAATATGTGATAAAGTACAATTCATGCAGAATAACTAACAATTTTTTATTAGATTTTATAATGTTATACATTTTTTCTGTTTCATATTTTTTTACAATGTGATATAATTATGAATTGATGAATTAAAACTTTGATGAGTCAAGTATGTTTCAAAAGAGTTTCCATATCTTTCATATTTATATCATTGTTTTATTCAAGAAGTGATAAAAGTACCCCACGAACAAGATGAATACTTACATAAGGATATTTAATCGTTTTATTTTTAACAAGCTTTGTTCGTCTTGTTCGTGTGATACTTTATCACAGAAACAGGTTAATAATTTAAGGAGGACAATTCAATGGCAAGGAAAATGAAAACAATGGATGGTAATAATGCAGCGGCTCATGTCTCCTATGCATTTACCGATGTTGCAGCAATCTATCCTATTACGCCAAGTTCCGTAATGGCTGAAGTTACTGACAAATGGTCAGCGGATGGCAGAAAGAATATTTTCGGACAAGAAGTAAGGGTAGTTGAAATGCAGTCAGAAGCAGGAGCAGCAGGTACTGTTCATGGTTCTTTAGCAGCAGGTGCTTTAACAACCACATTTACAGCATCACAAGGTTTATTACTTATGATCCCGAATATGTACAAAATAGCAGGTGAGCTTCTTCCGGGCGTTATCAACGTATCCGCTCGTGCTGTAGCTAGCCACGCTTTATCAATCTTTGGTGATCACTCTGATATTTATGCATGTCGTCAGACTGGTTTTGCATTACTTGCAAGCACCAATCCTCAGGAAGTTATGGATTTAGGTGCAGTAGCTCATTTAGCTGCAATCAAAGGTAAGGTTCCTTTCTTACATTTCTTCGATGGTTTCAGAACTTCTCACGAAATTCAGAAAATTGAAACTTGGGATTACGAAGATCTTAAGGAAATGGCTGATTTTGATGCAATTGACGCATTCCGTCACAATGCATTAAATCCGGAGCATCCTGTACTTAGAGGTTCTGCTCAGAACCCTGACGTATTCTTCCAGGCAAGAGAAGCATGTAACAAATACTATGATGCATTACCTGCAATCGTAGAAGATTACATGGACAAAGTAAATGCTAAGATTGGTACTGATTACAAGCTCTTCAATTACTATGGCGCAGCTGAGGCTGATCATGTAATCGTAGCTATGGGTTCTGTAAACGATACAATCGAAGAGACAATTGACTACTTAAATGCAAACGGCGCAAATGTTGGTCTCATTAAAGTACGTTTATATCGTCCTTTCAGCACAAAGCACTTACTTGATACAATCCCTGCATCTGTTAAGAAGATCACTGTATTAGACAGAACAAAAGAGCCTGGTTCCATTGGTGAGCCTTTATTCTTAGACGTTGTTACTGCTCTTAAAGATTCTAAATTCAAGGATATTCCTGTATTCAACGGTCGTTACGGTTTAGGTTCTAAGAACACAACACCTGCTCAGATTATCGCTGTTTACAACAACACTGAGAAGCAGACCTTCACAATCGGTATTAAGGATGACGTTACAAACTTATCACTTGATGTAGAAGCAAATCCTAACACAACACCGGAAGGCACAATCAGCTGTAAGTTCTGGGGTCTTGGTGCTGATGGTACTGTTGGTGCAAATAAGAACTCTATCAAAATCATTGGTGATCATACAGATATGTATGCTCAGGCATATTTTGATTATGATTCAAAGAAATCCGGTGGTGTTACCATGTCTCACTTAAGATTTGGTAAGAAACCGATTAAATCTACATACTTAATTACAGAAGCTAACTTTGTAGCATGCCACAATCCTTCCTATGTAAGAAAATACAACATGGTTCAGGAATTAAAAGATGGCGGTACATTCTTACTTAACTGCGGTTGGACGATGGAAGAAATCGAACATCACTTACCTGGTCAGGTTAAGCGCTACATTGCTGAGCACAACATCAAATTCTACACAATCGACGGTATCAGCATTGGTAAAGAAATCGGATTGGGCGGACGTATCAATACAATCCTTCAGTCAGCATTCTTTAAACTTGCTAACATCATCCCTGTAGATGAAGCTGTTAAATATATGAAAGACGCTGCAACTTACTCCTACGGTAAGAAGGGTGAAGCAGTTGTTAAGATGAACCATGATGCAATCGATCGCGGTTTAACAGGAATTACAGAAATCGTTGTTCCTGAGAGCTGGAAGAATGCAGAAGATGAAGAAATCCTTGTAAAAGTTTCCAATGGTAGAAAAGAAGTTGTTGACTTCGTTAACAATATCTTAACTCCTGTGAATGCTCAGCAGGGTAACAACCTTCCTGTATCTGCATTTATGGATAGCGTTGATGGTACACTTCCTCAGGGTTCCTCTGCATACGAAAAACGTGGTATTGCAGTAGATGTTCCTACCTGGGTTCCTGAAAACTGTATCCAGTGTAACTTCTGTTCATATGTTTGCCCTCACGCTGTAATTCGTCCGGTTGCTTTAACTGCTGATGAAGCTGCTAATGCTCCTGAAGGAATGAAGAAGACAGCTATGACAGGTGTTCCTGGAATGGAATTTGCAATGACTGTATCCGTACTTGACTGTACAGGATGTGGATCTTGTGCAAATGTATGTCCTGGTAAGAAGGGTAACAAAGCACTTGTTATGCAGCCTCTTGATTCTCAGTTACATGAGCAAAAGAACTTCGAATATGGCTTTGCATTAGAAGAAAAGCCTGAAGTTGCTGAGAAGTTTAAAGATACAACTGTTAAGGGTAGCCAGTTCAAACAGCCTTTACTTGAGTTCTCCGGTGCATGTGCTGGTTGTGGTGAAACACCTTACGCTAAATTAATGACACAGTTATTCGGTGACAGAATGTACATTGCTAACGCAACAGGTTGTTCTTCAATCTGGGGTGGTTCCATGCCTTCTACACCTTACACAGTAAACAAAAAGGGTCAGGGTCCTGCATGGGCAAACTCCTTATTTGAAGATAATGCTGAGTACGGTTTAGGTATGTCCCTTGCACAGCAGGCATTAAGAAGCTCATTAAAAGATAAGGTTGTTGCTTTAGCAGAATCTACTGATAAAGAAGATATCAAAGCAGCAGTATCAAAATATGTTGAGACCTATGACAGCGGTCGTGAGAACGCACTTGCTACAGCTACTTTAATTGATGCTTTAGAAGCATGTGGTTGTGATGATGCAAAAGCAATCTTAAAGGATAAGACATTCTTATCCAAGAAGTCCCAGTGGATCCTTGGTGGTGACGGTTGGGCTTACGATATCGGCTTCGGCGGTTTAGATCATGTAATTGCTAGTGGTCAGGACGTTAATATCTTAGTATTCGATACTGAGATTTACTCCAATACAGGTGGTCAGTCTTCCAAAGCTACACCTACCGGTGCTATCGCTCAGTTCGCAGCAGCTGGTAAAGAAGTGAAGAAGAAGGACTTAGCAGCAATTGCTATGAGCTATGGTTATGTATATGTTGCTCAGATCTCTATGGGTGCAGATTACAACCAGACAATGAAAGCATTTGTTGAAGCTGAAAGCTACAACGGACCTTCCTTAATCATCGCATACGCACCTTGTATCAGCCATGGTATCAAGGGTGGTATGGGAACATCACAGACAGAGGCTAAGAACGCAGTTCTTTCCGGTTACTGGAATAACTTCCGTTATGATCCTCGCCTTAAGGAAGAAGGAAAGAATGCATTCCAGTTAGATAGCAAGGCTCCTACAGCAAGCTATCAAGATTTCATCAAGAATGAAGTTCGTTACAATTCCTTAAGCCGTCAGAATCCTGACAGAGCTGCAGCATTATTTGCGAATGCTGAAAAGAATGCTCAGGAGAAATATGCTCGTTTGGTTGATCTTGCAAGTGACGCTGAATAATTAGTATATTAATATAATAATAGGGTATCCCCAAGGTTCTGATACAACCATGGGGATACCCTATTTGATTAAAATTCATTTTACTCCTAACATCAAGGTGGGTCAAATGTCAAAAAAATCACAGATGCAGGGAAGCATTAACATACAAATATTATTAATGACACTGTTAAAAAATCCGTTGAGATACCTAGATTGGATAATAATCACGTAGTAGAACTTAACTCCTATGTATTTAAAAAAGATTCGACATTTACAGTAATACATGTTACTATTAGTTTACAGCTTCTAACAATTTAATCAGCTTATGCACGTATTAGTGAAAGTTGATTTTATTAAATGAAGATTTCCACCTACATATTACGTATAGATTTACCTAAGAGGGAATGGATTGATGGTAATAAGTTCGGGTTCAGTACTTACTTCAGGGATAGGGGGTGTTGTTCCAGCTAATTGACTTTCATTTACTGCGATTACACCTAGGGTGCTGGCAACTTGATTTAATAAAGCAGCAATCATGGCAGTTTCATCCTTTGTAGCACATTTAGCGATACTGCAGGCTATGAAAGTAGATAGGGATACAAGTTCGCATGAATTCATAAATACCTCCATCTTTGCTTTTTATGAGATCCAAAAGACGGCTATAGAATGCGGATAGCAGTATGACAAGCTTCCTTCAATAAAAAGACAATAACGAATATCTTATACATATATATATGAATAACGATTTGTATGGGTTCGTTATTTAAATAAAAAAGAAGCTTTCATAATCAAAGCTTCTTGGTGAGGATTGTTATATATGCATCTAACTGGATTCGAACCAGCGACCTTTCGCTCCGGAGGCGAACGCTCTATCCACTGAGCTACAGATGCCTTTATGACCTAATATAGGACATGCCTGTTACGGACTCTGTTATTATATAATATCTTATTTGTAAAGTAAAGCAAGAATTGAATAAATATAAATATTACAAAAATGTTAAATAGTATTACAAAATAATGAAATTTTTAGCTTGATTTTTCTTTCCGAATTTGGTAAAATGATACTTGTAAATAAAGTTTGCTTTTTGAATAAGGAGAAAATGATGAAACTTAAATATAAAAAAACAATATTATTGGCGGCATTAAGCACAATGGGAATTGGTTTGTTAACGATATCAATCAACAATAGTCCTTCGTTGGGAAAGGAAGTCACAAAACCTTCAAAATCAGTTGAAACCGGAGTGATGTCAGATAATGAAGATACCAAATCGGCGACTCCGACCATTGAACCAACAACTACTGTAGCAGCTACACCAACTGTGGTTCCTGTTTATAATCTCCAAAAAGATGCGGACAAGAATATTAAAAATCTGTTTGTAAGTTTTTATAAAGCGAAGAATAATCGCGACATTGAATCAATCAAGAAGCTTTTAAGTGATTCTACCAAAGTAGATTCCAAAGACGATTTAAAAAAGAAGACTCAATACATTGAAAGTTATGATAAAATCGCTACATATGCGAAAAAGGGTAATACCGATGGAACTTATATTGTATATGTTTACCATGAAATAAAGTTTGCTGGAATTTCAACCGCTGCACCTGGTTTATCAAAATTTTATGTAATAACTGACAGCAACAAAGAGTTGAAGATTTTCTCCGGCGATATGGATGAAAAGACAAAGAAATATTATGATGATCGTAACAATGATGATGATGTAAAAGCAATCATTGATATGACGAATACAAAAAGTGATGCTGCAATAAAGAAAGATGCTGATTTAAAGAATTTCTGGAAGAATATCGATAAATTAGCAAACAAAGCTTCCGGCGAATCCAATGTAGCTACGAAGAGCCCTACAAAAGCTCCAGAATCCAAATAGAATAATTGAATAAATAGAGGAATACTCCTTATACTATTGCTATAGAAGGAATTTAACAGCAATAATATAAGGAGTATTTTTATGATTGGAAATGTAGATTTGGATTTACTGGAAAAAACCTACCAGAACGCTACAATAGGGATTACTGCGTTGGAGTCAGTGTTGCATAAATCAACTAATATTGAATTTAACAATGCATTGAGCAAACAGTTAAAAGATTATAAGGAAATAGCTCAAAGGTCGGAGTACGAGTTGAATAAGAGTGGTGCAAAAGTAAAAAGCAATCCTAAACATGAAGAAATAATGATAAAAGGCAATATTAAACTGAATACAATGATGGATTCTTCGGACAGTCATATTGCACAGATGGTAATTCAGGGAAGTACAATGGGTATTACTCAGATGACAAAACTTTTACATGCAAAGTCAAATGCGGATGGATTCAGTATGCAGTTAGCGAAAGATTTCATTCAGAAAGAGCAGAACAATATTGAAGAAATGAAAAAATTCTTATAAGGTGAAGACTGCCGACGAATAAATGCATTGGCAGTCTTCTTTTTGTGAAACTTTCTAAGCTAAAAACCGGTGGACGAAATATTTTAAATCAAGTATAATTAGATATTACAAATAGATTACGGAGGATGCTATGCCAAAAAGGACAAAACGATTAACTTCACAGGGTGAGGAATTAAATGAAATAAGAATTAATAAATTCTTAAGTGAAGCAGGTGTATGCTCCAGAAGAGAGGCTGACCGTTACATTGAAGAAGGTAAAGTTAAAATAGATGGGGAAGTTGCCCAAACTGGTTCCAAAGTAACATTAAACAGCCAAGTAACTTTTGACGGTAAGCCTGTTAAGAAAGAAGAGAAACTAGTACTAATCGCCTTTAATAAACCGGAAGGGATTGTATGCACTACAGATTCCGATGAGCCGGATAATATTATCGATTATATTAACTATGGAATGAGGATTTTTCCGATTGGAAGATTGGATAAAGACTCCCAGGGCTTAATTCTTTTAACTAATGACGGTAATATCGTGAATAAGATATTGAGAGTTGAGAATCATCATGAGAAAGAATATATCGTTACAGTGAATAAAGAGATCAATCAGGATTTTATTAAGAAGATGTCCGAAGGGGTGCCTATATTAGATACAATTACAAACCCATGTAAGATAACTCAAATTGATCGGTTTACCTTTCAAATCATATTAACCCAAGGGTTGAATCGTCAGATTAGGAGAATGTGCGAGGCTTGTGGTTACAGAGTAGTTAATCTAAAGAGAATACGGATTATGAATATTCTTCTTGGAAGGTTAAAGCCTGGAGATTATCGTAATGTAACTGAGAAAGAGATTGAAGAGCTAAATCTACAAATTAGTTTGAATAAGAGGGCACAAAAAGAGAATGTTTCAAGTGAGACTGGTAGAAGAGAGCTAAATGTAAGCAATAAGGTTAGCAATGATAACAGCAAAAAAGAGATAATCAAAAGCGAGAAGAAAAAAACAGGAAACAGCAGAAAAGAGATAAGCAGAAGCGAGTGGAATAGAACCGAGAGTAGCAGAAAAAAGACCGGCACAAGCGAGAGAAACAGAGCCGACAGCAGTAAAAATACTGGCACTGGCGAGAGAAACAGAACCGACAGCAACAGTAAAAAGACAGGCACAAGCGAGTGGAACAAAGCCGACAGCAACAGTAAAAAGACAGGCACAAGCGAGAGAAACAGAACCGACAGTAGAAAAGAGACCGGCACAAGCGAGTGGAATAGAACCGACAGCAACAGTAGAAAGACAGGCACAAGCGATTGGAGCAAAACCGATAACAGCAGTAAGAAGACAGGCACAAGCGAGTGGAAAAGGGTCGACAGCAACAGTAAGAAGACAGGCACAAGCGAGTGGAAAAGGGTCGACAGCAGAAAAAAGACAAACACACGCGAGGGCAATAGTACCGACAACAGCAAGAATGAGATATATCAAGGAAAGAATAATAGATCTGAAAATGAGCGTAACAATATAAGTCAAACTGTTAAAAGCAAAACGGAGAGCAGTAGAAACGAGATTAATCAAAGAGGTAAAAATCGGACTGAGATAAGCAAAACTGAAATCGGACGAAGCAATAAGAACCCGCTAGATAGGGGCAGAAACGAGAGCGATTCCAATAGAAGTTCATTCAAAAAATATGATAATCGAAATAATAAAAAATTTAAAAAGAGATAGAGAGTGAGAAAGCTTATTCTCCAACCATTTCTTTTTTGATTTAACAAGACTGTGGCTTCGGAGATTAGGAGGAGATTTTATGAGTGAAAAGAATAAGGATATGCTAGACGAGATTAGTATCCAAGCCAAAATAGAGGAACTAGTTAATAAATTGAATGAGGCATCCGAGGCATATTATGGCGGCAAAGATGAAATTATGTCTAATTTTGAATGGGATGCTATGTTTGATGAACTAACGGATTTGGAAGTCGAGTCAGGTTATGTTTTACCAGACAGTCCAACCCAAAAGGTTAGTGATGGTGAGAGTAGCGGGTTAAAAGAGCAGCATGAATTTCCTGCACTTTCTCTGGCAAAATCCAAACTGATTACAGAAATCCAAAAATGGGCGGAAAACAGAGCTATATGGCTTTCCTGGAAACTGGATGGCTCCACATTGGTTTTAACCTATGACAATGGCAGGTTAACGAAAATCCTTACAAGAGGAAATGGTCTGATTGGAACCAATATTACATTTATGAAGGATGCAATTAAAGGTTTTCCGTTACAGATCAAACACAAAGGGCATATGGTTGTACGAGGGGAAGCAACTATTTCATATTCGGATTTTGAAATAATTAATGATACTATAGAAGATGATAATGAAAAGTATGCCAACCCCAGGAATCTGGCATCCGGCACATTGGGTCTGGATGATCCTGAAAAAGTGAAGGAACGACACGTATACTTTAATGCATTTACCTTAGTTTATATTGAAGAGGATTTGAATTCTTGGGGTGACCGTCTGAACTTCTTAGAAAAAGAAGGATTTAATGTCATAGAGCGGGAGGCAACAACAGCAGATAACCTACCGGATACAATTGAACGATGGACAAAAAAAGTAGAAAATGGAGAAATGGATCTTCCCGTTGACGGTCTTGTTATATGTTATGACGATACAGAATATGCCTCATCCGGCAGTGTCACAGGACATCATGCAACAAGAGCAGGATATGCATTTAAATGGCAGGATGTATCCGCTGACACTGAACTGGAATATATTGAGTGGTCGTGTGCGGCTTCCACCATATCACCGGTGGCGGTATTTAAACCTGTTCAACTGGAAGGAACCACGGTTACCAGAGCCTCATTATGTAATATTAGCGAGATGGAACGCCTTGGGATTGGGGAAAAAAGCGTTCTCGAAATTATTAAAGCCAATAAAATTATTCCAAAATGTGTTTCAGTGAAAAAATCAGAAGGAAAATTTACAATTCCTTCAGAATGTCCAGTGTGTCATGCAAAAACAGAAATTAAAGTAAGTCCGAAGAGCAATACCAAAACACTGCATTGTACCAATCCCGGTTGTACCGCAAAACATGTTAAGAAGTTTACGAGATTTGTTAGTAAAACCGGAATGGATATCGACGGGTTATCAATTCAGACGATGCTAAAATTTATGAATAAAGGTTTTATTTCAAATTTTGCTGATATTTATCATCTTGGGGAGCATATGGATACCATTATTAATATGGAGGGTTATGGAGCAAAATCCTGTGAGAATATGTTAAAAGCCATAGAAAAGAGCAGAGAGGTTCATCCTGTTAACTTTATTTATTCCTTATGTATTCCTATGGTTGGCATTGATGCTGGAAAGAAAATTGTTGGAAAGATTGGGTTTGAGAGCTTTGTGGATCGCCTTAATAAGGAAGAGGGCTTTGAAGATGTTGAAGGAATAGGACCTGAGAAGTCGAATTCTATTTTGGAGTGGTATCGTATTTCTGATAATAAGATGACCTTGGAAGCATTGCTCGGTGAAGTATCCATCAAAAAGATTGAAAACAAAGCAAATGGGGATGGAAAGTGTATCGGGCTTACATTTGTTATAACGGGTGATGTACATCATTTTAAAAATCGTGATGACTTTAAGGCTTATGTAGAAGCAGAACAGGGTAAAGTTACCGGAAGTGTAACATCTAAGACAAATTATCTTGTGAATAATGATATTATGTCAGAATCCTCTAAAAATAAAAAAGCAAAAAGCCTTGGAATTCCGATTATTACAGAAGATGAATTTGTTGATAAGTTTTGCTAATGCAGTGATAGAATGAAGTAAAAAAATATCGATACGATGACAACAACTGTCCGTATCGATATTTTTTTATAATTTGACAAGATTCAACCTAAATAACTATAATTTAATAACAATAATAATTATTATATTTGCAATTATTGACGATATATAGTACAATAGTCCTAAGTTTAGATAAAATTGACTAATAAGTAAAATGATTCAAGGAGGGTAATAAGTGAAAAAACGTATCTTAAGTGCTATGTTGGTATTATTTCTTTTAGCTGGCTATTTGCCACCTCTTAATGTAACAGGCGCAGGAGGATCAACACCTGTAACTACCAACTACAGTAATTACAGAGTTAAGCTTACAGCTGATTCAGCAACAGGTGCACCGGTAGGTGGGGCTAGTGGTTTTGGTACTGCAGCATCAGCAGGGCGCATTTGGACTGACAAAAATGTAACTGCAAATGCGGATGGAAGCTTTGGAGTTACCTTATCTGCTCTGGCACAGGAGTTTATGACAACCTCGTCAACAACAATTCCCGGACTTGGTCAAAATGGAGAGACGAGTGCTCCCGCAGCAGATGTAACATTTATTTTGGATATGAGTCAATCCATGACAGCATCAGATGTAGCCAATGGATCAGGCGGAAACTATACTAGAGTAAAAGCAATGGAAATGGCAACGAATAATGCAATTAGAATTGTTATGGAGGCGAATCCTAAAAACCGAGTAGCAGTACATTGGTTTGGTGATTATGCCGATGTTGCCCATGTTGGAACGTTAATGGAGATGGGATCTTACACATTGACTTCAGGCAGTGATTATCTTGTAAATAGCAGTAGCACCATTTCTACGAATAGTGCATTAAAAAAAGATAATGTAGCCTATACGGTTAGATCTCAAACCTTAAAAGCAGGTACTCCGACTCAGGACGGAATTATGTATGGTGCATCTAAGATGATAAATAATTTGGGTACAGATGTAAAGAGTGCATCTGATCCAATTAGAAAACCTTACGTCTTTATTTTATCGGATGGCGCCGCAATTCAGGGACATAAAGATTGGTATAGTATACCAGGAAATCCTCAGCTCCCCGCAAGCTATAATAAGGTCAATGATGCAAACAATCTTCCGACAAGTAATAATGCACATGCGGCAGCCAGTACTACTACAGGAACCTCCGATATTGCAGCAGTGACAATTCTTACTGGTAAATTGATGAAGAATAAAGTAGATGAAGCATATCGACATTATAATGATGACGAAACCATAACATCCAAGTTTTACACGGTAGGTTTGGGTGCAGACAGTGCTATAAACGGATCCTCATCCTCTACAGTTTATGCTTGGGCTGGTCTAGACCCTACCAATGTATTTGCAAATAAAACGAATACAGGCTATAAATACTCAACAGCAAAGAATACTCATGACAAAATAGTGAGTTATACAAGCGGTACCTACAGTGCCTATTCGTCCTATACGAATGATTATATCTATTCTGACTATTATGAATATGCAAATAGCTACAACGCACTTAATGGTGCGTTTACAAGATTGGCTAATGATGTAGAAGCATCTACGACTATAATCCCATTATTTAATTTACCCACTAACACTAATATTGGTTCAGCAGACACTACAGATATGGCAAGTGCTATCACGATTGTAGATGAACTAGGCAATGGAGTAAACGTTGATGTTAGTACATTGAAAATTAGTGATGCAGTAGCAGAGGTAGATTCCTCTATTACAAATGGTACGATGTATAAATTTGCCGGCTATAAGAGCAAGGCGGTTATAAAAACAGTAAGTGGAGCAACCAAGTTGATTTGGTACATTGATAGTGAAGATATGCAAGAACATGCGTATCGATTTTCAAATCGGTCTCAGCCGGTTGCCGGTCAATATAGTGTACCGGACAAAGGTAATTTTGAATTGAAATACAATCTGAAACCTTCCTTTACTGAGGCTCCGGATGAAATAACTCAAAAAACTTATTTAACCAACGCAGTAAGTGAGGTTGAAGGTGTTACTGAGGCAAAAACAGTTGCATATTTTATGCCTTCAGCGGACAGCCCTTATTATCAAGCACTTACTTCTCCGCAAACTGTTTCAAAAAGCGGTGGAATCGGTGCACCCTATGTTTCAAAAGAAACACTGAGCGGTGGAAAGCTCGAAATGAGATTAGGTAACAACGGACAACTGGATTTAGAGGTTGGCATCATAAAGAGCGGACCATCCAGTGTAGCAGTGAATGATAAGATTACATATAACGTAACAGTATATAATTACACGGACACCGATAAAAATAATTTAACAATCACAAGTGAAGGGGATACCCGGACAGGAGTTGATGTGCCGGCAAACTCAAGTACTACTTTGACGTTTGATAAAACCGCACCATCAACCACAGGATCTATTACGAGTGATAAAGCTGAAATCACAGATTATGGATTGCAATCCAATGCTGTGGATACCACTATTACAGAGATACCTAAGTTCACGGTTCAATATAAAGCAAATGGGGGAAGCTCTGTTGAAGATATGGAAGTAGAACGAGGGGATAAAATTATCGAACCTTCTACTACAAAAGATGGAAGTATCTTCAAAGGATGGTATAAAGATGAAGAACTTAATGAAGAATGGGATTTTGATGCAGACAGCGTTACTTCTGATATTACGCTTTATGCAAAATGGAATTCGGTACCAACAATAGATGATTATGCTGACTCAACACCATTCGAGACTCCAATAAGCGGTACTGTTGCAGATGGAGCAAATGATAATGATACCGATACATTAACCTATTCTAAAGGATCTAGCCCAAGTAACGGAAGTGTTGTAGTAAATGAGGATGGAAGCTTTACATATACTCCACAAGAAGGTTTTCACGGCGAGGATAGTTTTACTATTACAGTAAGTGATGGTAAGGGAGGAAGTGCAACCTCCACCGTAACGATTACCGTAAACGAAAAAGTGATTCCACCCAATAACGCTCCAACCGTAGAAGATTATACCCTAGAGACAGAATATGAGACAGCATTAAACGGTGTTGTTAAGGGTGAGGATAGCGATGAAGACGCGTTGACTTATTCAAAAGGAAGCGATCCAAGTCATGGCAGTGTTATTGTTAATGAAGATGGAAGCTGGATCTATACTCCGGAAGACGGATATAGCGGAGAGGACAGATTTACAGTTACAGTTAGTGACGGAAGAGAAGGAAGTGCTACTTCAGCAATAAATATAACTGTAAAAGAGAAACCGAATACACCGCCAACTGTAGATAATTACATCAAAGAGACAAACTTTGAGACACCGGTAAGCGGAACCGTAGTAGGTGAGGACAGTGATGGGGATACGCTGAGCTATGTAAAAGCAAGTAACCCTACACATGGAACAGTAACAGTTGAAGCAGATGGAGACTGGACATATACACCGAATAACGGATATAGCGGAACAGATAGTTTTACAGTAACTGTAAGTGATGGAAGAGAAGGAACAGCAACCTCCACCATAAGTATTACAGTAAAAGAGAAACCGAATACACCGCCAACCGTAGACAATTACTCTAAAGAGACAAACTTTGAGACACCGGTAAGCGGAACCGTAGTAGGTGAGGACGGCGATGGAGATACGCTGAGCTATATAAAGGCAAGTAACCCTACACATGGAACAGTAACAGTTGAAGCAGGTGGGAACTGGACATATACACCGAATAACGGATATAGCGGAACAGATAGTTTTACAGTAACTGTAAGTGACGGAAGAGAAGGAACAGCAACCTCCACCATAAGTATTACAGTAAAAGAGAAACCAAATACACCGCCAACCGTAGACAGTTACTCCAAGGAGACAAATTTCCAGAGTATAGTAAATGGAAAAGTAATCGGACAAGATAATGACGGAGATACACTTACCTATACTAAGGAAACGAACCCTGCACATGGAAGTGTTAGTGTCAATGAAGACGGAACATGGATTTATTCACCAAACCCCGGCTTTAGCGGCACAGATAGCTTTAAGGTAACCGTAAGTGATGGAAGAGGAGGAACAGCAACCTCTACCATAACGATAACAGTAAAAGATAGAGTAGTAGCTCCGAATACACCACCAACCGTAGTCAATTATTCCATAGAGACAAATTTTGAAACGGCGGTCAGTGGAAAAGTAACCGGACAGGATAGTGACGGAGATGCTTTAACTTATACAAAGAATACCGATCCTGATCATGGAACAGTAATTATTGCCACAGATGGAAGCTGGACTTATACACCAAACCCCGGCTACAGCGGTACAGATAGCTTTAAGGTAACTGTAAGTGATGGAAGAGGAGGAACAGCAACCTCTACCATAACGATAACAGTAAAAGATAGAGTAGTAGCTCCGAATACCCCGCCAACCGTAGGCAATTACACCAAAGAGACAAACTTTGAAACAGCGGTAAGCGGAAATGTAATCGGACAGGATAGTGACGGAGATGCTTTAACTTATACAAAAAACACCAATCCTACTCATGGAACAGTTACGGTTGCTACAGATGGCAACTGGACTTTCACACCAGACTCTGGTTTCAGTGGTACAGATAGCTTTAAGGTAACCGTAAGCGATGGAAGAGAAGGAACAGCAACCTCTACCATAACGATTACAGTAAAAGAAAAACCGAATACCCCGCCAACCGTAGGCAATTACACCAAAGAGACAAACTTTGAAACAGCGGTCAGCGGAAAAGTAACCGGACAGGATAGCGATGGAGATGCTTTAACTTATACAAAGAATACCGATCCAGTTCATGGAACAGTTACGGTTGCTATAGATGGCAACTGGACTTACACACCAAACTCTGGTTTCAGTGGTACAGATAACTTTAAGATAACCGTAAGTGATGGAAGAGAAGGAACAGCAACCTCTAACATAACGATAATAGTAAAAGAAAAACCGAATACACCGCCAACCGTAGGTAATTACACCAAAGAGACAAACTTTGAAACAGCGGTCAGCGGAAAAGTAACCGGACAGGATAGTGACGGAGATGCTTTGACTTATGCAAAGAATACCGATCCAGTTCATGGAACAGTTACGGTTGCTACAGATGGCAACTGGACTTACACACCAAACTCTGGTTTCAGTGGTACAGATAACTTTAAGGTAACCGTAAGTGATGGAAAAGGTGGAAGCGCTACTTCGACAGTTACATTAATTATAAAAGAGAAAGTGGTAACTCCAAATACGCCTCCTACAATTGGTGACTATTCCAAGGAAACAAAAGCGGGAACTCCAGTAAGTGGTAAAGCAGTTGGCAAGGACAGTGATGGAGACGAATTATCTTACATCAAGAATAGTAATCCTTCACACGGAAATGCTGTAGTCAGCGGAGATGGTAGCTGGACTTATACACCGAATAAGGATTTTGGAGGAAATGATAGTTTTACCATTACAGTGAACGATGGCCATGGAGGACAGGCAGTATCAACAATTAAAATATATGTGACGAGAGATTTGAAAGTACAGATCACACCAAATCCTTCTTCGATTGTTGCTGACGGAAAATCAACCACAACCCTGACTGCAATTGTAAAAGATAGTTATAACAATCCGATTGCAGGTGCTAATGTAGTATTTAGTACAGAGAGAGGAACCTTCCCTAACGGTGCCAGCGCAATCACGGATGTAAATGGTAAAGCTTCAGTAATTCTTAAATCTGAGCGTATTGAAAGCGTGAAATCTCATGTAATTCCGGTTGAAGTAACGGTTATTGATAAGGAAAAGGGATTAAATGCAAAAGATCAAATATCAATTACCTTTGAGCCTGCTAGTATTCAAGGTACAGTAGTTGATAATGAGACAGGAAAGCCAGTGAAAGGAGCTACGGTTCAAGTACGTAAGGATTTTGATGGTGATGGAGTGGTTGATTATTCTGTAAAGGTAGTAACGGAGGCAGATGGTAATTACAAAATTCCTGTTCCTCGAGGCGACGTGACCTATGAAGTTTTAATCACAACACCAAGAATGATTAACGGCAAACAACAAAATATTACCTTTGTTCAAAACTCTAAAGCGGGAGAAATTACCGGTGAAGAGGAAGAAGTATTTAATTCAGTAAAAACGGCAGCGGGTATAATATTAATCAAACAACCTGACGGTACAGAAAGCTTTTTAAGCGATTATTCCGGATATTCCATTGAGGGTCTTCAAAACGATGAAAATGGTGGAAAGACCGACATAGCAGTTAATGGAGGAATTTATAAGAGCGGTGATGCAAAGGGAAGCTTCCGTATTGAAGATTTGGAAAAGGGTAAAAGCTATACCTTCAACGTAATTTATCATTTTGATGATGGAACAACGATTGTTGTAGGTACAGTGGATGTGGCTCTTGACAATGACGGTCAAATTAATATCAGTACTGTTCTGATTGACCCTTACGGAACAATTACAGATAAAGCAACAGGTAAAACAATTGAAGGAGCTGATGTAAAGCTGTATTATGCCGATACTCCGCTTAATGCGAAGAACGGTCATAAAGCTGGAGAACTGGTCGAACTTCCTGGACTCTCTAATTTCCCTCCTGCAGATAATAAGAATCCACAGTTTAGTGATAAATTCGGAAAGTATGCATGGATGGTATTCCCTGAGTCTGATTATTATATTGTAGCTACAAAAGATGGTTATAAGAAGTTTGTCAGCAGTACAATTCATGTTGGGAAGGAAATCGTTAATTATGATTTCCAAATGGTCAAGGAAGACAGCGGTAATTCCGGTGGAGAAAAACCGACTGATATTCCGAAAACCGGAGACTCTCCACAATATATGTATATTCTGATTATTGCCTTAATTCTTTTTGGAGCAGGGGCTATATTGTTGAGAAAACGTAAATAATAATTCCTTATGGGAATGAAATAATTTTTAATAATAGCTCTCCGGCTAAAGACAAGATGTGTGAATTTGATGTCTAAAGTCGGAGAGCTTATTGGTTAAGAAAAGGGATAGTAAAACCCTTGTGAAATCAGCATGAAAAGCTAGCTAATAAAGCCTACTTGACGAATACTGATTGATTTATAAAAGGAAGCATGCTATTATAAAATTAATTCTGAATAAAATTACAAGAAATGGTGATTAAGATGCCGATTAAAATTCAAAGTGACTTACCTGCAAAAAGAATACTGGAAGATGAGAATATCTTCATAATGGATGATTCCCGTGCAATGCATCAGGATATACGTCCGCTTAAGATTGTAATCTTAAATTTAATGCCCATTAAGGAAGATACAGAGGTGCAGCTTTTGCGCAGTCTTTCGAACACTCCCTTACAGGTGGATATTACCTTTTTAACGACTGGGTCATATGTAGGAACACATACCCCAACCAGCCACTTGGATCAATTTTATCTTACCTTCGAAGACGTTAAGAATAAAAAATTTGACGGATTAATTATAACCGGAGCACCAGTTGAATTGATGGAATTTAAGGAAGTAACTTATTGGGACGAACTTGAGAAAATAATGGAATGGTCTAAGTCAAATGTAACTTCAACCTTACATATCTGTTGGGGAGCACAGGCTGGACTGTATTATCATTATGGAATAGAAAAGCAGACTCTAGATAAAAAGATGTTTGGGATATTTGAACATAATGTGTTAAATAGAAAAGAACCTTTCATAAGAGGATTTGATGATGTATTCTATGCACCTCATTCTAGATATACTACGGTTTCGAGGGAAGATATTTTGGCATGCGATGAGCTTAAAATATTAGCAGAATCCAAGGAGGCAGGAGTTTTTATCGTTCTTGCGAAGGACGGAAAACAACTTTTTGTTATGGGACATCCGGAATACGATCGAATCTCTTTAGATAAGGAATACAAAAGGGATGTTGCAAAGGGGTTAGAAATAGCGCTTCCTGAGAACTATTATCCCGAAGATCAGCCGGAGCTACGACCTAATCTTGTATGGAGAGCCCATGCTAATGCCATGTATACGAACTGGCTAAATTATTATGTATATCAAGTCACACCATATGATTTATAAGATTAATTGGGAACAATCAATGTCATTCTGTATAAGCAATACGTCTGAATATAACTTAAATGCAATACGTTGGGAATAATTTATACTCATGATCAAAGGTTGGTTTACTTGGGGGAAATGTCACTTAACGACATTTGGAGGAGATTATGAAAGGATTACGTGATGTATTTCAAGATCCTACAATAATGCTGGTGTTAGTTTTGCTAATTATCACTATTTGCATAATTGTAGTTATCATTATACTCATATATCGTCTTGAGAATGAAAAGAGAATCACCAGAGCTGCTGTTGAACTCCGAAAAATAACGAACAGCTTTCATGCCGGATTAGTTCATTTTCTGTTAGAGGATGACTTGAAAATTATATATATAAGTAAAGGATTTTATGATATTCTAGGCTACAATAAGGATGCCAAAGAAATGGAGAAAAGTTCTTTATTAGATTATGTGGATCCGGACGATCAATCCTTTGTTTCAGAGATTTGGAAGCAGATTGAAGAAGATCAGATTCGTTGTGATGTTCGAATGGTAAACGGTGAGGGAAAAGTCTTGAATATGCTGATGACCGGTAATAGTGTGGTCGGCAAGGACGGGAAACATACTTGTTCCGTAGTATTTGTTGATATGACAGAACAAAGAATAATGCAGGAAAAGATTCTGCTGGAAAGAGAACGTTATCGTATTGCAACAGAACTGTCTCAGGATGTTATCTTTGAATATGACATCCAGTCAGACTATATGGTATATACGGACAAGTATAAAGAATTATTTGCAATGCAGCCAAAAGTAGACAAATTTATTGAGAGCTGTAGTTTGCGAAGAGAATCAATACATCCAGATGATTGGGGAGTCTATCTGGAGTTTTGTCAGCATCTAATAGAAGGTAAGAGTATTATTGAGTCGGAATATAGAAGGAAGGATCGGCTGGGTGATTTTATCTGGTGTCAAATCCTTGGTAAGACTATATATGATGACAATAAGAAACCGATTCGCGTAATCGGCAAGATTGTAAACATTGATATGCAAAAGCGAGAGCTGGAGGCATTGGAGTATAAAGCAACGAGAGATCCTCTGACAGGGGTCTATAATAAGGAAGTTACAATTAAAAAGATAGACAAATATATATCAGGACATAAAATGGGACAACATATGCTGATGTTTGTCGATTTTGATGATTTTAAGAGCATTAATGATAATTATGGTCATCTTCAGGGAGACAAAGTCCTGATGTACGTTATCGATCGTATCAAGGAAATCTTCTATGACGGTGAGATAATCGGACGAATTGGCGGAGATGAATTTGTTGTATTCTCAGGAAACTTAAGAGATGCGGAAGAAGGGTTAGCAAAAGCCGCTAAATTAAAGAAAGAGCTTGATACAACCTTCACCTGGGGAGAGGACACCATACCGATTTCAGCAAGCATTGGCATGGCGATGTATCCCCAGGATGGTCTAAATTACGAACAACTGATTGACAGAGCAGATCAAGCACTATATCGTGTTAAGGAACAGGGTAAAAATAATTATTTGCTTTATTCAGCAGTTATCTAAAATCCTTTTTGGATACTGAACCAAAGAGAGTTAACAAAGCCATACTAGTGGCACATAGCAGGAAGCAGAAGGTCAGTAAGAGGATCACTTCATTGGTATGTGTCACTTTTTTTGTGTATTCGTATGCCATATTGAACACAAGACAACATAAAATTGTCACCAAGGTAGGTTTGACAACAGAATTGACGCTGTCTAGGCTGAATTTTACATATTTTATTACAGCGAACCCATCCAATCCAGTTATAATCAACTGACCGATCAGTAAAGCTATTAAGTAACCATTAATGCCCTGCGCAGGAATGAGAAACATGATAAGCAAGATCTTACATACAGTTCCGATTACAGAGTTAATGAAAGTAACATGTGTTTTACCAAGACCATTTATTATACTGCCCAGTGTAGTTGTTAGATAAATAAAAGGGCAGAGCCATGCAAGTATCACAAGATAAGCACCCGAAGATTCATTGTGAAATACGGAGTTACCAAGATCGTTGCCAAAGATAATAAATAAACCGGTGCTAATAATGCCGATAATCAGACTGTACTTGATAGATATCTCGGTGGTTTTTTCAATTAACCGATCATTGTTTACTGCTTGGGCTTCCGATACAGTAGGCAGTACCAGGACCGCCAGTGCATTTATTACAGCAGTAGGGAAAAGGATGAAGGGTAGGGACATTCCGTTTAGTACCCCGTATATAATCAGTGCTTCTTGGGTAGAAAGACCATATCTACGAAGCATGGCAGGAATTAATATTGCTTCAATACTATGCAATATGCTAAGCAGTAAGCGATTAGCAGAAAGAGGAACACTTAGTTGGAGCAAATCTTTAAGAATTTTTCTTCGTCTGCTTTCTGTTGCATTCGGGTCAGGGCCGGATACGATTAGTCTTGAGGGGGAGCGGCTTACATAAAGGGATACGATGTTATAGAAGCAGGAGGCAATTTCGCCGATTACAACACCGATTACTGCCAGTTCACAGGTTACCTTACCATCGCCATTACCAATGTAAAAGGCCACGATATAAACAACTATAACACGAGCAAATTGCTCTACTAATTGTGTTATGGCAGGGACACCCGCCTTTTTTAAACCATAATAATAGCCGTTAATACAGGCGGTAATACCGCAAAAAGGGAATGCCAAAGCCAAGATGCGCAGTGATGCCGCACTTCTCTTCTCCATCAAAAATCGCCATGCAATAAAGTCGGCATAGTAATAAATGAGAAAGGATAATACCACTGCCAGTGAAATAGAAAGAAAAACACTGATTCGAAGTATTTTGTTAACATTTTTGGGATTGCGTTTTCCGATTTCACCGGCAACCAATCTTGAAATGGAAGTTTGAATACCCGCCGCAAAAATTGTATAACAGATTCCGAATACCGGAAAGATTAATTGGTAAATACCAATTAATTCAGCTCCCATGGTATTCGATAAGAATATTCGATAAAAAAATCCGATAAACCTTGTAATAAAACCTGCTAAGGTCAAAACTAAAGTTCCCTTAACGATATTGCTCCTTTTAATCTTACTGATCTCTTGGGCGGAAAGAGCCTTTTTCTCCATAGAACATCTCCAATGCTACTTAGTGATCCATGCTGATCTATTCATTAGTAAATATATTTCCAGTTATAAAAACTTATGTTTACATGCTTAAGAAAGAATTGAATAAATATTTTCGGAAAAACCTTCAAATAATATTGACAGAAAGATGGAAGGGTGCTATATTATAACCGAGTAAAATAATAGGAAATAAAATGGTCGGAAATAAATTAGTAGGAATTAAAGAAACTGTTGTTTCCAATCTGCATAAATTAAAGAATAAAGCATTGAAAATATGCTATTAAAAAAGAGGTGAGATTATGTTGCTATCTACAAAGGGTAGATACGGATTAAGAGCGGTACTTGATCTGGCAGTTCATGCACACGAAGAAACAGTAGCATTAAGTCAGATTGCGGAGAGGCAAGGGATTTCGATAAACTATCTGGAACAGTTGATAGCAAAATTGAAGAAAGCCGGTATCGTAAAAGGAATCAGAGGGGCACAGGGTGGATATATGCTTGCAGTTCCTGCGGAGGATATATCGGTAGGAGCCATACTAAGGGCGTTGGAAGGTGATTTAAGTCCGGTTGATTGCTCCGAGGTAGTTCAAGGAGATGGTATCTGTTCCAGTTCGGATTCCTGTGTAACCAAGTATGTATGGAAGCGAATCAGTGATAGTATAAATGAAGCGGTTGATTCAATCAAACTTTCTGAACTGGTTGATGAAAGCAAGAGAATTCAGTCTTGCACCCCAGGCGGGGACACAAAAGCGAAGCAAACATGTGGTTAAATAAAATGTGGATTAGGAGATGACATGATGGATAAAAAAATATATTTGGATAATGCTGCAACGACAAAAACAAGACCGGAAGTTGTAGAGGCGATGTTGCCTTATTTTACAGAACTTTACGGTAATCCCTCCAGTGTATATGAGTTTGCAGCTCAGAATAAGAAAGCAGTAGATGAAGCAAGAAGTATCATCAGTAAGGCGTTAGGAGTAGAGAATGCTGAGATTTATTTTACAGCAGGTGGAACGGAATCGGATAACTGGGCATTAAAAGCAGTTGTAGATGCTTATGCGGACAAAGGAAACCACATTATTACTTCTAAGATTGAGCATCATGCAATTCTTCATACCTGTGAATACCTTGAGAAACACGGAGTGGAAGTAACTTACGTTGATGTAGATGAAAATGGCATTATCAAATTAGATGAGTTGGAGAAGGCGATCAAACCGAATACTATTTTAATATCCGTAATGTTTGCTAATAATGAGATTGGTACCATGCAACCCATCAAGGAAATTGGAGAAATTGCCAGAAAGCATAATGTGTTGTTCCATACCGACGCGGTACAGGCATTTGGCCAGGTTCCGATCAATGTAAATGATTTAAATATCGATATGCTGAGCGCTAGTGCGCATAAATTGAACGGCCCCAAAGGAATCGGATTTTTATACATCAAAAAAGGTTTAAAGCTTCGTTCCTTCGTTCATGGTGGCGCACAGGAAAGACAAAGAAGAGCAGGTACGGAGAACGTACCCGGAATCGTTGGATTTGGTAAAGCGGTTGAAATTGCATTTGATACAATGAAGGAAAGAAGCGATAAAGAAATTAAGCTAAGAAACCATTTAATGAAGAGAGTGCTCGAAGAAATTCCCTTTGTAAGAGTAAATGGGGATAAGACCAGAAGGCTTCCCAATAATGCGAATTTCAGCTTCCAGTTCATTGAAGGAGAGTCCTTATTAATTATGCTGGATATGAAAAACATCTGTGCATCCAGTGGATCAGCCTGTACATCGGGCTCCTTAGATCCTTCCCATGTTCTTCTTGCAATCGGTCTTCCTCATGAGATAGCACATGGTTCCTTAAGACTTACCTTGAATCATGAGATCACGGAAGCAGAGATTAATTATACAGTGGAACAGATAAAGGATATCGTAGAAAAGTTACGCAAAATGTCTCCTCTATACGAGGATTTTATGAAGAAAAAATAATATAAACATTATTATTTACTAATATCACAGGAGGAAAAGATTATGTATACAGAGAAAGTTATGGATCATTTTACAAACCCGAGAAACGTGGGCGAAATAGAGAACGCAAGCGGTGTAGGTACAGTTGGTAACGCAAAATGCGGAGATATCATGAGAATTTATCTTGATATCAGTGAGGATGAAATCATTCAGGATGTGAAGTTCAAAACCTTCGGATGTGGTGCAGCAGTGGCTACCAGCAGTATGGCAACCGAGCTTGTGAAAGGAAAATCCGTTCAGGAAGCACTGGAAGTAACCAATAAGGCAGTTATGGAAGCACTTGATGGTTTGCCTCCGGTAAAGGTACACTGTTCTCTTCTTGCAGAAGAGGCAATTCACGCAGCACTTTGGGATTATGCAGAAAAGAAGGGAATAAAGATTGAAGGTTTGGAGAAACCAAAATCCGATATCCATGAAGATGAAGAGGAAGTTGTATACTAAATAGAGATTGTTCGGCAGGTATCGTCATTGTAAAAATAAACAATGTGTTTTTCCAATCGTATATAGACCGAATAGCATGGAGGTTTGAATGGAGAAGGTTGTAGTAGGAATGTCAGGCGGAGTGGATTCTTCTGTTGCAGCATACCTTTTAAAGAAACAGGGTTATGAAGTAATTGGAGTCACAATGCAGATATGGCAGGATGAAGACATCTGCTCTATGGAAGAGAATGGTGGATGCTGCGGGCTGAGCGCGGTTGAGGATGCCAGAAGAGTAGCCTCCGCACTGGATATTCCTTATTACGTAATGAATTTTAAAAAAGAGTTTAAAGAGAATGTAATTGATTATTTTGTATCGGAATATCTGCAGGCGAGGACGCCAAACCCTTGTATCGCTTGCAATCGTTATGTAAAATGGGAGTCACTTTTAAAGCGTTCGCTGGACATCGGTGCTTCCTTCATCGCAACAGGCCATTATGCAAGTATTACAAAGCTTCCAAACGGCAGATATACCATACAAAAATCAGTTACTCCGGCTAAGGATCAAACCTATGCGTTATATAACCTGACACAGCACCAGTTGGCACATACCTTAATGCCCGTTGGGGATTTTGAAAAAGGTGAAATTAGAGCAATGGCGCAGGAATTAATGCTGCCGGTAGCTAATAAGCCGGATAGCCAAGAGATTTGCTTTGTAAGCGACAATGACTACGCCGGATTTATTCAGGATTATCTTGAGAAAGAGAAGCAGAGCTCGAATGCTCCATTAACTGGTGAAGGCTATAAAGGCTTAACACCGGGTAATTATATTAATACTGCAGGTGAAGTGATCGGCAGGCATAAAGGTCTGGTGCATTATACAGTTGGACAGAGAAAAGGACTGAACCTAGCAATGGGACATCCTGTGTTTGTACTGGAATTAAGACCGGAGAGCAATGAAGTGGTAATCGGTAATTCTGAGGAAGTTTTTTCGGATCGTTTGTATGCTAATCATTTGAATTTCATGTCAATTGAAGATTTGGAAGGTGAAATGGAAGTAGAGGCAAAGATTCGCTACAGTCATAAGGGTGCGAAGTGTACCATTAAAAAGAGTGGTGAAGATGAAGTTTTATGTATCTTTGAAGAACCACAAAGAGCCATTACACCGGGACAAGCCGTAGTATTCTATCAGGGCAATTATGTGGTAGGCGGCGGAACGATTATGAAATCCAAAGATAGAGGTTAAGCATTTATTGTAATGCGTGGATGCGTCCTGCAATTGCAGTTTGTTGAATGATTGCATTGTGAAGAAATAGAAAGTGCATTGTAGGGGTCAAGTTTTTGAACCTTACAATGCACTTTTTTATGAATAATATTTCGATATTTTTAGAGGGTCAAAATCCAGGAACAATTCTGGATTAGTACTATATCAAAAAGATTTACTTGATTTTATCAAAGACGGGTTTACCTTGCTCAAAGGTAGCATAGTATTGGAACCCCACATTATCTAATAAATCAGGAACAAGCTGAAAATCATAACAAAGATGTTCTGGTTTATGTGCGTCTGAGCCGATGGTAATCAGCTCGCCGCCCAGTTCTTTATATCTTGTAAGTACCTGTGGCTTAGGATGTGCATACCCAAGGCCGTATTTATATCCTGCGGTATTGATTTCAAGTGCAATCCCATTATGAATTAATGTTTTGAGAACTATATCCAGTATATCTGCATAATCAGAGTAGGAATAATCTTCTTTAACAACTGCTTGTAATTGTCCGGGAACATATCGGATTATATAATCGATATGCCCATAGGAGTGAAATCTTTGAAAGGATGCGCAATTTTCAATTATGGTTTCAAAATAACGATGGATTCCTTCCTTCTTCGTCCGATTTTCCCAATAACTCGGATAATATGGGTCCTCATGATCTACCACATGGGAGGAACCGATAATGTAATCAAAGGGATAAGAATTGACTAAGGTGGTCAAACGTTCCGATAAATGTGGTTGGAGACCAAGTTCAATTCCCACCAAAAGCTTTATCTGGTTATGGTATTTAGCTTTCAGTTCCTCTATTTTCTTAAAATAAGCATCGGGATCGAATAAAAAGTTATGGTCACTCACCGGAGGATAATCAATATCCATATGGTCGGTAAAATATAGCTTCTTCATTCCAAGCAATATTGCACGCTCAACCATTTGCTCCATGGGAGCGGTTGAGTCGCTGGAAAATTCGGAATGTACATGACTGTCCGCAAAAATCATTATTTTGTTCCTCCTACTTGTTGAAGGGTACTGATATCGGTGGGAGAGACCATCGAATAGTTGGTGTAGTATACTACAAAGCCGGGCTTTGAGCCGGCTGGCTTTTTCACATTCTTTTTTAGGGTATAATCGATTTCCACCTTATCGCCATCCCTGCCGCCGGAATAGTAGGCAGCCAGTCTTGCGGCTTCTTCATAGGTTCGGTCTGGAATTTCCTGACCATTTGCTTTCAGAATAACATGGGAGCCTGCTATCTTCTTGGCATGGAACCACCAATCTCCACCTTCGGCAAATTGAAAGGTTAGTTCATCATTCTGATAGTTGTTCTTGCCAACATACATATGAAAACCGTCGGAAGAAATATAATGAAAGGGTTTGCTTTTTAGTGCAGCTTTTGGGTTATTTGCCTTTCTGTCCTTGGGAGCATTAGCAAATTTACGACGGATATAGCCGTATTCTGTAAGCTCACGTTTTAGAGCTGCAAGATCGTTTTCATCCATTGCAATCTCCAGTGAGGCTTTGATGGACTCCAGATGGGTCAGTTCATCGGAGGTTTCTTTGATTTGCTGGGTGAGTGCATCAAAGGTCCGCTTGAGTTTGTTGTATTTCTCGAAGAAACGCTTTGCATTGTCCATAGCGGACAGGGTAGGGTCAAGGGGGATGGTGATTTCTTTGTCATCATAATAATTAATGGTAGTTAAAACCTTGGCTCCAGGCTCCAAACCATAGCCATAAGCCGTAATTAGTTCCCCGTAAACCTTATATTTATCACGTTTATCAGTATCCTTTAACTGCTTTAACTGGAGATCATACTTCTTTGCGGTACGCTCAATTGCGGTAGTAACAACCTTTCTAAGGTCAAAGGATTTTTGACGGATTCTTGTAACTGCATTTTTAGCCGCATAATAGTTTTCCAGTAATGCACTAATGGAGTCAAAGGACTCTACCTGATGGTCCGGATAACAATGAAGCTTAAAACTGGAGAACTCTATTGGGGAATGATCCAGTGAAACAATATTGGGAGTGAAGGAGGAATTCTTCACATCCTCAATCATTCTGGAAAATACATTGTATAAATGAAGACCTGCGTCCTCACTGAGTGCCTGAGTGGAATCCTGTGCATCAATGGAGGCACGGTAACAAAGCTCATTAGCCAGCAGAGGGCTGATACCGGTTAGGCTGTTATAAAGTGCCTTGCCGACAGGCTGAGGCTTTATTAGGATTAAATCACGAAACTGCTCATAAGTAATTGTCAGAGGGTCGTACTTTTCAACGGTAGCAGGAACAAAGTAATTCCGTCCGGGTAAAACCTCTCTTACGGAGCTGATAAATTGGTTAATTCTCTTAATACTATCAACAATCACCATATTGTCGTCACAAAAGATAATATTGCTGTGCTTGCCCATTAACTCAATGATAAGATATTTTACACGTTCGTCACCCATTTCATCCAGATGTTCCAGCTTAAAGTGAATGATTCGCTCTAGTCCCGGTTGGGTAATATCAAGAATTTTGGCACTGTTTAAATGCTTTCGAAGCAGCATGCAAAAATTCGGTGCGGTTAAGGGGCTCGGTTTATTGTTTTCAGTAAGATAGATTAGGGGCAGACCGGCTCCTGCAGAAAGCAGCAGTTTATGTTGTTCCCTGGCTTGTCCTTTAATTGTTAGAATTAGCTCATCCTTTTCCGGTTGAGCAATTTTATTGATTCTGCCACCCAATAAGGTTTTACGCAGCTCATGAACTACATTTGCAATAACAACGCCATCAAATGCCATAGTAATTAACACTCCTTTATTAACAATGCATCAGGTAATTAAAGCAGAAAATTCACCTGAATGATACAAGATAGACATAATAAACTTATTTGATATTAAGAAGAAATTTATATGTTAAATTCTGTTAGTGAAAACAGCCAATTTAATAAATCCACCTCTTAATACGTATATTCATGCATTATAGCATAATCCTGCCAAATTGAACACCTATTTAAACGTTTTATATAGGATTCAGTAATCTTATTGCTACTGTTCACTCCAGGTTCAGAACATGGCATAATGATTACGATAAATGATTTCCGAAAAGGAGTATTTGCATTCGTCGGTATTTAGGCTCTGTCTTTTAGAGCCTTATGTACCGCTACGTAATGCAACTAAGCGAAAGCGTCTCCACTTCGGGAAACATTTGTCGAAATCATATTCTTAACTTTTACTGGGAGTGAACAGTAACATCTTATTATGGTGCTTTCCACAAAGATATGTTAGGTTCAATATAATCTCCATATTATCTACACATTAACTTGATATCATGCAGTTAGTAAATCGAAGCGTAAGCTTATTTGGAATTGATTTGAATCAGATCATCTTAAAGGATTAGGATTGAATTAAGAAAATCATGTAGTTAATTAGGAGGATGACAATGTCTTCAGTAAAAAGAAATGTAGTACTGGTGGTAACGAATATGACTTGCGCACATTGTGAAACAGCAATTGAGCAGGCGTTATTGAAGCAACAAGGTATTATCAGCGTCAATGCAAAATATTCATCCGGTAAGGTGCAGATTACTTTCGAAGATGGAACCGTATCCGTAGGAAGAATGAAGCAAGTGATTGAAGATGCGGGATACCATGTTAAGGCAGAACAGTCACAGCAGACACTGGCCGGAACTGGACAAAAAGCACCAAATACAAATATGGCATCAACGGACAAAAAGGACTATTCAGACATAATCGGCATCGTAGTAATTATCTTTGCTGTTTATATGATAGCGAAGCAACTGGGGTTATTGAACATCCTTTATCAGTTCCCGGTTGCAAAGGAAGGAATGGGCTATGGCATTCTCTTCTTAATCGGATTAATGACCTCCGTTCATTGTGTGGGAATGTGTGGTGGAATTTGTTTATCACAATGTGTGAATCAAAAGGATACAAACCAACCGGTCAATAAGTTTGCGGCTTTAAGACCCAGCTTACTCTATAATACCGGCAGGGTTCTATCCTATACATTAATCGGTGGATTTGTTGGAGCGTTAGGATCAGTGATCAGTTTCTCGGGTACCATGAAAGGAATTGTTCAGATTTTTGCAGGTATCTTTATGGTAATTATGGGAATTAACATGCTGGGAGTATTTCCATCATTAAGAAAACTAAATCCTAGGATGCCAAAGTTTTTTGCAAGAAAGATCTATGCAGAGAGGAATAGCAAAAGTCCGTTCTATATCGGACTACTCAATGGTTTAATGCCTTGCGGACCTCTTCAGGCAATGCAACTATATGCACTTTCTACGGGAAGTCCTTTAAAAGGTGCATTATCCATGTTCTTATTCAGTATTGGTACGGTGCCGCTTTTATTTGCGTTAGGCGCACTCAGTTCCTATTTGAATAAGAAGTTTACTTCCAAAATGATGAGTGTAAGTGCGGTACTAGTAATCGTAATGGGATTATTCATGTTTAATTACGGAACGAGCTTATCCGGTATTGTATTACCTGGCACCTCCAATACTTCCGGAGTATCCAAAACTGAGAATATTGCAACCATTGAGGGCAATGTTCAAAATATAACAACCGGACTTTCCTCAGGTCGGTATGAGCCGATAGTTGTACAGAAGGGTATTCCTGTTAAGTGGACGATTCAAGCAGAAAAAGGTGACATTAACGGTTGCAATAATGCCATTGTTATTCAGAAGCTTGGCATTCAAAAGAAATTAGCAATAGGTGATAATGTGATTGAATTTACACCTACGGAAAGTGGTGTAATTGGTTACAGTTGCTGGATGGGTATGATCCGAAGTAATATTACAGTAGTGGATGATCTTGGTAACGTGAATCCCAGTGAGTTGCCTGCTGATGGTGGCTCTCAGGGAGGATCAGGAGGATGTTGTTCTGCACCTGGAACAGGTGCAATAGATAAGGAGGATAGTAATCAAGTCAGTTCAGTTGGTAAACAACAGGATGGCAATCAATCGGATTTAGAGATTTTGGATACGCAGGCTGGACTCGAATCCAGGGAGGATAATGGAACCTCATTGGATGGACAGCCGGTAGACGGTTATCAATCAGATGAGGAACAGCAGGATTTTGATGAACAGGCTGGACTCGGAGGATGTTGCGATTAAGAAAATTAATTTGAGTAATGAAATATTTTAATAGAAGAGGAGATAATGATGAAGAAATTATTTGGTAGTTTTAACATTAAGAAATTAGCAGTTATAATAGTAGCAGTTGTGGCAGTTGTAATCGTAGGAGGCGGATATCTTAACCAGAAGGGGCAAGATAGCGACAACACTGGCAATACAATAAAGAAAGTGGTTGATAGTAATCTTGTAATCCAGACAAAGAGCGTAACAGATAAGCCCTCCTTTTATCCGGTTAAGATTGATGGTACCGATATGGAAGTAATCGCAGTAAAGGCATCGGACGGCACGATTCGAACTGCTTTTAATACTTGTCAGGTATGCAATAACTCTGGTAAAGGTTACTATAAAGTGGAGGGAAATCAGTTGGTGTGCCAAAACTGCGGCAACCGCTTTGGCATGGATGATGTGGAAGTAATAAAAGGTAATTGTAATCCGGTTCCTTTAACAAAGGAATTTAAGACAGTGAATGAAGATACCATTACAGTTTCTAAGGATATATTAAAACAGGCAACAGCGTTGTTCCAGACTTGGAAATAAGGCAGGAGGTAAGAAATGAACAAAGAAACTATAAAAATCAGTGGTATGACTTGTGCCGCATGCGCACAGCGTGTACAGAAGGCAGTCGGTAAGCTGGAGGGTGTAATAGAGGCAAATGTAAATCTTGCTACAGAAAAGCTTTCTGTAGAATTTGATGATAAAATTACATCGGTTGAAGCGGTGAAAGAAACCGTAGTAAAAACAGGTTATGGGGTCATTGAAGAAAGTACGTCAAATCAAGTCATCCTTCCAATCGGAGGAATGACCTGTGCGGCTTGTTCCCAAAGAGTAGAAAAAGCAATTGCCAAGTTGGACGGTGTAAATAAGGTTTCAGTTAATCTGGCAACAGAAAAGGCCACTGTAGAATATGATGTTCATAAGATTAAGTTATCAGCCATTAAAGCTTGTGTGGAAGACATCGGCTATAAGGTGCTTGATATCGATAAATCCAATGTAGATGAAGATAGAATCCGAAAACAAAAAGAAATTAAGACATTATGGACAAAATTTACCGTAGCGGCTATCTTTGGTCTTCCGTTACTCTATTTTGCAATGGCACCTATGATTCCCTGGTTGTCACTGCCGATACCCGGCGCGATTGCACCCATGAACTATCCTCTAAGATATGCATTAATGCAGATCACTTTAGTAATCCCGATTATTATTGCAGGTTATCGATTCTATACAGTAGGTTTTAAAGCGCTGATTCAAAGAAGTCCTAATATGGATTCGTTGGTGGCAATTGGTACATCCGCAGCAATCTTATTCAGTATTTATAATACCGTTCGTATTATCAATGGACATTTTATGGCGGTGGATGGCTTATATTTTGAAACTGCAGGTGTTATTATTGTACTGATCCTGCTAGGTAAATCTCTGGAAGCTGTCTCCAAAGGAAAGACTTCGGAAGCAATCAAAAAGCTGATGGGTCTTGCTCCAAAGACTGCAACAGTGCTGGAGAATGGACAGGAGATTGAAGTTCCGATTGATGAAGTAGAACTGGATCAGATTGTACTGGTAAAACCGGGTGAGAAGATTCCGGTGGATGGTATTGTAATCGAAGGTAATACTTCGGTAGATGAAGCGATGTTAACCGGTGAGAGTATGCCGGTGGATAAAAAAATAGGCGATAAGGTATACGCTGCAAGTATTAATAAGAATGGTTTAATAAAATTTAAAGTAACCAAGGTGGGTAGCGATACCGCTTTGGCTCAAATTATAAAACTTGTTGAGGATGCGCAGAGCTCTAAGGCACCGATTGCTCAAATGGCGGATGTTGTATCCGGTTATTTCGTTCCGATTGTTTGCGGGCTGGCATTATTAGCTTTCTTAGCTTGGTTCTTAACCGGTCAATCACTTGCATTTTCCATTACAATCTTTATCTCAGTACTGGTTATTGCATGTCCCTGTGCCCTTGGACTTGCTACTCCCACCGCAATTATGGTAGGAACCGGTAAAGGTGCGGAGAACGGCATTCTGATTAAAGGCGGAGAAGCACTTGAAACAACCCATAAGATCAACACAATTGTTTTTGATAAAACAGGTACAATTACAGAGGGTAAGCCAGATATTACCGATGTAATAACGGCATCTGATATGGCGAGAGATCGATTGCTGCAGCTTGCAGCCTCCGCCGAAAAAGGCTCTGAGCATCCCCTTGGTGAAGCAATCGTAAGAGGGGCAGAAAAAGAGGGAATTGAATTTAAACCAGTGGATCAGTTTGAAGCAATTCCGGGACATGGAATTGAAGTGGTGATTGAAGGCTTAACCATATTAATCGGTAACAGAAAACTGATGGATGACAGAAAAATCTCTCTGGAAGGCTTAGAGAATAAATCAGACGAATTGGCATTGGAAGGAAAAACTCCCATGTATGTTGCAACAGAAAATCAGCTTGCAGGTATTATCGCTGTTGCAGATGTGGTAAAAGAGAGCAGTGCTAAGGCAATTAAGAAGTTAAGATCAATGGGAATTGAAGTAGCAATGATTACCGGTGATAATCAGAAGACTGCTCAGGCGATTGCAAAACAAGTAGGCATTGATCGAGTATTAGCAGAAGTATTACCGCAGGATAAATCCAATGAAGTGAAGAAGCTACAGGCAGAAGGACTTAAAGTGTGCATGGTGGGTGACGGAATTAACGATGCCCCTGCACTGGTTCAGGCAGACGTTGGAATTGCAATCGGCTCGGGTACCGATGTTGCTATGGAATCCGCTGACATTGTATTAATGAAGAGCGACCTGATGGATGTTCCGACCGCTATTAACCTCAGCAAGAGTACAATCCGCAATATTAAACAAAATTTATTCTGGGCATTTGGATATAATGTAGCCGGAATTCCGATCGCAGCAGGTATTTTACATCTTTTTGGAGGACCATTACTTAACCCGATTTTTGCAGCGGCAGCAATGGCTTTCAGTTCTGTTTCGGTTGTATCCAATGCGTTACGCTTAAAGAACTTTAAAGCATATCATTAAGGAAATATAAAAGTATGAAAGCGGTTAGGACGGACATTCGTGCCTGACATACTGTTGGAAAGAGGTATACGATAAATGAAGAAAATATTAATTTTAGCAATATTTCTGGTCACCGTAATCAGCTTTAGCGGATGCGGTAAGCTGGACGTGATTCGCGACTATTCCATTAATTCCTTTGATAAAGTTCTTGGATTGTCAGCAGATAGATTAAAGGAGGATGTGCCGTCAGCTACCTGGTCAATCGGGGCGCCTGATAATACCGCTCGCTTTGTATGGAGTAAGGATAACAGTGCAACGGACTTAGATGCATATCTTGAGACGGATTTAAAACCCTTTGTGGATGCAGGACTTGATGTAACAAAACTACCGGAAGGAACGGTGGTCGGAGATAAGCTTATATTAGGTACGGATTTGGGATCGGAGAAACCTGACGTGCAGAAAGGCTCTTCCGCATTAGATACCTATAAGGAAATGGTGAACTTAAATCGTAAGCATTTGAAGTATCACGGAACACTTGACCACTTTGGAATTGACCTGGATAATGGTAATGTATTTGAATGGGCGAAAACTACTTCTACGAACGACAAGGATATTGTATTTGTATTAAATCCTCAACCATTTATTGAAGCGGGTGTAGATCCTGAGAAAATCGATGGCTGGTTATTCGCCAAGGTAGAAACTATGGATGGACATGGAAAGAAAATCAAGGTTGATAAGCTATTAAAGCCTTTTAATTTGGATAATCTGCCAAGCACAAAGTAAATAGGGATTGTGAATAGAATAAATAGTTAGTATAATTTTAAATAATAGGAAGAGATGGTTATTGGTAAATCTTCTATTTTATGAATAAGATCAGGGAGGAAAAGTCCATGGATACGTGGAAACGATTTCTTACTGGTCTTATGCGTTACTTATAGATTACGCGAAGTAATGATGCAGAGTACAAATCATAGATAGTATTTGGCGATTCTGAGAGGAGATGCTTGGGATTTGCTGTTTAAGGAAGCTAATTAATTGGAGGCAGCGGAATGAGTGGTCAGATTAAAAAAGTATTAGTTGTGGAAGATGAAGAAAAGATAGCAAGTGTTGTAATATCCTTTTTGGAAACAAAGGGATTTCATACGGTATGGGCAAAGGATGGATGGCAAGCCATCGAATTGTTTGATAATGAGAATATCACCATGATTTTATTAGACTTAATGCTTCCGCTGATTTCAGGAGAGGAAGTATGTAAGATTATTCGAAAGAAATCGCGAGTTCCGATTATTATGCTAACTGCTAAGTCCGATGAAGCTGATTTGTTGAATGGATTGGGCAACGGTGCAGATGATTATATTACCAAGCCCTTTAGTTTGAAAGCCTTATATGCCAGAATGGAGGCGGTTCTTCGAAGATCCTCTGATGATATAGAGGCATTAGTAAATAAAGCATCCTATAACAAGGGCGATTTGGAGGTTGATTTTGTTAGCCGTATTGTTACGAAAGGGAAAGAAGAGGTAAAACTTACACCGAATGAATATAAGATATTGATTACACTAATTAAATATCCGAATAAAGTGTTTACAAGGGATGAATTAATAGCGTCTGCCTTTGGAGATGAGTTTGAGGGGTATGACAGAACCATTGACAGCCATATCAAGAATTTACGGCAAAAAATCGAAAGTGATCCCAAAAAGCCTGTCTATGTAAAAACAATCCATGGTGTGGGCTATAAATTCGGTGGTGACCTATTCTAGCTAATTAACAGGTAATTGTTCTGGTTACGACAGGATGGAGATATTTGCTGATTGGGAGGTAAACTCAAAGGAGAGTTGAAGCGAAGAAATTTGTAGCTTCTGTGTATACAATTTCAGCAATATTTTTCATATTTACTTATTCAGGAAGGAGGAGAGGGATTGAAGAGGAGTTTAAAAACACAGCTATCTCTTACCATATTGACGATTGTGCTTGCAACAGTAGCAATTGTCAGTGTGCTTTCTAATTATTTTATTAATAAGCAATTTACGGATTATATTACAAGGCAGCAGGAATTAAAAAAGCAAATTATAATATCCAGTATTAGCAAGCAATATTCCGATAAAAATCATCATTGGAATATGGACTATGTTCATGCTATTGGTATGAACTCCATATATGAGGGATATATCATAAAGGTATATGATGATAAGAATCAGATATTGTGGGATGCGCAATCCCACGATATGAATCTATGCAATCAGATTATGAATGATATATCAAACAGAATGCAGATCCAATATCCTCAGATTAATGGTCAGTTTAAGGCGATGAGTTACCCGATGATGATGAATAATCAAAAGATAGGAACAGTCAGTATTAGCTATTTTGGACCCTTCTTTTTGAATGAAAACGAATTCAAATTCCTTCACTCTCTGAATACAATATTGGTGGGAGTTGCAATTTTTTCACTTATATTATCCGCATTTGTGGGGCAATTGCTGGCTAGAAGGATCAGCTCACCCATTCTTAAGACGGTAGAGGCTACCAAGCAGATTGCAGACGGAAATTATGGGGTTCGTATGGAAGAGGAAAGTAATACCTCTGAGATCACCCTACTGATGGAATCGGTCAATCATCTGGCCGGATCTCTTGAAACATTGGAGCGGCTGCGTAAGCAGCTTACAGAAGATGTTGCTCATGAACTACGAACACCAATTACCATATTGCAGTCCCATCTGGAGGCTATGGCCGAGGGGATATGGGAGCCGACACCGGAGAGGTTAGAAGGGTGCTATGATGAAGTGCTTCGAATTGGAAAATTAGTAGGGGATCTAGAAAAGCTGGCAAGGATTGAAAGCGAGAACCTGATTTTGAATAAGCAGCTGGTTTCCCTTGATGACATGGTGGAAAGAACCGTATCCAATTTTCAAACAGAATTAATGTCAAAAAATATTGATTTGGAGATTAGGGGTTCTTCGGTAAGCTTACAAGGAGACCAGGATAGAATCAGACAGGTTATTGTAAATCTTCTGTCCAATGCAATCAAATATTCAGGTGAGAATAGCCATATACTGATTGAATTTTTTGAGAATGAAACAGAAGCCGGATTTGTGGTTCAAGACAGCGGAATCGGTATCCCTGAAGAGGAGCTTCCTTATGTATTTGAGCGTTTTTACCGTGCGGATAAATCAAGAAACCGTTCTACAGGGGGTTCCGGTATTGGATTGACCATTGTAAAAGCAATCGTAGAAGCACATGGTGGTAAGGTTATAGCAGAAAGTGAACTGAATATAGGCAGTAAATTTACCGTTTATTTGCCAAAATAAAAATTTAGATTACTGGGAAGCTCTGAATAATATTCTTTGTTAATGAAATTGTTACATGTTAAACAGTGTTATAAATATAACAATTCATTATTTTTATGAGAATTATTCAGTGCTTCTTTTATTGTTCAGGAGATTACTCTGATAGCTTGGCTTCAAAACAAGAAATTATTTATATAATTTATTACAATATCTTTAGGTAAAACAAAAAACATTTACACCATCTTAACACAGGACATTATATAATGATAAATCGCTAATACTAGTTTTATCAAATAGTGTTTTTAGAAAGATTTTAGTCATGTTTTGTGTATAAGAGGAGAGAAAGTAAATGAACATCAAAAACATATTATTGGGAAAGCCGCTAAAAAACAATGAAATAGCTCACGAAAAGCTTTCACGTATTTGGGGACTTCCTATTATGGCAAGTGATGCAGTATCATCGGTTGCGTATGCCATTGAAGAGATATTGCTCATATTATTACCGGCTATGGGTATTTTAGCATTTCATACCTTACCGTTTATAGTTTTACCGATTCTTTTGTTACTAATTATATTGGTAGTATCCTATTCACAGATTATAGAGCATTATCCTAATGGCGGTGGCTCCTATGCCGTGGCTCAAGAAAATATCGGGAAAACGGCATCTATGCTGTCGGCTGCTGCTCTGACCATTGACTATATTATGACAGTTGCAGTAAGTATTTCATCTTCTACCGCAGCATTATCCTCCGCATTTCCGGTGATTCATACCTATAAGGTTGAGGTATCATTAGTATGTGTGGCATTGATTACTTTAATTAATCTAAGAGGAGTAAAGGAGGCTTCCAAGGTATTTGGTCTACCTACGTATATTTTTATTTTTTCAATGATTACTTTAATTGTATGTGGATTGTTCCGATTATTCACCGGCACCTTACATCCAATTGATTATGGCACATCCTCTATTCTTAATAAAGAGACGATTGATGGTATTGGAGTTTTATTTATATTGAAAGCATTTTCATCCGGGTGTACTGCGATGTCAGGAGTTGAAGCCGTAAGCAATGCGGTACCGAGCTTTGCAGAGCCATCCAGAAGAAATGCTAAGCATATACTTTTTATGCTTGGTGCAATTATTTGTTTTATTATTGGAGGAACATCCATATTGGCATGTAATCTTCAAGTGCAACCGATTGAAGGACATACGGTTTTATCACAAATAACCTCTGCGGTATTTGGTAATTCGTTTATGTACTATGTAATTCAATTATTTACATCTTTAATTTTAATATTAGCAGCAAATACTGCATATAATGGTCTACCTCAACTATTATATATTCTGGCTCATGATGGCTATGTTCCCAGACAATTTTCTTCAAGGGGAACCAAGCTCAGCTTTTCAAACGGAATTATTTTTATTTTTATTGCAGCATCCCTATTGATTATCGGATTTAAAAGTGATACCCATATGTTGATTCCACTGTATTCGGTAGGTGTATTTGTATCCTTTACCATTGCTCAATACGGTATGTTTAAAAAGTGGCGTACCCTGAAGGAAAAGGGATGGCAATATAAATGTTGGATTAACGGCGTTGGAGCGATTGTAACCTTAGTTGTATCAATTATTGTATTCAGCACTAAATTTATGGATGGTGCATGGATATTGGGAATTGTTACACCTCTATTGATGTTGGTAATGTATGTTATTAACAGACACTATAACCATATAGGGAAGGAATTGTATTTGGGAGAGTACGCACCCTATTATGATAAAGGAGGAGTTGCGTCCACACAATGTATTCTTTTGGTTCATGACATTAACAAACCCTTCCTTAAGGCAATCAACTATGCGAACTCTATCTCGAATGACATTACAGCGCTCCATGTTTGCAGGCATTCTGAGCATGCTCAAAAGCTGAGAGATGACTGGAAAAGACTGAATATTCCTTATAAACTGGAAATAATCGAGACGCCCTACCGTGATATTATCAAACCCATGGATGACTATTTATGGGAAAGGGAGAAGAAGCTTAAGCATGGTGAAAATATATCGGTTATCGTAATTAAGTTTGTGAGTGCTCATTGGTATGATGGAATTTTGCACAACCAAACTACGTACTTCTTTAGCCAGCATTTAAGCAAACATAAGAATGTATCTACTGTAATTTTACCGTTCCATTATACTCTTAGTGAAAAGATTAAAGAGAATTGTGAGTGCATGAAATAAAGACAGCATAATGTGAACTATGAGAACTCACCAGTTAAAGATTATAAAATTTATGAACTTAAAAATCATAGAGATGGTGAGTATTTGAGATAAAAGCTTTAGACTAATAGATACTCCACATAATAAAAGAGCCGCTAAATTCAGCGCCAGCGAATGAGGATTTCGCTAAGACGTTTGAAATTAAGCGGCTTTTTTCACGGTCAAGTGGGGCATTAATCAATCTGTGTAGGGCTTTGCTTAAGCATGGTGGTTGCTCGTTCAATAATCACAGGAGAAAGAACAGTTTTTGATACTAATTTTGATTTTCCACCGATGATATCCAAAAGGAGTGATACACCACAGCGCCCCATTTCTTCAGTAGGCTGTTTGACCGTACTCATTGGAGGATGAAGCTGAGCAGTAAAAGGATGATCATCATAGCCGATAATAGAAAGCTGTTCAGGAACCGAGATTCCCGCCTCTCTGGCTGCATCTAAAACTCCAAAAGCAATATTATCATCACCTGCAAATACACCCTCAGGCAGGCACCCAGAAGAAATCCAGTTTTTGGCAGCAACATAGCCGCACTCAACCTTAAAATCACCTTCAATTAACAGGGAAGGATCAATAGGAATATGATAATCCTTCAAGGCCTGAACATATCCTTCCATTCTTTCTCTACTGGATTCGAAGATTTTATCACCTGTAATGTGAGCAATTCTCTTTGCTCCACTCTTTATTAGTACTTCCGTAGCTTCATAGCCTCCACGATAATTGTCAACAGTCACGGTGGGAACCTTAACATCAATTTGATGGAGGTCAAGAAAAACCATGGGGGTATTTCTCTTCTTTAACTCTTTTAAAAAATCCATATCAAGCAGGGGATTCATAATAAGAAGTCCATCCACCCTGTCACCAATAAAGGTTCCCATTTCTTCTAGGGAACGCAGATTGGAGGCGGTGGAAATTGCTAGAAGCATACCTTTTTCCTTCAAAGCCTCTTCCACAGAAGACATCACATCCGTCATAAAAGCATCTACATAATTGGGTAATAATAAACCAATCATGCCTGTTTTCCCTTTGGCAAGGGTTCTGGCTGCTGCATTAGGGATATAATTAAGTTCTTTTATCGCCTTAAGTACCTTTTCGCGATTAGCTGCTTTTACACTTGGATAATTATTTAATACGCGGGATACCGTTACAACGGATAATCCTGTTTTTCTTGCGATATCATAGATGCTTGCTGGCATAAAACTACTCCTTATAGTTAAAACGGTTATACTTTGTGATTTGGTAAAATAATTTGACTGTATAGAGAAATTACTAAGTATTTTTATAGTATATTACAATAAAAACTTCATGTAAACATAATAAATTAGTTAAAGCGGTTTAATTGACAGTAAATGTATTACGTGCTAGAATTTTGTAATAGAACAAATGAATTGTGAGGGAGGAAATTTTATGAGTCCACAAGATTTTTTACCTATTCCAGAACTGGAAGTCTGTAAACGCTTATTATGTATTCAACCCCATCCGGATGATAATGAGGTTGGTGCGGGAGCTACTATCGCAAAATTAGCATCTTTGGGGTGTGAGATAACTTATCTGACTGTAACTGATGGAAGTAAGGGAACCTATGACCCGAATCAGACAGGGGAGGAGCTGGCTAATATACGTCTACAGGAAGCTACGGAAGCAGCTGCACTTCTTGGTGTAACCCATCACCGCTTTCTAGGCTTTGAAGATGGGGGTTATGCCAGTGAAAAAGAACTTTGTAATCGTATCATCTCTGTTATCAGAGAGGTTAAGCCGGAAATCATTATGACAGTGGATCCATTTTTGTTATATGAAGGCCATCCCGATCATAGGAGGGTAGGAATGGCTGCGGCAGAAGCATGCTTATTTAGCAACATGGTTTCCTACCGTACCGGAAGAGTTGGTCAGGATGAACCTTGGAGTGTATCAGGAATTGCCTTTCACACAACTGCCCACCCCAATACGATTATTAACGTTGACGCAACCTGGGAGTTAAAAAACAAGGCAATCTTAACACATAAAAGTCAGTTCGAGCCGGAAAGCTTCCAGTTCCTTCAGAGGTATTTTGATTATAAAGCACAGGAATATGCCAAAGGTAAAGGGTTTGAACGAGGAGAGGCTTTTAAGGTACTCACACCCACCCATCTCCATATGAGTGTGGATACCATGTATGTATAGATCATTCGGCTGGTGGCAGTGCTGCCCACGAAGCGGGATAACTTTTTGACAGCACAGAAAAGGGGATAACGATGCAAAAGAAAGGTAAGGATAAAAGTTCAAGCACTATGAAACCGACTAATGCCATCATCTATGCACTGGGAATGCTGGGTCTTACAATACCCGGTCAGATGTACATAGCCTATGCTACATTTTTTTATAATGACAAACTACATTTACCGCTTCATATGATATCTGTGGGTATGATTTTCTTTACCATATGGGATGCCTTTAATGATCCGATTATGGGTTTTTTATCCGATAGGACTAGGACAAAAATTGGACGTAGAAAGCCGTGGCTTTTGATTGCAGCACCTCTTTACTGCCTGTTCTATATTTTATTCTTTGCACCTCCTGAAAGCCTGCAACACGGGTTGCCGTTAGCGATTTATTTCACGGTGTTTCTGATGTTACTAGAAACAATGGGGACAGTGGTAGGTACTAACTATCATTCACTGTTTCCGGAGCTGTTTAAGACAAAAGACGAAAGAACCTTTGTGAATGCACTTAGACAAGCACTTCAATTAGTAGGTATGATTGTGGGAGTGTCCTTAACACCAATGATTGCTGACCACTTCGGTTATGCAGTAACAGCAGCATTTTTATCCGTTCTTGGAATGATGCTAGTAGTGATTTCTGCGCTTGGTAGTCATGAGGATCAAAACTATAAGGAAACGGATACTCCTGGACTAAAAGAATCCATTCAAGCGGTGTTGGGTAATCGAAACTTTTGGACGGTCAGCTTTGCCAATTTCTTTTATCAGGCAACAGCAGGGCTTCTACTAGCAGCTATACCTTATTATGTGAAATATGCATTGGCTCTTGAGGATGCACAGGCCACATTTCTTACGGGAGCAGTTTTTATTGCAGCAATTCCGGCTATGATATTATGGGCAAAGATGATTCAGCGCTTTGGCTCCTTGCGTACCTGGAAAATATCTCTGGCCTTTCTAGCGCTGTCGGTAATACCCCTTTATTTTACGAACTCCTTAATTTCTTCCATGCTCTTTGGAGCTATAGTCGGCGTGGGTATCGCCGGTGTGACTGCCAACATCGATTTAATCAATGCTAGAATTATTGATGAGGATGGCAGAAAATCAGGACTACGAAGAGAAGGTATCTATATTAGTGCCATAAGCTTTGTAACGCGCTTTTCTGGTTTTATTAAGAGTTTAATCTTTTTAATCATTACCTATGCTTTTGGTTTTGTAGACAGTGAGCGACCCGGCAGTCATCCTGGCACAGCTTCACGCTTTATGTTCGTGGTGTTTCCGCTGATTTTAATGGGGATTGCATATGGCATATCTTGGTTGGTGAAATTTAAGGATGAGGAAGAATAGGAGAATGGACTGAGCTATGGCAGAATAAAGCTGGCATTAAAATAACGAATTACTAATGGAAGGTGAAAAAGTGAATTATTATATTGGATTTGACGGTGGACAGACAAAAACAGAGGGGCTTCTCTCAAACTCGGAAGGCAAAGTTCTGGGATATTACAGATGTGGTGATACCAACCACCAAAATATTGGTATTGAGAATACCAAAGAACTCTTGGGAGAGGGAGTAAGAACACTGCTGGAACAAGCAAAATTAAAGCCAGAGGATATTACTTATTCCTACCTGGGTTTGGCGGGTGCCGATTTGGAAGGGGATTTTAAGATTCTTAATGAGAATTTATCATCTCTATTTCAGCATAAAAATTTCATGATAAAAAATGACGCGTGGGTAGCATTGGCGGCAGGAACAAGGAGTACTTATGGGGCGGTTTCCATCTGTGGAACCTCCCATAATATTGCTGTTAGGAATAAACAGGGGGAGGAACATATCCTAATATCACTATCTTATGAGGCTGGGAACTTTGGTGGTGGAGATAATTTGGCGAAGGAGACGCTGCACCGAACCTTTCGAGCGTATGAGCATACGGATCAGCCTACCATATTAACCAGCATGATTCCGAAAGCATTTGGAGCAAACAGCATGGATGAGATTGTAGAGCTGGTTGGTTGGAATCGTTATAGCAAGGAAGAACTGCATCGCATTCCTAAAATGGTATTCGACACAGCCTCCACAGGTGACGAGGTAGCACAGGAGCTTATTATTAGTATGGGTATAGAGATTGGTAAGGCACTTGGCGGTAAGATTATCTATGCAGGGATGAAGGATGAGGAAATCCCGGTGGTTCTCAGCGGTAGTTTATTTACAAAAGCAAGTTCCACGCTTCATGTGGATGCCCTTCGGGTAGCATTAAAATGTAAGGTACCAAGAGCGGATATTATCATTAATAATAGCCCTCCGGTAATTGGCGGAGTTCTTGAAGCCATGAAGCATGCAAATGCAACCATTACAGATGAGGTGTTTCACAATTTGAAGGAGGTAGTGCTGTGAAGAATATAAAAATGACGATTATCGGAGCAGGCAGCAGCTATATGCCGGAGCTTCTAGAAGGAATTATTAATAATAAAATCTTCAAAGTTTATGAAATTGCTCTTGTAGACGTGGAAGCAGGTATGCAAAATGCAACTATAATTTTGGAATTAACTAAGCGTATGCTGAAGAAGGTCAATAATGATGCCAAAATCTATCTGACCATGGATCGAAGAGAAGCATTACAGAATGCAGACTTTGTTGTAACCCAAATCAGAGTTGGCGGGTTGGATGCAAGAATCCGAGATGAGAAGATCCCGCTTCGTTATGGGCTCATTGGTCAGGAGACCACAGGGGCAGGAGGCTTTGGCAATGCGTTACGTACTGTACCAGTAATTGTTGAGATAGCCAGAGAGATGGAAGAAATCTGTCCCAGTGCCTATCTGATTAATTTTGCCAATCCTTCAGGAATTGTTACACAGGCAGTTCATCAATATTCTAATATTAAATGTGTGGGGCTATGCAATCTGCCAATTAATATAGAACGGGAACTAAGTGAATACTTTGGCAGGAGGCCAGAGGAAGTATATGTTAAGATGGCAGGCTTAAATCATCTATCCTTTGTTACGGATATTTTGATTGATGGGGTGTCTAGATTTGGGGAATTATTTGACGAAGGTTACTTTACAAAGAAGCTAGCACATCAAACCATTGAGGTCGAAGGTGGGGCAGAGTTGATTCATAAGATTAGACTAATGCCAACCTCCTACCTTCAATATTTTTGGTTTGAGCAGCAGAAGTTGGAACAAATACAGAAAGACATTATACAAGGAATTGGAACAAGAGGGGAACAGGTTAAAGAGGTAGAGCAAGAATTATTTGAAATCTATGCAGATAAAACAGTGGATGAAAAACCAAAGCTTTTAGAGAAGCGAGGAGGTGCACTCTATTCCACGGCTGCATTGAATCTGATATCAGCTCTTTTAAACCCGGTTCCGACCGTGCAAATTGTAAATACCTTGAATAAAGGAGCAATCCCAAATCTGCCTTACGATGCGGTAGTAGAATGTAATGCTCTAATCAGTACCAATGGGGTTCACGCAATCACCACGGATTCTCTTCCTGCCTCGGTAGAACCCTTAGTGAGCCAGATAAAACAATTTGAAATGTACACCTGTGAAGCAGCTATGGCTGGTGACCGTGAGCTTGCATATCTGGCATTGTTAAATCATCCGTTGGTACATGGGCATCATAATGCGATACGGCTGGTTGAAGATATTATTGAGGAGAATAAGGCGTTTTTGCCTAATTTTTATAATAAGTAAATATGCAGCGATTTTCGAACGGATGATAAAAGTTGGATGAGTTAACTCTCCTCATTCTTTCATATTAAAACCCAATTAGAATCTAATTAAAACGGGAAAATTTACTATAAACGATAATTGTTTTATGCTATAATTCATTAAGGAAATGCATGACTAACAAGCGTGAATTAGTTGAGGATAACGATCCGAGGACATAAACTTATGAAACCCAAGAACAGATGTGTTTCTGGTAAATTTACTATCGTATATTGCGATAATGACATATTAGTTTTCAAGGAGATTGGTAGATATGAGTAGAAGAGTGAGAGTGAAACCAAGTAGAGGTCAATCAGCATTTGGATTTTTTGTGGGGATAATATTTTGTTGTATAGGGCTATTTGTAGTCATACCTACATTTGGTCCATTTGGACTTATATGGACATTGTTTGCTGTTATTATTACAATTATGAATGGGATTAGCGCATTCTCAGATAAGGGAATTGCCTCTCATGAAATAGTAATTGATGATATGAATGATTATTCCAATAATAATTTCGAGTACAAAAAGTCTTCTGAGGAAAGAATGAAGGAATTACAGCAACTATATCAACAAGGCATGATTTCGGAGGAGGAATATAACAAGAAACGAGCTCAGATATTGGAGCAACTCTGATAATAGAGCATAATACATCTGTTAACAAGATCGTTCAAAAGGATCCGAAACTAATTAACCATGTTTCCTTGGGAAGCCCGAATCATTGACTGGTACAGGATGAGTGCGGATGGTTATTCTAAGATAGAGGATTACAAAGGGTATTGCTTTTTTTAAAGACTGAATAACTTCAAGGAGGAAATGAAATGAATAGCATCTATTATCCTACTCAACTTCTTTATCTTTTTCTTATTACAATTTCTATAGTATCCTTTATAATCTTTTTGATTATTGTGATTATACGGGCAATGAAACGGAGAAGTTTAAAAGTACCTATTATAGTTTTTTTGGCAATAATAGTATGTTTCTCTATCATTGCAGGAAGTGTTACTTTAAGCGATTATCAAAAGGACAAGTGGTACTATGACTTAAAAAGTCAAATCAAGAAAGAGTATCCTATAGTAAATAACATCGAATGCGACATTACTACACCTTCACCTACTTTATCACTGTTTGTATATTGTAATAAAAACGCTGATAAGAACAAGATCGAGACTGTTTTTCAAACAATTAAAAATCATCTATTTAATAATAGTTCAGGAAGTAATCCGTCTCAGCAAAGTTGGTTAAAAAGAGGTCAAGGAGAATACACTCAAATATATATTTGGTTTTATACTGATAATACTGATAAAGCAGAAGTTACATATTATGCAAGTTATTATACAGATGGTTATAGGAATAAAGTTGATAATTTTACAACTTGGGACATTAAATAGAAAAATGATGCATAAACCTTGAATTAATATACTTTAATTATGTTTTTTCTATGATAATATAATTCTGAGCTTTGTAAATAATCATTTAGATTATTATGAGATGTTTATTTTAGATAATTCGTCTCTGTATGATTTTTGTTGGTCAGATGGTGAAATTGAAAAAATCCATGATAAGATGACTACTATAAAATTGATGCACATAATATTAAGGGGTTAGTAATTATTGATATTCTTGAAAAAACTAAGCATAACATCGATATAACATAAATGATTTCCTTCAATAAAATAGTTATTGAAAAGAAATTATGAATGTACTAAGATAATTTGCTAGTAACTCTAGTGTGCATTTATAGTAAGGTTAACTTTTATTTCATTTAAATGATAGGCATATTAGAAAGTTTGATAGGTACAGGAAATTATTCCTGTACCTATTTTCATTAAAGACTATGTTAATAATAATGTATTCTCAGCTTTTAAAATAAAAAGATAAGGTGCGTGACAGGGAATGGATATTTTCAAGAACTATTTTAAATCTTACTCGCAATAAATATTTGTAAATTTTCCTCACACTCCTATTGACATATAATATTATATGGTATATAGTATTGTTAAATCAATAATATTGAATGAGATATAAGAAGGAAGGAGTTGTTGGCATGGTATTTAATACCGGTTCAGCGTTGCTTGATGCAATTGTGCTTGCTGTCGTTTCGAAGGAACCGGAAGGAACGTATGGGTATAAGATTACACAGGATGTTCGTCAGGCGATTGAAATATCGGAATCAACCTTGTATCCGGTTCTACGAAGACTCCAGAAGGATGCTTGTTTGCAGGTATATGATTTAGAGTTCGGAGGAAGAAATCGAAGATACTATAAGATAACGGATGCGGGATTGGCACAATTAAGGCTCTATATAGACGAATGGGAGAGCTATTATAAGAAGATCAATAATATTTTTGAAGGAGTGAAATAGATGACAAAGCTAGAATTCATGAAGGAACTCGAAAGCTTATTGTCCGATATCCCTTTAGAAGAAAGAGAAGAGGCTCTTAATTATTATAACGGATATATAGAGGATGCCGGGAAAGAGCATGAAGAGGATATTTTAAAGGAATTAGGTTCACCGGGTAAGGTGGCAGGAATTATTAAAGCTGACTTGAACCTGAATGCACAGGATCGGGTAAGCAGTGGTTATTTTACAGAGAAGGGCTATGAGGATACAACATTTACAGAGGATAAGTATCAGGTCATGGGAGCAAAGAGCCAAAGCCAATCAAGAGACAATACAGGTACCAATCAACAACAGAATAATTATAATCAGTCCGCCAATCGTGAAAACGCATCAGAGGGATCAAAAGCACAATCCTACTGGAAGCGATCTGACACAGGAATGAAGATAGGCATCATTATACTTATCTGTATTTTCGGCTTTCCGTTTATTATCTCAGCGTTTGGAGTTTTTGTAGGTGTAGTATCTGCTATCATTGGGATTGTAATAGGATTTGGAGCTGCTGGAATTGCGATGATTGTTACAGGGTTTTCCCTGTTTGTTACAGGACTCACTGAGCTTACAATACCATTCTTTGGATTATTATTATGTGGTGCAGGATTATTAATACTAGGTTTGGGAATGCTGTTTATGTCCTTCACCATATTCCTTTGCAAGAGTGTACTGCCAGCAATATTTAAGGGTATTATTCAAGTTTGCAGAATGCCTTTTCAGAATAGGAGCGTGATGGTATGAAATCTTTTTCAAAAATTTGGATTGGAATAAGCTTAATGGCGATTGGCTTTGGAATCGCATTACTGATTATCGCATTCTCGATTTCGGGATTTCGTCAGATAAAGGAAACAAAGGCTCTTCATGAAAATTATGAAGGGGTAACCAGTATTAATATGGACATCGATTACCGCGCCGTTGAGATTGTCAAAGGAACTGATTTCTCCATTGAAGCTGACAACTTGGTTGAGAATGAACTTTTAACCTACGTAGAGGGCGGTGTTTGGCATATTAAAGAGAATAATAAAGAACGAATTAATCTTTTTGGATTAAAAATTCCGTTGGAACAGCTTTTTGACTGGAATAATAAGTTTAAGATTACAATCACCATTCCAGAGGACTTTGTTGCAGAGAATATGGATATTCGTATAAAAGCCGGTTCACTGGATGCTGAGATAATCAACGCAAAATCCTGTAATCTTGATGTAAAGACTGGAAAGATATCCGTCGAAAATCTATCCGTCTCAGAAGCCTCCAATTATCATGTGGGAGCAGGCGATATTGAGATAAATAACATTAAGGTTAAAAATATTGATTTATCCTGTGATGTGGGAAATATTGAAGTAAACGGTGATATAACAGGAGAAAGTAAGATAACCAATAATGTGGGCAATGTGGAACTTGATTTAATTGGTAAAGAAGAAGATTATTCCTACAGAGTCAGCAGCGATTTGGGTAATGTAACAGTGGGAAATCAGAGTTATCATAATATCAATAACAAAGTGATTAATAACAACGATGCAAAGAATTATTTGAATTTAGATTGCAATATTGGGAATATAACTGTAAAATTTAAGTAAACAAAGAAATCAATATGATAATGTCAAAACACTGTAATCAGCGCTGTTGTATGCACAATGGACGCAATTCTGAAGTGGTTACTAATCTGGAACGAAGCGTAGGAGTGGAGGAATTTGCATCAGCCTAGCATATATTATTAATAATAATATAGTTTAATATTTACCTATAGAATTATATGAAAGGAAGGAGAAACGAATATGGAACCAAAAAGATTATTTAGATCAAATAAGAGCAAGATGATTTGTGGTGTATGTGGAGGTTTAGGTGATTATCTCAATGTGGATCCTACCATAATCCGTTTGCTGTGGGTTTTATTTGGATTAACTGGGTTTGGAATCTTAGCTTACTTTATAGCAGCAATTGTCGTGCCTGTTGAAATGTAGTCCATAGAAGAGTCCAGCAGTTATGAAATAAGATTTGAGGATTGGTAATAAAATGGGACTGTTAATGGGTAATTCTTAAAAGGAAAAATTATTCCGAAAGAATACACCTTAACAGTCCCATCTTTGCATCTGACTAGGATACAAAGCCACTTCAACTAAGTTCATTGGTAACATATAAAAAGTAAAAGTATGAATATGCTTATGGAAATGTAACAGATAATTCAAATATCTGCTATATCATCACCGAAGCAAATGACTTTTAGCTTTGTATCTATGCCAATGCTACAGTATAAAATGGAATTTATAGCCAAATGAATTTTACGAATTTAAAACCTTATTAATAATTTCAATAATCTGACTAGCTTCAAAAGGCTTTGCTAAAAATTCTGCTGCGCCAAATTTAACTGCGTCCACCATCTTAGCTTTCTGTCCAGCTGCGGTGACCATAACGACCTTCGCATCTTTATCATACTCCACGATGGATTTTAAGGCTTCTAAACCATCCATAACCGGCATGGTTATGTCCATGGTAGTCAATTCCGGCTTCAATTCCTTATATTTTGCATAGCCTTCTTCACCATTAGCAGCTTCCCCGATTACTTCGTGACCGTTTTCTTCTAATATTCCTCTAAGAATTTTGCGTGATGTTTTTGAATCATCAACCAAAAGTATCTTTGCCATTTCATTTCCCTCCTAATTTATCTCAACCGAATTATCTATTGCAACGAGTAAATCAGACTGTGCGCCGTTAATTGTAATCGGCACTATGTATAAATCTCCCTTTGAAGAGAGCTTTTGATTAGAGTAGAACAGTGGTGGTGTCATGTCAATATGGACATCTTCAAGACTGAGCTTGGAAGCATAGAGACCATTTGTACAATTGATAAATTCACAAACAGCATCAAAAGCATCCTCATCAACTACTGTGAAATTTTCTTTCGCAAATGGATTAGCGATAGTAGTTAATTCGTCACCCTGTGATGCAAACCCGGTAAAAAATTCGTGATCACCTACCATCTTCTGTGAAGAAAGGGCTCCGAATGAATATTCACTTATCTTTGAAACTTTATTTATAATGATATTATTGCTGATAAAACGCACGATATTACGCAAATATAAACTGATAAGATTATTGACCAGAGTAGAGTCAGTAATATTAAAGATAGAAATGATTCGGTCGATATCACCAGATTTCAAGGAATCTAGGTCTGAATCAGAGAACTGATATTCCTTCTTAAATCCGTCAATGTGTTGCTCCAGTTCATCTGGATTAAGAAGATTGCTCTCAGTAACCACTTGAACAAATTGCAGAAAGGGATTCCCTTGCATATTGAGAAGATGTGTTACTTCCTCTTCTAATAAATATCCTTTTTCGATTGCAATGTCACCGAAGCGGCGATCCATGCTTCGCTGCAGTTGATTGATTTCCTCAGCTTGCTTTGTTGTTAATAATTTCTCTGAAACAGCGATCAGACCCAACTTAACTCTCGTTTGTTGCTGTTTAAGCATTATTTCTTCTAATTGGGTTGGATTGATCAAACCCTTTTTCATTAAGTAATTACCAAAATAAAGCCCGAACATGATGTTTCTCCTTTCGTATTTCAAGATAATCTCTCGAGAATTCATATTAACGAGAAATCCGCCCTATGTACCCCACGCATTATCTGAAACATAAAAATTTTCGTTATAAATGTTTCATTAATTCTCAATGATAGATGTTTGTTATGTCTAATAATACAACATTTTTATTAAAAAAAATACCCTATTTTTTTTATTTTTGAAAATATTTTCTTCGTTTTTCGACCTTCTTTTTAAGAGTGCAAAAGGCTGGTTTATAAATGTAAAATCGATGTATATTATTCGCAAATTGGAAGAACAGTGAAAAATTTCTGTTAGTGGATGACAATACGTTCTTTCTATGATAAAGTATTGTTTGAGTTTAATAAGGAAATAAGTATGTATATAAGCATTATAAATATACATGGAAAGAAAACTATGATAGTACAAAAACTGCACGAGGACGTGCTTGTTATGGAGGTATACAATGAAAACAATAATTGAGCTGATCTCAGATGAGGTTAAGGAAGCCTTTAAGGCAAATGGCTATGAAGAAAAATTCGGCATGGTAACCATCTCAAACCGACCGGATCTTTGCCAATATCAATGTAACGGTGCTTTAGCAGCTGCAAAACAATATAAATCAGCACCGATTAAGATCGCAGAACCAGTGGCAGAAACCTTAAGAGCCAGCAAAATATTTGATGAAATTACCGCGATTATGCCGGGATTTATCAATATTAAGGTAAGTGATCAATTTTTGTCGAATTACTTAAATCAGATGAGTGCTTCTGAGAACTTTGGATGTGAGAAGGATCAAGCACCCAAAAAAATATTAATTGATTACGGCGGTCCCAATATTGCAAAACCGTTGCATGTAGGACATATGCGTTCCGCAGTAATTGGTGAAAGCGTGAAGAGATTACTGAGATTTTGCGGTAATGAGGTAATTGGTGATGTCCATCTTGGTGATTGGGGTAAACAGATGGGGCTTATTATTGCGGAGTTAAAGAAACGCAAGCCGGAATTAGTTTACTTTGATGAAAGCCTTGAAGGTGAATATCCCACAGAAGCTCCTTTTACCATCAGTGAGTTAGAGGAGATCTATCCTGCTGCAAGTGAATACTCCAAGAGTAATCCCGAGTTTCATGAGGAAGCAAAGTATATTACCTATTTATTACAGAACGGACATAGAGGATATACTGCAATCTGGAATCATATGCTTGAGGTATCAGTGAATGATATTAAGAGAATTTATAAAACTCTTGATGTATCCTTCGAGCTATGGAAGAAGGAAAGTGATGTGCAGCCTTATATCCCACAGATGGTGCAATATCTTAAGGATAATAATTATACCAGAATAAGTGAAGGTGCATTGGTTGTTGATGTTAAGGAAGAAAGCGATACAAAAGAAATTCCTCCGTGCATCATATTGAAATCGGATGGAGCATCCTTATATAATACCACGGATTTAGCGACCATTGTGGAACGTATGGAGTTGTTTAATCCGGATCATATTATCTACGTGACCGATAAACGTCAGGAGTTGTATTTTGAGACAGTATTCCGTTGTGCTAGAAAGGCAAAGCTGATACAGGAGAATACAAAGCTTACCCATATTGGATATGGTACTATGAATGGCAAGGATGGCAAGCCTTTCAAAACAAGAGAAGGCGGTGTAATGCGCCTTGAGAACCTAATTAAGAGCGTTAACGATGAAGTATTTCGAAAGATTATGGAAAATCGCGATATGAAGGAAGAAGAAGCCAAAGCCATTGCAGCTCAGGTTGGTCTTGCAGCATTAAAATACGGCGATTTATCCAATCAGGTCAGCAAGGATTATATTTTTGATATCGATCGCTTTACCTCCTTTGAGGGAGATACGGGTCCTTATATCCTTTATACCATCGTTCGTATTAAATCAATTTTAGCGAAGTATGCTGAATTAAATAAGAATGGTACACCGGATCAGATTTTACCCGCGTCTTCTCCTTCTGAACAGGCGTTGATGCTGGAACTTGCAAAATTCAATGAGATGATTTATGGAGCATATAACGACATTGCTCCACATAGAATCTGTTCCTATATTTATGATTTAGCTAATGAATTTAATAGCTTTTATCACAATACAAAGATTATAACCGAGGAAGATGGTACAAAGCAGGCTTCCTGGATTGCATTAATCACCCTGGTACAGGATGTTTTACTCACCTGTATTAATCTGTTGGGCTTTGAGGCTCCGGAACGTATGTAATAATGCTCTTCATAGAGTGTGGATAGGGGGATTGATGTGATGTATCAATATATTTCGAAATTGGTTGTGTATAAGAATCTTGGAGAAGACAGTATTTTGGTGCGACTGGCAGAAATAATCAAGGAATATGATAGCTGCCATGAGAGCCAAAGTGATACGATCTTCAAGAAGGAGGATATCACCTCAAGAATCTATGAGCTGATTCATCACTTGCTGGAATTAGCAACGGAGTATGGTTTCGATAAAAATCTATGGCACAATTATTTGGCCTATCTTCTGGCAACCACTGAGAACCCATTCAGTATTACCTGTGAAAAGGTAGGTGCCAAAGAGGGAACAGTAAATCGCTTTGCGAAGAATGATTTCAAAATCTTTAGGCAGCTCTTTCAATATGATTTTACTTCCCTTGAGCAGGCACTGGATATTGACTGCTTTTCGGTAATCAGTGATTATCATGCAATAGAAAAGAACAGCAGTAGATACAATGCCAGTGTAAGCGAAAAAGTTAAAATGCTAAGTGATAAAATTGCAGCTTCAGGGGATGAAGAAGAGATATTTGATGCAGTAACTACCTTTTACCGTAATTATGGAGTGGGGATATTTGGCTTAAACAAAGCCTTTCGCCTTAATAATGAAGGAACCAAGCTTGATATTATACCCATTACCAATACGCTGGAAGTATCACTGAAGGATCTGGTGGGCTATGAACTGCAAAAGAAGAAGCTGATTGATAATACCAGAGCCTTTATTGAAGGCAGAAAAGCCAATAATGTGCTGCTGTTTGGTGACAGTGGTACCGGTAAATCCACCTCCGTAAAAGCAATTCTGAACGAGTATTATAAGGAAGGACTTCGAATCATCGAAATATACAAACATCAATTTCGGGATCTATCTTCTGTGATTGCTCGTATTAAAAATAGAAACTATAAATTCATTATTTATATGGATGACCTTTCCTTTGAAGAATTTGAGATAGAATATAAGTATTTGAAGGCAGTTATTGAGGGCGGACTTGAGAATAAGCCCGATAATGTATTGATTTATGCAACCTCCAACCGAAGGCATCTGATCAGGGAGACTTGGAAGGATCGCTCCGATATGGAGGTAACAGAGGAGTTGCACCGTTCGGACACTATGGAGGAAAAGTTATCTTTGGTTGCCCGCTTTGGTGTAACGATTAATTATTCTTCCCCGGGCTTTGATGAATTTATGGAAATTGTCAGAGTGCTGGCAAGGCGACAGCCAAACATCAAATTGACCGATGAGCAGCTGTATGCACAGGCTAATATCTGGGAGCTGTCACACGGGGGAAAATCAGGTAGAACCGCACAACAATTTGTCAATTATCTGGCAGGTCAAGCGGAGTGATCGAACTCTGCAGATTGGAGGATCGTATGGAGAAATACACAGTACTGGTGAAAGGCGTTGTTCAATATGAGGACAAATTCCTGGTAGTAAAAAAATGGTTCGATGACAGGATTTCAGATCCCTATCAATGGGGCTTTGTAGATGGCTGCATCGAGTTTGGCGAGGAGCCGGATAAGGCAGTTTTACGAACTGTGTATGAACAGACAGGGCTTCATGCATCTCTGGATCATATTCTATATACTTGGTCTTTTATGACCGGAGATGTATTTAATATTGGTATCAGTTATTTATGCAGGGTTGCAAACAGCGATGTGATACTTTCTGAGGAATTGGTAGACAGCAGGTGGATATTAAGAGAAGAATTTGAAAACTATTTGGATAACAAGGTGTTATTGGATGTTGAAAAAGCTGAGTTATAAGAAGATTACTTAATGAGCTGAATTAATCATAATACATTGATTATTGATAAATTTTAAAAATCCAATTACTTGATAATTTATAGAAACCAATTACTTGATAACTTATAGAAACCAATTACTTGATAACTTATAGAAATCGATTACTTGATAAATTTCTGAAATCGATTACTTGACAAGTTTTGCATTCGATTTTATCGGAAGGAGCAGAATATGCTTACATTAATTAAGAACGGATACGTTATTGATCCTGCTTCCAATCGGGAGGGGTACTTTGACCTTCTGATAGAGGATGACCGGATTATTCAGGTAGTGGACAAGCTAAATGAAACTTTAATCAAAGATAAGGCGCTCAGTGAGGAGAAGGAGCTTCGAATTTTTGATGTAGAGGGTAAGTGTGTGATGCCTGGATTTATCGATCTGCATGTACATCTTCGGGAACCTGGCTTTGAGTATAAGGAGACCATAAAAACAGGTGCAATGGCTGCAGCTGCAGGTGGATATACTGCCATATGTCCGATGCCCAATACGAAACCGGCAGTGGATAAGGAAGAAATTGTTAGGCAAATTCTTGATAAGGCAAAGGAAGAGGCAGTAATCAATATTCTTCCGGTTGGTGCCATTACAATTGGTCAGGAAGGGTTGGAGTTAACCGATATTAAGGCCATGAAGAGTGCCGGAGCAGTTGCGTTGAGCGAAGATGGCAAATCTGTGATGGACAGTGCGCTCTATGCCAAAGCCATGAAATTGGCAGCTGAATTTAATATTCCTGTGTTTGCCCACTGTGAGGATAAGAGTCTGGTGGGGAAAGGTGCACTGAACGAAGGCAAGAAAGCAAAGGAATTAAAGGTTCCGGGAATCTCCAACGCAGTAGAAGATATTATTACGGCAAGAGACATCTTTTTAGCGAAAGAAACCGGAGCACAACTTCATCTTTGCCATTGTTCGACCAAATACAGCGCTCTGATGGTTGCTCTTGCCAAGAAGGAAGGACTAAGGGTATCAGGGGAAGTATGCCCCCATCACTTTATTCTGACGGATGAAGATATTCCAGGGGATGACAGCAATTATAAGATGAATCCTCCACTTCGTGCAAAGGAAGATGTACAGGCGTTAAAAGAAGCTCTGAGGGATGATATCATGGATGTCATTTCTACCGACCATGCTCCTCATTCCAAAGAAGAGAAGGAACGACCTATTGTAGAGGCCCCTTTTGGGATTGTTGGCTCTGAGACAGCGTTTTCACTGACTTACACCGAGCTGGTTAAGACGGGTTATCTGACTTTAAAGCAGATGGTGGAGAAGATGAGCGTAAATCCGGCTAAAATACTTGGAATTGACCGCGGATGTATCGGGGAAGGAAAGATTGCCGATATTGTGATAGCGGATCAAAATGCTCATTATTCCATTGATAAGAATCTATTTTATTCCAAGGGCAAGAATACACCGTTTCATGGACGTGAGGTATATGGACGAGTGGAATATACCTTTGTAGGCGGTAAAGTAGTATATCAATACGCATAAAAGCTACAATATTAAGAAGTGAGAGTTAACAGGTAATATAGGGTCATTTAGTTTTTATCAATACAAGGGGTAACAAAGTCTACGGAACTAATTGGTAATATAACCTTTGAGATTACGCACGAACCAGTTAGAATAGCAGTTTAGCTGAACCTTGGCAGCCAGGACGCCCTCAAGTATAATGTAAAAAAGAGGATTTCCTCTATATATAAGGAGAGTAAAGATGATTAACAAGCTAGTGGAGAAAATTGAAAAACTGGAAGCACCAATTGTTGTGGGTCTTGACCCCATGCTGGATTTTATTCCCGAGCACATTCAAAAGAAAGCCTTCAGCGAAAAAGGCGAAAACTTAGACGGTGTTGCGGAAGCAATTTGGCAATACAACAAGGGCATTATTGATGCGACCTATGATCTGATTCCTTCGGTTAAGCCTCAGATTGCAATGTACGAACAATTTGGAATAGAGGGCTTAAAGGCATTTGACAAGACCGTCCGTTACAGCAAGGAAAAAGGCTTGGTTGTAATCGGGGATATCAAGCGTGGTGATATCGGTTCTACTTCGGCAGCTTATGCAACCGGTCATCTTGGTAAGGTTGTTCTTGGAGGTAAGGAATATCGTGGATTTGATGAGGATTTTATAACTGTGAATCCCTATCTCGGATCTGATGGTGTCAATCCCTTTATTGATGTGTGCAAAGAGGAGAATAAAGGTCTGTTCATACTTGTTAAGACCTCTAATCCCTCCAGTGGTGAATTTCAGGATCAGCTTATTAATGGAAGACCCTTATATGAATTAGTGGGAGAGAAGGTTGCACAATGGGGAGAACAGCATATGGGAAGCACCTATAGCTATATCGGTGCTGTTGTAGGAGCTACCTATCCTGAGATGGGCAAGATTCTTCGTAAACTTATGCCTAATACCTATATTCTGGTTCCCGGCTATGGAGCACAGGGTGGCAAGGCTTCGGATTTGGCTCCCTACTTTAATAAAGATGGATTAGGTGCTATTGTAAACTCCTCCAGAGGAATTATTGCGGCTTATAAGATGAAGGGTTATGAGAAATTTGGAGCCGAAGGATACGCAGATGCTTCCAGACAAGCAGTGATTGATATGAGAGAAGATTTAAGACAGGCATGGGTAGAGGCGAAACATCAATAAGCGATCGAATTTTTACCGAAATATTAACCATAACGAAACTGCTGGAGTTTCTAGAATTGTAATAGGGCTTGAACAGGATGGTTCCGTTGATCAATGCTTTGTTATTACTAAGTATAGCATGAACTTTTAAATATAATACGGCTGTGAAGATTGTTACATCATAAAAGGTGTGAACGAATTCGAACAGCCGTATTTTTTAATGTATAACTGGTAGTCCATAAAAAACCACACCGAAAGAAATTCTTTGGGTGTGGTTTTTAGTTGATTTGATTTTCAGAGTTGACTTTTACTAAAATAATACCTTTCATTATGATTGACTTGGCATGCTCCCCTCAAAGTATTTTTCATTGATTTTATCCGCTGTCCTGGTAGCAAGTGCCTGAGTGGTGAGCGTAGGGTTGGGGCCGCCAAGGCCATTATATAATACACTGTTATCTGCAATATATAATCTCTTCACCTGAAGAGCTTCGCAATTGGTATCAGTAACATAACCCATTCTCATGGTACTCATAATATGGATGTATATTTGGGGAGGCCAGTTACCTCGTATCACTATTTTGGCACCGGCGGCTCGTAGGATATTGCAGGTGATTTCAGCGAGTTTTTCTCGCTTTTCGATATCAGAGGCACTTGGCTGGTATAGTAGCACTGGTATAAAGCCATGCTCATCCCTTATCTCCGGATGAAGTGTGATACCATTGGTTTGATTTACATCATCATCTATAAAGGTGGTCAGGCAAAGTGTTCTCGTATATTCTCGCATGAATTCTTTTAGTTGCTCTCCAATCACCATTCCCTCGTAATCCCAGGGGGCATTTTCAGGGGCTTTATTCATAGAGGTATAGCCTGTTCCGTTTCCATAATAGGTGGAAGACTGAAGACCAGGTGTCATTCCAACGCTTATAATAACGCCAAGTCCCGGATAATCAAATCTTGCAGCGGAGTTTTGACCAACAAAGGGCTTTATGTCCGAAACACCCAATACATCCATAAGAGCCTTTTCCTCAAAGATACCGGTAAAGCCATCAAAATAATGGTTGACCAATCCCTTTCCCACCCAGGGATTTTGAGGAAGTTCGGAATTCAGCCATAGTCTTGGGCTTTCTATCCCTCCAGCAGCCATAACGATAACGGAAGCATAAAATTCATGGGTTTCTCCGCTCCAGCAATCTCTAGATATTACACCTATTGCATGAAGTCCTTCAGAACCTTCTTCAGCGGTTAGAATTTTTGTGACAAAGGTATTGGGACGAACGGTAAGATTGTTTGAGGCCAGGGCTCTGGGAATATAGCTGACTAAGGTGGTTCTTTTTGCAACCCCTTCTATAGTTGGACCAATATGACATCCATTAACGCAATGCCCTCTTAGGGTACATCCCACTGCATTGTTCTGTTTCAGGTCATAATTTGGATTATTGATGGATGGGTTGGTTCTAAGGATGGCATTGGGCTGAGAACGGTAACCTGGGTCAGAAAAATCAGGGTATGGAACATAATTCCATCCGGCTTTTTTTGCTCCATAATAAAAGATCTCTTCCTTAGCAGTTACCGGTGCCATGTAAACCGGTAAAGCACTCTCTACCCTCTCGTAATAGGGAATCAACTCACTGTAGGGAATGGGCCAGATATTATTCACGGATTGTGGATATGCTCTGGGGGAGTTACCAAAGTAATGCAACGTACTTCCCCCAATTCCTGCATTTTGCCATACAAATCCGCCAATTCTTTGCCAGGGTGGACGGTCTCGATCTGCTGGTCCCCAACGGAATTTACCGCTGACCAGATCATTCATATCATCCTCCAGGTCGGTAAAGCTTTCCTTTAGTAATTCGATACTTAAATCACTATATAAAGAACTGCTTTCAGCGCCTTGTTCCTCATTTGGCTTAGGCCAGCTCTTATTCCCATACCAGGGGCCGGCATCCAATAGAAGCACTTTTTTGCCCTTCTGACATAGCTCCTTAGCGACTACGGCGCCACCGCCTCCTGCACCGATCACAATAACATCATATTGATTTTCCTGATTCATCTAATTATCCCCCATTAAGTGAATTGATACGCTCTTAAAGCGTGATACCCCAAGGAAGGTCCCGGATAGCCTACCTGCTTCCAACTAATTGGATTGTACTCCAGTATCCGTTGATTCGGTTTATTAAGTCTTGTGGTTCCATATCCAGACCATTCGGAATAATAGCCCATCATTGTTGTGCTGACTACGGGAAATAGTTCATAGATTTCGGAGGACATAGGAGTCTGGCGTTTTGCAAAATCCAGAAGTTCTGGAAGAGGGACATCAGGAGCAATTCCAAGATTTTCTCTGGTTATCTGAAGAAATTCATCAATATGTAAATCAAGAGCTCCATAATACTGTATAATGCCATATTCATAAGCAAGGAGAGGAGATCTGGGGATAATGGCATCTACGATTAGCTGATAGGCATTTTCAGCGTCGGGAGTATTTATCAATTTAAAATCTTGGTTTTGAGAGGAATCTTGCATATAACTACCTTCTTCTTCTTAATTATTATTATTCTTCTTATTATTATTATTATAGTTTTAAGAATTGCATAAACAATGTTGGACTATAGTAAGGATATACATATAACGCTGAATAGGATTGTAAGAGCAATATAATTATGAGCCAGAGCAAACGACAGTAAAATATGGATTCGAATTTATTTGATTTCTCTTAGTCAGAACAACAATCACTCATCAAAATACCACTGAGGTTATATTAGGTAACATAGAGGAGAAGTAATCCGACTTGAAACGATGTAGATATGTATGAATTAATGTGCATTAGTAATTCATATGAAATAAATGTTATTTATATGATGGCATGGTATTAGGAAATAAAAAAATTGAAATTAAAAACCACTAAAAAAGCTGTCCGGGAAAGAATCCCGAACAGCTTATATTTGTATTATTTAATTCGTCTAAAGGATTAGCATTTTTCCGGTTCAGGATATTCCACGCCGAAAGTCTCAACGGTCAACTTTTTCATAATCTGTGTTTCAAGAGGTGCGTCGGAATAATCTGTCTTTAATTCTGCAATCTTATTAACCGCATCCATACCTTCTGTAACCTTACCAAAGGCTGCATAGGAACCATCAAGATGAGGAGAATCCTTATGCATGATGAAGAATTGAGAGCCTGCTGAATCGGGGCGCTGTGATCTAGCCATGGAAAGTACTCCTGCAGTATGTTTTAAATCGTTTTTGAAATTATTATAAGAGAATTCGCCTTTGATGGAATAGTTGGGACCGCCCATACCGGTTCCTTCCGGGTCACCGCCCTGAATCATAAAACCACGAATTACTCTGTGGAACTTAAGACCATCATAAAAACCATTTTTAACTAAAGAGATAAAATTATTTACTGTGTTTGGAGCTACTTCGGGATATAATTCAATTTTAATAATATCTCCGTTTTGAAGTTCCATTGTAACAATTGGGTTTGTATTAGCCATATTCATCCATTTCCTTCCAGTTAAAGAATTATACTGTTCTACATTATTCCTTAATTCTTGTAAACACCCTGATGGTAAATATATCATAGCTAATACTATGTGTCAAGGCAGTGGAAAATGTTACTTTATATTGAAGGAATAATTAAGAAAATAATAACAACATATAGAAGAGTATGGATAGAAATGGGTGAATGGTGATCGATGTTCACTCCCAGCTAAAATCAAAAAATGAAAATACTCTTTTTCGGAAAAGATTTATCGAAATTATTATGTCAAGTTCTGAATGTGGAGCGAACATTAACGAATAGGTAGCACAAATCAAGAAATACAAAAATAAACCTTGTCCTAAGGTTTGTTTTAGGATAAAATAAGCAAAGAAAATAAAAACAATAGGTAATTGCCAATAACATTACGTCGCAATTACCTAAAATATAATACCATTCATAGGAGAACCTATATGTCGGCAGCAGTAAAGAGAAAAGCAAGCATAGCAAAAAATGCAATGATTGCACAGGATATCTACAGTATGTGGCTGAATGCACCGGAGATCGCAGAAGCTGCAAAACCGGGACAATTTGTTTCATTATATAGTAAGGATGGCAGTAAACTGCTTCCGAGACCGATTAGTATTTGTGAAATCAATCCTGAGAATGGAACGATCCGATTAGTATATCGTATTGCAGGAGAAGGAACCAAGGAATTTGCAGGGCTTGGTGCTGGAGATTTTATTGAAGTAATGGGTCCATTAGGGAATGGGTTTACACCGGAGGGCAAAAAGGCAATCTTAATTGGCGGAGGTATCGGAATTCCTCCAATGCTTGAATTGTCAAAGCAATTAGAGGGTGAGAAGCAGATTGTTCTTGGCTACCGTGATATGACTTTTATGGAGAAAGAATTTGAGGCTTATGGTGAAGTCTATTTATCCACAGAGGACGGAAGTACCGGCACGAAAGGTAATGTAATCGACGCTCTTGTAGCAAATAAGCTGGATGCGGATATCATCTATGCTTGTGGACCTACACCGATGCTGCGTGGTATAAAGGCTTATGCAATGGAACATGGCATTAAGGCTCAGTTGTCTATGGAGGAAAGAATGGCTTGCGGTATTGGAGCCTGTCTTGCCTGCGTATGTCAAAGTGCAGAAGTGGATCATCATACCAATGTCAACAATAAAAGGGTGTGTAAGGATGGTCCTGTATTTTATGCGGAAGAGGTGGAGCTATGAATACAAATGTAACAATTGCAGGAGTTACTTTTAAGAATCCGGTTACCACCGCCAGCGGAACCTTTGGCTCCGGTATGGAGTACAGTGAATATATTGATTTGTCAAAGCTTGGAGCGGTTACAACCAAAGGAGTATCAAGTATTCCCTGGCCGGGTAATCCAACCCCCCGCGTTGCGGAAACTTACGGAGGAATGTTGAATGCCATTGGTCTACAAAATCCCGGTGTTGATGTGTTCATTAATCGTGATATTCCGTTTTTGCGTACTTTTGACAGTAAGATTATCGTGAATGTAGTAGGAAAGACTACCGAGCAGTACTGTGATGTGGTGGAGCGGTTATCAGACTGTGATGTGGATATGCTAGAGATTAATATTTCCTGCCCGAACGTTAAAGAGGGGGGAATCGCTTTTGGACAAGATCCCAAATGTGTGGAAGACATTACAAAGGAATTAAAGAAGAGAGCAAAGCAGCCAATTATCATGAAGCTTAGCCCCAACGTAACCGATATTGCTGAAATGGCAAAAGCAGCAGAATCAGCCGGTGCGGATGCATTATCCTTAATTAATACTTTGACAGGTACGAAGATAGATATTCACCGCAGAGCCTTCCTTTTAGCAAATAAAACTGGTGGTCTTTCAGGACCTGCCATTAAGCCTATTGCAGTAAGGATGGTATATCAGGTTGCCAATGCAGTAAAGGTACCGGTAGTTGGCATGGGTGGTATTATGAATGCGGAGGATGCCTTGGAATTTATTATGGCTGGTGCAACCATGGTTGCGGTAGGAACTGCTAATTTTATTAACCCTGGCGTGACCTCTGAGGTAGTAGATGGTATAGAAGCTTATATGAAACAATATAATATCAAGGATATAAATGAATTAATTGGTTGTGTAAAATAGTGATATATTTTTATAAACAAATATGTTAGAATTAACCATAGTAATTCGAATGACGGAATGAATCACAGATTTTTAAATGAACACGAATGATGTGCATACTAATAGAGTAACATAACAGGAGGATACAGATGGAACAGTATAAAAAGGAATTTATAGAGTTCATGGTGGACTGTGGAGTACTAAAGTTTGGAGATTTCACCACAAAGAGCGGAAGAAAGACCCCCTTTTTTGTGAATACTGGTTTTTACAGAACCGGTTCACAGCTGCGAAAGCTTGGTGAATACTATGCTAAAGCAATCAATGACAAATACGGATTGGATTTTGATGTATTGTTTGGACCCGCATATAAAGGTATTCCGTTAAGTGTTGCTACCTCAATGGCAATCAGTGAATTTTATGATAAAGAGATTAAATATTGCTCCAACCGTAAGGAAGTCAAAGATCATGGCGATACGGGTATTTTGCTAGGTTCACCCTTAAATGACAAGGATCGTGTTATTATTATAGAGGATGTAACAACAGCAGGAACTTCAATCGGGGAAACAATGCCCATTCTTGATGCGCAGGGTAAGGTTGAGGTGTTGGGACTTGTGGTATCCGTAGATCGTATGGAGAGAGGACAAGGTACAAAAAGTGCACTCTCTGAAATAGAAGAGAATTATAAGATAGCAACAACAGCAATTGTGACCATGGAGGAAGTTGTGGAGCATTTGCATAATAATCCTTATAAAGGTAACGTTGTAATTGATGATACGTTGAAGGCAGTAATCGATGCATACTATGAGAAGTACGGTGTAGTGGAAGCATAGTTAAGGAGGTAGGATTATGATGGAAAAAATCTATCATACGATGAAATCAGTAGGAGTATGGAATCTTGTCATGGGTATTCTATTAATTGTGGCAGGAGTTGTTTCGGGAATTTTACTCATTTTAAATGGGGCAAAACTACTTAAGAAAAAATCTGACTTATTATTTTGATGTGTTCACAAGCAGTATTGTAGGAAGAAAGGCTATTCAAAACGTTTGTTTTACACGGATCTGAACGGAGCCGGTAACAATAAATGTTTTGAGTAGCTTTTTTGAGCAATTACCTAATGTGATTTTTAGCTGTAAGGAATGGAGAAAATATGAAAACAAGTGATTTTTATTATGATTTACCGGAGGAACTGATTGCTCAAGACCCGCTTGAGGATCGTTCAGGCTCCCGACTTTTGGTGCTGGACAAGCATACCGGACATATGGAACATAGAATATTTAAGAACATTAAAGAGTATCTAAAAGCAGGTGACTGCTTAGTTGTTAATAATACCAGAGTAATCCCTGCAAGGTTAATTGGTGAGAAGATTAAGGAGCAAGAGGATGCCCAGCCCGGAGCTAAGATTGAACTTCTTCTGTTAAAAAGAAGGGAAAATGATATTTGGGAAACCCTTGTAAAGCCCGGTAAGAAGGCTAGAGTTGGTACAAGAATCAGCTTTGGTGGCGGGCTTTTGGCAGGTGAAATCGTTGATATTATTGAGGAAGGGAACCGTTTGGTAAAATTCGAGTATAAGGGAATCTTTGAGGAGATTCTAGATCAGCTTGGTGAAATGCCCCTACCGCCCTATATCACCCACCAGTTGGAGGATAAAAGCAGATATCAGACAGTGTATGCGAAGTTTAACGGCTCGGCAGCAGCTCCCACAGCAGGACTTCATTTTACCAGAGAACTGATGAATGAAATTGAAGAGATGGGTGTTAAAATAGCGAATGTGACCTTGCATGTAGGGTTAGGCACCTTTCGACCGGTAAAAGTGGATAATGTATTGGAACATCATATGCATTCCGAATTTTATCAGGTTTCACCGGAGGCGGCACAGTTGATTAATGATACGAAAAAGGCAGGTGGTAGGATAATCTGCGTGGGAACCACCAGCTGTAGAACCATTGAATCCGCTGCGGATGAGAACGGACTTGTAGAGGAGGGAAGCGGGGATACTTCGATTTTTATATATCCGGGTTATCAATTTAAAGTATTGGATGCCTTGATAACGAATTTCCATTTGCCGGAATCTACTTTGATGATGCTGGTATCCGCACTGGCAGGAAGAGAAAATATTATGGCGGCGTATGAGGAAGCGGTAAAGGAGCGTTATCGGTTCTTTAGCTTTGGAGATGCGATGTTTATCGGATAAACATTTTCTTAACAGACATAAAGATTATATTAAGAGAATAGAAGGGAAATCGTTTATAATGAGAGAATTCCTAATATTGAATGCGGTATCGTATCTATGTATTAAGAATTCGTAAAGAAAATATAAAAAAAGTATTGCATAACCAGAAGATGTATGTTATATTATCCCTATCTTAATAAATGACGACGAAGTCAAAGTGTAAAACACTTTGACTTTTTTTGTTAAGCTAGGTAAACAGGCTTACCGTTAATTGAATAAAGAATTGACAATGAGGTCAAAACTTTCGAGTTTTGGCCGTTTTTTGTTTGTTGCTTCTTACAAAGGAAATATTATTTTGTAATATGCAAATAAATTTGTCAAATTGAAAAGACGATGGAGTCAAGGATAGGTGCCTTGACTCCATTTTTCTTCTCTAAATATACAGTTTGTTTTCGGTTGTGCGCTTTAGCGCCCGTAATCAATATGAGATTCATAAATAATGATAACAATTCCTCGGGGGAGATTTCAACTGGGGGAATTGAATATAAAATTTTAATATGAAAGGAAGTAATAGTATGGAAATTGGAGATTTGAAAATAGCACTGGATACAGTCTGGGTTCTGATTACAGCATTTTTAGTATTTTTTATGAACTTAGGGTTTGCATCCGTAGAGAGTGGATTCGCAAGATCCAAAAATGCAGTTAATATTCTTTCCAAAAACTTTATAGTATTTGCAGTTTCTTCCCTTGGCTTCTTATTATTGGGCTGGGGTATCATGTTTGGTGATGGTAACGGTTTCATGGGAACAAGCGGATTGTTCTTTGTTGGCGGAGCAGATAATTCACCCGCAACTGGAGATGCATATTCTGGTGTATACTCAGCAATATCCTGGACAGGAATTCCACTTTGGGCGAAGTTTTTCTTCCAGTTAGTATTCTGTGGTACAGCAGCAACGATTGTATCTGGAGCAGTTGCAGAACGTATTAAGTACATTTCCTTCATAATTTTCTCCTTTGCTCTTACTCTTTTAATTTACCCTGTAGTAGGTCACTGGATCTGGGGTGGCGGCTGGTTAGCTGGTAAAGGCTTCTGGGATTTCGCAGGATCTACCGTTGTACACAGTGTAGGAGGCTGGGCAGCTTTGACCGGTGCGATTATCCTCGGACCTAGAATTGGTAAGTACAAGGATGGAAAAGTAAAATCAATCCCAGGACATAACATGTCCTTAGCAACAATCGGTGCAATTATTCTCTGGCTCGGTTGGTTTGGATTTAACCCTGGTTCCACGATGGCAGCTGACCCTAGCTCAATTGCTCACATTGTAGTAACTACAAATACAGCAGGTATTGTGGCAGTATTAACAGCAACAGCAACTTCATGGATTATTCTTGGTAAGCCTGATCTTGGTATGAGTATTAATGGTTTATTAGCAGGTCTCGTTGCAATTACTGCACCTTGTGCATTTGTTACTGTTCCAGCATCGTTAATAATCGGTGCAGTCGCAGGTATAATCGTTGTATTAGCAGTAATCTTCTTCGATAAAGTAAGAGTAGATGATCCCGTAGGTGCGGTATCCGTCCATTTGGTAAATGGTGTATTTGGTACTATCTGTGTAGGTCTGTTTGCAAAAGATGGTATCACAGGAGCAGCTACCGGCAACGGTCTCTTCTATGGTGGTGGATTTAAGTTACTTGGTGCACAGCTTCTTGGTGTTGTATCCGTAGCAGCTTTCGTAATTATTTCAAGTTCTTTAGTATGGCTTGCAATCAAGTTTACGCTTGGCATTCGTGTTAGCAAGGAAGAAGAAATTCAAGGTTTGGATATCGGCGAGCATGGCAATCAGGCTTATCCGGACTTTGCTCCAAGTATTAAAGAATAATTTTGTGCTAAGTAATTCTATGAGTAATATGAGAAATCTCATCGATATGCAATAGAATGGAGGACAATATGAAAAAGTTAGAAATTATTATTAAGCCGGAGAAATTAGAGAGCTTAAAGGATATACTGAATGAAAGTAATGCAAACGGTCTTATGATTAGTAATATCATGGGTTACGGTAAGCAGAAAGGCTATGTTCAGGTATACAGAGGTGCAAAAACAAATGTTAATTTACTTCCTAAGATTAAAGTTGAGACTGTAGTACCAGCTGATGTAGCAGAGACTATTATTGAAAAAGTTGTAAAAGAAATTAATACCGGTAATTATGGAGATGGTAAAATCTTTATTTATGAAGTAGAAGATGCCGTAAGAATTAGAACCGGTGAAAGAGGAAATGACGCATTATAATTATTGCTCTGTTAACAATAATAAATGACATGATAGAGGAGGGATAGCCCTCCTTTTATCATGTCATTTTGTATGGTTGATTGCTTCGCAACTTTCAATCAACAGGGAATCATTTCTACATCATATTATAATTTCGGTTCGATGTCATGAAATAATCATAAGCTGGGTCTTGTAGGAGTTTTGTGGGATAAGTCGTAGTACTTGGTTTATTATCAGGTGCTATTTCTTTTTACATTTATTTTGAATGAATTCAAAAACGTTGTATTAGACTTTGTTATAAAATAAATAACATTAAGAATTTGAATTATGTAATAATATGGTTTTCTTGATGAGGAAGATATGCTATAATTAAGCTGTAACCTAATGTTGAGTGCGAAACATTACATCCCTAGGTCGTTTATATTTTTACATAGTGTTCGGTTTCGCAATTCCATATTGTCACATATAAGAGAGGAGATACAAATATGAAGAAGCTTGAAATAATCATTCAACCCGAGAAGTTAGAAGACTTGAAATCAATTTTAAGTGATAGCAATGCACAAGGTCTTATGATCACAAATGTAATGGGCTATGGCAAACAAAAGGGGTATGTTCAGGTTTATAGAGGAACTAAGACAGCAGTGAACCTCTTACCAAAGATTAAAGTGGAGACAATTGTTTCTTCCGAGGCTGCAGAGGTTATTATTGAGAGAGTAACCAAAGAAATCAGCACAGGTAATTATGGTGATGGCAAAATATTTATTTATGATGTGGAGGATGCAGTAAGAATCCGTACCGGTGAACGTGGTCAGAGCGCACTGGAATAACCTTCACAACAATTTTCGACTTTTTCAAGATATTCGTTAACCATTCTGTGTCCTGCTTAATAAAATAATATGTGAATATTTTATTAGGAGCAGACAATGAGAATTGATTTCACATATATCAAAACGAATATTGAGAAGAAATCCTATCGTTTGCTTGGTGCCGGGTCAGGTAGAAATGTTTATGATCTAGATAACGGATATGTTGTTAAGGCAGCCAAGAACCGAAAGGGATTAGCTCAAAATAAAGCGGAATATCAAATTGCAGCAACAAATCATTCTCGAATCTTTGCCAGGATTGTAGCCATATCGGACGATTCCATGTATCTTATTATGGAGAAGGCAGAAAAAGTCTACTCCATTGCCGAGGTTTGGAGCTACTATCATGTGAAGAGTAATCGGGAATTGTTTCGAATAAATGAATTTCAAGATTTCACAAAGAAATATAACCTTCTTTATCCTGACCTGAAAAGAGCGTCCAGCTGGGGATTTATTAAAGGAAAGCCGGTAATCATTGATTATGGCTTCACAAAAGAGGTCAGTAAATATTATTCAATGTTTTAGAAGTTTTTAACCATATAAGTATTATTCATAAAAGAACAGCTTTTCCGTGCTAGGTAAAAGATGTTGGATAGAATGTTTATCATGAGTCAATAATCACTGTGTGGTATGGGTAACGGTACATACTCACTTTCGTAAGAAAGCAAGTGGAGTACATTGCAAAATACCTACCAGGAAGAAACAATTTTCCTGGTTTATGTAGGCTCATAAAAGAGATTGAATTGTATTCTAATTTAATAAAGGCGATTGCCTCAATACTGATAATGAATTGTTTTCATTTCAGTAAGTTGAGGCAATCGCCTTTTACTCGATGATAGCTATCTTTTTCATTTAAAAATAATTGTACCTAACTATCTTATTTGGACATTTTCTTTAAGATGCTTCTTGCCACACTGATACCGTTCGCGGATGCCTGCTGTAAGCCTCTAGTCAGACCGGCACCATCACCGATTGCGCGAAGTCCTTCAATGCTGGTTTCAAAATCGGTATTAACAACAACTTTATTGGAGTAGAACTTAACCTCTACACCATAGAGTAAGGTCTCATCACTGGCGATACCAGGTGTAACCTTATCAAGAGCCAGGATCATTTCCTTAATATCAACCATAATACGATGAGGGAATACCAGAGATAAATCACCAGGAACCGCATCCTTTAGGGTAGGAATTAAGTTGTTTCTGCAAAGACGTTCTTCCGTAGTTCTACGACCTCTTTGGAAATCACCGAAGGTCTGCACTAGGATTCTGCCGCCGCAGAGCATATTACTAAGCTGGGCGATATGCTTACCATATTCAATTGGCGTGTTGAAGGGCTTTGTAAAGTTCTTGGATACCAAAAGGGCAAAGTTGGTATTGTTCGTCTTATAGTCCTTTGATTTATATGCATGACCATTTACTACTGCAAGATTATTTTCATAATACTCTGTTGCAACTTCGCCGGAAGGATTGGTACAGAAGGTCCTTACCTTGTCATCAAAGGTTGGGGTATAGTATACAAGCTTTGCTTCGTATAAGTTTTTATTTAGGAATTCCATAACTTCATCACGAACTTCAACGCGGACACCGATATCAACCGTACCAACCTTGGTTTCGATGCCATGTTCCTTGCAGATCTGGCTGAACCAATCAGAGCCTTCACGACCGATTGCGGATACAACCTCGGATGCAGTAAAGGTATCGCCTTTAGAGGTGATAATTCCTTTGGCAACGTTATCTTCTATAATAATATCCTGAACCATGGTATTGAATTTCATCTCTACACCGCTGGCAAGTAAATGTTCCTGCAAACTGGTGTAAATCTTATAGCCTTCTTCTGTACCAAGGTGACGGATAGGACACTCAATTAACTTTAAGTTTGCGTTAATAGAACGTCTTCTAATTTCACGAATTTCAGCTTCTTTATCAACACCATAAACATTGGTGTCTGCTCCGAATTTCAAATAAATATCATCGGATTCTTTAATTAATTCCACAGCCTTGTCATATCCAAGGATGTCAGGAAGGGTTCCGCCTACATCGGGGGAAAGGGAGAGCTTACCATCTGAGAAGGCACCTGCTCCTGCAAAACCGGTTGTTATAGCACAAGGTTGGCATCCGATACACCTTTTGGTAGTTCTCTTGGGACATAATCTTTTTTCAATCGGTCTGCCTTTTTCCACCATAAGGATTTTAAGGTCTTTGTTCTCCTTAATCAATTCATAGGCACAAAAAATACCGGATGGACCGGCACCAATAATAATAACGTCGTAATTCTGCATTCACAACACTCCTTTTGCTAAATGTATCAGTTGTTTCGAACCTTGCTAATTCTATCATACAATAGTTTATTATGCAAGATTTATAAATTGGATTGCGTCTTATATATCAATTGGAGGTAACTGTTCACTCGACAATCAAAGTTGAGGATATGATTTCGACAAATGTTTTCCGAAGCGGAGCTGCTTTCGCATTGTTGCATCACATTATTTTAGAAATCATTTATCGATCCAAGTTCTGAATTGCGAGTGAACAGCAATAATTGAGGAATGCCCGTATATCTTAAATTGAGTGCATTATGTATGATGTGAGATTGTAAGTGTTTAGACAGAATGGTAAAATATTATGGGGTGATAATACGCCAAATACAAAAGGATATTCTTTGAAGGGGATAGAGGGTTTGTACATATTCTTCCAAATTACTTGTATTATTCTTTCAGGTGGAGCGTTCAAAAGAGACATACCCATAATAAGGCGGATGGGAAGTTTCATTTACATTCTGTCATTGTTTCTTTTATCAATTAAAAATTAAAGATAGTTTGTGATATTTCAGATGTTCGGGAGTCCTATGTATGAGGAGGTGATAGGATGGGGGATTTTGAGCAGTTTTATGAACAATATTTTAATGATGTTTATCGATATCTGAGGGGACTTACTGCAAATGAAAGTTTGGCAGAAGAGCTGACACAGGAGGCTTTCTATAAATCACTTCGTTCAATAGATCATTTTAAAGGGGATTGTGACATAAGGGTCTGGCTCTGCCAAATAGCTAAGAACTGCTATTTTTCATATCTTAAGAAACATAAGAGGATTACAACAGAGGAAGAGCTAGAGAATATTAAAGATGTTGGAGAAAATTTTGAGCAAATACTAGCCAACAAGGAGATGGCATTTCAAATTCATAAACTCATTCATGAAATGCAAGACCCTTATAAAGAGGTGTTTTCACTAAGGGTGTTCGGAGAACTGTCCTTTAAACAAATTGCTGCACTGTTTGGAAAAACGGAGCATTGGGCCTGTGTAACCTATCACAGAGCAAAATCAAAAATTCAGGATGGATTGGAGGAAAACATATGAAAATAAGATGTGATGTGATTAAAGACCTGTTACCGCTCTATGCAGAAGACCTTGCCAGTGAGGGCAGCAGAGAGCTAGTAGAAACACATATGGAGGAATGCGATGGATGTAAGAAGGAACTGGATAAAATACGTAAGCCAGAGATTGAGGTTTCTTTTGACGATAGGAATCATATGAAACGTTTTGCAACGAAGCTACGTAAGCACACAATTAATATTATCTTATTCACCGTATTTATCACTGCTGCGGTTATGTCCTTGATTAGTGGGCTGCTTTTAAAGCCCGGTGATGAAATGGGATATACTATATTTTATTTCTATCTGCTTCTGCCATTCACCTCCTTTGTATGTACGTTACTACTGGGATTAAGGGCAACAAAGTTAAAATACCTTGCACCTATTCTTTTTGGAGGGCTGGGATTGATTATACCGACGATTATCTATCACTATTTTGATACCTTTGCACTGAATTTTAGCTTTTATCCATCGCTTTTTGGGTTGATAATCGGTCATATTATTTATCTTATCAGAAAAAAAAGGTGATTATGATGCAATCACAACAGATCATATTGTTCTGTTTTGCTATTCCTTCTACAGGAAGGATAGACTATCAGTAAAAAGTGATTAGTTCCTGCAATCATATTGTTGCAGTATCCTTTTACAAAAAAAAGTTCTTGTTTTCTTAATAAATGGGCCAAAGTGCATTGAAAGATGAGCACTTTGACCCGTTTGTTTTTATTCCATATCAATTATTTTAAAATGACGTAATGCATGCTCAATTCCGTGCTCATCCACGTCTTTCGTTACGAAAGAGACAATTTTCATGACCTCTTCTTCGGAATTACCCATACCGATGCTGTGTTTTACATAATTCAGCATGGGAAGGTCGTTGGCGCTGTCACCGAGGGCATAAGCATTTTCATGCGGGATATCTAAATGATTAAGAAGATATTCTATACCGGAGGCTTTAGAAAAACCTTTTGGTATCACTTCTAGAAAGAGAGCTCCCTCTCTTATGATAAAATCGAATTGATTCTCATATTTTTTAATAAACGAGGAAATATCTGCATTTTCACTAACCCATATGCAAAATTTATCAAAACTAATATCGGGGTCATCGGTGGTGGATACCTTAAAATGCTTTGAAAAACGTTCTCTAAGTTCGATTAACTTTGGGTGTTCATAATGTTTCTCAAAATAAATGGTATCCGTTCCTTCCAGAACAGTCTGGATACCGAAATGATGAGCATCCTCAACAATTTGTTTGCAAAGTTCTGGCTCCAGGCTTTGATGTAATAATGTCTTATCGTGTAAGGATAAGTAAGTACCGCACCCGCATACAAAGCCGTCAAAACCTACATTTTTTATTTCATCATCTATTTCGGAAAAGGTTCTGCCGGTATTAATAAAAGTCAAATGACCGTTCCTTCTGGCTTTACGAATTGCTGATTTGGTGCTTTCAAGTATCTTGTTGTTTCTATGACTAAGAATTGTTCCGTCTATGTCAAAGAATAAAATTTTTGGGTTCATGTAACCACTCCTAACGTAAGTCTGCGATGCAGTATGGTGAAAGATATTGTTCGACCTTATTCTAGCATATTAATAAAGGGAGGGAAAGTGTGAAAAAGCATTATTTATTTGGATTATTGGTAAAATATTTGTTCAAAATAGTATTTGTATATAATTTCTTACAGTTTTGGTAATGTGTTTATTAAAGGTGAGGGTTAAACTGCACCATTAATTTTTATGATTTCTATTCTCACTCTTGACAATGAGAGAGGAGTCGATTAATATAGTTACAAAATAGATATCAACATTGATGGTGAATTCAGTAGCATATATTTTCCCGCCAGAGAGAACTTGTCACCGGCTGAGAGCAAGTTCAGGGTTCGGATATATCGCGAAGTTCGGCACCGGAGTTGCCTTTTGAAAGAAAGGCCGGTTCAGTTCCGTTATAACTTTTGAGGAGCCTTGCTTGAGGCTTGAATTTGGGTGGTACCACGATGCTTTCGTCCCTTTGGAGACGAGGGCTTTTTTTATGCTGATTTTTGAACGAGGTTGTGGGCTAGGGCGGTGTAATATAGTTCCAACGCAACACGCTTTCGCTTGATGAAGTACGTAGTGGTACGTAAGGTCACAAAGTACGTGACCTAAGTACCAACGACTTCATGACAGTTGCTTATGAAACTATATTACACCGCCCTAGCGCGATAGGTAGTGAAGGTTTAAAAAGCAGAAAAGATGAAAAGCATAAAAGAAGTTGGGGAGAGACGAATATAGTTTCAATACGATATGCTTCGATTGATGAAGTACTTACCAACGCCTTCATAAGAGTTTCGCAGTGTATAACCTGGAAGAATGAGTTAAGAATGTGGATAAAGAGCTGTAAAAAAAGTCCCTTTGTGGATATCGTAATGAGTTTACAAAATGTTGAATCAAAATAAAGATTGAAATAAATTTTAGGAGGAATGAAAATGTTAGAGAATTTGGAAAAAATCAAGGCACAATTTCAAAATGAATTGAATGCTGCGAATTTGAAGGATGAACTGGAACGAATCAGAGTAGCTTTTCTTGGTAAAAAAGGTCTTGTGACGGAAGCATTGAAGGATCTTCGTAATCTTGATGCGGAAGCGAAGAAAACAGCAGGTATGCAGGTTAATATGCTAAAGAATGAGATTGAGAAGGCAATTGTGGATTATCAGAAGACGCTGGAAGAGAGAGAGTATTTGAAAGAAATCGAGAATACGGAGCGTTATGATTTCTCTATTCCGTCTGAAAAAGCGGTTGGAACCATGCATCCTATTTCAATTGTTCAAAAGCAGATTGAAGATATCTTTAAGACCATGGGCTTCATTATTGAAGATGGCCTGGAGATTCAGACAGAGTTCAATAACTTTGAAGGGGTAAATATTCCGAAAAACCATCCCGCAAGAGATATGACTGATACCTATTATCTGGAGAATGGACAGTTATTAAAGACCCATACTTCTGCGGCACAGAATACCATTATGAGAAAGTACGGCGCACCAAAGCCAGGCGAGCCGTTAAAAGTATTATTCCCTGGAAGGTGTTTTCGTAATGAAAATATTGATGCTAGCCATGAGAATACCTTCTTCCAGCTTGAGGGTATGATGATTGGTGATGATATCTCCATTTCCAATCTGATTTATTTCATGAAGGTGCTTTTGACCGAGGTGTTCCAAAGAGATGTTAAGGTTCGCCTTAGACCGGGCTTCTTCCCCTTCGTAGAACCAGGCTTTGAGCTTGATATTAACTGTGCAATCTGTGGTGGTTCAGGCTGTCCCACCTGTAAGAATTCCGGTTGGTTAGAGCTTCTGCCTTGCGGTATGATTCATCCGAATGTACTTCGCTTGGGTGGTATTGATCCTGACAAATACACTGGTTTTGCTTTCGGACTTGGATTAACAAGACTGGCCATGATGAAATACAACATCAAGGATATCCGTTTATTCAACAGTGGTAACTTAAAGCAATTAAAACAATTTACGGTATAGTATGATGATCTTTAAATGTTATTTCTGACGAAGTAGTAAAAACCATAAACGGAATCAATCGAGGTCGCTAAAGCGACGGAATGGAGGAAATGAAGAATGTTAATATCAATGAATTGGATTTCAGAATTCACTGACTTATCCGGTATAAGTTTAAAAGAATTAATCGGCAGATTTACATTATCTACTGCCGAGGTGGAAGATATTTATGAGTATGGTACAAAGATTAAAGATGTTGTAGTAGGAAAGATTATTGAAATCAACGACCATCCAAATTCCAAAAAGCTTCATCTTGTAAAGGTGGATATCGGCACTGAAGTAGTTGGCTGTGTATGTGGCGCTCCCAATGTATTTGTTGGTGCGGTGGTGCCTTTTGCAAAGCTTGGAGGTCAGGTTGGTGATCTTGAAATAAAGGAAGCAAAGATTGCTGGTGAGATTAGCCACGGTATGTGTTGTTCCGAGAAGGAGCTTGGTATCAGTGAAGATCATTCCGGTTTAATGATTTTGGAGGATATTTACCCGCTGGGTACTGATATTAAGAGTTTTATGCAGTTAGACGATACCGTATTTGAGGTGGATAACAAATCCCTCACTAATCGCCCGGATCTTTGGGGACATTATGGAATCGCAAGAGAGATCGCTGTATTAACCAAAAGAGAATTAAAGCCTCTTGATGTAGTGGATACCGGCTTGTATCAGAATCTTCCGGGAATTGATGTTAAGGTTGAGAATGTTGATAAATGCTATCGTTATAGCTGTATCACCATTGGCAATATTACAGAGAAGAAAGCTCCGATTAATATGAGAATTCGTCTGAGCTATTGCGGTATGAGACCAATTAATTTGCTTGCGGATTTAACAAATTATCTGATGATGGAACTTGGTCAGCCGATGCATGCCTTTGATAATCAGAAGGTATCTAAGATCAGAGTAAAGACATATCCGGAAACAGTGGATTTCCTTACTCTTGACAGTGTTGCTCGTAAAGTGGATAGCGAGACTTTGTTAATCTGTGATGAGCAGGAACCGGTGGCTATAGCAGGTATTATGGGTGGTGAACTCTCTGAAATCACTGAAGAGACGAACTCCGTATTACTGGAATCTGCTAATTTTGATGGGGTATCCGTTCGTAAATCAGCTACTCGTCTTGGTCTTCGTACGGATGCAAGCTCAAGATATGAAAAAATCATTGATCCGGAATTAACCGTATCTGCAATTGGACGTTTTGTAAAACTGTTACAGGAGATTGATCCGGGCGTACAGGTAACCTCCTCCTTAACGGATGAATACGTAAAACACTATGAAACCATTACCATAGAATTTGATAAAGCTTATGTGGATAAATACACAGGAATTGACATTTCCTCCGATCAAATTGAGGAAACTCTTGTAGCTCTTGGCTTTGGACTTAGCCGCAACGGGGATGAATTTAGTGTAGTGGTTCCGTCCTGGAGAGCGACCAAGGATGTTACCATGAAAGCGGATATTATTGAAGAGATTACCAGAATTTATGGTTATGACAATTTTGAAATTCAATCTACCAAGAGCTTTTTGACTCCGATCCGTCATGATGTGGCAAGAGATAATGAGTATCGTATGAAGCAAATCTTATCCGAGCGTTATGCCATGAACGAGGTACACAGCTACATTTGGTATGAGTCAAAAACCAACAAGGAACTTGGGATTGTTACAGAACCTAATATCCGAATTATCAACTCTGTAACAGCAGAAAATGATACCATTCGTTCCACTATGGTTCCTTCTCTGCTTGGATTTGTAGCCAAGAATGCAGATACTTATCCTGAAATGGGGATGTATGAAATCGGTCGAGTGGCAGATGGAATCAGGGAAGATGGACTTTGCAACGAACGTAAACATCTTACCATTGCAATTGCATCCAAGAAACTTTCTGATAAAGAAATTTATTTCAAATGCAAAGAAATTATTGAACAATTAATCGCAGCAATCAAGAATGTGGTTCCTACTTATGGATTAAAAGAGGAATTGGCAAAATATAATTACGTTCATCCGGTTAATAGTGCAAGTATATTGGTTAAGGGTGAAGAGATTGGTTTCTTCTCTGTGATTAACCCTAAGATTAAGAATAAGATCGATAAGAAGCTCAATGTGGCATTTGCAGAAATTGATGTTGAAACCTTAGAAAGTATTGCGGCAGAGGGACTTCGCTATAGTGAGGTATCCAAATACCCCGGCGTTACCATCGATTTAAGTCTTTTAGCAGATAAGGCACTTCGCTTTGAGAATATTATCTCTTATGTGAAAGAGTATAACTGTGAGTATCTCCAGGGATATCGCCTTGTTGACATCTTTGAGGATGAAAAGCTTCTTCCAGGAAAGAAGAGCGTAACCGTTCGTTTTGAATTTGGCTCCAAGGAAAGAACGTTAGAAGGTCAGGAGATTCAGACCATGGTGGATGAATTGCTTGCAATTTTGGCAATCAAGGGCTTAGAGATTAGAAAGTAGTTTGATGAATTATCGCTTTTTAAGATTGCAGTCGATTGAAAATGGTGATTATGGCAATTGAATCAAATGAATGTTTTTTGGAAGATATAATACAAAGAGGCATTAGTTTTATGTGGTAACTGTGGTTGTTATTACTTTATATGGTAGTGCCTGAAGATAATTATTTACTGCAGTATGCTCATAATTTAATAGTAAGAAGAGAGCTTATTTAGGCACCCCATAAGGTTGCTTGAATAAGCTCTTTGAAGTTTAGACGATAGATAACAATCTTAATCTTTTGTATGATAGTAATTTGTCAACTACTTTCGCATGAAGGTAATCTCCTATTACAGCTTATAGATGAAGGTAATTCCCTATAATGATTTACCAATGAAAGTAATCCATAATATACCTTTTGTACAAAAGTAATCTTCTTACAACTCTTGCATGAAAGTAGTCCTCATACAACTTTAGAATGATAATATCTCCTCCTACAACTCTTGCATGAAAGTAGTCCCTCATATAACTTTAGCATGAAAGTAGTCTTCATACAACTCTTGCATGAAAGTAATCCCTCATTACAACTATTGCAGTATAATTAATCATAACCCATGACGAAAAATACTTGTTGACAGGCATAAAATCATTCGATCCTGTATAATTATGTTCTTAGAGGTGAGAGTATGCAGTTACATCATTTAGGGACACAGCCGATTGAAACAATGCGGCTGCAGCTTCGAAGATTTCGGGCTGAGGATGCAGAAGATATGTTTTACAATTGGGCAGGTGACCCCGAGGTGTGTAAATATTTATCCTGGGGACCTCATCCGGAAGTGAATGTGTCAAGGAGACGTATTGCTTATTGGTTAAGTACCTATGAACGAAATAATTCCTATGTGTGGGCAATTGAATCTAAGTTTAAAAAGATGGTGGTCGGTACAATCAGCGTGGAGATTACCGATGACTCCACCTCTACCTGCGAAGTTGGCTATTGCTTATGTAAGGATTATTGGGGCAGGGGGATTATGACGGAAGCACTCCATGTTGTAATGCACTTTCTGTTAAATGAAGTGGGCTATCAGCGCGTAATAGCGAAGTATGACGTACAAAATATTGCTTCCGGTCGAGTAATGCAAAAAGCAGGTATGCATTTTTTGAAGTATGAATACCGAGTTGGAATGAGACGGGATGGTAGTTACTATGACTGTGCCGTTTATGAGCGAGAGAGAGCCGAAGAGTAGAAGTATGGGCCGCAATATTGCTCATGTGTATGGGTGTAGCACCAAGTGAAAGCTTTATCAAAAACCAGAATATCATCATATTGGTCGATGAGTTCCACCTTGAGCTGACCACAGTACTGAAGTTCATAGGCGAGGTTGTCATTATTGAACAGAATATAGCAGTCCAGCTTTGGGGTGTCTTGAAAGGCACTTTGAGCTTCCTCCCCATGCTTGCTAGGTAATAATTCATATGAAAAAGCATGCCATAAATAATTGGAATATTCCTTGTTGCCATGAATATAAAATTTCTTTAATTCAGAATGGGTTTTGTTAGGTAAAAAGGAAGAAATCCAGTGGGAACGCAAATCCTTTTGTTGTTTTGTATTAAGAAGTGTAAAATTAATTCCTGCACTGTAAAAGGCTTCTTCCAAATCTTCTTTTATTTGTGTGAGATATTCCATGTATTGTGCCTTTCCTATCATTCTTCCATTTATTTTTTCTTTTGCAATTTTGATAATATGCCAACTTTTCGGTGGATAATACATCTTGCTATTGCACTTTTCCTTTAAAAGCCAGGGTAACTCATGAACCCACAAGGTAAAGCAAAGAAACCCTTCCGGCAAGTTATCTGGAATTGTGTGAAATATGGCATTGGGATCTTGAAATTCAATACTTAATCGACCGAGTTGAACATCACGTTTCTCCGATAAATCAACATAATCCTCTGAAAGGATTTCGGTAGGAGTAAGCAGTTCTTCCTTTGGACAGTTAATATATTTGCCGGCAATGAAAAAATTTGCAAAGGTTGGAATGGTTTTTTCTTTGGTAAGTCCGAAGGATATGGGGTTACAATAAAGAGGATTAAGAGACAAGCTCTCAAAGAAATTCTTCTCCTCTGAGAACATATTTTTACAGAATTCACAATAATTGCGATAAATCTGATTCTCATCTGGGAGAGTATAATTCTGATAGTACAGGTTAGTTCTATCAAAATCAACATCAATAATCCATGAACCAAAGGTTAGGAGTGAAGACATAGAAGGACACCTCTCTTGAATTTTAATTAGCTAGGTATTTAGGAGTACGAAGCAATCACTAATATATTATGAGCAAAATGCGTAGTATTCTTGGCTAGTAATTAATATTTACATATTGTACCATATATATTGTTCGTTTCCAATAGAATTTTGTTGATGAACACAATCGTATGTGGTAATATGTGGAATTAACAGAATATGGTTTCAGTAGGAAATACACTAATCCAAGGAATTACTTCAAGGAATTATTCCAAGAATAATTGTATTCCGAAATTTTATACCAAGGCTCATAGTCACTATTTACCGTTAATAAAGAAAGGAAATAATAATGTTGCGATTAAGACCCTTCAAAGCCAGTGATGCAAGATATATGTTGGAATGGGTAAAAGACGAAAAGGCTTTTACAATGTGGTGTGCAAATCGGTTTGATTATCCATTGACCGAGGAACAATTAATTGAATATAAGAGGAAAAATGATGAGGATGAATTTGCATGGAGTTTTACAGTGTTGGACGATGAAGGAAAACCGGTCGGACATTTTGTAATGCGTTGTGCAAATTATGAGCAGGAAAGCATTCATTTGGGCTTTGTAATTCTTGATGATCAAGAAAGAGGGAAAGGATATGGTAAAGAGATGATGAACCTTGCCGTAAAATATGCTTTTGAACTTCTTGGTGTAAAGAAAATAACCTTGGGAGTTTTCGCTAATAACCCAGCAGCTCATTATTGTTATCTGGCAGTGGGATTTACGGATGTTAAATTGGATGAGAAATATTTTACATATAAAGAGGAAAAATGGGATCTATGTAGTATGGAGATGATAAAGTAGGAAAAGTAATTAAAATCAGAAACTCAAATTCAAATAATAAGTTTAAATGTATTTACGGAAAGTGTGCTCGGTTAATAAGTGGAATCGTCCTGCTTTTAAAAATAGCAACGAGATTCTTGCCTATCTACAACGTGCAATTATCAAAACCGAAAGATCTGTCATATAGATAATAGGACTGATAAGTTCGGAGATGACGGTATGGGAAAGAATAAGCTGCTGTTTAACAAGGAATATGAGGATTTTTATAGAATGGCGGAGGATAATAAGATATTCTCAAATTACTGCACTGAAGTTCATGGAATCGATTTTTCACAGGATGGATACAGTGATAAAAAGCAGATTGATGAAATGCTGATCATTGCAGGTATCCAACCTGGCTATAAAGTGCTTGATATTGGCTGTGGCAATGGTAAGATGGGAAAATATATTGCTGAAAAGACCGGTGCAATTGTATATGGTTTTGATTATTCAGAAAATGGAATAAGATGTGCGACGAAGCAGGCAGCAAATAATAAGAATCTTAATTTTGAGGAGGGTGTAATTGGTGAAAAGGAATATCCTTCTGATAATTTTGACGTAATTCTATCCATAGACACACTTTATTATACGTTGGATATGGAAGGCTTTGTGAAGCAAATACATTCCTGGATGAAACTGGGAGGTGTTTTTCTTGCCTTCTACAGTGAGGGGCAGCTGATGACCAGAAGTCCTAATGAAAAGAGCACGGAACTGGCCGTTGCCCTGGACAAATGCGAAGCATCTTATATGGCAATTGATTATACCAGAAGCCATTATGAGTTGCTTAAACATAAGCGTGAAGTAATTGAAACATTAAAAGAAAAATTTTTAACCAACAATATGGAATTCTTTTATCAAAGTATCATTGCCACTTCCATTGAGAATACAATGAGCTTTGAAGCATTTCAAGAGCAATATAGCCGTTATCTTTATGTTATTCGAAAAGAAGTGAAGCATGCCGTAATCAGTGAGGAAATAGTTGACGAGCAGGAAGATCCGGTAATTAATCTGAAAATAGCTCAAAGCGAAGAAGAGAGTCCTTCTGAAGAGATTCCTCCGGTAATCCCTGAAAATATGATGGGAAGGAATAATCCATTTCAAGGAAACAGGATGAACATGAATCGAATGAATATGAATCGTAATAATATGTTCAGGATAAATCCAAACCAAAGAAGACAATTTAATTTTCGAAATTTTAAATAATTTTTATAGTATGTGATAATGGATTTCTTGGGATAATAGAACCAAAGGTTGACATAGAAATTTGTTTATGGCTAAGTGACATCAAGAGAGTGATTTATAAAAGTACTTAAGGAGGACATTATGTTAAAGGAATTTAAAAAATTTGCATTAAAGGGAAACATGATTGATTTGGCAGTTGGTATTATCATAGGCGGTGCGTTCAGCAGCCTGGTGAATTCCTTGGTCAATGATGTGATTATGCCGATATTTAGTATATTTACCAGTAAGATTAATTTTACAGATTGGTTCATTGCCTTAGATGGCAAACAATATTCGTCCTTGAAGGATGCCATAGCTCATGATGCTGTGGTAATTAAATACGGAGTATTTTTATCAGGAGCAATTAATTTTATCATAATGGCTTTTGTTGTGTTTTTAATTGTAAGGTGGGTCAATAAACTCAGAAAACCAGATGCAGCAAAGCCTGCCACGAAAAAATGCCCCCGTTGTATGTCAGATATCGATATTAATGCAACAAAATGCCCCCAGTGTACCGTGGATATTCCAAGATAAGGATAAGTTTTGCAGTGAAATAAAAAAGAGGTAATTGTGTAAATATAAATGTTTCGTCTATCAAGCAAAATTCATATGAGCTTTCCTGCAATTTATGTATTTAATGATACTTCTGCAAACGTAGCATATAGAAAGTATTTGTTTACTCATAATGATATAGGAGAAAGTAGTTTCACTATATTGTTTGATTAGATAAACCCCTAAATATAGATTTTGTGTTTTAAAAAAGAATAAAATTTATTTAGAAAAGCCACAAAAATCTTAGGATTTAGTGGCTTTTCGGTGTAGTAGCATTGAAAATATTAAGATTGAAATCGCCTAAAGCTTATTTGGGATTTGATCAATTTTTAATATGGCATATTCAAGGCCCCTTAATAAAGCAATCAAAAGATAATATTTTAATCAATTGCGGACGAGGAATTGACCCGAGCAGACCAGATTCTCTTTTTATGCCAATTTTGTTAGTTATGGATAAATATAGATTTTTCTTGTACAATAATCCATCGATTGCTATAATAAATGAAGATTAGGATATGGATAGTTGCGTAAAATAAGAAGGAACACAATAATTCGTAGAATAGGAGTACCATTATGTTTAAAAGGTTTTATCCCAAGAGATTGGCACCGACATCCTATGATATTCACTATGAAAAACTTTATAAAGAGGGATACCGAGGGATTTTATTTGACATTGACAATACACTGGTGGAGCATGGAGCGGATGCATCTGAACGTGCCATTGAATTGTTTGAAAAATTGAAGAAAATCGGCTTTCAGACCTGTTTGATTTCCAATAACAGCGGGGAGAGGGTTCGAAGGTTCAACGAAAAGATTGGAACGAATTATATCCAAAAGGCCAATAAGCCGGCAAAGAAAAATTATATTCGTGCTACAAAGATAATGGGGACAACCATTGATAATACAGTCTTCGTAGGAGATCAATTATTTACGGATGTATATGGTGCGAATCGGGTTGGAATGATGACGTACCTTGTAAAGCCAATTCATCCAAAAGAGGAAATACAGATTGTTCTAAAGCGTAAGTTGGAACGTATTGTACTCCATGCCTATCGCAAGGATTTGGCGAAGGGGAAGATTACTCAAAATTAATTAGCGTTAGGTCATAAGTCATTGATAGCAAGAGATAAGAGGTTCGAGTATGAAACATAATGTAATACTAATTGGCTTTATGGGGTCTGGGAAAACAACAGTTGGCAGAAAGCTTGCGGAGCGTCTGTCTTATCGGTTTTGTGATTCCGATCAGATGATTGAAACCAAGGTCGGAAGCACGATTAACCAGATTTTTTCTACTCATGGGGAAGAGTATTTTCGAAACATGGAAACGGAATTTCTAAAGGAACTGAATGGAAGCATATCGAACACAGTACTTTCCACAGGCGGAGGATTGCCACTTAGAGATAAGAATTCTGCGCTTCTTTCACAGATGGGCTTGGTAGTTTATTTGAAAGCTTCCAAAGAAGTTACTCTAAAGAGAGTGAAAGGTGATAGTTCAAGGCCTTTGCTTAAGGGAGATGAACTAGAGCAAAAGATAGAGCGATTATTGCGAGTGAGAACACCAATTTATGAAAAAGCAGCACATAAGATCATTGCTACGGATGATAAATCAGTTGATGAAATAGTCAATCTGATTATGGAGTCTTATTTGAAGATAATCTATTAGAATTAACTATTAGGTAATTGCAAAATAATATTAATTCTAGAATTTCCTGCACAACTGATATGAATTTCTTCGCTCTCCGACGCTTCTTCAGGCTTAGCTTTTTGTTTCGAAATGATATTTGTGATGCACACAATAAAATCTTAAAAAAGGAGGAATCACTTTGAGAATTTTAGTTTTGAACGGCCCAAATCTAAATTTTCTTGGAATTAGAGAAAAGGGTATCTATGGTACACAGGATTATGACTATCTTCTAAATCTATTAGAGGAAAAGGCGAAGGCGGAGAATATGATGATTGAAACCTTCCAAAGCAATAGCGAAGGGGAAATAATTGACCGGATTCAAAAGGCATATCATGATAAAGTGGACGGAATTGTGATTAATCCCGGTGCATATACCCATTATAGCTATGCAATCCGCGATGCATTAGCATCCATAACAGCTCCCAAAATTGAGGTACACATTTCCAATATTCATCAAAGAGAAGAGTTTCGTCATATCTCAGTAACCGCTCCGGTATGCACCGGTCAGATTGCCGGTCTGGGACCCGAGGGATATTTATTGGCAATTGATGCCATAACAAGGATTTTGAAATAATCAATCCGTATAAATAAGAATGTGGATTGGACAAGATAGATACATAAAGAAAATGGACAATGAAGGATGGTAAATAACATGGATAATTATAAAAGAGTACAGGACATATTACAAAAGCATTCCCTTGATGGAATGTTAATTTCTAACGGTAACAATATGCGTTATATCAGCGGGTTTGCTGGAGAAACCGGATATGTTTATATTTCAGAGAAGAGACATGCGGTAATTACAGATTTTCGCTATACCATACAGGCAGAGTTGGAGGCAGAAGGCTATGAGATTATAACCATTGGGAAAGGCGGTTATGAGGAAGCAATTAATGATATCTTAAGCGCAGATGGTGTGAATAAATTAGGCTTTGAGTCCTGGGATTTGTTATTTGCAACCTATAATCAATTACATGATAGCTTAAAGGTTAATGAGATGGTTCCGGTGGGTCATGAGATTACCAACCTAAGAAGAATCAAAAGTGTAAAAGAGCTTGAATTTATTCGTAGAGCAGAAGCAATTGGGGATGAAGTATTTACAGATATTTTAAAATTCATTAAGCCCGGAATGACGGAATTAGAGATTGCAGCTCAGATTGAATATTTACTTAAAGTAAAGGGCGGTACTGCTTGCAGCTTTCCTGCAATTGTAGCCTCAGGAGTGAATTCTTCTATGCCTCATGCGGTTCCTTCTTCTAAGAAGATTGAGACGGGAGACTTCCTCACGATGGATTTTGGCTGTGTCTACGAGGGTTATTGCTCGGATATGACAAGAACTATCGTAATCGGTAAAGCAAGTGAGAAACAAAAGGAAGTATACAATAAGGTTTTAGAAGCACAAATGGCAGCTATCGACTTTATTAAAGCTGGTTATAAAGGGAAAGAAATTGATCAAGTTGCAAGAGATATTATTTATAAAGCAGGTTATGAAGGCTGCTTTGGCCATGGACTTGGACATAGTGTGGGACTGAACATTCATGAAAACCCTAGATTATCCCCTAGCGAAGAGGATTTAATCCTTGCAGGAATGACAGAAACAGTAGAACCGGGTATCTATATTAAAGGCTTTGGTGGAGTTAGAATAGAAGACTTAGTTGTTGTTACTGAAAATGGTTGTGAGAACTTTACTAATTCAGATAAATCTTTAATTGAATTGTAAGAAGAGAGAAAGTTTTCATAGGTGCATTCATTCTTTTGCTTATTGCAAAAGGTCAATGTACTGTTGGAAGGGTTTTCAACTAACATCATTGTATAAGCTTATATTTGTCGTAGTTCAGCTAACTTTTTGCGGAATGCAAAGGATTAGGAAGAACGTGTTATTCATAATATAAAAGCTAAAAGGGAACTATAATTTTAGGGCTTATTCAAAAAAATAGTTGCAAATTATCATAGATTATTATAGACTAAAGAGTAGTCAATTTAAGGAGGATTTTTTAGTATGGTATCAGCAGGCGATTTCAGAAACGGCTTGACAATTGAGATGGATAATAACGTATATCAGATTATAGAATTTCAACATGTTAAACCTGGTAAAGGCGCAGCATTTGTTAGAACAAAATTGAAAAATATCAAAAGTGGTGGCGTGGTTGAAAAAACCTTCCGTCCTACCGAAAAATATCCACAGGCACATATTGAAAGAAGCGATATGCAATATTTATATTCTGATGGTGAGCTGTACCACTTCATGAACGTTGAAACTTTCGATCAAATTGCGTTGAACGAAGAAGCAATTGGCGATTCTCTTAAGTTTGTGAAAGAGAATGTTATGGTTAAGATGCTTTCCCATAGTGGAAATGTATTCGCAATCGAGCCTCCGTTGTTCGTTGAGCTTGTTATCACAGATACAGAGCCTGGCTTCAAAGGCGATACAGCACAAGGTGCTTCCAAACCCGCTATCGTTGAAACCGGTGCAACAGTATATGTTCCTTTATTCGTTGAGCAGGGCGATAAGATTTCTATCGATACAAGATCTGGCGAATACATGAAGAGAGTTTAATCGAGTATCAAGTAAATTATATGGCGCAATTCAAGGAAAATCAAGTCTTTCCGAGGGTTGCGCTATTTTTAGGCGAAGGAGTTAATTATGGAGTTAAGAAAATCTTTTGATAGTGAGGTTGCAAATTATGAGAAGTGGAGACCAAGTTATTGTACTGGACTTTTTAACGATATTATAGAATATTCAAAGCTTGATTCTAAAAAGCAATGTCTTGAAATAGGTTGCGGAACAGGACAAGCTACTGAACCCATATTAATGACTGGCAGCTCTCTTTTAGCATTGGAACTGGGAAGTAATTTTACAGAATTTACAAAGAATAAATTTATTCATTATAAGAATTTTCAAATAGAAAATGCTGATTTTGAAAAATATGAGTTAGAAAATAACAAGTATGACCTTGTATTTTCAGGAACAGCTTTTCATTGGATATCGGAGAAGATTGGATATACAAAGGCCTTTAATATTTTGAAAAGTGGAGGAACTTTAGCGCTTTTTTGGAATAGGCCAGGACCTAAAAGTTTTGAAGACCCATTGCACTTAAAAATGCAAGAAGTGTATGCAAAATATCGTAGCTCAGAAGAGATGCAAAAAGCGAAAAATGAGCGTGAAAATCCACAGGAACGGTATGTAAAAATAATTAACACAATAGAGAACTATGGCTTTGCTAATGCAGAATGTCGCTTGTATAATCAAGTAAGAGAATTTACTGCGGATGAATATATTGGTTTATTAAGCACATATTCTGATAATATTTCTTTACAAGAACCAGTAAAAACACGATTTTTCACAGAAATGCGTGATGTAATTTATGACTTCAATAATAACATAAAAGTATATGACACTATGGATTTATATTTAGCAAAAAAACCGTAATACATAATATAAGCATTAGGCGAGGTTCAATTGGTTCGGTGTCTTTGTCTTTCTTTACTGTGAGCATTGCCAGATAATATAAAGTAATAAAAGTAGCAGATACATAGCTACAGCTAATAAAAATGCTTGGAAATCAAGTAAAATAAGGATTCCAATATGAAGAGAGTTTAATGAGAATAATAAATTATGATGAGCACAATCAAGAGAGATTTGAGATCTTCAAGGATTGTGCTTTTTTATGCAAAAAATACGCTTACAAAGTATCGAATAGAGGGAGGAGGATAAATATTATTATCCTCCTCTTGACATACCTAGATCATCTACGTATAATAGTACCTAGATGCTCTAGGTGTAAATCAAACTGTTAATACAATTAATTATCGGGATGAATATTACGCTAGGGTGGGAGCCAGAATACTCACAGGTCTTCTACAACAATTCAAGCGAAAGGGAGGATAATATGGAAGTAGATAAGGGATTAATTGGCGGAAGTGTGATTTTGTTGATACTAGCACTTCTTGAAGGGAAGGATTTATATGGCTATGAAATTATAAGAAAGCTGGAAGAAAAGTCGGATAGCACCTTTCAATTTAAGGAAGGAACCTTGTATCCGGTGCTTCATAAGATGGAGAACAAGGGGTATGTCAAGTCCTATCGTTCAAAAGGGGAGAATGGGAAAGAGAGAAAATACTATAAAATCACAAACAGCGGCAGGACGCAATTAATAGATGAGAAAGAAAAATGGAAGCTTTTCACCGGTTCGGTAAATAAAGTGATAGGCGGTGGAATCCATGCTTTCACCTGAGAGTAATAAATATTTGGATGAAATTCTGTCCTATGTTAAATTTGGGTATGATCGGAATAAAATCAGGAAGGAATTAACCGACCATATGGTAGATAGTACAGAATACTATATCAACCAGGGGTATTCTGATCTGGACGCAGAACAGATGGCTCTTGACCATATGGGAGAAGCCGAAGAAATTGGAATGGAGTTAAATAAAGAGCATAATCCATTTATCGGGTGGATATGGAGGATTACCAAAATCATTTCAGGCTTGATGATAGTATTTACCATACTGATAGTAGCGATTTTTGTGGGAAGCATTGAGCCGTTCAAAGAAGCTCTTATTGATGAAATTCCCAAATCAGAAATTAGTTATCAAATGGATGTAAATGAAAAAGTTAAAATTGATGATACAGTAATCATTATAACCAAATTAGTGTATACCAAAAAAAGTGAAATGATCGTGTTTTACCATGCTTACCAGAGCAATTTCCGTATGGGGATGCGATCTTTCTATTTGGGGAAATTTTATGATGAGAATGGAACACAATACATGTCGGGCAGTGGAAATGAGGACGGCGGCATTATAAATCGGGGGTATTGGTGTATCAATGACTTTCCAACAGGGGCCAAGCAATTAATCATATCCTATGATTTATATGGGAGATATTACAAGATTGAGATACCATTAAAAGCAGGTGAGAAGAATGAATCGAAAGAAAAAGATATTAATTAATCTAGCTATCATAATTCTATTGGGTTATTTTATTTTGTTACAGATGGGGCTGCATTTTACCGCAATCTCCGCATATAGGGATGGGGAGCGTACGTTTCATTTTGGACCATCAAAAATTGTACATATGAAAGATGTGGATAATAAAAAATATATTCTTGGAACGTATAAGAATTATTTTTCCCGCAATATCGTAAAACATTTTTTTGTTTTTTGGTATCCTTTTGATGTAGGAGTACATATTGGTGTCGATAAAAAGAAAGCATTTAATTATTCGGGTTCTCTTTCAGATCAGCAAAGTGATGTTTTTGGGATGATCAATGATGAGCGCATTACAAAGATTCAGGTAGTCTTTACGAGCGGTGGAGTATTGAACCAAACAAAATTCTATGACAGGATGTTTTTGTTTGTATGGAAATCAAACGATCAGCTAGCTTACGTCAGAGGATATGATAAACAAGGAAATTTAATTTATGAAGAGAAGCATTGATAATAAAATTTATCATTGTTGAAATGATAATAAAAATAAAAGCATAATCAATCGGATATAATAACTATATTCTAAGCTAGAATTAGAAAAATATAATTAAAAAAGCTAGACCAGTAGGATAATAAGTTTGATAAATGTATCTCATAGAAAACAATTAACCAAAGAGAGTTTAATGTATACTACTTCATTTGCGAAGTATATTCATAGAACTCTCTTTCAAACGTTCGAGATTCCAATTACTAACAATTGTCATCCTTCGCAAAGCCCAAACTTCTATAGTCGCCACAATTCCTCACTTATTTCTGCCTTATCACCTCGAGTAACTCCAAATAAGTCTGCTCAATCACTTCATCAGCAAGCTCCCGATCCAGAAAATACTCAATTGCCTGCTTTGCCTGAGCCACCAGCATTTCAAGCCCGGTAACCGCTTTGATGTTCAAAGACTCCGCCTGAAGCGCAAGCTTAGTCTTTAGGGGATTGAAGATAGCATCCACCACCGCTTCACATTTTGTAAAGCCGTCTAAATCAAGAGGAGAGGCATCTACATTCGGATACATTCCCACAGGTGTGGTATTCACGATGACCTGTGCATCTTTATGTTCCTGATAACATCTTTCATAAGAGATAGTAGTCTCATCTTTGTCGGTACGACTAACGATATAAATCTTTCCAGCACCCAAATACTTTAATACTGCATGTACCGTATGGGAGGTTCCTCCCGTTCCAAGAATTAAACACTTTTTACCGGAAATGTCTATCTGATTATGAACCAGCATATAGCGAAAACCATAAAAGTCCGTATTATAGCCAATATAATGTCCATTGCGGTTTACGATAGTATTCACCGCACCGATTTCCTTTGCTAGAGGATTAAGCTCATCTAGGTAGGGAATTACCTCCTGCTTGTAGGGAATGGTCACATTGATTGCAGTAAAATCCTTTTTTTCCATGAATGGATTAAATTCTTCCTTTGTTAAAGGAATTAAGTCATAGGTATAATCCGCCAGCTTTTCATGAATAATCTTAGAATAGCTGTGTCCGAGTTTTTCTCCGATTAGTCCGTATCTCATTCTCTTTCCCGTCCTTATATCTTAGTGTTTGTAAAGTTGGCTATAAGATCCAATTCATTGATCGTTAGGTTGTTTACACAATGAACGGTCGAGCCCTCATAATTATATTTTAAGTTCTTCTTTCAATTCCTTATTACACGAATAACTCGCAGATTATGTTTCTTTATAGAAACTACATGGAAATATTGGAATTTCCTATTTGCTTTTCCGCTTTATCTTATTAAACAGAATAATATAATCAGAAAAATATTGCAATTTATTTCTTTGTTCTTATCGGAATATTTTCTTATTCAGGGAATATATTGTTCTAACAGAAATAGGATAAGCCATTTTTGGTCTATGGGAAGGGGAATGTGTATGAACACGAAAGACGAGCTGTTAAAGATTTTTTCGCTCAAGCTAAGGACAATCCTTGGAAAGCTTAATATTGAATTTGATAAGCTGCAGGAAATCAGATTACGCATGAATGCTCCTCTCATAATGATCTATGGCAATAAAGAGACCTTTATTACCGAGGATGCAAAGCTTGTTACCACCCCTCAAAAGGCAATTCGAATTACGAAAAGTGAAATCAGAGAAACCATGGAGTATATCAGCAATTATTCCCTTTACGCCTTTGAAGACGAGATAAAACAAGGCTTTATTACCATTAACGGAGGACATAGAATCGGCATAACCGGGAAGACTATCATAGAAGATGACGCAATTAAAGGGATGAAGCATATTTCCTTTATTAATATCAGATTGGCACATCAGGTCAAAGGTTGTGCTGACCGGGTTCTCCCCTACCTGATTGATAAAAAGACGGATGGGATTTATCATACGTTAATTATCTCTCCGCCAAGATGCGGAAAGACAACCCTATTAAGAGATCTGATTAGGCAGATTTCCAATGGAAGTGAATACCTTAGTGGAAGAAGTATCGGTGTGGTGGATGAGAGATCGGAGATTGGGGCTTGTTATATGGGGACGCCTCAGAACGAGCTTGGCATACGAACCGATATTTTGGATTGCTGTCCAAAAGCCAAGGGGATGATGATGCTAATAAGGTCTATGTCTCCGCAGGTAATTGCAGTGGATGAGATTGGTTCCAAAGAAGATCTGGATGCAATCGATTACGTAATTGGATGTGGTTGTAAAATAATTGCCACCGTACATGGAAGCTCCATTGAAGATATTCGTAATAAACCTATTTTGGGTGATTTGGTAAAGAAGAAGTTGTTTGAACGTTATGTAATTTTAAGCAATCGCAGTGAAATCGGCCATCTGGATGAAATATATGATACGGATGGAAAGCGGATTTTTTAGCTATAAATAATAGCTATCATCGTTAATAAGAAATCGTAAGAACTGTATAAACAGCAATGGCAGAAAGGAGGACAAACTATATGCTTTTTATGAAAATTATTGGATGTGTTATGGTGATTGGTTCATCAACCGGTATCGGATTTTTCTTCAGCAATGAAATGAAATGTAGGTTGGATAATTTAAAGGAATTGAGGAAAATGGTAGGACTGCTACGGGGGGACATTCGGTACGCCAAAACCCCATTGCCGGAGGCGATTGCATCCATTACCCGAAGGCATCAAGGCAGCTTTAGTAATTTCTTTAATAGTGTAAGTGAAAAGCTTCGAGAATTATCTGGACAAACCTTCGCAGATATTTGGAAGGAGGCAGTTGGAAAGGAGCTGGTGGATACCGCACTTTCAAAAAAGGACAAGCAGCATCTCATCCAGTTTGGGGAAAATCTGGGCTATCTGGATAAAGAGATGCAGATGAATGTGATTGATTTGTTTCAGTCACAGCTTGAGGAAGAAATAAAGGAAATGACAAAGACCATGAAAGAAAAATCCTATTTATTTAATTCCTTGGGGGTCATGGCAGGAGTATTTATCGTGATAGTGATGCTCTAATTATAGATAAAAAAAGGGATCTTAAAAAGAGCAGGAACACGAAAAACGTGTAATGGAGGGTAAGTATGGATTTCTATTTTATTATGAAGATTGCATTAGTTGGCATTGTGGTAACCGTATTAAACTCAATATTAAAGCAGTCGGGGCGGGACGAGCTTGCATTTTTATCAAGCCTTGCTGGTTTAATTCTGGTGTTGTTATGGATATTGCCGTATATTACAGATTTGTTTGAAACAATACAAAAATTGTTCAATCTTGTTCAGAGTTAATGTGGAGGTCAGTATGATTCAAATTGCTGCACTAGGGATTATCGCAATGCTGCTGGCTACCATATTTAAGAAGAGCAAAGAAGAATATTCTTTGTATATTAGCTTAGGAGCCTGCGTTTTAATCCTTCTATGGGGAATTAGTAAGCTTCAAGTGATACTGGATGCCATTAATCAGCTTCAGGGATATATTAACCTGAATAAATCCTATATTGGGATATTGATAAAAATCATCGGTATAACTTATATTACGGAGATTTCATCCTCCTTATGTAAGGATTCCGGCTATCAGGCAATCTCAGATCAGATTGAGATTGTGGGAAAGCTTACAATATTGGCAATCAGCATGCCGATTATCTTGTCTATTTTGGAAACTGTTAATCGCTTCTTGGGGGCATAGCGAATGAAAATCTTATTAATAAGCAAATGTAAAGTAGGACTATTCAAAGTAATATGGGTTACCCTGATTTTAGCGGTGTTACCCGTAGGTGTTACAAAAGCAAAAGCAAGTGAAACACAAGATATCAACCAAAAATATGATTATTCTGAAATTCAGGGCGTAATTGATAATGTTATGGACGGAGGAAATAAATTTAATTTTAGTGATTATATTGGACGATTGATGAGTGGACAAGAACCCTTTTCCTTGCAGGGGATATCCAGTCAATTAATCAAATCAATCAGGGGAGAAATCAAAGCCAACATCTCAACCTTTATCAGTTTGATATCAATTGCACTGATAGCGGCATTGTTTACCAATTTATCAATGGCCTTTAAAAACAATCAGGTGTCAGAGACGGGCTATTACATAACCTACTTATTATTATTCGGAGTGCTGATCAGCTCTTTCGTAATTGCATCAAGTATTGCGGCAGCGACGCTCAGTACCATTCTTGATTTTATGAGAGCCTTGGTACCGACCTATCTAATGTCAGTAGCCTTTTGTACCGGACCCACCACCTCCATGGTGTACTATCAGGCAGCACTTGGATTAATTACGCTGGTAGATTTCCTTATTGTGAAAGCGGTTATTCCGATGATTAATTTTTATCTGATTATCATGCTGGTCAATAATATGTCCAAGGAGGATACTCTTTCAAAGCTGGCCGGATTGTTCTCCACCGCTGTGAACTGGTTATTGAAGAGCATGCTGGCAGCAGTGGTTGGCTTTAATGTGATACAAGGACTGATTGTACCGGTAGCAGAGCAGGTAAAACGTTCCGTGCTGTTAAAGGCTTCCGCCTCCATTCCTGGCGTTGGTGGAGCGATCGGTGGTGTTACGGAGACAGTATTAGGGGCAGGAGTCCTTTTAAAGAATTCCATTGGAGTGGCTGGTTTAATTGTGATTATCACAATCTGTGCAGTACCCTTTATCAAGCTTTTGATGATTAGTGTGGTATACCGGGTTGGAAGCGCGGTGTTGCAGCCGATTTCGGATAAACGTTTTATTGAATGTATCAGTGCAACCGCAAAATCTGCCGGAATGCTTTTGCAGACAGTTTTTGTTGGAGCGGTGCTCTTTATCCTTTCTATCACGATTGTTGCAGTAACAACCTCGTATAAGTAAAGGAGGAAAGTATGGAAGCAGAGATTTATTCGTGGATTAGAAACATCGTAATATTTATGATGATCAACACCATCATTATGAATTTACTGGGGAATAAAAGTTATAAAAAATACGTCAGCATAGCCTCAGGCTTGATTCTTGTACTGATTGTTATATCGCCCCTTGTAAAGCTTTTAAATCTACAGGGAAATCTGGATTATTTTCTGGAATCCCACAGCTTTGCCATGGATACCTCGGATTTTAAGAATCAACTCAATCAAGTTCAAGCAGATCAAAGCGAAAAAATTACAACAGAATATAAGGAACAAATCAAAGGGCAGATAAAGGAGATACTTGCAAAGGATAAGCTTAATCTGGAGGATTGCAATATTGGGCTAGACATGGATAGCGAAAGCAAAACTTACGGTCAAATACAAAAGATTAGCTTGAAAGCAACCACGGAGGAAAGTCGTGAAGCAAACGGAGGTACGTTGATTATTGATGAAGTAAGAATTGACCCAATTCACTTAGGTGAAGAGGAAGAGAAGGATAGCAGAGAGTTGCCCTCTCCCCTTGAAATTAGTATAAAAAATAAACTCTCAGACTTCTATAACATTGAACAAGGTAATATAAATATTAGTATACAGGGAGGATAACATGGAAAAAAAGAAAATTTCCCTGAAGGAAATAGGCCTACCAAAACTGATCATGATTTTTGTTGCAGGGATATTAATCATTTTATTATCGTTTCCTGGCATCTTTAATACGAAAAAACCAAAAGAGGACAGCTCACCCAGTTCAAAGAAAACTGCAATTCAGCAAAATGATGAGAATACGACAAGCTATAGCTCGAATACCTATATAACAGAAATGGAAAATAAGCTTGAGAGTATCTTAAAGAAGGTATCAGGTATCGGTCAGGTGGAGGTTATGATTACATTAAAATCCTCTGAGGAACAGGTTCCCCTTAAAGATACGAATTCAACACAGGAAAGCTTGAATGAAGGTGACAGGGAGGGTGGAAGCAGATCAAATATTCATAGTCAACAAGAAGAGAACACCGTCCTGGCAGATGACGGGAATGGGAAATCAGTACCTTACATAGTACAGAAAATAGAACCTACTGTAGAAGGGATTCTGGTGAGTGCACAGGGCGGAGACGATAGCGGGGTAAAATTGGAAATAATGGAAGCAGCTCAGGCATTATTTAATGTACCTGCGAATAAGATTAAAGTAATGAAGATGGAAAATGGCAAGAATTAAAATAGGAGGTATAGGATGAAAAATATATTTAAGAAAAATAGTATCATAATTACAGCACTCGCCATTATGATTGTAATTGCAGGATACTTAAGTTTTACGACCAGAGATGCAAAGAATAATGATGGAACAGTACCGGTAAGTGGTCAAAATGAAGTAAAAGACGATAAAGGCGGAAAAGATGTAGCTACAACAGATAAAGGTACGAACGATGCAGACAATGACGCAACCACGAATAATACTACCGGTGATGATACCGATATTACCGATACGGATACCGGAGACAGTGCAAAGAACGATACAAACGGCAATAATGAACTGGGAAGTAAGGATTCACAAAATGTAGCAGATAACGGCGAGCTCGATCCTGACAACGGAACTCCCGGTGAAGCAGTTCTTGCCAGCACTGCAGATGCAGACTATTTCACAAACATGAATATAAAAAGAGAGCAACTCAGAGCAAAGAATAAATCAGATTTAATGGAAATAATCAACAGCACAAAGGCAACTGCAGCTGATAAGAAACAGGCTACAACCACTATGGTTCAGCTTATCTCTAATTCCGATAAAGAAGAAGCAGCAGAGATGTTATTGGGTGCAAAAGGCTTTAGCAATGCAATAGTTTTCATTAACAATGGTAAAGCAGATGTGGCAGTGAATGCAAAATCCTTAACCAAACAACAAACTGCAATTATTGAAGATGTTGTTAAAAATCAAACCGGTATTTCAGTAGAGCATATGAGCATTAATCCTTATGTACTTGAAGAATAAGATACATAACATGGCGTCGCATGAAGGTGCGGCGCCTTTTGTTTGATTATTCCGGTTAATTTTGGGATTGTATTATATAAGAGTAGAGTTTTTATTCTCTATTCTTATTTTTTTGTTATGATGAGTTTGATTGGCTGACGTAATTTCAGTTGGGACTTAAGCTCCCACGTAACTAACAAACCTGAATAGATACTTGAGATTTTGGAACCAATCATAACAAACCAAGGAGGAATATCATGATCGCAGTTGGTATCGACATATCCAAATCAGAAAGCACAGTTGCAATTCTTAGTTCTACCGGAGAATTACTTAGGAAACCTTCTGAATTCAGGAATGATGAACAAGAACTAAATCAACTCATTTCAAACTTAAGCAGCTATATATTAATAAATATAATTATTATCAGGTATTACAGTAATCCCACATTATTCATAGTGGCATGAATGTAAAGTTATCAGCCACAAATTAACCTAATTAGTCTGATCGCTATCGTAGGGGATACTTTTCCTTTGAAAAAGGGCAGACTTCACCTGTCATATTTA